>NZ_CBFHVK010000012.1:0-127101 GCF_965659345.1 Planktotalea sp. | reverse complement strand
GATTTGTCCAAAATACCCCAGCAGGCGGTGGTGATTTCGGGAACATCCACTGTTTCATCCATTTCTGGGAACAAGACAGTTTCGGCAGGGTTGTCTGCGTTTATGTCAAACCCGTGCTCGGCAAACAGCGCGCTGTAGCCTTTACGCGATTCCAAGTCGGTCTCGCCCCAAACGGTTCGACCCGCCACTGCCATATTAAACCCGTTTTCTTGCAGCCACGTCATACCTTCGATCGTCTTGGCAAACGTGCCAGCACCACGTTCTTTGTCGTGGTTGTCCGCATCCCAATGATCAACGGAGATACGCATCGTCAATTTGCCCGGGTAGGCCGCATTCAACTCTAGCAATCCTGCGCGCATGGATTTGCGCATCATTGGGCGCATCGCGTTGGTCAGAATCAAAACATCATAGCCGCGCTCTAACGAAGCACGTGTGATGTCGATCATCTCAGGGTTCATAAACGGCTCACCGCCGGTAAACGCTATTTCGCGGACGTTCCATTTGCGCGTTTCTAATTGATCTAGATAGTCACGGACCTCTTCAGCGCTGATATAGACCAAGGCGTCGTTCTTTGGTGAACTCAGAATATAGCAATTCTCGCACTCGATGTTGCACAAGGTGCCGGTGTTGAACCAAAGTGTTTGTGGATCGCTCAAGGCGACGCTTGCGCGCGCTTCGCCTTTGGCGGTGAGGAACGGGTCTTTGAATTTCTCTGCCGCGAGTTGGGGCGTTTCCAGATCTTTCATATTGCGTCCTCAGAATAGCGATGCGTTCATTTAACCTGCACTGTTCAAACATAAAAGTGCGGATAAAAACGCTGACACCATTGTGATGTGAAAAAGCAGTGATAGACATGCCCGCGACAGCAGGTTACATGTCTGCGGAAAAGCACGTTAGCGCTAACAAGCTGTGCGCATAGCTATTAAAAAGAAATGGAGCGCCTGTTATGGTTTCTCGCGTTATCCCCGTCGACCCTTTTGATCTTATCATCTTTGGCGCAACAGGTGATCTCGCGCGTCGCAAGATTCTGCCGGGTCTGTTTCGTCGTTTTTGCGCAGGTCAAATTCCTCCGGAAAGCCAAATCATTGGCGCAGCACGCAGTGATCACGATGCGCAAGAATTTCGCGTCGTTGTGGCTGAAGCAATCCGAGAGTTTGGCGGCGGAAAAGCGTGCGAAGACGGCACACTAGATGAGTTCTTGCAACGAATCGATTACGTCACCGTCGATGCGCGCGGTGATACAGGATGGCGCGAGCTTGCTGGAAAAGTACGCAAAAAGCTGATCAACGCCTTTTACTTCTCCGTTGGGCCGGGCCTGTTTGGCGATTTGGCAGAGCGCCTTCAGCGATTTGATATGGCTGATGATGATAGCCGTATCGTTGTGGAGAAACCCTTTGGCCGCGATCTTGCCACTGCCAAAGCGTTGAATGCCTCTTTGGCGAAGCATTTCGATGAAACGCAGATTTACCGGATCGATCACTATCTGGGCAAAGAAACGGTTCAAAACCTTATGGCTGTGCGCTTTGGCAACATGTTGTTCGAGCCGCTTTGGAACAGTCAGTACATAGATCACATTCAGATATCTGTGGCAGAAACAGTCGGTGTCGGTGGGCGCGGGGGCTATTATGACAAATCGGGTGCTATGCGCGACATGGTGCAAAACCACTTGATGCAATTGCTGTGTCTTATTGCGATGGAGCCACCCGCAAAATTTGATCCTGATGCCGTGCGCGACGAAAAGCTTAAAGTAATTCGTGCACTTGATCCGGTTGAGCCACACCATATGGTGCGGGGCCAATATGGGCCAAGCGAAGGCGATGACGATTTTCGCACGCATGTGGGCGATCCAGCCAGCAAGACAGAAAGTTTTGTTGCGATGAAACTTGCGATCAGCAATTGGCGTTGGGCTGGCACGCCGTTCTACTTGCGAACAGGTAAAAGGCTGAAAGCCCGCACGTCTGAAATTACGGTTGTTTTCAAAGATGCACCACATTCGATCTTTGGCGCTGAAGCAGGGCGACATAACAATGAGTTACGCATCCGCCTTCAACCCAATGAAGGCATGACGCTCGATGTAACAATTAAGGAGCCAGGCCAAGGCGGTATGCGCCTTGTCGACGTACCCCTTGATATGAGTTTTGCAGAGGCATTGGGGCCAGATGTTGCCGAAGTGCCCGACGCTTATGAACGCTTGATCATGGATGTAATCCGCGGCAACCAAACTTTGTTTATGCGCGGTGACGAAGTTGAAGCAGCGTGGGCTTGGACTGATCCAATTATAGAGGGCTGGCAAGCGCGTGGCGAAGTGCCTAAAACATATGACAGCGGTAGCGATGGGCCAACCGACGCAATGGCTATGATCGCGCGCGATGGCCGCATTTGGAGAGAGATCAAGCTATGAATTTTATCAAATATCCCGATGTAGACATGCTGATGATTGATCTGGCGAACAAGATTGCAGGCGATTTGAATGCCGCTTTGCTTCATGAAGATCGTGTGTGTTTGGCCGTGCCCGGTGGCACAACACCAGGACCATTGTTTGACGATCTATGCGCAGCTGATCTGCCCTGGGAGAACGTTGATGTGATGTTGACGGATGAACGGTGGGTGCCCACAGATAGTGATCGCTCAAATACAAAACTCATTCGCGAACGCCTTCTGACGAACCGCGCAGCTGCTGCGCGGTTATTGCCACTTTATACGCCTGCGGATCAACCCGAAGATGTCTTGCCCGAACTGGAAGCGATGATTGCGCCTGAACTGCCGATTGCGGTGTTGTTGCTTGGCATGGGCGCAGACATGCACACGGCGTCGTTGTTCCCTGGAGCAGACAAGTTGGACGAAGCTTTAGCGCAGAATGCGCCGATTTTGGTGCCAATGCGTGCACCGGGCGCGTTGGAAACACGCGTGACACTCAGCGCGCGAGTGCTTGATGGTGCATTGCGCAAACATATCGTGATCACAGGCGCTGAAAAGCGTGAAGCTTTCGAAAAAGCGCAACGTTTAAGCCCGTCAGAGGCACCGATCAGTGCCGTTTTGACCAGCGCAGATGTACACTGGGCTCCTTGAGGAAAATTTCAAATGTGGACTAAGGTAAAAGCGCTTGACACTGATCTGAACATTTTGGATTTGTTTGAAAAAGATAGCAAACGTGCTGAAGCGTTTTCCGTGAACGCGTTAGATATGTTGTTTGATTATTCCAAAACGGCCCTTGATGCCAATGCGCGCGATGCTTTGATCGATCTGGCAGATGCTGCCAAGTTGGCAGAAAAGCGCGATGCGATGTTTGCGGGCGACGCGATCAATGACACGGAAGGGCGCGCAGTCTTGCACACAGCTTTGCGCAATCTGTCGGGTGATCCGGTTGTTGTAGATGGCGTCAACGTGATGCCAGAGGTTCTGGCAACACTCGATAGAATGCAAGCGTTCAGCGATGATGTGCGCAATGGAACGTTCAAAGGGCAGGGCGGCCAGATCACTGATGTTGTAAATATCGGTATCGGTGGCTCTGATCTGGGTCCTGCGATGGCAACACTTGCACTTGCACCATATCATGATGGGCCAAATTTGCACTACGTGTCTAACGTTGATGGCGCGCATATTGCAGATACGCTGCGCGGACTTGATGCAAGCACAACACTTGTAGTTGTTGCGTCAAAAACCTTCACAACAATCGAAACGATGACCAACGCGCGCACAGCGATGGCGTGGATGTCTGAAACGGTCAAAGAGCCCGCGACACAATTTGCGGCGCTCAGCACGTCTGAGGAAAAAACAGCAGCAATGGGGATCCCTTCGAGCCGCGTGTTTGGCTTTGAGGATTGGGTCGGTGGCCGATATTCGCTTTGGGGGCCAATCGGGCTTGGTTTGATGATCGCGGTTGGCGGTGACGCGTTTCGTGCATTTTTGCGCGGTGCAGAAGCTATGGATCGCCATTTCCGCGCAGCGGAGATGCACGAAAACCTACCTGTGATGCTCGCCTTGGTGGGAATTTGGCACAACCAGGTTTGCGGCCACGCGACGCGCGCTGTGCTGCCATATGATCAGCGCCTGTCGCGTTTGCCTGCGTATTTGCAGCAGCTCGAGATGGAAAGTAACGGCAAATCCGTGCAAATGGATGGGTCAGACGTGGACGTGCATACGGGGCCAATCGTTTGGGGTGAACCTGGTACAAATGGACAGCATGCGTTTTACCAGCTGATCCACCAAGGCAGTCGTACTGTGCCCTGTGAATTTTTACTTGCGGCCGAGGGGCATGAAGAAGATTTAGTGCATCAGCACCAGTTGTTGATTGCAAATTGCTTAGCGCAATCAGAAGCTTTGATGACAGGGCGCTCGCTCGATGACGCGCGCGCTTTGATGGCTGCCAAAGGCTTTGAAGGTAGTGAGTTGGAACGCCAAGCGCGTCACCGCGTGTTTCCGGGAAACCGTCCTTCGACAACACTGCTATATCCCAAACTGACCCCTGAGATACTGGGCCAGATTATCGCTTTATACGAGCACCGTGTATTTGTTGAGGGTGTGATCCTTGGGATCAATTCTTATGATCAATGGGGGGTGGAGCTGGGCAAAGAACTTGCAACGGCTTTGCAGCCTGTCATTGAGGGGGCGATGCCTGCGGATGGTAAAGATGGCTCAACGCAAGCTTTGGTTAAATACATCCACGCGCGGACTTAAAGTATCTGTTGGCGGGGGCCAGCCCCCGTCGATCAAAGATCGACTCCCCCGGAGTTTACTTTGAAAAATGAAGCCTATGCGGTTGGAATGTCGAAATCTGGCGCGGCGAGTTCAAAGCCTTCAAAGCGAAAGCCGGGCGAGACCGTGCACCCCACAAGAGTGAAGTCGCCTGTGCTGCGGGCCTTTTGCCAGTGATCCACAGGCACTATGAGTTGTGGCGCGCCTTTTGTAAGATCAGGCGTAAGTAGATGGTCACGCGCGGGGCCTTCGTCTGTTTCACTGAGTGATAGGATCATGGGGGCACCAGCGTAGT
This sequence comes from Planktotalea sp., assembly GCF_965659345.1. GTDB lineage: Bacteria > Pseudomonadota > Alphaproteobacteria > Rhodobacterales > Rhodobacteraceae > Planktotalea. The sequence continues at coordinate 122,111 of NZ_CBFHVK010000012.1, read as the reverse complement.
AGTGCCAAATCTCTGTTGCGTCGACTTTGTGCCAGTGGCTGCTTTTGCCCGCTTTGAGCAAAAAGTAGATGCACGTGCCGTGCGCGCGCGGTTGCGCATCATCAATATGGGTTTGGCGATACCAGCCGCCCTCAGGATGCGGCTGGAGATCGAGGTGGGCGATGATTTGATCGGGGGTCATAAGTCTACTCTGATCTGTCTTAGGGTTGGGGCAGAGATCGCGCAGGTCAGCGATATTTCTACAATCGAGTCGCGCGTTTTGACTAAGTTTCTGCTGCGCCGGTTCTCCTTGAACGCATCAAGGCCAGATGTTGCGTTTGTATATATCCAATCTCCCCGCCCAGCGTGCGCACCACCTTGTGTGAAATTGCCACTGTTGATCGGCGAAAACCATAGATGATGTTGGAACCGTGAGAGGAGTGCTGTGCTGTCGAGCCACAGAACATGCATGTCAACATCACGCCCGATGCTGCTAGCAAATGCAGACAGCCGTTTTTCTGGCCAAAAGAAAACCCGCTTATCCAATTGAACGGCCCAACTGTGCGCATCATGCCCATCAACAATGCGATTAGCCGCGGCAAGACCGTGCAGGATCGGCTTTTGATGGTTCAGTTTTAACGTGCCGTCATCTCCGTTCAATTCCACACGACTTTCGCGCAGCGCGATGCTGTTGGGATCAACGCCAGTGTGCTTTGCCAAATCATAAGCACTTCTTAGGCCATTATTTTCAATTGAACTGACGTTTTGAACGGCGGTGCAATGCGCGACTTTGAGGCCGATATGCTGAACGATCCTTTCAATCTCCAGGTCACTCAGTTTAGGACTTTCTGACAAGCTCGTTGCCTCATTTGGTTGTGAGACTGGGTCAGAAATCCCAAATATCTTTTTCCAGAATCTCATTTAAGGATAGAACGACCCGCATAGCGTGCAGTTTCGCCTAGTGTTTCTTCGATGCGGATCAACTGGTTGTACTTTGCCAATCTGTCAGAACGCGCAAGCGAGCCTGTTTTGATCTGACCGCAATTGGTGGCAACGGCGAGGTCTGCGATGGTTGCGTCTTCTGTCTCACCGGAGCGGTGGCTCATCACGTTGGTGAAACGCGCACGATGCGCCATATCAACTGCTTTAAGGGTTTCTGATAAAGTGCCGATTTGGTTTACTTTTACCAGCATTGAATTTGCGCTTTTGCGCTCGATCCCCATTGCAAGACGTTCTGGGTTGGTGACGAACAAATCATCCCCAACCAACTGAATGCGATCCCCTAAAAGTTCTGTGAGCGCTGCCCAACCGTCCCAGTCATCCTCGTCCATGCCATCCTCAATCGAAATGATCGGATAGTCGTTGACCAAGGCTTCCAGGTACTTGGCATTCTCTTCACTACTCAGAGATTTTCCTTCACCTGCAAAGACATACTTGCCGTCTTTAAAGTATTCGGTCGCCGCGCAATCAAGCGCAAGGAAGATATCTTCGCCTGGAGTGTACCCTGCTTTCTTGATCGCGTTCATGATGAAATCAAGTGCTTCACGGGTGGATCCAATGTTAGGCGCAAAGCCGCCCTCATCACCGATGCCCGTAGACAGACCTGCTGCGGTAAGCTCTTTTTTCAAAGTGTGGAAGATTTCAGAGCCCATCCGAACCGCTTCACGGATGTTGGCCGCAGAAACAGGCATGATCATGAATTCTTGAATATCAATAGGGTTATCAGCATGTTCGCCGCCATTGATGATGTTCATCATTGGCACGGGCAGTGTGCGCGCTGAGGTGCCGCCCACATAACGGAACAGTGGTTGGGTGCAAAAATCAGCGGCAGCTTTGGCAACGGCCAAGGAGACGCCAAGGATTGCGTTCGCGCCAAGGCGCGCTTTATTTGGCGTGCCATCAAGCTCGATCATCATCGCGTCGATCATTTCTTGCTCTGTGGCGTCCATGCCGATGAGCTCTTCAGCGATCTCACCGTTTACGGCCGCGACAGCTTCGAGCACACCTTTGCCCATGTAACGCGCCTTGTCGCCATCACGCTTTTCTACCGCCTCGTGAGCACCCGTTGAGGCGCCGGACGGCACGGCCGCACGACCCATTGTGCCATCCTCAAGGATAACATCTACTTCGACCGTTGGATTGCCGCGGCTGTCGAGGATTTCGCGGGCGTGGATGTCGATGATAGCGCTCATGGCGGATGTGTCCTTATGACTTTGTTTGTGATTTAGCGCCTGATTACACTGCACTTGCCGTGGGGGGAACCCTGTTAGCGCACTAATTGTTACCGCTAACGGAAAGTTTTCGTTCGCGCCACATGACGAACAGGCCAGAGCCGATCACAATGAATGCGCCAAGCAACGTCAGTGCATCAGGCTGTTCAGCGAAAAGAAGCGCTGCGATGATCAGTGCAAAGACGAGGCGGGTATAGCGAAAAGGCGTGACAAAGGAGACATCGCCAAGGCGCATCGCAGCAGTTATTGCATAATATCCAACCGCGTTGACCAGTGAGGCACACAGCACGATCCCTAGAGCAGACGGGCTTGGCATGGCGTGTGGACCCGTGAAGGGAAGCATCAAAATACCCGCCGGGATCAGAGCCGCGGTTCCCCAAGTGGCCATTTGCAATGTGCCGATGCGCGCGGGCATGATGCGGGTCAGTAAATCTCGTGTGGAGAGACCGATCGCGCCCAAAAGGGCGAGAACTGCGCCAAAAGAGATGCCACTTGCATCAGGGCGCAGCATCAAGATCACGCCAAAGAATCCCGCAATCAAGGCGATCCATCGGCGGGGCCCTACTTTTTCCTTAAGAATAAGCGCCGCGCCAAGTGTAACGAACAAAGGAACCGCTTGGATGATTGAAATGACCAACGACAAAGGCGCGAGGGCAAGCGCGCTGACCAAACACATTGCCGTAAATGCTTCAACGCAATTGCGCAGCATGACGATCTTATCAAAGAAGCTGCGCGAAAAGACGTTTTGCCCGCTGCGTTGTGCAAGCGTCGCGAAAATGATCATCCCTGGCACAGACATCAGGATCAAAACCTGAGCGATGGACATGGCACCAGCAGAAAGCTTCACGAAAGCGTCGCCCAGGGCAAAGCCAAACATGGACAGAACCATCAAAAGAGCCGCGCGGGTGTTTCCCACCGATTATTGCGCTTTTGGCTTTATTGGAACGCCATAGAGCTCAAGTTTGTGCCCTTTAAGCGTATACCCAAGGCGCGCGGCAATACGCTCTTGCAGCTCTTCGATCTCTGGATCGACGAATTCGATGACTTCGCCCGAGTTCATATCGATCAAATGATCATGGTGATCGCGCTCTGCATCCTCATAGCGGGCACGGCCATCGCCAAATTCCAGCTTGTCCAGAATTCCCGCTTCTTCAAAAAGTTTCACAGTGCGGTACACTGTTGCGATCGAAATCTGCGCATCAACAGCTGAGGCGCGTGCGTAAAGTTCTTCCACATCAGGGTGATCATCACTGGCTTGCAGCACTTTCGCAATAGTGCGGCGTGGTCCGGTCATCCGGAGGCCTTTGGCTTCGCAGCGCTCTATGATTGTCGTGTCAGCCATATTGCGGCTCCGCGTTGTCCAGTGCTCGCCCGTCCATAGCCTAGACGAGCACTGGGGAAAAGGGGCAGGATATGGCACATTTTTGCACTGCGGTTGACTTGACGCACAAAAGAGGCCATGAGCAGCCCAAACCTTGCAAAACGCGCCCGAGCACGGGCTGCGATGCACATACTACCCCTAAAGGACATATCTGTTGAGTGAATTTGAAACCATGGGCCTGCCCAAACGCCTTATAGAGCGTTTGAGCGAACTGGGCCTCACCACACCAACCCCAATCCAAGCCCGCGCAATCCCTGAAGCCTTGAACGGTCATGACGTGTTAGGGCTGGCCCAGACGGGAACGGGTAAAACTGCGGCCTTTGGTTTGCCGCTGATTACATTGCTCAGCGAAAATCCCGGTCGCCCATCGCCAAAAACCGTACGCGCCCTTATCCTTGCGCCAACACGTGAACTTGCCAATCAAATCGTTGAGAATTTGAAAGACTACACCAAAGGCACGCCGATCAAGGTTGCTTTGGTCGTCGGTGGGCAATCGATTAATGTGCAATCCAAACGGTTGGAAAAAGGCATTGATATTCTTGTCGCGACACCGGGTCGTTTGATCGATTTGATGGATCGCCGTGCACTGACGCTCAAGGAATCGCATTTCTTGGTGCTCGATGAGGCGGATCAGATGCTCGACATGGGCTTTATTCACGCGTTGCGTCAGATTGCGGCTGTTTTGCCAGAGCAGCGTCAGACGATGCTGTTTTCGGCGACAATGCCGAAGCTTATGAACGAGATTGCCAACACCTATCTCAAGAGCCCCAAACGCATCCAAGTGTCACCTCCGGGCAAGGCCGCGGATAAAGTGACACAAGTTGTTCATTTTATCGCAAAAACGGAAAAGCAGTCGCTGCTGATCGAATTGCTCGGTGCGCATAAAGAGGAACGTGCCTTGGTTTTTGGCCGCACGAAGCACGGGTGCGAAAAACTGATGAAACAGTTGGTCGCGCGCGGGTTTGCGGCCACGTCGATCCACGGCAACAAAAGCCAAGGCCAGCGCGAGCGCGCACTGGCTGCGTTTAAGAAGGGTGAGATGAAAGTGCTGGTTGCAACAGATGTTGCTGCGCGCGGTCTCGATATCCCCGATGTACGCCACGTTTATAATTACGAGCTGCCCAATGTGCCCGACGCCTATGTGCACCGCATCGGTCGTACCGCGCGCGCGGGTAAAGACGGCGCCGCAATTGCATTCTGCGCACCCGATGAGATGGATCTTCTGAAAGACATCGAAAAGACGATGAAAATCTCGATCCCCGTTGCTTCTGGCACGCCTTGGGTTGATTTTGATGGTCCATCTGCAAAAAGCCGCTCTGGCATGGGCGGTCGCGGCAAAGGCGGTGGCGGTGGTGGCCGACGTGGCGGAGGCGGGGGCAGACCCGGTGGCGGCGGAGGGCGACCAGGTGGCGGTGGCAAACCCGGCGGTGGCGGTTCCGGCAAGCCTGGTGGTGGTCGTCGGCGTCGCAGCGGCGGTGGTGGTGGCGGCGCGAAACCTGCAAGCTAATCCAAAACACTTAAAAAACGCGATAGGGTCACGTCACTGCTGTGATCGTGACCTTTTCTCCCTCTAGCGCGTGGGCCGCAAAGGCGGTCAACAGGGGTAATGGATCCACATCTTGACCTGGCCGCATCCAGCCCATGTCTATTGAGCTGAGATTGAATTGTGTTTGCAGAAGTTCGATCTGGCCCATGTCCCAATGTGGAAACAAACGTTCATCCAAAGTCCCGTCAGCGAGAATGTTGAAGGTGTTGTGCCTTTCATCCTGTTGAATGATGGACAATCGGCGCATCAACGGTTCCTTCGGTCCCTCAAGGTACTGCAAGAAATGATCTTTGTCGGTGTGTAAAAAGCCCGTCAGACCATTGCGTTGATTGTTAAGTAAACTCACGCGCACGATTTCACTGACAACCCGTCCACGCAGGTGACGTTTGGCTTTGCTGCGATAAAGCACAAAATTAATGTCCATTTGGGTACGACCTTGCTTCTTGAGAGGTCGTTTTCGCGCAAACGAGTTAGCAAAACGTAAAAAGGCGCTCTGCCTACGGGGCAAAGCGCCTAGAAATTTAGCGAGTTTGACGCGGTCGATTAAGCGCTAACACCCATTTGCATGTTCAGCATTTGCGCTGTCTGTGGATCGATCCCAAGCGCATCTGCGAGCGCGGCCATGTAGGCTTTCTCTGCAGGTGTGTCGACACGGATTGACATCATCGACATTGCGTAGAGCTGGAATTTCTGCGCGTCAGGCGTATCTGCGGCAAGCGCTTCCACATCAACAGGCGCGGCGAGTTGTGCCTGAATGAACGCGATGTCTTCTGCATCCGCATCATCACCAACGGTTTCAAGGATTTTCGCGCGCTCTGCAACATCGATGTCGCCATCTGACTTCGCCGCTTGAATCATCGCACGCAGCATCAAGCCAGCGCTTTCCTCTGCTTCGGGTGCTGCTGGGGCTGCTTTGCCAAAACCGTCCAGCATGTCGCCCACGCCTTTGCCACCCACCGCTGCGGCACCGCCAAGGGCTGCGAAAATACCAGCAAGTCCGACACCTGCGCCAGCACCGCCGCCTTCGCCGCCGCCTGTAAGGGAGGACAGCAAACCGCCTTTGTCAGCGCCTGCATCAGCGCCACCGCCCATAAGACCCCCAAGCATTCCTTGAAGGTCCATGCCGCCACCAGCAGCGCCACCACCGGTCATTTGCGCCATCATATCAGCCATTGGGTTTGATCCGGCTTCACCGCCGCCCGTCATTTTACTCATCATGTCGGCCATAGGGTTGGCCCCCCCCTCAGCGCCGCCACCCATCATGTTTTGCATCATATCGGCCATCGGGTTCGCACCAGCGGCCCCAGCTTCGCCTTGTTGACCGCCCAAAAGTGCGCCAAGGCCACCGCTACCTGCCATTTTATCCACGCCGCGCGCTGTTGCATATCCGATAGCGACTTTCGCCAGTGTTCCCATAAGGCTCATGTGTTCTCTCCTAAAAAATATTGGCGCAAGGCCTTTGATGTTACGATGTTTAGACCAAATCCGGTGCGCGGCCAAAGCGATTGGCAAGGCGTGCAACGCTCAGACCTTGTACGATAATTGAGAAGATCACCACAATGTATGTTGCAGTGAGAATTAGCGGCTTCCATTCCCCCTCAGGCAACGACAGCGCAAGGGCTACGGAAATTCCGCCTTTGAGGCCGCCCCAAGTCATAATCGGTATAACGCCTGCACTAAACTGGCGGAACGGTTTGAGCAGCAACACAGGGATCGCCACAGCCGCAAGACGCGCAACAAGTGCAAGTGCGATTGCCATGACGCCTGTGATCAGGAAACTCGCGTCAAACGCTATCGCGAAGACCTCAAAGCCGATCAGCAAGAACAAAACCGCGTTGAGAATTTCATCAATCAGCTTCCAAAACGCATCTACATATTCGCGCGTTTTGGCAGTCATGCCTTCTTTAGTGCCGATGTCACCAATTAACAGCCCTGCACAAACCGCCATGATCGGCGCTGACACATGTAAATAGACCGCAAGTTCATACCCCCCAAAAGCAAGGCCAAGCGTCAGCAAGACCTCTAGTGAGTAATCATCTATACGGCGCATCAAGCGAAACGTCAGCCAGCCAAGCACGATGCCAAGAACTGCGCCGCCAACCGCTTCTTGGAAAAACAGTTTTGCAGCATCCGCAACACCGCTGCCATGATGATCATCCCCATGCGGGAAGGCGATACCAACAAGAACAAGGAAAACCACATAACCTACGCCGTCGTTAAACAGCGATTCACCCGCGATCTTTGTTTCCAGTGACTTGGGCAGGTCCGCTTCGCGCAAAACGCCCAAGACTGCGACGGGGTCTGTCGGCGAAATCAACGCGCCGAACACAAGTGCAACAATAAGCGGCATGCCCGTAAGCCAAGAAAACCCAAAACCGACCATTGCCGTGGATAGCGCGATGCCAATCGTTGCCATTAAGAAAACGAGGCGCCATTCTTTCTTAAGGTCACTGAGCTTCACATGCAAAGCACCTGCAAAAAGCAAAAGCCCTAGCATGCCCTCAAGCAGGGCTTCGGAAAAATCGATGCCTGTCACAGTGTCGCGCACAACATCTGCAATGCCAAGCGCAGGCACGCTGAGATCAACCAGTAAAATCACCAGTGATGCGAGGAGCGAGACAACAAGAATGCCAATCGCACTGGGAAGTTTCAGGAATAGGTAATTCAGCGCCCCAAATGCCCCTGCAAGTACGATCAAGAGGGACGTTATTTGCAAAAAATTCATAAGAGCGCGCACTTTATATAAAAACAGTTGGAGCAAACTAGGGCGCTGCGCCTGAGATGAAAAGCACCAAACACCAAAACGACCCTTGACCCGACGCGCTTCATGGGGTCTGCCAAAGGGATGGATCGCAAAGACAGATTAGATTTCATCGGCGTGAGCGCGATGCTCGGCTTTGCCACGCTATTTGCGTTCAATCAGATTGTGATCAAGATCACGATCGATGGGATACAACCTGTATTCTCCGCAGCCCTGCGGTCGTTAATTGGTCTGGTGGCGCTGTTCATCTGGATCAAAATTCGCGGCGTGTCGATGCACATGACGCGTGGCCAGCTTTGGGGCGGCGTATTGATCGGCTTTCTGTTTACGTTCGAATTTCTCTGCTTATTCCTCGCGCTCGATATCACCACCGTCAGCCGCGCCAGCGTTATTTTTTATACCATGCCTATCTGGCTGGGCATCGTCGCTCACTTCCTGCTCCCCGGAGAACGTTTGAGCGGCATTCGCTTACTGGGCTTTGTGATTGCCATCTGCGGAGTGGCTTGGGCCTTTCTGGATCGATCCACCGGGGACGCAAGTTTACTTGGGGATGTTCTGGCCTTGATTGCGGCATTTGGTTGGGCAGGGATCGCGCTTGCGGTGCGCCTGACACCAGTGAGTGACGCCCCTGCGGAACTACAGCTTGGCTGTCAGTTGGCCATTTCTGGCGTGGTTCTTTTGATCCTAAGCCCGCTCTTTGGGCCGCTGATACGTGATTTCCAAATGATTCACGGTGCAGCGCTGATGTTTCAGTCTATCGTGATGGTTATCTTCGGGTTTCTGCTGTGGTTCGCATTGATGAAAATCTATCCGGCCTCGGACATCGCATCCTTTTCGTTTCTGTCCCCGGTGCTTAGCGTTTTCTTCGGATGGTGGATTTTGGGCGAAGAGATTCACGCGCAAACCATTGGCGCGTTGATCCTTGTGTGCATCGGTCTGGTTTTGATCTCTCGCAGACCCAAGAAGGCGGTTTAAGTTCCGCAGAATGTTGCGGGCACGATCTCATGGGTATGCGGCGGCCGCATCAGATCATCCGTGTCATCGCCATGCTCGAACGGTGTGCTCAACGCTTTATTCAACCGATGAAACGGCGCAAAGTCACCCTCAACGGCAGCGGTGATCATTTGCTCAATGCGGTGATTGCGCGGGATGATCAATGGATTGCGCTGCGCCATCAACTCCTCAGGATTGCTTTCCTCTTTCAGCCGCTCACGCCATTTGCCATGCCAGACCTCATAGGCATCGCGGTCCGTCATTTCGTCAATCGCGCTGCCACGGGTCATTGCGCTGAATGTATTGGTGAAATCAGAGCCGCCTTTTTCTATCATATCCAACAGATCCGCGATCAATTCACCGTCCTCAACACGTGCCTTTGCGATGCCAATTTTCTCGGCAAAAACCGCAAGCCATTCGGCGCGCAGATGGTCCTTCATCACATGCAGCTTGGCGGTGAAGCGTTCGATTGCGTCCTCCGCATCTGGCATCAAAGGCACCAAAGACGTCGCCAGTTGCGCCATGTTCCAAATCGCAATGTCAGGTTGGTTGGCGTAGTTATAACGCCCCATCCGATCAATCGAGCTGAACACACGATCCGAGGTAAACCCGTCCATGAATGCGCAAGGCCCATAATCAATCGTTTCACCAGCGATCTGGCAATTGTCTGTGTTCATCACGCCATGGATAAACCCAACGCCCATCCACGCAGGGATGAGCTTTGCTTGTGCGTCCATAACGGCTTGCAGCAGCCCTTCGGGTCCATTCACGTCTGGGTAATGACGCGCAATTGTGTAATCGCAGAGCTCTTGTAGCTTGTCGATTTGCTGGCGTGCTGCGAACACTTGAAAGGTGCCAACGCGTATGTGAGAGGCCGCAACACGCGTCACAATTGCGCCGGGCAGCATAGCTTCGCGGTAGATTTGCTCACCTGTTCGTACAGCGGCCAAGGCGCGGGTGGTGGGAATGCCAAGCGCGTGCATCGCTTCAGACACCACATATTCGCGCAGAACTGGACCAAGCCATGCCTTTCCGTCACCACCGCGCGAATAAGGCGTGCGCCCTGATCCTTTGAGCTGGATGTCGCGGCGCTGGCCTTTGACATCGATGACTTCCCCAAGCAATACGGCGCGCCCATCACCAAGCTGTGGGTTGTAATTGCCAAACTGATGCCCAGCATAGAGCTGTGCAAGCGGCTCCGCACCGTCGGGAATATGAGCGCCACCAAAAATAGCACCAAGGTCGTCGCCCTGTTCGATCCCAAGCTCCGCCCCAAGCGCGTCATTATACGCTATCAATTCGGGCGTCGGTGCGGGTTCGGGCATTTGATGTGTGAAAAATCCAGTGCCAAGCCCAACAAAGCTGTTATCGAATGGAATTTTAGTCTGCATTTGAGGGATCCTTCAAAGGATACGGGACATCATTTGATACCCTGTACGGGGCTTGAAATGGCAACGTTTATAAAGCCGTAACGCGCGCTCATTCTTTGGTTCGACTTCCAGATGCAACGCTTTCATACCAACGGATTTCAGCATAGCGACAAGGGCGGTGATGACCTCAGAACCAACGCCGCGGCCGCGCACGCCGGAGCGGATATAAATTTCGTCGATGAATCCATCCAATCCACCAAATTCCACAGACCAGCCGAAAGTGATTACGATATAACCGATTGGCGCGCGGGCAGGGCCAATGAGATAAATCGCACCATGTGGCGAGCCTTCTAACAAGGGGGCCAGCGCTGCTTCGCGCTGCTCTGATGTGCTACTCAAGTCGGTTTCCGCATGAAACGCGCCGACCAATCCCATCAGCCGTTCAAGATCATCAGGTTTTGCTAGGTGAAGAGCCGCGCTCATAAACGTGCCAAGCGCACTGTCAGCAAATCAAAGAATCCTTGCGCATCTACATCACCCATGAACATTGCGTTGGGTTCGCGTCCAGACACGCCCCACCAGTCCGCAACCGTCATTCCAAGCGTCAACTCTGACGTCGTTTCAACCTCGACATTGATATAGCGGCCTGAGAATAGCTCCGGTTTGATCAAATAAGCCGTCACACAAGGATCATGCAGGGGTGCACCGTCAGAGCCGTATTTGTCCGTATCAAACCGTTCAAAAAAGTCGATCATGTCGGCCATCACGTCGCAGACTTTGGTTTTGCAATCGCGCAAAGCTTGTACGCGGTCTGGGGTGACAAGCACTTTGTGCGTTACATCCAGCGGCATGACAGTGATCTTCACGCCAGATTTAAACACTATTTCAGCAGCTTCGGGGTCAACGTAAATGTTGAACTCTGCGGCGGGTGTGATGTTGCCAACTTCGAAATATGCGCCGCCCATAAGCACAATCTCTTGAATACGTTCTGCGATGTCGGGCGCGCGTTGCAGCGCACTTGCGATATTGGTGAGCGGACCGAGCGGGCAAAGCGTCACGCTATCGCTAGGTCGCTCTCGCAGGGTTTCAATGATGAAGTCGACGCCGTGTTGGTCTTGCAAAGCCATCGTTGGGTCCGGCAAGCTTGGCCCGTCAAGGCCTGTGGAGCCATGCACATGCTCTGCGGTGATCAACTTGCGCGCAATGGGTGCATCGCATCCTGCGAAGACACGTACATCTGTCTTGCCAGCTAATTCACAGACAATGCGCGTATTTTTCTGGGTTAAGGGGAGTGGAACATTCCCCGCAACGGCCGTAATCCCCAAAATATTGATCTCGTCAGGGCTAGCAAGCGCGAGCAAGATTGCAGCGGCATCGTCCTGTCCGGGGTCTGTGTCGATGATGATGTCTCTTGGGGGCAAAGCGGCGCTCCTGTTTGTCTGCGCGTAATCTGTGCCACCCGGCTGGGCTTGTCCATGGGGCAGACACACAAAAGCCCGCGCAGTGGCGGGCCTTTGCTTGTCAAAAGACTGTGGTTTAGCCGTCGAAATCCACCTCTTCGATCAGCTTCAAAGCCGCAGGGCGGTTTCCGGCAAGGGTCATCAAATTCACCTCATCAGGTGTGAAAGATCCCCAGCTTTTCACTAGCGGATCCGCTTCGGTGCCCGGTGCAATCGGGTATTCAAAATTCGCAGAGGCATAGATTTCCTGTGCCATTGGGGACGCAAGGAATTCCATCATTTTGATTGCATTGTTACGATTGGGCGCTGATTTGATCAAAGCCACGCCGGATACATTCACATGCGTGCCACCATTTTCGAACGTGGGAAACACGATACGCACGCTATCGGCCCATTCTTTTTGTTCATCATCTCCGAGCATTTGGCCCATGTAATAAGTGTTTCCGACTGCAATATCACACTGACCTGACCAGATCGCTTTGACTTGTGCGCGGTCATTACCTTGAGGTTTGCGCGCGAGATTATCTTTCACGCCTTGTAACCAAGTTTTTGCGCCGTCAATGCCTTGATGCTCGATGACTGCTGACGTCAGCGCAACGTTGTACGCGTGCGTGCCCGAACGCGTGCAAATGCGACCTTCCCATTTAGGATCTGCAAGATCTTCGTAGGTGGTGACTTCACCATCAGCGACACGCTCTTTGGACGCATAGATGATCCGCGCCCGCGTTGTCACGCCGAACCAGTGGCCCTCTGGATCACGCAGGTTTTCGGGAACGTTGCTGTTCATTTTCTCGGACGTCAAAGGCGCGGTAAAGCCGCCATCGACGATGGACGCAAGACGCGAAATATCAACTGTCAGAACCAGATCCGCAGGCGAGCGATCACCCTCCGCCGCCAAACGCTCGACCATGCCTTTGGCAAGAAATGCAACATTCACTTTGATGCCTGTTTCGGCGGTGAACGCATCAGTGAGTGGTTTGATAAGCTCCGGTTGACGGTAAGAATAAATATTCACTTCGTCAGCGTATGCGGCTGTTGCAAGGGTGCTTGCAGCAAGAAAAGTCGTAAGTGTGCGGCGCATGATGCGGTCCTTTGTGCATGTTCTTCTCATGCATTACTAATCTGACTAAAATAGTCAGGTCAATACCTGAATAAAATTATCAGGTTTATTTGGTCGATGTTTTTTCCGCAATCTTGGCGGCGTCCCATAGGGCATCCATTTCTTCTAGGGTCGACTGCTCAGGTGTCTTTCCTTGCTCTGCCAACGCGCGCTCAATGCTCTCAAAGCGCCGTGTGAATTTTGCGTTTGCTGCGCGCAAAGCTGTTTCAGATTCGATTCCCAGATGCCGTCCCAAATTCACCATCACGAACAAAAGATCACCGAACTCTTCTTCAACTTCTGCTTGGCTCAAGGTGTCACGTGCTTCGACCAATTCACCGGCTTCCTCAACGATCTTGTCCAAGACTTCATCCGTTAAGGGCCAATCAAACCCAACGCGTGCCGCACGTTTTTGTAGCTTTTTCGCACGCAAAAGCGCGGGCAGGCCCACGGCAACACCCTCAAGCGTGCCTTTTTGCGCCTTTTGTGCGCGTTCTGCTGCTTTGATCGTTTCCCAATCCTTGGTTTGTTGATCCGCGGACTTAGCATTGCTTTGATCGCCAAAGACATGGGGATGACGCGCGACCATTTTGTCCGACATTGTATCGGCCACGTCATCAAAATCGAACAAGCCACGCTCAGATGCCATTTGAGCATGAAACACCGACTGAAACAGCAAATCCCCTAGTTCGCCACGCAATTCATCCCACTCTTCGCGCTCGATTGCATCCGCAACTTCATAAGCTTCTTCAATCGTATAGGGCGCAATTGACGCAAAATCCTGTTCGATGTCCCATGGGCAACCGGTCTTTGGATCGCGCAACGCACGCATAATTTCGAGCAGACGAGGCATTCCGCCGTTTGGTGTGTGGATCAAGGTTTCATCGGGCATTGCGCTGGGGCTTTCATTTGTATCAAATACGTTTCTAACGATACCCTTTACGGAGTCCATCCTATGCCAATTGTGAACCGCATCGCGGAGTTTGCCGAAGACATGACTGCATGGCGGCGCCACCTGCATACGATTCCTGAATTATCCTTTGATTGCCCAAAGACAGCAGCCTTTATCGCAGAGCGTTTGCGCGAAATTGGTGTTGATGAAATGCATGAAGGAATCGCGCAGACTGGCATTGTTGCAATCATCAACGGGCAGGGCGATGGCCCTACGATAGGATTGCGTGCGGACTTTGATGGTCTGCCGATCATCGAAGCCACCGGGCTAGAGTATACATCAACGCACGAGGGGAAGATGCATGCATGTGGTCACGACGGTCACACGACGATGTTGCTTGGTGCGGCGCGCTACCTTGCAGAGACACGTAATTTCTCTGGTCGCGTTGCATTGATTTTTCAGCCCGCAGAAGAAAATGGCGGCGGTGCGGAGGTCATGGTGAACGAGGGCATCATGGACACCTTCGATATCGCGCAAGTTTATGGCATTCACAATGCGCCTGGTTTTGTCGCAGGCGGGTTTTACACGACGCCCGGGCCGATCATGGCCGCGGTTGATACGTTCCACATTGATATCAAAGGCGTTGGTGGGCACGGCGCAATGCCGCATGAAACTTGTGATCCGGTGATTGCAGCCTGTGGCATGGCGCAAGCGATTCAGACGATTGTGTCGCGCAATCATTATGCATTGGATGACTTGGTCGTATCCGTGACGCAAATTCATACAGGCACGGTAGATAACGTTATTCCTGACTACGCGTATATCAACGGCACTGTGCGCACCTTTGACCGTAAAGTTCAGGATATGGTTGAACGACGCTTGGGCGAGATTGTTGCAGGGCAAGCCGCTTCTTATGGGGTGTCAGGTGAGCTTAGGTACGAACGCGGCTATCCTGCGACGATAAATTGCGAGAAAGAAGCCGCGCATGCTGCTGATGTTGCGATAGAAATTTCTGGTTCTGATAAAGTTGTCGCTGACGCAGGTCGCGAGATGGGTGCCGAAGATTTCGCCTATATGTTAGAGAAACGTCCCGGTGCGTATTTATTCCTTGGCCAAGGCGAAAGTGCAGGGCTTCATCATCCTGAATACAACTTCAACGATGACGTCGCCCCAGTCGGCGCAAGTTTCTTCGCACGTTTGGTCGAGCGATCCCAACCGCTGAAAGGTGCTTAAGCGATGGCGCTAGAGGATGCAAAAACACAAGTAGATCATGCATTTACGCGTGAAAGCTTGCGTGGATTGAGCAATGAGAACACTTTTGGTGGTGCCACGTCATTTTTGCGTCGCCGCTACAGCAAGGATTTAAGCGGCGTTGATCTGGCAATTACGGGTATCCCCTTTGATCAGGCCACAACCAATCGCACTGGCACACGCCTTGGCCCTAGGGCGATCCGTGAGGCCTGTAGCCTGCAAGCGCCTGACGCTCCCTATGGTTGGGGGTACGATCCGCTTTCAGAGTTGGATATTGTCGATTACGGCGATCTGGCGTTTGATTACGCGATGGTCAGTGAATTTCCTGCCGCGCTAAAGGCTCATATCAAGGGGATTTTGGATGCTGGTGCAGCGAGCATATGCCTTGGTGGGGATCACTACATAAGCTTTCCAATTCTGCAAGCTTATGTAGAGAAATTTGGCCCGCTTAGCTTGATCCAATTCGATGCGCACACGGACACTTGGCAAGACGACAATATGGAGCGGATTGATCACGGAACGATGTTTTACAAAGCAATTAAGCTTGGTCTCATCGATCCAGAACGCTCTGTATCTATCGGTATTCGCACTGATAATCCTGACACGATGGGGGTTAACATCCTTGACGCGCGTTGGGTGCATGAAAATGGTGCTGCGGCGGTCGCGGCACGTGTGAAGGAGATTGTTACAGATCATAAGAGCTATGTGACCTTTGATATCGATTGCCTTGATCCGGCGTTTGCACCCGGCACAGGCACACCTGTTTGGGGTGGTCTTGCGTCTTGGCAGGCTGCTGCAATCCTGCGGGATTTGGCCGGAATCAATATGGTAGGCGGCGACATCGTAGAAGTATCACCACCCTTTGATACGACCGGCGCAACAGCGATCGCGGGCGCACATGTGGCAGTTGAACTTCTTTCCTTATGGGGCTGGAATCACTTGGGAAAAAGCAAATGAACAACCAACCTCTTGGTGGAAACGAACTTGCGCGTTTTTCCGGCCCTCAGACGTTTATGCGTTTGCCCTCGCAGGAAGGCTCGGAAGGGTTAGACGTTTCAATCCTTGGCATCCCCATGGACATTGGAACCAGCTGGCGCTCTGGCACACGTTTCGGGCCAAAGCAAATCCGTGAGCAAAGCGCGATGATCCGGCCCTATAATTTGCAAACTGGCGCTGCGCCTTTTGATAGTTTGAACGTGGGCGATATCGGTGACGTTCCAATCAATACGTTCTCTCTTGAGAAAAGTTTGTCCATTATTACAAATTATTACGATGAACTCTTAAAGTGCCCAACGATACCCGTTGCGCTTGGTGGGGATCATTCGCTTACCTTGCCTATATTGCGTAGCGTCGCGAAGAAACACGGGCCTGTTGCCTTGGTACATGTGGATGCGCATGCGGATGTGAATGAACATATGTTCGAAGAGCAAGAAACCCACGGAACTGTATTTCGGCGCGCATATGAGGATGGCTGTCTTCAAGCTGACAAGGTTTTTCAGATTGGTTTGCGTGGCACGGGGTATGGTGCGGATGATTTTACGGAAGCGGCAGGTTGGGGCTTTCATCAGCACCTTGCACCCGACTTATGGCACAAGAGCCTTACGCCGTTAGCCTCTGAAATAAGGTCTAAAATTGGTGATACGCCGGTCTATATCAGCTATGACATTGATAGCCTTGATCCTGCTTTTGCACCGGGTACAGGGACACCAGAAATTGGTGGTCTGACCTCAATGCAAGCGATGGAGCTTATCAGGGGAATGCGCGGTTTGAATATCGTTGGATGTGACCTCGTCGAAGTCAGCCCGCCTTATGACACATCTGGTAACACCGCACTGACTGCGGCCAACCTTGTTTATGAGATGCTCTGTGTTTTGCCCGGTGTTTCCTACCGGTGAGCGCTGAAAAATCCGAAACTTGAAATGAAAGACAAAGGCCAACATATGTGGACGCTCATTATACTCGTACTGCTCGCGGTGTTTGTGGCTTATGTGCAATTCGCACCCAGCGATCCAAATCGTTGGCATAAGGACGTGACAGGTGAGCAGAACGCCGACTTTGCTGGCGGTGCGTTGCGGATTGTCGAAGTGGAGCTTGCTGATCTTGATCGCGTCATTCGTGAAAGCGGGGGCCGCGTGCTCGCAGGGAGCGTCGAAGACGGGTTAATCACTTATATTTCGCGCACACGCATTGTTGGCTTTCCGGATTACACAACCGTTCAGCGCCGTGGCCCGCAACTTGCGATTTATGGCCGCTTACGCTTTGGCAAGTCAGACCTGTCCGTCAACAGGAAGCGAATAGAGGGTTGGATTTCCAAGCTCTGAGGATAAACAGCCAGGAGCCACCTCGCGCCACATCGGAACGTTCAAGCTCATCTGGCATTGCGCCATAAACATACGACCATCTACTTGAAGACAGGTCATTTGACCCAATTCCATGCGCGCGCCACCTTTGTCCGTGCAATAACAATCGACGGTTTTTCCACTTGGGCTTGTCACGTCCGCAAAAGAGCCGACAGGAAGCACGAATGCGATCAAGGTCAGGACTTTTCTCATAGCGAAAAGTATATCATAAGCGCAAAAGCACGCAAGTCGTGCGTAATTTGGAGACGTCGCAATGGTTCCAATGGACCGCCTTATGCAAATAACCCAGCGTTTCGAGTTTCTCGAAGCGAAGATGGCAGGCGGCGCTGAGGGCGGCGAAATAGCTGATTTAGCTCGGGAATATTCCGAACTGAAACCAGTTGTTGAGCAGGTGGCGGCCTACAAGCAGCTTTTAGCCGATATTGAAGAGGCCACAGAGATGTTGGCCGATCCTGATATGAAAGAGCTTGCTGAAGAAGAACTTCCAGCGCTGAAAGAAGCGCTGCCAGAGGCCGAGATTGCGTTGCAATTGGCGCTTTTGCCAAAAGATGAGGCGGACGCTCGCCCAGCTATGATTGAAATACGTCCCGGCACAGGCGGCGATGAAGCAGCACTTTTCGCAGCGGATTTGTTGCGGATGTATCAGCGCTATTCAGAAGCGCGTGGTTGGAAGTTTGAAATCCTTGAAGAACAGCTGACCGAACTTGGCGGCATCAAAGAGGTGACAGGGCACATCAAAGGCGAGAATGTTTTTGCCCGTTTGAAATACGAATCTGGCGTGCACCGTGTGCAGCGTGTGCCAACAACAGAAAGTGGCGGGCGCATTCACACATCTGCGGCGACTGTCGCGGTTCTGCCTGAAGCGCAAGAGGTTGATCTGGTCATTGCTCCAAACGATATTCGCATTGATACGATGCGCGCGTCCGGGGCAGGTGGGCAACACGTGAACACCACTGACTCTGCGGTACGCATAACCCATTTACCCACAGGTATCATCGTGGTCAGCGCCGAAAAATCGCAACACCGCAACCGTGAGATTGCGATGCAGGTTCTGCGCACGCGTCTTTATGATGCGGAGCGTCAGCGTATTGATGATGAACGCTCTGCGGATCGTAAATCGCAGGTTGGCTCCGGCGATCGCTCTGAGCGGATCAGGACGTATAATTTCCCGCAAGGTCGTATGAGTGATCACCGCATCAACCTTACGCTCTATAAGCTCGATCAGGTGATGCAGGGCGAGCTAGATGAAATCATCGACGCACTTACGGCGGATGATCAAGCAACGAAACTGGCGGAAATGAACGGGTGAATTGGCAAGAGCTGATTTTATCTGTGCGCCATCGCTTATCTGCGGTCAAAACCGAGGATGTCATGCGCGATCTACGTATTCTGGCGGCGCATGTGATAGAGGTCGATGCCTCACGTATGACCTTGCACATGCATGATGACGTCAGCGCAAACCAGCGCGAGCTTTTTGAAGCGTTGGTCGGTGGACGTAGCGCGCATATGCCGATCTCCAAACTGATCAAACGGCGTCTCTTTTGGGGGCGGGAGTTTAGTGTCGATTTCGACGTCCTCGATCCGCGCGCTGATACAGAAACGCTCATCGCCGCTTGTTTAGAGCTGGAGCCAAAGTCAAATGTGCTCGATCTGGGGACAGGCAGCGGGGCAATTGGGCTGACATTGGCCGCTGAATGGCCGCGCGCGAACGTGCTGTGCACTGATATTTCTGAAGGCGCTTTGACCATTGCGCGCCAGAACATGAACCAAATCGGCGTTGCAGATACTGTGCGTTTTCAGGTCTCTGACTGGTTTGACAAGGTGATCGGCACCTATGACCTTATCGTGTCAAACCCTCCTTATATTTCGCTGGATGAATGGCAGACGCTTGATCTGGAAGTGCAATTTGATCCGAAAATTGCGCTCACGGATAACGGCGATGGGTTGTCAGCCTATCGCATTATAGCAGCGCAAGCGGGGGCTTATTTGGAAAAGGGCGGACATTTGATTGTGGAGATCGGTCATCAACAAGGGCGCGCCGTGCGAGCACTGTTTGATTCAGCCGGATTTACACAAGTTAAATGTTTGCCAGATATGGCTGGGAGAGATCGCGTTGTGTCTGGCCTGTGGAGTGGTGAACACGCTTTAGCTGTGCAAAATTATCGCGGTTTTTCTCGGGTTTAAAGGAATCATGTTGCAGCACCCCGCGTGAAGTGCTTTATGGATGTTGCTAAACGGGTGAACTTTTCTGTTCGTTCCCCATAGCACCAAGCCACAAATAGTGATCTTGTTTCTCGCGCCCAAAGTTAGCGCAAGGTTTGGATCACAGTGACATTGATATGCTGGATTGAAGCTAGATGAGATCATCAAAACCACGTTCGCGTAAGAACAATCGTAACCGCGCCCCTCAGGGTGGCGGAAATATCCCGAACCGCGTTTTTGATAGCAGCGGTCCAGAGGGCAAAGTGCGCGGCACGCCGCAGCAGATCATAGACAAGTATCAACAGCTTGCGCGTGATGCACAGTTGTCAGGTGACCGTGTCGCAACAGAGAATTTTTCCCAGCACGCAGAGCATTATTTGCGCATGTTGAGCGCCGCTCAAAAAGAGATTGATGAACGTCGTGAACAGCAAGAGCGTGAAAATCGTGAGCGTCAGGCGGAACGTGATCGTGAGCGCGCAGAACGCGACGCGCAGCGGGCCACACGTGATGCAGAACGTGCGGAGCAAGAACAACAACAGCCAGTGGTCGAAGAAACAACCGCAGGCACGGGTGATCAGCCTGATGTTGTTGAGCCAGCAAGCACAGAAGACATTGGTTTGGTAGAAACGCCGGAGAGCAAACCCCGTCGTGCGCGTACCCCGCGCAAACCTCGCGCGCCGCGCAAACCCGCTGCAGAAAAAGCTGCCCCTGCGACAGAGGATTCAGCAGCCCCCACACAAGATGCTCCTGTACAAGTGGCACCAGACGCGGCTGAGTAGAGCTTTAAAGCTTATGCCTTCGCGACTTCGCGCGCGAGGGCACAAAATTCTTCCAAAGATACTTGCTCAGCGCGCTCTGTCGGTTTGATGCCCGCCGCAGCTATCATGTCTTCTATATCCGGTGAAACTGATTTTAACGAAGAGCGCAGCATTTTGCGGCGTTGGTTAAATGCTGCTGCGACGACGCGTTCGAGCGTTTTAAAATCCGCAGGGAAACGTGGTTCTGGCAGCATCTTGAGGTGCACAACTGCGCTAGATACTTTTGGCGGCGGACTGAATGCTTCGGGCGGCAAATGCAGCACAATCCGCGCATCACAGCGCCATTGTGACAAGATCGCAAGGCGACCATAGGCTTTGCTTCCCGTCTCTGCAGTGATCCTTTGCGCCACTTCGCGTTGGAACATCAATGTGAGACTGTCCCAAAATGGCGGCCATTGCTTTGGTGTTAACCACCGGATGAGTAGCTCTGTCCCAACATTATACGGCAGGTTTGACGCAACACGTATGGGCGGTGTGAGGTGCGCAAGTGGGTCAATCGCCAGCGCATCACCCTCGATGACGTCCAAACGGTTGGGATAGGCGTCAGCGATTTCTGCCAGAGCCGGCAAACACCGCGCATCTTTTTCAATCGCGAGGACTTTGCGTGCCCCTTCGCTAAGCAATCCACGTGTTAGGCCCCCAGGTCCTGGACCGATTTCAAGTACATCACAGGCACTCAGATCACCTGCCTGACGCGCTATTTTAGCCGTCAAATTGAGATCAAGAAGAAAATTCTGACCAAGTGATTTACGCGCGCGCAGATCATGGCGTTCGATCACATCACGCAGGGGCGGTAGTGGATCATCTTGGGTCATAGTGCACTCATTCTGGCAGCCATACGCAGCGCTTCGATTAGGCTGGTTGGGTTGGCGATACCTTTGCCCGCGATATCAAACGCAGTGCCGTGATCAGGCGAGGTTCTTATGAAGCTTAATCCCAGAGTTACATTCACACCTTTGTCAAAATCGAGCGTTTTAATGGGGATCAAAGCTTGGTCATGATACATGCAGACCGCAGCGTCGTAGCGCGCGCGCGCGTTGGCGTGAAACATCGTATCAGCGGGCAATGGACCGCTTAGATCAAAGCCCTCAACGCGGAGTTTTTCCAACACGGGTGTGATAATATCCGCGTCCTCGAACCCCATCTTGCCACCTTCACCCGCATGAGGATTAAGACCAGCGACCGCAATGACGGGCTTTTTGATCCCGAATTGTGCGCTCAGCGCAGCGTGTGTGATCCTTAGTGTGCTTTCCAAGCGATCTGGCGTCAAAGCGCTTGGCACGTCTTTAAGTGGTATATGGATCGTTGCAGGAACCACGCGCAGTTGCTCGGAAGCGAGCATCATGACAACGTTTTCTTTGCCATCAAGCGCTGCCAAAAATTCTGTATGACCGGGATGCGCAAATGCTGCGCCATCTTGCAGCGCTTTCTTATGGATCGGGGCTGTGCAAAGTGCGGCTGCCGCGCCTGATTTCACCAAACGGACACCGGTTTCAATTGCGTCAATCACACCTTGCGCATTTGCACTGTCTGCACTGCCCTTTTGTGCGCTGCCTGCAAATGGCTGCGCGAGGACTGGCATCGCCGATGGGCTGACATGCACCGCGTCGGTCGGGGTTGATATCAGCTCGAACGCTGATCCCGCAGGCAAATGCGCTGGATCGCCAATCCAGAAGAATGGCAAAGCATCGCGCAAAGCATCCCACGCTTTAATCGCTATTTCGGGGCCGATTCCAGCAGGTTCGCCGCAACTTAGTGCGATGGGGCGTGTCACGCTTACTTCTCGATTATGCGGGCATCTGCGCGCAGTTGCTCAAGATACCCGTTGGAATAGGAGGCCAAGCGCTGGTTTTGCAGTCCCAAAGACAGCTCCGCTCGGTCTACTTCTTCCTCAAGCACTGGAGTGCGGCCACAGAGCATTAAAAGAACCAAGGTCTGCCCATTCGCGCGTGTGAGTGTCGTAGATGTTTCGCCCGGATCCATCTTTGCCAATTCAATTGCAATGTCTGATGGGATTTCTTCTGGTGCCTTGCTTCCGCGATCAAGCACGCTTGGGTCTTGACCCTTCGCGATACCATAAAGATCGTCACAGCGATCAATGCGGCTTTCGATTTTACGCGCTTCGGCCAGTGCGGCCTCCGTGCGCCCGCCTGCAATGTAGTAGGCTGCGTATTCGATTGCTGCGTATTGTGGCTCGCCCGCTTGCACCTCTTCAATATCGCGCAGCTGGAACAGCGCAACCGCGTTTTGCAACGGGATCGGGTCTGTCACTTCACCCGGTGCGAGGCCCAACAAAATCGGGCGCAAAGGCGCTGGCAACTGCGTGATTGGCAACCACTCTAAACGTCCACTGCGCGCTTTTGAGGCGGATGCAGAGTAACGCCGCGCTTCAGCTGCAAAGGCCGATACGCTTGTGATTTGCGAAATGCGTTCCGCGCGTTTCTGCACGGCTGCTGCTTGGGGTGGGGGCGCCGGCATAATGATTTCGGACAAGAGGACACGGATGGTGGCGCCTGTGCCAGATGTCGCAACGCTGCGATCAATGTCGTCTTCGGTGACGCCGATACGGCTTGCAAACTTGGCTTGCACGAGTTCGCGCCACGCAAGACCGGAACGAACAAAAGCGCGGAACGCATCTTCGGACACATCGCCGGCATTCAAAGCTTGGATGAACTCGGCTCGGGTCAGGTTAACGCGACCGGCAAACTCATCCATGCCCGCCTCAACTTCTTCGCGCGATGGAACGATTCCGACAGAGCGCGCGGCCCCAAGTTTTAAGCGATCTTCGATCAATTGTTGCCGCGCGAGTTTCTTGTGATCACCCGGCGCGCGCAACAGACCCAAAAAGCGTGTGCGCTCTGCGAGTTCAAAGTTGGTGATGGAGCTATCATTAACCTTGATTGCTGTAGCGAACAGGCTTTGTGCGTGGCTCGCGAGCGGTGCGCTGAATGTAAGCAAGGCCGCGCAAGCAATCGCGACAAAACCGTTTTTGAAGCTGCGTTTATCGGGGGTATCTGTGTAAAACATTTCTCTCAATTCCTGCATGTGCGGCGCGCTGCTTTACCGCTGCCTCCTGTACTAAACCCGCGAAGCGAGATGGCCAGCTCATAGGTTGTGGCTGGCACCAGAGTCGTTGATCTTGCGAAACTGCGTGTGGCTCCAAAGCCGACAGAGACGCATTCGTTTTCATATGTTATCTTGCCACCGGTTCTTGCCATTCGATCTGCGAGTAAATCATATTGGACATTAGCATTGGCCGTCCAGTGTCGATTAAACTTGTAAGTGCTAGCAAGGGACCATTCCGCGACAGGGGATGTGCGGTTTTCCGCTGCATCGGCTCTCATCTGCACATATGTGCCAGAAAGCGCGAGTTTGTTGCGCGAGTAGGAAATGCGCGCTTCTGTTTTTACGGGTTCAAAATCAGCTTCAAACAAGCCACGTGCCATGAATGATCCGCCCCAATTGGATGTGTAATTGAGCGCGAGCAATGTATCTGACGTCAAGCCCTGCAAGCCGGAACTGTCTGAAAATGATGGGTCGGCAGTTTCGCGAAACACCTGCCCGACAGTCAGACCCGCAGACCAGCTTTCCGTATTGAGCCGCGCCATTCGAAAGCCAAGTGCGCCCACTGTCCCAGTTTCGCGACGATCTTTTACGGGAAAGCGAGACAGCGAAAGCAAGTTGCTTTCATCAAATTCCGAACTGACGCTTTCGTCGTTAGGCAAAACCGAAGGTGAGCCGCCAGCCCAAGCAATCTGTGCGATTGGCTCGATCAGGAATCTTGACCCGTCTGGTGCAACATTCATGAGCGGATAGCGCAATGTCGCAGCGATCGCAGGTGTCACGTCGTTTGTGCGGCCCAAAACAGTGCTGTCTTGCTGGACGCCATAACTATCAAGGCCAAGCGAGGTGACTAACCCTAAGCGAAGCCCGTTGCCGATTGTCCATTCATCTTGCCAAGATAAATCAAGGTTGAGCCTTGCCATATCGCGCCCTAGCACGTCATCCAAAGATACGCGTTTGTGCCCATGTATACCAAGCGATGCGCGCAATTCACCACCAATGCTTGGCAGCTGATACCGACGCTCGTATGCTACGTTGCCAATGACAGTTGGTTGCGTATTGTTGCTTTCATTGTCTCGTAACGTTTCAAAATTCAGCATCTCAGCTTGAAAAAACACGTCCCGTTTGACCCGTGTCAGCGTGATGCCAGATCCCAAGCGATCACGTCCAGAGTAGCCGTAGTTCGATCGATACCCACTATCTGACGCGGTTTCGACGTCAAAGCTCAGAATAAATGACTGGCCCAGATCGAACGTACCAAAGCCCGTCAGATAGTGGCGCGTCGTATTTGGCACAAGTGTATCTTGGGACACCGCGCCGTTTAGCTCAAAATATCCACGGCGAAACATTTTACGAAACCGCAGTTCTAAAGTTCGCGTCACGGGTGTTATGAAAGGAGCAATCGTTATATCTGCATGTTCCCCGAGCGTGATGAAATAGGGCAGCTTCACCCCGAACCCGAGCTCGGAATCAGAGAAAAAACGCGGCACCAAAAAACCGGTGGAACGTTTGAGCGTAGGATCGGGAATGCGCATCGTGGGAAGGTAAAGAACAGGAACACCCAAAAGCCTGAATTGCGCGCGACGGAAATAAATCTGCTTTTCTTCTCGATCATGAATCGCGCGATCTGCGCGGATTTGCCAAATCGGCGCACCATTGCCGCAAATTTGGCAGGACGTCGCAACCACTTTGCGCAGAACTGTGTAGCGGCCTTCAACACGATCGGTTTGAGCAGACAAGATTTGCAGCTCTTGATTCAAAACGTAACGCGCACCGCGCAAAATACCATTCTCGAGTTTGCTATCAAGATCCGCGCTGTCTGCGATGATCACGTCGCCATTTTCCTGTGATAGGCGAATGGCACCCTTGATTATCAACTCATCACGCTTTTGGTCGTAAATGATTTCATCCGTAAAAAGACGAATGCCATCGTAGAATGCTTCTACATTACCGCTTGCAACCAGACGCTCATCTTCAGTGATCAAAACGCTATCAGCAACAAGTAATGCAGCATCTGCATCCTGCGCGCGGGCAGAAAGTGGAAATGCGATCAACGCAACAGCGACAAGGGCACGCAACATATGGACGATCCGGCTCATCCGTCCTCCATATGCAGCAACAGACCGAGCGCAAGTAAAATCGAAGCGATTGGTGGTGTCCATGCTGCAATCATTGTGGGAAGCTGCCCGTTCTCTCCCAGAATTTGCGCGAAATTACGTATATAATAGAGCCCGAACCCAAGCATGACAGCGGCAAGCACGGCAACGCCCGTTTTTCCAAAACGTGTGTGACGCATTGTAAAGCCAGCTCCAACAAGCACCATAGCCATCAGGAATAAAGGACGTGCGATCTCCATCTGGAGCCAAACTTTGTGGCGGCGCGCTGAAAATCCGGCTTCTTCAAGTTCATTGATGTATCCGTTCATGTCCCAGATCGAAATCGCAGAAGGTTCCGAAAAACTCTCGCGGATGCGCTCTTCGGTCAAACTGGTTGGAATAAAAAGCTGCGGATCAGTGCGCGCGGTTTCCTCTGGATTTTCGCTGGTATTCAATGCCCATTGCTTTGCATTTAGCAATTGCCAGCCACTTTGGGTCAGTACGGCTCGATCTGCTATAATCTGCGTACGCGGTTGGCCCGTGGTGTCGTATTGCAAAAAACTGACATCATATAGCGTCGTCATTTGTTCAATCGCGGAGCGTGCGTGAATAACAGTTTGTCCGTCTTCATCCCCTTGGCGAAGCCAAAGCCCTTCGCGACCGATTGAAACAGTGCTTGTTTCTTGGTTCTTATATTCGCGTTCCAGCGTGATGAATTGCTTGCTCGTTGCCGCGACAATAGGATTGAAGAGCGTTACAGCAGACACGCCAATAATAGCGGATACCAGCATGGGTGACGCTAAGGTGGTCAAAGCAGAACGCCCAGCTGATCGTGTTACAACCAGTTCAGACGTGCGCGCGAGTGTGAGGAACAGTGAAACTGACGACAAAATCATCACCAATGGTAAAATCTGATAGATACCAGCTGGAGCATTCAAAAGAGTCAGTAAAAAAACATCTATAAAGCTCACATTGTCACTGTTGAACCGACGCATTTGCTCAACCAAATCAATCAAGGTCAAAAACGCCAAAAAGATGAAAAGCGTCGTCAAGAAAACTCTTATGAAACGACGGGCAAAGTAAAGGTGAAGTATCATGCCGTCGACTCGCTCAAAGACGCGTCTTTGCGACGTCGTCGGGGGCGTGCTGCTAATCGCAACATCAACATCGATACACCAAGCCCAAACACACTTTGCGCATAGACCAACGGCCAAAGATTTGCGTTGGCGCGGATAGGATCTGTCACAATACTTTCAACAAGCTTCACCAGAACAAGAAGCAATATTGCGCCAATGATTTGGCGGCCCACTCCGAACCTTGAGAACCCGCCGACCAAAAGAGTTGAAAAGCCTATAAGGGCCGCGACGACGCAAAGGATCGGTTGATTAAACCGGCCATGAACTTCTTCTAGAATGCGGCCAACCGTTTGTCCTGAAGCTTTGCTAACAAGATCTGTAGCGAAATAAAGCTCTTTTGTCGGGCGTTGATCAAGCGGCTTGAACAATGCGCCCGGCGCATCAATCAGATCCGAAATATTATATGCGAAATCAGTGAACTTGGTTTTGGTCAATTTGCGAGTTTCTGCATTCAGCGTTTGCGCGATACCATTTACCATAAAAAGCTTCGGACCCGTCGATTCATTGACCAAAAAACCATCAACGGAGGAATATGTTGAAGCGCGATCAGCATTACGCCGATCACTAAGAAATACATCTTTTAGGACACCTTCTGGCGTGATTTCTCGAACGTAGAATGTCACGCCTTGTGTCGGGTTCATAAACTCTCCCTCACGCAGCAATTTAGCCGACAGTGTGCCACTAATTTCGTTTTCCCGAAAACGTAATTGCTCAAGTGAACTGGGCACCAAATATTGGGTCAGAACCATCATAAACGTACCGACGATCAGACCGAATATCACAACAGGCCGCGCCAAACGCCAGGGCGAGTAGCCTGTGGCTTGCATGACGACCAGCTCACTCTCAGAGGCAAGACGGTTGGTCACATAAACCGAAGCCGCAAAAGCAGACAAAGGTAGAACCATGCGCACCACATTTGGGAGGCTTAGGGCTGTAAATTCCAAGAACACGGATGCGGGTTGCCCATCTGCGATCAGGCGATCAAATAAGATGACCGCGCGGTTGATCCAATAGACTGACACCAACACAAGAGAGAAGAAGCCGAACAGCACAAACAGTTGCGACAGGACATATCTGTCAAATCTTGCCAAAACTGCCCCCGTCATCTGCTGCTTTTTCTTGATCTGTAACCTATTTTTACCCTGTGGAAAACTGCTATCTGGCAAAGCTCTTCGAACCTCGCTATCCCTAAGTTAAATTCACAAAAAGGAACGCGCACTTATGACCAATCTCATTGCTACTTCGTTTACGGCTGTTGATCTTGACGCTCTTGCAGGTTTTGAAGGGCGCGTTGCCGTTGTGGTCGCGAGTGATGGCAAACTTGATGCCGGTGCGCGCAGGATCAATCGATTGAGCAAGGGGGCTTTGGCGCGACTTGTTGAGGCTGGCAAACTTGAAGACGCAAAAGCTGGCAAGGTGATCACCTTGAACTTCCCTGCTGGCATGGCGGCAGAGGCCGTAGATGTGCTGGTCCTTGATCGTCGCCCAAGCGCATTGGACGCACGCAAGGCCGGGGCCGCGTTTGGCAAGATCTTAAGTGCAGGAAACGCGCTCTTGATTGCTGGAAGCAATACAAAAACGGCGCAAATCGTGCTTGGTGCGGCTATGCGCGCATATGAATTTAATCCGCACAAGACGGCCTCTGACGACAAATCCCGCTCATTGAGTGTTATGTGCGCAAAACCGGAAGAGGTAGTGGCCGACGCAAAACCGCTCCTCGCAATAGCCGAAGGCGCGCATATGACTCGCGATTTGGTCAATGAGCCTGCCAACGTTTTAACGACAACGGAATTTGCGGATCGCCTAAAAGAGATGGAAAGCCTCGGTCTGAACGTCGAAGTGCTGGAAGAAGCGGAACTGGAAAAGCTGGGCATGGGGACGCTTTTGTGCGTCGGTCAAGGATCTGACAGCCCGTCTAAAGTTGTTGTGATGCAGTGGAATGGCGGTGAAAAGGACGCCAAACCGCTGGCACTTGTCGGCAAAGGGGTTGTGTTTGATACAGGCGGCATTTCGCTCAAACCGGCTGGCGGCATGGAAGACATGACTATGGATATGGGCGGTGCGGGCGTCGTTTCTGGCGTGATGCGTTCGCTGGCGTTGCGTGGCGCTAAGGCAAATGTCGTGGGACTCGTGGGGCTCGTGGAAAACATGCCATCGGGTAATGCTGTGCGTCCCGGTGATGTTGTAACGTCAATGAAAGGCGACACCGTCGAAGTGATCAACACAGACGCTGAGGGTCGCCTCGTCCTGTGCGATGTGATGTGGTATGCGCAAGAACGCTTTGAACCCGCTGGCATGATCGATCTCGCAACCCTGACAGGGGCGATTATCATCGGCCTGGGGCATGAAAACGCAGGTGTGTTTTCCAACAATGACGATCTATGTAATGCCTTCCTCAAAGCGGCTGAATCCGAGGGCGAAGGCGCTTGGCGTATGCCGCTTGGCCAAGCCTATGATGACATGCTCAAATCGCGCATCGCGGATATGAAAAACATTGGGGGTCGCCCCGCAGGCTCCGTCACTGCGGCGCAATTTCTGCAACGCTTTGTGAAAGACGAAACACCTTGGGTCCATCTTGATATCGCAGGCGTGGCCTCGCTGAAATCTGAAAGCACTCTTGCACCCACTGGCGCGACAGGCTGGGGCGTCATGGCACTGAACCGTCTCGTCTCGGATATGTTTGAAACCTGATATGGGGGCGGCCTACTTCTATCACCTCACGCGCAACTCACTGGAAACCACGCTTCCTTTGCTCCTTGGCAAAGCGCTTGGGGCAGGGTGGCGCTGTGTCGTGGTGGGACGCAGTGAACAACGTTTGAGCGCGCTGGATCAAGCATTATGGAATGGCAGAAACACCGACTTTCTCGCGCACGGCCTCGCGGGAACATCGAACGACGCTGCGAACCCGATCCTTTTGA
Organism: Planktotalea sp.; assembly: GCF_965659345.1. GTDB lineage: Bacteria > Pseudomonadota > Alphaproteobacteria > Rhodobacterales > Rhodobacteraceae > Planktotalea. The sequence continues at coordinate 92,555 of NZ_CBFHVK010000012.1, read as the reverse complement.
GTGACAGCCATGTGACGTCCAATAACGCTGCTTGTGCAATGTGTATCGATGGGGCCGACATCGCCCCTGAACTCGTCAAAAGTTATGAGCGGACCTGCATCCTGTTTGATGGCAATGATGACACTGCTTTGCAAATCGCGCGTGGCCAATGGAAAATGCTCACCGATGCAGGATGTGCAGCGCAATATTGGTCAGAAGAAAGTGGAACTTGGCAAATGAAAGCCAAAAAAGAGTAAACCCTTATTCACCCCATTATGCACGACGACCCTAACGCTTCATTTTTCCAAATAAACTCTTCCCAAAGGGCCGCTATGCCAAAAGCGCTAACGCACTAAAACTAAAGTACCGCCAGATATCTCTATCTTTTCAAAGGTTTGCAGGTAGCTCATTCCCATGAGCGATTGTGACATCTGTCCTTCATTCACATCTACTCGGAACCGCGGCAGCTCTGCTCCCGCAAAGCCGAAACTATCGGTGCGAACAGAAGCGATGCGCACAGACCCGTTGGCGGTCATCGCTTCGCGCACGAAAGCCAGCTCATCAGGATCGATCCCTGCGGCGAATGCATCTGCTTTACGCAACACTACCCCAGTGGCACCGGTATCAACGACAAAACGAATGGGCACATCGTTCACCATTGCAGTGGCGTAATAGTGACCATCGCGTGCGCGGGGGAGTTCAATTCGCTCGCCATTGCTAATGACACTCTGTTGCGGCACGACCGTTTGGCGAATGTCGCCCCACATGCCATATGCCGCGATCACACCGATGAAGATCAGCGCCCAAACGGACATCTGTTGTAAGACCTTATTCATAGATCCGCGCGAAGAAGTGAAAAACCAAAAGGCTATAACGCCGCCAAGCAGCACGAGATAGATCAAATTGCCAAAGTCATCGCCAGACAGTTGCGCCATACGGGCCTCCTTTGGAGTTTATTTAGGTACGATTCCCAAAACACCAAAGTCTTGCAGGCCATTGAGCATAAATTGCACCGCCAATGCTGCCAGCAACATGCCCAACAAGCGTGAAACAACATTGATACCGGTCTTGCCCAAAAGTCGCTCTAGCGGTGTTGCGGCTTCAAAGAAAATAAACGTCACCATTAACACCAAAAGCATTACGGCTAACGATAAACCAAGCCCTGTAAATCCGGGGTGCGTGCCCGCAAGTAAGATGACGGTCGCAATCGAGCCCGGACCAGCGATGAGCGGAATTGCCAATGGAAAGACAGAGGGATCATCGAGATCATCCTCTTCCTCTGCCGTGTCTTCGCGACGTTTGGAACGACGTTGAAACAACATATCCAGTGCGGTTAGCAGCAACAGGATACCTCCTGCAATCTTGAACGCGGCCATGGAAATGCCAACGAACCCAAGCAGTGCTTCGCCAAACACCGCGAAAAGCGCAAGGATGCCGGCTGATGTCAGTGTCGCTCGGATCGCAATCGCGCGGCGCTGCTTGACCGTCATGCCTTGCGTCAAAGCCACGAACAATGGTGTCAGACCAATCGGGTCGATGATCACAAAAAGCGTCACGAATGACGTTATAAAAAACGCCGTATCGATCATGTCGCGTTGGCGGCTTCTAACTTCTCAAGCGCCGTCATCCACATGGTCTCTGCGCGGCCATGGGCTTCCATGACTTCTGCGTATTTCTTGTTCCATGTCTCAAGTTCACCCTTACGTGCATCTTCGTAAAGCACTGGATCCGCAAGCTTTTTAGCCAGTTTGTCACGCATGTCATCGATCTTGGTCATACGATCTTCGCATTTGCGAACATCCGCGCGGAGAGCTTTGATCTGATCTTGCGACGGGCGCTTCACTTTTGGTTTTTCTGCCTTTTTGGCGTCTTTGTCTTTCTTGGCAGGCTTGTCATTGCTCAACAGCATCTTGCGATAGGCTTGCAAGTCTTCGTCATACACAGAGACGTGACCGTCCTTCACCAACCACAAGCGATCCGCGACCATGGACAGAAGGTGCATGTCGTGGCTCACCAGAATGACCGCGCCGCTGTAAGCCGTAAGCGCATCTACAAGCGCCTCACGAGATTCAATATCGAGGTGGTTCGTCGGCTCGTCGAGGATCAGCAAATGTGGGGCAGGGAGCGTGGCAAGCAACAGAGACAAACGCGCTTTTTGTCCACCTGATAGTCGCCCAACGGCTGTATCGGCCTGATCCGCGCCAAGGCCAAAACCTGCCAGACGTGCGCGCAATTTGGCTTGGCCCTCAGCAGGGCGTTCGCGCAGCAAGTGCTCAAGCGGGGTTTCATCAACGTAAAGTTCATCCACCTGGTGCTGCGCAAAGAAACCGATGCGCAGTTTGTTGGACGTCACCATATTCCCGCTGGCGATTTTCAACCGATCCGAGAGCATTTTAGATAGTGTTGATTTGCCCTCGCCATTTCGGCCTAGCAAAGCGATGCGGTCATCTTGGTCAATGCGCAGGTTCAGGTCACGCAGAATGATCGTTTCGCCGTAGCCAACAGAGGCTTTTTCGGTCGCAATGATAGGCGGGGAAAGCTCTTCGGGCTTGGGGAAGGTGAACACGGTGCGCGCCACATCTTCCGGCGCGCGAATGGTTTCCATTTTTTCCAGTGCTTTGACGCGTGATTGCGCTTGCTTTGCCTTTGAAGCTTTGGCTTTAAAGCGGTCCACAAAGGCTTGTAAATGTTCACGTTTTGCTTCTTGTTTCTTCGCGGCAGATGCCATCAAAGCACGCTTTTGCGCGCGTTGCTTGGCGAACATGTCATAAGTGCCCGTGTAATAAATCAGGCCCTTGTCTTCGAGATGCAGAATACCGCCGACAGAGCGGTTCAAAAGCTCGCGGTCGTGGCTGACGATCAAAACAGTGTGCGGGTATTTGACGAGGTACGCCTCAAGCCAAAGCGCGCCCTCTAGGTCGAGATAGTTTGTCGGTTCGTCGAGCAGCAGCAAATCAGGTTCAGAGAAAAGGACAGCCGCCAAAGCGACACGCATACGCCAACCGCCTGAGAACGCAGAACAAGGCTGAAGCTGCTCATCATGGGTAAAGCCCAGACCCTTTAGAATAGTCGCAGCGCGCGCTTCAGCGGACCATGCATCAATATCAGTCAGACGCGTTTGGATTTCTGAAATACGGCCCGGATCAGTGGCTGTTTCAGCTTCGGCCAACAGTGCTTCGCGTTCGGTATCAGCGCGCAAAACAGTGTCGATGAGCGAAACCTCGTTGCCCGGAACCTCTTGCGATACACCGCCGATTTTCCACCCTTGAGGCATGCTCACGTTGCCCGTATCAAGCACCATTTCTTTACGAATGATCTTGAACAGCGTGGTTTTACCCGAACCATTGCGTCCCACGAGGCCAACCTTGTGCCCTGTTGGAATGGTGACGGATGCGTTTTCGACCAAGGTGCGGCCCGCGACGGAATATGTGATGTCTGAAATCTTAAGCATGGCGAGCCTCTAACAGAGGCTTTGATGCGGCGCTAGCCCGTGTTTTATGCGCGTTTGTTGCGCATGCCTTTGACGACCTTAATTGCAGAATTTTTGCAGAGGTCTTCAAACTGTGCACTGGCAGGATCAATCAATGCAATTCTTGCGTCGCTATCATGATGAATAGCCCACCCAAAGGTCTTTACCAATGGCGATGCACGCAGGCAGGCTTGGCCCTTGGAAAAGAACTCATTTCGAAAAAGACCATATTCATCGTCTGGGATGTCCTTGCGCAAGGCCGCAACCGAACAGAGCAAATCGTCACTTTGCAAAACATAAGGGGTTTCGATGACGCGTTCATATTGCATCAAGGCAACTGAACCTTGTTTGTTTGGCACCGTTGCGCATTCTGCGCGGCAATCCTCGGCGGGCTGAATAAGCGTATCGCGATAATTGGTGGTGTGCATGTCCTCTACCTTCATTTTGTTCTCAATATGTTCTCACATCATGTTAATAAGTCAACAGGGCGCTTTTCATAGGTCAAACCCCATGCTAAGCGCGCCTCAGAATTCACAGGTGCATCCTGCATGGGGCAGGTCGCCTATAATAAAAGGAAGTCTTACATGGCTCTGGAACGCACATTTTCGATCATCAAACCTGATGCAACACGCCGCAACCTGACTGGCAAAATCGTTGCTAAATTCGAAGAAGCTGGCCTGCGCGTTGTCGCATCCAAGCGTATTCAAATGACTTTGGCGCAAGCACAAACATTTTACGGCGTCCACTCCGAGCGTCCGTTCTTCGGCGAGCTTTGCGAATTCATGATCTCTGAGCCAGTTGTTGTTCAGGTTCTTGAAGGTGAAAACGCAATTGCGAAGAACCGCGAAGTTATGGGCGCGACCAACCCTGCAGACGCGGCAGCGGGTACAATCCGCGCTGAGTTCGCAGAATCAGTCGGCGAAAACTCCGTACACGGCTCCGACGCGCCAGAGACAGCAGCAGAAGAAATCGCGTTCTTCTTCTCCGGTCTTGAGTTGGTTGGCTAAGTTAACGCTTTTCAATGACACCGATTAGGTCAAGGGCTGCTTCCAGATCGGAGCGGCCCTTTTCTTTTGTGCCGATTGCGTCGGCTTTGAGCTTGTCAAACGTTGCGCGCAGCGCCACTTTTTCAGCGCCTTGACAGTCATTCCAAGGACGCCCCTGAAGCCCCATTGCGAGCGCATAAAAGCCGATGAAATGCGGTTTTGTGCCTGATTTGATCAGTTTGCTATAACAGGCCTCTGCGCCAAGGGCGCGCACTTGCTCTGCCGTTGTTATGCCGGCTTTCGCAAAGCTCGTGTCGCTTGCAGGGCCGAGATTGGGAATCGAAGAAACAGGGTCGCTCATTCGAAAATCTATATTTTATTGTCGCGCGTTTAGATACTCGCGAAATCTGTGAAAATGGGCGTTGGTTCTTTTGGTTTGTTGGTTTGTGGTGCATCGCCTTTTGGCGACGCCTCCTGTTTGACCGGTTGTGTCGGCAGGGAAGAGCCCATGTTTTTTCCTCTCAAGGCTGATACAGTGCTTATTTAGAGACCTTACGGAGAGATTTGGGGCGTCGCCTTGCCTGAATTGTGACCATTGGGTGGTATCTGAGTGCCTCTCGAAAATTATAAGGTTCTTAGCGCGAACTCTGCGCAATTCTTTCAACACGCACCGATTAAGCATTGCGAAACAACTCGTTTAGACCCTATGTAGGGGGTACGGTCGGTGGTTGCCTAAGCAAACATGGATCGGGAGAGTTTCGCTGCGTCCCGCACGGCCAGATGGCACCGCGATAGGACGCAGACCGATACGGCCCATTTGGTGATCTTCTAAAACAGATACTGGATTGGCCATACGACGCGCTGTTTTTGTCAAAGAAAGCAGCAAATTAACGGGCGCGCCGCTTTGAATAGTGAGACGCGTCGGAGAAGAAACGCGATGAAGCGCGCGCAGGACATGAGTATGAGAGCAAGGGCCCCTTACGGGCTCTGCCGCCATGCGCGCACCATCGCCTCAAATAGACGCCCCAGACTTCATACGAACGGACCGCCGGTTTGCGAAAGCAATCAGGGGGCTGTTGGACGTTGTGCCGGGCGCAAACGGATACCATGGCTAAGAAAATGCTTATCGATGCCACCCACGCGGAAGAAACCCGCGTTGTGGTGGTCGACGGAAACAAGGTTGAGGAATTTGACTTTGAATCCGAAAATAAACGCCAGCTTGCTGGCAACATCTATCTTGCAAAAGTCACACGCGTAGAGCCGTCGCTACAGGCGGCCTTCGTTGATTATGGCGGGAACCGTCATGGTTTTCTCGCGTTTTCAGAGATTCATCCTGACTATTATCAGATTCCTGTCGCGGACCGTGAGGCCCTGATGGAAGAAGAGCGCGCGTATGCAGAAAGCCAGCGTCAGCGTGATGAAGAACAAGACAAGCCCAAGCCGCGCCGTTCGCGCCGGCGTTCATCTACCAAGGCAGCAGACGCATCTTCTGATGATGCGGTTGTCAGCAAAGAAGTAGAGACGCCAGAAAATGCGCCGACCAGCGATATTGCTGGTATGGAGACGATTGATCTGGGCGAGGATGCCACAGAAGCAACGCCAGAGGGATCTTCCCCGATGGAAACGGTTGCGGAAACGCCCGTTGAGACGCCTGCAACAGATGAAGTTGCAGTCGAAGTCACAGAAGCGGCTGAAGATGCTGCGCGTGAAGTTGACGCAGACGCTGCGGTTCCATCTGACGAAATCGTTGCCGCCGCTCAAAGCGATGAAGATGAAGTTGAAGACGATCACGCGCGTAAGGCCAAAAAGGCGACACAGCGTGACGAGAACATCGAATCCGTTGCCGATGATGATGACGTGGAGGACATTCGCCCACCACGTAAGCCACGTCCGCGTCGCTACAAGATTCAAGAAGTTGTCAAAGTACGCCAAATTCTCTTGGTGCAGGTCGTTAAAGAAGAGCGTGGCAACAAAGGCGCGGCGCTCACTACATATCTTTCGCTCGCAGGTCGTTACTGCGTTTTGATGCCCAATACTGCACGCGGTGGTGGCATTTCCCGCAAGATCACCAACGCCGTAGATCGCAAGAAACTCAAAGAGATAGCGAACGAAATTGAAGTGCCTCAAGGCGCTGGTTTGATCGTCCGGACGGCGGGTGCCAAGCGCACCAAGACAGAAATAAAACGCGATTATGAGTACCTACAGCGCCTATGGGAGCAAATCCGCGAGCTGACCCTCAAATCGATCGCACCTGCGAAGATTTATGAGGAAGGTGATCTGATCAAACGCTCGATCCGCGATCTTTATAATCGCGACATCGACGAGGTGTTTGTTGAAGGTGAGCGCGGGTATCGTATCGCGAAAGACTTCATGAAAATGATCATGCCGTCGCACGCGAAAAACGTGAAGCTATATGCTGAATCCATGCCGCTGTTCGCGCGGTATCAGGTGGAAAGCTACCTGGCCGGGATGTTTAATCCCACGGTGCAACTGAAATCTGGTGGTTACATCGTGATCGGTGTCACAGAAGCGCTTGTTGCGATTGACGTAAACTCTGGTCGTGCGACCAAAGAAGGCTCGATCGAGGATACAGCGACAAAGACCAACCTTGAAGCAGCGGAAGAAGTGGCGCGCCAATTGCGTCTGCGTGACCTTGCCGGCCTGATCGTCATCGACTTCATCGACATGGACGAGCGCAAAAATAATGCGGCCGTCGAAAAGCGCATGAAGGATAAGCTGAAGTCAGATCGTGCGCGCATTCAAGTCGGTCGGATCTCTGGCTTCGGTCTGATGGAAATGTCGCGCCAGCGTCTGCGTCCTGGAATGATTGAGGCGACGACTGCACCGTGCCCATCGTGCCATGGTACGGGTTTGATCCGCTCTGATGATAACATGGCGCTCAGCATTTTGCGCCAGATCGAAGAAGAAGGCGTGCGCCGTCGTTCTCGCGAGGTTCTCGTGCGTGCGCCTGTGCCAATCGCAAACTATTTGATGAACCAGAAGCGCGAACACATTGCCCAAATCGAAATGCGGTATGGTCTGTCCGTGCGTATTGAGGCGGATGTCCATTTGGTCAGCCCTGATTTCGCACTTGAGAAGTTCAAAACAGCGACACGCGTCGTGCCAGAGCCATCAGCACATGTTGTTTCGGTTGATACGTCTATCATGGATCAAGTCGATGAGGATGAAGCACCCTTTGATGAGGATGAAGCTCCAGCAAGCGAAAACACCGCGCCAAGTGCGGCTGAGGGCGAAGGTGAGGACAAGCCTAAGAAGCGTCGTCGTCGCCGTCGTCGTGGTGGTAAGAAAAACAACAACGGTGGTGCTGATGCACAGCAATCCGAGGAGAATGCTGCATCTGAAGGAACTGCTGAAACACCAGCAGACGCCGACGCCGATGCCGATGCTGGCGCGGCACCTGTAGCTGCCGAATCCTCTGAGAGTGAAGCAGAGACAGCGGAAAAGCCTAAGCGTGTCAGACGCTCGCGTAGCCGTGCGAAACCGAAAGCCGATGAGGCGACAGAGGGCGAAGCAGCACCAGAAGCGGCGGCTGAGGCCGAAACAGTTGCTGAAGCACCTGCAGAAGAAGTGGCAGCAGAGCCAGTGGCAGAAAAGCCCAAGCGCAAACCACGGGCACGCAAGCCGAAGGTCGCAGCCGTAGAAACAACTTCTGTTGAGGCTGTTGTCGAAGCTGCAGCGGCCCCTGTGGACGCTGAAACGGCGCCTGTTGCAGTGGAAACGGTAGACACCACGCCAGATCCTCAGCCTGAACCGCAAGCGGACCTTCAAGTGGCCTCAGCTGTTGAGTCAGCGCCTGAGCCTGCAAAAGAGCCGGAAGTTCTGGCTTCGGTAGAGCCAAGCAAGCCAAAGCGGCGCGGTTGGTGGTCGCTTGGGAAGTAGGCCAATCCTATAGATAAAATTAAAACGCCGCGTCTAAGGATGCGGCGTTTTTTATTTCATCAACCGCCTTTGCGGATCAGATAAACCTGCACGTCGCCGTCTTCGCGGGTCTCAACCAATGCATGTCCTGCTTCAGCACAAAAATGTGGGACATCAACAATTGCCGCAGGATCATTCGCGCGCATCTCAAGAAGATCACCCGCATTTAAAGGCTGCAAACGCTTGCGCGCCTTCAATACAGGCAAGGGGCAAAGCAAGTCGGTGGCATCAAGATCATATCGCATTACGTTCATTTAGGTCTGATGTGACACACTGTCCACGCCCTTGTGACACTGTTGTGACTTTGCTTCATGGTTGCGCTCAGGCTAAGTGAGCACATGTTTGGAATCGACATCATATCCGCAGGCCTCGCACCTGCCATGATCGTGGCCTTGTTGGCCGGGGTCATTTCCTTCCTCAGCCCATGCGTGCTGCCCATTGTTCCGCCGTATCTGGCGTTTATGAGCGGCGTATCGCTACCAGAGATGCAAGGCACCCGCGCCGCGCGTCGCCAAACAGGGATTGCCGCGCTCTTTTTTGTTATGGGGCTATCGACGATCTTTTTGCTTCTTGGATTTACGGCGTCGGTATTCGGTGCGTTTTTCTTGCAAAACCAAGTGCTTTTCGGTCGCATTGCAGGGGTCGTCATAATCATTTTCGGACTTCATTTTCTGGGCGTTTTCCGGATTGGATTTCTGGATCGCGAAGCACGGCTAGATGCCGGGGACCGAGGGGGCAGTGCTTTTGGAGCTTATGTGCTTGGCCTTGCGTTCGCATTTGGCTGGACGCCCTGCATCGGCCCGCAGCTTGGCGCAATATTGTCGCTTGCCGCATCTGAGGCAGACGTTGCACGTGGCACGACATTGCTTGGCGTTTACGCACTAGGCCTTGGCATTCCTTTTTTGTTGGCCGCGTTCTTTATTGATCGCGCGATGGGGGTCATGAGCAAGCTCAAACAGCACATGGGGCTGATCGAAAAGGTTTCTGGCATCTTGTTGATCGCTGTAGGCTTGGCGATGATCACCGGAGCTTTCTCGCTTTTTGCATTTTGGTTGCTTGAGACATTTCCAGCACTCTCAACACTCGGTTAAGTCATACTCTTGCCAAATAGCGCTGCTATGCGGATGTTAGGCAAAAAGGTGCGCGCAGTATGAGTGATCAGGACAAATCGGTGAGAAAGCGGTTGGTGTTCTACATCCCCGGTTATGATCCGTTTCATCCGCGACGCTACCGCGAGCTATATCGCAAAGAAAGTGCGCTACAGAGCGAAATATCAGGCTACGATATCGGGCTTAAGCCAAAGCAGGGCAAAGGGCCTTATGGTTGGCATGTGAGCGCGTCTATTGATGGCGCTGATGTTGAGACTGAAATCGAAGTGCTTTATTGGGCCGATCTTGTGAAGACCAGTATGAACATGGGCATCGCAGCGACCTATGGTGTCATGACGCGCACCGCTTGGACCTACATCGGGTCTGGTGCGCTGTGGCGTTTGATGAGGCTGCGCAAAGGGCCCGTCATCGCGGCACTTTACCCTGTTGGTTTCTTATTGTTACAGGCATTTCTCGCGTGGCTGGTGGCCTATGGGATTGCCCAATTGGCACAACTCCTGCTGTCGGGGCCTTTTGCTGTGATGCTTGGCTGGGCCGTAGGTGCCGGCGCCGCGTATGGGGTGCTGGAATGGTTTCGGCGAAAGGACAACAAGTTCTTCGCCTATTATCTGATGCATGACTATGCTTATTCGGCCAGAACCAATGGTGCGAACCCACTAGAGCTAGAAAAGCGCATGTCAGATTTTGTCGCGCGAATATCCGACGCTTTGGCATCGGATGCGGATGAGGTGCTTGTCGTTGGCCATTCATCAGGGGCGCATTTGGGCGTGTCCGTTTTGGCCGATCTGGTTAGAGCAGGGCGCGTGCGAGACAGTGGGCCAACTCTTAGCTTCCTGACGCTCGGTCAAGTCGTGCCGATGGTTTCTTTCTTGCCAGATGCATGGCGATTGCGCGCAGATTTGTCATTTCTCGCATCCCAAGAGACCCCTTTCTGGGTGGATGTGACCGCGCCGGGCGATGGTTGTGCTTTTGCATTGTGTGATCCTGTAAGCGTAAGCGGCGTCGCACCAGCTGACAAATCACAGCCATTGGTGTTTTCCGCGGCCTTTACACAAACGCTTAGTCCAGAACGGTGGAACGCGCTCAAGCGGCGCTTTTTCAGGTTACACTTTCAATATTTATGCGCTTTTGATCGCCCAAAAGACTATGATTACTTCCAGATCACGGCAGGCCCCAAAACGCTGATCGAGCGCTATGAAGGGCGCCCAGCCTCAAAGAGCAGAATAGAAACCCCTGTAAACCGCTACAATCGTGTCACGCCATGACAACACCGCTCTTGCCCCCCAAACCAAAGGCGCGCGCGGAAAAGGTGAGCCTGCGCCAATACGCCAAACTCTTTCGCAAAGACATTTTGTCTGCGCAGCCCGCAAGGCTTTATCGCGCGTGGATGGCAGAATTTCGAACGCCGTTCTTTAGCTCGTACCTGATCAATCAACCCGAATTGGTGAAGCTCGTTCTGAAAGAGCGGCCTGATGATTTCCCCAAAAGCGGCCGCGTCAGTGAAGGGTTACGTCCTTTGCTTGGCGATGGCGTGTTTTTAACCAACGGTGAGCTTTGGAAGCGACAACGCCGTATCATCGATCCGGCATTTGAAGGCGGACGATTGCGCGAAACTTTCCCATCTATGTGGGCCGCTGCCGAAGGGGCTGTGAAGCGTCTCGCGCCAAGCGTGGGGCGTGAGATTGAAGTCGAGCAACACACAAGCCACGCAACGGCCGATGTCATTTTCCGCACACTTTTTTCAATCCCGATCGAAAACGAAATTGCAGCAGAGATGTTTCGCGAATTTCACCGCTACCAGCGTTCACAGCCTTTGTTAAACCTTGCAGCAGTTTTGCCGCTGCCGCGTTGGATGCCACGCTTTTTTCGCTCTGCAACACGTGGATCGGCGACAAAAATCCGCTCAGCGATCACACAGTTGACGACCGAGCGGCACGCACAGATTGCTGCGGGCACAGCGCCTGATGATCTTGCCACCAAAATCATGACAACGACAGATCCGCTGTCGGGGGAGAAATTCACAGCTGAAGAAATGGTTGATCAAGTCTCGATCTTTTTCCTTGCGGGACATGAGACCAGCGCATCCGCTTTGGCGTGGGCTTTGTATTTGATGGCGATGTTCCCCAAGTGGCAGGACAAGGTCGCAGACGAAGCACAAGCGGGTTTGGTCAAAGAATTTTCGGCTATCTCAAAGCTGCGTATAAGTCGTGATGTGTTCCGCGAAGCACTGCGTTTGTATCCGCCGGTTCCTATGATGGTCCGGCAGAACACGTGCCCGGAAGAGTTCCGTGAGCGTGACGTGCGAACCGGGAGTCAGGTGGTCGTAAGTGCGTGGCATCTGCATCGCCATGAGCGGCTTTGGGACAACCCTGATGGGTTTAACCCCAATCGATGGAATACTGAAAACGGCAAGACCTGCATGCGTGATGCTTATGTGCCATTCTCTGCGGGGAGCCGCGTTTGTCCCGGAGCGGGGTTTGCTTTAATCGAAGGGGTTTTATTACTTTCGATGATTTTAAAGCAGTATCGAGTGTCTTTGACAGATCGCGCGCCTCCAGAACCTGTGGCACATCTAACCGTACGCTCAAAGGATGGGATCTACTTAAAAATTGAAGAGCGGTAGAAAGGCCCTTTGCAAAGGGCCTTGTGAAGTCTTTTTGCAAAAAGACTTTTAGCGCAGCATTCGAATTGGATCTGTATTGCAGATAACGATGATCTGCCCACTGTTTTCGAGTGCGCGAAACCCACGTCGTTCAATTTCGTCTAGGAAGCGTTCGCGCCCCACGATACGCGCAACATCAGAAGATTTGCGTCGCACCACACCCCCATCCATAGCGGTTTTTGACGCAAATACGTTGCGCATCCAAAGTTTCGCAGAAAGAGGGGACGGTTTTAAATACATAAGACCGCAATATCAGCAACAGACTTAACAATGTCTAAAGGCTAGCTTGGTTTGCAATGATCCAAAACGTAGAGACGAATGGCTGAGGCCAACCCGCAATCGGTTCCGCGGATCGCATCGATCTCTGCCGCGAGATCATTGATAGCACGCCCTTTATCCTGCGCAATATCGCGAAACGCATCCCAAAATGCATCTTCCAAAGACACCGACGTGCGGTGGCCTTTTAGTGTAAGGGAACGTTTTTGAGGGCGCTGCATCATCTTTCTGGTAAGAATCCAAGTTGGTTGCCGTTTTCACGCGCGCTGTTATAGGCATTCAAAATCCGAGCGAGGGTGCCATCGTTGCGTTTGAGATAACGACGCGCTTGTCTGATCGCGATCAGCTCGGCGCGTGAAATTTCGTTGTATCTCTCGTTCTCGGACATTCTGACAGCTCGGACCTATTAGATTCGACACTTTATCACTTACAAATACGGCGATATTTTGATGACACTCTTAATTAGTCATCTTGGCGTTTCAAACCATCGAGCAAGCGGTTTTTCTGCTCTCGTTTGGCTTTCGCCAATTCCCGCTGCGCTTTACTCAACCCGTGAACAGCTGCGTTATTGTCTGCGCGGGCTTTTTCTTCAGCCCGCGCTTTTTGTTTTTTGAACCGGTTAAGATTGACCGGCTTACCCATTATTTTGGGCCGATCATGTCTTCTGGACGCACGACACGTTCAAATGTTTCAGCGTCGACAAAACCCATAGCGATCGCTTCTTCCTTCAGGGTCGTGCCATTCTTATGCGCTGTCTTGGCTACCTTTGTTGCGTTGTCATACCCGATTGTCGGAGCCAATGCGGTGACCAGCATCAAGCTTTCTTTCATCAATTTGTCGATACGTGGCTCGTTTGCTTTCGTGCCGTTGAGCATACGCTCGGTAAAGCTTGATGCGGCGTCGCCCAAAAGTTGCATGGATTGCAACAGGTTATAACTCATCATTGGGTTGTAAACATTCAGCTCGAAATGGCCTTGTGAACCTGCGAATTTGATCGCAGCATCATTACCCATCACATGAGCAGCAACCTGAGTGAGGGCTTCCGCCTGTGTCGGGTTTACTTTGCCTGGCATAATGGAGGAGCCTGGCTCATTTTCTGGCAAGATCAACTCACCAAGGCCAGAACGCGGACCAGAGCCCAAGAAACGCATGTCGTTGGCGATTTTGTAGCAGGCGCCGGCAACACTTGCGATCGCACCAGAGGTGAAGACCATTGCATCATGTGCAGCCAGCGCTTCAAACTTGTTGGGCGCCGTGACGAAGGGCAGGCCAGTGATATCGGCCATATGCGCTGCGACAGTTTCGCCCCAACCATGTTTTGTGTTCAACCCTGTGCCCACAGCGGTACCGCCTTGAGCAAGCTCGTAAATGCCTGGCATTGTGGCTTCAATACGCGCGATGCCTTGGCGGATTTGATGTGCATAGCCTGAGAACTCTTGTCCGAGCGTCAAAGGCGTTGCGTCTTGGGTGTGGGTCCGGCCGATCTTGATGATGTCTTTGAATTCTTCCGCCTTGGCATCCAAACCAGCAAGCAACTGCTGCAAACCGGGCAACAGCGTATCGCGCACCATCATTGCAGAGGCAATGTGCATTGCCGTGGGGAAAGTATCGTTGGACGATTGGCCCATATTGCAGTGATCATTTGGATGCACGGGGTCCTTGGAACCAATCACGCCGCCCAAGATCTCAATTGCGCGATTTGCAATGACTTCGTTGGAGTTCATGTTGGATTGCGTGCCAGATCCTGTTTGCCAAACGACCAGCGGGAAGTTGTCGTCAAACTTGCCCTCAATCACTTCACCAGCGGCTTCAATGATTGCATCTGCCAACTTAGGGTCCAAATCGCCCGAGGCCTTGTTGGCCATAGCGCAGGCTTTCTTGATCACGCCCAGCGCACGTACGATGGCGACAGGTTGTTTTTCCCAACCAATCGGAAAGTTCATCAAAGATCGCTGTGTTTGTGCGCCCCAGTATTTATCTGAAGGAACTTCAAGAGGGCCAAAACTGTCGGTTTCTGTGCGCGTGTTGGACATGGTCGTCTCCTGTGCGTGGATCAGGGGGAATTTTGGTATACAGTTGCATGCCGTTTAGGTCAAAACCAACCGCTTTTGCAATTGGAGAAACGTGAAAAGCGAAAGCTTATTTGCGAAATGCATCCAAAGACACAACGTCTGCGTCTTTCTTCGGCTTTTCTTCCGGCTCTGGCTTTTGAGCGGCAGGCTGTGCGTCGATGTGTGCTTCGTCGTCTACAGAATGTAGGCCAAGGTCGTCTTCATCGTCGTCTTCTGCTTCAAAACGTAATCCGAATTCTACTGAAGGGTCAACAAATGTGCGCAATGCATCAAACGGAATGTTGAGCGGTTCAGGCGCATCACCGAAATTCAACGTGATCGAGAAACCATCGTCCCGAATATCAAGATTGTCGAACCAATGCTGCACGACAACAGTCATTTCTGCAGGATAACGCTCACGCAACCAATCTGCGACCTCCACATCAGGATGAGTGGTGTCAAAGGTGATGAAAAAGTGGTGTTCACCAGGCAGGCCGTGATCTCTGACGTCCTCGAGCACGGTCTTTATCAAACCACGCATCGCGTTGTGCATGAGATGTCCGTAATCTATCGAATCTGACATGATCGCCCCCAAGGTTTACCTAGCGCGAAGCATAGGCACTTTTGTCGCAAACCAAAAGGGCTCTTAACGCACGTTAAGACGCTCTTGTGCATAAGAGGCTGCACCCACCAATGCCGCGTAGTCGTCTTCGACCACCGAAATCGGAAATTGGCCCATAAACCCAGAAAAACGACCTTTGTCAGCGAAGCAGCTGAGAAAGCCGTGCTTGTCCATGAACGGCAGCAGCGCACGCGCGACGCCACCAACCAAGTAGATGCCGCCAAGCGGTAAATGCGCAAGAGCCATGTCACCGCAAAAATGCCCAAGTGCCCGCACAAGCAGGCCAACAGCAGTGTCCGCGTCTTTGTCGCTCTGTCCGCAAAGCGCCATTACGTCAGATGCCGCCAAATCATGCCCTGTGACATGGCGGTAGGCACGTTCTAGCCCGCGGCCTGACATGATATCTTCCGCAGCGACATGCCCTAGACGACCCTCCAGATCTTTCTCAAAGGCGCCAAGCGCTGCGTCACGAGCGGAAAAACTGATATGACCTGCCTCTGCGGCAGGCACATACGTTTGCCCACCAACGCGGTGCACAGGTGCAACATTCAATCCAGTGCCAATGCCGATCATCAAGCACGTCGCTTCGTTTGAACTTGGATCGCCCGTTTGAACACCTTTCAGCGATTGAGGGGCCAAAAAGGGCAGCGCGCGTCCCTGAGCTTGTAGATCGTTCAGTAAAACCCCCATCGCACCATCGGTGGCGGCACTCGCGCTCGCGGTATCGATTGCCCAGTCCAAATTGGTTAAACGACCAGAGCCATTCTCGATAGGTCCGGCAAGCGCCAGACTGACTGCGTCAGGCTTTGCGCCCTGTGCATCCATATAGTGACGCAAGATGTCCTCAAGGCCGCTAGATTTCGCGTTTTGATACCGCGTCACGGTTTGCGCGCGCAGTGATGTTGCATCCAGCAAAGCGACACGTGTGTTCGTGCCGCCAATGTCTGCGGCAAGGATAAGGGGGGCATTTGTTGTCATAAGGTGCTCAATAAATAGTTGCGCTAGCGGCGCAAGGCGTCTTGTAGTGCATAGTAGGATGCTTTTGGCGTGCGTACCAGAGTATCAAAATCTACGTGTACGGCACCAAAGCGTTTTTCATAGCCCAGCGCCCATTCATAGTTATCCATCAGCGACCATAAGAAGTAGCCTTGAACGGGTGCGCCGTCCTGAATAGCACGCTGAACGGCGTGCAAATGTTGATCTACGTAGGAAATGCGTTCGGGGTCAGAAACAGCACCGTCCGTCAGAACATCCGCATTGGCGAGCCCGTTTTCTGTAACGATCAGTGGCAAGTCACCTGAATACATGTCCTTGATGCGTGTCAGGAAGTGATGCAGACCATCGGGGTAGATTTCCCAGCCCATCTGCGTTTTTGGCAAAGGTCCCTCGACTTCATCATGGGACGGCCAAGCAGCCCGATTCGGCGCAATACGTTTGCACGTGTAATAATTCAGACCAACCCAATCGATAGGGGCTTGGATGGTTTTGAAATCATCATGCCACCCATCTGGAAGATGTGGTTCGAATGCTTGCAGAACACGGGTAGGGTAAGTGCCTTTAAAAATGCCACTTAGAAAGAAGTGGTTATAATATTCATCATAAAGCGCCGCTGCTTCAATCGCTTCGGGGGTCTCATCCACAGGGTGCGCATATTCAAAGTTAAACACGCCACCAAGGTTGTTCATTCCCAATGCGCGCATCCGCTCTATCGCGGTGCCATGGGACAAGAGCACATGATGCATCGCACGCGCAGTGGCGCGAATGTCGCGCAAACCCGGCGCGTGATGCCCTAGAAAGTGAGACAGCCAGCCAACGCACCATGGCTCATTGATCGGCGCAACAGAGTGCATGCGATCACCAAGTTTGCCCATGACCACATCCGTGTAATCGCCAAACCACTGCGCGATATCGCCATTGCGCCATCCCCCTAAATCCGCAAGCGCAGAAGGGAGTTCCCAGTGATAAAGCGTGGCGCAAGGTTTCAAACCGCGCTCTAGCATAGCATCGGTCAACCGATCATAAAAATCGAGCCCCTCGGCATTTATCGCGCTACGCCCGTCGGGCATCACCCGCGCCCAAGAGATAGAGAAACGATAGGCATCAAGGCCAGCGGCGGCGATGAGATCTAGGTCTTCTTCAAAGCGATGATAATGATCGCATGCGAGCTGACCATGCTCTGCGCGCACGACATTGCCCGGTGTGGCCGCAAAATCATCCCAATGGGTGCGTCCGGCGCCGCCAAACCCGTGACCTTCGATCTGATAAGATGAGGTCGCAGAGCCAAATAAAAAGCCATCCGGAAAATCGGAGCGGCCAAGATTAAACTTCTTCATGTTTTAGTCCTTGTAGGGGCCAGTTGATTGGCCTGCTATCAGTTCCGCCTCGAGCAATTCTGTTTCAGGCGGGGCATTCGGGTTTTGAATCTGGCGCAACAGCATTTCTGCCAAGCGCACACCGGCGGTGCGCACTGAAGAGCGCGTCGCCGTGAAAATGGGGACATTCTGACCATTGGCGAGGTAGCTCAGGTCATCGTCAAACGTTACAACCGAAACGTCTTTGCCCATTGCAAGACCACGTTCTTCAATAGCGCGGCGAATGCCGAAAGCACAGATCATAGAGGCTGCAAGAAATGCAGATGGTGCCACGTCACGCGCAAGAAACTCTTTTGCAGTGTGATATCCGAAGTCTTCTGTCATTTCGTCTGAGCGCATCAGATCTGGATCAATGCCAATGCCGCGTTCTGTGAGTGCCGCCACATACCCCTCGCGGCGCCGAAAAGCGAAATCCATCGTTTCCAAACCATTAACCAAGGCAACCCGCGTGTGACCGAGGTCCATCAGAAAATTCGTTGCTCGGCGAAATGCTGATGTGTTGTTCACATCGAGCCATGAATAAGGTTGCTCTTCGTTAGACGCACGACCATGCACCACAAAAGGCATCTTCAGATCACGCAACAAAGCAATGCGAGGATCAGTCATCAAAGGGGCGTGCAACAAAACCCCGTCGACAGAACTGCGTGCGCTTAGATTGCTATATGCATTCATTTCCTCTTCAGCTGAAACCACAGACATGATGAGGTCGAACCCTTCGCGGGCATAGACTTCGCCAACACCAGCGATGAAGTCACCAAAAATCGGATTCACCATCTCATGACGTTGTCCAATCGGAATCACATGGCCGATTGCGCTTGCACGCCCCGTGGCTAGACCACGCGCACGTGCATTCGGGCTGTAGTTGTTTTCCCGTGCCATTTGCTGCACGCGCAGACGCGTGGCTTCTGACACTTCAGGATAGCCGTTCAGCGCACGACTCACCGTGGTCTGAGATAGGCCTAAAATTTCGGAGAGCTCTTTTAAATTCACCTATACTTCCTAACCTATCCGCAACTTAAGTACCCAAAGCGCTTTCAATTTCTCTTTGATAGACACGAAGAGGGCGCTTCGTCAAAGACCAAATTTATTATGATAGCTTTGGTCATGTTATACAAATCTTTGATAAGAACCTCAGGTTAAAGCTTGACACTTGTACTTTTTTCGCAATGCTACGGCTTATCAAAGCGCTTTGGGCGCATGGTGGAAAGTCCGGTTAATTTGCGGACGTTTGTTTGGGAGAACATTCATGAAGAAGTATTTGTTTGCAGGCGCTGGTGCGCTTGCTTTGACAGCTGGTTTGGCGTCTGCCGATGGGCACCTCGCTGGCGAGCAGATCACTGTGTTCGGTCCATGGCTTGGGCCTGACCAGGAGACGGTTGAAAAAGTACTGGCAGGTTTCGCTGAAAAGACAGGCGCTGATGTGCGCTACGTTGGTTCTGACAGCTTTGAGCAGCAGATCATGGTTGATGCCGAAGCGGGTTCTGCGCCCAACATCGCGGTGTTCCCGCAGCCGGGTCTTGCAGCTGATATGGCCGCACGCGGTTTCCTGACACCTTTGAAAGACGGCGTTGGCGACTGGGTTGTTGATAACTACGCCGCTGGTCAGTCTTGGGTTGATCTTGGCACATATGCAGGTGCCGATGGATCCGACAGCCTATACGGTTTCTTCTACAAAGTCGACGTGAAATCACTCGTTTGGTATTCACCTGAGAACTTCGAAGATGCGGGTTACGATATCCCGGCATCCATGGAAGAGCTGAAAGCACTCACAGACCAAATCGTTGCAGATGGTGGCACACCTTGGTGCATCGGTCTGGGTTCAGGTGGTGCAACAGGTTGGCCAGCGACGGATTGGGTTGAAGACCTGATGCTGCGCACACAATCCCCAGCTGACTATGATGCTTGGGTCTCCAACGAAATGAAGTTCGACGACCCTAAAGTCGTTGCGGCAATCGAAGAATTCGGCGCGTTCGCACGCAATGATGCCTATGTTGCTGGTGGTGCAGGCGCGGTTGCGTCCACTGACTTCCGTGACAGCCCGAAAGGTCTCTTCTCGAGCCCACCACAATGCTACATGCACCGTCAGGCGAGCTTCATTCCAGCATTCTTCCCTGAGGGTACAGAAGTTGGCGCAGACGCAGACTTCTTCTACTTCCCAGCCTATGCAGGCAAGGACCTTGGCGCACCTGTTCTGGGCGCGGGTACAGTTTGGGGCATCACCAACGAGAGCGAAGGCGCACACGCGTTGATAGAGTATCTCCAGACACCAGAAGCGCATGAGACGTGGATGGCGATGGGTGGTTTCTTGACACCACACAAAGGCGTAGACAGCTCCAAGTTCTCTGATGCAGCAACTGCAAAGATGAACGACATCTTGCTGAACGCAACAACGTTCCGCTTTGACGGGTCTGACCTGATGCCAGGCGGCGTAGGTGCAGGATCTTTCTGGACAGGCATGGTTGACTACGCAGGCGGCAAAGACGCTGGCGAAGTTGCAACCGCGATCCAGCAGTCTTGGGACGCTTTGAAGTAAGCGTTAAATATCAAAAGCCTGTCCGCGATCAGCGGGCAGGTTCTTGTTTTCGGGGGAGGACGACATAATGCATCCAGCACTTCTTGGTCTTGTGACAATCATTATGGGTGTCGGCGGTTGCGTCGGTTACTTTTGGCTCTCCAACTACGTATTAGATACCTTTATTTACCCGCCACGCGGCAAGAATGCAGGGCGCAACATAAACCGCGCCAATATCATTCGCCCATGGCTTTTCTTATTTCCTGCGCTCGCTGCGCTTAGCATTTATCTTGCATACCCTGTACTTGAGACGATCCGCTTGTCTTTGACAGAGCGCGTGACGCAACCCGATGGCTCTACAGTGTATGACTTTGTGGGCCTCGCGAATTACTCACAGGTGATGGCGGAACCCAAGTTCTGGGAAGCCCTTGGCAACAACATGCTATGGCTTATCGTTGTGCCTGCAATGTCCACGGCCTTCGGCCTGCTTGCCGCGCAACTGACTGACCGAATTGGTTGGGGCAGCATCGCGAAATCGCTTATCTTCATGCCAATGGCTATTTCGTTTGTTGGCGCCGCTGTGATCTGGAAGCTCGTCTATGACGCGCGTCCACCAGGTGCTGAACAGATTGGTGTGCTGAACGCGATTTACGTCTATTTTTCAGGCAATGACCCACAGCAATGGCTGACAATCCCGATTTGGAACAGCTTCTTGTTGATGATCGTTCTGGTCTGGATCCAAACAGGCTTTGCGATGGTGATCCTGTCCGCTGCTTTGCGCGGTATCCCAGAGGAAACCATCGAAGCGGCGATTGTGGATGGTGCAAACCCTTTCCAGATCTTCTTCAAAATCAAGATCCCGCAGATCAAAGGGACGATTGTGGTGGTCTGGACAACGATCACGCTCACCGTGCTTAAGGTCTTTGATATCGTATTCGCCATGACAAACGGTCAGTGGCAAACCCAAGTTTTGGCAAATTACATGTTCGACAAACTGTTCCGGTCGAACGATTGGGGCGTCGGGTCTGCAGCGGCCATCGTTATTATGATCTTGGTCATGCCGATCTTGATCTGGAACGTGCGCAATGTGCGCCAAGAAATGCGATAGGAGGACCAGAAGATGGATAACATTGCAGGTAGCAAATCATCCCTTACGTGGCTGGTACATATTTCCGTTCTCGCGTTGGTGTTGTTGTGGCTCTTTCCGACTGTCGGTTTGTTTGTGTCGTCATTTCGCACCACAGATCAGATCGCGAGCTCTGCTTGGTGGAAATCACTTTTCCCGACAGAGCAAAGCGTAACACTGCGTACCGCGGCGCCTGACGCAATGGTCCAAGAGGGCAATCTTTTCGTCGTCCAAGGCCAGCTTTTCGAAGAGGGCGTTGAGGCAGAGATCAGTGTTTGGGGCGTTTCTTCGCGCGCAATTGATACAAACGTTCCGGGCGATACTGTTGAGCTTCGCAATGGCGCAAAGGTGACGGTAGAAATTGACGGTGCTTACCGCCTTGAGAGCGCAGAAGCGCTGACAGGGGCGCGCGGCTCACGTATCTTCGTCACGGCCGAAACACCGCCGAAGTTCACGTTCGACAATTACCGGCTCATGCTTTTTGATGAAAACAACCTTGAGGGCATGGCAAAGGCCTTTTTCAACACGCTCACAGTCACCATACCGGCAACAATTATTCCCATCGTGATTGCGGCGTTTGCAGCTTACGCCTTGGCTTGGATGGAATTTCCTGCACGCGCGATCCTAGTCGCCTTCGTTGTTGGATTGTTGGTTGTACCGCTGCAATTGGCGCTTATTCCGCTTCTCAAGTTGCATTTGGGAATTGGCATCGGCAAAGGCTATTTAGGGACATGGTTGGCCCATACGGGCTTTGGCTTACCGCTTGCCATATATTTGCTGCGAAATTACATGGTTTCCTTGCCGCGCGACATTATTGAGAATGCGCGTGTTGACGGGGCTACCGAGTTTCAGATCTTTACCAAGATCATCCTGCCTCTGAGCTTCCCTGCATTGGCCAGTTTCGCGATCTTTCAGTTCTTGTGGACTTGGAATGATCTGCTCGTCGCCAAAGTGTTCCTAATTGATGCAACGGGGCAGACCACCGTGATGACCAACCAAATTGTCGAATTGCTTGGCACACGTGGCGGTAATTGGGAAATTCTGGCAACAGCGGCGTTCGTGTCGATTGCTGTGCCGCTGGCGATGTTCTTTGCGATGCAAAAGTATCTTGTACGTGGCTTGCTCGCCGGTTCTGTAAAATAAACGCCGCGCGCCAAAATGGTGCCGGCTCCTGTCTATACCTACTCTTACTCAACGAGACCAAAATATGAATGCAATGACATCCACTCCCGCGTCAACTTTGCTAGATGTCGATAAAGACTGGTGGCGTGGTGCGGTTATCTACCAGGTTTACCCTCGCAGTTTTCAAGACAGCACAGGGGATGGCGTCGGTGACCTACGTGGCATCACGCAGCGGTTGCCGCATATCGCCTCGCTTGGTGTGGATGCGGTTTGGATTTCACCCTTCTTTACGTCACCCATGAAGGACTTTGGCTATGACGTCTCGAACTATTGCGATGTTGACCCAATGTTCGGCACGCTTGCAGACTTCGACGCATTGGTCAGCCGCGCTCATGAGCTCGGCGTACGGGTGATGATCGACCTCGTGTTGAGCCACACATCGGATCAACACCCTTGGTTTGTTGAGAGCCGTGCAAGCACCGACAATGCTAAGTCGGATTGGTACGTCTGGTCAGAGCCAAATCCGGACGGCACGCCACCCAACAACTGGTTGTCGATTTTTGGTGGCTCTGCGTGGCAGTGGGATGCACGACGCGAGCAGTATTTCTTGCACAATTTCCTATCCTCCCAGCCAGATCTGAACTTTCACAATATGGATGTGCAAGACGCACTTCTTGATGTTGCGCGTTTCTGGCTTGAACGGGGCGTCGATGGGTTCCGTCTTGATACGATCAACTTCTATGTGCATGACAAGCAACTGCGCTCAAACCCGCCGCTTGAAAAGCACTTGCGAAACTCGACAATTGCCCCCTCGGTGAATCCCTATAATCACCAGAACCATAAATACGACAAAAACCAGCCAGAGAACCTCGCGTTTCTGCGCCGTTTGCGTGCCGTGATGGAGCCTTTCAATGCCGCTGCCGTTGGTGAGGTGGGAGACGCGCAATTTGGTCTTGAGCTTTTGGGGGAATACACTGCTGGTGATGACCTTATGCAGATGTGCTACGCATTTGAATTTCTCGCGAATGATCGACCTACAGCAAGCCTTGTGCGTGATGTTTTGACACGTCTTGATGAAACAGCGCCAGATGGTTGGGCCACATGGGCGTTTTCAAACCATGATGTTAAGCGCCATGTCACGCGCTGGGATATGGGCGATGCGAGCTTGCGTTTGATGACGACGCTTATGATGTGCATGCGCGGCTCTGCCTGTATCTATCAAGGCGAGGAACTTGGTCTAGGCGAAGCTGATGTTGCGTTCGAAGATCTCCAAGATCCCTATGGCATTGAGTTCTGGCCAGAGTTTAAAGGCCGCGATGGCTGCCGCACACCAATGGTTTGGTCAAAATCCAACGACACAGGCGGTTTTAGCGACAGCAAACCTTGGCTTCCCGTGTCTAGCAATCACCTACCGCTAAGCGTTGCCCAACAGGAAGATGACGACACCGCATTGCTGCACCACTATCGCCGCGCCATTAAATTGCGCGCAGATCATCCCGTTTTCGCAAAAGGCGATATGACAAATCTCACGGCGACGGGCGATGTGCTGAGCTTTGAGCGCTCATTTGACGGCGAAAACGTGCTTTGCATCTTCAATATGTCCAATGATGAAAACAACGCCACGCTTCCAGCGGGCGAGTGGACCTCTATCGCAAAAGACGTTGGCGGCATTGAGCCAGCCTCCGCCACCTTTATACTCGACCCTTGGACAGCCGCAATTTTGCGTAAAGTCTCTTAGATAAGATATTTCCGAAAGGACAGCACATGGCCGACCTGAAACTTACAGATGTTGCTAAAACTTATGGCGGTTCAGTTGATGTACTTAAGAACATCAATCTCGACATCAAAACCGGCGAACTGATTGTTTTCGTTGGCCCATCTGGATGTGGTAAATCAACGCTTTTGCGGATGATTGCCGGACTGGAAAAGATCACAGGCGGCACATTGGAAATCGAAGGGCAGGTGGTGAATAATGTTCCGCCCAGCCAACGTGGTATCGCGATGGTGTTCCAAAGCTACGCCCTTTATCCGCATATGACTGTGCGCGAAAATATGGCTTTTGCGCTGAAACTGGCCAAGAAAACACCAGCTGAGATTGACAAGGCGATCACGGCAGCCGCTGATAAGTTGCAACTGACAGAGTATCTGGATCGCTTGCCTAAAGCTTTGTCAGGTGGTCAGCGTCAGCGCGTTGCGATTGGTCGCTCGATTGTGCGTGATCCCAAGGTGTATCTCTTTGATGAGCCGCTTTCTAACCTAGATGCTGCTTTGCGTGTTGCAACGCGGATCGAGATTGCGCAGCTCAAAGAGCAGATGCCAGACAGCACAATGATCTATGTAACCCATGATCAGGTCGAAGCGATGACGCTTGCAACACGGATTGTGGTTTTGGCGAACAAAGGCATTGCTCAAGTTGGCACGCCTTTAGAGCTATACGAGCGGCCAGAGAACGAGTTTGTCGCGCAATTTATCGGATCACCCGCGATGAATTTGCTGCCGGGAAAGATTGTTGAGACAGGTAGCGTCACGAAAGTTGAGCTGGACGGCGGCGGCGTTGCTTTGTCGAACGCGCCAAGTGTTGCGGCTGATATGGGCGCTCAGGTCAACATTGGTGTGCGTCCTGAAGATCTGACAGAAGCAAGTGGCGACTTCATCTATCAAGGAAAAGTTGATTTTGTTGAGGCGCTTGGTGAGGTGACACTGCTTTATTTTGAAAGCGAAGGCATAGAGAATGCTGTCCTTGGCAAACTGCCGGGGACGCATAAAGATCTACGCGGCAAGACTATTGCTTTGAGTGCTGTGCCAGAAAAAGTTCAAATCTTTAAGAACGGTATCTCACTGCACTACAGGTGACATTTAACCAATTTGATGGCTCACAAAAAAAAGGGTGCCGCCATTCATTGGCGACACCCTTTTTTCATCATTGTTTTAACATGTTATGCGCGACGGCGTCCACCTGTGCGACCCGCACGGCCACGCCCTTCTTGCCCTGCTTTAGGCGCGATTTTGTTGGCTTTGATCCACTCGCCACCACCTTCATCGTTGTTGGTGAGGAAGTTCGCGGCACGAATGGCTTCCATTTCCTTGCCAGAACGTGGCTTAGTCGAACCGATCCCAAACATCTGACAAAACGCTTCATCATCCATGCCTTCGGGCAAATCGATACCAGCGGCTTCAACCTCTGCGCGTTTTTCAGCGATTTTCTTAGGGCCGGTCGCCAGTGCAACAGGGTTCATAATTGCTGACGTCATGCCCGCCGCCATTGCCATTGGCAAAAACGCATTGTTGATGCCATGACGGTTCGGCAGGCCAAAGGAAATGTTGGACGCACCGCAGGTCGTGTTCACACCCAATTCTTCGCGCAAACGACGCACCAGCGTAAAGACCTGCAAGCCCGCAGTCCCCATCGCACCGATCGGCATCACGAGCGGATCAACGACAATATCATGCGCTGGGATGCCAAAATCAGCTGCCCGTTCAACGATCTTCTTGGCAACCGCGAAACGCACATCAGGGTCTTCGGAAATGCCTGTGTCATCGTTAGAAATCGCGACAACGGGGACGTTGTATTTTTTCACCAAAGGCAAAACCATCTCCAGGCGTTCTTCTTCGCCCGTCACGGAGTTCAACAATGGACGCCCTTCAGCCGCAGCCAAACCTTGCTCCAACGCACCAGGGACGGAGCTGTCGATGCACAGCGGGCAATCGGTGACCTTTTGCACGACTTCGATCAACTGACGCATCAACGTCGGCTCAACAAAGTTGTTGTCCGCATAGCGCGGGTCTTCGGCCATTTTGCCTGAAAACACAGCGCCCGAGTTGATGTCGAGGATGTTCGCACCTGCCGCAACCTGCGCAATCGCATCTGCTTCAACGCGGGAGAAATCGCCGCGCTCTAGCTCTTCGTTCAGGATCTTGCGTCCCGTGGGGTTGATCCGCTCGCCAATAACGCAGAACGGCTGATCAAAGCCCATGATGGCCGTTTTCGTTTTAGACTCAATTACAGTGCGCGTCATGTATTTCGATCCTTAGGAAGCGTTTGCGGGACGGGCCGAGGCACCGCCATTGTCGATGGCCCAGTTGGCATTGGTTTTGATGCCGCCAAGTGGGAAGAAGTGTACTTTTTCGATGTTAAAGTCAGGGTTTGCAGCTTTATGCGCGGCAAGCTCGGCCAAAACTTCGGTGGGCTCGTATGGCAACAAGAGCTTGGTCACATCCATCGCGCGCTTTTGAAGAACCTTCAAAGACGGTCCAACACCGCAGGCGATAGCGAATTTGATCAACGTTTGAAGCTTTGCCGGACCCGCGATACCGATGTGGATCGGAATATCGATGCCCGCAGCTTTTATCGCGTCAGCCCATTCGATGATTGGGCCTGCTTCAAAAGCAAACTGTGTTGCAAGCGCCATATCTGCATCAGTGCGCTCGTTGAACGACTGCTTCCAGCGCAAGGCGTCCATGACGTTCGTATCAGAACCACTGGGATCAATGTCTTTATTGCCCTCAGGGTGACCGGCGACATGCAAACGTTTGAAACCTGCTTTATCAAAAAGACCGGTTTCCATCAGCTGCATGGAGCTGTGAAAATCACCATGGGGCGTTGCGACGCCGCCTGCAAGCAACAGCGCTTGGTCTACATCTGCTTCGCCTTGATAGCGAGCGATCCAATCCGCCAAAACCGCTTCATCCTTGATAATGCGGGCTGGGAAATGCGGCATGACATCATAGCCTTCGCGCTTGATACGTGCGGCGGTGGCAACCATGTCTTCAATCGGCGTGCCTTCGATGTGAGCGATGTAGACGCGTGTGCCTGTCGGCAAAAGCGCGCTAAAGTCTTCTACTTTTTCAGCGGTGCGTGGCATCACTTCGATGGAGTAGCCTTGCAAAAACGCTTCTACTTCTGCGCTATTGCTTAAATCCGCTGGCGCGGCTTTCTTTTTGAAATTCAACAAGGCCATGATTTTGTCTCCCAAACCCATCAAATCATTGATTGAACGCGCTTACGCCCAACCATCCTTTGCGATCAGCGCTTTCAAACGCTCATTGTCATACTCAGCCTCAATGCGCAGTGCTTCGGCTTCCACAATTGCGTCAGGCTCGCCGTCCATAGGGTAGGGATCGGCTTTGCGCCATTCCGCCAGATATGCGTCCGCGTCTTTCGCGTTCACTTTCATAGCGGCGCGATCAATCGCTTGTTCAAACCGCTCTTCGAGCTGGCGTTTAGAGCCACGACGCCCTTTGCCCACAATCACCTGAGCAGGGATATCACGCCAATAGACCACTGTTACATCTGGCATCGCTGATTCCTTATGGAGCTTTGCATTCTTAATCCCTCGTACTGCACCGAGCGCCGCGCGCAGGGTTTGTAATCGACAAAACGACGCACCGCAGCGACGCTTCGTGATCTCGTGAACCTAGCTGCGACGCAGCATCGCTCGCAAGAGCCACAGCCGCTCAAAATATTCATGGAGTTTATGAAAGCGAAGTGATGCACATGCCTCTTGCGAGGAATGAAAAGCGCGCGTAGGCTGAGGACAACACGATACATCGGAGGGCGTATAATGACGCCCAAGCGTCCCAAAGGTGCGGGCGCACTCCCGAAGAATGGCCCATTCGATGGCCCCAAGACGGTAGAGAGCCCTGCGCCGAAACCGCCTAAGTCTGACGCGCTTTACGCTGCGCTGGATTTGGGTACCAATAGTTGTCGCATGTTGATTGCCCAACCTAGGGGCAGTCAGTTTCATGTGATTGATAGCTTTTCAAAGTCTGTGCAATTGGGTGCAGGTTTAGAAAGCACAGGAAAGCTAAGTCGCGCGTCTATGGCACGCACGATCCAAGCATTGCGGATCTGTCAGCAAAAACTAAAGCGGCACAAGGTGAAGCGTATGCGGCTGGTGGCGACAGAAGCCTGTCGTCGTGCGGGCAATGGTGCTGGATTTATGCGCCAAATCACGCGTGAGACCGGACTAACGCTTGATATCATCAAACCCGAAGAAGAGGCACGACTGGCCGTTATTTCATGTGCCCCGTTGGTCTCAAAAGAGACTGAACAGCTTTTGGTTGTCGACATTGGCGGTGGCTCGACTGAGCTCGTTTGGATAGATCTAAGCGCAGTTCCAGCACCAGAGCGCCCTAAAGCAATCATGCGATTACATGCCGGGTTTCATGAGGTAAGCCACAAACATGTTGCTGCAAAAGTCATTGACTGGATTTCAGTCCCATTAGGCGTTGCTACGCTGCGTGATCACTTTGACGATGTCGAAGACGACGCCGCACGCTTTGCGCTGATGAGCTGGTATTTCGAAGAACACCTAGCTGAGTTTGCTCCATATAAAGACGAGCAAACGAAGAAGGGTTTTCAGATCGTGGGAACATCAGGCACTGTCACAACGGTCGCAGCATCGCATCTTGGGCTGAAACGCTATGACCGCAACAAGGTGGATGGGCTGCGGATGAGCTCGGATGAAATTGATAAAGTGATCCGAATGTATCTCAAACTGGGCCCGACAGGTCGGCGCCGTGACCCAAGGATCGGGCAAGACCGCCAAGCTTTGATCATGTCAGGGGCAGCAATCTTGCAAGCATTGTTGCGATGCTGGCCAACCGATCAACTGTCTGTCGCAGACCGCGGCCTGCGCGAAGGATTGCTCTATGCGCAAATGAGTGCGGATGGTGTTTTGGAGGACGGCGTGTATTAAGGGGGCGCGATTTTTCTGGCAAAAATCGAATCCCGCCGAAGTCAGGCGTTTGAAAGAGTAAAGATCATGGCGAAGACCCCAACGGGCAAAAACAATTCCGGACGCGGGCAGCGGGACTTAACCGTTAAGGTGAAAAGCGCGCGTGGGCGGCGCATGTCGTCGACGCTTTGGCTGCAACGCCAACTCAACGACCCGTATGTCAAACGTGCCAAGGCCGAAGGCTATCGCGGACGTGCCGCATTCAAGATCATGGAACTGGATGATAAATACCGTTTTCTCGTGCCTGGTGCGCGCGTGGTCGACCTTGGCTGTGCCCCGGGGGGCTGGTGTCAGGTGGCTGTGCCACGCATCAACGCGCTGGGGGATCGCAGCGGCAAAGCTGTTGGCACCCTTTTGGGCATAGACATCCAAGAGGTCGAGACGATGGCAGGCGCAGAATTCCACTTGCTTGATTTTCTCGACGAAGGTGCTGACGATAAAGTGAAAGAGTGGCTAGGTGGCGAAGCTGATGTTGTCATGTCCGACATGGCGGCATCTTCCTCTGGGCACAAGCAAACAGACCATTTGCGCATCATGCATCTGTGCGAAACTGCAGCTTATTTTGCTTTCGACGTTTTGGCAGAAGGCGGCACCTTTGTCGCCAAAGTCCTTGCGGGCGGAGCTGAGGGCGATCTGCAAAAATTGCTAAAGCAGAACTTCACAAAAGTTGCTCACATGAAGCCGCCAAGCTCACGCTCGGATAGTTCTGAGAAATTTGTGGTGGCGACTGGATTTAAGGGGCGTGGGCATGCTGAAGGCTAAAGTAGTTTTCTTTTTAGCGCTTATTCCAGCAACGGCGCAGGCCCAAAGCAAATTCGAAAAAGAGTTGTGCGAAGCAGCAACAACCAGTCGAACCATAGAAATGGTTTATGACAAAGACGTCTCTAAAGGGTGCAAACCACGTTTGATTGACGTGCATCAGGTGGCGATTGGCAACAATGGCAGTCTTTACATGCATGGATGGCAATTTCGCGGCTGCACCAAAGGGCGTGATTTTGAAGCAAAGCGTATTTTCAAATTCGAGAAGATCAAATCGGTGAAATTGATTGACGGTAAATTCGGTGAGACGTCTCAGCTTGCAAAAGATGCTGGCTGGGATGGCTGCATCGGATCCAATTGTTTTATCAAAGAGAATATCTGCGAATAACAATTGAAGAACTGGTAGGCCCGGCAGGACTTGAACCTGCAACCAACGCGTTATGAGCACGCTGCTCTAACCAATTGAGCTACAGGCCCTACCTTGACCTTTGATTAGCATAAGGCACGGGCGCGTCAAGCATGCAGATTGCAACGCAGCACACTATAATGTAGGCGATGCGCAACGCGAACACCTCGGAGACTTCCATGAGCGAGACACACGGCAAAAACGGTATCACATATGCAGACGCAGGCGTTGATATCGACGCGGGTAACGCGCTTGTGGAACGGATCAAACCGGCTGCGAAGCGCACCAATCGTCCTGGCGTTATGTCGGGTCTTGGTGGGTTTGGCGCGCTTTTTGATCTTAAAGGGGCAGGGTATAGTGACCCTATTTTGGTTGGTGCAACGGATGGTGTCGGCACCAAGCTACGCATTGCCATCGATACGGGCAATGTAGACGGCGTTGGTATTGATCTTGTGGCGATGTGCGTCAATGATTTGGTATGCCAAGGGGCGGAGCCGTTGTTTTTCTTGGATTATTTTGCGACGGGGCATCTTGAAACAGACACCGCCGCGCGGATCATTGAAGGCATCGCAGAGGGTTGTGTGCGCTCTAACTGCGCGCTGATCGGTGGTGAGACTGCAGAAATGCCGGGCATGTATCCTGATGGAGACTTCGATCTTGCAGGTTTCTCTGTCGGCGCGATGGAACGTGGGGCGGAATTGCCAGCAGACGTTCAAGTCGGGGACGTTTTGCTCGGGCTGGCGTCTGACGGTGTGCATTCCAATGGGTATTCGCTTGTGCGCAAACTGGTGGACATATCTGGTTTGGGCTGGGACGCAGAGTGTCCTTTCGCAGACGGCACTTTGGGGGAAGCACTGCTTACACCGACAAGGCTTTATGTGACGCAGGCTTTGGCTGCTGTACGTGCCGGCGGTGTTCATGCATTGGCTCATATAACAGGTGGTGGTTTGACCGAGAATATTCCACGCGTTCTCGCAGAGGGGCATGGCATAGCGATTGACCTGGATTCATGGGATTTACCACCTGTTTTCAAATGGATGGCCACAACCGGCAATATCGCAGAAGCGGAAATGCTGAAGACCTTTAACTGTGGCATCGGCATGGTGCTCAGCGTTGACGCAACGCGCGCTGATGCGCTTGTTGAGCTGCTTGAGACTGAGGGCGAGACGGTCACACGCCTTGGTCACGTCACCGACACAGGCGAGGTACGCTATACAGGATCGCTGCTTTGAAGCCACGCGTTGCGGTTCTGATTTCTGGTGGTGGATCTAATATGGTGAAGCTGCTGGAAAGCATGGATGGCGATCATCCAGCGGAACCGGTTCTTGTGTTGGCCAACTCTGCGGGTGCAGGTGGGCTTGCCAAAGCGCGAGCTCTTGGGGTCCAGAGTGATTTTGTGGATCACAAGCCATACGGTAAAGACCGCGAAGCGTTTGAGGATGCATTGATAGCAAAACTCGACGCTGTTCAGGCCGATGTTATCTGCCTTGCTGGGTTTATGCGTGTTCTTACATCGCATTTCATTGATCGCTACGATGGTCGCATGCTCAATATTCATCCCTCATTGCTCCCTAAATACAAAGGCTTGCACACACACGCCCGCGCGATCGAAGCAGGTGACAATGAAGCGGGTTGCACTGTGCACGAGGTGACGGCAAAGCTTGATGATGGTCCGATCCTAGCTCAAGCACGGGTTCCGATCC
Source organism: Planktotalea sp. (assembly GCF_965659345.1). Taxonomy (GTDB): domain Bacteria; phylum Pseudomonadota; class Alphaproteobacteria; order Rhodobacterales; family Rhodobacteraceae; genus Planktotalea. The sequence continues at coordinate 60,725 of NZ_CBFHVK010000012.1, read as the reverse complement.
TTGAGACTGACTCGCCAGAAACCCTTGCCGCGCGCGTTTTGATTGAAGAACATCGCATTTATCCGCAAGCTTTACGGCAATTCATCCATAAATTGTAAGAGTTGCGTAAACGGCACCTTTGAGCCCCTTTATTTCATTGGTTTTTTGGCGTAGGCCAGAGATGAATACCTATCAGTTGGGCAAATCTGCATGTTAACAATCACAACGACCGAGGCACTTGCAACGTTTTGCGAAGAGGCCAGAAAACACCCCTATGTGACTGTTGACACTGAATTTTTACGCGAACGCACCTACTACTCAAAACTTTGCCTCGTTCAACTGGCGATGCCGGGAACGGATGACAGTTCCGGTTGCTTGGTGGACCCACTGGTAGAGGGTCTATCGCTTGATCCGCTCTATGAGTTGTTCAAAGATCCCAATGTGGTCAAAGTTTTTCATGCAGCGCGTCAGGATATCGAAATATTCCAAGTGGATGCAGGCGTTGTTCCGGCGCCTTTGTTTGATACGCAAGTGGCCGCGATGGTCTGTGGATTTGGGGAACAGGTCGGCTATGAAACGCTGGTGCGCAAAATTGCAAAGGCAGAGTTGGATAAATCGTCACGCTTCACAGATTGGTCGCGTCGCCCTTTGAGTGATGCGCAGAAAACCTATGCTTTGGCGGATGTGACACACCTGCGCCAAGTCTATGAATTTCTTGCGAAAAAACTGAAGGATCAAGGCCGCGCCCATTGGGTAGATGAGGAGATGAAGATCCTCAACACGCCAGACACCTACATCACCTTGCCAGAAAATGCTTGGAAACGCGTGAAAACCCGTAACAACAGCCCGCGGTTTCTTGCCATCGTCCGCGAACTTGCGCGCTTTCGCGAAGATTATGCACAGACCCGTAACATCCCGCGTAGCCGTGTATACAAAGACGATGCATTGGTGGAACTGGCTGCAACAAAACCTAAAGATGCCAATGACTTAGGGCGCTCGCGTCTTTTACTGCGTGAGGCACGCCGCGGCGATATTGCCGATGGTATCCTAGCCGCTGTGAAAGCTGGAATTGCGTGTAAAGACAAAGATTTACCTAAGCTTGATCGAAAGTATGAAAAACTTCAGGTGAACCCGGCGCTGGCTGATCTATTGCGCGTCTTGCTCAAAACCAAAACGGGCCAAGCTGGTGTCGCGTCCAAACTTGTCGCACCGACGTCAGAGCTCGATGCGATCGCAGCAGGCGAACGTGGTGTCAGCGCGCTTCAAGGCTGGCGCTATGAGGTGTTTGGTGAGGATGCTCTTAAACTGTGCAACGGTGAAATCGCGCTCGCAGCCAAAGGCAACGACGTTATTCTCGTTCCAGTCTAGGTTCGTTTAGCGACGACGCGTACTACGCTGGTTGCGCGCGCCTTGCACCACAATTGTGCGCACGCCTTCAAGCTGTTGATCGCTCACGAAACGCGCAGCCACGACTTGGCGCGCAGCTTCTGATCCGTTGAGCAGATCGGCAGGACGCTCTGCGCTAAGCGTATACGTCAGCACGCCTTTCACAGGCTTATTGTCGTTTTCTGCACGCAGACGGACATCGTAATACCCAATCGCGTCCGTAACACCGACCACATTGATAATCGCGCCACCGGGTTTGCGTTCAATCCGAAGCGATTTGACCTGATCAACGGCATTTCCGCTATATTCAACAGGTGCGCGTTGACCTAAGCGGCGCTTGGGGATCAAAGGATTCACTGGGCCGCTCGCATCAATCGCTTGACTGCGGGACTGTCCGAACCAATTGCCCGGGTTTACCCAGCTATCAGCAAGCCCACCACCGCATCCGGCCAAGGCCAATGCAGCACAAAAGAGAAAAGGGCGCGTACGCTGTGTCAGGACTGTCATTTTTTTCCTCGTCTTTGCTCTCAGATGATTTATCCCATCTCTGCGACCTTGAAAAGCAGCAAGAGCAGACTGGACCTTTGCATCATTGCCACCTAGTTCCAAGGAAAGCGAAGAAAGGACAGACCATGGCCAGCGCAGCGTTTGAAGAAATTGTTGAAGACTTCGAGTTTCTTGAGGATTGGGAAGAGCGGTACCGCCATGTAATTGAGCAAGGTAAAGCTATGGATCCGCTTGAGGATGCGCTGAAAGTGCCCGCGACGAAAGTAGACGGCTGCGCCAGTCAGGTATGGCTCCACCCGACGATAACCGATGGTGTATTTCGCTTTGAGGGCGAAAGCGACGCAATGATCGTCAATGGTTTAATCGCCGTTTTGCGTATGCTTTACAATGACTTACCAGTTTCGGATGTCACCGATGTAGATGCCAAGTCCGAACTTGCACGCCTTGGGTTGAATGATCATCTGTCTGCGCAACGCTCTAATGGATTGGCGGCGATGATCACACGCATTCGCGAGACAGCGGCAGCTGCGGCTTAGAGTTTGAAATTGTTGGGGCGCAGGGCATCGGGCCAACCGATGTAGCGCTCCACCAAGAACAAAGCGGCACAGACCAAGATGATGCCAAACACAAACTTCACCTTCTTTTCAGAAGGTGGATTGCGCGCCCAGCGGGCCATTCGTAAAAAGTGGCGCCGGTTGATCATTGTTGATCTGGTTCTGGATCAGCTTCGCTGAATCGTACTTTACCGATAAAGGGCAGGTTGCGGTTGCGCTGCGCAAAATCAATTCCGTAGCCCACGACAAATTCATCAGGAATTTCAAAACCGATCCAATCGGAGCGAAAATCAACCTCGCGCCGTGTTGGTTTGTCGAGCAAAGCGATGGATTTCAAACGAGCAGGGTTACGGGACTGCAAAAGATGCGTCACATGATTGAGTGTATGTCCTGTATCAACAATATCTTCGACTACCAGCACATCACGCCCTTCAATAGCGCCGCGCAAGTCCTTGAGAATGCGTACTTCTCTAGAGCTTTCCATGCCATCACCGTAAGAAGACGCTTCCAAGAAATCGACCTCAACAGGTAAATCCAGCTCGCGCACGATGTCCGCAATAAACACAAATGATCCACGCAAAAGGCCGACAACGACAAGCTTGTCCGTGCCTTTGAACTCGGCTTCGATGTCATTACTCAATTCTTCGATACGCGCGGCAATCGACTTGGCCGAAATCATTTGATCAATGACATATGGACGCTGTGACATGGCTACCCCTTGATTTTCGGTGCCACACATATGACATGCAGCGGGAGTTTGTTAACGGGAAAATCGCGGCTATGCCAACCCATTCTGAAAATCGCCACATGCCCTACACGGCACAACAGATGTATGATCTTGTGGCAGATGTGGCATCCTATCCGCAGTTTTTGCCATGGTGCTCTGCCGCGCGCATCAGGTCTCGCACGCCGCAAGGCGCGAGCGAGGAGATGCTTGCGGATCTGGTCATCAGCTTCAAAGTGTTTCGCGAAAAATTCGGCAGTCGCGTGGTCTTGCACCCAGATGAGCATAAAGTTGATACCGAATACCTGGATGGGCCGTTCAAATATATGAAATCCAACTGGGCGTTCGAGGACGCAGACGGAGGCGGATGTCACGTTCAGTTCTTTGTCGATTTCGAGTTCAAAAACGCGATTTTGCAGGGAATAATCGGCATCGTCTTTAATGAAGCGATGCAACGTGTCGTGCGTGCCTTTGAAGCGCGCGCAGAGGCGCTATATACTCCATCAAGCTAACAAACGCATGCGTTTTAGGGAGTGCCACAATGCTCAGATTTACAGTTGCGACGTTCGGTATTGTCGCATTGTTACTTATGGGTGCTGTGTTTGGGGGGCTTTGGGTCTGGGCCGCGCTGCTTTATATCACTGTATTCGCCTACGCGATTGATCGGCTAAGCCCTTATGTGATGGCGAATGCGGACCCTGAAAGCGAATTTCCTGCGTCCGACACACTTAGCGCCGCATTGGCCGTCGCGCATTTTGTTGTTCTGGGTGTCGTAGTTTTCACACTCGCACAAAGCACGCAGCATTCGACCCTTGAAAAGATCGTGCTCTTTTTTGCGACCTCGCTTTTCGCAGGCCAGATCGGGCATCCAAATGCACATGAGTTGATCCACCGATCGACGCGACCGTTGCGTCGTTTGGGCAAGGCTATTTATATGTCCATCCTTATGGGTCATCACGCATCAGCGCATCCACTGGTGCATCACGTGCATGTTGGCACCTCAAAGGATCCTGTGTCAGCGCCGAAAGGACGAGGCTTCTGGCGCTTTTTTGGACGCGCTTGGATCGGCTCGTTTCGCGCGGGCTACGCTGCCGAAAACAAACGCCGTAAAGGGCAGGGGCTTCATCCCTACGTTATGTATCAATTTGGCGGTGCGGCGTGCTTGCTTGCAGCCTTCGCGCTTGGCGGTATCAAAGGGGCGCTTATTTGGGCATTGATCGGGCTTTATGCGCAGCTTCAGATCTTTCTAAGCGATTATGTCCAGCACTACGGGCTGCGCCGCAAAATGTTGGCAAATGACAAGTTTGAACCTGTTGGCCCACAGCACAGTTGGAATACACCGCACCGCTTTTCTTCGGCGATGATGTTGAATGCCCCACGTCACTCAGACCACCACACCCATCCGGGCCGAAACTATCCGTCACTACAACTGCTAGGGGATGACATGCCGATGCTTCCCTACAGCTTGCCTATGATGGCGGTGATTGCATTGATGCCACCCCTTTGGCGCCGCGTTATGGATGGGCGCGTGGCTCAATGGGAAACCAGCCCTTAACTTCGCTTTTTGGATCGACCTGTCAAACTCTTCAAATGTTGATCATTTACAACTGCTTTCGCGGTGCTCAAAGCGGTTCACACCAATGAAGCCCCCTGATCAGGGGGGAGACGCATCAAATTTGGTTTGCGAGAAAACACCATAATTTGATCAATCATTAGGTGTATTATGACAACTTTTAAAACTCTTCGCGCATCGACAGCTCTGTGCTTTATCGCGGCCTTGTCTGCGTGTAACTCTGCGACGCCCGCCGCAAATATGACCGCGCCTGCCACGACACCCGCAACGATGGTGGCGACCTCAGGCATGACGCCGACAGCTGCTTCTACAAATAGCTTTGTGACTGCTTTCGATGCATCCAATGCACAACTTGCAACGACCACACCAATGACCGGAACTGCGAATTACACAGGTGAGGTAGAAGTGCACACCACCGCAAGCCGCACTGATCCGGACAATGTGGTTTACGGCGATCTTGCGATGGATGTGAACTTTGGCGGCGCGGCATCCCCAATCACAGCAACAGTCTCGAACATAGAAGGCCGCATTGGCGGTGTTGATACGAAAGTGACAGGCACGCTCAGTAGTGTAGGCAGCTCGGGTATTAATCAGGTGGTTGCTTTGCCAGTTTTGGGAACGACAGCCACAAGTATCGCCGTGCGAGCAGATGGCGCTTTGGCAGATCCGACCGGTACTTTGACGGGAAATGCTCAGATGACTTTTGCAGGTACAGTGCGCGGCACAAATGGCGCGAGCATTACTGGCTCCAACTCTGTTGTGATTACTGAAACGAGCGGTGCGAATAAGCTTAACACAGGCGGGCGCTTTTACGCAGATCGCTAACTGAGCAGTATAGCACAAAAAAGAAAGGGCTCTGAAACTTCAGAGCCCTTTACTATTGGTTATGCTGTCACTTTTAAGATGACATGTCGTATGCACGTTCTCCATGCACCGCGAGGTCAAGGCCGTTGGTTTCTGTCTCTTCATCCACTCGCAAAGGTGTGATCGCTTTGACTATGTAGATCAGAACGATTGTGACAACGATTGTGTAAACGCCAACGATCGCCAAACCACCAATCTGCGCCACCCAAGAACCAGCGCCAAACGCCGCAATCATAAGCGTACCAAAGATACCACCGACCCCGTGCACTGCGAAAACATCGAGCGTGTCATCAATTTTAAGACGGTTACGAATGATAACCACAGCTTCCTGGCACAAGACACCAGCAATTGCACCAATGATCAGAGCTTCAATTGGCCCCACAAAACCAGACGCTGGGGTGATAGAGGCAAGACCGGCAATTGTACCTGTAACGATGCCCACAAGGCTGGATTTGCCAAATTTGATGCGCTCCCAAAGAGCCCATGACAAGGACGCTGTGGCGGCAGAGATATGTGTCACGGTAAGCGCCATCGCTGCGCCACCATCCGCTGCAAGCTGAGAGCCACCGTTAAAGCCAAACCAACCGACCCAAAGCATCGCAGCACCGATCATCACAAAACCTGGATTATGGGGTGGGGTGGTCTGGTTCTTACGAGGGCCAAGAAAGACTGCGATCAACAAAGCGGCCAAACCAGCGGTTTCGTGCACCACAATGCCGCCTGCGAAGTCTTTGACACCGACCTCACCGAAGATGCCGCCGTCTGACAACATGCCACCTCCCCAGATCCAGTGGACGACAGGCGCGTAGCACAAAAGCATCCAAAGACCCGAGAAGATTAGAACAAAGCCAAAGCCGACGCGCTCAACATAGGCGCCAACAATAAGTGCGGGTGTGATAATCGCAAAAGTCATTTGGAAGGCAAAGAACAAGATTTCAGGGATCGTGCCGGACAGGCTATCCGCCGTCACACCGCTCAGAAACGCTTTACCAAATCCGCCCCAATATGCATTGCCATCACCGAATGCGATGGAATAGCCAAAGGCGAGCCAGAGAATGCTCATCAAACACGCGATCGCATAGCAGTGCATGAAAACGCTGAGCACATTTCGCGCCCGCACGAGACCGCCGTAAAACAGCGCAAGGCCGGGCAGGGTCATGAACAAGACCAATGCCGTCGCGACAATGATCCAACTTGTATCGGCACCGTTCATCGCGAGCCTCCTTTGCGAATAAAGTAATGATGAGCGGCTGTGTGCGCGCTCAGTGCTGATGGAAAAAGTGGCTAACGCATGAATCTGCGCTAAAAAATGCAGCAAAATACTAACTGCAAAAAGTTTAGGCGACAATCTAGGGGGTGAGATTAAGAATTAGGCGCTTTCTGAAAGCGCTCGTAGAATCATGTTTAATCCATGATCACGCGCCTCGTTGCGCACATTTTCACGGCCAAGCGCACCAAACCCTACAGTTTCCACTTGCGTCAAACCCGCGTAGCATATCCCGAAACACACGCGTCCTTCAGGTTTGAAATCAGATCCACCCGGACCCGCGATACCTGTAACAGACAAAGCAAGTTGCGCAGCAGAGTGTTCAAGCGCGCCTGTTGCCATCTCGCGTGCAGTTTCTTCACTGACCGCGCCAAACGCATCTAAGGTTGCGCTTTGCACGCCGAGCATCGCACGCTTGGCATCGTTGCTATAGGTGACAAAGCCACGATCAAACACCGCAGAGCTGCCTGCAATATCTGTTATTGCAGCGGCAATCAGTCCGCCTGTGCAACTTTCAGCCGTGACTATCGTGACGCCACTTTGTTTTGCTAACTCGATAACTTGCGATGCTAAGCTCACATGATCACCAAGTGGAAAAACGCCGCGAGGATCAAAACGGAAATAGCCGCAAAGATACCCGCGATCACATCGTCAAGCATTACACCAAGCGCGTCATCACGGCGATCTGCCCATCCCACAAGCCAAGGCTTGAAAATATCAAACGCGCGGAACAGTAAGAATGCAGCCAGCCAACCCGGCCAAAGAAGCGTCACATCGATATCAAGGCGCGTCGCAGCGAAAAAGACAGGCGCGATCGCGATCCATTGCCCGACAACTTCATCAACAACAATTTCTGAGGGATCATGATTTTCAAGCCCCTTTGTCATCTGCGCGGTTGCCCACCAGCCTTTGAAGAAAGCGACAATGATGGCGGCGCAAAACAGCCAAAAGCCACCGACTTGATAGATCACAAAGCCAATTGGCAGTGCGACAAGCGACCCCCAAGTGCCCGGCGCTGGCTTCATATACCCAACGAAGCAGACCGTTCCGATCAGGCGTGCAAGTAAGGTCATTTCGCCACCAACGTTGCCGTTGCGAGGGCGGCAATGCCTTCTTCGCGTCCTGTAAATCCAAGCCGTTCGCTTGTGGTTGCTTTGACTGACACGCGATCTTGGGTGATCTCAAGGAGCTGAGACATCGTTTCTTTCATCGCCTGCGCATGGGGGCCAATCTTGGGCTGTTCGCAAATCAGCGTGCAATCCACATTTGATATCGCGAACCCACGGGACGCTGCCAATTCAACGGCATGGCGTAGGAAAATATCGCTTGCGGCGCCTTTCCATTGTGGATCAGAGGGCGGGAAATGCTGACCAATATCGCCATCCCCCAGCGCGCCATAAATCGCATCTGTGACAGCATGCATTCCAACATCTGCATCAGAATGCCCCTTTAAGCTTTTGGAATAAGGGATTTTTATACCACAAAGAACAACGTGATCACCGTCCTCAAACGCGTGCACATCAAAGCCATTGCCCAGACGAATATCCACTCTTTGCTCCAGTATTTTGGCAGCCCGAGCGAAGTCATCGGGCAGTGTTATCTTTAGGTTATTTTCATCGCCCTCAGTGATCGCAACGTCAAGGCCTGCGATGCGCGCAACCTCTACATCATCTGCTGCACCGCCTGTGTGCGAGGCATGTGCGCTCAGAATTGCAGGAAGCGAAAATCCTTGGGGTGTTTGCGCGCGAAACAGGCCCGTGCGATCCTGGGTGCCGCTGACCTTGCCATTTTCACCAATCCAAAGCGCATCACTAACGGGCAGGGCTGGTGCTGCCCCATCACTTGTTTTCAGCGCATCTATAACACCATCAATAACGCGATCACTGACCGTACAGCGTGCAACATCGTGGATCAAAACATGCGTCAAAGTTGGACTAAGCGCTCTTAGACCGTTATACACTGACCCATCGCGCGTGGCACCACCATGCACCAGCGTAACGCCCTCAATATTTTGGGCAAAATCGCTATCATCAGGATGAATGACCAAGATCACCTGAGCGATATCATTACGTGACCGAAACCGCGCGCAGCTCCAAGCCGCAACAGAATGACCTGAAACCTTTTGCCATTGCTTGGGAATTTCGCCGCCCGCACGGGTGCCGCGTCCGGCTCCGACGATCACGGCACCTATGCGCATATTTTGTTGTTTTGTGTTCATTAAGCTTTCATAGCCAAGCAATAAGATCGGTGCAATCACAGCCTAATTGATTAAAATTTAGGCAAATAATCACCCCTGCCACTTATTTACCCATTGGATCATTGAGCAGTTTCAAAACACGCGGTAAGACAGCGCTATGAAACCTTCACTAAATATCGGTGCGATAGAGCTTTCACCGCCAGTTTTACTTGCGCCCCTTGCAGGCATCACAGACTTGCCGTTTCGCGATTTGGTCAGTTCTTTCGGTGCCGGCTTGGTTGTCAGCGAGATGGTTGCGAGCCAAGAAATGGTGCAGGCCAAACCAGGTGTCCGCGAAAAAGCAGAGCTGGGGTTTGAGGCGATAAACACCTCAGTACAAATCGCAGGACGCGATGGGTATTGGATGGGCGAGGCGGCCAAGATGGCCGCGGGCAACGGTGCTAAGATCATCGATATCAACATGGGATGCCCTGCAAAAAAGGTTACAAACGGCTACTCGGGCTCCGCGCTTTTGAAAGACCTTGATCACGCACTGGGCTTGATTGAGGCCGTGATTGACGCGGTGGATGTACCCGTAACGCTAAAAACCCGTCTTGGTTGGGACGCCGACCTGATGAATGCGGCAGACCTCGCAACGCGCGCCGAAGCTGCTGGGATCAAAATGTTGACTATTCACGGCCGAACGCGCTGCCAGTTTTATAAGGGCCACGCGGATTGGGCCGCGATCAGAGCCATCAAAGAAGCCGTGAAGATTCCTGTGATTGCCAATGGCGATATTGTTGACGCACAGACAGCGCGCCAAGCACTACGTCTAAGTGGCGCAGACGGCGTGATGATCGGGCGCGGCGCGCAAGGTCGTCCTTGGGTCTTGGCACAAATCGCAGCCGAACTTTATGATCTTCCAAAGCCAATTATTCCAAAGGACCAAGCGCTTATAGAAATGGTGCAGACCCACTATGCTGCAATGCTGTCGTTTTACGGCGAAGAGCTTGGTAGCCGTGTCTCGCGTAAGCATTTAGGCTGGTACATGGATGGTGTCGGCACTTTGCCTGCATTGCGTAAAAAGGTACTGACAACACGCACACCACAAGAGGTGATGGCGCTGCTCCCTGATGCCCTTGCCACACCACAAAAAGAGATGGTGGCCGCATGATTACTGATTCAACGATCTGGATGTCGATGCCGGTTGCAACGGTTGTTATCGATAAGGACGACAAGATTTCCGACATCAATCCTGCAGCAGAGGGTTTTTTCAATTCATCAGCCAAAGCGCTGACAGGAACGCCAATCTGGGACAAACTCGCAGTCGACGCACCGATCGAGCGCGCATTAGGGCGCGCTCGTGCCAACATGTCCCCATTGTTTGTCAATGACATTAACGTGGGCACGGGCGAGCGGGCACCGCTGCAATGCACTTTGCAGATTGCGCCTCTTTCAGGCTTTGACGGCATGATGATCTTGATGATCTCACCAAGGGAATTGGCGGGCCGTTTAAGTCAAAGCGAGGGCGTAAAGTCGGCGGCGAAATCCGCGATTGGTATGGCAGAAATGCTGGCCCATGAAATCAAAAACCCGTTGGCAGGCATCACTGGCGCTGCGCAACTCTTGTCGATGAATCTCTCCAGCGAAGACCTCGAGCTTACCGATCTTATTGTCGAAGAATCGCGACGCATCGTAAAACTGCTCGATCAAGTTGAGCAGTTCGGCAACCTTCATGCGCCGGATCTGGACAGTGTGAACCTGCACGATGTGCTGAACCGCGCGCGGCGTTCGACATTGCTCGGTGTGGGCGCGCGTATGACAATTCAAGAGCATTACGACCCGTCTTTGCCACATGCGCATGTCGACAAGGATCAATTGCTGCAAGTCATTTTGAACTTGCTCAAAAACGCGTCTGAGGCCGCACCTGAAACCGGTGGCACCATCAAGCTGCGCACCTATTTCGAACATTCCTACAGCCTACGCCGCTCGGGCGGTGACGGGCGGGCTTTACCGCTCCAGATCGAAGTAATTGATGATGGCCCGGGCCTGCCACCAGAGCTTGCAGACAACGTGTTTGACCCGTTTGTATCAGGCCGCGAAAACGGCACCGGTCTCGGGCTGGCATTGGTCTCTAAAATCATTGCGGATCATGGTGGCTGGGTCGCAGTAGATTCCATCCCAGGACGCACGGTTTTTCGGCTTTCACTGCCTATGGCGACTAAATCACCCTCACAAAACAAGGATACCGCGTAATGGACGGCACAGTTCTCGTCGCTGATGACGATCGTACAATTCGCACTGTTTTGACCCAAGCCCTCACGCGCGCAGGATGCAAGGTGCATGCCACGTCATCGCTGACCACTTTGATGCGCTGGGTTGCAGAAGGGCGCGGTGATGTCGTGATCTCGGATGTGATGATGCCGGATGGAAATGGGCTCGAAATGTTGCCGAAAATCCAACAGGATCGACCGGGCCTGCCTGTCATCATTATTTCTGCGCAGAACACAATTATGACCGCGATCAAGGCCACCGAAGTTGGCGCTTACGATTATCTGCCCAAACCATTTGATCTGCCGGATCTTATGAAGCGCACCGCGCGCGCGTTGGAAAAGCGCGGCACAGCATCAAAAGCGGCACCTGATGAGCGTGACACAAGCGATGATTTGCCATTGATTGGTAAAACGCCTGTCATGCAAGAGCTCTACGCCCTAATTGCGCGCGTGATGAACACGGATATTCCAGTTTTGATTACAGGGGAATCTGGGACAGGCAAAACAGCGATTGCGCGTACAATTCACGATTTCTCTGATCGTCGCACGCTCCCCTTTATTGCGGTGACGACGGCGGATTTGCAAGATATCGAAGGTCCAGCCCGCGTGCTTGCGCGCGTAAAAGGCGGCACGCTTTTGATTGAAGAGATTGCGGACATTGATCTTGAGGCACAAGCGCGCCTAGTGCGCATGATGGATTCGCCAGGCGAACATGTGCCACGCTTTCTTGCAACGTCATTGGTTGATCTCTCGAGCCGCCTTGAAAGCGGTGCGTTGCGTCAGGACCTTTACTACCGGCTTGATGGTGCGGCGTTGAATGTGCCGGCTTTGCGCGAACGTGTGGATGATATCGAACTTCTTGCTACGCATTTTTTGAGCAAACCAGAGTTTGAAAACAGTGCGCCACGGGCGTTGGGTGCTGAGGCGCGCAAGATTGTGCATGACTACACTTGGCCCGGAAATGTGCGCCAACTTGAAAACGCGATGCGCCGGCTAGGGCTAAATGCCCGCACAGACGAGATCACGCGCAGTGAAATTGAAGCGGTCCTTGGCAATCAGCCAGACCTCGAACCTGTTTTAACAGGGAACAATTCGACCGAAAAACTCTCTGCCTCTGTGGAGCGTCATCTACGTCGATATTTTGATTTACACGGCGGTGCGCTGCCGCCAGCTGGCATTTATGCACGCATTTTGCGCGAATTTGAGCAACCTTTGATAGAAATATCGCTCGAAGCGACGGCTGGAAATCAGGCTAAATGTGCTGATTTGTTGGGCATTAACCGCAATACCTTGCGTAAGAAGATAACAGACCTCGATATTAGCGTGACACGGCGACGCAAATTGATGTAAAACCGCAACATAAACGTGGCCCATTCGCATCGCCTTTGGTGAAAGCGCAACGAGAGTCACAGAATTTGGCGGTGGAGCGATAGCTCCCATAGATCGAGGGCAGAGCGTGAGCCAGCCTGTAACAGAGCCTGCGCCGCTGAAAGCGGAGCAGCGAGCAAAGCCGTCTTGGTGGGTGCGTTTTTCGCACCTGCGTCGGCAAAGACGTGTGCAGAATGCTGTAACGCTTGGCGTGGTGTCGCTTGGCCCTGTTCTTGCGCTGGCGACTTTTCTTGTGCTTGGCCCGCTTGATCAAAATGCTGGCGGACCTGGGCTGCGTTTTGTTCTGCTTATTGATCTGGTGTACGTGCTGGTGGTTGCCGCTTTGGTTCTACAGCGCGTCGCCAGCATGATTTCTGCGCGGCGCGCACGGTCTGCGGGTTCACGGCTACATTTGCGGCTGACTGGCGTTTTCGCCCTGATGGCGCTGATACCGACTGTGACTGTTGCGATTTTTGCGGGTTTGACGATCAACATGGGTCTCGAAGCCTGGTTTTCGCAACGTGTTCAACGTGTTGTTGGAAACTCTTTAGCAGCAGCACAGGCGTATGAAACGGAACAACGCCGCGATTTAACGCAGGATGCAGAAGCCCTTGCAGCCTATCTTAATGCGCGGCGCGGCGAAGTACGTTTCTCTTTCACCGCCAGCATGCGCGAAGTTCTGGTAGATGGACAACTCCAGATCCAACGCGGCTTGCGCGAAGCGTTTGTCGTTGATGGCACAGGCACAGTTCAAGCGCGTGGCGAGCGATCTTACCTGTTTGATTTTGATGAACTCGCTCCGATCCAAATTAAAGCGGCACGCGAAAACGGGCTGATTATCATCAAAGATTGGGAGAACAACGAATTTCGCGCCTTGGTGCACTTAACAGGCTATCTTGATGAGTATTTGTACGTCAGCCGCGATGTGGATGGCGATTTGCTTAAATTGCTTGATGAAACCCAAGAAACAGCGCTGTTTTATCAACAACAAGAAAGCGAACGGGGCAGGCGCCTTTTTGAGTTTGGACTTATCTACATTGGCTTTGCCGTCATCCTTATTTTGGCGGCAGTCTGGCTTGGGCTGTGGTTTGCGGAGCGTTTGTCACGTCCTGTTGGCCGTCTCACAGGTGCGGCGCAACGTGTTGGCAGCGGCAACCTTGATGTTCAGGTGCTTGAGGAAGAAGGCGATGACGAGATCGCGATGCTCGGGCGTTATTTTAATCAGATGACGCGACAGCTCAAAGCACAGCGTGATACTTTGATGGACAACAACAGGCAGATCGAAAGACGTCGGCGCATGTTTGATTCTGTGCTGTCCTCAGTCACGTCCGGTGTGGTTGGGCTTGATGAAGATGGGCGGATTTCTTTTGTAAACCGATCCGCAGAGCGCCTTTTGGGATGGCATGAAGACCAACAAGATGTTGCACTGTCTGTTGCTGTTCCAGAGTTTGGCCCGCTGCTGGAGAAACTCACCAGCGGTCAGGTGAGCACAGCGCAAAGCGAGATCAAAGTGAGCCGTGATGGTCAACTTGAAAACCTGCTTGTGCGTGTTTCACGGCGTTTTCGTGATGATGGCACGTTAGAGGGTTATGTTGTCGCCTTTGATGACGTGACCGATCTGGTTACAGCGCAGCGCATGGCCGCGTGGGGCGATGTGGCCCGACGCATTGCCCATGAGATCAAGAACCCACTAACACCGATCCAACTTTCGGCGGAGCGTATTCAGCGCAAATTTATGCCACAAGTTGGGGATGACGCCGAAAAGCTTGAACAGATGACCGGCGTCATCATTCGCCAAACCGGTGATTTGCGCCGTATCGTGGATGAATTCAGCAAATTTGCGCGTATGCCAGAACCAGATCGCCGCACAGGGGATTTGACGCAAATGGTACGCGACGCAGCGCTTTTGCAAGAAGTCGGACAACCGGATGTGTCATTTGATGTGACCTTGCCAGAAACTGATCTGATCGCAGAATTTGATGCGACAATGATCACTCAGGCCCTGACAAATCTCATTAAGAACGCTGGTGAAGCGATAGAGAGCTACATAGAAAAGCACGGCGAAACGGATGTCGTTCGAAAGGTTTCGATTTCTCTCACGCAAGAGTCGAATGTGGCTCTGATCCAGATTGCAGACAGTGGAATTGGTTTGCCAGAGGATCGTGGACGCTTGTTTGAACCATATGTCACAACACGCGACAAAGGCACGGGTCTTGGCTTGCCAATCGTTAAAAAAATTATTGAAGAACACGGAGGATCATTGGTGCTAACCGATGCACCTTTGATGAATGGAAAAGGCCAAGCAGGTGCGATGGCTGTGGTGCGTTTGCCGCTTTTAAATGTGGAGGACGCAGGATCTTGAAAAAACAACAAAAAGTTAATTGGTGGAGAGAATGATGGGCGACATTCTAATTGTGGATGATGAGCGTGATATCCGAGAGCTGGTATCGGATATCTTGGAGGACGAGGGCTTTACGACGCGGCTTGCGGGCACGTCGGATGAGTGCATGGCGCAAGTGGTTAAAGAACAACCCGCGTTGATGATCCTCGATATTTGGCTCAAAGACAGCTCGATGGATGGCATCGATATCCTGAAGGTGATCAAGAAGGATTATCCTGATGTGCCGGTCGTTATTATATCCGGACACGGCAATATCGAGATTGCCGTAGCCGCAATCAAGCAAGGCGCGTATGACTTTATCGAAAAGCCTTTTAATATTGACCAGCTTTTGGTCGTGATCCGCCGCGCAATGGAAACATCGCGTTTGCGTCACGAAAACCAATCGCTCAAACGTCGGGATGCGCCAAGCACAGAAATGATCGGTGATAGTGCGGCATTCCGGACGTTGATTTCCCAACTCGATAAAGTGACCAAGTCCAACGGACGCGTTCTTTTGCGCGGGCCTGCGGGTGCCGGAAAAGAGGTCGCCGCGCGCTACATCCACGCAAATTCCAATCGCGCTGATGCGCCATTTGTGACGGTGAACTGCGCAGGGGTAGAACCTGATCGCATGGAAGAAGTGTTGTTTGGTCAAGAAGGCAAAGATCAAGGCATACAGCCTGGATTGCTGGAGCAAGCAAATGGCGGTGTAATCTATTTTGATGAAGTCGCAGACATGCCGCTTGGCACGCAGAGCAAAATTCTGCGCGTTCTGGTGGATCAGCAATTTACGCGGGTCGGGGGCACTGACAAGGTGCGCGTTGATTTACGCGTTATTTCGTCAACAAGCCGTGATCTTGAAGCAGAGATTGAAGCAGATCGTTTCCGCCAAGAGTTATTCCATCGTCTAAACGTTGTTCCGATCCCTGTTCCATCGCTGGAGGAGCGTCGCGAAGATATCCCGCTGCTTGGTGCGCATTTCATAGCGGAATGCAACAAGAGCCAAGGTTTGAGCGCACGCGAGTTTTCTGACGAAGCGGCTGCGTTGATGCAAACGATGGTGTGGCCCGGCAATGTGCGTCAATTGAAGAACCTTGTAGAGCGCGTTTTGATCCTAGGGGATGGGACAGGCCCGATCGAAGCAAAAGAACTACCCAATGAGCAGCATGCGAGCGATGAAGAGGGCCGTGTTGTTCTCTCGGGTTCTCTCGCGACGTTGCCATTGCGTGAGGCGCGCGAAGCTTTCGAGCGGGAATATCTTCTTACGCAAATCAATCGATTTGGCGGAAATATTTCGCGCACTGCGAATTTTGTTGGAATGGAACGCTCCGCTTTGCACCGCAAGTTAAAGTCTTTGGGTGTTGTCACCACGAACAAAGCCGGCGCGCGTGTTGCGCAGGTTGAGGAAGAAGAGGCAAGCTAGAGCCAAGGAAACTGACCTGATTGAGCGCCTTTAAGGCGCGCTTGTTTGAGCGGCCTTTCGGCCGCAGGTTTGAGTTTATTTGGAAAAATGAAGCGAGAGAGCGGCATTGACGGGTTTAGGCGTCTCTGTCATGCAGTTTGAACGTGAGTTGAGCAGAGGCCAATCATGAAGGTCATTATTTGCGGTGCGGGTCAAGTCGGCTGGCAGATCGCACGACATCTTTCCGGTGAACGAAACGATGTGACGGTGGTTGATAACAACGCCGAGCTTGTGCGTCGTGCAACGGATTCCTTGGACGTTCAGGGCATTGCTGGTTTTGCAAGCTATCCAGATATTTTGTCCAAAGCAGGTGCGCGCGACGCGGATATGATTATCGCAGCAACCCATTCGGACGAGGTGAATATGGTCACCTGTCAGGTGGCCCATTCGGTCTTTTCGATTCCGCGCAAGATTGCGCGTTTGCGGGGGCAGTCCTACCTCGACGCGATTTACTCTGATCTTTATCGCCGCGATCACATGCCGATTGATGTTGTGATCAGCCCTGAAAAAGAAGTTGCGGACGCGGCCTTGCAGCGATTGTCTGCGCCTTCGGCATTTGACACCGAAACGTTTTTTGATGGCAAGGCGCAATTGCTTGGCCTTGAGATTGCAGAGAATTGCCCCGTGATTAACACGCCGCTGCGGCAGTTGACGGACTTGTTTTCAACGCTGCGTTCTATTGTTGTGGGTGTGCGACGCGAGGGAACACTTTTCGCCCCTGAAGCGGAAGACCAACTTTTTGTTGGCGATCAGTGCTACATTTTCTGTCACGTGGATGACGTTGGTCGCACGATGGAGATTTTTGGCAAAACCCACCGCACGCAAGAGCGCGTTGTGCTGATTGGTGGTGGCAATGTCGGACTGGCCGTTGCGCAAGCGTTGGAAAAACGAACCACCCGCGTGCGTGCAAAAATCATCGAAAAAGACCGTCGCATCGCAGAATTTGCCGCGGATGAATTAGAACGCACGATTGTTTTGCACGGTGATGGCCTTGATCGTGCGCTGTTGAGCGAAGCCAATATTGATCGTGCCGATGCTGTGTTGGCCGTCACAGATGACGACAAGACAAACATGTTAGCAGCGGTACGTGCCAAAGCCGCAGGCTGTCCGATGGCTGTTGCGTTGATTAACGACCCAACGCTTGTGCCGTTAATGGGCCCGCTTGGCATTGACGCCTACATCAATCCACGTGCAACGACGGTGAGTTCCATTTTGCGTCACATTCGCCATGGGCGCGTACGTGCAGTTTACTCGATTGGCGACGCAGAGGCTGAGATGATCGAGGCGGAGGTGTTGTCGACGTCACCCTTGGCCGGCCAGTTGATCCGCGACATTGGTTTCCCCGAAGGCGTGTTGGTTGGCGGTGTTCTGAAAGAAGGCAAACTTTTGCGCCCGACAGGTAAGTTGCGTGTGGAAGAAGGCGACGTAATTGCACTTTTCACTATGAGTGCGGATGTGCCCGAAGTGGAGCGATTGCTTCAAGTTTCCATTGATTTCTTCTGAGCTGTTCGCATGCTTGAGCGTATACTGAAGCTACCCGTTTTTCTGATCTTTATCATACTTGCCCTTTTAGCAATGTATGTGCCCGCGATCCATGCGCTCAGCCAAGATGCTTTTCATGTCGCGCGTAGTTTCTTTTACTCAGCAACTTTGGGTTTGATGATTTGTGCGATGATTGGCATCGCACTGTCTGGTCGCCCGTCTCAGAACAGTGCCCTTGAACATCTGCTTGCGTTGTTTGCGGTTTTTGCTGTTTTGCCTTTAATCCTTGCGGTTCCGTTTTATGAGGCCTTGCGCACTACAAGTTTTGTGAATGCGTATTTCGAAATGGTGTCGTCCATTACGACGACAGGGGCGACACTATTTCCAGATCATACTAGGTTGCCTGACAGTTTGCATTTGTGGCGTGGAATGATCGCGTGGTTTGGCGGGCTTTTGATGTGGATTGCAGCTGCGGCGATCTTGGCTCCGCTCAATCTTGGAGGCTTTGAAGTCACCACCAGCGCAGAGCCGGGGCAGGGCGGTTTGCGCCGGTTTGATATGCGCGCGGCTTCGCCGGGGCAGCGATTGATCCGTGCTGCAAAGCTGTTCTTTCCAATCTATGCGGGGCTGACAGGGACACTCTGGTTTTGTTTGATCTTATCGGGTGACACACCGCTTCAAGGCCTGATGCATGCGATGGCGACGATGTCCACCAGCGGCATTTCAGGTTTCGGTGGCGTTGAAGAAAGTGCCAACGCCGTCGCGGCGGAGTTTTTGATCTTTGTATTCTTACTATTTGCGCTCTCAAGACTGACGTTTTCGACTGATACAATTACTGGCAAAACGCGTGGCTTGCATGAAGATGCTGAATTTCGCATCGGGATCATCCTTGTGGTTGGAGTGCCGTTTTTGCTGTTCATGCGCCATTGGCTCGGCGCGTTTGAAGTAAATGAAGAAGACAACATTTGGCTTGGCTTGAAAGCGCTCTGGGGCGGGATGTTCACCGTTTTGTCGTTTCTCACGACAACTGGCTTTATCAGCTCGGAATGGAGTGGCGCGCAAGATTGGTCAGGGTTGGCAACACCAGGCCTTATCTTGATGGGGCTGGCCCTGATGGGCGGTGGTGTTGCGACGACGGCGGGTGGTGTGAAATTGTTACGCGTTTTCACGCTTTATCTGAATGGGCTGCGGGAGATGCAAAAGCTGATCCATCCGTCTTCTGTGAGCGGCAAAGGGGCGGGTAATCGTCGCATCCGTCGACAAGGTGCTTATACGGCTTGGATCTTTTTCATGTTGTTCGCCATGTCGCTGGCAGTTGTGACGTTGGCTTTAACCGGCTTTGGGGCCAGTTTTTCGGATGCTTTGATCATGTCTGTCGCCGCGCTTTCGACAACTGGACCTTTGTTAGACGTTGCAGGACCGGACCCAATTTTTTTGACCGATCTTTCAACAGGGGCAAAGCTTTGCTTTGCAGCGGCAACAATATTGGGGCGCTTGGAAACCCTTGCGATCATCGCGCTTTTGACACCGGGACTTTGGCGACGATAACGCACAAAGGCAGATAATCTGGTTTGATACAAAAAAGCGCTGGAAACTCAGCGCTCAAGACGACATACTTTTGTCATTATGGATCGCGCGATCGTATCGTGCGTATTGCTGCGCCCAAAAATAATAACGCAAGAATAAAGGCATGCCCCAATGGCCACTGATAGACAAAACCTGCAAGACGCATTTCTCAATCATGTTCGCAAGACCAAAGTTCCTGTCACTGTTTTCTTGATCAACGGTGTAAAGCTTCAAGGTGTGATCACGTGGTTTGACAACTTTTGTGTTCTTTTGCGCCGCGATGGACAGTCTCAGTTGGTCTATAAGCATGCGATTTCGACGATTATGCCAAGCCAGCCAATCTCTCTTTATGAGGGTGAAGACGCAAACTGATGGGGCATGATCCGTCGGTGACCCGTACGTGGGTCCTGCATCCTGACATCAAAAGCAACAATGACCGGCGTTTGCCCGAACCTGCTTTGGCAGAGGCGGTTGCTTTGGCTGAAGCCTTGCCCGGACTAGAGGTTTTTGGCGAGACGATTGTACGTCTGCCCAAAGCACATTCAGGCATGCTGTTTGGTAAAGGTAAGATCGAAGAACTGCACACTGTGTTTGAGGAAAGCGAGATAGACCTCGTTCTGATTGATGGTCCTGTAACGCCTGTTCAGCAGCGCAACTTAGAAAAGGCGTGGGGTGTTAAGCTTCTGGATCGCACGGGTTTGATCCTTGAGATCTTCTCGGATCGCGCGCGCACCAGTGAAGGCGTGTTGCAAGTTGAAATGGCTGCTTTGAGCTATCAAAGGACACGTTTGGTGCGGGCTTGGACCCACTTGGAGCGCCAGCGCGGTGGACTTGGCTTTGTTGGCGGTCCGGGCGAAACACAGATCGAATCTGATCGCCGCGCGATTGATGATCAATTGGTGCGTCTGCGTCGCAAGCTTGCAAAAGTCGTCAAAACCCGCGCGCTGCACCGTGAAGCGCGTGCAAAAGTGCCGTTTCCGATTGTCGCTCTTGTTGGTTACACAAATGCGGGAAAGTCGACGCTGTTCAATAAGCTGACCGGCGCGCAGGTCTTTGCAAAAGACATGCTGTTCGCGACGCTTGATCCGACAATGCGCGCGGTTGAACTGCCTGATGGGCCACAGGTTATTCTTTCGGACACGGTTGGTTTCATTTCTGATTTGCCAACAGAGCTCGTGGCGTCGTTTCGCGCAACACTGGAAGAAGTGTTGGCGGCTGATCTTATCGTGCATGTGCGTGATATCTCGCACGAAGGCAGTGAAGAACAAGCAACAGATGTGCGCAGTATTCTGTCCTCGCTCGGGGTTGGTGAAAACGCCAAACAGATCGAAGTTTGGAACAAGATCGACCTGCTAGAGTCCGAAGATCACGATGCTGTTCTGGCCCGTGCCGCGCGCCATGAAGAAGTGATAGCGACGTCGTCCGTAACCGGATTTGGCATGAGCGACTTCGTACAAGCCGTTGAATTTGCTTTAGAAGGTGAGATCATCGAAGAGACGATGGTGCTACCGTATTCAGACGGTCGCAAACGAGCGTGGTTGTTTGAACGCTCCCTTGTTGAAGCAGAGCGGCAGGGCGAAACTGGGTTTGAGCTGGACCTGCGCTGGAAAGCCAAAGATCGCGCGCAGTTCGACTCGCTTTAAGATGTTCTGCGACCTCGGTGACAACATTTAGACTGCGCCCGAAGCGGTTAGTCTTCGCTTGGCATAAGTGTCGTGATGCCCACAGCTGCGGCGCGCGCAAGCCCTTCATCAAGTGACATTGGGATATATTCACCGCGCCGCCATAGTGCGCCAAGGTCATCATAATGACGCGAAAAGAGATGGCCTGACTGACCGGTCGAAATCACAAAGAGCGAGCTGTCCGGATCAGCGAAGTCATACACGCCGCGATACCCAGCGCCATGGACATTCAAGAATGCATCAGGACCTAAACCACCCTGTGTACGCCCCCGCATCAACGTGTTGTCGCCCCCAGACGTGGATTGGCGAATATTTACGAAATAGCGCAACACTGGCACATCGCCGAGCACTGCGTGATCATGGGTCGCTTGATGCGCATCCCCCCAACGCAAGGACGCCAGATCAGTGGTATAGTTTTCCTCCAACCACAAAATCGCTGCATCAAGCGAGATGCGCGACACATCGGTGCAGGTTTCTTTTGGTGAGGATTGCAAAATATCACACCACTCAGACGCCCCATCAATATTGCGAAACACGCGTTCGATAAAAAGCGGCTCAACATGTTTAAATTCGGTGGCCAAGGGACCTAGCTCATCTTTTATGAGCCGGTCTTGAAGGGCGCGCAGCCAGGCGGAATAGATCAAAGGCTCTGGCAGGTGCTCATTCATTTCGCCGTTCCAGTTGGCAAGCAACTCAAGAGCAATTTGGCGTTTGCGCTCTGGTGTGCCGTTTGGGGCAGGTTCACCCGTAAACCAGAGGTCGGCGCCAATAAGCGGTAGCAAAGTACGCGCAGTAAAGCTGACAGTATCGAGCTGTGCCTCAACGAAGCTATCACGTGTGTGCACTTGGCGGGTCTGCATAAGACGTTGCCAGCGTTGCACACGTTGGCTGTCGCCCCATTCATAGCTCACATGAACTGGGAAAGGGCGTTCAACGATCTTGTTGTTCGTGTTGCCTAAGATACCACCAACGGGTTCGGTAAATTCTGGATTGGTCGCGATCGGAAACACGCCTTTCCAGCGGTTCTCTGCAATCCAGCCGGGGCTGGGCATGCGTCCTTTACTTTGATGGTTCACGTCACGCTCAGGCATCGCACCTATAAGCTTCAGCGCAACTTTCTCTTTGTCAACGAGGGACAAGTTCTGCGACGGCGCAATATAGCTTTGTGCGCTGATCAGGGCGCTTTGAACGTCCGCGGCTTGCATGATCCCAATCGCAGCACTGAGCGACGTATCGCGCGGGCTGAGCGCCGTCCATGAGAGCGCCGCGACATGTCCTTGCGGTGTGATAGACGCCAGTGAAAAGTCAGAACCCGGCAACACAGGGCCATTGTCCGTCCAACGCAGGGTCAGCGTGACGGGTTCATCGTCTTTGATGTTGATGATCGACTTGCGCGTCTCAAACGGTTTAAATCCGTCTGGCGTACGATATTCTTCAGGGTTTTCTGGATTAAGCTGTTCAATAAACAAGTCTTGATCATCCAGATAGGATGATGTGATACCCCAGCCGATCGTAGCGCTGCGCCCTGCAAGAACGACAGGCATTCCCGGAATTGTACCACCAATAACGCCGCCAGCTTCAAGCTCAAGGCGCGCCAGGTACCAAATCGCGGGGGCCGTAAACCCAAGGTGCGGGTCATTGGCCAGCAGCGTCCCACCCGTGGCTGAACGAGACGGGGCAGCAGCCCACGCGTTCGACGCGCCGCCCAATCCTCGTGCTGGAACAGGATCCAGCGGATGACGTTCGGTTGAAACGGCGGCATAGCGCGGCAAAGGCGTATCAAACAGCGACGCATATTCCGGCAAGGCTGCAATGCCCGTACCTGGCATATCGGGTAGAATATCAGAAAGACGTGCTTCATCAGGCAAAACAAGCGACGTACGCGCGCGTAAAACTTCATCCTGCAAATGACCGGACAACTGCAGCGCCATGAGTTTCGTGACAGCCAATGAATCAGCTGCGCGCCACGGCGAGATAGGTGCACTGAACATAAACATTTCAGGCGCGCCGCGGCCCAACGAGCGATTGTTAATCTCAGCGATGCGCATATTAACACCGGCTGCGTATGCGCTGAGCGCGTCATTTGTGCGCGCATCCTGACTATCAACTGACAAGCTCGCGAGGCGGTAGATGTCAAGGCGGCGCAAAAGCGTGTCGATGCTGAGCGTGCGACGTCCAAAGACTTCTGACAGACGCCCTTGGGCGGTGCGGCGCAACATGGTCATCTGCCACAAACGATCCTGCGCATGGGCATAACCGAGACCAAAGAAAACGTCAGCATCGTTGCTTGCGAAGATATGTGGTACATTAGCATTGTCGCGCACAATCTCGACCGGGGCCGCGATACCTTCGACGTCCAGCGTTTTTGTATAATCCGGCAGTGAACGAGACGCGAGGAAATAAGCCAGAAACGCCGCGAGAACAGCAAGGCCAATCGCAGCCCCTGTCAGGCGTAACACCCAGCGAAAAATCATCACCATAGTTCAGTCTCTCGTTTCAAATACGGGCCATATGCGGCGCGTTTATGCGCCAAAGCCCTTGTCATTATGCGCGCGCTTCGACACACCGTTTAGGGTAATTCAAACGAAGGGAAAAGCCGATGGCGAAATGTACATTTTTAGGTCTTGGAGTCATGGGTTTTCCAATGGCGGCGCATCTGGTGAAAGCGGGTCACGACGTAACCGTCTACAACCGAACGACTGACAAAGCGCGCGCTTGGGCTGACGCAAACAAAGCCAAGTTCGCAGCAACGCCACGTGAGGCTGCGCATGGCGCTGAGTTTGTTTTTGCCTGCGTTGGCAATGATGATGATTTGCGCTCTGTGTGTCTTGGCGAAGATGGCGCCTTCGCAGGTATGGAGAGCGGCTCGGTCTTTGTGGATCACACAACCGTATCCGCGAAAGTCACGGAGGAACTCTACAATGCGGCCGATAGCTTACAGATCAGCTTTGTTGACGCACCTATTTCCGGGGGACAAGCAGGCGCTGAAAACGGCGCTTTGTCGATTATGTGTGGTGGTGACGAAGGAGCCTATGCGCGTGCAGAACCTGTGATGGACGCGTATTCAAAGATGTGCCGCCGCATTGGCGAAAGTGGTGCCGGTCAAATGACCAAGATGTGCAACCAGATTGCAATTGCAGGCTTGGTTCAAGGTCTTTCAGAAGCGTTGCATTTTGCAGAGAAAGCAGGGCTTGATGGGCGCGCTGTGGTCGAGGTGATTTCACAAGGGGCCGCTGGGTCTTGGCAAATGGCAAACCGCTATGAGACGATGCTTGATGATCAATTTGAACATGGTTTTGCAGTTGATTGGATGCGCAAAGACTTGGGCATCTGTCTGGATACAGCAGATGAAAACGGTGCGAGCCTGCCTGTGACTGCTTTGGTTGATCAATTTTATAAAGACGTCCAAAAGCTTGGCGGGGGCCGTTGGGACACCTCAAGCTTGATCAAGCGATTACGCGCGATGGGCTAAACGCTAATGCGTTGATGTGTTTGAGAAAAGGTGGATCACGACAATCCCACTCAAAATCATTCCCATTCCAAGGATTGCGGGCAAATCAAGTTTTTGCCCGTAGACCAAAAAGCCGATACAGCCGATAAAGAAAATGCCAAGTCCAGACCAAAGCGCATAGGCAATCCCAAGCGGAATGCTGCGCAAGGCGAGGGCCAGCAAATAGAAACTGATCGCATAGGCAATCACAACGATAACCGATGGCCAGAACTTGCTGAACTGTTGACTGGCTTGCAGGGCCGCGGTCCCGATCGTTTCACTAAAGACAGCCATTAAAAGAATAATGTAGTGCGTTGGCATGCGCGTAGACCTTCAAAGGGGCAGGGCAGTGGTGTCTTTTATTTCTTCCATCACAAAACTGGCAGAAACATCCGCAAGAGAAACAGAGTTTGTCAGCTTTTGATAGAGGCGATCGTAATCTTTCATATCTGCAACGCGCGCACGGATGAGATAATCCAAATCACCGGACATGCGGTACACGCCTTGGATTTGCGGCAATGCACGAGTCGCGCGCGCAAATTTGGCTGACCAATCAGGATCATGTTGATCCGTGCGCACTTGGATAAAGACGGTGAGAGGTAGGCCAATCGCTTCCGCATCAAGCAGCGCTACCTTTCCTTTAATCACGCCAGCTTCGCTCAGCAGTTTGATCCGGCGCCAACAGGCGTTGCGCGAAAGGCCAATCATGTCACCAAGCGTTTCCAGAGAAACGTCGCAATCACGTTGCATTTGGCCCAAAATCCGACGGTCTGTTTGATCTAATTCCATGAATTAGGCATATCATGGGAAATATTCACACACAATTCTTGGTTTCTTCTAAAATATGGGAAAATTTTGACTGAAGGCCTGATTATCGTCCCTTCAACATAGTTTTTGGAGAGACATCATGATCAATCGCATTTTCATTCAGCACCCGCACAGCGTTAATGAAACTTACCTTGAGCATTTGTGGTTCGCGCTCAAATTCGCAGCGTTACTTTCATGCGCAGCGACTGCCGCTTTGATCCACGCTTTCATCCCAGCGATGTGTGAAAAAACCGCCAGCACAATTATTGCGAAGCTCTACACCCGTATGCACAATCGCCGGGCATAAAGCATGTGTCGTTGGGTTGCTTATATTGGTGAACCGATTTTCATTGCGGATCTTGTCAGCGCGCCTGAACATTCTTTGATCGCGCAGGCACGTCAGGCCGAAGAATGTAAGACGACAATCAACGCAGATGGCTTTGGATTGGCTTGGTATAATTATCATCGACAACCGGGGCTTTACCGCGATGTTTATCCTGCTTGGTCGGACATGAATTTACGTGCACTTGCAGAACAAGTTAGCTCGCGCTTGTTTATGGCACATGTGCGCGCATCAACGGGAACTGCAATCAGTCGCAATAATTGCCACCCTTTTGCCCACAGCTGTTGGAGCTTTATGCACAACGGTCAAATCGGCGGGTTTGATGCCTTTAGAAAACGTGCCGACATGGCTATTCCTGACGCGCTCTATACCGCGCGCAAAGGGGCAACCGACAGTGAAGCATTGTTTTTGATTGCTTTGGGGCAGGACCTTGAAAAGGATCCATTTACAGCCTTGCAAAGAGCATTAAAGATTTTGCATCAGATGAGTACAGACGCAGGGGCAAAGCCAAGCTTGCGAATGAGCTTGGCAATCAGTGACGGGGAATCGCTGTTCACGCTTCGCTACGCCAGCGATGATAATCCACCGTCACTTTACTATCGCAAAGGTCGCAATGACATCGGTTGGTGTGTGGTTTCCGAACCTTTGGAAAGAGATGAAACCTGGATCAGCGTTGAGCCAAACACCTTTTCACACTTTACCCCATCCAGCGTGACACATCACCAATTTCAAATCAAAGCCACGCTCGCCAAAGCCTTGTAACAGCCAAAGAAAAGGCGCTTGATATAATGTAAAATTTACAAAGTCTGAAACCGTAAAGTGTTCTAACAACAGTCAAAACACGTCGGTCAAAATTGCTCTCGCGAGTAAGATCTTGTTAGAAAGCCTGCGCATCCAAAAAGATGCACAGACTGAAAATCTGCAATTTTACATCACCAATTTATAGTTGCAGATGTTGAAAGGTATCGATTGATGCAAACTGAATATTGAAGCCTTGCTCTTCACCGTCACCAAAGAACACATCTTGGATATTAAACCGTGCGAGTGCTTCAACTGTGCCGTTCGGATGCTCATAATTCATGATTGAATACAGCCCATCTGCCGTTGGTATAAAGCTGATGTTTTCAATGCTTGGCGTTTCATCATCTGGATGCATCACAACCAACGTTTCAGAGAAAGCATCGAAGCTTTCGATAATACTGAGACCAGGATCAAAAGCACCTGCGAAGTAATAGGTGTCCAAACCTGCTCCACCATCCATTGTCGCATCTTCAAATCCGAACAGGTGATCATCACCTTCGCCGCCCAACATGTTCTCAACCGTGCCGTCTTGGCCCACAAGCGTGTCGTTGCCCACATCACCTGTCATACTTAGCGCGCCATCAGTCCCCGAAAACACCATATCATCTCCGGCATTCCCCTGGAGCGTAACATCCAAACCCGCGCCGCCATCTACGGTGTCGTTATCGTCTCCTCCTAATATGGTATCAGCATCTGCTTCACCAAGCAGATAGTCATTACCCTGACCTCCTTCCAAGAGATCGACACCGGTGCCGCCGTAGAGGGTATCATTGTCACGCCCACCAAAGAGGTTATCGTTGCCTTCATCGCCCCAAATCATGTCATCGCCAAAGGAGCCGTCTATTGTATCTTCGCCAAGGCCACCTTCCATCTTGTCAGCACTGTTAGAGTTTCCGGTGATCGAGTCGTTTCCTTCGCCACCCAATAAAACATCGGTTCCACCAAGATACGCAGCTCCGACAATCGTGTCATCGCCTAGTCCACCTACGCCAAAGCGCGCACCGCTGATGCTGTCGTTACCGTCTTCACCATAAATCGTAGCACCTTCAAAAGCGCCCGCCATAGTGTCGTTGCCAGCACCACCATGCATTTCATCAAAGCCACCACGACTTGTCATAAGGTCATTACCAGCGTCGCCAAACAATTCGTCATTTCCGAGCCCTGCAATCAATGTGTCATTGCCAAAACCGCCCTTTAGATTGTCATTCCCGCGTCCCGCATCAATTAAATCGTCGCCGTCGCCGCCAACGAGCGTGTCATTACCAACACCACCATCGAGCGTATCTGAAGCGTTTGCATCTGAAATTCCCCAGTCATGACCAATAAGGAAATCGTCGCCACCGCCGCCGCTCAAGCTGTCAGAACCAAACTGTCCAGAAAAGCTATCATTTCCTTCGCCGCCATCAACCGTATCATCACCAAGACCACCAGCCCCAAAGTCGTTGCCAAGACCGCCTGAAATCAAATCGTCACCAGCGTCTCCAGCAAGGAAATCGTCATCCTCGCCACCATCAAGTGTGTCGAGCCCATCACCGCCAAAAATGAAGTCATTTCCACTATTACCTAGAATGGCATCATTGCCTGCTTCGCCGAAAACATAGTCATTTCCGGCATCCGCATCGATATCGTCTGCTGTATCCGTACCAATAATTTCGTCGTCACCAGTCGAGCCGACAAACATAGCGCCTGCTGATAGTCCTAATAGTGCTAATATAAATAACATCCCCAGTACCTTCTTTAATAAAAATTGCCCGATACGAGCTTACGATGGGCCACGAAAATAGAAATAGTAAATTCACGAAACTTGAACGTTTCACATCAGAAACGACCAATATCTTCTGCGCCAGCTCTAAGATTTGGGATAATACTGGGGAAATGTCACAATTGTTTCCTAATGCTTAAAGCACCACTTAACCGAGCGGTTCATAGCTGGCCTCTAGTGCAAAGCGTCAATCACGAACGCGACTAGTGCAAATTTGATCAAACTTTGCGGGCGAGCTTGGTGCTTGGTAACGGTTAACAGCATTGTTCGCTGGATGAGCCGAAAAAAGCCAATCCACTGTCTCTTGTTGTGAACGAAACACAACTTTCAAAGACTGAATGGAAAAAGGTGCACCGCGTAAGGCAAACTTATACGGCGCACTTCTTTTCTATGTGACGTTCACAGGGGCTTGACCGAGCATCACATCTATCTCTGACGGCGTCGCAAAGCTCACGCTTTCAGGGCCAAGTAACTGAGTGCCAACAGGGTATTGGAAAATGCTCGGACCACCAGGCAAGTTTTGCCCAAGGTTATCTATACGCGCGACCCAATCAATGCTTCCGTCATCTGTGACATAGCCAACATCCAGATGGGCACCTAGATAAGTCAAACGGAAGTAGCGCGGCACGTTGCGGTAGCGCAGATCCTCATATTCTGGCGCAGTTGTGCCCTCGGGGTAAGGAATGACCAGCACATCTTCACCGCGCTCGAAATCCAAGATTTGTGGGTATGACACATTGGCATCCGCTGCGATGAATGTATCGGAACCGCTGCCTCCCGTCGCGGAATAATCCTGCCCAAGAAGGATAACATCGTCGCCTAGGTTGCCATTGAGAGATGAACTTTCAAGCACGCCGCCAAAGGGTGTTTGAATGACACGGTCTGCTTCGCCAGCGATCAGCGTGTCATCGCCAATACCACCGTCAAGGGTTTGCACGCCATTGCGACCGCCCCTCAATACATCATTGCCCTCGCCACCAATAAGCACAGCATCGCGATCACCCGCTTCCAGCGTGTCGTTGCCAGCACCGCCATACGCTTCATCTTGGGGGCCACGCTCAATTGGGCCAAGCACTGTGTTGTCATAGACAATCGTATCATCACCTGTGCTGATGAAATCATTGCCCAAATCGCCAGATAAAGTATCGGCACCGTCATTTCCGAGCAGCGTGTCATCGCCGTCAGCGCCGTCCACGATGTCATCTCCTGCAAGCGCATCAATCAAATCCGCGTTGTTGCTTCCCAAAAGGCTGTCATCGCCAGCGGTCGCACCACTTGTCACTGGTGAATTAAAAGCATCTTCCAGCATTCCACGCTCAACGATTGTGATGTCATTCGGGTCGAGCTCAGCTAAGTCGAACTCACCTAGCAAGATCGCCATGACCTCTTCTTCGCCATCCCCCAGATCAAGCACCAACTCAACGGCTGGAGCATTCACAGCGTCCGCAGGCAGTTGCCGAAAACTAAGATCCGAATTGAGCGGAGCCATCTGACTTATGTCACTATACGTCACGTACAGAGTATCTTGGCCAGGGACAAAGTCAGTGACGATATCCGTCTCAGAGCCGAGCCGCAGCGCAAAACCATCCGCGCCAGTTCCACCTGTCATTTCAATATCGCGGTTGTTCGAGATCAGCAGATCATCGCCCTCGCCACCGACAAGCGTCCCGTCGCCATAGGTGCTGTTGAGCGTGTCATTGCCGTCCTCGCCAAACATCGTATGCGTACCATTGTTGGACGAATAAATAAGGTCATTCCCAGTTCCGCCATAGTACGTGCCATCGCCACCCAACGTAGCGACCGAGCTAATGACATCATTGCCAGCGCCACCATCGACACTTTCGGAGCCAAAGAACCCAGCGTAGATCGTGTCATCACCATCCCCGCCAAGGATTTGATCGCTTTGTGAGGTTGAGCCACCGCTGAGATAATCATCACCAGCGCCACCTATGATCGTGTCGTCACGACCTCCTGTGATGCTGTCATTGCCATCACCGCCATCGAGCAGATTGGGCTCGAAGCTTTCTGCACCAGACACGCCGCTACCGTCGCCGTAAATCGTGTCGTCACCAGCTTCGCCATAAGCCGTGTCTGAACCAAAACGCACATAAATACCGTCGTTGCCTTCGCCACCGTAGATCTCGTCATTTCCGCCACCACCAACGAATGAATCGTCACCTTCGGAGCCAAAGAGCGTGTCGTCACCATCCGCGCCGTCCACGGTGTCATCTCCTGCCAATGCATCAATGATGTCATCGCCACTGGTTCCCAAAAGGCTGTCATCAAAGGGCGTCGGTGCCATTAAATCGTTAACCGTGCTTTGCAGTGCATCGTTTTGAACGATGAGAATATCATCGATATTAAGATCTTCCGGCGTGAACTCACCTTGTAAAAGCGCAACGATTTCTTCTTCCCCATCTGGTCGCAGGCGTACAAGTTCAGCCGCAGGCGCATCTGGGTCATTGTCGTCCAGAATACGAAAGCTCAACTCTGCGAGCAGCGGGGCAGGGTGCGAAGCGCTGTGGGCAAGGATCAATTGATCCTCCTCAGCTGAGTAATCAGCAATCGTATCTATACCGTTCGCAGGGTTGCCCAAATCACGATCTGCATTCAAAGTGTTCATGGCAAAGATGTCACCGCCACTACCACCGATCATCTCGGCACCAAGAAAGCCGGACCGCAAATAATCGCGATCCTCGCCACCATCGATGGTTGACTGGCCAAACCCTGCGTAAATTGTGTCGTTGCCTTGCTCACCGAACATCAGATGATCACCTGTATTGGCTGACGAAATGATATCGTTGCCAGTGCCGCCAGTATATGTGCCGTCCGCTCCCAGATAGAGCACAGACTGGATAACATCATCGCCAGCGCCACCATCGACAATCGCAGTCCCAAAATACCCTGCGCGGATGGTGTCGTCGCCGTCACCGCCCAAGATTTCGTCGGTTTGTCCGCCTTGACCGCCTTGAATTGAATCGTCGCCATTTCCGCCCCAAACCGTGTCTTCGCGGCCAGCTGTGACGACGTCATCGCCATCACCTGTTAACAGAAGCGCACCAATCTGTGCGTCTTCGCCTAGGGTCTCATGTGATGCGCTGTAGATTGTATCATCCCCGACACCGCCAGTGACCGTATCCGCACCCAAGACCGCTCTAATATAGTCGTTGCCGTCGCCGCCATCGATGCTGTCGGCCCCACCTTCGCCGCTGATGTTGTCGTCACCTTCGCCGCCTAAGATCGTGTCGTCGCCTTCGTCCGCGACAATGCCATCATTTCCAGACCCGCCAGAGACAAAGTCATCGCCTTTGCCAGCGGTGATAAAATCATCACCGTCTTCGCCGTAGACCTCGTCGTCTTCACTGCCAGACTCGATAACGTCATTGCCGAGACCACCGGAGATGCTGTCCATCCCTTCGCCGCCGAAGATTTCATCGTCGCCGTCGCCGCCGATCAGCGTGTCGTTGTCAAGATCGCCTTCCAGCAAATCGTTGCCAGTGCCACCGATGAGGGAGTCGCTTCCTTCGCCACCAAAGAGCAGATCGTCATCCGCGCCGCCATCAATCGTGTCGCCGCCATCAGGGCCTTGAAAACCAAACTCAAAGCCATGCAAAACGTCTTCGCCGTCGCCACCTTCAATGGTATCAGCGCCAGTGCCGCCTTGGAAAATATCGTTGCCTTCATAACCACGGATCGTATCGTCACCAGCACCGCCGTGTCCGCCGTCATCACCAGCGCCTGCCCAGATCAAATCACCGCCATCACCACCGTCAATAAGATCGTCGCCATTTGCACCAAGAATAAAATCTGCACCCGACCCACCAACGAGGTAGTCGTTGCCTGCACCACCATCGACATAATCAATGCCTTCGCCACCATCGACAGTGTCGTCGCCATCTTCACCAAAGAGGGTATCTAAACCACCAAGCCCTTCGATAACGTCATTACCACCAGCGCCATGAATACTGTCGCCGTCTTCGGTGCCAAAAATTTCGTCGTCACCCTCGCTGCCGATAAACGCAGATCCCGCAGCCAAACCGAGCAAAGCCAATAGATAAAGCATAAGTCCCCCAACTTATTGCGCGCATTTTCATGCGATACACGTTGAGAGAAGCAGATTGGGTGACCTTTGGGAAGCTTTTTGCTGAATTGTTCGAAAAAGCGAAACAATAGGGCAGAAAAGAAAGCGGCACCCGTAAAGAGCGCCACAATCCGTCTTAGGTAGTAAGCTTTACGCGTTGAGTGCAGCGCTTAGATTTTCATCGATTTTCTCAAGGAAACCCATCGTTGTGAGCCACCCTTGATCAGGACCGACCAAAAGCGCGAGGTCTTTGGTCATGTGACCGGCTTCTACTGTTTCTACAATCACGCGCTCAAGCGTTTCTGCGAACTCCATTAGCGCTGTGTTGTCATCAAGTTTCGCACGATGCTTCAGCCCGCCGGTCCAAGCATAGATCGATGCAATCGAGTTGGTGGAGGTGGATTCACCTGCCTGATGCTGGCGGTAGTGACGTGTCACAGTGCCATGGGCAGCTTCTGCTTCAACGATCTTGCCATCCGGTGTCATCAACTGCGACGCCATCATGCCCAAAGACCCGAACCCCTGCGCAACAATATCAGACTGAACATCGCCATCGTAGTTCTTGCAGGCCCAAACAAAACCGCCATTCCACTTAAGCGCACATGCGACCATATCGTCGATCAAGCGGTGCTCATACCAGATGCCTTTTTTCTTAAACGCCTCGGCGAATTCAGCGTCGTAGACCTCTTGGAAGATCTCCAGAAAACGCCCGTCATACTGTTTCAAGATCGTGTTCTTGGTAGACAAATAGACGGGCCAGCCAATGTTCAAACCGTAGTTCAGTGACGCACGCGCGAAATCGTAGATCGATTTGTCGACGTTATACATAGACATGAACACGCCCGCGCTTTCTGCTTGGTAGACTTCATGCTCAATCTCTGTGCCATCCTCGCCAACGAATTTCATCGTGAGCGTGCCCGCACCCGGAAATTTCATATCCGTCGCTTTGTATTGATCGCCAAACGCGTGACGCCCGACAACAATCGGCTGCGTCCAACCGGGGACAAGGCGCGGTACATTGTTGCAGATGATGGGTTGGCGAAAGATCACACCGCCCAAAATATTGCGGATCGTGCCATTCGGGCTTTTCCACATTTTCTTAAGGCCAAACTCTTCGACACGCGCTTCATCCGGCGTAATCGTCGCGCATTTTACGGCAACGCCGACTTCTTTCGTCTTATTGGCCGCATCTATGGTGATCTGATCGTCCGTGCGATCGCGCTCTTGAATACTGAGATCATAATAAAGCAAGTCGATATCGAGATAGGGTTCGATCAACTTCTTCTTGATGAAATCCCAAATGATGCGGGTCATTTCATCGCCGTCCATTTCGACGATTGGGTTGGCTACTTTGATCTTGCTCACGTGAAGCACCTCATTTTGAAGGGTTGTGCAGATTCTACATTAGATCGACTGCAAGTGAAACGACGCATCAGTTTGCGCGCATTTCGCAGCGGCGCAGCCAAAGCATCAAAAGCGTCGATGCACAGCACATTATTGCACCTGCTCCGGCTAACGGGGCAGGGGTTCCCGCAAACATCAAGCCTACAGGGATCGCGATCAACGTGCCCAATATGGTTGCGATGCCGCCCAACAATGACGCGGCTATCCCCGCAATATGGCCCACTGGCTCCATCGCCAGCGCATTAAGATTACCGATTGTCATACCCGCTAGAAAAAACACAGAGGTTTGCCAAATCATGAACAAAACAAAATACGGTGCATCGCTGGGGGGGGCAAAACTTAGCCACAGCATAATCAGTGAGAAGATCATCTGAATCGCAAAGCTCACAGTGATCACGTTGCGCATCCCGAAGCGTACAACGATCGTAGCGTTTAAAAGCGAAGCGGATCCAGCAAGAACCGAAATCAGGCCAAACCAGTAAGGAAAGCTTGCTGCGCGATCAAACGTGATGTCGTAAATCGGATGCACCACAGACAACATACCAAAAATGAACGCAAAAATCGTGGACTGACACAATATGGAAATCCGCACACTGCGATGGGACAGCAGCTCTTTGGTTGCTTCAAACAACATGCGAAACTTAAAGGGACGTTTGTTTTCGGGCGCTAAGGTTTCCGGCAAACGCAGGCTCATCCAGAGCATGGACACCGAAGAGAACAGGATAAACGCCAAGAAAATGCCGCGCCAATCTGAAATCGCGATAAGCCCTGTACCAATCAACGGACCAACGGCAGGAACCAAGGTAAAAACCATCATTACGAACGACATGATACGCGCCATTTGGCGACCGGAATACAAATCACGGATCACTGCCATCGACACAATCCTCGGGCCCGCAGCGCCAAAACCTTGGAACATACGTGCGATCAACATCACCTCAAGCGACGCGGCACGCCACGCAACAAACGCTGCGATACAATAGATAGACGCCCCAAAGAGCATAATTTTGCGCCGACCAAAACTATCTGACAAAGGTCCTGCAACAAAGGTACCAATTCCCATACCAAGCACAAAGCTTGTCAGGACAAGCTGAATCTTGTTGGGATCAACAGGACTAAGCTCAGCCGCCATATCCGGCAAACCAGGCAACATGGAATCAATCGAAAACGCCGTTGTTGCCGACAGCATTGCGCAAAAAGCGATGAATTCGACTCGCCCCATCGGCAAGTTTTGGGAAGGGCTCATGCGTCTTCGTTCAGCTGAGCCTTGATATCAGCAATGACTTTGCGCCACATCTCAGGTGATTGCGCGCCTGGTACGGCGTGTTGGCCTGCGATAATAAAGGTTGGAACAGAATTCACACCCATTTTGCGAAAGCCTGCATCCTTTTCACGGATCCCTTCAAGGTCTTCATCGGTTGCAAGCAAACGCTGCACCAAAGACGCGTCCATACCGCAAGTATCTGCGAGATCCGCCAACACTTCGACATCGCTGATATCGCGGCCCTCTTTGAAGTAAGCTCGAAACATCGCTGCAACAATCATGGACTGGCGCTGCTCAATGCCTGCCCAATGGATCAATCGATGGGCGTTCAGCGTGTTTGGTGTGCGTTTGATACCGCCTAAATCAAGCTCAAGACAGACGTCGCGCGCATGTTGATCGATTTGCGCGTAGACTTTTACAGCGGCCTCTTTGCCGCCAAACTTACGCTCAAGATATTCGCGGCGATCCATGCCTTCCATCGGCATGTCGGGGTTCAGCTGGAACGGATGCCATTCAATCTCAAACGGATGCTCTGGCTCTGCTTCCAGTGCGCGATCAAGAAGCGTTTTGCCAATAAAGCACCACGGGCAAATAGGGTCGGAAATAATGTCTAGCTTAACCATAGCGGGCCTCAATCTGAGCGCGCAACACGCGGCGCAACAGTTTGCCATTGGCGCTGCTCGGCAGTGTATCGCAGGGGTGGTAAATTCTAGGATGCTTGTAACGCGCAAGGTGCTGATTTGCCAGAGCTTCAAGTGTACTCTGCTCCAGATCATCCTCCGCCACATAACAAAGCGCAATCAAAGAAACGCCAGTTTTGAGTTTAACTTCAATTGCTGCGCACTGATTGATTGCGCGATTGCGTTGAAACACAGTTTCAATTTCAAGCGGAGAGACGCGAAAACCTCCAGCATTGATCATGTCGTCGCTGCGACCAGCATAGCTAATTGAGCCTGTCGCATCTGTTTGACCAAGATCACCTGTCAAAAACCATTCGCCTTGAAAGCGGGCCTTCGTGCCTGCGGTGTCATTGAGATACCCGAGCATAAGCCCCGGATCAGAGCGATGGATCGCAATAGTGCCTATTTCGCCTACGGGTGCTGGATTACCCTCTTGAGTGAGCACAGCGACGTTGCGCCCTTTTTGCGGCAAGCCAATATGGTCAGGTGAAGTTTCGCGTTGCGGGCTAGATGAAATAAAGGTCGAGCATTCCGACATTCCAAATGCTTCATACACTTTCAACCCTGTGGCCTGTGTCCACGCAGCATGCAAAACGGCAGGCATTTTTTCACCCGCGCTTAGGGCATGTCGCAGATGCGGCAACTTCGGCATATGCACACGTAAGATCTTGCGAAAAACGCCCGGTGCTGCTGCGAACAAGGTTGCTTTGGACTGGGCTAATAGGTTTGGCAAATTCTCTGGCGGCGTGCCGTCTTTTGCTATTAGGGCAGTTGCGCCCACGCTCCATGGGTCCATCAATCCAGTCCCAAGCGTGAAGGTCCAGTTAAACGCGCCCGCGTGCAACAAGCGATCTTCGCTTGAGATATCGTACCAGTCTTTGTGCATCATCCGGCGCGCCCAAATCGCGCGATGTGCATGTTGAACGGCGCGCGGCGCAGCGGACGTGCCAGACGTGAAAACAACATAAGCAGGCCGCTCTGCATCCGCCATATGCCAAGGGGCAGGCGGCAGCGCATACATGTCCCGCAATGAACCTAACGAAATGCTAAGCGCACTATGAATCTCGGGGGCCGCGAGGGAGTCATCTTGCAAAATCGCAGAAGGTTTCACCGCATGCGCCATTTTGGTGATTTCATTCTGCGTCAGCGCAGATGAGGTCGGCACTGCAACCATTCCAGCGGCGATAATCCCCAAATAGGCAATCGGAAAATCAGCCGTGTTGCCAAGACGTAGCATGACGAGATCGTTTGCTTGCAGACCTTTGTTCAAAAGCCCTGTTGCAACACCGCGTACGGCACTTTCAATCTGTGCAAAGCTCCAACATTGTTTTTCGTCTGCCAACACTTCTAATGCAATTTTGTCAGGTGCATCTGCGGTTGCGGCTAATACATACGCCGCCATGTTGAAGGGCGAGGGACAAGGCTGGTCGTGTTGTTCATCCATAGTCCCATTCGGTAGCGCAGCACGTCCCCCATTCGCAAGCCAGTCAGGTAAAAACGCGACGTACGAAGCGATTATCTTTTGCTATTTTTGAGCAGCCAAAGCTGTATCATACGAACGGATACCCAAAGCTGCGCGTGCCAAGCTTTGCTTATCCAAAAATTGCTCCAGCTCTTCGCGCGCTTCCGGTTCAGTCAAATCATGGCTCTTTGCGATCAAGCGAGACAACGCAGTGGGGCCGATGCGCGCCTGATCAAGGTCTTGTTCCGGAACATGCGGAAACCGCTGCACCAAAGCAGAGAGATTGACGTTCCAATTCGATGCAAACTGCGACCAAGTCATGTAGATCTCCTAAAAAGCTGCTCGTTTCAAACAGCTTTCCAGAAAAACGTTAGCTTCGGGTTACCAGCGGTGGTTTTTTCCGCTTAACCTTCTTCCCACCACCAAACTTCGGGCAAGAACCCAAGCCAATCGCCATAAATTGGTAAATTTTCAGGGTATTTCAGCTCTTTTGCGTGGGCGATGTTGCTGTAGGGCCATTGATAGAGTGGGATGAAATAACGCCCCGATATCAAAATGCGATCCAACGCGCGGGTCGCTGCGATGAAGTCTTCTTGAGAGCGTGCGCCTAAAATATTGTCGATCATCGCCTCAGCCGCAGGGACGTTCATCCCCATCCAGTTGCGCCGCCCTGGGCTGTCGACCCCCTCGCTGCCCCAATAAAGATATTGTTCATTTCCAGGGCTAAGCGACAGACCAATGCGGTAATACGTCATATCGAAATCATAGGTTGCTGTGCGCTCTGTATATTGTGCATCATCGGTTGTTGAAACCTTTGCGTCGATCCCCAAACGCGCGAGCGCATTGATGTAAATATCCATTATCGCTTGGTTTTCTTGATTACCTTGACGCAAAAGCACATCAAAGCTGAGCTGCTCACCATTGGCGTCGACCATCTTGCCGTCCGTGACGGTATAGCCTGCATCCTGTAGCAGCGTCATTGCCGCGCGAATGTTCTTGCGATTGCGCGCAGAGCCATCAGAGACGGGTAAAGTATACCCCTCTATCGTATCGGGCAGAAGATCTGCTTTGTAGGGTTCAAGCAACGCGGCGACTTTGCCTGTCGCTGGACCGTTTTGCATCCCAAGGACAGAGTTTGAAAAATAAGAGCTAATCCGCGGCTGTCGCCCGCCCGTGAGCGTGTCGTTGATGAACTCAAAATTAAACGCATGAAGCAGCGCATCGCGTACGCGCCAATCATCAAAGGGCGTTTTACGGGTGTTCATCACAAACCCTGTCATGCCGGTTGGACGCTGATGAGGAATAGGAGATTTTACCACATCTCCGCTTTGAACCGCCGGAAAGTTGTACTGGGTTTCCCACTTTTCCGCGTTGTTTTCACGACGCATGGTCAACTCGCCCGCCTTGAACGCCTCAAACAAGACGGAGCTGTCGCCGTAGAACTCCATCTTTATTTCATCCAAGTTCATGGTGCCGCGTCGGAACGGCACGTCCTTGCCCCAATACTCAGGATTGCGCGTGAGCGTGACCGAGCGGCCTGCGTCCACATCGGTGATCACATAGGGGGAAGACGCAATCGGAATATCATCCAAAGTGGAATTCGCGAAGTCTTTGCCATCCCACTGCGCTTTCTTCAGGATTGGGCGAAGGCCCGCAATCAAAGCAAGCTCGCGATTGTCCTCATTAAAGGTAATGCGCACGCTGCGCGGGCCTGCGGCCTCAAGACTTTCGATTTTGCCGTAAAACCCGCGGTAGCGTGGGTGGCCAATGGTGCCGAGCGTTTCGTACGACCAGATGACATCCTCGGTTGTGACAGGGCTACCATCGGAAAAGGCCGCTTCTTCGCGCAAGGTGAATTCAACCCACTCACGATTCGGTCCGGTTTCCACCGATTCGGCCAAAAGTCCGTAAAGTGAGAAGGGTTCGCCGTAAGATCGGCCCATTAAACTTTCATAAGCAAGCGATCGTAGCTGCCAAGGCACGGACCCTTTTCGAATGTGCGGATTGAGAGAATCGAAACTTCCCACTTCACCAAAACTGATTTTACCGCCTTTGGGCGCGTCCGGGTTGGCATAAGGGAGGGACACAAAATCGTGTGGAAGGGCAGGGTCACCATACATAGCGATGCCATGGCTCGGCTCGGCAGCAAGGCTGACAGGCAGTACCGAGAGCGTTAGTATAGATGCAGCGGCGCGCAACCGGCGCGCGAAAAACAGTGATCTCATTTGGTTAACAATCCCTCATATGCCTAGCCTGTGGATAAAAACCGTAACGAGCCTTTCACCACTATTCAAACTTTTAGCTTGGACTACGGCAACTTAAAGCTTATAAGTAACTCACTGCTCGATAGGTTTCTTGCCTGTATGAAACCTGCCTCAATAACTTAACCCCAGCTTCGTGCTGGGGTTTTTTTTGTGCTATCGCCAGCTGTTTTTTGCCAGATCACGTTCATGTGCAGTTTTCATAATCCTGCTTTTGCCCCTTATTTTATGGGTGGCCCATGATAAGAGTGCGCGCAAATCTATTTAACAGCTTAATCGGAAAGAGGCGCATTATGACACTTGCAGGAAAAACCGCAGTTATCACAGGATCGAACTCGGGAATCGGTTTGGGAATCGCCCACGAGATGGCGAAAGCTGGCGCGCATGTTGTTCTGAACTCATTCACCGATCGTGAGGAAGACCATGCCATCGCAGCAAAGATCGCCGAAGAGCACGGCGTGCAAGCGCGCTATATTCAAGCAGATATGTCACAAGGTGATCAATGCCGTGCCCTGATCGAGAACGCGGGGGCCTGCGATATTTTGATCAATAACGCGGGTATCCAGCATGTTGCGGCTATAGATGAATTTCCCGTCGAAAAGTGGGACGCCATTATTGCGATCAACATGTCGTCTGCGTTTCACACGACAGCCGCCGCTTTGCCAATGATGCGCAAAGCCGGGTGGGGCCGCGTGATCAACATTGCCTCTGCGCATGGTTTGACAGCGTCACCTTTCAAATCCGCATATATCGCAGCCAAGCATGGCGTTGTTGGCATGACCAAGTCTGTCGCTTTGGAAACAGCACAGGAACCAATCACCGCAAATGCCATTTGTCCGGGCTACGTTTTGACGCCACTGGTGGAAGAGCAGATCCCGGACACGATGCGCGAATATGACATGTCACGCGAAGACGTCATCAAGAATGTGATGCTGAAGCGTCAACCCTCCAAAGAGTTTGCAACCGTTGAGCAATTGGGTGGGACAGCCGTATTTTTAGCATCCCATGCAGCAGCGCAGATTACGGGTACAACGATTTCAGTCGATGGTGGCTGGACAGCACTGTGATGTGATGTGATGTGATGTGATGTGATGTGATGTGATGTGATGTGATGTGACGCTCGCGCGGTTTTCGGATCAAATCACAACCCCGAGATATGCAAACGCCGGCACATTTGGGCCGGCGTTTTTTGAGTTTATTTGAAAAAAGAAGAGAGGTGTTATTTCTCCGGGATCAAACCGCGTGGACTGAAACGTAAGACCAAGAGCAAAACAAGTCCCATCGTCAACAGACGCATGTGTGCTGCGCTTTCCAGCAGGTGTTCTTTCAACGCACTGCCGTCCGCCATGCCCGCAGTGATAATCCCCATAAGCCAATGACCCAAAGGTTCCACTTGGATCCAAAGGTACCAAATCAAGAAGCCCCCTAGAACAGCCCCTAGATTGTTACCAGAGCCGCCCACAATAACCATGACCCAAACGAGGAAAGTGAAGCGCAAGGGTTGATAGGTCCCTGGGATCAACTGACCATCGAGTGTCGTCATCATCGCCCCAGCCAGACCACAGATGGCACTGCCAAGGATGAAAACTTGCAGATGCCGCGCAGTGACGTCTTTGCCCATCGCTTCGGCGGCGACTTCATTGTCACGAATTGCGCGCAACATGCGCCCCCACGGACTTTTGAGCGCAAGTTGGAACATGATCAGCAAGACAATCAAAACAACAGCAAACAGCACAGAATAGTTTGCCTTTACGAATAATGTTGACGCTTCGACGGCATCAAACCCAAAGCCGGTCGCGCGTTCGACAAAAGCAGGATCATTTTGAAGATCCACCTCATAGGGCACAGGACGTTCAAGTCCGGCCACGTTTTTGACGCCACGCGTCAGCCAATCTTCGTTCTTCAAGATCGCAATGACAATTTCAGCAATGCCCAAGGTCGCAATCGCGAGGTAGTCGGAGCGCAGCCCAAGCGCGGTCTTGCCGATGACCCAAGCGGCACCTGCGGCCAAAAGGCCACCAATGGGCCAAGACACCATTATTGGCAGACCAAGGCCGCCCAGAAACCCGGTTGCGGCTGGATTCACCTTTTCGATGGCCAGAACCGATGGGTCAAACAGTGCGCGAAATAGGAAAAACCCACCCACGAGGACAGTCAGCAGTACAATCGTCCGCGTGCGGCTGTGCGGCTTGCGGCGCATGACAATCGTAGCCAG
This sequence comes from Planktotalea sp., assembly GCF_965659345.1. Lineage (GTDB taxonomy): Bacteria > Pseudomonadota > Alphaproteobacteria > Rhodobacterales > Rhodobacteraceae > Planktotalea. Next base: position 18,912 of record NZ_CBFHVK010000012.1, on the reverse strand, counting down.
AACAATGGTTGCGACACCTGTGAGCAAAGCAACAATGACGCCAATGCCACCTGCGCTCCACGCCTCTGTCACAGGGGCATGCGAGACCAAAACGGCAGCCAGGCCACCGAGCGCCACAAATCCCATAACCCCAACGTTAAAAAGACCCGCGTAGCCCCATTGCAGGTTCACGCCGAGCGCCATGATCGCTGAGATTAAGCACATGTTGAACAGGCCCAGTGCAGTGTTCCAGCTCTCCGTCATGCCAGTATAGCCTAAAAGGCCTGCCATAACCGCGAAAAGGGCGATATTTTTCAAAGGATAGGTCATACAGCTTTCCCCGAAAACAGACCCGTAGGTTTGAACAACAAGACGATCAACAGGATCACAAAGGATACTGCGAACTTGTAATCCGTACTTAACAGCTGCACGAGACCGGATGGCTCAAGCGGCTCAGGCATAAGATAGACAAGCACTTTCTTCCACGCATAGGTGATTGTGATTTCAGAGAACGCGATGACAAAGCCACCCGCGATTGCCCCGATCGGGCTGCCTAATCCACCGACGATTGCGGATGCGAAGATCGGTAGCAAGAGCTGGAAATATGTGAAGGGCTTAAAACTTTTGTCGAGTCCGTAGAGAACGCCAGCCGTCGTTGCCAAGGCCGCCACGATAAGCCACGTATACATCACGACCCGCTCTGGGTTGATACCTGACAAAAGGGCCAAGTCTTCGTTATCTGAATACGCGCGCATAGATTTGCCAGTGCGTGTGCGGTTCAAGAACCAGAACAAAAGCGCCACCACGATGACGGCAGTCACAACGGTTATGCCTTGTGATGTCTTGATCGCCAGCCCTTCGCGCAGCCCGGTCATCTCTTTGAAAACGCGCGCATTGATAATGAAACGCTCACCATCAGAAAAACGTTGCTCACCAGGACCAATGGCGAAACGTACCAGACCATTCATGATAAACATCACACCCATCGAGACGATCACAAGGATCACTGGTTTGGCTTTTTGCTCTCTATAAAAGCGATAAACGAAACGGTCTGTGAAAAGCACCAAGACCATGCAACCAAGGATGCCAAAGGGCAGGGCGAGCAGGGCTGTTGGCAAAGGACCCAGATTGATACCTGCCGATTGCATCCACCACGTCACAAAGATGGTAAACATCGCGCCCGTCGCCATCGTGTCCCCATGGGCAAAGTTGGAAAACCGCAAAATGCCGTAGATCAGCGTGACACCAAGAGCGCCAAGCGCCAATTGGCTACCATAGGCAATCGCAGGCACAATTACGAAGTTCGACAGCGCGACAATCGCATTCAGAAAATCAATCATTCGCAGGCTCCAAGGTATGTGATGACCATCGGACCATCCGCATAATGAAGCGTGTAGCGCGCCGCTCCGTCTTGCGCGATTGTGAGCAAGTGACGCGCATCAAACGCCCCACCAGAAAGCGACATCGCACGACCAGAGCGCACACCGATCAAAGTCGCATCACCAATTTCGCTGACCATTGCGACCTCCACAGCCATATCAGTGGCCGTCAATCCGCCAGCACGCCCTTTCAGCTCAAACGTAAACGTCGTATCCGCGCAGCTTTCCGCTTCAAAACACTCATTCTCAAAGGCACATTGCAACGCAATCTCACGCTTTACCGGTGCATTTTGAAGCGTATAGGAACCATCCTCAGCTGCATCATTTTCATCGGCAACAACGGGAAGCGCGCACAAAACGCATAGCGCACAAAAGGCGCTTAATGCCGTAACTTTTCTCAAGACTGTCATGGTTATCCCCCTAAGAAACTTTTGCGCACTTCAGGATTGGCAAGCAGTGCTTTGCCCGTGTCTGTGAACCCATTGCTGCCTTGGACCAAAACATATCCTTTATCCGCGATTTCGAGCGCTTGGCGGGCGTTTTGTTCCACCATCAAAATTGAAATTCCTGTGCGGGCCACCTCGATGATGCGATCAAACAACTCATCCATCACAATGGGCGAGACACCTGCCGTTGGCTCATCAAGCATCAATACCTTTGGTTGTGTCATCAATGCGCGCCCGACGGCGACCTGTTGACGCTGACCGCCTGACAATTCACCCGCAGCTTGAGCGCGCTTTTCTTTCAGGATGGGAAAAAGCTCATACACTTGCGCCATGGTCTGTGAGATATCATCGCGCCGAATAAACGCGCCCATTTCAAGATTTTCCTCAACAGTCAGTGACGTGAAAATGTTAGACGTTTGCGGAACAAACCCCATGCCTTGCGCAACACGCGCTTGCGGGGTCAGCTTGGTAATATCGTTACCATTTAAACGCACAGCACCTTCACGCAAATTCAACATGCCAAAGACGGCCTTCATCGCCGTCGACTTGCCCGCACCATTGGGCCCGACAATCACGGCGATCTCACCTTTTTCGACTGCCAAAGTACAGTTGTGCAAAATATCTGCGCCCGTGCCGTAGCCACCGGTCATATTCTCTCCAATCAGAAACGGCTCAGACATGCGGCTTCCTCTCTCCAAAAATATCCCGGGGAGTTTGATCTCGGATCAAACGGGGCAGAGCCCCTAAACCGCATGCACGCATCATGCCGTTTCCTTATTCTTTAGACCGGTGCCAAGGTATGCTTCGATGACTTGCTCGTTGGCCTTGATTTCGTCAATCGTTCCGGTTGCCAGCTCTTTACCCTCAGCCATCACAATGACCGGATCGCAGAGACGGCCAATAAATTCCATATCATGCTCGATCATGCAAAACGTATAGCCACGCTGTTGATTAAGTCGCAAAATCGCGTCGCCAATCGTGTTCAAAAGCGTGCGGTTCACACCCGCACCAACCTCATCTAGAAACACGATCCGCGCATCGACCATCATGGTGCGGCCAAGCTCCAAAAGCTTTTTTTGACCACCTGACAGATTACCTGCTTTTTCGTCGCTCAAGTGCGCAATCGTCAGAAAATCGAGCACTTCATCAGCTTTCGCCGCCAATGCGCGCTCTTCATTGGCGATGCGTTTGCGGCCAAACCAAGTGTTCCACAAAGTTTCTCCGGATTGGCCACCAGGCACCATCATCAGATTTTCGCGACACGTCATAGAACTGAATTCATGCGCAATCTGGAATGTGCGCAGCAATCCTTTGTGAAACAACTCATGCGGTGGCAAGCCAGTGATATCCTCATCCGCCATAAACACACGCCCAGAAGTCGGCGGCAAAACACCCGCGATGACGTTAAACAACGTTGTTTTGCCAGCCCCATTGGGCCCTACAAGACCCGTGATCGAGCCCTCAGCAATCTCAAGCGAAGCACCATCAACAGCGTGAAAGCCGCCAAAGTGCTTGTGCAGGTTTTCAACCCGGATCACAGTATTTCTCCCATCCCACAGCGTCTTTGCGCGCTCTTTTCAAAAACTTCCCAAATTGTCACCCGATTCTAGGGCCGGATTGGGCTTATTTTGATAGGGCAGCCTATGCACAGCCCACGGATTTGGAAAGAGTTTACGCTAAGCCAATCAAAAAAACGTCAGACTGGCCAAGAATACTGGTTTCAAAGCGAACTGATCATATATCCCAAACACACGCAATTTGCATAGAAAGAGGTCCCTCAGATGCCCCTCAACCGCCGCCAATTCGCTCTCGCCGCGACATCCAGTTTGTTCGCACCCACGATCCTTAGCGCACAATCGCTAAAAGTTGAACCGATGATCAGTGGTCTTGATGCGCCTTGGGCATTTGGCTTCGCGGCAAACGGAATTCTGATCACGGAACGCGACGGAGCTTTGCTTTGGTTTGCAAATGGAACCTCAAAACGCGTCGCAGGTCTGCCAGAGATCGAAGTTGACGGGCAGGGTGGATTGCTTGATCTCTTGGTCCCGCGCGATTTCGCCACATCGCGCACGATCTTTATGACCTATGCAAAACGCCAAGGGCGCGGCTCGGGCACGGCAGTCATGCGCGCGCAATTTGACCAAAACACAGCGCGTCTCAGTAACGTCACGACGATCTTTGAAATGGCCGAAGGCTCCAGTGGCGGGCGCCATTTCGGATCAAGGATCGTTGAGGCACGCGATGGAACACTGTTCATCAGTATTGGAGATCGCGGCGAACGTGAGCAGGCGCAAAACCCAGCGACCCACAACGGCACTATAATTCGCATCACCAAAAATGGTGCGGTGCCAAACGATAACCCATTTGTAGACGCGCTAGGATATCTGCCTGAAATCTGGTCCTACGGCCACCGCAACCCACAAGGAATGGCCCTTGATCTCAGCGGCACCCTTTGGGGAAATGAACATGGCGCGCGCGGCGGCGATGAAATAAATCGCATTGCCAAAGGCGCAAACTTCGGCTGGCCAACAATTTCTTACGGAAGGCACTATTCAGGGCGCAAGATCGGTGAGGGGACAAACAAGTCCGGCCTTGAGCAGCCACAACACTATTGGGACCCCTCAATCGCACCTTCAGGTTATATGATTTATTCCGGCAAGCAGAAGTCAGAGTGGCGCGGCCATCACTTCGTGGGCAGCTTGAAATTTGACTACATTGCACGCTTGTCAGGATCGCCCTTTCGCGAAGCTCAACAAATTCAAACCGATGCCACGTCACGCGTGCGCGATATCCGTGAAGCCCCGGATGGCGGCATCTGGTTCCTCTCAGTTGGGAATGGCACTTTGAACAAGCTTCATTTTTCTGGATAAACTCACGCCGTAGGCGCCCGCGAATTTTCTCAAATTCGTGGCTTTATTTAAATCGACAGACGCGCCGCTTGCGATCCACGTTCACGGTAGGGTGTCGTGTCATAGTGCGCGCGGTAGCATTTTGAGAAATGCGATGGCGATGCGAATCCGCACGCCAGGGCCACGTTAATCACGCTCATATCCGTCTGCATCAAAAGGTTACGTGCTTTCTGCAAACGCAGTTCCATGTAGTAACGCTTGGGCGAGCGGTTCAAATAACGGCGAAACAACCGCTCTAATTGGCGTGTCGACATGCCCACATCTTTCGCAAGTACAGAGGGGCTGATCGGCTCTTCGATGTTATTTTCCATCATCTGGATTACGGCGCTAAGTTTCGGATGACGCACACCAATCCGCGTTGGCACAGACAACCGCTGAGTATCTTGATCCGTGCGAATAGATGAATAAATCAACTGATCCGCCACCGCATTGGCCAATTCTTCGCCATGATCATCCGCAATCAGCTTCAACATCAAATCTATGGAAGAGGTGCCACCTGCCGTCGTAAGGCGATTGCCATCGACGACGAAAACAGACTTCGTCAGCTCGATTTCGTCAAACTCTTCAAGAAAACTATCCTGATTTTCCCAGTGAATCGTCGCGCGTTTGCCATCCAGCATGCCCGCTTTCGCCATACTGTAAGACGCAGTGCACAGCCCACCCACAGTCAAGCCACGACGCGCTTCGCGGCGCAGCCAATTCAACAGCTTCTTATTGGTTGCAAACTGGATATTTACACCGCCACACAACAACACCGTGTCATCGCGCTGAAGCTCGACCAAATCAGCGTCTAGCGCAAATTTCGTCCCTGCAGAGCAAGACACGCTTTCGCCGCCCTCGCCAATCAACGTCCAAGAGTAAAGTTCCTTGCCTGCCAAACGGTTGGCGATGCGCAAGCTTTCAAGCGCGGCAGAGAAGCATAAAAGCGTAAAATCAGTGAGCAAAACAAATACGAACCGACGCGGTTTGTCGGTTTCGGTTTCTACACTGATCCTTACGTCAGTTGGGGTCGTCATAATAATTCATATCCTGCTTGGCACGCGCACGCGCATCGTGAGGCAAGCATGGGCGAAAGTGATTCACTTTTGCAGAGCCAATTTCACCTTGAGCGCATCATATCGACAACGTCAAGAACACCTTGGCCGAAAGCGACTGGTCATAGCGCTAACACCGTCTTATACAGCTATTTCGATACTTTATATCTTAGGAGAAGACAGATGAGCGAATGGCAGAAATCGGACTGGCGCAACAAGCCACGGGTCCAAATGCCGGAGTATACGGATGCGGCGGCGCTGGCCTCTGTTGAAGGTCAGCTCGCTGCTTATCCACCCTTGGTTTTTGCAGGCGAAGTACGCAAGCTGAAAACGCAACTTGCAGCAGCTGCGCGCGGCGAGGCATTTTTGCTTCAAGGTGGTGATTGCGCCGAAAGCTTTGAGCAGTTCAGCGCAGATGGTATTCGCGACACGTTTAAAGTAATGCTGCAGATGGCAATGGTGTTGACGTATGGTGCAAAAGTGCCTGTGGTCAAAGTCGGTCGCATGGCAGGCCAGTTTGCCAAGCCACGCTCGGCCAACACAGAGACAATTGATGGCGTAGAGCTGCCAAGCTACCGCGGCGACATTATCAACGAACTAGCCTTCACACCTGAAGCGCGCATTCCTGACCCGAAAAAGATGCTGCAAGCCTACACCCAAGCGGCGGCAACACTTAACCTGCTGCGCGCGTTTTCCACAGGTGGTTACGCTGATGTGCACCAAGTTCACGCTTGGACACTTGGCTTTACCGCGGGTGAGCAAGCAGCTGAATACCGTGAAATGGCTAACCGCATTGGCGACACGCTTGATTTCATGAGAGCTGCTGGACTTGATAGCACGCAAGAGCCAAACTTGCAGACCGTAGACTTCTACACCTCTCATGAATCGCTTTTGCTTGAGTACGAAGAAGCGCTTTGCCGTCTCGACAGCACCTCTGGCAAATGGCTCGCGGGGTCTGGTCACATGATCTGGATCGGGGATCGCACGCGTCAGCCAGACGGTGCCCACGTAGAATATGCGCGCGGCGTTCAAAACCCGATTGGTCTAAAATGTGGTCCGACAACGACTGCTGAGGATCTCAAGGTTTTGATGAATAAGCTCAACCCGAACAATGAGCAGGGTCGCTTGACCCTGATCGCACGATTTGGCGCGGGCAATGTGGGGGAACACCTCCCACGTCTCGTAAAAGCTGTACGCGAAGAAGGAGCCGAGGTGCTTTGGACCTGTGATCCGATGCACGGCAACACGATCAAATCCGCTTCTGGTTACAAAACACGCCCATTTGAAAGCGTCTTGCGCGAAGTGCGTGACTTCTTTGGGGTTCACGCAGCTGAGGGAACGATCCCCGGTGGTGTGCACTTCGAAATGACAGGCCAGGATGTGACAGAATGCACAGGCGGCGTTCGCGCTGTCAGTGATGAGGACCTATCAGATCGCTATCACACAGCGTGTGACCCTCGTTTGAATGCAAGTCAGTCCCTGGAACTGGCCTTCCTTGTGGCCGAAGAGCTTTCAGCGCGGCGCCAACAAGCACAAGCGCAAGCGGTCTGATTAAATCGACCTCACTTAATTGATTGTAAAGACGCCCTGCAACATGCGGGGCGTTTTTCGTTTAGACGTCGTTGTCGACGATCAATCTCAACTTGGACGGGCCGGCGCTGCTTCTCGCACTGTTCACAGCATCGTCGTGTCGTTTTGGGCGAAATTCAGTGACACCTTCGGCAAATGCAAAACTTGGTTCAGACTGTCGGTCTGCAAGCGCCTGCGTAAAGGGCGCTGTTTCAACAGGATGTGCAAGCGGCGCATCGCCCGTAAGCTCCGTATGACGCACAGAACTGACCTTGAAGCGCAGTGGTGTTTTGCTGATTTCCCCCTTTATGTCTAAACATCCAACCGCGCGGGTGATATTTCCCGCAGCATCGCTCATGGGTAACAAAACCATACGTGCTTGGATTGATTTGCGTGGAAATCCATGGCGAGAGGTTAAATCCAGCACAACCATCGACGGTGCGACGAACAAATCATTGATCGCTTCCGCAACTGTGTCGCGTGCAATTGGGTCGAAAAGCGCTGTGATTGGCATGCCACGCACATCCATCCCAAGCGTATCGTTCAAAACAGAGCCCGACACACGTATGCGCGCGACACGCGGGGCAACCTTTTCCGCAACAAATGTCCCGGCGATCGAACTTTGAATGTCGCGCGGATCAAATTCACTCCGTGCAGGCATTTGGCGATCACCGCGCAAATGTTGCCAATATTCGTAAAGATCTGCGCAGGTTCGAAAGCTTGTATGGCTTTGTGAAAGCGCCCCATCTTGCAGCTCAACGACATTATCGGCGGCACTGATTGGTTTTGCAGAAAGGGAAGGGATGTCAGGCCGATCAATCATCGTGAGGTGCTGCCTTTGCTTAATGCAGAGAGGCGACCTGTTAAGCTTGGCATGCAGGGCGGCGCTCTTGTTTAAAGATATATCAACGGAGGTTACAAAACCTTTAATAGATCAAACTCTGCGAAAACTTGAGTGAAAGTTCAGCTCTTGGTTAACGTAAAAAACAGCAGTCCCATAATTTGAATACGTTACAAAACTTGCAGCTCCCCGCTAAATTGGCGTAACTCCCGCAACACGTGACACGACCAACTTATATCGAGTGAAAGAGAGAAATTGATGGCAAGCACCGAGCGCCTCACATCGATGACAGGCTTTGCCGCACGCGCTGGACAGGCAGAAGGCTTCACATGGAGCTGGGAATTGCGTTCCGTCAACGGCAAAGGTTTTGATCTGCGGTTTCGCATGCCCGATTGGCTTGGGGTGCTTGAGGCAGATTTGCGCAAACAGGTAAGCGCAATCGTTGCGCGTGGTTCTGTATCACTCAATCTGCGCATAACGCGCGATGCGGGTGACAATGCGGTTGAAATAAACCCAGATGCGCTGGCCCGGGTCTTGGATGCAATCGCGCAAATCGAGGATCAAGCCGGAAGCAAGGGCGTTAACCTAACGCCTGCAAGCGCCAGTGACGTGATGAACTTTCGCGGTGTTATGGATGCTCCGCAAAACCGCGATGCAAGCGCTGCACTATTGAGCGCGTTGCGCGCCGATATTGCGCCGCTGCTGGAAAGTTTTGATGCGATGCGTGCGACTGAGGGCGCGTCTTTACACGGCGTTCTCACCCGTCAACTTGATGAAATTGCAAGTTTGACGGATCAGGCTCAAGGACTGTTAGCAGACAGAGCGGATGACATGCAAAACAACTTCAAGGCTGCAATTGCACGAGTGATGAACAATCGCGCTGACTTGGATGAATTCCGTATTGCGCAAGAGATCGCGGTGCTTGCTGTGAAGTCCGACGTCACTGAAGAAATTGATCGCCTTCACGCTCACGTCAGCGCTGCACGCGACTTGCTCGCCAGTGGTATCCCCGTCGGCCGCAAGCTTGATTTTCTGTGCCAAGAATTCAATCGTGAAGCCAATACGCTGTGCTCCAAAGCACAAAACGCAAAGCTGACTGAAATCGGACTGGCGCTGAAAGTCCTGATCGATCAAATGCGCGAGCAGGTGCAAAATGTGGAGTAAACGCGCATGAGTGTGGATCACCAAAGCAAAGATCGGCGTGGTTTGCTGATTATCCTGTCGTCCCCCTCGGGGGCCGGTAAATCGACGCTGGCAGGGCGTTTGCGCACATGGGACGATTCCGTGCGCTTTTCCGTCTCCGCGACAACACGGGCCCCGCGCGACGGGGAAGTCGACGGGCAAGACTATCATTTTACGGACGAAGCCAAATTCAAAAACGCCGTGATTGAGGGCGAGATGCTTGAACATGCACATGTTTTTGGGAATTTCTATGGCTCGCCTAAAGGTCCTGTAGAAGCCGCGATCAACGCAGGGCAAGACGTGCTTTTTGATATCGATTGGCAAGGCGCGCAGCAAATTCGAAATTCATCTTTGGGTCAAAACACCCTTTCGATTTTTCTTTTGCCACCGTCAATAACAGAGCTTCATCGCCGACTTGTGAGCCGTGCCAAAGATAGCGAAGAGATTATTGAGAGACGCATGTCCAAAAGCTGGGACGAAATTTCCCATTGGGATGGCTATGATTTTGTCCTGATCAACGACGACCTTGATCAAACGGAAGAGCAGCTAAAGACGATCATCACCGCCACGCGCTTGCGCCGCTCGCAACAGCCCGACCTCACAGAGCATGTGCGCGCGTTGCAGAGCCAATTCGAGGATTTGAAATGACCCTATACGCCTTGGGTGAAAAACACCCGACTGTACACAACGACACATGGATTGCAGATGATGCAAATGTGATTGGCCAAGTGGTGATGGAGGCGGGCAGCTCTGTTTGGTTTTGTTCGACCCTTCGTGCAGATCACGAGATTATTCACATCGGCGAGGGCACCAATGTGCAGGAAAACACGGTCATGCATGTAGATAGCGGCTATCCGTTAACAATTGGGAAAGGTTGCACTATTGGGCACAAAGTCATGCTTCACGGATGCACAATTGGGGATAATTCGCTTATCGGCATGGGAGCAACTGTCCTGAACGGTGCTGTGATTGGTGAGAATTGTCTCATCGGAGCAGGCGCGCTGATCACAGAGGGCAAGGTTATCCCCGATGGTTCGCTTGTTATGGGCGCACCAGGCAAGGTTGTGCGGCAATTAGACGAACAAGGCATCCAAGGACTGCGCGCATCAGCGCTCCATTACCAAGAAAATATGCGACACTTTCGCGACAATTTGAAAGCCCTTTAAAATATGCGCAATTCCAAGGAAACCCTGATCCGTCCAGTCGGCGCACCACAAAGCATAAGCCGCCCGATTGTAACACCATTGAGCACGGCTGTAGCGTTTGCCTCGACCACACCAGACGAGTTGGACGCACAATATGAGGGGCGCGAACAGGGTTTCACCTATGCGCGAGAGGGTCATCCCAATGCCGCCGTTTTAGCGCAACGCATCGATGCGCTAGAAGGGGTGAGCGGGGGGATCGTAACGTCCTCTGGCATGTCAGCGGTCTTTGCGGCGCTGGCAGGCATATTAAGCGCAGGTGATCATGTGATTGGTGGCGATCAACTCTATGGCCGATCATTGAGGTTGATGAAGGAAGACCTTCCGCGCTTTGGCATTGAAACATCTCTTGCAGATCCGACCAATGCGACTGCTTTCGCTAAGGCGATCCGCCCCAACACTAAAGCGGTCTTGATCGAAGTTGTTTCGAACCCGACGCTACGGATTGCAGATATGCAAGGCATTGCAGAGCTTTGCCGTGAACGCGGTTTAATCCTGATGGTCGACAATACCTTTACGACGCCGCGCGGCTATCTCCCGTTTGAAAATGGGGCTGATGTCGTCATTCACTCGGTGACCAAACTGCTCGCTGGGCACTCGGATGTAACGCTCGGCTATGTCGCCGCCAAAGATCCCACAATGCAAAAGAAAATCTACGATTTTGCTGTCACAACAGGGATGACAGCGAGCCCGTTTGACTGCTGGCTTGCCGAGCGTGGCCTTGCCACGTTCGAGCTTCGTTTTGCGCGCGCGCAGAGCAATGCCGCTGCTCTTGCTGATCATTTGGCAGAGCTGCCAGGTGTGAAACGTGTGCTATATCCAACGCGGGCCGATCATCCAGATCACGCACGCGCAGCCTCACTTTTGAACGGGCAGGGCTGCAATATGGTTAGTTTTGAAGTCAGTGGTGGTCGCGCCGCAGCGAACGCACTTGCTCGCGCAGCTGAAGGGATTGCTTTTGCACCTACGCTTGGGGATGTTGGAACCACCTTGTCGCACGCTGCAAGTTCATCACACCGCGCATTAGCACCTGAAGCCCGAGAAGCGCTTGGCATGAGCGAAGGATTCTTTCGCGTGTCAGTTGGCCTTGAAGAGAGCGCGGCATTGAATGAGGTCTTTTCGCAAGCGGTTGAGGCGGCCGCAGCAGTTTAGGCGAGAAGGGGGGCCAGCCCCCAACTTGGCGGTGCCAAGTCCCCCCGGAGTTTCACTAGAAAAATGAAGCTATAGTTTATGACGTCACGGAGTCTTTCGCCTCACATGAATTTCTGCGCTATACTTAGCCTAATCGATCGTATGTTTTGGAGACAACCATGAACGAAATGTCCACAAATGCACCGATATTGCGTGCAAAAGATCAGCCTGATTTGAGCAGCTTTCAATGGGATGACCCGCTGCGTATGTCCGAACAGCTTAGTGAAGATGAGCGGATGATTGCGGACAGTGCCCGCGCATATGCGCAGGAGAAACTTCAGCCCAGAGTATTAGAGGCATTTGTCGAAGAACAGACAGATCCTGAGATCTTTCGCGAAATGGGCGCGATGGGATTGCTTGGGACGACCATCCCAGAAGAATACGGTGGTATTGGCGCGAGCTACGTGAGCTACGGCTTGGTCGCGCGAGAAGTTGAGCGCGTAGATAGTGGATATCGCTCAATGATGTCTGTGCAGTCTTCTTTGGTGATGTATCCGATTTATGCCTATGGTTCTGAAGCACAGCGTAAGAAATATCTGCCTAAGTTGGCAAGCGGTGAATGGATTGGCTGCTTTGGTTTGACCGAACCTGATGCAGGCTCTGATCCTGCAGGTATGAAAACGCGTGCCGAGAAAACGGCGAACGGGTATAAGATCACCGGCTCCAAAATGTGGATTTCGAACAGCCCGATTGCCGATGTTTTTGTCGTGTGGGCCAAATCAGAAGAGCACGGTGGCAAAATCCGTGGCTTCGTTCTTGAGAAAGGCATGAAAGGGCTTAGCGCACCGAAGATTGGTAATAAGCTGAGTTTACGTGCGTCGGTCACAGGTGAAATTGTGATGGACAATGTCGAGGTTGGCGACGACGCGTTGCTGCCACATGTTCAAGGTCTAAAAGGCCCATTCGGATGTTTGAATCGCGCGCGGTATGGCATCAGCTGGGGTGTCATGGGCGCTGCGGAATTTTGCTGGCACGGAGCGCTTCAATACGGACTTGATCGCAAACAGTTTGGCAAGCCTTTGGCGCAAACGCAGCTTTTCCAGAAGAAGCTTGCAGATATGCAAACAGAGATCACATTGGGGCTCCAGGCGAGCTTGCAAGTGGGTCGCTTGATGGATACGGCGAAGGCCGCGCCGGAAATGATTTCGATCGTGAAGCGAAATAATTGTGGCAAAGCGCTAGATATCGCGCGCATGGCACGCGACATGCACGGCGGTAACGGGATTTCTGCCGAGTTTGGTGTCATCCGCCATATGATGAACCTTGAAACTGTGAACACCTATGAGGGCACGCATGATGTGCACGCTCTGATCCTAGGGCGCGCGCAAACTGGTTTGCAGGCATTCTTTTAAAACAATGACTGGAAAGACAGATATGATTTCTGTCTTTCCAGTCTTATCAATCACTTATGCGAGTTCTTTAAAGCGCTACCTTCATGTAGTGGGGTATCTGGAGCCATTTATCTGCTGGCCCAGCTTGCAATGCATGTAACGCATAATCAGTATTATGTAACCTTAAGAATTACCAAAACCCAATGAAAACAACGATATCCATACTGGACAGCATCGACTAGGTTACGCACACTACCATCACACTTTTCAAAGACTGGCGAATAGCATGCGCGTACTTATCTTGAACGGACCGAACCTGAACTTGCTGGGCACGCGCCAGCCAGACGTCTATGGCACAACGACACTCGCTGATGTAGAAGACATGTGTCGCGTACATGCGCCTGATGCTCAACTGAGCTTTGTTCAGAGCAATCATGAAGGCGCGATGATTGATGCTATCCATGACGCAAAGACCAACCAGGACGGAATTGTCTTGAACGCTGGTGCATACACGCACACGTCAATCGCGTTGCACGACGCCCTCGCCTCAGTCGAGCTGCCGAGCGTTGAAGTACACCTTAGCAATATTCACGCGCGCGAAGCGTTTCGCCATCATTCCTATATCGCGCCAGTCGCGCTTGGTCAGATCGCCGGGTTTGGCGCGCAAGGATATCTATTTGCGCTTGACGCATTGCGCGCGCATTTGGCAGCTTCAGCATGAGCGCACTGCGAAGGTATTTAGAAGATCTGACAGCAGCACAAAGCGCAGAGGTACTGTGGACCAAACATTGCGCCAAAATGGCAGAGTTCGGGTTTGACCGGATTATCTATGGCTTGTCTCACTTTATGTCGCCAACCTCTATGGGGGATCCGGATGATTTTGTCCTGCTAACAAACCATGCGCCAGAGTACATGAAGCTGTTCATAGATACGGGATTATATAGGGATGCGCCGATGGTACGTTGGGCGCTCAATAACGTTGGTGCGTGCAGCTGGGGTTATTTGTGGGATGAAATGGAGCGCGGCACGCTAAGCGAACATGAAAAACAAGTCGTTGAAATGAACGCAAAACATGGCGTAATCGCAGGCTATTCTATCAGTTTCAAAGCAATCACATCCCGTTCCAAGGGTGCCATTGCTTTGACCGCGCGCCAAGGCATGAGCCAAGCAGACGCCGACTCGATTTGGGCAGAGCATGGTAGCGATATCATTCTTATGAACAATATTGCGCATCTCAAAATCGTCACCCTGCCCCATCAACGCGGTGATCGGTCTTTGACCAATCGTCAACGCGAAGCGCTCGAATGGGTTGGCGATGGGAAAACGACGCAAGATATTGCAATGTTGATGGGCCTAACACCCGCGACAGTTGAAAAGCACTTGCGTCTTGCGCGCGCAACTCTCAGCGTTGAAACGACTGCGCAAGCGGTACTGAAAGCTGCCTTTCAAAACCAGATGTTTGTGGTCGACCCTATCTAACTGGATGCGTCCATAGCTCGATTCCAGCATCGTTAGTTTTGCGTTAATATCTTGAAGGTATGGAATCCTGTACTTTCGATTAACGCAAACCTGACCTATCGTCACCTTGTTCCGTGAGTGGTGGCTTTAGCCTAGGAACTTTTGGGGGAAATCTTCGCGATACCGAAGCGCTTTCGCCCTTGTTGAAGCAATTCAACACCGGTCAGGTGGCGTATAGTCAACCGTCTGATCGGACTTGTCGCTGGTCTGCCTCATCCCCATGTAACGGGTTGGCGATGATTTTTGGCGGCGCGCCCCCTCGGGTTGCGCCGCCTTTTTCTTTAAGCGTTAGCGGTAGATGCATTCTTTTTGCGTGCCCATGACCGGCGCTGGTTCAGTGCTTACGCCATATTTATCGACTTCGGCCTGCGTCATGTAATACATGTCATTTGCCGCAGCTTTTTCGAGCGTAAACCAATAAAAGTCTTCTTGAATGCCCAGCTTGCGAAAGTACTCAAGGTATTTGTCATGCTCGGGACTGGATTTGGGAAGGTCACGCCCTTCTACTCCACCACCTTCCCAACTGTGAACGCCAACGCAAGCACCAGCATCAAATGAGCGCTTTATGCCCGCAAGAAACAAATCAACACCACCAGAAGCAATCAAACCGTCAGACGGAACATGCGTTGCAAATTGAGACCCACGTACCCTTGAGCTTAGAATCAGATTGGCATCGTCATCCCCGGATCCTGGAACAAACTTCAAAACCAGTTTCTTCACGCTCGGGTTTCGCCGTTGCGCTTTCTTAAATGCATCAAGCGCGGTTGCATCTATCTCGCCCTTTGCGACAAGCTCTTGGCCAACAAGCTCAAAACTCAAAATTGGTTCTGTCAGCTCGTAAACGCGTGCTTCTTTGATGGTGAACGTCACATTTACAAGAACCCCGGTGCCACAGCTAAAGCAGTATTGCAGCGCGAAACTAGGCGGTTGTGATGTGCTCCAATCATCAGGGATTGCGCCAAGCGTTACGGGAAGCTTGTCACTCTTAAGAACACTTCGCACAGATTCATGAAGCTCAAACGTAGCGCCAGCGATTTTCAGCCCGGCTCTCTCAGGCGCGACAAAACCGTCATCCAGATCGCCTGCCCTTCCCAGACCTGACAGGCTTTCAACCTTAAAGCTGTCACCTGCTACGAGAAGATCCCTGAGTGTTATCGTACCATTGGCACTCCGCTCGAATTCAAAATGAGGTCGGTAAGTTTTGTCGAGAATCTGAAAAAATTTCAGTGCTCCAATAGCATATTTTCCGCTTTGGCTCGAAAGATCAGTGTCAATCGCGGCTGTGTCATAGGTAAGAATCATTATGCCAAGTTCGCCGCGGCGAAATTGACTGCTTGCAAAGCTGTTCACTTGTGTAATTTCGCCAATTGCTTCGACCCGTATCATTTTTGCACTTGCACTGCTTGGCAGCACAAATGTCGAAGCGGCAAGCAAAACAGCCAGCGCGGATTTCCCAAAAAACTTTGGTTTAAAACTCTCAAACAGTATCTCTATTTTGGAAAAAAATTTCATATGATCTCTCTACTTAAGCGAAATGCTCCCAAAATAGGAAACTCGCTTCAAAAGCTTGGCCGTAATCTGCACACCAATCAAATCTTTTCTAACGCTGAATAGCTGTCACCAAAAAAAGGCGCTGCATGGATTAACATGCAACGCCAAAAATCTAAGAAGTAAAAAGCTCTTAGCCCTTCATTGTTTTCGCAACTTCTGCCGCGAAATCTTCTTCAACTTTCTCGATGCCTTCGCCAACTTCAAGACGCACGAAGGATGCGATCTCAACGCCTGCTTCTTTCGCCGCTTCGCCAACCGTCAGGTCAGGGTTCACAACAAAAGCTTGGCCCAGAAGTGTGCTTTCCGCCAACCACTTCTTCATACGACCAACGATCATCTTTTCGATCACTTGCTCAGGCTTGCCGGACTCGCGTGCGATATCCATCTGAACTTGCTTTTCTTTTTCAACGATTGCCGGGTCCAGATCTGCTTCGGACAATGCCGCTGGGTTTGCCGCCGCGATGTGCATCGCAACCTGCTTGCCGAACGCTTCGTTGTCTGCGGACAAACCAACCAAAACGCCGATCTTGCCCATGCCAGTTGCCGCTGCGTTGTGCACATAAGATACAACTGCTGGTGCATCGACCGCAGCCATACGGCGCAGGGACATGTTCTCGCCGATTGTCGCGATCTTGTCTGTCAGCACTTCAGACACTGGCTTGCCGCCCATGTCCGCGCCAGCCAGCTCTTCTACGGAAGTCGTGCCCATTGCGACAGCGGCGATCCCGCCAACCATCTCTTGGAATTCAGCATTCTTACCAACGAAGTCTGTCTCGGAATTCACCTCAACCGCAACGCCTTTGCCGCCTTCGACAGCAACCGCCACGAGGCCTTCTGCTGCTGTACGGCCGGATTTCTTTGCCGCTTTCGCAAGACCCTTGGTGCGCAGCCAATCGATTGCTGCCTCCATGTCGCCGTCAACTTCTGTGAGCGCTTTTTTCGCGTCCATCATGCCTGCGCCGGATGTATCGCGCAGTTCTTTAACCATGGCTGCTGTGATTGCCATTTTCATATCTCCTAGAATGGGGAAAACGAGGGCGGGGTTGGTCCCTGCCCTCGCTCAATAAAGGCTTAGAGCTTAGCTCGCTGCTGGCGCTTCAGGTGCTGCTTCTGCAACAACTTCTTCCATTGGCGCGTCTTCCATCGCACCAAGGTCAACACCAGCGGCACCAAGCTGTGCGGACATACCGTCAAGCGCTGCACGTGCTGCGAGATCTGTGTAGAGCGCGATTGCGCGTGCCGCGTCGTCGTTGCCTGGGATGATGTAATCGATGCCATCCGGGGAGCAGTTCGTGTCAACAACCGCCACGACAGGGATGCCGAGCTTGTTGGCTTCTGCGATTGCCAACGCTTCTTTTTTCACGTCGATGACGAAGATAAGATCAGGAACACCGCCCATTTCGCGGATACCGCCGAGGGACGCCTGAAGTTTACCTTGATCGCGCTCCATGCCGAGGCGCTCTTTCTTGGTCAGACCTTCAAAGCCTGTCTCGAACTTCTCATCGATGGACTTAAGACGGTTGATGGACTGAGAAACTGTTTTCCAGTTTGTCAAAGTGCCACCCAACCAACGGTGGTTCATATAATACTGTGCGCACTGCTCTGCAGCTGCAGCAACGGGCGCTGCCGCTTGACGCTTTGTTCCAACGAACAAGATGCGGCCGCCTTTAGCGACGGTGTCACGGATCGCGTTCAACGCTGCATCGAGCATTGGAACGGTCTGTGTCAGGTCCATGATGTGGATGCCATTACGCGCGCCGTAGATGAACGGGCCCATACGTGGGTTCCAACGCTGCGTTTGGTGGCCGAAGTGTACGCCTGCTTCAAGCAGTTGGCGCATGGTGAACTCTGGAAGAGCCATGTCGTTTTCCTTTTCCGGTTTCGCCTTGGTGGGGGTGATGAACGAATGTTCAAACCGGCGGACTACTGCGAGGATTTCTCCCCCGAGAGCCCATCCCCACCTGCGGGATTTAGTAGGGCGCGTTTAGGACACGCGCGGGCATTGTTCAAGTGCTTTTATTCTTGTGCGGTCACACGCAAAATTGCAGTGCCGCGACTGCCATCTGTTATCTGTGCTACTGCCGCTGTTTCGTTCGCTGTAGCGCCGCCCAAAATGCCTAGAGCGTTCACCGTTTGGGAACCGGAATTCAGATCAGTTGCACCGACAAATCCAGTCACAGAACCAGTCGTACGGTTGTCATCTTGATATTTCGCGCCGTTAAGCGCGAGCTCATCCACCTCGATGGAGCCACCACTGGCATAAGCGACACCGTCGATCTGACCATTTGGATTATTCATTGTGATATTGACGCGGTCGGTTGCGAAATTCGCAGTAACTGTTGCATTCATCGTTCTGGTAAAGACCTGGGATGTCGGTTGGTTGACGTAGATTACATCGCCAGTACCACGCAATGTTGCGCTACCCCCTGTTGGAACCATGGCCGATGGTGTCTGGATAATTGCCGCGAGATTGTTTCCGCCGCCAATCAACTTTCCAGCCGCACTATTTCCATCAGATGCGAGCGCATATCCTGTGCCCGCAATCGTAACTTCATTGCTAAGCGGATCATAAACGCCCGCGACATCGCCGATCTGATCGTTGTTTGTGTCAAACGTCAGCACACGCACAGCGCTTGACGCAGCAACACCTACCAAAGCCGACGGCGTAAGCGCATTGGCATCACCAATCGTTGTGTTTGCACCGGCTTTGTTGCACAAATCGGGCACTGTAGGATTCACTGTGTGAATCCAGCGTGATAGCTCGCGGACATGAGCAGTTG
>NZ_CBFHVK010000011.1:0-148354 GCF_965659345.1 Planktotalea sp. | reverse complement strand
ACTGCTCATGTCCGCGAGCTATCACGCTGGATTCACACAGTGAATCCTACAGTGCCCGATTTGTGCAACAAAGCCACCAAGGGTACGTAAACTGGAGGTTCTAGCGTTTTAGCACCATCGATAACTGCGGCGAAAAAGAACCAACCATAATACCCCCCAATCCACAGTATTCCTAGTGTGGTGGCGACTATGATTATTCCTAGGACAAAATTGAGTGCACTACTCAAACATCCAACTCCTCAACAAACTGCGCGTTGTCCTGAATATACTCGAACCGCTTCTCAGGCTTCTTGCCCATCAAACGCTCCACCAGATCACTCGTCTCGCCCGGTTCATCCTCGTCAATCGTCACGCGGATCAGCTTGCGGGTCGCGGGGTTCATCGTGGTGTCTTTCAGATCCTTTGCGTCCATTTCGCCCAGACCCTTGAAGCGGGATACGTCAATGCGGCCTTTGCCGCCGATGCCTTTCTCCAGATGTTCGTTCTTTTCCATCTCATCCAAACAATACACCCGCTTGGCCCCTTGCGTGAGCCTAAACAAAGGTGGACAGGCCAGATACAAATGGCCCGTATCGATCATCGGGCGCATTTGGGTGAAGAAGAACGTCATCAGCAGCGCCGCGATATGCGCGCCATCGACGTCCGCGTCGGTCATGATGATGATCTTGTCATAGCGCAGATCATCGACGTTGAATTTGGTGCCCAGCCCAACGCCAAGAGCTTGGGTGAGATCGTTAATCTCTTGGTTCGTACCGATCTTGCCAGAGGCGGCACCGAGCACGTTCAAAATCTTACCGCGCAAAGGCAAAAGCGCTTGGGTCTTGCGATCGCGCGCCATTTTGGCCGAACCGCCAGCCGAGTCGCCCTCGACGATAAACAGCTCCGTGCCCTCGCGGTTGGTGGCGGAACAATCGACGAGCTTGCCGGGCAAGCGCAGCTTCTTGGTCGCTGACTTGCGCGCGGTCTCTTTTTCCTGACGGCGGCGCAGGCGTTCCTCTGCGCGTAGCACCAAGAAGTCCAAGATCGCGCCCGCAGATTTCGTATCCGCCGCCAGCCAGTTGTCAAAGTGGTCGCGCACCGCGCCCTCGACAAATTTTTGCGCTTCGACCGTGGCGAGGCGGTCCTTGGTTTGGCCCACGAACTCCGGCTCACGGATGAAACACGACACCAACGCGCAGCCGCCTGTGATCAGATCGTCGCGGGTGATCGACGCTGCCTTTTTGTTGTTGGACAGCTCACCGTACGCACGAATGCCTTTGAGGATCGCCGCCCAAAAACCCGCTTCATGCGTGCCGCCTTCGGGCGTGGGGACGGTGTTACAGTAGGACTGGATTAAGCCATCGCGCGAGGGGGTCCAGTTGATCGCCCATTCCACTTTGCCCGGCGCGTTGAACTTCTCTTTGAAGTCTACGACGCCCGCGAAGGGTTTTTCGGCGTAGGTGGAGGCGCTTCCGAGCGATTCTGTGAGATAGTCAGACAAACCGCCGGGAAAGTGGAAGGTCGCACTTGTTGGCGTTTCCCCGTCGTCGATCTCTGATTTCCAACGGATTTCAACGCCTGAGAAGAGGTAAGCTTTGGAGCGGATCGATTTGAACAAACGCGCGGGTTTGAACCGGTGCGCGCCAAAGATTTGCTCATCCGCATGGAAGGTCACAGTCGTGCCGCGCCGATTGGGGGCTGCTCCGACTTTCTCGACGGGTCCCAAGGGGATGCCGCGCGAGAAGCGTTGCTCAAACAGTTCTTTGTTGCGCGCGACCTGCACGACCATGCTGTCGCTCAGAGCGTTCACAACCGACGCACCAACACCGTGCAAACCACCGGACGTCTCATAAGCATCGCCAGAAAACTTACCACCCGCGTGCAGGGTACACAGGATCACCTCAAGCGCGGATTTGTCGGGGAACTTGGGGTGTGGATCAATCGGAATACCGCGTCCATTGTCGCGAATGGTGATCGCATAATCACTGTGCAGCTCCACCTCGATCCGGCTCGCATGTCCCGCGACCGCTTCGTCCATGGAGTTGTCGAGCACTTCCGCCACGAGGTGATGCAACGCACGCTCATCCGTGCCGCCGATGTACATGCCGGGGCGTTTGCGCACGGGTTCCAGACCCTCAAGCACCTCAATCGAGGACGCATCGTAGTCAGTCGGCTCTGCGCCGGTCAAAAGATCGCTCATTGGGGGCCTGCTCTTCTTGGTGCGAGTGTTGGCGGCTAGTATGACAGAGCGCGGGCAGGGGGGGAAGATGTGTTCCTTGATCTGTGCAACCCGTTTCGCCAAGGTGCAAAGATCGACATAAAGGAATGGGCGCATATGACTTGGATCACCACAATCAGTTATGAGTCCGCGACAGGCAAGTTGCGCAAGCTCTATGATCGCGTCAAAGGGCCTGACAACAACGTCGATAACATCATGCTGTCGCACTCGCTGCGCCCTCACTCGATGGAGGGGCACATGGCGATGTACAAGTACTGCCTGCACCACTCAGGGAACACGTTGCCGAAGTGGCATCTGGAGTGCATCGGCGTCTATGTGTCGTCTTTGAATGGCTGTGACTATTGTGTGGAGCATCATTTCCAAGGCATGCGCCGTTTGGTTAACGATGACGCACGTTCTTCTGCTCTGCGCTTTTCGATTGAAGCGGACGCGATTAGGGGTGCCCCCTTAGATGCGCGCGCGATTGCAGGTATGGCAAACGCGCGCAAGTTGACGGTTGATCCCGTGGGTGTTGTTGAAAGCGATATTATAGCTTTGCGTGACGCTGGGCTAGTTGATGGGGAGATCTTGGAAATCAACCAAGTGACGTCGTATTTCTGCTACGCTAACCGCACAGTTTTGGGGCCGGGTGTTAATACTCAAGGCGACATCATAGGATTGTCCCCGAATAACTCGGATGATCCGAACGATTGGGGGCATCGTTAACAAGAACGTCTTTTGACGCCTCAAACCTCCGCTCGAGACCGCACCAAGTTTCCCAAAAGGGCCAGTGTTTCATGACCAAATCTCTACCGCAACGCACGAAAAAATATTGCTCCCGCACCAGCGTTTCCGAAATTTGGGAGCGATTTGAGCAGCGCGCGAGCGATGTGTTCGTTTGCACGCCTCCCAAAAGTGGCACCACTTGGATGCAGACCATTTACGGCATGTTGATCTTCGATAATCCTGCGGTGAACCCTGGCAATGGCACGACCACGCGCTGGCTCGATAGCGGATTCAACGATCAAGACGTCTTACTGGCCGAGCTTGAGGCCCAAGCCCACCGTCGATACATCAAAACGCACACGCCGCTCGATGGGATTACATATGACGAAAACTGCACTTATTTGGCGGTGTAGCGTCACCCGATTGATGCGTTTTTCTCTGGACTGAACCACACGAAAAATATGAAAAAGGAAAGCACCTCTCGTTTGTTGACCTTAGACGTCAATGATGGGTTTCAGACATGGCTGCATCAATCCCATTCGTTGAGCGAAGACATTGGTAACTCATTGGAAAGCGTCGTTGTTCACTACCAAAGCTTTGCGAGTTGGAGCTCACTCCCCAATTTACACGTCTTTCATTATTCGGGTATGACGCGCGATCTGCGACGCACTGTTTCCACTGTGTCAGAGGCATTGAATTGTGGCCATTCTGATGCGCTGCTCGACGCCATCACATCCCCCGCGACGTTTTCCAATATGAAAAGCGACGCCGCCAAATACGCGCCCTCCGCGGATCGTGGCATTTGGAAGGACAACGCCCAGTTTTTCGAGAGTGGCACGAGCAATAAATGGGAAGGTGTTTTGAGTGATACGAGCCTGTCGATGTATCGAGACCGGATGAGTGGTCTTTTGGAGCCTCGTGATCAAGCGTGGCTTGAATTTGGGTCATAGGGGTATGGTGCAATTGATCAATACAAGTTCTAAAGAGGCATCGCTAAGTGATATGCGATGTTTGCTGCTTGATTATATCAATTGATGAAACAGTCTGGGGTGTAATTCTATGGGCTTGATCCCATTAAACCTGCTACTTGCCGTTCCTCTAGCGCTGACACCATTTTTCATATCTCGCTCATATCGACCAGACGTAAGCAGGCGCGCAAGTATCCTAATGTTTGGGCTTAGCAGTTTGGCATTGCCGGGATTGTACACACCACTTGTTCTTCTGCTGTGCTGGATCAGCGAGCGCAATTGTTATACTTTTTTTGGCGGATGGGAACTGCTTGCATTGTCTGTGTTGACCACGCCAATTTCAATCGCGATCATTTTCGTTGTTCTATTGGTTGGTAAAAAGTGTGCGATTAGATATTTGCAAAGGCCTAATCGGTGATAGAGCGATTGAGGGGAAATGCATCGTTTGTGCTCTCAACCAAACGCACAGGTTGCTATCCGACCCACCGCCGCAGAACCTCAGCAACCTCACCAGCCCGCTGATGCAAGACCCAATGATCCGCGCCCTCAATTTCGTGCACCTCTAGATCAGCCGCAAACGCCTCCAACCCCGCACGCGAGACAGGCAAAAGCGCGCTATCGTCCATTCCCCAAATCAACAAATGTGGGCATGTCACCTGCAAACGCGAGACATCCATCTCCGCCAACTCCACAGGCTTCCCCGGATCAGCCACCACCAATGTAGACGCGCGATACCAGTTGATCATCCCTTTCAAACGGCCCACGCGACCCCACTCTCGCTTGTATTCCGCGAGCTTCTCACCAGTGAGCCAACTCAAATCCATATGCGCTGAGAAAAGCTGCAAAAGCTTGCCGAAGTCATCTTTAGCTAAATAGTCTTCCGACCCCTCACGACGCAGAGCATTGATGTATTGCGACGCTTCTGATTGCGCACCACCAGAGGCCATCGCTTTCTGAAACGGCACAGGGTGCACGCCATTCACGATGATCAAACGCGACACGAGTTCGGGAAAGAACATCGCCAAACCATAGGCCACAGACGCCCCCCAATCATGCCCTATCACTGTCACAGGCGCGCCGAGTTGTTTGGCCAACTCCGCCATGTCAGTGGCGAGAATACCTGTGCGGTAGTTCTCGACACCTTCAGGGCAATAGCTTTGCCCATAGCCACGTTGATCGGGAGCAACGCAGTAGAATTGATCTTGCAGCTCTAGTGCCAGTTCTTCCCAAGCCCCTGAATATTCGGGAAACCCATGCAGCATCAGTAAAGGGGGAAGAGATGGATCGCCCCATGTGCGCGCGAAGAACTTTTCACCGTTCAAAGTATACCAGCGCGGCTCCATGGGGCGTTCCTTTTTGTT
This sequence comes from Planktotalea sp., assembly GCF_965659345.1. GTDB lineage: Bacteria > Pseudomonadota > Alphaproteobacteria > Rhodobacterales > Rhodobacteraceae > Planktotalea. The sequence continues at coordinate 143,102 of NZ_CBFHVK010000011.1, read as the reverse complement.
AAGGCTTAGTTGCCAGCATCCAACGTTTCAAACTTCAGACCCGCCGCCGTGCGCGCTGGGAAACCTTCCCAATAGGTGTGCGCGTCCGTCTGTTTGCCCGCATCATCCAGCGCTGTGACGCCCTCTGCTGCGTTCTCGATCAGATCGAGGTAGGCCGCTTTGCTGTCGTCGCCTTTGAGATGCATGTCCATGAAGGCCGTCGCGAAGTGCTGCGCGATGTTGTTCATGCGTGTGTTATCCCAAACCGCATCCGCATAGTGTTCGAACGGTGCGAAATCCATGCCCTCGACCATCTGGTAGCCTTCTTTTGGCGATGGCATCGGTGCGGCTGCGTTGTGGTTGGCGTTCTCGAACGTCAACAAATGGCGCTTTGTGCCAGTTGTTTCGGTAAAGATCGAACGCAGTGCAGAATAAGCGGAGACGTCATCCACAGAGCCTGCCATCAACATCAGCGGCTTGGAGAACCCCGCAAGACCATCTGCAGACCAGAAGCCCGTGTTCTTGCCCCAAGGCGCGATGGAAATGATCGCTTTAACCTTGTCATTCGGCATGCTTGCATGGCTCTGTGAGCCTTCCAAGTGACGCGTGAGCAAGCCGTTCGGCGTGCCCCAAGGATATTCTGTCGAGGCTTGGGTGACACCCGCACCACCATAAATCAGCGCGCCGTAACCACCCATTGAGTAGCCAATGACGCCAACGGTATCGCCGTCGATGATTGCTGCAAGTTCAGCTGATACACTGCTGAAATCAGAAAACGTTTCAACCACAAAGTCCTGATCCAACGGACGGTTCAACAAGGTTGACCCAAACGCGTTTTGATCCGCATAGGTGCTGTCTGTATGATCAATCGAAACCGTCACATACCCTTTAGAGGCAAGATTTTCCCCCAGATGTGACATCAAAAAACGGTTGCCAGGATACCCATGTGAAATCACGATGAGGGGGAAGCTTCCTTCAGCAGCAGGTGCTGCATCGCGCACCGCTTGGCCTTCAAGGGCGACTTGCACCGAAGCGGCGCGCAGGTTGACGCCCTCATAAGTGCCACCAGCCTCGACGCCATCCGCCGCAGGGTACCAAACTTCAACTGTCAAAGGGCGGTCATATGTCGGCGCATTGTCGGCGGTCGTGTTCACGATATCGATTTGGCCCGGGTTGCTGAGCTCGAATGTGCGCACACCAACCACGTACTCCCCATAGGCCGCGAGCGCGGGCGCGTCGGGCCTGATCGTATCAATTCGGTTTTCAGCCATAACAGGTCCAACCGTAAGGGCCACTGCGGCAGCCGCTATTGCATGTTTCATTCGTCATCCTCCCAGACATTTAGCGTTATGCCTGTATCGTGCCGCTGCACACCAACGGGTCAAGCACTACGCTACGGAAGATGACATTTGTCGCCGCGTTAACGCGCGCCCTTAAAGAAAGGTGCGCAGGTCATCCATTACGGGCTCAAATTGCGCAAAGCTCTGCTCAATAGCTCCGACAAGGTCGCTTTGTGCGTTTGCATGATCTTGCCACAGCACAAGCGATTTACGGCGCAACAACTCTGCGCGCGGATGATCACTGCCAAAGGGTGAAGGCACGCGCTTGAGTTCGGGTTTTCCATATGTGGCACCCGCGTTCACAGCTGCATCCAAACGGGTTTGTAGCGCATCACCCTCGCGCTCACTGACCCAAGCGCGCCAAGCGCTCTGTTGGGCTTTGTCAAACGACATCAAGCCAGCACCCGTACGCACATATTCACCTGCAATTCCAAAGAAATAGACCGGTTGCGTGCCATTTCCTTGCGGGCTCCACATCATATGCAGATGCAAGCTGTAGGGCGTCTTGTCCTTAGAAAAGCGCACATCACGATTGGCGCGAAACAGCTTTGTTGTCACCGTTTGATCCAGCATCGCACCCAGCTTGGGTGCAATCGTCTCCAAAAGCAACTTTGCAGGTTTTTTCAACTGCGTTTCATAGCGCGTTTTGTTTTCGTTAAACCAGTCACGGTTATTGTTCTGTGCGAGTTCGCCGTAGAACGCGCGCGCGTCAGATATCAACGTCTCAAATGGTTGGCTCATGTGGGTGCTCGTTCTTTTGGGGTACAATATTTGTTAAAAGGACGCTTGCCGCCTTTGTGCGCTTGGGTCAATGCTAAGGAGATGAACACGAACACGAAATCAACTCAAATGCCCAAAAGCCAGCATGCCAAAGCGATCTTGTCGCTAGGCTTGCCCCTTATTGGCGGGCACCTTGCACAATTTTCCATCGGACTGACCGATACGATTATGATGGGGTGGTATTCTGTTGAAGGTTTGGCGGCGGTTACACTCGCCAGCACATTCTTTTTCGTGCTCTTTATTTTTGGCTCAGGGTTTGCCCAAGCTGTAATGCCTTTGGTTGCCAGTCAATTCGCAGAAAATGACGATGTTCAAATGCGCCGCACCACGCGCATGGGTCTTTGGATGTCTTTTGTTTTTGCGCTTGCGGTTATGCCCTTGTTCTACTTTTCAGAGGGCTTGCTTTTAGCACTTGGTCAAACACCTGAATTGTCCGCGCAGGCGCAAGGGTATCTGCGTATCGCTGGCTGGGGTGTCATTCCTGCACTTGGTGTGATGGTGCTAAAATCCTACCTCGCCGCGCTGGAGCGCACGCAAGTCGTGCTTTGGGTGACGCTGATTGCTATGGTTGTAAATGGTTTCGCCAACTACGCACTTATTTTTGGCAATTGGGGCGCGCCCGAACTCGGGTTGCGCGGCTCTGCGATTGCCTCACTTGGGGTGCAAATTCTGTCGCTTCTGGTCATTGCAGGTTATGTGCTCTGGGCGCTGCCACACCATAAAATCTTCGCGCGTTTGTGGAAACCTGATTGGGATGCTTTCTTTCTTGTGGGGCGGTTGGGTGTTCCGATTGGTTTTACGATCCTTGCCGAAGTTGGTCTTTTCGCGACGTCCACTCTGATGATGGGGTGGCTGGGCACCATTCAGCTCGCGGCTCATGGTGTGGCGCTGCAACTCGCGAGCCTCACCTTTATGATTCACCTTGGTCTTTCAAACGCAGCAACGGTGCGGTCCGGAAACGCGCTGGGGCGAAAGGACCCCGATCATCTGATGCGTGGTGCAAAGGTGGTCATCGCCATGTCTTTACTGATCGCGTTTCTGACGATTATCGTTTTCGTTGTTATTCCTGAACCGCTCATCTCGGTCTTTTTGGACAGGGATGAACCCAATCGCGCAGAGATTATGGCGATTGGAGCCGTGTTACTTTTGATGGCGGGTATCTTCCAATTGGTAGATGCGGCGCAAGTCATGGCGTTAGGGCTATTGCGCGGTCTGCGCGACACAAAGGTCCCGATGAGCCTCGCAGTCTTTAGCTATTGGGTCGTTGGCGTGCCGTGCAGCTACCTATTTGGCTTTGTCTTCAAATATGAAGGGGTTGGTGTCTGGGGCGGCTTGGTGGTGGGCCTTGCTGTGGCCGCAGTCTTGATGACGGAACGGTTCTTCCGATTGGGGCCATCTCTCGCGCGAAAAGGCGTTTAGCGATCTCTCATCAAGCGATCGGCTTTCTTGCGCACCAGAACGGAGCGCAAATCATGCATCGCTAAAAGCAGATCATCCGTTACCGCCTCTAACTGTTCATCCGTAGCTTTCGCTTGCGCCCATTGCGACGTGAGGTTGAGATAATCCACAGCGCGCAGAATATCATCGATATCGCGCTCTGCCAAAAGCGCTGTGCGTTCTTGCATCCAAGTATGGATTTCGTCCAGATCGCGTTCGCTCAGGACGCGGTCACCTTGCGGCTTTATCTCGCCATTGCGAATGTTGACGGCCGCGATCTGATCCATATCGATACGGCGTTGACGGTTCTCGGTGTCCACGCGAAACACAAGCGCGCCGTTTTCGCGCACTCGAAAATAGTAATCAGGAAGTTTACCGGACATAAAAACCTATAGCGTAGAAATACCTATGTAAGCGTAGCACAGAATGTTTGTATGCGCTTGCAGGCTTCTGTCAATGCATCATCAGATGTGGCGTAGCTGACACGAAAATTGGGAGAAAGGCCAAAGGCTGCTCCAAATACAACCGCAACTCCTGTATCTTCGAGTAATTTAGTGGCAAAGATTTCATCGTTTTCAATGACTGTGCCATCTGGCGTGCTTTTTCCGATCAAACCACTGATCGATGGATAAACGTAAAATGCTCCCTCAGGCACCGGACACTTCATGCCGTCAATCGAGTTGAGCATCTCAACAACCAAGTTACGTCGGCGGACGAACACCTTATTTTTTTCTTCCAAAAAGTCCTGTGGCCCATTTAACGCCTCAACCGCTGCCCATTGGCTAATCGTACACGGGTTAGAGGTGCTTTGGCTTTGGATCTTGCGCATTGCGCCGATCAACTCTTTCGGACCTGCCGCATAGCCAATCCGCCACCCCGTCATGGCATAGGCTTTAGAGACGCCATTACAGGTCAACGTACGTTCATACAGACGCGGTTCGATCTGTGCAGGGGTGAAGAATTCAAAGTCATCATACATCAGATGCTCATACATATCATCCGTCATCACCCAAACATGCGGGTGGCGCATCAAGACATCCGTCAACTCTTTCAGCTCTTCACGGTTATACCCCGCACCGGTTGGGTTTGACGGTGAATTAAAGATAAACCACTTCGTGTTTGGCGTGATCGCTGCCTCTAGCTGATCAGCGGTGAGCTTGTAGTTCGTTTGCGACGATGCACTTGCGATCACGGGGGTTCCGCCCGCAAGCAGGACCATGTCAGGGTAGCTCACCCAATAGGGTGCAGCGATCACCACTTCATCGCCTGGGTTCATCGTCGCCATCAGCGCGTTATACAGGATTTGCTTGCCGCCCGTACCGATCGAAACTTGATCGGGGGCATAGCTCAGCGCGTTGTCGCGTAGAAGCTTTGCGCAAATCGCCTGCTTCAGTTCGATGATCCCATCCACAGCAGTATATTTCGTTTTACCCGCAGCTATTGCGGCAGCGGCGGCATCTTTGATGTTCTGTGGGGTGTCAAAATCAGGCTCGCCTGCACCAAGGCCGATCACATCGCGCCCGGCAGCTTTCAGCTCTTGCGCTTTCGTCGTCACAGCGATCGTCGGTGATGGTTTTACGCGTGAGAGTGTCGCAGAGAGGAAAGTCATGGTGCGCTCCGAATTGTAATCTGGCCTCATTCCTCTTAGGGTGGAGCGCGCGCGCAAGCAAGCGTTCTAAAGCAATCACATAAGGTTAAACCAATGGATGATATCGACGCATTGAACGCAACACCGATGACGACTGACGATATGGCGGCCGATGATTGGTATGGTCCTGATGCAGCCACCTTCGGCGATCGGCTTGCGGCTGCGCGCGAGAACGCGAAAATGACCCAAGCTCAAATGGCGCGCCGGCTTGGTATCAAGGCAAGCACTCTGAAAGCATGGGAGCAAGACCTCTCAGAACCACGCGCCAATCACCTCTCGATTATGGCAGGCGTTTTGAATGTCTCCATGATGTGGCTGATGAACGGTGAAGGGGAAGGGCTTGATGCGCCCAATGCGGATGCCGCGGTAAGCGAATCTGACCTTGGTGAGTTGTTGCGTGACATGCGCGATTTGCGCGTGACGATTAATCAATCCGCTGAAAAACTTGGCCGTCTGGAAAAACGCCTGCGCGGCGCATTAAAGTCAATCTAATGTCTGAAACACCTGAATCCCGCATTAAACGTCTCAAAATGCGCTCCATGCGCCGTGGCATAAAAGAGATGGACATCATTTTGTCTGCCTATGCAGATGATCATCTGAGCGACATGTCTGAAGCGCAAATATCACTTTATGATGCGCTTTTAGAAGAAAATGATCAGGACCTTTATTCGTGGGTAACCGGGCAAACCACGCCCCCAGAGCGCTTTGCAGCTATGTTGTCTCAAATTGCAAAGACATTTCAAAACTGATTGGCGACCAACTTTAACGGAATATTTGCAAATTTGTCTCATCTTGCTCCGTGAGCAGAATATCGGAGAAGCCAATGAGCATGCACAGTCTTGTCGAGTCAGAGTTGAAATCTGGGCCAGAGTTGAAAACAGGGTCAGACAAAGGGTTTATAACGGGGTATCTAGAAGCGCTTGCGCTGGTTGAACGATTGCACAGGCTGTTGCTTGATGTGATCAAAGATGAGTTCGAACGCGTCAACATGTTAGAGATAAACGCAGTTCAGGCGCTGTTGCTCTTTAATATTGGCGATAACGAAGTCACCGCGGGTGAGCTGAAATCGCGTGGCTACTATCAAGGATCGAACGTCAGCTATAACCTGAAAAAGCTGGTCGAAATGGACTTTATGCATCATCAGCGTTGCGAAATTGACCGCCGCTCGGTTCGTGTGAAACTAACCCCCAAAGGGCGTGAAGTCCGCGATATCGTATCGGAACTGTTTGAGCGTCACGCAGAAGGATTGCAAAGCAAAGGTGTGCTTGGTCCAGAGGGCTTGATCGAAATTACGGGGTCGCTCAAACGGATGGAGCGATATTGGACAGATCAGATCCGCTACATTTACTAGGTATGCTTATTGGCTGTCTTGGGTTAGCATCATACCTTCCAACTCGCGTTTGAGCTTGCGGATCATCGCGCGCTCATAATCCTCAAAGCCAAGCGCGACTTCTAGAAAACTGGTCGGGCCATGCAGCACATAGGCCCGAAAATAGGATGAAAGCTCGCCAATTTGATCTTGGCGATCATCACCATGATCAAGTGAATCGGCTCCAATCACCAAAGCGTTTATCGATATGCCATCAAACTGCGCATCCTCAATATCTTTTGGATGCGGTCCATTGTTGGATTTTCCATCTCCGGAAATATCAAGCGTTCGGGTCCAGCATTCAGACTGTTGTTCCAAAAGGGCTGTGCCAAACAACATCGCGCGACCCAGTCCAGTGGATTGCTCGGCCGGTGAGCGCTGAGTGCTTTTCAAGCGTGCGATGATATCATTGATAGTCTTTTGATCGCTCAAGGCGGTCCAAGGCAAAAGCATGACCTGATCCTGAGGACCACTCCATTCATAAACGGCCAATCGGATCGGCGCGGCAGGCATAGCAAGCAAGATATCCATAACCTCAGGATCACTCAACGCGGCAGCGAGGCCGTCAATTTGCATGCGGTATTCGCGACTATCCACAGAACCGGACACGTCAAGCCCAAGGGCCAGCGCTTGCCGACAGCGTTCTTGTCCAAATGCGGGTAGTGCCATGACAAGCGAAAGCAGAAACGCCAGACGCTTCATAGTTTCAAATCGCCTATCAGTTGCGATGCGTCTCCGACCATCAGGTTGCTGATTTCACGAAACAACTTGCGCGTCATCACGCGTTCAAAGTCATCAAACCCTTGAGCAACTTCAAGAAAAGCGAAACGGCCTTTCAGAACGTCGCGCTCATAAAACAGCTCTACTTCTGGATCACTGCCCTTGATCACCAAGCCATTTACGGTCACGTTTTCAAATGGAAAATGACGATAGGCGATTTGTGGACCAAAGCCGTCATTATTTACACCATCACCTGATACATCGATGACGCGGCGATCACAGCGTGGGGCAGACTTGTATAGTCCTACGCCATACCCAAGCGAGAACCCCATCGAGGTCGGAAATTTCGAATAGCTCCGCGTGTTTTGTAGTATCGTACTCGCTGCGGCAGCGACCGCCGCGCGATCCGTCAACTCGATCCAATCCAAGATTAAATTTTGTTGGTTACGCCCGCTCCATTCATAAACCGCAAGGGAAACATAGCCTTCTCGCGTATCCAAAATCGCGCTCAGCACATCTTCGGACATCAGTGCCGCCGCCAGACCTGTCTGTTGTAAACGATACTCTTCGTCAGACACCGAAGAAGAGACATCCATCGCCAATATCAACGCGAGCCGGCATGCGGCCTCAGCGGAGGATGCCAAAGCGGCGCTAACGAGAGCGCCGCCAAAGGTTAATGCAGGTCGGATCACCAGTGCCCTGTGTTTTCCATACTTGCCCAGGGTTCCGCAGCTTCCAACGCGTCACCATCTTGCAAAAGCTCAATAGAGATATTGTCGGGGGATCGCACGAAGGCCATCCGCCCATCGCGGGGAGCGCGGTTGATCGTCACGCCATTGTCCATAAGGTGCTGGCAGGTTTCGTAAATATTCTTCACTGAATAGGCGAGATGGCCAAAGTGGCGCGAGTCCGCAGGCAATTCATCATCCCCATCCCAATTGTAAGTCAATTCGACCGGGCATTCGTGTTGATCGGGCGGTGCCATGAAAATCAAGGAAAAACGCCCTTGCTCACTGTCCATGCGTCGCGTTTCTACCAGACCCAGTAGGCGATAAAAGGCCATCGACGCCTCAAGGTCTTTTACGCGCACCATCGTGTGCAGATATTTCATCGTGTTCGCTCCCCTGTAATAGCTCAACAAGAGAGTAGCGGCAGAATCGCCACTGTCGAGTGAATTTCAGGGGAGGCCAGCGGATGTTTTGGCTTAAAACGCTGATTGAATACCGACACGCAGACCGAAATCACGCGTCTCAAACAGGCCAATATTGGAATTGGTTTGGCGCGCTGAGAGCGTCACAGACGGTGAAAATCCGTAAAGCTCGATTTGATTGAAGACACCCGTCACATCAAAAGACGCTGTTTTGTCCTGTCGTCCAAAGCGCGAAAAGCGCGACAAGTCATGGTTTTTCTGTCCCAAAGAGATCCCAAAATCGACTGACACTCCTGCAATTGGTTGCGCCAAAGCATAGCGCGCACTGAGCGTGAGTTGATCATAGTCCAGATTAACATCCAGCGACTGGCTGCGCTTTGCATTTACGCTAAACGTAAGCCTGTCTTTGTTCGCTAAACTAAAGCGCACACCTGTGTTCAGGCTCAAGCTGTCGGCATCTTGACGTGCAGAAAGGGATTGTTGCCGCTCCGCACTCACGCCGCCAAACACGAACGAGCCGGGCGCAAACACGTAGTTCTGCGTAAACCCAATTCGCGCATATTGCATGAAAGGCTGTTGGGCATACCACGTGCGACCGCCTGTGAATTCAAACTGATTGGGCAAATCGATCCCTGAACCAGTGAATCCGCGGCGGATGTAGGACAGCGACGCTGAGGTAAAGGCAAAGTCGGAGCCTTTGGCCGTGGGTGCAAGAAGCTTCGCTTCTGAACTCAGCGTGTAGGTGCGATGATCAAAGCGGAAAAGCAAATCATTCTGGCTACGTTGGCTTTCTGAAACCCTGTAACGCGTTGCAAAACCAGCATTGTATTGAATGCCTGACAGCGCCCTTGCGGTGCCGCTGAGCTGAAATTCGAATGGTAGATCGAACAAGCGTGTCGTGCTGCGCGCACTGTCGTTGTTGACATTAGAGCTGGGAGCGGCTGCAAAACTCAGTTCAGTCGACCAAGGGTTGGTGCGTTGAACATAGCGAAAATCGCGGATTGCGATGTCTTTGAAATTCTCGTTCGGGGCATTCTGTGCAGCGCGCCGCAACCAGAGCTGAGCACGTGTTTTTGCACCGCTTGTTGAGAGTGCTTGCGCCATCACCATCGCCGCTCCAAAGCGCTCTGACGGGGTGCTCGCGCCATTCCAAGCTTTGCGCGCTGTGCTCGTCGCTTCATCAACGCGGCCCAAATCGCGCGCGGCACGGGCGCGGATGATCAAGGCTTCTCTGTCGTTTGGATTGCGCTCTAGCAAAGCACTGGCAAGTTGGTACCCTTGCTGAGGCGCGCCAGAAACCACGGCATTCGCGGCAAGCGTGCGCATTTCAGTGGGTGTTAAATTAACCTCTTGCGAAACGGCAGATGTACTTGAGAGCGCACTAGAAACAACAAAAAGAAAGGCTAAAATGCTCTTTCGAGACCGGTTCATATAAAAACTCCTGAACCCAAAGAAGGTTTGTTTAAAAAATCTATTCGCGAACAGCGAAAAATCCGCCTGTCTCTCGGAAAGTGACATCTTGGAATCGTGGATCATCGCCGGTCACAACAATAACACCAGTGATAGTGTTTGCTTGGTCCCCTGACAAGACGGCGTAGTAATTGCCTGATACAAACTCATCACCATCACGTGGGTCTCGCGAAAACACTTTCCCTGCAAGTTCACCATTAATATCAAGTGCGCCCGCGCTGACTTCGAATAGCATCGTAGGTAGTTCAGTGGATCCCACGCCAAGTGCGGTTAACACTTGTTGCGTAATGTCTTCGCCTTCTAGGTCATAGATACGTCTGTTGGTGACGTTGCCGCGAACGCCTGAGCCGTCGTTGAAGTCGTCAAAGTCGATGGCGACTTCGATGTCGCCTTTTACATATTCAAGACCGCCACGATTGGTGAAATCTCTAAGCCCGCCATAGTTGTCTATACCGACATATTTTGCCTGACCTTCAGTAGGCAGAGTGACATCACCATCACGTTGGAAAATGTAGCCGCCAAAACCGTATTCAGTGTAACCACCTGTCCGTACAATAGCGACGGATGTGTTACCATCAGGGCCAACCGCGTAAAGCGCTCGGTAATCGAATTGATTTATTGACGAAGTGGTGAGCGTATCTGCAGCAGTCCCTTCGGCTTCGAACACTGAAAATGGACCCATTCCAAATCGATTTCCGGCCCCGTCTCTCACAGCCGTGTACGGACCGTCGCCGTCAAACGCTAGGTTATCAACAGTGAACGTATCGTCCGCGCTATTGTAGGCGAACCCTTCAGCGTAACCTGCGCCGTCATCAGTATCGGAGCGATCTTCGGTTCTGAAAATCGAGCTCGCAGCAGATGGATTGACCGTGCCAGGCAAGCGATTAGTATCAGTTTCGATCGCGGTGCCGGTGTCCGTAGTAACGGTTGCGGGGTCAGTGGTATCGACAGTAGGCGCAGTCGTTGTCGTGTCTGTATCGTCTGATGCAGTGTCAGTGGTTGCCGCTGTGTTGTCCGTGTTCGCGTCCTCTTCCACGAACGGATTAGTGCCATCGAGGCAGCCGGAAAGAGCAAAGGCAATGGCGAAAAGAACGGCAAAACGAGTCATGAAATGAGCCTTATAAGAGTCGCACTCAAAATCCGGTGTGGGGGTGCAAAAGTCAACGCAACTTAGGCCATATTCCCTGATTAATCGTAAACCGATGTTATGGGGCCACCTACTGAATATAGAGTGTGTCTAAGTTCCAGCGCATATATTTGGATGATTTTGGCTGTTCGCTATACCGTGAAGGGCTTAAACTTGCGCGCTCAGAAACGCGGCGAGACGCGAAAGTCCGAGGGCGAGATTTGCCTCGGTGCCGCCACCAACACCAACACGAATGTGGTTCGGTTGATCATAGGCTGAGCCGGGGAGCAGGAAGGTTTTGTAGGGCGGTTCAAGCAAGCGTTTCGCGAAGAAACTGCCATCTAACCCGTTGCCGAGCTTGGCGAGACCTATGAGACCGGCTTCGGGCGGGATCCAGCTTAGCAATGGCTGATTTTCGATAAAGCTATTAAGTTCAGCAAGGTTGGTGAGACCCGCCGCGCGCGCGGCGCTGAGTGCGGTGTTATAGTGATCAGGGCGCAAGGCGATTTCTGCGATGACTTCGCCCAAGATGTTCATGATTTCGCTAGAGTTTTCACGCAGGATCACGGCGTCCATGATTAGGTCTTTGTCCTGACAAATCATCCAACCCGTTCGAAGGCCCTGCAAGCCAAGCGCCTTGGACACGCTCCCAGTCGTGATACCACGCTCATAGAGACCAGCAATAGAAGGGGGACGGGGCGCATTCCATTCAAGGCCCGCGTAGACCTCATCGACGATGAGCCACGCGCCCACATTGCGCGCGATTGCAACGATTTCGGTAAGATCATCAAGGGAGAGAAGGCGGCCGGTTGGGTTATTGGGGTTGGTGAGAAAGATCAGCTTTGTCTTGGGGGTAACGAGGCTGCACAGCTCATCTAGGTCCAAGTCCCAGCCAGAGGTTTCGCGGCGAAACCCTGTTTTGACCACAGCGCCTTGCGCTTTTGCCATGACCTCTGCTTGGGGCCAGCCGGGCTTTTCGATGACTATTTCGTCGCCCGGTTCCAGCAATTGACGCAAAGCTAAATAATTCGCTTCCGCAGCGCCCGCAGTGATTAACACATCGTTAACATTGCAGATGTGCTCTAGGCTGGCTTGACGCAACACATGTGCGCGCAGTTCAGGTAAGCCGCGAAAAGAGCGACCATTCCAATCAAGCGACAGGGTCGGGTCAAGCTCATCCAAAAAATCGCCCAAGACCGGAGATTTGGACAAAGAAAAGCCAACGAAGGCTTCAGGCTCGGATTCGGTTGTTTCAAGAAGATATTCAAACAACGTGTGAATCTTGACTTTCATCTGGGGGCCTGACCTTTTTGAGGAGCAATATGAGGGAGAGCATCGTGGGTCCAGCAGGTTTCATCAAGGGGCAAGTGCAGCAATTGCATGTGTTGGATTACGGGCTGTTTAAAGTCCACGCGAATGGACGTGTGATCGGGATTTGCGGCTTTCTGCTTGTGACAGATTTGGGTGAGCGTATCTTGATCGATACGGGCTTTCCTCAGAAGTATGCGGACGATGTGGTTGCTGCCTCAAAAGAGGATCGTTTGGGGGGATTTGGCGAGGTTTTGGCGCTGAGTGCCGAGAATATGCCAAAGGCGCAGCTGGCCAAATCAGGAGTGCAGTTAGGTGATATTGATCTGCTTATTATCACCCACACTCATATCGATCATGTGGGTGGATTGTGTGATTTCCCGGATGTACCGATCTTGATCGCCAAGGCTGAACGGGATTTGGACAAGCCGTTGTACTGGGGAAAAGTTCAGCCAATGGACTGGCCTGAGCGCGAATATTTACAGGTTGTTGAGGATTTTGATCTAGGACCGAACCTGCGTGTGCTCTTGGTGCCGGGGCACGCACCGGGGCAATTGGCGTTGTTTGTGGATTTAGCGCAGAGCGGGCCAATGTTGTTGGTGAGTGATGCGATCTCACGTCCTGATGAGATTGTAGAAGCTTTTGCAGGCTCTTGGGATGAAGCGTTAGCCATCAAGAACGGCGCGCGTTTGATCTTTCTCGCGCAAGAAAGAGGGGCGCAGATAATTTATGGGCATTGTCCGGCGCAGTGGCCAAAGCTGCGCAAGACACCTGAGTTTTTCGACTAAGTTTCGCTGTTTTGTGGGATTATCTGACGTCACGGCCTTGGTTAAGGATGAAGACATTACCGCTTGAGACATCGCCCATAGGCCCTGCAAGAAAGCCCACCCAACCTGCGATTTGCTCAGGCTGCATTGCGTGGCCATGTGGCATTTGTGCGATTGCTTTGGCGAGAACATCGTCGCTGAGAACACCAAACAGCGGCGTTTCCGTCATCGCGGGGGCGAGGGAGTTAACGCAGATTTTGTCTGTTGCGTAGCGCCTTGCGAGGTCTTTGGTCAGCGTATCAAGCGCTGCTTTGCTGGCGCGGTAGGGCGGGGGATCAAAGACGTCAAAATTGTAGGCCCCGTTGGACGAAATGTTGATAATCTTCTTCACACCATCGCGTTCAAGCATCAATGGCACTGCGTTTTGACAGCAATGAAAGGCTGTTTCGAAGTTGAGCGCCATTTGTTGTTTGAACTCATCTGCGGGGATGTTGGGAAACTCCGACATGAAACATGTGCCGGCATTGTTCACCAAGATATCGACCCCGCCGAAGGTTGAGACGACGTCTTTGAAGCTTGTTGATACGGCCTCTGGATCGGTGAGGTCGACGCGAATACCTAGAAACGCAGTGTCGTGTTTTGTGGCGAGTTCATCCAAACCAGCTTGCGAGATGTCAAAGCCTGCAACTTTGCAGCCATCTGAAATCAGCTGATGAACAAAGGCTTGGCCCATGCCGCCCGCAGCCCCTGTGACAATCGCGACTTTAGCACTCATCTGTATACCTTTGTTTCATCACTGCGCGCTAAACATGCGTTGCAAGACTGCGTTTTGCAATCGCGCGATGTGTTTGACGCGAGATTGCTTGCGAGTCGCTAAAGGTAAGGGCATGGTACAGCATCAAAATTTTTTCCTCGGGAGGGAACATTATGAAAACTCTAATGACGGCAACGGCTGTTTCAGCGCTGATGTGCTCTGCAGCGTTTGCAGAAGATATTAAATTGGGTGTGATCTACGGCTTCACAGGCCCGATTGAATCGCTGACTGGCCCAATGGCGGCTGGCGCAGAATTGGCGATGAAGGAAGTTACGGACTCCGGTCTTTTGCTGGACGGTTCCTCTGTCACATCTGTACGTGCGGACTCCACATGCATCGATTCCGCGGCGGCGACTGCGGCGGCTGAGCGTTTGGTCACAGCGGACAAAGTGAACGCAATTGTGGGTGCCGACTGTTCTGGCGTCACAGGCGCGGTTTTGCAGAACGTAGCACGCGCAAACGGCATCGTCATGGTATCCCCATCCGCGACATCCCCTGCGCTTTCCACTGCTGAAGACGACGGTTTGTTCTTCCGCACAGCGCCATCCGACGCGCGTGAAGGTCAGGTTATGACTGACATTCTTATGGAAGAGGGCATCAAATCTGTCGCTTTGACATATACGAACAACGACTACGGCAAAGGTTTGGCAGACTCGTTTGTTTCCGCATTCGAAGCGGCCGGCGGTGAGATCACAGTCAACATTTCGCACGAAGATGGTAAAGCGGACTACTCTTCCGAAGTGGGCACATTGGCCTCTGCGGGTGGCGATATCTTGGTTGTTGCCGGTTACCTTGACCAAGGTGGACGCGGTATCATTGAGGGATCCATCGACACAGGCGCTTGGGATCGTTTCGTGCTGCCAGGTGGCATGATTGGCGACAACATCCTGACAATCGGCGATGCTTTGAACGGATCTTTCGGTCAGGTTGCGGGTACCGACAGCACAGGTGCCGCGACTTACGCAGAAATGGCGACAGCGGCTGGCTTTGACGGTACATCCCCATTCACACCAGAAAGCTATGACGCGGCTGCGTTGATCATGTTGGCGATGCAAAAGGCGGGATCTTCTGCTAGCGGCGATTTCAAAGATCACGTGTTTGACGTTGCAAACGCACCGGGCGAGCAGATCTTCCCTGGTGAGTTGGCGAAAGCTCTGCAGATCATCAAAGATGGTGGTGATGTTGACTATGTCGGCGCATCCGCGGTTGAGCTGATCGGCAACGGCGAAAGCGCTGGAAGCTACCGTCACCTTAAAGTCGAAGGCGGAGAGTTTGTGACTGTAAAGTATCGCTAAACGCGGCTACTTTGAAAAAAGAAGGCCCCGGCAGTGCTGGGGCCTTTTGCCATTGATGAGACCCCTATAGTCGGATCGTGCATATGCTGAGCAATTCCAAACACGCAGGTTATTTTCTGTATCACTCTATCGGGATGTACCCCGGCAAAGAAGAAGAGCTCGCAGCAGCGACCGCCGAATTTGCAAAGATTTGGGCGGCTCCCGATGACAAGCAGTGGGGCTATGCGCTGCTGAAGCGGCAGGATTTCATTGATTACTGGCGTCGCATTATCAATGTGCCCAAGGGGTCGATGACCACCTGCGAAAGCGTCACGGATGGGATGCATAAGTTGCTGCGCGCTTTGCCGGATGGGCAGTTGCGGGGCAAGCGGGTTTTGATTGCCGAAGATTGCTTCCCGTCGATGCATTTCTTGCTGGCTGGGCTTGCACCAAAGATGGGTTTTACACTTGATACTGTGCCCAAACGCGATGGTGCGTCTTGGGTCGATCCTGATGACTTTATGGAGCAATGGGGCCGTGATGTAGGGCTGGCTTTGCTGACTTGGGTGACATCAACGGCGTCTGCACGCGTCGATCTTGCGCCGCTTGTTGCGCACGGACGCGAGATGGGCAGTATGGTTGGTGTGGATATTACACAAGCAGCGGGTCTTATTCCATTTGATGCGATGGCGCCGAAAGTGGACTTTGTTCTGTCAACGTCGCTCAAATGGATGTGCGGCACGCCGGGTGCAGGCATACTATACGTTGATAAGGCGCTCGCGCGCGAGTTAGAGCCGGACGCGCGGGGCTGGTTTTCGCAAAACAATCCGTTTTCTTGGGATTTGGACAAATTCGAATATGCGCCGGATATTCGCCGCTTTGACAGTGGTACGCCGGGGTCTGTGGCGGCTCTGTCATCTTTGCCAGCACTGAAATGGCATGCGGCGCAAGATCATGCGGAACTAGCGTCATGGAACCGTGAACTTGTTGATTTGATTATCAAACGCGCTGATGCTTTGGATTTGCCACTCCATTCTCCACGTGATGTGGAGGGGCGGGGCGGCTCTGTAATGTTGCGGTTCCCTGACAAGTCCGAAGCCGCCGCAGTCGTTGGCGCGTTGGGCGTGGAAGGTTTGTCCGTTGATTTTAGAGGGCAATTATTGCGCCTGTCACCAGGGAATGTGACGCAAAAACAAACGATTGATGATGTATTTGATCTGACTGGCGAAGTGATGGCGCGCCGTCGTCGCCGTTTTGCCGGTCACGGTCAAACTCCAACAATGAAAGGGGGCGATATGTCGTCTAAAGATGTTCTTGGAGCGCTCGGCGGGATGCTTTTGAGCGGCGATATCAAGATAGTTGATTGCACGGCTCAGCTTGGTCCCGACACGCCGATCATTCATCTACCTGAAGATTTTGCTGTGAACACACCAAAGGTCGAAATTCACAAGATTAGCGAATACGATGCTGATGGGCCTTTCTTTGCATGGAACTGGCTGAAGCTGGGGGAACATTCCGGCACCCATTTTGATGCGCCGCATCATTGGATTTCTGGCAAAGATCACGAAGACGGTTTTACCGACACGCTCGATATGCAACGGGTGATGGCCCCTGTGAATGTGATCGATTGCTCTGCAGAGAGCGAGGCGGACAACGATTTTCTGCTCACCGCTGATCATGTGAAAGCGTGGGAGGCGACGCACGGCGAAATCAATCCTGGCGAATGGGTGGTGATGCGGACGGATTGGGACAAGCGTGCACATGATACCGCGTTGTTTTTAAATGACGATCCTGACCCACATGAGGACGGGAGTCACAGCCCTGGCCCAACAACGGAGTGTATCGATTATTTGCTCTCCAAAGGGATAGTCGGTTGGGGAACCCAATGCATTGGCACCGATGCTGGTATGGCTGGTAAGTTTAGCCCGCCTTATCCGGCGCATAATTACTTACACCGCGACAATTGCTTTGGCCTGGCAAGCCTTTGTAATCTGGACCAATTGCCGCCAAAGGGTGCGATTTTGATCGCAGCGCCACTGAAAATTGATAATGGAACAGGATCGCCTATTCGCGCGATGGCGTTAGTACCGAAACACTAGAATTATTTGCGCCTTGGCGCATTTCGGCGTTGTGATTTAGTACATTGGATGCCCTGTTCGGGGAATATTTGATCCGACCAATTTGAATTATTGAGAAGTAGGGTATTATTTACATGGCAAAGCCAAGGATTTCAGGCAAGGCGGAACTTAGGCACGCGCGACGTGCGGGTTTTGGCCTGCTTGGGTCAACATTCGTCTTTTCAATATTTGTTAACTTACTGATGCTGACGGGCCCGCTGTTCATGTTGCAGGTCTACGACCGAGTGCTTGGATCGCGCTCTGAGGAAACGCTGGTCGCGCTTTTTGCATTGGTCGCCGCGCTCTACCTCTTTATGGGCTTTTTGGACTATGCACGTGGGCGCTTGCTGGCGAGATTTGCCGTGCGCTTTCGCGAGCAGCTCGATGGGCGTGTGTTCGATGCGAGCCTGCGGCATTCTTTAATGCCGGAATCGCTTGGACGGCCCGCTGCGGGACTGCGTCAGCTAGAGGCGGTTCAGTCGTTTTTCATCTCGCCGGTGATGACGGCGCTATTTGATATTCCTTGGACCCCTTTGTTCATTGCTGCGATCTTTATTTTCCACCCACTGCTTGGTTGGATGGCGGTTGCGGGGGGCGGTGCGCTTATTCTTGTTGCAGTTCTCAATAGCTTGCTGACAAATCGCAAGGTTTTGAACGCGCAGCAAATGTCCCAGATGGCGCATAATTTTTCTGATCAGGCGCGTAATTCTAGCGAAATTGTACGCTCGCAAGGGATGAGCCGTGCGATGCAAACGCGCTGGCAGGGCATGCAAAATGAAGCGCTTGGAGCAAGTGTTGGCGCAAGTGATTGGACCGGCAGTTTCACGGCCATAACCAAGTCTTTCCGCTTATTTTTGCAATCAGCGATGTTGGCGCTGGGTGCGTATTTGACCTTGCAAGGTGAGCTGACGGCAGGTGCCATGATTGCAGGTTCAATCTTGTTAGGTCGCGCTTTGGCACCGATCGAGCAATCCGTCGGTCAATGGGCGTTGATCCAGCGCGCGATTGAAGGATGGCGCGGTGTTGGACAGCTTTTGCAAGCAGTGCCTGAGGACGATGAGACCACGCAACTTCCTAATCCCCCTGCGCATGTTTCCTTTCAAGGTGTTGGTGTTTTAGCCCCCGGAACGCGGACGCCGATCTTGCAAGCGATCACTTTTGATATTCAGCCGGGGCAGGTTGTTGGCGTGATTGGCAACAGTGGCACGGGTAAATCTACGCTCGCAAAAACGATGGTGGGTTTGCTGCCAGCCATCAGTGGTGAAATTCGTCTTGGTGGAGCGACTTTGGATCAATATGATCCTGACCAGCTTGGATCGTTGATCGGGTATTTGCCCCAGAATGTGACGTTGTTTAGTGGGACCGTCGCTGAAAATATTGCGCGCATGTCCGTAAATGTTGATGAGGCCAAGGTTTTTGAAGCAGCGAAACGCGCCAATGCGCATGAGATGATTTTAAAGCTGCCCGAGGGGTATAAGACGGTTGTGCATGGCAATGATAATCAGCTCTCAGGTGGACAGAAGCAACGCCTTGCGTTGGCGCGAGCGCTGTATCAGGATCCTGTGATGTTGGTTCTGGATGAGCCAAATTCAGCGCTGGATGCCGTTGGCACAGAAGCGTTGAACCGCACAGTTCGAGAGTTCAAAAGTTCGGATCGGTCGGTGGTTATTATGACCCATCGCCCGCAAGCGATTTCTGAATGTGATCGTTTGATCGTTATGGATAGTGGTCGGATAAAGGCGAATGGACCACGTGATGAAGTGTTGAAAGCGATGTTGAAAAACGCGGGCCAAGTGCAGCGCGAGATTGCGCCGGAGAAGCCAAATGAAACTTGATCCTAATCCTGCAGTGCCGTCAAAACCCACTAAATCGAAGTTGGCGAAGGCAGGTAAGCCACTGTTTATAGGGTATTTTTCACTGGCGATTTTAGTTGGTGTTATCGGAGTTTGGAGCGTTCAAGCGCGTATTGCTGGGGCGGTGATTGCATCGGGTATGATTCAGGTCGAAAACAATCGCCAGGTTGTGCAGCATCCGCAGGGCGGTGTTGTTGGTGAACTATTGGTCCGCGATGGTGACCGCGTTGAAGCTGGCGATGTGGTGTTGCGGTTGGATGATGCATTATTACGCTCCGAACTGGCGATTATCACCGCGCAACTAAATGAAACCCGCGCGCGCAAAGGACGGCTGAGCGCGGAGCGTGATGATGCGGATGAGATTTCATTTGATCCTGAACTGATCGCGCAGGGAGAGCTTGATCCGGCGGTAAAAGCGTTGATGGAGGGGCAAGCCAGATTGTTTGAAACCCGCCGTGTCGCGCTGACGCAAGTGTCAGAGCAGTTGCAAAACCAGATCGAGCAAACCGGCGATCAAATCGAGGGCGCGCGCGCGCAATTGACAGCGACGCAAGGACAAGCGGAACTGATCATTTCCGAGTTGGAAGACGCGCAAACGCTGCTGGATAAGGGCTTGGCGCAAGCTTCCCGCGTGTCGGCCTTGCGGCGCGAAGACTCACGGCTTCAAGGTGAAATTGGACAATATTCATCGCTTATGGCGCAGCTCAAAGGAGATATCGCGCGACTGAATATCGAAATTTTGCGCCTGAGTACCCAGCGCCGTGAAGAGGCGATTAGTGGCTTGCGCGACCTGCAGTTTCAAGAAAACGAATTGGTAGAACGCGCGCTCTCCACGCGTGCGACGCTCTCAAAAATGGAAGTGCGCTCGCCTGTGTCTGGGGTGATCTACGGCAATACGGTGTTTGCGTTGCAATCCGTGATCTCTCCCGCTGCGCCGATCATGTATGTGATCCCGCAGGATCAAGCGTTGATTGTGTCTGCGCGGGTCGAGGCGATCCACATCGATCAAGTACATGAAGGGCAAAGCGCGGCGCTCAGGTTTGTGGCGTTTGATCAACGCACAACACCGGAAGTTTTTGGCCGCGTGACGCGTTTGTCAGCAGACGTCTTCACGGACGAAGTGACAGGGATCTCGTTTTATCAGGCGGAACTCCTGCCTGAGGATGATGAATTGTCGAAGCTGTCGGGCCAACAATTGGTTCCCGGTATGCCTGTCGAAGCCTTTATCAAGACACAAGAACGTTCACCGCTCAGCTACTTGATGAAACCTTTGATGGACTACTTCAACAAGGCGTTCAGGGAAGCTTAATCCTTGTTCGTGTAATCTGCGCTTGCCTTGCCTTTGTAGAATTGAAGCAGTTCCTCAGGCACTTCTGTGCCGTCCGCAAGAAAGGGCAGGATGCCACGTCGAATAGAGCGACCGCGCATCGCGATGATGTCATCCTCTGATTTGGTGACGCGTTGGGACATGCGGCGCGCCCATTTGAACAGATGCGCATACAAGCGGTCGATTTCTGTTTCGATCTCTGGCGTGCGGACACTGTCTTTGGCAAGATCGTGAAATTCCTCAGGATCGTTTTGAAGATCGAATAGCATTGGGCGCAAGCCGCCCTCTGCATGCATCAGTTTGTAGCGACCATCAAACACCATAAAGAGCCGCGCATCACGCGGAGCAAGGCCAAGTTTCACCGCCTGAGGGGTTGCGGAATAGTCGTATTCGCTTATTGCGACATCGCGCCATTCCACCGTTTCGCCATGCAAAATGGGTGTAAGGGATCGCCCCTCTAGAATATGATCTGCGATCTTACCGCCTGCAAAATCCACGAACGTCGGCGCAAGATCAATGGACTCGACAAGGGCGTCGCTTGTCGTGCCACGGGTCGCATCGGCACCAGCGCGGGGATCATACACGATCATTGGAACTTTGACGGATTGCTCGTGAAAGAGATCTTTTTCACCTAGCCAATGATCGCCCAGATAGTCACCGTGATCAGAGGTGAGAACGATCATCGTG
Organism: Planktotalea sp.; assembly: GCF_965659345.1. GTDB lineage: Bacteria > Pseudomonadota > Alphaproteobacteria > Rhodobacterales > Rhodobacteraceae > Planktotalea. The sequence continues at coordinate 121,936 of NZ_CBFHVK010000011.1, read as the reverse complement.
TCTTTGAGGGTGTCGGTTTGCTCTAGGTGCTCAAGGATGCGGCCAAGCTGGTCATCACACTGTTTGATCAGGCCCATATAGGCTGGAATAACTTTTTTGCGTACCTCATCGCTTTGAAATGCGGTGGCGATTTTATTTTCCATATAGGCGCCAAAAACCGGCTGCGGATCTTCGCGCTCTGCCATGTCGCGCGTGGGGGCAGGCACATGGTTTTCGCCGAACATATTGTGATAGGGTGCTGGAACGATGTAGGGCCAATGCGGCTTGATATAGCTCACATGTGCGCACCAAGGTCCGGTTTTTTCCTTCATGAACTCAATCGTTTTGGTGGTGAGCCACGGCGTTTCGCTATCTTCTTCGCTAACGTTTGCGGGCTTGTCAGCGTTCTTGAATATCCAGCCAGAGGCCATGTCGCCCTCATCATCGATGCCGGCATTGGCAAAGTCAGCCCATGGGTTTTCAGAAGGGTAGCCTTTGTCCTTGAGGTATTCGTTGTAGGGCGAGCGTTTTTCGTCGTAAAATCCGTCTGGACCTTGGGCCCATAGGCCGTCGTCGCGGATCCAGGTATCAAAACCGCATTCTGCCTGGCGCGCACCGATGATTGTGTCGGGCGAAAGGCCAAGACGTTCCATGCCTTCCGCATCGGCTTTCATGTGGGTTTTACCAATGAGCCAGCAATCCATACCAGATCGGCGCAGGTGATCGCCCATTGTATGTTCACCAACGCGCAGGGGAAATCCGTTCCATTGCGCCCCGTGGCTCGATGCATAGCGCCCTGTATAGTAGCACATGCGCGAGCCGCCGCAGACGGGGCTTTGCACGTAGGCGTTGGTAAAACGCACGCCCATTGCAGCGACTTTATCGAAATTTGGGGTTTGAAGGTGGGGGTGGCCTGCACAGCTGAGGTAATCAAAGCGAAGTTGATCGTACATAATAAAGAGAATGTTCATGTTTGTTCGTCCGCTGTGCAAAGTTCTGATTCGAAGACTACTATGTCGCCTAAGGTAGCGAAACTAAATCAGTTTCGTTAGAATATAGCCGAAAGGCGCGTGGCGATTGCGCGCTAGATTAACGTCGCACTGCGATGTGAATACTGCAAACTAAACGGAGACGACGCGCAAGAATGGCGCTATGACTTGATTGGGTTTGACTGAATTCGCGACTGTCGGTTTCAAGTTTGAAGGATTGATATGAGAAAATTTCTTGATCTTGAAAGCGCCTTTTATGCGCCTTTGTGGATCCGCGTTACGGTGACTGTCGTCTTAGTGCTCTGGGCTGTTTTTGAGCTCTCTCAAGGGGCTTATATTTGGGCGCTGATCTTTCTCGCCGTTGGGGCTGTTTGCGGTTGGCGTTTCGCGACCATCGATTATAGTTCAAAGCCCGACACATAAGGATCATACGACCCAATGGCGGTGACACTGAAAGACGTGGCTGAATTGGCTGGCGTGTCACGCTCTGCGGTGTCGCGCACGTTTACCAAGGGGGCGTCAGTCTCTGAAAAGACCCGTCAAAAAGTGATGAAAGCGGCTGATGCGCTTGGCTATAGCCCTAATGCGCTTGCATCCTCTTTGACGACGGGTCGCACCAAGATGATTGGGTTGATCTCCAATAACTTCCATAATCCTGTTTTTCTTGAAGTTTTTGATATGTTTACGCGCGGTCTGCACGAGCGGGATTTGCGACCTTTGCTAGTTAATTTGACAGATGAAACTGATCCAGAGGCGTCTATCCGCATGCTGCGACAGTACTCTGTGGATGGGGTGATTGTGGCTTCGTCCACGTTGCCGCCTGCCTTTGCCAAGTCGTTTCGGGATGCTGGTATTCCGGTTGTGCACTCATTTGGCCGTCATACCGAAGCACCTGATGTGGATGTGCTGGGGATTGATAATATAGCAGCTGGTCGCATGGCTGCGCGCATTTTGATCGAGCATGGCTACACCGATTTGGGGTTCTTGGGTGGTCCAGTGCGGGCGACGTCTAGTATCGACCGTGAAAAGGGGTTTTTGCTGGAATGCGCCGCGCATAAAGGTGTGACCACGCGGGTGAGTTTTGCGAATGCCTATTCGTTTGAAGCGGGGCGTCAGGAGATGTTGGCGTTGTTGAACGCGCCTTTGGCACAGGCTTATTTTTGTGGTGATGATGTTTTGTCGATTGGAGCGATATCAGCACTTCAAACCGCAGGTTTGAGCGTGCCAGAGGATGTTGGAATTCTAGGCTTGAACGATATCGCAATGGCGCGCTGGGAAAACATTGATCTCACTACGATCCGCAATCCGTTTTCGCAGATCATCGCGGCGTCGATTGAGCAGGTTACGGCGTTGATAGAAGACCCAAGTATTACGCCAAAAGCGCATTTGTTTGAATGTTCGGTTGTGGAGCGAGCAACGTTGAAGGCGCGCTAGGTTGCCCCAGCGCGCCTTGTTTTATTGAAACATCGGTGGGCGGGCATCGAGCCATGCGCCATTCTGTTTGCCACTTTCCGCCACAGCCACAACGGCCGCCATCGAACGCAGACCATCTTGTGCACGGGGATAAAGGTTGGCGGCGGGGTCCATCTCACGGCCTTCTTTTTGCGCACTGATTGCTTCAGCGAGATCTTTGTAGATGTTTGCAAATGCCAATGGCATGCCCTCGGCATGGCCGATCGTGACGCGCGTGGTGCGGTCCGCTTCTGGCGAAAGGTTGGCTTCGCCGCGCTCAATCACCTGCAAGCGGCCCCCAAGGGGCATGTAGTAAAGCTGGTTGGGCTGTTCTTGTGACCAGCGCAAGCCGCCCGTTTCACCAAAGACCTGGATGCCAAGCCCATGCTGACGGCCAATCGCGATGGAGGATGTCCAGAGGCGGCCAACGGTGCCACCATCCATGCGAAAGTTGACCATCGCATCGTCTTCAAGCACACGCATTTCGAGACAAGAAACAGTGTCCGCAGAGAGTTTCGTGACTTCCTGACCCGTTACAAATGACGCCATATGCATCGCGTGAATCCCGCAATCTGCAAATTGCGCGGACACACCTGCTTGCGCTGGATCATAGCGCCAGCGGACGCGTGGGTTGTCCGCATCCGCAGCGTCTGCGTGATGGCCGTGCGCGAATTCGGCATTCACCAAACGCACTTTACCAATGTCACCGCGCGCGATCATCGCTTTCATGTGACGCACAAGAGAATAGCCCGTGTAGCCATAGTTCACAGCGCAAATTTTGCCCGACTTTTCGGCGATGCGCACGATTTCTTCGCCCTCGTCGACGGTCATTGTCATAGGTTTTTCGCACAACACATGAAAACCCGCTTCCAAGAAGGCTTTGGTAATTTCGAAATGCGTAGAGTTGGGGGTCGCGACAGTGACCAGATCAATGCGATCCTCGCGCGTTGATTCCCCTGCGAGCATTTCTTGCCAAGACCCATAGGCGCGATCACCAAGCCCAAGTCGCTGACCGTAGTCTATTCCTTCAGCCGCGCGGTGGTCCAATGCACCGGCGGTGAATTCAAACAAGCCATCAAGGCCCGCGCCCAAGCGGTGTGCCGGACCGATCTGGCTGCCTTCACCGCCGCCAATCATACCCCATTTAAGTTTTGTCATTTATGCGCCCTCAAAGCCGATAGATTGAAGATATGTGCGGTTCAGTTTTGCGTCATCAATCGGGGAAGTCGTGCAGGTTGGGTCGCAGTCTTGCTCTACGGTGCACCAGCCTTCAAAGCCGTGATCGAGCAGGATTTGGCGGACAGTGGGGAAGTCCACATCGCCGTCGCCCAAATTGCAGAATATACCTTCGCCGCAAGCGGTGTAGAAGTCGGTACGGTTCTTGACGACTTCAGCTTTCACCTTGGGATCGATATCTTTGAAGTGCATGTAGCTGATGCGGTTGATGTGTTTTTTCATGAACGCGACGGGGTCAAACCCTGCGTAGGAATGGTGGCCTGTGTCGAAGCAAATTTTGAGGATCGCGTCATCAACTTCATTTAACAAACGCTCTAGCTCTGGTTCGAAATCCATAAAGCCTGCGGCATGGGCGTGGATGCCAACAGTCAAGCCGTATTCCTCAGCACCCATTTTCGCGATGGTCGCTATCTTGTCGCGATAGGCGCTCCATTCTGCTTTGTCCATTTGCTCTGCCTCATCAGCGCGCCCTGCGGTAGGGGCGCGGCGCGGCGAGATTGAATCGATCAGAACCAGATGCTCTGCGCCATGGGCCTTGAGCGCTTTGCAAGTGCGCACGGACCCGTCCATCACATCATCCCAAGCGTCAGGGTTGTGGAAGGGGCGAAAGACGACACCGCCAACGAGCTCTTGGTTAAATTCATCAAGTGCGTCTGATAGGATGGCAGGGTCCTCTGGCATGAACCCGACGGGGCCAAGTTCGATACCTGTATAGCCTGCTTCGGCGTTCTCTTGCAGGACTTTGCGCCAGCTTGGATTGCGCGGATCATCCGCAAATTCAACGCCCCATGAGCAGGGCGCATTCCCGATTTTGATCATGTCTTTCAGTCCTTTAGTAGTCAGCGACATTCACCCAAGCGCGTTTTTCGCTTGAATCAATTGCTGCTTTGACAATGCGGTTCACTTCCATGCCTTCGCGGAAAGTGGGCCAGATGTTTTGCTTGGTCTCGATGGCGGTCAGGAAATCCTTAGCCTCGATAATGATTTGGTCTTGGTAGCCTGTGCCATGACCGGGACCTTGGCAAAAGGGCAAATAATCCGGATGCGCGGGACCGGTCAAAATTTTGCGAAAGCCTTGTGTGGCCGCGTCGCCCTCGCGAATATACAGATGCAGAGCGTTTTGATCTTCGCCATCGAAACGGATCATGCCTTTGGAGCCGTGAATTTCGTAGGCGTAACCCATCTTCCGGCCCGTCGCGATGCGGCTGGCGTGGATATGGCCGCTGACCCCGTTTTCGAATTCCATCATGAATTGCGCTTGATCATCATTGGTGACTGCTTCGCTACCGCGCATTTTGTGAACGGTTTGAACGACAGCGCTCAAGGATTTGATCGGTCCCATCATCGCATGCGCGCAGTTTATGATATGCGGAGAAAGATCGCCCATGCAGCCATTCGCCATGCCTGAGGTGCGCCATGTGGCGGGGGCTGCGGGATCAGCGAAGAAGTCTTCGGTCATTTCTGCACGAAAATATGTGACGTCACCGATTGCGTTTTCGCCCAGCAATTTGCGTGCGTATTGGGAAGCGGGGGTGCGAATGTAGTTGAAGCCCACCATGTTGATTGCGCCAGCTGTCTCGGCAGCGGCGAGCATGGCGCGGCTGTCTTCAAGCGTTTCACCAAGGGGCTTTTCGCAAAACACAGGTTTGCCGAGCGCAAAAGCGGCTTCTGCAATAGCGCGGTGCGTGGATTGTGGGGAGGCGATGATCACGGCGTCAACGTCAGGGTGATTTACCAAGTCTTGCCAATTTGTCGTGCATCGGTTGAAACCGAATTTGGTTTTGTAGCGTTCGGCAGATGCGGGTGAAGTTGCACAGACCATTTCGAGCACTGGGCGCAGGTTGGTTTCAAATATGGTGCCAACGCTCGCATATGCGGCTGCATGTGCTTTGCCCATATAGCCGCCGCCGACGATTCCTATTCTGATTTGTGTCATCCTTGAAATCCTCTCCAAAAAGGCTTTGCAACCGGTTGCAAAATGGGTATCCTCGTTTAGGTCTACTGGTCAATAGGATTGTTGATAGAGTGGGTACTTAGCCATCTGGGAGAGCGCAATGGGGCAAGCTGAAGAGACCATCACATTGACTACAGCGCAGGCGATCGTTCGCTATTTGGCCGCGCAGATTATTGAGATTGATGGCGCGAAAACCCGTGTCTGTGGTGGCGGTTTTGGCATTTTTGGCCACGGCAATGTGACCTGTCTGGGCGAAGCGCTTTTTGATCATAAAGATGTGCTTCCGCTGTACCGTGGGCAGAATGAACAAGGCATGGGGTTTGCTGCGGCAGCCTATGCAAAAGCCCATTTGCGTCGACGCTTTATGTTTTGCACCGCGAGTGCTGGACCGGGAACCGCTAACCTGTTGACGAGCGCGGCCTTGGCGCATGCGAACCGTTTGCCGATGTTGATGCTATGTGGGGATGCGTTTTTGACGCGGCTGCCTGATCCTGTCTTGCAGCAGTTGGAGCATTTTGGAAATCCGACATTTGGTGTGAATGATGCCTTCAAAGCGGTGTCACGGTTTTGGGATCGCATCACGCATCCGGCGCAGATACTTCAGTCTTTACCCGCCGCGTTGGCGACACTGTTGGACCCCGCAGATTGCGGACCCGCGTTCATAGGCTTGCCACAAGATGTTCAGGGATGGACATATGACTACCCTGCGTCGTTCTTTGACGAAAAAGTGCATCGCATTCGCCGTCAATCTGCGGATGCCGATGAAATCATTGAGGCTATCGCGCTTTTAGAGCGCGCTGAGCGACCCATGATAATCGCGGGCGGTGGTGTGCAGTATTCTGGTGCTGTTGAGGAGTTAACTGCCTTTGCAGAAAGCCACGCGATACCTGTTGTTGAAACCATCGCGGGCCGCGCGAACATGAAGCATGACCATCCTTTGAATATTGGACCTATTGGCGTCACAGGCTCTGACAGTGCTAATGCGATTGCACAGGATGCGGATGTGATCCTTGCCGTTGGAACACGTTTGCAGGACTTTACGACTGGCTCTTGGACCGCTTTTGCCAAAGATGCGAAGATCATTGGCGTGAATGTAGGGCGACATGATGCGGCAAAACATATGTCGGTGACGGTGGTTGGCGATGCAAAACTTGCGCTGACGGATTTGGCGCAAGCGGGCGAAGGTTACTTAGCCCCCAACGATTGGACCAAGCGCGCCAAAGCGGAGCGCGTTAGGTGGGACGCTTACGTTGCTGAAAACACGCGTGTCGGAAATGGCCCCGCGTCCTATGCGCAAGCGATTGGGGTCGTGAATGAGCTGTGTGATCCGCGTGATCGCATTGTCGCGGCCGCGGGGGGCTTGCCTGCTGAGGTCACGGCGAATTGGAAAACGCTTGATATTGGCACGGTTGATGTGGAATTCGGTTTTTCCTGCATGGGCTACGAGATTGCGGGCGGATGGGGCGCGCGCATTGCGCAAGCACAGATCGAGCCGGACAGGGACACGATTGTGTTTACAGGTGACGGCTCATACATGTTGATGAATTCAGACGTTTATTCATCCGTTTTGACGGACAAGAAGCTGATTATTCTCGTGCTTGATAACGGCGGGTTTGCGGTGATCAACAAGCTTCAAAACAATACTGGCAACGAGAGTTTTAACAACCTGATCTCAGATACGCCCACCGCGACGCGGCAAGTGAGTGTCGATTTTGAAGCCCACGCGCGCGCTATGGGTGCAGAGGCGGAAACAGTGGAAATGTCGGGTCTTGCAGAAGCGTTTAAGCGCGCGAAAGTGAGCGACAAAACTTATGTGATCTGCGCCAAAGTTGACCCATATGAGGGTTGGACGACCGAGGGCCATACGTGGTGGGAAGTGGGCACACCGCATGTCACGAAAAACCCGAAAGTTCAGGCGGCACATGTGGATCAGGAAGCGACACGAGACCGTCAGCGGAAAGGTGTGTAACCATGGGACTTATCGAGGGTATCAAAGCGAACAATTTCGTGGTGATCGGTCGTGTGGGTATGGATTTATATCCTGATCCTCCAGGGGTTGCGATTGAAGATGCTCAAATGCTTGAAGTGGGCATGGGCGGATCTTCCGCTAATATTGCGGCTGGTATCTGCAAGCTTGGGGGCAAATCTGCATTGGTCACGCGCGTCTCTGACGATGCAGTGGGGCGCTACTGTGTGCAGCAGCTCAAAAACTATGGGGTGAATGCGGATCATGTGACGCCCGTTGCTGGTGAGTTTCGCAACTCCACCGCAATTTATGAAAGTCGCGTCCAAGATCACCAATCGGTCATTTATCGCAATGGTGCGGCGGATTTTCAGATGGACATCGCGGACGTAGAGGCTGTTGACTATGCCAAATTCGGCGCGCTCATCACAGCGGGTACTGTGTTCGCCGCCGAGCCATCGCGCGCAGCAACGTTTCATGCATTTTCACTGGCCAAAAAGGCGGGCGTTCCAATCATATTTGATGTGGATTATCGCCCATATTCATGGCCCTCGCCACAAGTGGCGTCAGAGGTGTTGAGCCGCGCCGCAGCCGAGTGCGACATGATTGTGGGCAATGATGAGGAGTTCGGTTTTATGGCCGGTTCCATCGACAAAGGCCTCGCCAAAGCGCGTGAATTGTCTGAAACCAGCGCCGCGATTGTGGTTTACAAAATGGGTCCAGAGGGCGCGATTACCTTTGCAAATGGCGAAGAAATCCGCACTGGGATTTATCCTGTCGATGCGCTCAAACCAACAGGGGCAGGGGACAGTTTCATGGCCGGATTTGTAACTTCTATCGCGGATGGGCATGATCTGAAGACAGCAATTTTGCGTGGCTCAGCTTGCGCGTCTGTGACTGTGTCCAGAGCCGGGTGCGCCCCTGCGATGGCCGATACTAAAACGCTTGAAACTTTTTTGGCCGAACATCCCGGCCCGACCGCTGCTTAAAGGAACATAACCATGCATATCGCGCCTTTTGACAACCAAAATAAGCCTATTGTTGATGCGGATGATCCCACGGTGCCGCTGAACTATTTCAACATCGTAAAGCTTAAAAAAGGCGAGGCGTTTGAATATGCCGTGCCCCGTTATGAAACCTGTATCGTCCCTGCCACAGGATCGATTGATGTGAATGTCGAGGGGTTTAAAGCGGCTGATATCGGTGGCCGTGTCGAGGATGTTTGGGGGGGTGAGCCAGAGGGCGTGTATGTGCCCACAGCGGCCAAAGCAGAGATCGTGTGCACCTCGGACGAGGCAGAGATTTTTGTGGCTGGCGCTTTGTATGACAAAGTTCTGGATGCATTTGCAGTGCGCTCTGATGAGCTTGATTTGGTGCAATATGGGTCAGATGACACGAAAACACATCGCAAAATCAAGCACATACTCGGCACCAAGTATCACGATAAAGTCGGTCGTTTGCTGGTGTCAGAGCTGTTCACGGTGGGCGAGGGCGGTTGGTCTGGGTTTCCATCGCACAAGCATGACACAGACCGTCTCCCGCAAGAAACGCGGCACGACGAGACATATAACTTCCGTTTTAAGCCAAAGCACGGGTCCGGTGTTCAGATGTTGCAGCGCGAAGATGGCCAGCCCGGCGACGCGTATCATATCGTTGATGGTTCGACGATTTGCATCGACAATGGCTATCATCCCTGTGCGGTTTTGCCGGGGTATCAGATGTATTACTTCACAATTCTTGGAGGGCTTTCGCAGCGTTCTTTGGTGCAATATTTCCAACCCTCGCACGCCTATCAAATTGAAACTATTCCCGGCATCAAAGATATGATTGCCAAATTCAAATGAGCTTGGCGACCCTTGCTGATGTGCTGCAACCCGCGTTGAAGGGCGGGTATGCCGTTGCTGGATTGGTGACGCTGGGATGGGAAGACATGCGCGCATTCGTAGCCGCCGCGGAGGCTGAGGATTGCGCCGTTATCTTGCAGGCTGGCCCAGGGTGTCGCCAACACACGCCGTTACCTGTCTTGGGCAAGATGTTTCGCCATCTTGCAGAAGCGGCCAGCGTTCCTGTCGTTGCGCATTTGGATCACGGCTACACATACGATGAATGTTCCGAAGCGCTAGATAACGGGTTTACGTCATTGATGTTTGATGGCTCCCGTCGCCCTTTGGCTGAAAATATTGCGCAGACGCGCAAAATTGCAGAACTGGCGCATGCAGCGGGTATATCATGTGAGGGAGAGATCGGTTTTGTCGGTTATTCTGACGGGGAGCAATCGGCCGGTACAGATCCTGAAGAAGCCGCGCTTTTTGCCAGTGAAACGGGTGTTGATGCGATGGCGATATCTGTTGGGAATGTGCATCTGCAGCAGAATAAAGAAGGTGGCTTAGACGAGGCGAGAATTGCAGCGATCGAAGCTTTGACGAACGTGCCGTTGGTCATTCATGGCGGCTCTGGCGTGCCCGTGGAACAACGCGCGCGGCTTGCGAAAAATACCCATATTTGTAAGTACAACATCGGAACCGAGCTGCGAATGGTGTTTGGAGCGGCGCTGCGTGATGCGGTGAATGCTGACCCCTCTCGTTTTGATAGGGTTAGCATTTTAAAAGAAACCCATGATCCTATGGTTGCTGCCACGCGTCACGTGTTGAGTGCTTTGAAGGCGTGAACGCGGTTGAGGATGTGTTGAGGACAGGTCTAGCGAGATCGCTTACTCGATCGCAGATCAGCGACGATCACGCCAAGTTTGTAAAATCCTTGCTTTAGCGTCCAAATTTGCCCACGCTGCTGATACACGAAGGGCGGCATTCATGCGCGCGCTTCAGTCGGAGGCTGTCACATGATGAACCAATCCCAAACGCTCAAAGCTGTTGCGATCTGCGCAGCAATGACATTTGCCAACGCGCCATTTGTCTTGGCTCAATCAAATGACGACGCGGACGGCTTGGAGCCAGTGTCATTTGCTGGAACGGTTGTCGCGCGAGACATCACAGGTATTTCGTACGAAACAAGTGGCTGTATCGTCACGGTGTCAGAAACTGCGCGCCGCACTGGAAACGCGCAAGCAGGACAAGTGCTTGTTGAGCTGGATTCGCAAGCTGCTGAATTATCATACGAAACCGCAATGGCACGCGTTGCAGATCTGGAAGCCGCAGTGTCAGAGCGGCAATTGGCGATTGATGCCGCTGAGGCCAGCGTGAACCGGCGCACGCAAGAGCAGGCTTTGGTCGCTAAAGAATTTGCGCGCACGGAGCAGATATTTCGGCGCGGTTTGGTGAATGAGGCAACAATGGAAGGCGTCGAGAGCCGAATGATGAACACAAACTTTGCGACAGATCAGGCGCGTGAAGCTCTGGCCAGTGCCATTTCAGCAAAGTCACGCGCAGAAATTGCGCTCAGGATTGGCAGTTTAGAACTGCGTGCTCAAACAGACGCACTGGAAGATCTTATAGTGCGCGCGCCTTTTGACGGTGTGCTGCTCGATTTTGAGTCAAATGTAGGTGATTGTGTCACTGCGCGAACTTCTGCCACGCAAATCTACACGCCGTCTCAGAAGTCGGTTGAGATGTTTGTGCGTGTGAACCAACTGGTTGGGGAAGGGTCGTCTGGCGTGTCCATCGGTGCACCGGTGAAGATAAAGCGCTTCAACGGCAGTGCCTGCAATGGTGCGATTAATTGGATTGGCACGCAGGCCGATGTTGAAAATCAATTCATAAAATCGTCGATTGAAGTCGACGAAACATGCGCACAAGATTTGTTTTTAAACGAAGCCGTCGAAGTGCAAACGATGGTGGATGCTTCATAATAGAGCTGAATAGGCCACTTTAAAAAATCTAAGCCTTAGCAATTTCTTGCTAAGGCTTTGTATTTATTGGCTCCGGCGGTAGGGATCGAACCTACGACAAATTGATTAACAGTCAACTGCTCTACCGCTGAGCTACGCCGGATCACTTCGCGTGTATTAGCAATGCGCGTTTGCGGCGTCCAGAGGGATTTACGCGCAAAACACGTTTTTCTTTGAATTAAGTTGCAAAGAGAGTGAACAAGGCTTCCTCATTTGGAATGCCATCTCGTACAATCAATTTTTTACCTTCAAGATCAATGAGATGTGCAAATACATTTCGCGTTGCAGCTGGGATCAAGGCAGCTGGTGTGTCTGTGTAGATCGCTTGCGCAAGGTTGAGGGCCGTTGTTGAGCCCTTTGAGAGATGTTCTATGATCTGTTCTTCGCGCGACTTACGGTGCGCGATGAGCCAATCAATCCGCTCCATTGGGTCGGTGATCGGTGCTCCGTGACCTGCGTGCATTACCTGCGGGCGTAGATCACGGATTTTGAAGCAAGACGCCATAAAATCAGTGAGATCACCATCAGGCGGAGAAACGAGCGAACTGGCCCACCCCATGACAAGATCTCCGCAAAACAATGTCTTATCCCATTCAAAGCACATATGATTGCCCATATGGCCGGGCGTGTGCCAAGCTCTGAGCGTTTGATCGCCTGCTTTGAAAGTTTCACCGTCTTCTAGCAACTTGTCTGGGGTGAAATCAGGATCGATTCCTTCGCCACCGCTGTTCATACCCGCTTCCAAACAAGCCTGCATTGCTTTGCTGCGACCCGCAGAGCTTGGGCCAAACGCAAGGATGGGCGCACCTGTCGCCTTGGACAGGTTTTTGGCCAAAGGCGAATGATCCACATGCGAGTGCGTAACGACGACATGGGTGATCGTTTGATCTTTGCATGCCTTCAGTATCGCGTCCAAATGCGCTTGGCTCTCTGGGCCAGGGTCAATTACGGCGATGTCTTGCGCGCCAAGCAAGTAGGTGTTCGTGCCGCGATATGTCATCGGTGAGGGATTTGGCGCGAGCACGCGACGCAAGTTGGGTGCAAGTGTTTCTGCGACGCCGATCGGCGGATTAAAGTCTGCTAGGTCCATCGCCTCTTTCCTCTCTAACGCGCTTATGCGTAGGTTATGACATGTCTTTCGCTTGGCTCAAACGCTATATGCCGCGTTCGCTTTATGGTCGCGCCGCGCTTATTCTGGTCCTACCGGTTGTGACTTTGCAACTGGTCGTGTCGGTCGTGTTCATTCAACGTCACTTTGAAGGCGTGACTGAGCAAATGAGTCGCAGCGTGGCGCTTGAATTGCGTTATTTGTTGAATGAAATGCAAGGGGCACCCACGCAAGCGAGCGCATTGGGAGATGTGCGTAATCTGTCGCGCAGTTTGCGTTTTGACGTTGCATTTGTGAGCGAAGCGCAAGTGCCCGAGCAAAACTTACGGCGGTGGTATGATTTTTCCGGGATCGTCGTCGTGCGCACGTTGAGTGAAAACTTAAGAGAGGTGCAGCGCGTTGAAATGCCAGATGATCACCGGATAACGGCCTATGCAGATACGCAATTAGGTATTTTGCGTATCGGGTTTGACCGCCCCCGAGTGTCAGCGACGAACCCTCACCAACTACTCGTAAATATGTTGTTTTTCGGTGTTTTGATGACCGTTATCGCTTATTTTTATCTGCGCAATCAGTTGCGCCCGATCACCCGTCTTGGCCGTGTTGCTGAAGCATTTGGACGCGGGCAGACATTGCCATATAGCGCGTCTGGGGCTGTGGAAGTACGCGCTGCCGGCAATGCGTTTCTGTCTATGCGCGCGCGTATCGAGCGACAAATTGAGCAGCGCACAATGATGCTGTCAGGGGTCAGCCATGATCTGCGAACACCTTTAACACGGCTGAAGTTGGGTTTGTCGATGTTGGATGATTCAGACCGTGAACCACTTGAACGAGACGTAGAAGATATGCGGCTGTTATTGGATGAATTTCTGAGTTTTGCCAGCGGTAACGCGGAAGGGGAGCAGGCGCTATGCGATCCATTGACGATAATGCGCAACGTTGTACAGGATGCGGTGCGCATGGGAAATGACGCAAAGATGTTGATTGAAGATGAAGGTCCAGCCGTGATGTTGAACCCGGTCTCGATCCGGCGCGCTTTGGACAATTTGGTGGGCAATGCGGTGCGCTATGGGAATAAAACAGAATTATCGGTGCTACGTACTGAAAAGACAGTGGTTTTTAGGGCGGAAGATGACGGGCCAGGCCTTGAAGAGAGCCAATATGGGTCAGCCGTGAAACCATTTGTTCGTCTTGATCCCGCACGTAATCAGGATAAAGGAACAGGTGTTGGGCTTGGGCTTGCCATCACAAATGACATTGCGCGCGCGCATGGCGGTAGCTTGCGGTTTTCTAAAAGTGAAAAGCTTGGGGGCTTGTGCGCTGAAATTGTGATTGGTGCATAAAAAAGCCCCGCCGTTTGAACAGGCGGGGCTTTGATTGTTATTTGAGTGCGCTTAGCGGTTTTCGATGTCCGTATAGTCGCGCTGGGTCTCACCAAGATAGAGCTGGCGAGGACGTCCAATTTTGTTCTGTGGATCTGCGATCATTTCTTTCCACTGGCTGACCCAACCCACTGTGCGGGAAACCGCGAAGATGGGCGTGAACATGGATGTTGGGAAGCCCATCGCCTCAAGAATAATGCCAGAATAGAAGTCAACGTTCGGGAAGAGTTTCTTGTCTGCAAAATACGGATCAGCTAGCGCAGCTTTCTCCAGCTCTTTAGCAACTTGAAGTGTTGGGTTGTTGTCTACGCCGAGCAGTTCAAGCACTTCATCTGCAGATTGCTTCATCACTGTCGCGCGTGGATCGAAGTTTTTATAAACGCGGTGACCAAAGCCCATGAGACGGAAATCATCATCCTTGTCTTTCGCGCGCGCGATGTACTCAGGAATGCGATCTACCGTGCCAATTTCGCGCAGCATTTCGAGGCAAGCTTGGTTCGCGCCACCATGTGCAGGCCCCCAAAGGCAAGCAATACCAGCAGCAATACAAGCAAACGGGTTTGCACCGGAAGACGACGCAAGGCGTACAGTTGACGTTGACGCGTTTTGTTCATGATCGGCGTGAAGTGTGAAAATACGGTCCATCGCGCGGGCGAGGATCGGGTTCACTTCATAGTCTTCTGCAGGTACCGCGAAGCACATGCGCAAGAAATTGGACGCGTAATCAAGATCATTGCGCGGATAAACGAACGGTTGACCAACTGAATATTTGTAAGCCCATGCAGCAATCGTTGGCATTTTTGCGATCAAACGGTGTGATGCGATTTCACGCTGGCGTTCGTCGTTAACGTCCGTGCTGTCATGATAGAAGGCTGACATCGCACCAACGACGCCGGTCATAATCGCCATCGGGTGTGCATCGCGACGGAAACCTCGGAAGAAGTTTACCATCTGCTCATGCAGCATTGTGTGGTGTGTGATGGTTTGCTCGAAGTGCTCAAGCTCTGTCGCTTTTGGCAGCTCGCCATAGAGCAAAAGGTAGCAAACTTCTAGAAAATGGGAGTTTTCTGCAAGCTGGTCGATAGGGTAACCACGGTGCAAAAGTTCGCCTTTGCCACCGTCAATAAACGTAATGGTGCTGTCGCAGCTCGCGGTCGAGGTGAAACCAGGATCATAGGTGAACACACCTGCTTGCGCATATAGCTTGCGGATGTCGAGGACATCAGGGCCGGCAGTTGGCGAGTAGATCGGCAATTCAACCGACGTGTCATCGAAGCTCAGCGTAGCGCTGCGTTTGGCGGTATCAGACATATATATCCCTTTTCAAATCTGCCCGAAGCGCGGATCGCTTTCGGGTCCGTGTAACTGCTGGGTCTTACCGAAGTCTTACCCTGTGTGGTTCGCCGCATCAGAAATACGAGCAAGGGACTCTTCTTTGCCCAAAACCAGCAACATATCGAATACGCTTGGTGTCACAGCACGTCCAGAAAGTGCTGCGCGAAGAGGCCCTGCCATCTTTCCAAACTTGGTACCGTTCGCTTCGGCAAAGTCTGAGGTAACGGCCTCTAAAGCGTCCCGTGACCAGCTAGCATTTTGCAAATGCGGCGTCAACGCGTTCAGTATACCACGGGATACTGAATCAAGCGCCTTGCTGGCTTTTTCGTCCGGAACGATTGGTCTATCGGTCAAGACAAATTCAGCCTTTTCAAGTAGTTCTGGAAATGTTTTGGCTCTTTCTTTCAAGCAATCCATAGCTGCTGACAAAAGCAATATCTTTGGATCGCTAAGGGGGTCATCCCCGCGCGCGCTCATAAATTCAAGCAATTCTTGCTGCAAAGCAGCATTGTTGGCACTCGCGATATGCTGACCACACAGGTGTTCGAGCTTTTTGGTATCAAAGCGAGCAGGTGATTTGCCGATTCCACTCAGATCGAACCACGCTTTCGCCTGCTCGTCAGAAAAGAACTCATCGTCACCGTGGCTCCAGCCCAAACGCGCGAGATAGTTGCGCATGCCTGCGGCTGGGTAGCCCATCAATTGGTATTCTTGCGCACCCAAAGCACCGTGCCGCTTTGAAAGTTTTTTACCGTCGGGGCCATGAATAAGTGGGATATGCGCAAAAACCGGTACGTCCCAGCCCATAGCTTCGTACACCATCATTTGGCGCGCTGCATTGCTAAGGTGATCATCACCGCGAATGACATGGGTGACGCCCATATCATGATCGTCAACCACCACTGCAAGCATATAAACGGGCGTGCCGTCAGAGCGCAGTAAAATCATATCATCGAGTTGGTCGTGGCCGATCTTTACGTCGCCCTGTACCTCATCGCGGATCACCATTGTGCCGCCTTCAGGTGCGCGCACGCGGATCACATAGGGTAAATCAGGATGTGTGGATGCATCTGCATCACGCCAAGGGCTGCGATAAAGCGTTGATTTCCCTTCAGCACGCGCAGCTTCGCGAAAGGCTTCTATTTCGTCCTGTGTTGCGAAACACTTGAAGGCTTTGCCGGCCGCGAGCATCTCATGTGCGACCTCGGCGTGACGATCTGCGCGTTCGAACTGTGAAATCACATCGCCATCGTGATCCAAGCCAAGCCATGCCATGCCTTGCAGGATCGCAGCAGTCGCTTCAGGGTTTGATCTCGCGCGATCTGTGTCCTCAATGCGCAGCAAGAATTTCCCACCACGGCCGCGCGCATAGAGCCAATTGAACAAGGCCGTGCGCGCACCGCCAATGTGAAGATAGCCCGTGGGCGAGGGGGCAAAACGAGTGACGACATCTGCGGACATGGCGCGATTAACCTTTCGGTAAGTATAAATTGGGTAGAGTTGAGGACCTGATAGCTTTGGAACCGCGCAAGGACAAGGACCCCTATGAGCCTCATCCGCGACATGCAAAGTGCACTCAGCGCGGAGCTCGGGCAAGGCTTTGTGTTTGCGCCGGTCGTGCTTGGACTTGGAATTTTGCTGTTCTTTCAAATGGGCGTCGAGCCTAGCACAGTGGTTGTTTTCTGTGTTTTCGCGAGTGGGTGTATCAGCGCAGCGCTTTTGATGCGCGGACCCGAATCGATACGCCCTATATTCTGGCTACTGACCCTTTTAGCACTGGGGTTTTCGGCAGCTGCGTGGCGCACTGCACAGGTGGCGGCACCGGTTTTGAATTGGCGTTATTATGGTCCCGTCGAAGGGCGCGTGATTGGATTAGACCGGTCTGCGTCTGGGGCATTGCGCGTGACGTTTGATCAGGTGACGCTTGCGCGAATGGCACCGTATGAAACGCCTGCAAAAGTGCGTATTTCGCTTTACGGTTCAGATGCTGAGCGACGACCTTTGGCGGGCGCGCGCGTGATGACAACGGCACATCTTTCACCGCCGTCAGGCCCTGCTGAACCAGGGGGCTTTGATTTCCAACGCCATGCCTGGTTCACGCAAATGGGTGGTGTCGGTTATACACGTGTGCCATTGCTAATGGCGAGCTACCCCGCTGATGGAGTAAGCTTTTTCAAGCTGCGCCTTGCGCTCTCAGATAAGATTACCCAACATTTGAACGGCCAAACAGGCGCGTTTGCATCTGCTTTGATGACCGGGGATCGCAGCGGGTTGAGCCAGAAAACGCTACGCGATTTACGACATAGTAACCTTGCCCATTTACTAGCCATCTCAGGATTGCATATGGGCCTGCTTGTCGCGTTTGTCTTTGCTGCATTGCGCTTTGGCTTGTCGCTGGTCCCTGTTTTGGCAGCAGGTGGGGCGGTCAAAAAGCTTGCATCCATCGGCGGGTTGATCGCTGCTGCCGGGTATTTGGGGCTATCTGGCAGTTCTATCGCGACGGAGCGTGCTTTCGTCATGGCTGCCGTCGCGCTGTGTGCCGTGTTGTTAGAGCGCCGCGCGATCAGTTTGCGTGCTGTCGCAATGGCTGCGATCATTATCCTGCTAAGACGCCCAGAAGCCATCACTGGCCCCGGGTTTCAGATGTCTTTTGCGGCAACCACAGCGCTTGTCGTTGTGTTTAATGCCCTCAGTCAGCGTAACGCGGGCCGTGCACCAAAGAGTTTCGCTTGGAACTTGCTTACAGGCACTGTGATTTCATCTGCGGTTGCGGGTTTGGCGACGCTGTCTATCGCTGCTGCACATTTTAACAATATCGCGCAGTTCGGGTTAATTGCGAACCTGTTATCCGTGCCACTCATGGGGGTATGGGTCATTCCCTTGGCGGTGTTCGCGATTTGTTTGCTGCCCTTTGGGCTTGAGTGGCTCCCTTTGCGCGCGATGGGTTGGGGGCTCGACTGGATTTTAGGTGTGGCGGATGAGGTCTCAAACTGGGAAGGGGCGATACATAAAGTGCCAGCACCGCCGTCTTGGGCGCTTTTCGCCTTGTGCTTGGGTTTGCTTGCCATGGCTCTAATGGCCAGTCGTGCGCGACTTGTCGGTATGGTTCCTATATTCGCGGCTCTTTTTACTTGGGCGACTGTTCAGCGACCGGACGTGTTGATCTCTGACACAGGGTCATTGGTGGGGGTCTTAAGCGAAAACGGCCGTGTTCTGAGCAAGGCCAAAGGTTCCGGCTTTGTCGCAAGTGTTTGGCTAGAGAATGATGGTGACCCCCGGTTTCAAGACACCGCCGCGATTGAATGGTCACACAACAAGATGCGCTTCGGGCGTGGCCAAATTTATGCGGCGGCTGGCAAACGCGGGCTGCGCGCGTTTGAGGGCTGTGAGGCTTCAGATATCGTGGTTTTTTCGGAAAAATTCGTAGGCAATGCAGTTTGTAATGTCTTCGATCAAACCCGCTTGCGCGAAACGGGCAGCGTTGCAATTTGGCTGTTGCCGGATGGTCAGCTAGATATGAAAACCGCCCGCCAAATGGCAGGCCGTCGCTTATGGAACGATAAAACGCTCCGAAAACAGCGTCTTGGGTATTAGTAGCTGCGGATCAAGCCGACCAAACGCCCTTGGACTTTAACTTGCTCATGCGAGAAAAAGCGCGTCTCGTAAGCGGGATTGGCCGCTTCCAACGCGATCGTTGTTCCATTGCGGTGGAAACGCTTCAGCGTGGCTTCCTGATCCTCGACAAGGGCCACCACGATATCGCCATTGTCTGCTGTATTGGTTTCACGGATCACAACGGTATCGCCATCGTTGATGCCTGCGTCGATCATGGAATCCCCTTTTACTTCAAGGGCATAGTGCTCGCCCGGACCAGATAACATCTGGCTTGGGACTGCCACATTATGAGACGCATGGGCGATGGCTTCTATTGGAACACCCGCTGCGATCTGACCCATAACAGGCAATTCAATCGCGCCGACGGCTTCCACAGGCATTGCGTCACGCGGGGCAGGGGCATCAGGTTTGCCGCCCTCGACAACACGCGGAACGAAGCCTGCAGGTGCCATACCCATGCTGTCAGGCAGTTTGACGATTTCGATAGCACGGGCACGATGCGCAAGGCGGCGGATAAAACCGCGCTCTTCCAAAGCGGTGATCAAGCGGTGAATGCCAGATTTAGACCGTAAATCGAGCGCTTCCTTCATTTCATCAAACGAAGGGGGAACACCATCCCGTTGCACACGTTTATTGATAAACTCCAGCAAATCGAGCTGTTTTTTGGTCAGCATATCTGCATCCTCCTGCTGTGCAGTTTTGCTTTGTTCTACCGATGTTCCTGTTTTGTGTCAACGTTTTGTTCAGATTTGTTAAATAGGAACAAATGTGACGGCCTCTCCAGCTTGTTTCGCATCCTCATGCGGCGGGCGCAGCAATAATGCGTTGGCTTTAGCCAGTACGCTTAAAAGCGCACTGTCTTGGCGCTCGAACGAGGTGATGACACCGTCTAAAACATGCGCGCGCATGTAGTGCGCCCGTGGGCCATTGGGGGGCATATCGTTTGCAAGTGTCGCACTTTGACGAGGGGCGGGGGCTTTGCCCAAGCCAAGCAAGGCCCGCAGTACGGGAAGGACAAAAATCTGCCCGCACACCATTGCTGATACGGGATTTCCGGGCAGTCCGATCATGGCAGCCTTGCCTAGTTTACCTGCCATGAGCGGTTTCCCAGGACGCATCGCAACTTTGTAAAACGCACGTTGCATGCCGAGCTCTTCAGTGACGCCCGCAACCAGATCATGATCACCAACGGATGCACCGCCGATCGTCAAAATCAGGTCCGCGCCGTAGGTGAGCGCAAAAGCAGTTCGCAAAGCGGGGGCCGTGTCATGTGCAATTGGCAGCACGCGCACGTTTGCGCCGTTGGCTTCCAGCATTGCTTTGAGACCGAAGGTGTTGGACGCAATGATCTGATCGTCGCCAGGTGTCTCGCCGGGCATCACCAATTCTGAACCGGTGGATATAATTGCGATCTCTGGCTTGCGCGTGACGTTCACGTTTGAGATGTTCATCGAGGCCAGCAAAGCGATGAGCTGAGGTGTCAAAACCTGCGGTGCATCCAGAGTTTCGCCAGCTTCAAAGTCTGTGCCTGCAGGGCGAATGTAGCTTTTGCTCTCACGGGTGTCGCGGATGGTTATTTGGCGTCCGATTGCGTCAACGTCTTCTTGGATAACGATCCAATCGGCACCAGTAGGAACAGGCGCACCTGTAAAAATGCGAACGGCTTCCCCTTCCAACATTTTGTACTCAAAACGCGCGCCGGCAGCAGATTCACCAATAACTTGAAGGGTTCGCCCAACTTGGTAGTCATTTTTGTAGATCGCATAGCCATCCATCGCAGAGGCTGCAAAAGGCGGCTGGTTACGCTTGGCAAATACCGGCTTGGCAAGGGTGCGCCCATTGGCACTGGTGAGCGCAACATTTTCGCTCTCAAGTGGTTCAACTAGTGCGAAAAGCTGTTCTAACGCCTGCTCAACTGAGATCATTTCGCTTCAAAGCGGCCGGATTTTCCGCCGTCCTTCAGCGTCACATGAATGCCGCCGATCTCCATCGTTTTATCAACGGCTTTGATCATATCATAAACGGTCAAAGCAGCGGTGCTGACAGCTGTGAGCGCTTCCATTTCGACGCCTGTCTGCCCTGTGGTTTTGACAGTTGCGCTGATTTGAACTCCTGGAAGCGCTGCGTCGAGCTCTAGATCAAGCGCGACTTTAGCGATGGGAAGGGGGTGGCAGAGTGGGATCAGCTCGGGGGTTTTCTTGGCCCCCATGATCCCCGCGAGTTGCGCAACGCTTAGTACATCACCCTTTTTCGCGCGCCCTGAGGAAATGATCTCAAACGCATCAGCGCTCATACGGACCCAACCTGTCGCGGTTGCAACGCGCGATGTGATCTCTTTCTCAGAGACATCGACCATATGCGCTTCGCCTTTGGCGTTAAAATGCGTCAGCTCGCTCATGCGCCCATACCGGCGCTGGATGCTGGGCTGGAAAGCAATGCGCGCGTGGCGCCTTCAACGTCATCTTGGCGCATCAGGCTTTCGCCGATCAAGAATGTGCGCGCGCCGTAGCGCGACATTTCTGCGAGGTCTGCTGGGGTGAACAGCCCGCTTTCGGAAATGATAAGGCGATCTTCCGGAACCATCCTGCTCAATTGCCGCGTTGTGTCCAAAGAGGTCTCAAACGTCTTCAAATTGCGATTGTTGATGCCCATGAGGGGCGATTTGAGCGCGGTGGCGCGTTCCAACTCTGCGGCGTCATGAACCTCTAGCAAAACATCCATGCCCCACTCGAAGGCACAGGCTTCCAACTCTGCTGCTTGAGTGTCAGACACGGAGGCAAGGATGATCAAAATGCAATCCGCCCCAAGCGCGCGTGCTTCAGCGACTTGATATGTGTCATACATAAAGTCTTTGCGCAAAGCAGGTAGGGCAACGGCGTCGCGTGCAGCGGTCAAGAATGATTTGGCACCTTGAAAGCTTGGCGTGTCTGTCAGAACAGAAAGACAGGTTGCCCCCCCCTTTTCATAGGCCTGTGCAAGGGTGGCTGGATCGAAATCCTCACGGATCAACCCTTTGGAGGGGGAGGCTTTTTTCACCTCAGAAATCAAGCCATAGCCCTCGCGGGAGGCGCGCATCAAAGCCTGCGCAAAGCCGCGTGTCGGGCTGGCGGCGCGTGCGTCAGCTTCGACGGCTTCAAGAGATTTGGCCGCCTTGTCTGCGATGATTTCTTCAAGTTTATACGCTTTGATGCGATCTAGTGCCGTTTGCGTCATGCTATATTCCTATGCCTTGCGCTCGGGTCGGAGCGGGCGGTTATTCTAGAACAATCGAAGTTACGCCTGAGTTGCTGCTGCAAGCGCTTCGATCTTGTCTTTCGCGGCACCACTATCGATGCTCGCGCGTGCCATCTCGGCTCCGGCTTTGAGATCGCTCGCTTTTCCAGCCACCAACAATGCAGCGGCACTGTTGAGTAAAACGGCGTCGCGATAGGCAGACTTTTCACCGTTCAGCAGGGCACGAAACGCAACGCCGTTTTCTTCTGGTGTCCCGCCCATGATGTCTTCAAAGGGATGCTCTGGTAGACCTGCATCGGCTGGATGCACTTCGAATTCAGTGATCTTCCCATCTGTCAAAGCGGCCACCCAAGACACACCTGCGATGCTGAGCTCATCCGTGCCGTCACCGCCATGCACAAGCCATGCGGCCTCTGAGCCGAGCTGCCCTAATATTTCAGCCATAGGGCGGATTAGGTCACGACGATAGGCTCCGGTCAGTTGGCGTTTTACGCCAGCTGGATTTGTCAAAGGGCCCAAAATGTTAAAAATTGTGCGTGTCCCAAGTTCTGCGCGTGTCGGCATAACATGGCGCGTAGCAGGGTGGTGCATCGGGGCCATCATGAAGGCAATTCCGCATTTTGTGAGCGCGGCTTCCACCACATCGACTCCGACCATGACATCAATACCCATCTGACCCAGCGCATCCGCCGCACCAGATTTCGAACTTAAGTTGCGATTGCCATGTTTCGCCACAGGGACACCTGCACCCGCAACAACAAAGGCGGTTGCCGTCGAAATGTTGAGCGTCCCTTTGCCATCACCCCCTGTGCCAACGATATCCATAGCGCCATCAGGGGCTTTGACCGCGTTGCATTTCGCGCGCATCACAGAGGCGGCCGCAGCGTATTCATCTACCGTTTCACCGCGGGTCCGCATGGCCATTAACAAGCCGCCGATCTGGCTTGGCGTGGCTTCGCCTGTGAACAGAATTTCAAAGGCCGCTTCTGCCTCTGCGCGTGTTAAAGCGCGGTCCGCTGCGGCATCAATTAGGGGTTTTAACGCGTCGCTCATGCGGGAACCTTCATCGTCTTGAGGAAATTTTTCAGCATCGCATGCCCATGTTCGGACCGGATGGATTCGGGATGAAATTGAACACCGTGGATTGGGAGTTCAGCATGCTCTAACCCCATAATCGTACCATCGTCCAGTTCAGCTGTAATTTTCAATGAATTGGGAAGGCTGGTACGATCAACGACAAGGGAATGGTACCGCGTTGCTGCAAATGGGCTTGGAATGTCTTTGAAAAGGCCAGAGTTTGTATGTTTTATTTGGCCCATCTTACCGTGCACGATTTCATGACAACGCACGACCTCACCGCCAAAAGCTTCGCCAATGGTCTGATGACCCAGACAGACGCCCATGAGCGGCGTTTTCGTATCGGCGGCCAAGCGCACCATTTCCAAACAAATCCCCGCTTGCGCGGGGGCTTTTGGACCCGGAGAGAGCAAAATACCCGCTGGATTTAACGCCATCGCTTCGGCGGCACTCATCGCATCATTGCGGATCACTTTCACATCTGCGCCGAGCTCGCCCAGATAATGAACAAGGTTATAGGTAAAGCTGTCGTAGTTATCGATCAAAAGCAGCATGAAATCTCTCAAACTATCCCAAATTGTGCGCAAAGCGGCATCAGTTGGCACATACATGTTCAGGTCAGTGCGCAAGGGTCAAGAGGCCCCTTGTCTTGCGCCCCTCAAAGGGTCAAACTTGTCACCAAACTGAGTATAGTGGTTAGGGCGGGCATATCGTGGCAAAAGGTGCGTTTTCAGGAGTGATTTGGGGAGCTGTCGTTGCAGTCGCTGGCGCTGGTGGCTTGTCGCTGGCTTATCCTGATTTTAAACCGGGTGTCGCGCCCAGCGATGCAATGATGGAACAGCCTGAGATGGCTGAAACTGAAACGGCACCTGTTGAAAGCGTGGATGCACCTGACAGTGACGCCATGGCAAGTGCAGAGCCTGCTCAGTCCGATTTGCCTGAGACAGATGCTGTCGAGGCTGAAGCCGACATAGTTGAAGCCGAAGGTGATGCTTTGGAAACAGACATGGCTGAGGTAGAGACACCCGAACCGGAAGCGGAAGAAGTTGTAGCAGCGCCAGCAAACGATGAGGTGTTTGACCCCTCTGTTGAGCCAGAGCCAATTCCAGAGCCTACCGAGCCAGAGCCTACCGAGGAGGTCGAGGCGGAGGTCGCAGCCGCGCCAGAAGCGGAAGTTGAGCCAACGACAACAGATCTCGTCGAAACAGTGCAAGCACCGACAGAAGAACCAAGCGCAGAGGAAAACGCGACCGCACAAGCGTCTGAAAGCATCACAGATGAGATCATCGCAGCGCTTCCTCAGCCCGAACAATCTGTTGAGGATCCCGCGCCCGCTATCACGACAGGACGCTTGCCGACGCTATCAGATGATGATGACGCTGATGCGCCAAGCGCTGTTGCGCCCCCCCCGTTTGAGCGGTTTGCATCGTCTTTTGAAGCAGACAGCGACAAGCCACGCATGGCGATTGTTCTGATCGACACGGGTGAAGGCGATCTTGGCGTCGAAGCGCTCGAGTCCTTTCCATATCCGCTGACCTTTGCGGTCGATACCAGCCAACCTGATGCGACGGATCGTATGCAGGTTTACCGCGAAAAAGGATTTGAAGTGCTTGCGCTTGTTGACTTGCCACGCGGAGCCACACCATCAGACGTTGAAATCGCCATGAGCGCGCATCTGTCTGCAGTTCCTGAGGCCGTTGGAATCTTGGAAGGTGTGGATACAGGTGTCCAAACAAGCCGTGAAATGGCGGACCAGCTGACGCAGATTGTTTTGGCCAGTGGACATGGCATGCTGTTTCAGAAAAGCGGTCTTAATACTGCGCGTAAACTCGCGGAGCGTGAAGGTATACCCGCTGGAACGGTGTTTCGCGATTTTGACGGCAATGACCAGTCGGCCAGCGTGATGCGTCGTTTTCTTGATCAAGCGGCGTTCCGTGCGGGACAGGAAGGCGGCGTTATTATGATGGGGCGTTTACAGGCCGAAACGATTTCAGCATTGCTCATTTGGGGGCTGGCGGATCGCGCGAGCCGTGTCGCTTTGGTGCCTGTCAGCCAGGTTCTTAAGCAAGACGACGCGCCCGAAGGGTAATTGGCTCAAAGCTGGTCTGCAAAGCGTTCCGCGCGTTCGCGCATGGCGGCATCTGGGTTAATCTCTGTCACGAGCGCTTCGCAGTCTTCCTGAAAGCTCGCTTTTTCAGCGTCGGGTGCCGTCCGCACGGCCCAAATGCAATACCCAAGAGCTGCGTGTTTGGATGACCAAGGAAACCGTGCCTTCAGGATCAGTTCTGCGATGTTCTTGCCAGCCTTGGGATAGCCCGCGTTCACCGCTTGCAAGAAGAAGCTGTAGGCGGTGAGTTGATCCATATGAACACCGTAACCTTCTTCGTGGATGACACCTAAATCATTGAATGCACGTGGATATCCGCGCGCTGCAGCCTCGGTGTAAAGAACGCGCGCTTTGATCCAGTTTTCGTTGCGCCCGATTCCCTGAACATAGGCATGTGCAAGGTTCGTCGTGCCCACCACATCACCCGCTTTGTGACCTTTTTCATACCAATCGGCTGCAGCTTTATGATTTGGGGGCTCTGCGGTTTCCTGTAGCCGTCCCAGTGCGGTCATTGCGGGTGCGTAGCCTTGATCTGCTGCGCTTTGGAATTCTCGAGTTGCGCGCGCACGATCCTGTTCTACAGGGGGCGACCCTTCGAGAAAGAGCGTGCCAAGATTGAAATACCCGCGTACTTCGCCTGCTTTTGCCGCCCGTTCAAAAAATTCGATCGCTTTGTCAGTGTCTTGTGCAACACCGCGTCCATCTAATGATGCTGCACCCAGAATATTGAGCGCCATCGCGTTGCCAGCCTCAGCACCTTCTTGGATGACCTTCAAAGCCGCGTCGTAGTCACCTTCAATATAAGCCAGTCGCGCGGCGGCGACGTCTTCTTGAGTAGGGGCCGCATGGGCGACTGGGGCTGCGAGAAAGGTGAGCAAAGCGAAAGAAATCAAACGCATCAGAAAATCCTCATTGGTATAATGAGAATGAGTTTACCGCAGATTGTCTGGTTTCAAAGCAAAACTCTCAGGCGTTCCCACTGCCCGTAAAACGGCTCGCGTCTTCAGCGGCTTTGCGGATCGCACCCGACTTGTGCACGGTTTCCATATATTCCGCCTCGGGATCGCTGTCATAGACCACGCCACCGCCCGCTTGGATGTAGAGCTTTTCGTCCTTCACCACCGCCGTGCGCAACGCGATACACATGTCCATGTCACCGCCCGCAGAAAAGTAGCCGCAACCACCGCCGTAGATGCCGCGCTTTTCTGGCTCTAACTCGTCGATAATTTCCATCGCGCGCACTTTTGGCGCACCTGAGACTGTGCCAGCGGGCATGCCAGCAAAGAAGGCGCTCAGCGCGTCTTGGTCTTCGTGCAATTCGCCAACAACGTTGGACACGATATGCATGACATGGGAATAGCGCTCTACGATGAACTCTTCTGTGGGACGCACGGTGCCAATTTTGGCGACCTTGCCCACATCATTGCGACCGAGATCGAGCAGCATAAGATGTTCTGCTAGTTCTTTCTCATCGGCGAGAAGATCGGCTTCTAACGCATCATCTTCTTCAGGTGTCGCGCCGCGTTTGCGGGTGCCTGCAATGGGGCGGATCGTAACTTCGTTTCCGAACACGCGCACAAGAATTTCTGGCGACGCGCCGACAACCTGAAAACCACCGAAGTTAAAATAGAACATGAATGGCGAAGGGTTGGTGCGTCTGAGCGAACGATAAAGCGCAAAGGGTGGTTGCTTGAACTCTTGGCACCAGCGCTGGGACGGAACGACCTGAAAAATATCACCTGCTTTGATGTATTCTTTCGCCTTCTCTACAGCGCTCAAATACCCCTCATGGGTGAAGTTGCTTACAGGGGCAGGGGCATCCTGCGCATCGCCAAGGTCGCGCGTCGCTGCAGGCATAGGGCGTTCAAGATCGCGCACCGCATCCATCACACGTTCACCCGCTTGCGCATAAGCTGCGCGCGCGGACTGACCGTCACTGACCCAAGCTGGTGACACAACAGTGACCTCGCCTTTGACGCCGTCAAGCACCGCGATGACTGACGGGCGCAGCATAATCGCATCTGGCACGCCAAGCACATCTGGGTTCACATCTGGCAGGTGTTCCACATGGCGGATCATATCATAACCCAGATAGCCAAAGAGCCCTGCCGCCGCTTGTGGCAGATCAGCGGGTAGATCAATGTGGCTTTCTGCGATCAAGGCGCGCAACGCGTCAAGCGGGGCTTGGGGCATTGGTTCGAACGCATCGCTGTCATAACGCGCTATGCGGTTCACAGAGGCGGTTTCGCCCTGCGAACGCCAGATCAAATCAGGCTTCATCCCAATGATCGAATAGCGTCCGCGTATTTCGCCGCCCGTCACGGACTCAAGGACAAAGGCGTCCTTTTGTGCGCCCGTCAGTTTGAGCATCAGCGAAACGGGCGTGTCCAAATCAGCAGCAAGCCGCGTGTAGACCACCTGATTTTCACCCGCGTCATAGGCTTTCGCGAAATCGTTGAAAGAGGGGACCAGCGCCATGGGCGTTACCCTTTAATTAAAGTTGGCATGCACCGCGTTGAGGGCATTTTGATCAAGGCTAATGCCTGCGCGTTGCTGAATATCTGCTGCAAACGCTTCAAACAGATCTTGCGCGACGGCGCTGGACGCTTGGCTCGTAAGCTGTGCACGCAGACGCTTCACATCATCGCTGTCTTCATCTGCAGCAAGCACATCATCAAGGCGTACGATGAGTACATCCGTCACATCTTCCACGACAACGCTTGCACCTTTCTCAGCATCGAACAAAGCGATAATCGCCTCTGCGGGCATCGCTTCTACAAAACCGGTGCGGGTGAGCTCTGTCAGCGTTTCCGCCTCCAGATCTACATCGGCGAAATCGCTCGTTTCCGTGATCTGCGGCAGCAGCGCTTCCGCCTCGGCGCGCAGGGCGTCAAGCGTTGCGGCTGTGCGCCACCCGGCGGTTACACGCTCGGTGATTTCATCCAGTGGCTGTGGGCGCGGCTCGAGGGTTTCATCCAGGCGCAGTGCAAAAATTCCACCATCTTCAAGGATTTCGACCTCTGGAAAGTCCTCATCAGTGACGCTGCGCGCGACGTCGCGGAACGCCTCATAGGCGGCAAGCCCGTCTTCAGCTTCAGTTGTCCAATCGATTGTGCCAAGCTCCATATCGGTTTCTTCGGCCAAGTCTTCCAGCGTTGCACCACCAGCGAGCAGGTCATCAATGTCGCTCATCTGCGCTTCGACCACGCGGCGCGCGCGATCTGCTGCAAGTTCGTCGCGCAGTTGGGCGCGTGCGTCCCCAAAAGTCGTCGTTTGTGCGCTTAGAATACCGTTGATACGGAAAAGTGCTGGGCCAAGATCACTTGGTAATGGTCCAACAATATCGCCCGTTGCACCCGCAAAGACAGCGTCGCCAGCAGCCCCTAGATCTTCTTTTGACAAGTCACCCAGATCAATGTCGACAAGGTTAAGCCCGCGATCCTCGACAAGTGCTTCGAAGGTCGTGCCACCCGCTTCCAATTGTGCCTTGGCAGAATTTGCATCCTCTTCCGCGCCGAAAACCAAACGCTCTACAAGGCGGCGCTCAGGCTTGTTAAACTCTGAATTGCGTTCATCGTAAGCCGCTTGCAACATGCTTTCATCGATCTCGACGGTGTCAGAAATCATATCTGGTGAAAGCCAAGCGTAGGTGATTTTCTTTGTTTGCGGCAGCGTATAATTGTCGATGTTTTCATCGTAATACGTCTTGAGCTGCGCATCAGTTGGGTCGCCTACAGGCTCTGCCAGATCGGCGGCTTTCAAACGGGCGACTGTCGCATTGCGACGCTCACCGATGTACGCGACTATGGTATCTGCATAGCTGTCCGGCACCGTTGTCCCAGACAGGATGGCCCCTTGTACAAGCGTGCGTGCCGCTTCCTCACGGAGGCTTTCTTCGAATTCTGCTTCGCTGAGGCCAGCGTTTTCAAGCGTGAAGCGGTAGGCTTCACGATCGAATTGCCCATTGATGCCTTGGAACGCGTTCATGCTAAGGATTTGCTGTTGTAGTTGTTCATCGCCCACGGACAAACCGAGTTGGGTGGTTTCGTGATCGAGCGCGCGTGAGGTGACAACACGTGCTAAAGCTTGGCGATCTACACCAAGCGCTTGCGCCGTAGAGAAGGGCACATTTTGACCAGCTTGCGCAGAGACAGCGCGAAGGTCTTCTTGAAGCGTGCGCGAATACAGCTCAACCGAAATCGGTTTGTCGCCGACAGATCCAATTGTGCGAATATTCCCGCCAAGGCTGGTTGCGCCAAAGCCTGCGAGACCGACGATCAAAAGGGCCAGCAAGATCCAAATAAACGTCTTCGAAATTGTATTGCCACGTACAGCCATGTTGCACTTAACCCTATTGCTTGGGGTCGCTTTTGCGGACCCGTTTGCAGAGGTTTACTTGCCTGTCGAAGAGGTCGCAAGCGAGAAGCGCAAAGCTGCCAAACGTGTGAACAATTCCGCAATTCCGTCACTGTCGATATTGGCAAACGCAATGCGCAAGTGTCGCGCGCCGTTTGGATCATCGATCGGCGTGAACATTGTGCCGGGCAGTGCGAGAATGCCTGCCTCTTTCACGAGCTCTTGCGCAAGTTCATCAGATGGCATGGCGAAAGGGTGCTGCACGTAAGCGAAGTAAGCGCCGCATCCTTTAAGGGACCAACCTTGCGCGGTGAGTTTTGGCATGTTCGCTTCAATCGCCGCGCGCCGTGCGAGGATTTCATCACGTTCGCCAGACAACCATTGCGTGAGGTTGCGCAATCCCCAAAGGGCGGAAAACTGCCCCATTTGGTTCGGGCATATCGCGACTGTATCAAGGAATTTCTCGGACTCGGCCAAGATCTTTGGTGATGTGATCATCGCGCCAACGCGATGGCCCGTTAGTCGAAACGCTTTGGAAAAAGAATATAGATGGATCAGTGTTTGATCCCAATCCGCTTGCTGAAACAACGGATGCGGCGCGCCGGTTTGACTATGAAAGTCGCGGTAGGTTTCATCAACGATCAGTTTGATGCCGGTCTCTTGCGCGAGTTTGAAGAACCGCAGCACCAGATCGGCGGGGTATTCAACGCCTGCGGGATTGTTGGGCGTCACAAGCGAAATCGCGCGAGTACGCTTTGTTATGAGGCCGCGCGCGACGTCTGGATCAGGGAGCAAACCTTCATCCGTGGGCAGCGGCTTGGCGATAACACCTGCCATATCGAGCCACATTTTGTGATTGAAGTACCATGGTGTTGGCAAAAGAACTTCGTCGCCTGTCTGAGCAATCGCGCTGATCGTTGCAGCGAAGGCTTGGTTGCAGCCCGAGGTAATCGCGATTTGGGTCGGGTCGATCTTTGAGCCGTAGGCATGGCTCCATTGCGCCGCGACTTCGGCGCGCAACTCAGGCAAACCAAGCACAGGGCCATATAGATGTGCTTGTGGTTCATTAACGATGATGTTGGCCATTGCCGCACGCATCTCATCCGGCGGCAAGTCTACCGGTGCTGCTTGGCTCACGTTTATCAATGGACGTTCGGGGGGGAAGGTGACACCCTCCAACCAGCGGCGCGCTTCCATCACAGGGGGCGCAAATGTGCTTTGTGTGGCAGACGTCACCTGATCAATCCTGACCGCGGTAAGGCTGTACATACTGCAGCGCCATATCCCAAGGGAAGAAGATCCACGTATCCTGCGAAACGCCCGTAATGAACGTATCTGTCTGTGGCTCGCCAGACGGTTTTGCGTAAACACAGGCATAATGCGCGTTTGGATACAGTGTGCGCACCAGCTCTAGGGTTTTGCCACTGTCGACCAAATCATCGACGATCAAGATTCCTGTCCCATCACCCATTAGCTCTGCATCCGGGGCTTTGAGAACTTTGGCTTCGCGCCGCTCCGTCGCTGCACCACCGCCGGAATGATATGAAACAACGGCAATTGTATCGACCGCACGAATGTCCAATTCACGCGCGACGATCATCGCAGGTGCCATGCCGCCACGGGTGATCGCGACAACCGCTTTCCAAGCGCCATCGTCCGGACCTTTGCCATCCAAGCGCCAAGCGAGCGCGCGTGCGTCGCGGTGCAATTGATCCCAGCTGACGTGAAATCCTTTTTCGTGTGGCAAACGATCGGTCATGGGCAGGTCTCCGAAGACAAAAGTAGATTAGCGGCTGAGTAAAAGCTTTAGACCTAAAAGGCCTAAAACAGAAGCTGCGATACGATCAAGAATAGGTTTGGTGCGCAAATAGCCTGCACTGACATGTTTCGTCGAAAATGCGAGCACCAGCGCGCTGCCAACAAGCCATTCTATCAAAAGGTGATTGAGCACTACAAAGGCTTTGTCGCTGAAAGCCATGCCTTGCGGGAAGATCACCATAATCACAGCGCCTGCGAATAACACGGATTTAGGGTTGCTCATGTTAACAAGAACCCCGCCAAGGAAGGCGCGCATCGGCGGCGTCGGCGCATCACCCAAGGGCGCGCGCGCATGTTTCCACGTTTGATAAGCGATCCATAACAGATAAAGCGCACCGACGCTTTTCAGCGCGATGAAGGCCCAAGGGAAGATCGCAAAAATTGCATCTAGCCCCATGAAGGCCAATCCGGTCCAAATTGCCGCCATCGCGCCTAAACCCCACACAGTATAGAGCCCCGCCATCCGGCCGCTCGCAAGGGTGGTGCGAATGAAGTACAACATCGCGGGGCCGGGACTAAGGATCGCGGCTAAAAGCGTTGCGTTGAAGGCGATCAGATGGGCCAGCTCCATACGCTTAGTCTTTGGACATGTCCGGCGCGTCGACGGCCTTCATGCCAACAACATGGTATCCTGCGTCGACGTGATGCGTCTCGCCTGTGACACCAGAGCCAAGGTCACTCAGCAGATACAGCGCGGATTTCCCAACGTCTTCGGTTGTTACATTGCGGCGTAGCGGGCTGTTGTACTCGTTCCACTTCATAATGTAGCGGAAATCACCGATACCAGATGCGGCTAATGTCTTAATAGGACCCGCAGAAATCGCATTGACGCGGATACCGTCCTTGCCAAGGTCTTCGGCCATATACCGTACAGACGCTTCGAGGGCTGCTTTGGCGACGCCCATGACATTGTAATGCGGCATAATACGCTCAGCACCGTAGTACGTTAGGGTAATTGCGCTGCCACCTTCGTTCATCAGCTTTTCTGCGCGCTGCATGATTGCAGTGAATGAGTAAACGGAAATATCCATCGTCATCGTGAAATTGTCGCGCGATGTATCAACATAACGCCCACGCAATTCGCTTTTGTCTGAGAAGCCGATGGCATGTACTACAAAGTCAAACGTTCCCCAGCGTTTTTCGATTTCGACGAACAACGCATCCATTGATTCTGCGCTGCTTACGTCACAAGGAACGACAAAATCACTGCCAAGCTGCGCTGCGAGTGGTTCGACGCGCTTTTTGAGTGCGTCACCTTGGTATGAAAATGCCAGTTCTGCACCTGCGTCTGCGCAGGCCTTTGCGATGCCCCATGCGATGGATTTATCATTGGCTAAGCCCATGATCAGGCCACGTTTTCCGGCCATAAGTGCGTTGGACATATAATCGCTCCAGTTTTAATTGTTGACGTTGTCTTTAGGGCAATGGGTCGAGCGCATCAAGCTTTGCCCCGTTAATTACCGAAGGGTCACGCTTGTTTGCCTTGAAAAGCTCGCTTAAGGCCTAGCTTGCAGCGCTAAGAGAAGCGAACACGGAGCGTTATGACATGACAGATAGAAGCGGACTTTTTGCAGGGGATGATCCCTTTGTTATTGCGAAGGACTGGCTTGCTGAAGCGGTTGAAAGCGAGGTCAATGACCCAAACGCGATCGCGTTAAGCACTGTTGATGCTGATGGTCTGCCCAATGCGCGCATGGTGCTGTTGAAAGACGTCGAAGATGCGGCGTTCGTATTTTACACAAACTACGAGAGCGCCAAAGCCGGTGAACTCGATAGTGCTGGCAAAGCCGCATTCGTCATGCATTGGAAGTCATTGCGCCGTCAAATTCGAGTGCGCGGGCTTGTGACGAAAGAAGAAGGTCCGCAAGCGGATGAGTATTACAACTCGCGCTCACTCAAGAGCAGGTTGGGCGCTTGGGCCAGCCAGCAATCACGTCCGCTAGAAGGTCGCACAGCGTTGATGGCTGAAGTTGCGAAAGTGACTGCCAAACACGGCACCGCGCCCAAACGCCCCCCTTTTTGGGGGGGGTACCGGATCACGCCGCTTGAGATAGAATTCTGGGCAGACGGTGCATTTCGACTGCATGATCGGTTTGTCTGGCGACGCGAAAATATCGATACAGCATGGAATATTACACGCTTGAATCCTTGAATTTCATGTGACGTGAAATTGTAAGCACTTGTTTTTTAGTGTTTTTAACCACTTGCTTTGTGGGCTCGAATTTCATCAGATGCAGTCAGGGGATGGCGGATTTTGAAGTGGTGAAAAACGATGAACAGTGAAGAGGCACCGCGTAGCTCACGCGGCGTTGTGAAATGGTTCGATCCTGCAAAGGGTTTTGGCTTTGTCGTTGCGGAAGAAGGCGGTGCAGATATTTTACTGCATGCCAATGTGTTGCGCAATTTTGGACAAAACTCGGTGGCTGATGGCGCCGCGATTGAGATCCTCACTCAGGTCACAGATCGCGGCTGTCAGGCCGTTGAGGTCGTATCAATCGATCCACCAAAGGTTGACGCAGGGCCTGTGCTTCCGGATCTGGAACACTTCGATCCTGAGCAACTCGCGAGTGTCGAGCTTCAGCCAGCACGCGTCAAATGGTTCGACAAAGGCAAAGGGTTTGGGTTTGCCAACGTCTTCGGTTCGGACGCAGACATTTTCGTGCATGTTGAGGTTTTGCGCCGCTCTGGTCTTGCAGATCTCGCACCTGGTGAAGCCTTGGCGATCCGAGTCATCGATGGTAAACGTGGCCTCATGGCAATCGAGGTGAACGCATGGGAAGCAGCGCTACATTAATTCGGTTTCTGATCGCTGGAGCTTTCGCCATCAGCATGTTTGCTGGCACTGTGAGTGCGCAAGAGAGCTGCGCGACAAATAAAGTCGTCGTGCGCGGAGATTTCGGCGAAGCGCGTTTTACGATTGAGCTTGCAGATGAACCTGCTGAGCGCGCGCAGGGCTTGATGCATCGTGAATCAATGGCGCGATCTGCGGGGATGCTTTTCGTATTTGAGCAACCACAGGCCGTCGCGTTTTGGATGAAGAACACGCTCATCCCACTGGATATGATCTTCATAGATTCGACGGGGCGAATCGCGCACATTCATGAAAATGCGATCCCGCTTGATGAGACACCGATCCCAGGCGGTGAAGGGATCTATGCAGTGCTCGAAATCAACGGTGGCCTTAGCAAAACATACGGCATTCGGACTGGCGATGCGTTGCAACATCCGGTGTTTTCTGGCGGGCCAGCAGTTATTCCGTGCCCAGAGTGATTTTCGGGCTTTTCATCCTGAGACGACACAGCTAAACACCGCTTCAGTCGGGGCGTAGCGCAGCCTGGTAGCGCGACGGTTTTGGGTACCGTAGGTCGCAAGTTCGAATCTTGCCGTCCCGACCACTTCACCTTTTTGAAAACGAGTTTTGACCCCACTTGGGTTGAGATCGTTCGTGCGCCACTACATGTTGTGCTCCCGCAGCGCTGCATACCACAGGTGGTGGTTGGTTTTGAAGCTGCCGCAATATGAGGCGCTTTTAGTGCCAGAATGTCACGATTGAACGGTTCCAAAATTTTAACCAATTGATCAAAAGTGATTAAGGCTTTCTTAGGGAATCTTCATCTCATGCACGAGCAAAAATAGCTAACCATGCTGCAAATAACGGTTTTTTCGATTAGCGAATCTTCGCAGTGTGTGTGGACCTTTCAGGCTGAATCATCGAGGTGATCAACCGCCGCAAATTTGACGATCAGGTCAACGCAAAAAACATCACAAAAATGTAAATAATTGGATTGACCGTGCGCAGTGAAATACGCCAGTTTGTGGGGGCGAGGCAAGTAAGCCACAACATATAGTGGCAAAAGTTCTCTTAGTGAAAAACGGTTGGCGAGGTCGAGAAGTCGTACTTTGCCCTGAAACGTGTGGTCAAACTCAGATCATTCGGTCACGCTTTGGGTTCTTCCTCGTTCGAGGCGCGCAGGCGCAGGCAACGGAACGTATGAGTATTGGGAAGGCTCGGACATGAAGATTAGCAGACATTTTACCACAGCAGGCGAAGACGCATACGCGTCACTTGATTTTGTGAGCACAGTATCCGAAATTCGGAACCCCGATGGCTCCATCGTGTTCAAGCTCGATAACGTCGAAGTTCCCAACACATGGTCGCAGGTCGCATCCGACGTGATCGCTCAAAAGTATTTCCGCAAGGCGGGCGTGCCCAACAAGACCAAAACAGTTAGAGAAAAAGGTGTGCCAGAGTTCCTATGGCGTTCCGAGCCAGCAGCGGACAACGACGGTTTCACAGGTGAAACATCTTCCAAGCAAGTCTTCGACCGCCTCGCGGGTGCTTGGACATATTGGGGCTGGAAAGGTGGTTACTTCACGACCGAAGCAGACGCACAGACGTACTACGACGAAATGCGCTTCATGCTTGCCACGCAGCGCGCCGCGCCAAACTCGCCGCAGTGGTTCAACACAGGTCTGCACTGGGCCTACGGCATCGACGGACCTGCACAGGGTCACCACTACGTTGATTATCAAACAGGTGTTCTGACAAAGTCCAAATCCTCTTACGAGCACCCGCAGCCACATGCTTGCTTCATTCAATCTGTCTCTGACGATTTGGTCGGCGACGGCGGCATCATGGATCTATGGGTACGCGAAGCGCGTCTGTTCAAGTACGGCTCCGGCACTGGCACGAACTTTTCATCCCTGCGTGCAGATGGCGAGCAGCTCTCAGGCGGGGGCAAGTCCTCTGGCCTCATGGGTTTCCTGAAAATCGGTGACCGCGCAGCAGGTGCGATCAAGTCCGGCGGCACAACGCGCCGTGCGGCGAAAATGGTGATCTGCGATGCGGATCACCCTGACGTCCAAGAATTCATCAACTGGAAGGTAAAAGAGGAGCAGAAAGTTGCGTCCATCGTTGCTGGTTCCAAGATGCACGAGCAGCACCTGAATGAAATCTTCAAAGCGATCCGAGCTTGGGATGGCTCCTCCGAGGACTCCGTTGACCCTAAGAAGAACGTTCAACTGAAAGACGCCATTCGCGGTGCGAAGAAAACAGCGATTCCTGAGACATATGTCAAACGCGTGCTTGATTACGCAAAGCAGGGCTACGCATCCATCGAATTCCCGACATACGACACAGATTGGGACTCCGAGGCCTACGCATCCGTTTCTGGTCAAAACTCCAACAACTCCGTGCGCGTCACCGACAGCTTCCTCAAAGCGGTTGAAGCGGATGGCGATTGGGAACTGATCCGCCGCACAGATGGCACAGTGGCCAAGACGATCAAAGCCCGGGATCTGTGGGAAGACATCGGTCATGCAGCATGGGCCTGCGCGGATCCAGGCATTCAGTACCACGACACGGTCAACGCATGGCACACTTGCCCAGAGGACGGCGAAATTCGCGGCTCTAACCCGTGCTCTGAGTATATGTTCCTCGATGATACGGCCTGTAACCTCGCGTCCATGAATTTGCTGAAATTCTACAAAGACAGCAAGTTCCAAGCGGATGAATATGTACACGCGACACGCCTTTGGACTGTCACGCTCGAAATCTCCGTGATGATGGCGCAGTTCCCGTCCAAAGAGATTGCACAGCGCTCTTACGACTTCCGCACGCTGGGTCTTGGCTATGCCAATATCGGTGGCTTGTTGATGAACATGGGTCATTCCTACGACAGCGATGAAGGCCGCGCGCTTTGCGGTGCTTTGACAGCTGTGATGACGGGTGTGTCTTATGCGACATCCGCAGAAATGGCGTCTGAGCTTGGTGCCTTCCCGGGTCACGCGAAGAACGCAGATCACATGCTGCGCGTCATGCGCAACCACCGCAATGCGGCCTACGGCGCGACGGAAGGCTATGAGAACCTCGAAATCAAACCTGTACCACTCGATCTGGTGAACAGCCCTGATCAAGACCTGACCAAACTAGCCATGTCCGCATGGGACGATGCACTGGCGCTGGGTGAAAAGCACGGTTACCGAAATGCGCAGGTTTCTGTAATCGCTCCAACAGGCACGATTGGTCTCGTCATGGATTGCGACACGACGGGTATCGAGCCTGATTTCGCTTTGGTGAAATTCAAAAAGCTCGCAGGTGGTGGGTACTTCAAAATCATCAACCAGTCTGTGCCAGCAGCGCTTGAGAACCTCGGTTACGGCTCTGCCCAGATTGAAGAAATCGTCGGCTACGCTGTTGGACATGCGTCCATCGGTAATGCACCCGGGATCAACACGACATCATTGGTTGGTCACGGCTTTGGTGCGAATGAATTGGCGAAGATCGATGCATCGCTTGCGTCCGCATTCGACATTCGCTTTGTTTTCAACCAATGGACGTTGGGCGAAGAGTTCTGCACAGGCGTGCTTGGCATCCCCGCAGAAAAGCTGAATGATCCGACGTTCGATCTGCTCAAGCACTTGGGCTATTCCAAAGCAGACATCGATGCCGCGAACGACCACGTGTGTGGAACGATGACGCTTGAAGGTGCGCCGCACTTGAAAGAAGAGCACCTCAGTATCTTTGATTGTGCAAACCCATGCGGCAAAAAGGGCAAGCGTTTCTTGTCCGTCGACAGCCACATCCACATGATGGCTGCCGCGCAATCTTTCATCTCTGGTGCGATCTCTAAAACGATCAACATGCCGAACGACGCAACCATCGAGGACTGCCAAAAGGCTTACGAGCTGTCTTGGTCTTTGGGTGTCAAAGCCAACGCTTTGTATCGCGACGGCTCCAAACTCAGCCAGCCACTGGCCGCGGCTTTGGTTGAAGATGATGACGACGCGATGGATATCCTCGAGAGTGGCAACATCACTGAAAAAGCGGCTGTCATCGCAGAAAAGATCGTCGAGAAGGTGATCGTCAAAGAGATCGTCAAATCCAACCGCGAAAAGATGCCTGAGCGCCGTAAGGGCTACACGCAAAAGGCGGTTGTTGGTGGGCACAAGGTCTACTTGCGCACGGGTGAATATGAGGACGGTCAGCTTGGCGAAATCTTCATCGACATGCACAAAGAGGGTGCGGGTTTCCGCGCGATGATGAACAACTTCGCAATCGCTGTGTCCGTTGGTCTTCAGTACGGCGTGCCGCTCGAGGAGTTCGTGGATGCCTTCACCTTTACCAAGTTCGAGCCAGCAGGCATGGTTCAGGGCAACGACAGCATCAAAAACGCAACGTCGATCCTTGATTACATCTTCCGCGAATTGGCTGTGTCCTACTTGGATCGCACAGACCTTGCGCACATCAAACCAACGGGTGCGAGCTTTGATGATCTTGGGCGTGGTGCAGAAGAGGGTGTGAGCAACGTCTCTGAGCTGTCTGATGCGGCGGCAAACAACTCTTTGGAAGTGCTCAAGCAAATCAGCTCCACAGGGTATTTGCGCAAGCGTTTGCCACAAGAACTGGTGGTGTTGCAGGGCGGTCAAGCAGGCGCAGTCGCGCTGAGCGGTACGGCAGACCCGGTAACAGCTTTGCAGACCTTAGTGCCAGAGGTGAGTGTTGCTGCGGCGATGCCCGCATCAACCAGCGCGGCAGCAGTGAGCTCTGCGACTGGGATGGATCAACGTACAAAAGCGAAAATGCAAGGCTACGAGGGCGAGGCTTGTGGTGAATGCGGTAACTACACGCTCGTGCGCAATGGCACTTGCATGAAGTGCAACACATGCGGCGGAACATCCGGTTGTAGTTAAGGGTTAGACTGGGCGTTTCTTCGGAAGTGCCCAGTTTTGTTAAGGGGTGACATTAAGAGCCGTGACTACGTCACATCTTGCAAATGCCGCTCAACAGGTGACCGTTTCGGTTTCCTTCGCTCACGCGGCGGGTGCGCCCGCCGCTGACGCAAATCAGGCCGCAGGCAAAAAATATTCCGAGCGGTGATTAATGATGAGCTTGAATTTGCGAACCTGGGGAGCCTTTTGGCTCCCCATTTTTTGTTGCGCTAGTCGCGCGCGTCCCAAAGCACATCTGCTGATGCGATGGTCTTGCCCTGATACGTGACCGCCTCAGGTGCGTAATTGATCCAAAAACGATGAGAACACGTGTCGCGCACGCGCAAGCCACTGGGCAGGCGCTCGGTTGGGATATTCGCTTGCGTGGCAAGGTCTTCTATGATGTCCACATAGCTCGCAGCGTTAGGCCAGCCAGCAATATAGTGCAAACCTTCTGCACGCATGATCGCAGGCGCGCCTGTGGATGTGCGTAAACTAACCTCTGCGTTGCCTTCAAGCTCTTCAAACCAATGCAAAAATGCGCCGCCGTTTTCTAAATCAACTTGTGCAGTGGGCGGCATGCTTTCGACGCGCGCGACCGTGCAATCAAGCCCTTTGATGTTAGGCCCCATTGGTGTTGGGATGCTCAGCTCAGCGGTTTTCGATCCTGTGCGCGGACCGATCAAGGCGATACCTTTATACTTTTGCAAGCTGTCGGGTGTCTCCAAAAGGCCGGGCGCGAGGACTAAGTCATAGGTGCTCAAATCTGCATCGGGGGATACGATATCCAGCGACAGACCAAGACGGCGTGCCGCGCGATAGGTTTCAAATGCGAGGCGGAACATGTCGAAATCCGCGCCTTGCGGCTGTGCCTCCCATGCCCAGCAGGACACATAATCAAAGATCAAAGCAACGCGCGATTGGCCGATGTCGACGTCGGGCAGCGCCGCAAGTTCGTTGGCGACTTGGCGCGCCTCATCAAGCGCAGGGGCAGGGGCAGCATCTGGGCGCAAGAGGCCTGCGTGCATTTGCTCTTGCGCGAAAGGCGCTTGACGCCAGCGGAAATAAAGCACTGCCTCAGCGCCATGCGCAAACGCCTCCCACGCCCAAAGCCGTCCCATTCCAGGCAAGGGGGCAGGGTTGTAGGGGGCCCAATTCACAGGGCCGGGCTGCTGCTCCATAATCCACCAGCGGCCTTTGCCAACAGCGCGATACAGATCGTGATGGAAGGCTTGCATGTCAGGATCGCCCTGACGCAAATAACGCGCTTTGTGCTCTGGTGAGCCTTCAAGACGATCTGACAAAAAGCCGATTGGATAACTGTCCCATGAGGCGATATCGAGATCCTCACCAACATCGTAGTGATCAAAATCAGTGACACGGCCCATATAGTTGTGAATAAGCGGCGCGTCTGTATGCGCGCGCAACACATCGGTTTGCACGCGGTTGAAACGCACCACCTGATCCGAAGAAAATCGGCGAAACGCGAGCACATGTGACGGGTTGGGTTCCGTGACAGTCAGATTGGGCAGACCAATCTGCTCAAAGCTGTCATACTCCATCGACCAGAATATATTTCCCCAAGCACGGTTCAGCGCAGCGGGGCTTTGATAGGTCTGCGCGCACCAGTCCTGAAACGCGCGTTTGGCGGCGTCGGAATAGCTCAGGATCGTTTCATGGCAGCCATATTCATTGTCTGTTTGCCAAGCGTGAAGATGCGGGTTTTTGGCAAAACGCTTTGCTAGAATTTCGGTGATGCGTCGCGATTCAGCGATGTAGCCTTCGTGAGAGAAGCAATAATGCCTGCGTGATCCAAAACCCCGTGTTTGCCCCTGCGCATCGAGCGCAAGCATGTCGGGGTGCTTGTCGAGCATCCAACGTGGCGGCGTGGCGGTGGGTGTGCCAAGGACAACCTGAAGCCCAGCGTCTCCAAGCACGTTGATCGCGCGTTCAAGCCAATCAAGTTGCAGATCTCCGGGGGATGGCTCTAAGCGCGACCAAGCGAATTCGCCGACGCGCACCCAGCTCAAACCTGCCTCGATCATTTGCGCGGCATCAATCGCCCAACGATCCTCGGGCCAGTGTTCGGGGTAGTAGCAAACGCCAAGCGTCCGTTTCATAAAATCACCTGATGCTCTTTTTGACCCTTGCCAACGCCTTGCAAAATAAAAGTTTTACCATTGTCGCCTGTTTCGCCCTGAATTCCTTCAGTGGCAGATGTGACGTACAAGTCGCTAAGCTCTGCGCCGCCAAATGCAGGGCAAGTCGTGTGCCGCCCCCCGACTTTATGCGATGCGAGCAAAGTCCCGTCGGCAGCGTAGCCGTTCACGCATGAAGAGCCCCAGAGCGCGACCCAAAGCGTGCCC
Source organism: Planktotalea sp. (assembly GCF_965659345.1). Classification (GTDB taxonomy): domain Bacteria; phylum Pseudomonadota; class Alphaproteobacteria; order Rhodobacterales; family Rhodobacteraceae; genus Planktotalea. The sequence goes on along the minus strand of NZ_CBFHVK010000011.1, from coordinate 80,411 downwards.
TGTGCATCAATCACAGCGCCGTCTGGATTGACGTTCTCTTCAGTCAGGTCGCGCCAGATGTCGGGGGCTGCGTTTGGCCAGCCTGTACTTGGGTCAAGTGTGACCCGCATGAGCTGTTTGGTCACGGTGTCTGTGAAGTTCGCAAAGCTCGCATCCGGTGCAAAGCAAATCGCATTTGGAATGGTAATGTCTGGTGCAATTACGCGCAGCTCGCCTTTGTAAAAGCGGTAAATCGCGCCTGCCTGAGGCTCTGCGTTAAAGCCCATCGTTCCAATCCAAAAGCCGCCCCACGGGTCTGTACGCCCATCATTAGAGCGTGTAATTGCGTTTTCTGCTTCTATTTTCACAAGCGGTGCGCTGAGTGTGCCGCTTGTTATATCGAACTCATGCAAGCCAATTTCTGAGGCCACCAACAGGGTCTGCTCATCTATCCAGCCTGCTGCTGAAACGCTCAGATCGAAATCCCACGTTTGCGCTTTCGTGTGCAGCTTGCGTGCGTTGATATCAAACCAGAAAAGTTCCTGACGCAATGGATGCCACAAAGGTCCCTCACCAAGCCCGCAAGAACGTTCGTCAAAGATCATGTGCGCTGTGCGAGGTCGAATGCTTTGACCATTATCGTTGCACGTGTGGCGACTTCAGCGGCCGTAAAGCCGGGTTTATAAAGCGCAGAGCCGATGCCAAAGCCATCAGCGCTAGCAGCCATCCAGTCTGCAAAGTTTGTATGATCCGCGCCGCCAACGGCGTAGACCTGCGTGCCAATCGGCAAGACCGCGCGAATGGCTTTCAAACCCTCTAGGCCCAGCAGCGACGCGGGAAAAACCTTCAAACCATCGGCGCCTGCGCTCAGTGCATCAAAGCATTCTGTTGGTGTCATGACACCGGGATAGCTATCCAAGCCTGCAAGTTTGGTTGCTGCGATGACTTTCGTATCTGCGTTCGGAGAGACGATCAGCCTGCCACCGGCTTTGGCAACGTCCAGCACGGTCTCCACAGTGATCACGGTTCCCGCACCGATTTGAGCAATGTCACCATATGCTTTTGCCAGTGTTTCAATCGATTTCAGCGCAGAGGGCGAGTTCATTGGAACTTCAATACGTGTGATGCCCGCATCAATCAGACCGGCGGCGATGTCTTTGACTTCGATTGGCGTAACACCGCGTAAAATAGCGATAAGGGGTCGGCTCATGCTTAGGACTTTCTGGTCAATGCTTTGTAGGTTGCGCTTAATCCTGCGCGGGTCACGGATGCTGCATCAGTCAACGCGGCGTTGATGCCTTGCTGTGCCATTGCTTGCTTGTAAAGAGTGCACAAAGTGCTTGCGCCAATCAAGGCTATGTTTTGACCAAGCCAATATGGTTTCGCCGCCGCAAGTTCCATGCCGATCAAAGCACCCGATAGTTTTGCGCGTGCGCTTGCAGGGGCTTGTCCATTGAGAAGATCAGCGGCGCGCAACGAAAACAGATTTGCCGCAAATTTTTCTGGTCTTGAAAGCGTATCAGACACAGCGTTGAGAAAGTCCGCATCATTGCTGCCAGTGCCCTCAAGCGAATGACGCAAAACCGTATTTTTGCTGATCACATCAAACAATTCACCAGTCATAAACGTGCGAAAGCTGACAATTTCACCAGCACTTATATGCACCCATTTGCAATGCGTTCCGGGCAAACACAAGACGCCGTCCCAATCAGGATTAAGGGCAAGAAACCCTGCGATTTGAGTTTCTTCGCCGCGCATCACATCAGCTGGGTCGGATTGCTTGATGCCGGCGATAAGCCAGACTTCCAGATCATCACCAACGTTTTTCACGCGAATGGGCGCATTTGATTTCGCACCGCACGGAACGCTTCTGTAGGGCGCTTCTTGCCATCCTTGACGCGAGCCGACCATGCCACAAGCAACGACGGTGCAAGGGTTTGGAAGGGACCAATCGGCGATAAGTGCGCGCAAGGCTGGTTCAAACTCAAGCGGTGCGAGCGATGACATACCTTGCTCAGAGCGCGTCTGTGCCAAAACAGCACCATCAACGTTCATCGCGAATGCACGGAGCGTCGAGGTTCCCCAATCAACGGCAATCCAGTCAGGTGCTATGGTCGCGTCTTGGCTCATCCGGTCACCACGACACCACCGTCAATCACCAGCGATTGACCAGTCATTGCGCGGCTGAGATCAGAGGCAAGAAATAGAGTGCCACCCACAATGTCTTCAGGTGCTAGAGGGTCATCCAAGCATTGACGCTCAAGATGGGCGGCGAGCCCTTCTTTGGTCACCCACATGTCTTTTTGTTTTTGGGTAAGGACCCAACCGGGTGCAAGCGCATTGACGCGAATTTTGTCGGGCCCGAATTCACGCGCGAGCGAGCGCGTGAGACCATTGATTGCAGAATTTGCAGCAGTGTAGAGCGGATAGCCTGCATTGCCCATCATGTAAGAAATCGAAGTGAAGTTGATGATAGAGCCACCACCCGCCGCCGCCATCAGTGGCGCTGCGTGCTGGCAGGCAAAAACGTAAGCTTTGAAGTTAATGTCCATCATCCAGTTGTAAAAACTGTCGTCAATTTCGCCGGTCGCATGTCGCTTGTCGTTGGCGGCATTGTTGATGAGCGTGGTGATTGTCCCGTGGCGTGCGCTCGCCTCATCCATCGTCTCTTTGAGGCGAGAAATATCGGTAATATCGCATTGCATGAAATAGGGCCGATTACCGTGTTTTTGCTCCATATCATCGCAAAACTCGGTCGCATCCGAGCGCCCGACGATTGCGACGCGCGCCCCTTGCTTGAGGAAGCCCTCAGTCAGCGCCGCGCCAATCCCGTTGCCGCCACCTGTAATGTAAACAGATGCGTCTTTGAGTTCGCTAAAATGTGCAGTCATGAGCTTTGCTCCTTATAGTGAGGGTGCTAGATTTTTCGAAAAAAATCGAGGCCTCCGGCGGGGATATTTATAGAAAGAGGAAGCATCAAAGTTTGCGCCCTTCGACCACCCACATCGTATCGGGGAAATCCCAAGGCAATGTAAGGCCTTGATGCATCAAATAGTTACCAGATACAGTGATATTTTCATTTTTAAGGATGGGCGTGCCGCGTGACAGGGCAGGGGCTGTGATCCGATTGCGCAGGCAAATTTCGTATTGCGCCTCTGGGTCTAGACGCGTCAGGCGCAACGGGCGTGGTGCAATTTGCGACGACGTGGCTGCCTTGCCTGCGAAGACAACGAACTGCGTGTCATCTTCAGCCAATTGTTGTTCGGCAACCACCGCTGGGTCTGTGCTATCAAGACGCAAAATATCTGCGCGCTCCATCCAAGTTCGGTTGTGTTTCCACCATGCGGTGATGTCTTTGAGGACGGTATATTCGTGCTCTGTCAATTCGCGCGGATCCATCTCAAAGCCCATATGGCGTTGCGCGGCGACCCAAGCGCGCATGGAGATATCAATGACGCGCCCTGATGTGTGACAGTGACGCGGGCCGACGTGAGAGCCAGTGACGTTGAGCGGCAAAAACAGAGCCGCGTCATGTTGCATGCGCAAACGTTCAAGCGCGTCGTTGGAGTCTGAAAGCCACACGCGCTGGGTACGGGTTAAGATACCAAAATCAATGCGACCACCGCCAGAAGCGCAGCTTTCGATCTCTACCATCGGGAAGTCAGCACGCAAGCGATCAATGAGAGCGTATGAGCCGCGTGTTTGTGCCGCATCAGGGGCTGGAAGCACACGGTTGTGATCCCATTTGATGTAATCAATCGGGTATTCAGACAAGATCGCGGCCATGCGGTCATAGATGAAGTCGCGCACTTCAGGTAGCGCCATGTTGAGCGCTTTTTGTTGGCGCCCCAAGGTCTGGTCTTCACTGCCGAGGGCCCAATCAGGATGCGCGCGGTGCAAGTCGCTGTCGGGGTTGATCATTTCGGGCTCAAACCAGATGCCGAAGGTCATATCTTTGGAATGTACATGATCGATTAAAGGCCCCAGACCATCGGGGTATTTGCGTGGATCGACTTCCCAATCTGACAGCGACGTCGTGTCGTCATCGCGTTGACCGAACCAGCCATCGTCAAGCACAAAGCGCTCGGCACCGAGATCTGCAGCACGATCCGCGATGTCCTTTAGAACGTCGAGTTTGTGGTCGAAATAGACGGCTTCCCAGCAGTTGTAATGCACAGGACGCGGGCGATTTGGTTTGGGGAATGTTACAATATGATCGCGCACGTGGCGTTGGAACGAGACAGCGCAGCCGTTTAGCCCATCATAGCTAAAGACTGCATAGAGCGGCGCAGTTTCAAAGTGCTTGGAGGCATTTGCCTCGACACGAGGCGCATGGCCGAACTGGATTTGACGACGGCCATCAGGTAATTCTTCGGCGATCATTTTGTGGCCGCCTGACCAACCATAATGGAACGCGTGTGCGGAGCCTGTGGTATTTGTTGCGCCGTATTCCGGAACAATCAAACCCGGAAAATGCTCATGGCCAGTACGACCTGTGCGGTTCTCACGCATGCGGATGCCGGGCGACCATGCGGTGCGGTGGGGTTGGAATTCACCACACCAGCGACCGGCGAAATCAATCATATCCGCGCTTTGTTGGGACGCAGGGAAAACAGGGGCGGAAAGCCAGTGGAGGTGGATCGGAGCATCTGCGTCGAGCATGGCCTGACATGTGATAATGTGGCTGACCGGATCGATCTTAAATGTCGCCGTATAGTTCAGGGCATGAGCGTCGTCGCGATAAATGAGGGTAAGAGCATCTTCTTCAACCTCATCGCTTTGAAAACAGAACTTTGGCAGCAAAGGCGTGCCATTCTCCGAGCGAATGATCATGCCCGGCTGGCCGGGGAAGGTGCGCGAGGCTTCTGGACAAATGCTCAAATCGGGGTTTTCATCTAGCATCCCGCCTGTCACATCCAGCGCATGCGCTGCTTGGATCGTTGCCAAGTCTTCGTTCAAAGGCAGCGGTGCGCCCCAATATACCACTTGCGGCAAGCGCGCACCTGTAGCGGCCAGCACCAGCGTCTGGCGGCTGCAATCTAGTCTCCAGTGTTGCATCTTATTTAACGGCACCCAGTGTAAGGCCTGCGATGAAGTGCTTCTGCATTAAGAAAAACATCAAGACAGGGGGAAGAGCGGCGACGATCGAGCCTGCGCTCATTAAGTGATACGCCGCACGATATTGAGAGTTAAAGGCGGTGATGCCAGCTGTGACAGGCTGAGCATCGGGGCCTTGTGTGAGAACGACAGCCCAAAAGTAGTCGTTCCAAATGAAGGTAAAGATCAGTACTGCCAGTGCCGCAAGCGCGGGCTTCATCAATGGCAACACCACGTACAGGAAGATTTGCCATTCGCGTACGCCTTCCACGCGGGCCGCTTCGATCAAAGGAAAGGGCAAGGCACGGATGAAATTGCGCATGAACAGTGTGCAAAAGCCAGTTTGGAACGCGATGTGAAACAGGATCAAGCCTGTTTTTGTATCATAGAGGTTCATGTTCACAGTCAGATCGCGCACAGGCACCATCAAAATTTGGAACGGTACAAAATTACCCGCAATAAACATGAAAAAAATCAGCAGGTTGCCTTTGAACTTGTACACGCCAAGCGCAAAACCAGTCATCGAGGACAGTGCAATAGTGCCAAGGACGGTGGGGACCGTGATCAATACGGAATTCAACAAATAGCGGGGCATATCGCTTTCGAAGAAGACTTTGCCGTAATTCTCTAAGAAATTAAAGCTGCTTGGAACGCCCCAGTAGTTGCCATTGGTAAAATCTGAATCCGGTCGGATTGAAAAGACAGCCACAGCGATCAGCGGCAAAAGCCACATGATAAGAACCACGGGCAGTAAGCCTTGGTAGGTCATTTGATAGCGGCGGGATTTTTTCTCGATTGGGGTGGGAAACATCAGCGTGCCTCCTTTTCTTCGCGCCACATGGAGTAGAGGAAGTAGACGATAAATCCGAGCATGATAAAGAACAGCACGGTCGCAATGGCAGAACCGTAGCCCATGCGGAAGCCAAACTCAGACAGGCTTTCTTCGAACATGTAAAAGCTTAACACGCGTGTGGAACCGAACGGGCCACCGTTGGTCATGATTGAGATCAGATCAAACGAGCGTAGCGCGCCGATGATTGTCACAACAAAGGCGATGAACGTCGCAGGTTTCAGTTGTGGCAGGATCACATACCACAGCATGCGCCAACCTTTGGCCCCGTCAAGGCGTGCAGCTTCGACCTGCTCGGGGTCAACGGCGTTTAGGCCCGTGAGGTAAAGGATCATGCAATATGCCGTTTGCGGCCAAAGGCCCGCTGCAATGATCCCGTATGTAGCCATCGTGGGATCGCCAAGGATGTTCAGTGATCCCATATTGAAGAAGCCAAGGATCGCGTTCAGCAGACCTTCGCGCGGCAGATAGAACCAAGAGAAAACCAAGCCTACAACCACTTGCGAGATCACGAATGGGAAGAAAAACAAGGACTTGTAAATCCGTATGCCGCGCACGGTTTGGTTCAGAAACAACGCAATGAACAAACCCATGGGAATGGCAAGCAAATATAGCACCAACCATTTGAGATTGTTCCAGAAAGACACTTCAAACTTGCGATCCATTTTCTGATCGCCAATGCCGAGAAGCCGTTCGTAGTGCGCGGTGCCGACGTAGGTTTTCTCGCCCAGACCGTCCCACTCATGAAAGCTGATCCAAAAACTTTGAAAGATTGGCATGATGACATAGAGCGCAAAGAATGCGATCCCGGGAATAAGAAACAGCCATGGAGTGATGGCAATTTCATTGCGTCTGTACCAACTGCGATTTTGAGGAACCGGCGTGGACATTACATCTTCTCCTGAGCTGGATGCACATGCGAAAACACTAATGACAAGTGCTTGCGAATATGTCGATAAATGCGGGGTAGGAATGGCCACCCCCTGAACAGGAGTGGCCGAAATAAAGCTCTAGAGCTTACTTGTATACGCGTGCGCGTGTTTCTTCGAGACGTGCAAGGATGTCGTCCAAGTTGTCTGGGAAGACCATGAACTCTTGAAGACCTTCCATGCCCGCTGACGCCATTTCCGCTGGGAAATCACGGTCAAAGAACTGTGCAACGCCGCCTTTTGCGTTGTTGGACAGCATGTTGAAGCCTTTGCCGATGAACTTGTCGTCTGCAACGGAGGACCCGGAGTTCACTGGAAGTTGGCCCAGCTTGTCGCCGCCGTTGATGTCAGACTGAACGTCCGCAGATGTGACGAACTTCAAGAACGCGCGTGCTGCGTCTTTGTTCGTTGCGCCGGATGGGATGTGGAACGTGTCTGTTGGCGCGTCCTCACCCTGTGGAACGTCTGCGATGAGTGGGAACTGGTAGAAACCCAACTGCTCGTCTGTCAGGCCCGCTTCACGCAATGGCGCAACTGCGAAGTTACCCATCAGGTAAGCTGTTGCTTCACCATTGACCATGAATGGCAAAGCTTCCTGCCAAGAGTAGTTCTGATGGTCATCAACAAATGCGCCCATGTCGATCAACTTGCGCCAGTTTGCGAATGTCTCGCGAACACGCTCGTCTGTCCACGCAACTTCGCCCTGAGCGAGCTGCATGTGGAAGTCAAAGCCGTTTGTGCGCATGTTCATGTAGTCGAACCAACCGCCGGCTGTCCAAAGGAACTTGGAGCCGATTGTGTAGCACTTGCGACCAGATTCGATGATCTTTGCGCAGTTCGCCATTTCTTCGTCGAATGTCGCTGGCTCGGACAGGCCCAGGTCGTTGAAGATATCTTCGCGGTAGTAGATGCCCCACTGGTAGTACGTATATGGTACACCCCACTGCTTGCCGTCGATTGTCATCGCGCCTTTTGTGGAGGCAAGTGCCGCCATGGACTCGTCCGCCCAAACGTCAGAGACGTCTTCGAACAGGCCAGCAGAAACGTATGGAGCCATACGGTTTGCCGCGTACCAGTTTACAACGTCCGGTGCATTCGCGCTGAGCGAGTTGCGGATCTGTGTTTTCCACGCTTCGCGGTCAACGATTGTCAGGTTCACTGTGAGATCTGGGTGCATCTCGTCGAACTGAGCTGCGAGACCTTCCATCACTGCGCGTGGCGCAGGGTTGGACATGTCGGATGTGATGTTCAACTCACCCTTGAGTGCGGCGTGGCCATCTGCAAATGCAGCGCCTGCCAGAATTGTTGTTGCTGTAAGCGTCGCGATGGACGCTTTAATGATGGAACGCATGGTGTCCTCCCTAGGTGCATTCATATGTCGAATAGGGCGCGCGAGATCGCGTCACCCCATCGGTCTTTCTGTTCCAAGAAAAGTTCCATTATTTGAAACTTGGTTTTGGATATTGATACTAAATCGCGAACAGGCTAGGCTTGTCAACAGCCAAGACATGCGGCGGTGCAGCAATTTTTAACTGCATTCAAGCGTTTGGTAGGGAGGCTTACAGGAATTCTATGGATAAAGGTAAAAGCGACGGAACCGTTGGTAAGGCGCTGGAAATATTAGATCTTGTCGCATCCTTTGAGCGCCCTGTGCGCTTTTCTGATGTGCTCGAACGTGCCGATTTTCCAAAGGCAACAGTCTATCGATTTATTCAAACGCTGACTTCTCAGGGTATGCTGAATTACGATCCCGACAGGCAGACATATGCCTTGGGGATTCGGCTTGTCCGGTTGGCGCATTCTGCTTGGCAGCAGTCTTCGCTTGCACCTGTTGCCCATCCTCACATCGAAAAATTAGCGCAAGAGGTCGGCGAAACGGTGCATCTGGCGCAGCTCGATCACGCGCAAGTGCTCTACGTCGACAAGATAGATCCAAGCAAGCCAATCGAAATGTTCAGTCAAGCTGGCAAAGTCGGTCCCGCTTATTGCACAGGTGTTGGCAAAGCGATGATGGCCTATCTGGATGCACCGCATTTGGATCAAGTGATTGAACAACAGAGCTTTCATGTCTTTACCGAGCACACACTGGCCGATGCGCAATCACTGCGCGCCGAGTTGATCGATATTCGATCCAATGGCTACGGATTTGATCGTGAAGAACATGAGCCCAGCATCATCTGCATCGCGCTTCCGATTTTAACAGCGCAAGGCCGTGTTCTTGGGGCGCTATCGGTCACAAGTTCGACCGCGCGTACCAACCTCGCTGCGTTAGAAGCATTGGTGCCGCGTATTCAATCGGCCGCAACGGCCATCGCAAGTGAAGCGGAAAGCTGGCGTTTTCCTGATCAATCAAGATTTCAATCCGTAGAGACGGCAAAGGGGTAGGCTAATGTCTGGTGTGACGCTCAATAAGGTCATTAAGAAATACGGTGATGTTCAAGTGATCCATGGGATTGATCTTGAAATCGAAGACGGTGAGTTCTGCGTCTTTGTTGGCCCGTCCGGGTGTGGCAAATCAACTTTGCTGCGGATGGTGGCGGGATTGGAAGAAACCACTGACGGACAAATCAATATCGGCGCGCGCGATGTGACCAAAGCGGATCCATCCCAACGCGGTGTTGCGATGGTATTCCAAACCTATGCTTTGTATCCGCATATGACAGTGCGCGAAAACATGGGGTTCGGTCTGAAAATGAACGGACATCCCAAGGCCGAGATAAAAGAGAAAGTCGCTGAGGCGAGTCGAATTCTGAAACTGGATGAATATTTGGGACGAAAGCCTGCTGCTTTGTCAGGTGGTCAGCGTCAGCGTGTCTCTATTGGCCGCGCGATTGTACGTGGTCCAGAAGTCTTCTTGTTCGATGAGCCTTTGTCCAATCTGGATGCTGAATTGCGTGTTGAGATGCGTGTGGAGATTGCGCGCTTGCACAAAGAAATCGGTGCGACAATGATTTACGTCACACACGATCAGGTCGAAGCGATGACTTTGGCCGATAAGATCGTTGTACTTAGACTTGGAGTGATTGAGCAATTTGGCAGCCCGATGGATCTCTATCGTGATCCTAACAACAAGTTTGTGGCGGGCTTTATCGGTTCCCCAGCGATGAACTTTATGGAAGGTGTCATGGGCGAGGGTGGTTCTGTTACTGTCCCGGCTTTGCAATGCGATGTTGCAACGGGTGTTAAAGGGGCTGTTGGTACCAAGGTCAGTTTTGGGATCCGTCCTGAACATATCACAATTGACCCTAAAGGTGCGACGCATAAAGTTGATATGACAGAAAGCCTCGGCGGCATTTCATATGCCTATCTGATTGGCGACACGGGCGAGCGTATTGTTGTTGAAGAACGCGGTGATGAGCGGTCGCGTGAAGGGGATGTTGTTGGGTTGAGCTTTGAACAGGCGCGATCTTACGTCTTTGATGCTGGGACAGAAATGCGCATTAGGTAGCATTTCGGATCACTTTGTGATCCGACCGTCTGGGGGGCTAGCCCCCCAGACCCCCCAGAGTTTATTTGGAAAAATGAAGTTAATCGACGATGAGACCACTGGGGACGCTGTTAGTGCGACCGAGGGGGCGTATATTGCCTGACGATCCTGTTAGGCTATGCAAAAAGCTTTCCAGATCAGCGATATCATTTGGTGTCAGCGCGATTGGCGTGATGTCCAGCGCGCGGTTTTGGCGGGCCATTTCGCGCGTGTCTGATTGAATTGTGAAATCGATCGCTTGCAACCAAGGCGCGCTTGGCAGATTTGCCATATCGCGGGTCCAAGTGTTTCGGGACGTTTCGGGGCTGATATGGTGTTGGATCATGCTTTCAAGCGTTGGGAAGGCCCCGTTGTGGCCATAGGGCGCGGTGAGGGCCACGTTGCGCAAAGGCGGCGTGCGGAAGCGATAGGCATCCTCGAGTGCATCGCTTTCGCCCATCCGCCCTACGTCGCGCGGCATGGGATCGAAGCGACGTGTTCTGCCGGGGCCAAAGGCGGGGAGGCCAAGGGCGTGGAATTTTTGATCTGTGAACAGTGGTCCTGAGTGGCAAGAGGCGCAATTTGCTTTGCCGTAAAAGAGGGCCATACCGCGCTGGGCGGCTTCGGGCAGTGGCGTTTGGTCTTTGAGAAACGCATCAAAAGGGCTGTCATGGCTTTGCCATTCGGAATTGATGAACGCCCCTAACGCATTGCCGATTTGCACGATGGTGAGGTCTTGCGGATCGTTGATGTCGTCAAAGGCGGCGGCGAACATATCCGCATATTCAGGGATTGCGCGTACGCGTTTGGCGATGATTGGCCATGCGGCATCGATGCGATCATGCACAGCGCCTGCGATTTGGTTTTCTTTGGGATTGCCTGCCATTTCGAACTGCGCCGTCAGAGGGAACAGCGCTTGTGCGGCGGTGATGTTGTCGAGCCCTTGGGGCAGCCATTCTTCGGCGGGAGAGTTGAAACCGTTGCCGTAAAGGTCCGAGATCGACAAGCGGCCATCGTGGAAAATGTTGCGAATGCTCTTATGGCCAATGTTCCACAGTGCGGGTGCATTGCGGGGGATGCGCTTGCGGATTTTGCTCTCGCCGACGCCAGCCGTTCGCTTGGGGCCGAGGCCAACGCCGCCCTCGCCAATGCCGAGGCTCAGTCCATCAGTGCCACCGAGATCATGGTGATGACAGGTGCCGCAAGAAATATTGCGATTGCCGCTCAGGATCTTGTCATAGAATAACAACTGCCCGATCCTTGCTTTTTCAGGATCAGCGGTGTGAAACTGATCCGCAGTTAAAGGCGCGGGCAGATCATTTGCTTGCGCCATCACAGGCAGCATCAAAAGGAGCGCCACATGCGCAAATGTCTGGCAATATTGGCGGTTCTGGCGGCTCCCGCGTTTGGCGAGATTGAAGAAGGCCGCGATTTGATGGAGCAAGGGCGTTTCGAGGAAGCGCGCGAGGCGTTTTGGCCCGCGGCCCGCTCTGGCAATGCGGATGCGGAGGAGTTGATCGGCGTGATGTACGCGCTGGGCCTTGGGGTGGAGCAGGATTATGAGCGTGCGTTTGAGTGGTATCTGCGCTCTGCAATGAAGGGCCATCCGGGCGCGCAAAGTGGGGTGGGTTGGTACTATGAGGTTGGCCTTGGCATGCCCGCGCCCGATTTGACCCGCGCGTATTTGTGGTATGTCCTCAGCGCGATTGGGGGTGACCCTGACGCTGCGATCTCTCAGGAAGAGGTCGTGAAGAAGATGAGTGCGGAGCAGATTGAGAAAGCGCATGTGCTGATCGATGACTACCGTGTGTGGATGTATCCGTTTCGTTAGGAGGCAGGGTAGTTGGCAATTGGCCGTAGGTGAAGAGGGATGGCTGTAGTTTTTCCGATTGACGAAAATATGCTTCAAACGAACCGCAAGCGAACGCGAGGCACCTCAAGACGATTTATCTGACATGCCGCCGGTCAAGCAAAATGGTGCATTAAAATTTTTATCTTCGTAAGTTCGCCCGCATTTGATATAAAGATGTTTGTTAATTTATGGAGAAAAATAATGTCAAAAAAAATATCATTTGGTTCATTGAGAATTTCGGAGATCGAGTGGCTAAGAGGGTTGAGCAAACACCTTTAACTCTCTCATTTGTAGCTTCTATAGCGGTTCATGAAACTGGTTATATTTGGTCCAATATTCGAAAATCTGTGAGTACAGAGGAAGAATTTCTAGAGCTTTGCGTCGGCGATAAGTTGGGCTGGGATGCTGGACGTAGTTATTTTCCGGCAAAAAAGAAAACACTTCTAGACGCCCCAAATGGTCCAAAAATGTATAAAATTGCTAGAGATGTTTTGAAAAAGGCGGCGGCGGTTAACCCAAAGACTTTTGGGTCATATTTTCACGATAGTGATAACATCTTATTTGGATATGGAATTTTTCAATACGACTTATTGTTTTATAATGAAGGGGATAGTCAATATTTTTTGGAAAAAGGATGGATGGATTTCGATCGTTGCTTGGAAAAAGCTATAGAGGAAATGCTACTTGCAGCCGAGTTCCTTGGTTATGATAGAGATTCTAATGAAAAAATTTCCAATTATGATCTCGCGCTCATCGGTGCGATCTATAATGGGGGGAGTAAGGACTATGACCCTCTCCGCGGTCTCAAGCAAATTCGTTGGATTAAGTGGGCGCAAAAATACTACGGCGAACTTATCTACCAGTATATGAATATCGCAGATGCAGTGATCGGCGGGCAAAATGGTAACAAACGGTATTTAGTTAACGCTCGATCTGGCCTTCGGCTTCGGGCTGGTCCAAGTGTGAAATTTGACGTCTTGAAGCTTGTGCCTTTCGGGACCAGTTTGGCTTTGTTGGGATATGGCGGCAGTGGCAATGCTTGGGCGCAAGTCGATTTAGAAAACGATGGAGTTGCCGACGGGTTCGTATTCTCTGAATTTTTGCGAGAAGCCTGATTTTTCTAGAGTAGATGTACGGATTTTTGAGTGAGTATAATCACTTAGAGGGCGTTTTCGGAACGACTTTTATCATTGCTTCGGTTTTCACAAAAAAGCGGCATCCTTTTGGATGCCGCTCCTTAGTCTCTCAGACATCACTCTTCGAAAGCAAAAGCCTTACTTAATATCAGCCATCCGGCCAGCATTAATGTCGGCCTCAGCATCCGCAACCGCAGATGTCAGCGCGTCAAAGATCTCGCCGCCGCCCTCTACGTTGCCTTTGAACCAATCATAAACCGGTGTCGCCGCTTCTTTGAAAGCTGCTTTTTCCGCGGGTGTTGGCACATAAAGGTCACCGCCGCCTGCGACGAAGTCCGCGTAGGCTTGGATCGACTTACGCTTTGGTGACGCAAATGTCGCTTGCTGGAGCTGGGAGAACCCGTCCACAACAACTGCGCGCACGTCTTCTGGCATTGCCATGAATGCGTCGTTGCTCATCCACCAGAGCGCGCCCATGTAGGCGTGGCCGTCAAGCGTCACATATTGCAGACCCGCGTCCGGGAACTTCATGCCCATGATGTCAGTGATGCCGTTTTTGGAGCCTTCAACAACGCCCGTTTGGAACGATGTGAACAGCTCAGGCCATGGGATCGGCGTCGGGGAGGCACCCAATGCGCGGACAAGTTCCTGTGGAAGATCAGCAACAACCGTGCGGATTTTCAGGCCTTCCATGTCGGACGGGTTTTGGACGCGACGCTTTGTGTTCGCGAAGTTGCGCCAGCCGCCTGTGTTACCGATGGTCATCAAGCGGATCTTGTCGCCGGATGTCGCCAGTGCCATTTCGCGCATTTTGCGGGTGAAGTCGCCCTCGAGCACAGCTTCTGCCACGCGGTCGTCCGCCATTAGGTAGGGCAGGTCGAGCACCTGAACATAAGGGAACAGTCCAGCTGCACCGCCGGATGTGGAGATGTAGACGTCGATTGAGCCGTCGGCCACACCTTGCAAACACTCAGCACCTTTGGAGCAAAGCTGCGTGCCGATGAACAGCTCAACTTCGACTGCACCGTTGGAGGCCGCTTCGACGTAGTTTTTGAAAACCACCAGACCGTCATAGTCTTCGTCGTTCTCATTGGAGTTCGCTGTCGCGCGAATTTTATATTGCGCGTGGCCGTCTGCGTAGGCAGCAAAGCCTGTTGTTGCGAGGAAGCTCGCAGCAAGCAGTGTTTTAGTTAAGCTTTTTAGCATTTTTGGGTCTCCCAGTTTAGTTGATCGTGTTGGTTTTTGGTTAGTTTACGAACCCCGTAAGGCGGGGGATCGTCATCGAAATGGCTGGAACATAAGTGATCAGGAAAATCACAAATATTTCAACCAAAAGGAATGGAATAATGGCGCGCGCAATGGCTTCGACTCGCTCGCCACTGACGGAGCTGGCAACGAACAGCACAAGGCCCATCGGCGGTGTGGCAAGGCCGACGGTCAGGTTCACGCTCATGATGATGGCGAAATGCACAGGGTGCACGCCGAGATCGACGAAGATCGGACCCAAGATTGGGCCAAGGATGATGATCGCAGGGCCTGCGTCTAGGAACATGCCGACAATGAAGAGCAAGAGGTTGATGAGGAGCAGCAAAATCAGCGGGTTCTCTGACAGGCCAAGGATGATCGCGGCGAGTTGCTCTGGTGCGTGCGACAGGCTGACGACGGTTTTGAACGCCATCGCTGCGCCAACGAGCAGGAGGACCACAGCCGATGTGCTCGCCGCTTTCATCAAGATCAGCGGCATGTCTTTCATTTTCAGCGTGCGTAGGATGAAGAAGCCGACGAGCGTTGCGTAGAAGACCGCGATGGCCGCGGCTTCTGTTGGGGTAAAGACGCCGACTAGAATGCCGCCCAAGATCAGGATCGGCGTTTGCAACGGCACCATGGCGCGTTTGCACACCATGCGGAAATCATGGCCGACAAGCTGGCGGATGCCAAGGAACAAACCGTGCGCGGCGAGCAATGCGCCGCCTAGGCTAAGCCAATTCGCCGTCGCGCTCGCATCATCGCCAAGTGGCACAAAGGCCCAAATGATAAGGCCGATATTCAAACGAACGAGGATGAAGGACACCCACCATTCCACCGCACCCATGGATGTGCCTTGCAACACCACGCGTTTCGCTGCTGGCAGGTCATATTTATCAGCCGTCAAACGGACCATGACCATCAGACCAACACCGACCAAAATGCCGGGTACAATGCCAGCGAGAAACAGTGCCGCGACGCTTTCGCCCATCACGTAGGCGTAGATGATCATGATGCCAGAGGGTGGGATGATCGGGCCAATGACAGAGGACGCTGCGGTAACGGCGGCAGCGTATTTGCGGGTGTACCCTTCCTTTTCCATCGCAGGCACCAACATAGAGCCAAGCGCAGAGGTGTCTGCGACTGCTGATCCAGACAGACCTGCGAAGAGCATTGAGGAAAGGATGTTCACTTGCGCAAGACCGCCGCGCAAATGCCCCATCAATGCTTGGGAAAATTCAACGAGACGCTCAGTGATGCCACCACGATTCATCAACTCACCCGCAAGCATGAAGAACGGGATCGCCATCAAAGGAAAGCTGTCCATGCCATTGTAGACGTTGCGGTAGAGCAGGGCGATATCACGTTCTTGCCCGTTGAGGTAAAGCAGAATGCCCGGAGCCGCCAGAAGGCCAAAGAAAACTGGAAGGCCGATCATCAAAAGGACTAGAAAAACGGGAAGGAACCAGATGAGCATCTATTCAGCTCCCACAAATTCTTCAACATCGGAGAGCGGTTTCAAGCTTTCACCGCCCCCCGTTAAAGTGATGAGGCTACGCAAGATCAGTTCGATGTTGACGATTGTTAATAAGATAAACCCGACCAAGAGGGACATATACATCCACGCCAAAGCGACCTTGAAGCTTTTGCCACCAACCCAATCGAGTGGCACCCAAAGGGTCGAGGATTTGAAGTTCCATGACATGCCGCTGGAATGATCCATTCCGAGTTGAACTGCTGTGATCAGGACCAACAGTGACGTCCCCAATAAGAAGAGCGACACAATCGCAGCCGCCGCTCGCGGTAATGCGCGCTCGAACATGTCAATCGCGACAAACCCGCCAACACGGTAAGCAGATGGTGCAATAAGGCCCGTCATCCAAAGCATCAAAAAGCGGGCAGCTTCATCAGGCCAAGGCAGAGCGTTATTCAAAACATAACGAAAGAAAACCTGGATCAGGATACACACCACCATAAGCGCGATGCACAGCACAGCAAGGCCACGACCAACGGGCAGCACCAGATCATTGAAGATCTGAAAAGGCATCAAGAGCCCTTTAAGTAGTCCCATTGCCGTTCCCCTCCCAAGGATGACTTGTGATATTCTGCCCTCATTGGCAGAATTAGGCCTCTTTAAAGCCCCCGTACTTTCCAGAATAGAACATTAGCGGGTCTGCCGCCTGTGTGCTCGCTCGTGTGACGCGCCCCACGATGATAGAGTGATCACCAGTGTCATGAACCGCCTCTTGGGTGCACTCAAATCGTGACAAACAGCCAGCAATCAGCGGGACACCCTTTGGGCAGGCATGCCAGTCATAGCCCTCAAAGGCATGGCCATTGCTTGTGAAACCAGAGCAAATGTTCGCTTGGGCTGCCGACATAACATGGATTGCGTAGTGTTTTGCGCTTACGAAGGCTTCATAGCGTTTTGAAGCTTTGCCCGGCGACCAAAGAACCAAAGGTGGGTCAAGGGAGACGGAGGCGAAGCTATTGGCAGTAATGCCAAGAGGACCGAGCGCACTGTCACAGGTTATAACCGTGATCCCCGTCGCGAAACGCCCGAGTGCGTCACGAAGCGCGCGCGCGTTGTCTGCATCTGGCACAAAGCTAACATCTAGCGAAGGCGTTGGCATTTCGCGGCTCATGGAACTTCATTTCCCAGCGCAATGGTGTAGAGCTCAAACCACGTCTCACGATCCATTTTGACCTTCAAGGCATCGCTGATCTTGCCAATGCGATCCAAAGAGTTTGTCCCCATCACGGGCATCACCCGCGCTGGATGCGCGAGAAGCCAAGCGACAGCAACGGCTGTTTCATCAACGCCATGCGTCTCACCTATTACTTTCAAAGCGTCTAGTAGGTCGTTGTTTGCTTGTGAGAAAAGCGCGCCTCCGCCAAGCGGGGACCAGGCCATCGGCGCGATCTTGCGCTCTTGGAGATAGGCGACGTCACCGTTGGTGAAACCTTCATGTGCGAGCAACGACAGTTCGATCTGGTTCGTGACAAGCGGCGTCTTCATCGCGCTCTGAAGCAACGTCCAATCGTGCAGCTTGAAGTTTGACACACCCACTGAGCGGGCCTTACCAGAAGCGACAATGTCATCCAGTGCGGCACCGGTTTCATCCGCATCCATCATGGGATCAGGGCGGTGGATCAGCAAAAGATCGACATAATCCGTATCCATCAAGCGCAATGAATGCTCGACAGAGGCCATGATGTGCGCGCGCGATGTGTCGTAATACTTGACCCGCGCATCAGAATAGCGACCAGCGGGCGCGACGATATCGCACTTTGTCACAAGCTCGATCTTGTCACGTAGATCGGTGCCTTTCAGGGCGTTTCCTAAAATTTCTTCGGCTTCATAGCCGCCATAAATGTCAGCCTGATCCATTGTGGTGATACCTTGTGACAGGCAGCTTTCGATCTTGGCTTGCACATGGCTCGTGCTGGTGTCGGCATCATCGCCAATACGCCACATGCCATAAATTAAACGGCTTAGGCTTACGTCGGAAGTGAGGTTAATGCGTTCCATTTAGCGTCTTTCTCCTGCGCCAAGAGGGGTCAAAGGGGTGCTGTCTGGCACCCGACCGTAAACGTGGGGCAGTGAACAGGTTTTCAAGTGGGGCAACACAAGGTTTCCAAAGTGCTTGCACTCATCAATATGCGGATAGCCCGAGAAGATGAAAGCACGAATGCCCATCTTTTGATAGTTTTCAATCTCGCTCAGGACTTGATCTGCGCTACCAACCAATGCAGCGCCACAGCCTGAACGCGCACGCCCTACGCCAGTCCAAAGATGCGGTTCGATAAAGCCTTCCATGTCCGCCAAATCGCGGTTTGCGGCCTGATGGCTGACGCCCAAAGATGTACTGTCCAGCGCGCGATCACGAATTGTTTTGCCTTGCTCATCATCGAGCTTGGACACGATGTATTCTGCATATTCGCGGGCTTCTGCTTCGGTGTCGCGCACGATCATATGAACCCGTAAGCCGTAAT
Source organism: Planktotalea sp. (assembly GCF_965659345.1). Lineage (GTDB taxonomy): Bacteria > Pseudomonadota > Alphaproteobacteria > Rhodobacterales > Rhodobacteraceae > Planktotalea. Next base: position 61,861 of record NZ_CBFHVK010000011.1, on the reverse strand, counting down.
CGAGTGTACGATCATAGCCTTCGGCCACATTATGAACTGCTTTCATGCGCTCTGAGAGTTGGTCTTTCGGCTCTGGCCACATGAGGTACACATCACAATGCTGCCCGCAAAGATCCAAGGCAGACGGAGAATATCCGCCGAAATATAGCAAAGGGCCGCCAGTTTGATACGGGCGCGCGGGGTCGGTGGTTACCCCTTGGAAATCATATACTTCGCCACTGTAGTTGATTTCATCTTGTGTCCAAGATTGTTTCAGGATTTCGACAACTTCGCGAGAACGCTGGTAGCGAAATGCACTGTCAGCTTTTTCACCGGGGAAGTCAGAAGAGATAATGTTTACCGTTAAACGCCCCTTCATCATGTGATCAAGCGTCGCGATTGTACGAGCCAGCATGATGGGTTGCATTTCGCCGCAACGCACTGCGGCAAGCATGTTTATGTTATCAGTGATCGGCGCGCATCCAGCGACAAAGCTCAAAGTATCTTGGCCTACCTGATAAGACGACGGGCACAAAATGTTGCGAAACCCTTGCGCTTCCGCCTCTTTGACGATGTTCGAGCAGTGATCCCAGCTCGAGCGTAGGTCGCCGTTTGGTACGCCAAGGAACTCGTAGTCATCAGAGCAGAGCGCAGAAAACCATGAAACTTCCGCCGCATCTAGGTCTGGGGACGTGATAGGAACGACCGTCATTTAAGCACCTTTCGAATGCGTCATTTTGTCTTGCGTAGCATCGCTGAAAGTGTAAATCAATAGTGTATCAATTTTTGGATGCCCGCAGAATGACAGCGCAGAATGCCTTGCCTCTTTATGTTCAGATTGCGGAGCTTTTGATCCGTGATATAGCGGCTGGCCGATATCTGGATGGCGAGCGCTTGCCGTCTGAAAGGGACTTGGCATTTAGTTTGGGCACTACCGTAACTACGCTTCGCAAGTCTCTGGAAATGCTAGATGAAAAGAAGCTCTTAAAGCGCGTTCAGGGGTCTGGTAATTATGTGCAAGCGCAATCAGATGTTGAGAGCGTCTATGCGTTTTTTCGGGTTGAGCTGCTGCAAGGCGGTGGCCTGCCAACGGCGCAACTTTTGTCAGTGGATCGTTGTGAAAAGCCAGATGATTTACCGGAATTTGGAAGCACTGCGTTTGGATACAGGATTCGGCGTTTGCGTCGCTTATCAGCCGTGCCTTGCGTGCTTGAAGAGATCTGGCTCGATGGCAGTTATGCTGAAACACTGACTGCGCCAATGTTGCCGGACTCGCTCTATCTCTTTTATCGCGAAACGCTGGGGTTGTGGATCACACGAGCCGAAGATCGCTTGAGCGTTGCGGCCTGTCCCGAATGGGCCCCTGATGAATTTGCGCCCGTTAGCGGCAGCACGCTCGCCTATGCAGAACGCATAAGCTGGGCACAAGACGGGGCGCGCGCGGAAGTATCGCGTAACTGGATAGATACAAATAAAGCGCGTTACGTCGCGCGGATCAAATAGGGAGAGGCGTGCATGGCAACGTTCAACTACGGAATTCTAGGCTGCGGCATGATGGGCGGGGAGCATATAAGAAATATTGCGTTGCTCGAAGATGCAAGTGTCGTGGCAATCTTTGAGCCGGATGCTGCGATGGCTGAAGCGGCGCAATCGCTGGCACCAAATGCCGTATTGGTGGCTACAGAAGAGGAGCTCATTAACTTTCCCGCTCTTGATGCGATTTTGATAGTCTCGCCCAATCATTGCCACGCAAGCCAGCTTGAAGCGATCAATGCGGTACGACCAGATATCGCGATCCTTGTAGAGAAGCCCTTGTTTACTGACCCAAGCGATCTTGCGCGGGTGTCTGCTTTGAAAGAAAAGCATGAGGCACCGATTTGGGTGGCGATGGAATATCGCTATATGCCACCAATTACAGCGCTGCTTGAACGTTTGGATGCGGCGACAGGTGGCTTAAAGATGCTCACAATCCGCGAACACCGATTTCCGTTTCTCGAAAAAGTTGGTGATTGGAACCGTTTTAACAAGAACACTGGCGGCACCTTAGTCGAAAAATGTTGCCATTTCTTTGATTTGATGCGTCTGGCTATTGGCAGCGATCCGGTGCGCGTCATGGCAAGTGCAGGGCAGGCGGTCAATCATATTGGTGAGGCTTACGACGACGGTGTCTCGGATATTTGGGACAGTGGTTACGTCATTGTCGATTTTGCAAATGGTGTGCGCGCAATGCTTGAGCTTTGCATGTTTGCAGAAGGTGCCCGTTATCAAGAAGAGATAAGTGCCGTTGGGCCTAGCGGGAAAATTGAAGTCTTCGTTCCAGGGCCTGGGCGTTTTTGGCCAGAGCATTTGGGCGCACCGCCCATCGCGCGTCTTGTTGAAAGTCCGCGTTCTCCAATGGGGCCTGTAGAGCATGAGATTTCCGTTGATCCGGCTTTGCTTTCAGCGGGAGATCACAATGGCTCCACCTTTTATCAACATCAACGTTTCGTTGAGGCTGTACGCGGGGAAGGCCCAATTGATGTCACGCTAGAGGATGGTGCTTGGGCCGTTAGAATTGGCCAAGCTGCACAGCAATCAGCGATTTTGGGAGAGGCGGTTGTACTCTAACCAAGCCTTTTCCGACTTGAAGCAGAAGTTTTGATGCAAATCCGTCACGCTACTATATCTTGTAGCGACACCGCAGCAAACGTGGGCATTTAGCCTATATTGGCCTCATTCTTGTGCTGAAATAATGCAACAATCCCTTGACTCTTCTGTCGTTTGAGCGAATCGAGCAACTTTTGGACTATTAAACGTATCTAAAGATTGCTACGTTCTGCTCATAACTAAAATAGGCACGTCCGTAAGAGGCGGTCTGAGGTAAAGAGCGGTATAGGTCATGAAAGCGATAGATTTCGTTGCCCGTCGGGGTATGGGTGTTGTTGAGCGCGGCACGGTTGCGGCGGATGCCGCAGAGACAGTTGTAGGCATGGGTGCAGGGGTAGAGTTCTCTTTGAACCTTCAACCCGGCGACATGCAAGCATATAGCAGACAAGGAAATAATCTAGAGATCGTACTCGCCGATGGCCGGGTGCTGATCCTAGAGGGTTACTTTGTAGGTGGCGGTGAGAACCCGAACCGTCTGTTCATCAGTTCTGGCGGTACGCTGAACGAAGTGAGCTTTATTGAGGGCGCTGATGGCGCGCTTTTTGCCCAGTATGGCACGACAGCAGAGTGGGGCAAGTGGAGCCCTAATGACGAACTGATTTTTGTGGACGATCCGAACCTCATGGCCGCAACGGGCATTGATGGCGATCAGGATGTTTCCATGCTTGGTGCGGGTCTTTTAGGCGCGGGCCTTCTTGGTGGTGGTACAGGTATTGGTGCTGGTGCGATCGCTGCCGGTGCGGCAGGTGCTGCGCTTTTGGCATCTGGTGCAGGTGGCTCTGAAGCGCCTGAGACACCGGTCACGCCTGAGACACCAGTGACGCCCGAGACTCCAGTCACGCCTGTTGTTCCCGTTGACCCTGTCGACCCACGCACGCCGCCAACGATTGATGGCACTGGTCGTACAGATACCTATGGCGGAGACAATCTTACTGAAGCTGGCAAAGTAATTACGGTTACGGGCACTGCGGAAGCTGGATCTGAGGTTACTGTTGTAGTGGCCGGCGAGACCGAAGTTGTCACAACCGACGAAGACGGCAACTGGAGCGCTACGTTTGATGGCGATGATTTCCCAGCTGACGGCACATACACCGCGGAAGTGACTGTTGTTGAAGCGGATGGTACCACAACTGGGCTTGTTGGTCAGACAGTGGTAATCGACACAACTCCAGCTGAGGTTGATTACTCCGAGGGCACGATTTCCTCGGGTGATCGCATCAATGCGGCGGATCATGGCGCTGGCACAATCAGAATTTCTGGAAGTGGCGAAGCTGGCTCGCGCGTTGAGGTGACTATCGATGACACGACCCATGGCGCACAAGTTGGTGAAAACGGCCAGTGGTTTGTTGATTTTGACAGCAGCGAAATTGATGGTGGTGACTACACTGCTGAAATCTCCGTCAAAACGATCGACGCTTTTGGAAACACGGATACCTTCATCGAATACATGGACATCGACACAATCTTGCCTGTGATAGGTGCGAGTTCAGTTGATGGTGACAACGGTGCAAACTCAGCGGGTTTTGTCGTCAACAAAGATGACGTGAACGCAGACGGCAAGGTTGTTATAAATGGCACGGGTGAGGCTGGCGCTTCGTATCGCGTTGAGCTCAAGAATGGCAGTGGTGCTTTCCAAACTGGCGAGATAGATGAGAACGGTAATTGGAGTGCAGAATTCTCGCTTGCAGAGCTTGGTGGTTTGAGCGGTGTGAACGGCTACAACGTTCCTTTCACGATGACCTCTATCGACGATTTTGGTAACCCATCGTTGGAAGTCCAAGATACGATCCACCTTGATACATTAGCAGATGTTGATTTCGGAGCGACCTTTGATGGCGAATCCGATCACGTGGCGTCACAGCAAGACTTCGACAACAATGTCGGCAACAACCTCATTCTGACGGGTACGTCAGAGCCCGGGACGACCTCTGTGCGTGTCACAATGAACGGGTTTACCCGTGATGCGGTTGTCGACGCTGATACCGGCGAGTGGTCTGTCACGTTTGAGCCGGGCACGTATCAGACTGGCACACATACCTATGAAGCCTCTGCTATTTCCACGGATGAGCATGGCAACAAAGACACCGCAGACATGACCGTGCGCGTTGACACGGAAGTGCAAAACTTGACGGTGTCTAACCGTCCTGCACTTGGCGATGACTCCTACATTGGTCTTGATGATGCCGCAGGTGGCGTCAATCTGACCGGTACAATGGAAACGAACTGGGTCGACGTTGATGGAACACCTACTGTGTGGGTCGAATTCAACGGGCGCAACTATCAAGCAACGGTCGATGGGGTGAATGGGACTTGGAGTGTCCATATCCCTGAGAGTGGTATCCCAATGGATTACCAAGACTCGATGATCTACACGGTGACGGGCACAGACTCTGTCGGCAACGTTCTGCCAATTTCGCGCAGCATCGATATCGACACACGTGTTCCGGATGGGGTGGACGTTACGGGCTTTTCTGCTGATTTCAACAGCGGCACGCTTCAGTACGAAGATTTTGATATCGAAGCACCAAGTGAGACCCTGGGTGTCGCGCGTGTCGAAGTAGATGGTCAAGTCACCGATCTGGCTCCAGACGAAGGCAATCAGTTCAATGACTACGGCACCGGTGCAGTACGTGGTCAAAGCGACCAGATGCGTATCGAGCTCACCGAGTCCATGTCTGACGGCGAAAACCTGATCATCACCGAAAGCGATGCGGCGGGCAACACGTCCGGCACCTATGTCATCCTTGAGGGTGGTCCAGCCGCGCAGGATATGAGCAATGCTCACTTGGCTGACTACCAGATCGAAACGATCAATTTGGGTGCGACAGATACTGCGCTCACATTGACTGAAGCGGACATCAAGGCGCTTTCAACAAACTCTGACGTTGTCACGATCCGTGGCGAAGCCAAGAGTGCGAATGAAGCGGACTCGGGCGACTCTGTGACGATCATCGGCGCTCAGAAAGAAGATGATCCCGTGACCGAAGGTGGGATAGATTACAATGTCTACACGCTCGGTGACACAACGATCTACATCGAAGACGAAATCACCAACGTCATCACAATTTAAGTGATGTGCAGGGTGCGCCAGCGTAATAGCGCGGCGCACCCTGACACTAAAAAGGTGAAGTGTGTACAGGTGAGGTTTGGGGCAGATGACGGCCAATAGGGCAAAAACCGGATTGATGATAGCGGGTCTCGCGATGGGACTTTCGGGCTGCGTCAATACGTTAGAACAAGACATTCCATTCGTTTCGCGCTTTAGCAGTGACGATGCCAACCTTGCCCAGTCTGAAAAAACGGAGCAGGGCTTTTCGCTTTTTAAGCGCAACGAAACAGCTGCCAGTGCCGCGAACAGCGAAAATAACGAGACGGGCGGCACCAACCCTTTTGCGGGGCTTTTCAAGAAAAAAGATGCGGCTGGGGGGGAAGAGGTCTCTCAGAATTCTGGCGGCACCAAATTCGCAGCGCTGTTCAAGCCCAAGTCTGAAACCGCAGGTCTGAGCCGTGAAGAGAAAGCAGCACAGAAAGTACAAACTGCTCGCGCAAAAGAAAGTGCCGAGAGCCTTATCATTTCGGGCTTACAAACACGCCGCTCGCTTTTGCCCAACGGCAGTGCTTATGATCAAGTTGCAAGCAGTGTGCTTGCCGCTAACTCTCGCGCCGCGGAATCCGAATTACGAGCAGCGCGCCTTCGCGCTGTGGCAGCCTCCAAGAATTGGTTGCCATCGATTGGCCCGTCCATTTCGCTATCCTCCCTTGGCGATTTGGTGGCCAATCTGATTGTCGAGCAAGTGCTCTTTGACAACGGCCGCAAAAAGGCGGAGCGCGCTTATGCCAAAGCGGACGTTGAAGTGGCGGCGGTAAACCTGTCCATGGACACCAACCAGCGTGTCTTCACGGCGCTTGAGCTTTATCTCAAAGCACAAAAGGCCGCGCAGAAATCCGAACTGAGCACCACGGCCTTTAATGACATGAGTCACTTTGAGTACATCATGTCCGAGCGTGTGCGCGGTGGGGTGTCAGATCGCTCTGATCTTGTGGTTCTGCGTCAGAAGCTTGCGGAAATCCGCAGCGAGATGGCGTCAAATAATGAAGCGCGCAACACGGCGCTGGCCGAGTTGGATGCGATGTCGATCCGATCCATGCAAGGTGTGCGCGGCATTCCTGAACTGTCTGTAAATGGTTTGGGCACCAAGCCATTGGGTATTCTTTTGGCTGAGGCTGAAAAAGAACGCGCTATTGCAGAAGCGACAATGGAACGTGCCGGTAATCTGCCTGGCCTTAAAGCAACAGGTTCTACAGGCACGTCTGGAAACTCTCTAGGCTTAAACGTGACAACGGACTCGCTATTGAGCCTTGGTACAGGCGCAAAGTTGCAAGCGATAGAAGCGGCCAAAGAAGGTGCGCAGCGCTTGGTTGCGCAAGCGCGCGAAGACAGCAATCGCCGCCTGCGCGCGCTTGAGGCACAGCTTCGCGGTGTTGAGCGCCAAAAGGGGGAATCCCGCGCACTCACAAGTCAGTCCAAAAAGAACCTCGATCTGTTTCAGGCGCAGTATAAAGCAGGAACGCGACAGGTGATGGATGTTGTGGGCGTCTATGAGACCTATGCGCGTCAACAACAAAGCGCGGCAGAGCTGACGTTCAAGTCTGCACTGATCAAGCTGGAAATTGCCAATGAGATGGGCCTTTTGGCAAGCGGAGCAGAGATTTGAGCAAGCCAGCACGCATCCCCACGATTATCCAAGGCGGCAAAGCCGTTCTTGGCGTGATGACGGGTGTCGCGGCTGAGCCGCAAAAAAATGATGCGCCGCGCTATAGCGAAAAAACCAAGTCCCGCGCGGATCTTATCAAGCTTTATGCTTCGCTGCTTGGCACTCAAGCGGTCGCGAGTGATTTGCTTGAAACCGTGGCCGCCTGCACAACCGCGGGCGACACGCTTGAGGCGGATGGCTACGCTGAAGCTTTGCGCGCCGTTGGGCTGACTGTTGAAACGGGTCGTGTCACTGAGATGACGCCAGACCTGTGGCCTGCGATTGCACAAATGACCAATGGACAGTATATTTTGGTGCTGAGCCAGTCACGCGGTGATCTAATCCTGTTTGATCCCACCTGCACTGACAGTCGCGCGCAGGTTCCATACGAAGAATTCAGCCCTTATTTCTCGGGCAACATCATCAAAGCCGAAGCACCGCTGGAGCAAATCAGCGATGCGCATAAGACGGCCAAGCTGAATGAACATTGGTTCTGGAGCCACTTTCCCAAATTCTCGCGCCACTTTGGCGAGGTGATCCTTGGCTCTTTTGTGGCCAACCTTTTGGCTGTCGCGGTCGCGCTGTTTTCCTTGCAGGTCTATGACCGCGTTATCCCGCATCAATCCGAAGCCACGCTTTGGGTGTTGGCCGCAGGTGCCGCGATCGCGTTGATTATGGAAGTGTGCCTCAAAATTGCGCGTGCGCGTTTGCTTGATGGGGCAGGGCGTCAGATCGAGCTCGAAGTGCAAGCGACTTTGATGGATCGCGTGCTGGGCATGCGCTCTGATCTCAAAGGCAAATCGCCAAGCCAGCTGTTCTCATCCATGCGTGAATTTGGCTCCGTGCGTGAATTCTTTACGGCCTCTACCGTTGGCACGCTGACAGACATCCCGTTCATCTTCGTGTTCCTGTTCCTTGTTGCGTCCATCGCGGGCAATGTGGTTTGGGTCTTGGTCATCGGCGGCATCTTGATGGTTCTGCCAAGCTATTTCTTGCAAAAAAAGATGATGCGCCTGACGGAAGAAACCCAAGGGGCCTCTGCAAAAGCATCACGCTTATTGCAAGAAGCGCTCTTTGAACTCGACACGGTTAAAACACAGCGCGCCGAAGATCGTGTGCGTCGCATGTGGTCTGAACTGACGACGCTTTCTGCAATGAAATCAAGCGAGCAGCGCAAGCTATCCTCCAATCTGACTTTCTGGTCGCAAGGTGTGCAACAGGCCACTTATGTGAGCGCGGTTGTCGCAGGGGCCTATATGGTCTTCGCCGGCCAGTTCACGGTTGGCTCTATTATTGCCACGGGCATTTTGACGTCACGCACGCTTGCGCCTTTGACGCAATTGGCCGGCACGATGGCCCGCTGGGGCAACGTCAAAACTGCACTTGATGGTCTTGATGGTATCGCGCACGCTGAACAAGACGCCGAAGAAGGCCGCACATATATGCGCCGCGAACGTCTTGAGGGGCGTTTCGAGCTGCGTGATGTGATGTTCCGCTACGACGAAGAGGGCGCGCCGACGCTTGATATATCTGCGGTGGCTTTGAACCCGGGCCAAGCGGTTGCGGTTCTGGGCACCAACGGGTCTGGCAAATCGACGTTGCTGAAAATGCTCTCTGGCCTTTACGCACCAACCTCTGGTCGTATCTTGATCGATGGTACGGACATGAACCAGATCGAGCCGCGTGATTTGCGCCGCCTCATTGGCTACCTTGGCCAAGATGTGCGTCTGTTCTCTGGCTCTTTGCGCGATAACCTGAACCTCAATATGCTTGAGCGCGATGATGAGCGGCTGATGGATGCGCTCGATTTCGCGGGCCTTGGTCAGTTCGTTAAAACCCACCCGAAAGGTCTCGATCTTCAAATCCATGATGGCGGTGCAGGCCTGTCTATCGGCCAACGCCAATCGATCGGCTGGGCGCGTTTGTGGCTTCAGGATCCTGCGATTTGTTTGCTTGATGAGCCAACGGCAGCACTTGATCAAACGCTTGAAAGCACACTGGTCAGCCGTCTCGAGACGTGGCTGCAAGGGCGCACAGCCGTCATCGCGACCCACCGCGTGCCAATCCTGAAACTGACAGAGCGTACGCTGATCTTGCAAAACGGTCGTATGGCTGTGGATGGTCCGCGTGATCAGGTCTTGGCGCATCTCAATTCGAAAAACAATTCTGACAATAGTAGCGCGCGCACTGTCGCTGCGAATGGGGCATAGGCTATGAGCGCAGGGAGCATGACCAATCTTGGCGCTCAAATGAACGAGCGCCTCAAAGGGCCAAGCCTGATGATCTGGCTGTGCGCTGGCACGGTTTGGCTGTTCATCGTCTGGGCCGCCTTTGCTTGGGTCGATGAAATTGTGCGCGCAGATGGCTCGTTCATTTCCTCCTCACGGCCGCAAATCATTCAGAACCTAGAAGGTGGCATCCTCGCGGAACTTCTCGTGAAAGAGGGCGATGAGGTGATGAAGGATGACGTGCTTGCGCGTCTTCATGGCACGCAGTTCCAATCCTCTGTGGATGACTTGAGCGAGCAAATCACAGGTTTCGAAGTGCGCCGTTTGCGCCTTGAGGCAGAGCTCGCAGGTCAATTTGATTTCAACATTCCATCTAATTTGGCAATGCAAGCCGCTGGCATGGTTGCCTCTGAAAAGGCGTTGCTTCGAGCGCGCCAGTCCGACTTTGTGTCCCGCCGCGATGGGGCGCAGAGCGTGCTAAACCAAGCCGCGAAAGAGTTGGAATTGATGGAGCGTATGCTCAAACGTGAGATCGTTTCATTGATCGAAGTAACGCGTGCCCGCAAAGCCCACGCAGATGCGAAGATCAAGTTTGATGAGGTCGTGACCCAAACTGAACTGGAACGCGCTCAGGAATACTCTGACGTGCTCAAGGAGCTTGCGACGCTGAAACAGAATATGAAAGCAAGTACCGACCAACTTAACAGGACTGTTCTGGTAAGCCCGATGCGCGGCGTAGTAAATAATCTCTCTGTCACGACAATCGGCGGCGTTGTGCGTCCGGGTGAAGAAATCTTGCAGATCATTCCGCTCGATGAAGAACTCTTCGTCGAAGCGCGTGTGAAACCGGAAAACATCGCCAACATTCGTCGCGGCCAAGAGGCGACGATCAAGCTCAGCGCCTATGACTACACGATCTATGGCACGCTCAAAGCGCGCGTTGGGTTCATTTCAGCCGATACGTTCAAAGACGAACGCTCACGCGCGGCGGATGGTGACCCTCATTATAAAGTGACGCTTAAGGTCGATATGAACAGCCTGACAAACCGTCAAGAAGGCATCGAAATTCGCCCAGGCATGCAAGCAAGCGTTGAGTTGCACACAGGTCAAAAGACAGTTTTGCAATATCTTCTAAAGCCACTTTATAAATCCAAAGAAGCACTGCGCGAACGCTAGGGACGAATATGATCTGTTCTGTATGTTCTGCGCCAGACGCCACCGAGGTTGAAATCGACGGCGCAGGACTCTCCACGCACTTGTGTGAGCGATGTCGCGCAGCCCTCACGACTTCGCCAAGTGATGATCCCCATTGGCAATGTCTGCACGACGCTGTTTGGAGTGTGGACGGTCCGACACAAGTTGCGGCGTATCGCATTCTGTCGAACCTCAATCTATCAGCTTGGGCAAGGGACTTGATGCATATCGTCTATCTCGAACCAGACCTGTTGGAAAAGGCGCAGAATGTCCCTGAAGCCGCGCTTGTTCACCGTGATAGCAACGGCGCGGTTTTGAGCAGCGGCGATACTGTTGTCCTGATAAAAGAACTCCCGGTTAAGGGGGCTGGCTTTACGGCCAAGCGTGGCACCGCTTTTCGCAATATTTCTCTGGTTCAAGATAATGCAAAGCATATTGAAGGACGTGTTGAGAGCCAAAGGATCGTTATTCTGACCGAGTTCGTGAAAAAGAGCTAAGTTGTTATCGTTTCCTTTTTCCATAAATATCCCGGAGCGCGAGGCAGAGCCTCGCTAAAGAAAATTTTTACAAAAAATTTTGCGCCCTACATCAAAGATCGTACAAAATCGTCACGGGTCCATCGTTGATCAACTCTACCGCCATATCCGCACCAAACTGACCTGATTGAACAGGCAATCCCAATTCGCTCAGCGCTGATTTAAAGTGCTCATAAAGCCGTTTCCCATCCGCAGGGGCGGCAGCAGAAGAAAAACCTGGCCGATTGCCGCGTGTTGTATCGCCAGCCAAGGTGAACTGGCTCACCACCAATGCCGCACCTTCAATGTCCTTCAACGATAAGTTCATCTTGCCGGTGTCATCTTGAAAAATTCGCAGCTTGGATATTTTTGCCGCGAGTTGATCCGCTTGATGTGCTTCATCGCCTCGCATTGCGCACATAAGGATCAACACACCTCGTTCGATTGCGCCAATAACCTCACCGTCGACACGCACAGATGCGCGCGAGACGCGTTGGACAACAGCTTTCATGACACGCCTTTCCACTCCATAATCTCATCGATCTCTGCCCGCTCTGTGCGAAAACTATTTGCTGGGTGATCTGTGTCTTCGTACCCCAAAGAGATTGCACAAAGGATCAAGCGATCGTTTTCAAAACCGAAGTGTGATCGGATCAACGGCGCATAAGACGCGATAGCGGCTTGGGGAATGCTTGCGATCCCCAGTGCTTGTGCCGCGAGCGTAAAGGCAGACACAAAACCACCACAGTCCATCGCGCCATAAGGGCCTAGTTCCGCGCCTGAGCTGATGATCGCAACATGGGGTGCGCCGAAGAAATTGAAGTTCTCCATCATTTGAGCAGCAGATGCGACGCGATCGCCTTTTTCAATCCCAACGGCATCGTAGAGCTGAAAACCACAAGCGCGCCGTCTCTCTTTATGTTGGCCAGAATAACCTGCGGGAAACGGTATATCGGGTGCTGCGGAGTTGACTTGCATATGGGCGTGAAGGGCGATGCGGAAGCGCTGCGTTTCGTCCCGATCTGTGACGACAACCTTCCAAGGTTGCGCGTTGCACCAAGACGGGACACGCCCGGCAATACGAATGATGCGTTCAATATCTGAGCGCGCGACAGGCTTGTCGAGAAACGCACGGCAAGAATGGCGCGTGCGCAAAAGCGTCTCGAAGGACTCAGCCGCGTTCATTGCGTCATCGCCATGCCAAAGCCAATCGCAGCGGCAATCAGCAAGCCAAGCACGACAGCAAAAGTGATCTTGATGGCAGAGTAGGGGCGTTCGCCCTGAACACGTCCTGTCGATCCGTTGACAACAAACCGATAAGTTTTGCCGCGATATTTATAGGCGGCAAGCCAGATCGGCAAAAGGATATGTTTGAAGGTGACATCGTTTAGGTCGGTATCGACGTTGTGTACACGCTGTCGATCTCCGCCAATATGGAATTTTACGTCGCGCTCAATCACGCGCTCCATCTGATGGCGTGCTTGCGCAAAGCCATCTTGGAGTTCGACCATATACCCCTCCGCGCGCATTCCAGCCAGAAATTCTGGATTGTAGGGTTCGAGCGCGGCTAAATCCCAAGGTTCCAGCGCATCCGTGTAGCGCTTAGGGAGTGATTTGGACGCAAGGACCAAAACATCATCAAAGAAACGCGCAACTTTGCCACTGACAGCACGCCAGCGGGTTTTGGGAACTTTGATTTGCTGGCGCTTGCCATCGCGCATCACCGTCTGCGTTTCGTAATAGATCGTGCCGCGTTCGCCCGAGTAATTTGATTTCGTATCTGCATCAAAGGTCCAATAGGGTACATAAATGCCCTGAATTTTGCGCCCTTTGCGCGCATAGTCTTTCAGTCCGTTAGGGGCGAACCAGAGCCCACCAAGCCAATCGGTCATGGATTTGCGAGCGCTCCTTTCATCGAGCGCGAAAGGCAGCACAGCTTTGGGCTTGATGTGACGATGTATGCCTGTTCCGGTCACCACAGGCGTTGCACAAAACGGGCATTCAGATGCGTGATCTGCGCCACCAAGCTCTACCTGAGCGGCGCAATTTAGACAGGACAACACGCGGGTTTCTTCGATTTCTGCGTCAGGCAATTGCGCATTGATGGCGTCCGCAAAATCAAGCTCTCGGATTGGCTGCGCATGGCGGCCTGTCCCTTCGATTGCGGCGCTATGGCCGCAATGATCGCATGTGAGCTTCCCCTCCGACGGGTCAAAACGAAAGTCCGCTCCACATTGATCGCATGGAAAACGGTGTTCTTCTAAGTTTGATACCTGCGTATCTGGCACGTTTGGGAGCCTCCGGCGGGGATATTTTTAGAGAGAGGAAGACATATGTTTCGCTAGCCCACAGGGGGGGGTGGGGGTGGCAGGATCGTGAAGAGTTGCGCGAGTTCGGTAACCTCATCAGCGGCTTTCCAGCCATCTTGTCCCGCAGTCCAAACAAGGCTTGCGCGGGTCAATGTGCCCTCGCTTACCATGCGGCCCATCTTCGCCTTGGAAAAAGGACCGGTGGTTTCGCCATTTGCGGCGATATGCCAAACATGTTCCACAGGCGGGGGGGGCGGTGCCATTGGCGCGGCCGCTGTGGGTGCGCTGGTGGGGCGTGCGCCCCATGGTCCTGCTTGCTGTGTCATTGAGCCGGCAATTTGCATGCCAAGACCTGCGCCCATGCCTGCCTGGATCGCGGCCGCACCTCCGCCATCGCGGCCCAAAGCTTCGGCCGCTTGAAACTGCATGTACTCGTTGAGATTGCCGATGACGCCCATGGAAGAGCGCTTGTCCATCACCTCTTCCACTGCGGGAGGTAATGAGATGTTTTCAATGTAGAGCTCTGGGAGCGAGAGGCCGTATTCTGCTAGTTGCGCTTCGATTTCTTTGGCGACCAGTTGGCCCAATTCGCGTGTGTTTGCAGCCATATCAAGCACTGGAATGCCTGAGCGCGCTATGGTGCGCGAGAACTCTTGGACGATGATATTACGGATCTGGAAGCTGATTTCATCCATCGTAAATTCGCCGTCCGTGCCGACAATTTCGGTCAAGAAGCGTGCCGGATCAGAGACCTTGACGGAATATGTGCCAAACGCGCGCAACCGCACTGGGCCGAACTCGGGATCGCGCGCGATGATTGGGTTTTTCGTGCCCCATTTGAGATCGTTAAAGCGTGTCGTGTTGACGTAATAGACCTCAGACTTGAAAGGGCTTTGAAAGCCGTGATCCCAGTGGTTGAGCGTTGTGAGGATCGGCATGTTGTTGGTCTCAAGCATGTAGAGACCGGGGGTGAAGACATCCGCAAGCTGACCTTCATGAACGAAAACAGCGGCTTGGCCTTCGCGCACCGTGAGTTTTGCGCCATATTTGATTTCATGGCCTTCGCGCTCGAACCGCCAAACCATCGTGTCGCGTGTGTCATCTGTCCAATGAATGACGTCGATGAATTCGCCTGTGAGAAAATCGAAAATACCCATGGGTTTAGTCCTTCAATTGGAAAGCAATATCGTTTGTTTCATGATCTTGGCCCAACGCGTTCCGTTGCCATTTGACGGATAATTGGGCGTGCTGCTTCAAGCGTCATGCCGGTTTCTAGGCGTGGATCGTAGAGCATGCCGAGGAGATGCGCATCATGTGTGGTGAGCAGCGCAAATTCATCGTCATCGTTGAAAATTGACGGGCGCGCGGCAGGGCTGTCATTGGCGAGGCCAAGGCCCTGCGCGAGTTCTTCGTGAATGCATGAGCGGAGCATGAGATCAGGGTGTTCGGCGCGGATAAGTGCAATGGCTTGACCATAGCCATAGCTGTTGCCACTGCCGGAAAAGGCGACAACAAGGCAATGAATAGAGCGCGGCAGATTGCCAAAGATGCGCAAGGCTTGCGGATCAATGCGCGGCACAAGCTCGCGCACGCGTTGTTGCACGTAACCGCGATCATCTTCGCTCATGACGAGAACATGAAAGTTGGCGCTGGTTGGGCTGACGCCGATGGGATGGCCCGTTGAGCGGGCCAAACGTGCGGCGTAGCGTGTGACATTGGCGCTGTAGCGCTCTTGCTTTGTGGCGCTGATATTAGACCCAAATTCGACGTTGAACCGCACAGGACCTTGCCAGCGTTTCAGGCGACCAGCTTGCCCATTGGCAGCACCAAGTCCGCCACCAGAGTATTCATCGAAAAATGCAATCCGTTCGAAGTTTCGAGCCAGCATTGTGTCTGTGTAGGGCGTGTCGGGGCGACCACCATCCGTGCGCAATAATCCTTGAACCAACAGATCCGATTGAATGCGGTTGTAATAGCTAGCGAGTTCTTTGCTGGCTTCTGATTGAGGTCTTGGTACAGGCGTCACGGGGCGTGCTGGTTTCACTTCCGGGCGAGGCGAAACCACGGGGCCAGAGTTGATTTGCGGCGCAGGCATATCACATCCTGCAAGCGCAAATGCGCCAAGCAGGGCTGTCATAGATGCAATGCGCCGCAACTTTTTCATTTAGCCAGCAGCTGTGCCGATTGTATCGCCTGTGCCAGAGCTTTTTGCTTTGGCCGCGGCGAGCGTATCGCGCAGGTCGCCTTCCATCTTTTTCAAATCGGCTTCGGCAGCGGCACGCTTTGCTTTGCCTTCGTCTGCAATTTGCAAGCTTTCCTCTATGGTGCCAATCAGGTCTGCATTGGCTTGCTTGACCGCTTCAATGTCAAAGACGCCGCGCTCCATTTCGGTACGGATCATTTTGTTGCTCTCGCGCAGGTTCTTAGCGTTAGAGGTTAGCAATTCATTGGTTAGATCATTGGCATCACGCACAGCGGCCGCGGCTTCTGCAGAGCGTTGTATTGTGACCGCCTGTGCCAGTTGTGTTTCCCAAAGGGGGACCGTGTTCACCAATGTGGAGTTGATCTTAGTGACCAAAGATTTGTCGTTCTCCTGTACAAGACGAATGGACGGCAAGCTTTGCATCGTCACCTGACGTGTGAGTTTAAGATCGTGGACACGACGCTCAAGATCATCGCGCGCGGCACGTAGATCGCGCAGCTCTTGCGCTTTCATCACTTGTTCGCCCTCAGGAGCGGCTTGGACTTCTGCTTCTTTTGCAGGAATATCATTTTCGTCGAGTAGGCGAATTTTTTCGGTGCCCGCCGCGATGTAGAGCGCAAGTTCGTCGTAGAACGCGAGCGTCTTGTCATAGAGAATATCAAGCGATTTGATGTCTTTCAGCAGCGTGTGCTCATGCCCCAAAAGGTCCTCTGTGACTTTGTCAATCTGGCCCTGAACCGTTTCAAATTTGGCGGTGAATTGCGCGAAAGGAGCGGCGCGACCAATCAGTTTTTCCCACCAGCTGCGCTTGCGACGCACATCTAGTTCAGAAACGGAAAAGCCACGGATGGTTGTGACAATATTGCGGAGGCTGTCGCCAGCAGGGCCCACATCTTTGTTGCGTACATCTGCCAGCATTTGCTGCGAGATCACTTGCAATTCTGCCTGCGCGCCAGAGCCGAAAGCAACGATGGAATTGGTGTTATCCATGTCGATTTCATCCATGCGTTTGGTGATTTCCGCGCTGACAGGGGCATCAGCCTCGGCCAGAACGACGACCGCATTAGCCTCGGTTGGTTCTGCGAGTACAACTGCGTTCACTTCTTCCACGAGAGCGAGCGTTTCTTGTGCTTTGGCTTGGATTGTAGTGGCCATTATCAAATTCTCCGAGTTAAGACGAGCTTACGCCCTCGCGCTGCAAACGTTCGCGCAGCACTTCAATTTCAACAGTTAGGTCGCTGCGGTCATCAAGCAGCATTTTGCGGGTGCGGGCAGAAAAGTTCTGCTCCAGATCATCCAGCAAATCAGAATAATCTGTGCGCGCCTGTGCGTCGCCTGTGCGCGAGTAGACATCCGCGAATTTCACAGTCGCATCACTTGCACCACGCAAATAGACCCCAAGATACTTGCGTGCCCCGCTCAAATCGCGCGGATCTTCTTCAACTGTGCGAAAAAGTTCACGCGCTGTGCGTTGGAACTGCTCTACGCGACGTTCCATTCCTCGATCTCCAGCGCGCAAAATTGCATCTGACATGGAATTGAGGTGTTTTTCGGCTTCATCAACAACACGGCTGACGCGGTCTTGCTGGAAAGTATCAATCCCTTTCATTCCCTTGTGCTTGAGCGGGTCAAGGCCAAAGGCTGCAAGATGCAAACCGCCCGCCGCAAGTCCAAAGATCAGTGGCGACAGGATGCTAAAGTTGTCGAGATGTGCAATCACGGCAAGCGCTGCTCCGATCCCCGTGAGGACAGAGGCAAACATCTTGCGCGGCAAAGCAGGGCGACGCGCCACTTTACGCGCGTTGTATTCTGCCTCTGCGCGCAATCCTGAACGCAAAAGCCATGCGGACAGGGTCAGGGATGCAGCACCGACAAGCCCAAACGCCATCGGAATTGCTCCATCTGAGAACGTCGTTGCGACCAGAACAATCGCAGGCGTGAACAAAACGTTTGAACGTGCGCCCGCCGCATCTGGGTTTGCACCCTCAAAGCTATTGCGCTGGGGGGCAGCATGCTCTGTTTGCGTGCTCCCGTCGGGGCTATACTTGCCACCAAATTTTTGCGCCATGTTTATAAGCCTCCAAGCCAGCCAGAGCTGACGCCGAAGAGCAAAACGATCAATGCGGTATACGCGAATTTCTGAAGACCTGTTCCGGTCATACCATCCCCCCGGATGAACCTTTGGTACTGCCTTACTTTGGCTTAACTATAAGTATGTGCTCGAAGAGCGAAAAAAACCAGTGTCCTCGGGGGAAAAGCCGATGGTTTTCCCCCGAATACGTTTTTTTGGGCGTTAGTGGCGCTGCCCAGTACGTCGTTCAGCGTTTAGTTTGCGCGTGTAGCCCGATTGGATGATCTCGACCGCGACCAAAACCAGCACAGAGAAGTAGAAGGTTGTCTTGGACATTGGAATAACTTCATACCCGAAGACTTTTAGCGCAAGACTGTCGTCATGCATCGCATGTGCTGCCGCTTGGCCCGCTTCGCCAAGTAGGACGACACCAACAATCAAAAGGATGAAAAGGCCAAGCACCTCGTACATGCGGTTCTGCTCTAGAAAACGCGTAACGCCATCTGCAAGCACGAGCATTGCGATACCAGAAAGGATAATCGCGGTCGCTAGGATCGGGAAGACATCGGTAATTGCGAGCGCGGACAGTACAGAGTCGAATGAGAAGATCAGGTTCATCGTGACGATCATCGCAATGACCTTTGCTGCGGATTTACCTGATTTGCCCTCAACATCCGTGTTGAGATCGTGGATTGTCAGCATGTGGCCGATTTCTTTGACAGCTGTGTACATGATGAACACACCACCGATGATAAAGACGAGCGTTGCGAAGTTGACGCCCCCGGTAATCACGCCTTCCCAGTCCAATATGAAAAATGGCTCGGCCATCGCGTCGATCAAACGGATCATGACGAACAAAAGGACGACACGTAACGCAACGGCAATGATGATGCCCCAATAGCGCACCGACTTTTGTTGTGCGACAGGCGCGCGTTGGCTCTCGATTGAAATGTAGAGCAGATTGTCAAACCCGAGTACCGCTTGCAAAAAGCAGAGCATCAAAAGGTTGCCAAGGTTTTCTAATGTGAGCAGGTCAGCCACGGATTTGTCCCCCAAATTGGTATATTTTGTGGCTTCTATAGCGGAGCGCACGGAAAATAGGAAAGGGGGAATTTCCCCGCGCGCAACGCGGCGACAGGAGCGAGGGGCCAGCCCCTCGCGCACCCCGGGATATTTATGGAAAGAGGAAGAGGTGGGCGTTAGCGCTTGGGGCGCGGTTTGTTTGCCGATTTAGAGTTGGGTTTGCCACTTGATTTAGGGCGCGCCATTGGATCGCTATCCGAAAAGCGGTCGCGTCCGCGCAGGGGGCCTTTAGGGAGAGGCGGGCGCTTGCCGCGCGTGACGTTTTGCTTGCCGCGTTGGCTGGGTTTTGGCTTTGCTCCCGGCGCTTCGAGATCTTCATCGCTAAGACCAAGTTGGTCTTTGAGAGTCTTGCGGCGCAGTTCCTCGACGGCAGACGTCTTGAGATTGCCAAGCTGAAAGGGACCATAGCTAACGCGGATCAAGCGGTTCACGTTAAGTTCAATTGCTTCCATAGCGCGGCGAATTTCGCGGTTTTTGCCTTCGCGGATACCAACGGTCAGCCAAGCATTTGCGCCTTGTTGGCGATCAATGCTGACAAGCATCGGCTGGAAGTGCTCACCTTGCAGGTTAAGACCTTTGCGCAAAGGTTCGAACGTTTCTTCAGTAGGGCGGCCGTTAACACGCACGCGGTATTTGCGCAGCCATCCTGTTGAGGGCAGCTCAAGCTTGCGCTTTAAGCCACCATCGTTGGTCAGCAACAAAAGCCCTTCAGAGTTTAGGTCGAGACGCCCAACGCTCATCACCCGCGGCATTCCTTCAGGCAGATCATCAAAGATCGTCTTGCGGCCCTTTTCATCGCTATCCGTTGTCACCAGACCGGTTGGCTTGTGATACATCCAAACGCGGGGCGGTTCTGGCGCAGCCATTGGCTTGCCATCAACTGAAATGCGCGCGTTTGGTAATACGTTCAGCGCCGGGCTGTCGATGATTTTGCCGTCAACCGTGATACGGCCAGCTTCGATCATGCGTTCCGCTTCGCGACGTGAGGCAACACCTGCACGCGCCAAGACCTTTGCGATGCGATCGCCTTTGGGTGTTTCTGTATCCATACGGGTGCTTTAGGGTATTGCAGAGCATAGCGAAAGAGAGACGAGCACGTTTGATGCAATTCACATCCTTTATGGAGGCGGCTTTGGTAGAAGCACGCGCAGCTGAAGCAGCAGGCGAAGTCCCTGTCGGTGCTGTTGTCGTGCGTGACGGCAAGATTATCGGACGTGGGCGCAATGCGACGCGCAAAGGGTGTGATCCGACTGCGCATGCGGAGATCATGGCGATTAGGGACGCTTGTATAGCCTTAGGGCAAGATCGTTTAATCGGATGCGATCTTTATGTGACCTTAGAGCCTTGTGCGATGTGTGCGGGTGCAATTGCCCATGCGCGCATTGGGCGGCTTTATTATGGGGCAGGTGATCCGAAGTCCGGCGGCGTGACAGTCGGCGCGCGCGTGTTCGAACATCCGCAAAGCCATCATGCGCCTGACATCTACGATGGCATCGCTGCAGATGAAGCCGCTGAACTACTTGTGCGCTTTTTCAAAGGAAAACGGCTTTAAGAGCGGCACGCGATTATTCTAGAAAATAGGAAATCCGCCAAAACGCGTCGTTTTTTAGGCTTGTCGTAGACCGGCTTTGCGATATTCGTATCACCATGAAAACACCGTTGATCGACAATCTACAATACGCCAACTGGTCTGAAACCATCTTCCGCCAAATGCGCGAAGGGGGGGTGGACGCTGTTCATGTCACAATCGCCTATCACGAGAGTTTCCGTGAAATGGTGTTGAACCTTGAAAGCTTCAATCGCTGGTTTGAACGCTTTCCAGAACTGATTTTCAAAGGCACAAGCGCTGCCGACGTGCGCTTGGCGCAAGAGACAGGGCGCACTGCGATTTTTTTCGGGTTCCAGAACCCCAGCCCGATAGAGGATGATATCGGTTTGGTCGAGATCTGCCACCAACTTGGCGTGCGGTTTATGCAGCTGACTTATAACAACCAGTCCTTGCTCGCGACGGGCTGTTATGAGGCGGACGACACGGGTTTGACCCGCATGGGCAAGCAGGTCGTGCAAGAAATGAACCGTGTTGGGATGGTGGTGGATATGTCCCATTCTGCTGATCGCTCGACCTTGGAGGCGATTGATCATTCCAGTCGCCCGATTGGGATTACCCATGCCAATCCCCATTGGTGGCATCCCGCGCTGCGTAATAAATCAGATGATGTGCTCAAAGCTCTCACAGCGCGCGGCGGTATGCTTGGGTTTTCTGTATACCCGCACCATCTTAAGGACGGGCCCGCGTGCACGTTGCAAAGCTTTTGCGAAATGGTGGCAGAGGCCGCGTCGCGCTATGGGGCGGAGCACCTTGGGATTGGTACGGATCTCTGTCAAGATCAGCCAGACAGCATCGTAGAATGGATGCGCGTAGGGCGGTGGAGCAAGGTGATTGACTACGGCGAGGGCAGCGCAAGTGATGCAGGATTCCCGCCAATGCCAAGCTGGTTCAATGATAATCGCGATTTCGGAACGATTGCTCAAGGTCTGCTAGATGTTGGTTTTAGCAAGAGCGAAATGGAGGGCATCATGGGCGGCAATTGGTTCAACTTTTATGATACATCCTTTGGTCCCGCGACATGAGCGCGCCTGAACGAGAGATAGCGCCGCAAATAGATATGCGGCCGCCCAGCACTGTGATGCGTCTTCGCCGTATGGGGGCGATGTTCCCGACGCGTTTGTCGTTTTTGCGCACGTTGATGCGAGATTTGGCAGCTAATAATGTGCAGGTGACGCGTCCAGTTTGGTGCATGGATGAAGATGGTTTTGGCCATGCGGTTTATAGCGTGCACCTCGGGGGATATGACTACTCACTCGTCGCTATCTCAACGGACTTGCCGCCCGAGTTGCGCACTGACCGTGTGATCGCGACGGCGTGGGACAGCGCTTACGTGCTTTATGACGGCATCCCAAGCGAAGACGAGATCGCGCGCATCGTCGCGTCTGCGCCAAAGCAAGAAGCCGCGCGCTTTACAGAGCGCGATCTGGTTTTAAGCCGTGCCAACAAGTCTGTCCGTTTGTTCCAACATGTCACCGATGCACTGAAACGGGGCGATCAGCCGGACAAAGCGATGGTGCGTGATGTGGGCTATTTGATGCGCACAACAGCGGTTTATGGAAACGGTAAATTTGGCATTGCTGATCGCGCTCACATTGCAGCGCGTCCTTGCCTTGGTGGACCTTTTGCCGCTGAGATGCTGACAGTCTGGCTCATTCGTGGCTTCACCCATGATCTTGCGGAGCATGTGGGCGGTGCAGCGTTAGATCCCAAATTGAAGCGTCATCTGGGTATTGGAAATTCTACAGGGCTGGGCATGGCACCTTTTTTGGTCAGTCATCCACGCCTGCTTGATAGTTGGATGCAAGTGCGCGAAACGGCGCTGGCGCGTATCGCTGCGCTCCCAAAGTTGAGCGCGGATGAACAAACGCAGATCATTGCCTTGGCTGCACGCGCTGGGCGGCACTTGGGCGAATGGTCTGTGCCGGATGAGATTGCGGCGGGTCGCATTGAGCAGCTCAAACGTGATTGGCCTGCGGTGCAGGAGATGCTTGCGCAGACAGTGAGTGCACAAGAGCCGATCCAGCAGATCCTGCAAGCGTCAGAGCATTGGTTTGAAGACACGCAAGAGCTGCTGGTTGCTTTGCTGTTGGAGCCTTTTGGCTCGCTGATTGACGGTCTCACCGATTGTATGGCCAACCCTTATGGCGCTGAGCTTGATCCGGCGATGCAAGTGACTGAATTGCGTGCATTGATCGCGCGCGATTGGGATTGGGCGACAGCGCTTGATTTTGAATGCACGCGTGAAACGGCGCAGTTCTGGTATGTTTCCGAGGCCAAGCAAGAGCCGCGTCTTGGCATGCGCCATGAAGAAGAGGGCGCAGAGCTGGAAAGCCCGCTTGATATCGCACGACAGGTGTCAACGTTGTCGCAAGCATTGGAGGGCGAGAGCGGCATTACAGCCGAGCTGTTGCTCAAGCGCCCTGATCTGCGCTTTGCGGTGCGCCGTGTGCAAACACTCGCCCGCGCGCCATATGGTGAAATCCGCGACAACTTAATCGCTGATCGTTGCCTTCCGATTGATATGCTGCGTTGCAAGTTGTCGTTTTTCGGAGCGGCGAAGTTTGATCCGAAATCGGATCGCTGGACGCGGATCACCTTGTGCCAAGGTGCGCCTTTGTTTGATGAACTCAGTCGCGCGGATGATTGGTGGTTGCCGTGCTTTGGGGAGTAGGCGATGCGCTCTGCCAATGAAATTTCGAGCATGGTTCTTAAGGCGGCACGCGGCGCTGGTTTGCCCCTTGGCTGCGCAGAAGAACTTGCGCGTGCTGCGCCTTTGTTAAGCTCTACAGGGAATTTGCCTTGCGTACTTGAAGCGCTTGGCCGTCCGTGTGAAGCCCCAATATTGGATCAAGGCGTCGTAAGGGGCGGCCATCCTGTTCAGGCGGTTATAGCTTGGCAAGACCTTAGTGCAGCAGGGGTGAGGGTGAAATTGGAATGCAACGTTGATGCCGCTCTGATGGACGCCATGTGTTCGCCCAAGAAAGTCGTCGGACCCTTTGAAGTTGATGAGAGTTTATGGAGCGCATTTGCGCAATATGCGGCAAAGATGCTCGTACCGGAAAGTGAAGCTTCGCGGCTTGCAGGGGCGGGCGCTGGTTTGAGCGATAACGACTGATCACTCAGCGTTTGCAAAAACATCTTCTGGATAACGCACCTCGGCAAGGTAGAGCCCGTGGGGCGGGCTAACGGTGCCGCAGGCTTGGCGCTCTTTTGCTTCAAGGGCTGTGCGCACATCATCCGGTGCCCACGCGCCAGAGCCGACACATTCCAAAGTTCCTACAAAGCTACGCACTTGGTTGTGCAAGAAAGAGCGCGCACGCACCGTAAAGCGGACTTCTGGGCCAGATCGTCCGTCAATCTGGCGCACAGTCAATTCATCAAGTGTCTTTACTGGGCTTAGTGCCTGGCAAATAGAAGAACGGAAGGTTGTAAAATCGTGGTGCCCAATCAAATGATGTGCACCCATCTGCATTGCTTCGACATCCAGTAAACGCGGCACTTGCCAAACCAGACCTGCGTCATGTGTCGCGGGTGCGCGCCGCATCAACAGGCGAAATTCGTAGCGCCGCTCAACGGCTGAAAAGCGCGCGTGCCAATCATCATCGACCCAAACACATGCAACAATGGAAATCGGGTCAGGTTTAAGATGATAGTTCAACGCGCCCGACAGCTTGAACGGATCCCAGTCTTTGCTCAGATCGCAATGCGCCACTTGTCCCCACGCATGAACGCCTGCATCCGTGCGCCCCGCTGCGGCAATTGTGTGCGGCCCGCTTTCAAGCTTGGCCAGCGCGGCTTCGATTTGGCCCTGTACCGAAGTCTGAGCGTTTTGGCGTTGCCATCCAACAAAAGGCGCGCCGTGGTATTCAATTTTAAGGGCATATCTGGGCATAGCGCTGCTCTTAACGACGCAAGGGGGCGGAAACAATGGTTTTTCCCCTCTGGTAACGTGGTGGGTGCATCCTTATCCTTAAACAAACAGATGGCAATTTAAGGCGGCACCCCTTGGTTATTACTACCCTCGCAGATGGGATCATTCGAACGATGGAGGGCGCGCGCGATACAGTAAATGAAACGCTGTTTGAGCCTGTGATCCGCTTAGGTGTCACGGGTTTGGCACGCTCTGGCAAGACTGTGTTTATCACGTCTTTGGTGGCCAATTTGCTGGATCGTGGCCGCATGATGCAACTTCAGGCGGCAGCGGAAGGGCGTATAACCGCAGCCTATTTGCAACCTCAACCCGATGATACCGTGCCGCGTTTTGACTATGAGGCGCATCTTGGCGCGCTCACTGCGCGCGAGCCACATTGGCCCGACAGCACACGCGCGATTTCAGAGCTGCGCGTTTCGCTCAAAGTGCAACCCAATGGGCTGCTTGGTGGTTTGCAAGGTCCGCGCACGGTGCATTTGGACATTGTGGATTATCCCGGTGAATGGCTGCTTGATCTTGCGCTGCTCGATAAAAGCTTTGAGGAATGGTCATCCGAGGTCTTGGAGCGTATCGAGGCGCGCGATGAGGCCAAGGCGTATCGCGAGCTGTTGGCAAGCACAGACATAACCGCAAAGCTTGATGAGCAAGAGGCACAGGCACTGGCCGCGAAGTTTACCGAGTATCTTCACGCAGCGCGCGGGGCAGGCTTTTACGACTGTACGCCGGGGCGGTTCTTGTTGCCTGGCGATCTCGCGGGGAGCCCTGCAATTACCTTTGCGCCTATTGCGGGTGCGGCAAGTGTTGGGCGTCGCAGTTTAGGGCGTGAAATGGCGCGCCGGTATGAGGCTTATAAATCCCATGTGGTTAAGCCGTTTTTTCGCGATCAGTTCGCGCGCATTGATCGCCAAGTTGTGCTGGTCGATGCGCTGGGCGCTATTCACAATGGTCCACGCGCAGTAGAGGATTTGCGTGGTGCGATGACAGATATTTTAAGCGCTTTCAGACCTGGGACAAACGCGTTCCTTAGTCGTTTATTGCTTGGAAAACGGGTTGAGCGGATTTTGTTCTCCGCCAGCAAAGCAGACCATTTGCATCATACACAGCACAGTGAGCTGACCGCGATCATGGAGGCGTTGACACGTGATGCGCGCGACCGTGCGAGTTTTGCGGGGGCGCAAACTGCATCCATGGCATTGGCGTCTTTACGCGCGACGACTGAAGAAACGCTTGATCATGAGGGAACTGCGCTAAATTGCGTGCGTGGCGCTTTGTTAGATACGGGTAAACAAGCGGCGTTCTATCCTGGTCAACTTCCCAGCGATCCATCCCATCTACTAGGCTCCGTGCGCGATGGGGCAGAAGCTTGGCTGGATCAGGATTATCAAGTCATGCGCTTTGCGCCTGCGCCACTGACCTTAAAGCCGGGGTTCGGTCCGCCGCATATCCGCCTTGATAAGGCAGCGCAGTTCCTTATTGGGGATAAGCTGTGAGCCAATTCCTCAGGCCTGCACGCAGCACTGATGCTGGAAAGCTTGGCGTAATCCTGTCAGAGGCGGTCGCTGCGCAGTCGTGGAAGCCATGCTTGCACACAGGCGCTGAAGATATTGCGCATATGGGTGATTTGATCGATCGGGGTTGGGTGAGCGTTTGTGAGCGCGACGAGACTGCTGTCGGGTTTCTAGCGCGCGACAGAGATTTGGTGCAGTCGCTTTATGTCCTAAACGCGTATCAGAACCAAGGGATCGGCGCACTGCTTTTAGAGCAGGCGCAAAGTTCGCAAGAACGTCTTGAGCTCTGGACATTTCAAGCAAACGAGGGCGCGCAAAGGTTTTACCGCGCCCATGGCTTTGCTGAAGCGGAACGTACGGACGGTGCGGGCAATGACGAAGGTCTGCCGGATGTTCGTTTTGTCTGGGTGAAGAGTAACAAGGAGCCGCAAAATGGCTAAAGGACCTGTCCTATTTGATCTTGAGGATGCGCCTGCACCAGAGCAAGGGCCGGAAGCAGCGCAGCCTGTTCCCGAGCTTGACGCACCGGCACCACAAGGCCAAGCGATGCAGACCATTGCTACGCTCGCCGCGCGTCGACCATCGCGCTTGGTGAAATGGTTTTGGGGCTTGCTCCTTTCGCTTATGGGATTTGCAATTTCGCTGGCCGCTTGGGATTTTGTGAATGGCCTCATCGTGCGGATGCCGCTTTTCGGGTATGCGATTAGCGTGCTGATGTTGGCCTTCATTGTGGTCTTGCTGGTGATCGCCCTGCGAGAATTGGCAGCGTTTTCAAGGCTCAAGCGTATGGATGTGCTGCACCGCGCGGGTGAAGCAGCGCGGATGAGTGGGGATTTGAGCGAAGCAAAGCGCGTCGTGGATCAGATCACGCGGCTTTACAAAGGGCGCGAGGATACCCGTTGGGGGCGCGAGGCTTTGGCTGAGAAAAGCGTCGACATACTGGACGGTGATGGTCTGTTGGATTTGGCCGAACGCGATGTGCTTGCTCCTTTGGACACCGCAGCCACGCGAGAGATCGAAGCCGCGGCGCGTCAGGTTGCGACAGTCACGGCCATTGTACCGCTCGCGCTCGCGGATGTTGCGACCGCACTCACCTCAAATCTGCGAATGATCCGCCGTATTGCAGAGATCTATGGTGGACGCTCTGGCGCGTTGGGAAATTGGCGGCTTACGCGCGCTGTGATGACCCATCTGGTTGCGACAGGCGCGGTGGCGATTGGCGATGACTTTTTGTCGTCCGTGGCTGGGGGCGGGGTACTTGGCAAAATCTCGCGCCGCTTTGGCGAGGGGGTGGTAAACGGAGCGTTAACCGCACGTGTCGGCGTTGCAGCAATGGAAGTATGTCGCCCGTTGCCTTTTACGGCCCTTAAACGCCCGTCAGTCACAGGACTGGTGAGCCGCGCATTAACAGGTTTGTTCGGTAAAGAAGGGTAGGGCGCGTGGAAGGCTTGTTTATACTTATTGCAATTCTCGTCGGTATTGCGATCTTGCTCGCGCCGATTGGGGTTTTGAGCCTGTCTCGCAAAGTACGTGAACTAAGCGCGCGTATAGATCAGCTGGAACAGGCCGCCAGCGGCAGTCCAGAAAATACAAACATTGATAAAGTTGGGCCATGGGTAGCTCCGGACATAGAACGCGCGCTTGCAACGCCATCCTCAAACGACGCGTTGATTGAGGTGGATGCGCCCGCGCCAAGCGTGGAAACCGTTGTCACATCGGACACCCAAGAAAAACCTACACCACGCTCTTTCGTGTTTCGCGCAGACCTTTTCGCCAATGCTCTCAATTGGTTGAAGGACAATTGGTTCCTCGGCATTGCGGCCATTTCGCTCGCGCTGGCGGGGATATTCATGGTTCAATACGGTGTTGAGCAAGGCTTGCTGACACCTTTCGCGCGGATCATGGGCGCGCTTGCGCTTGGCGCGGCCTTTGTCATTCTTGGAGAGGTGGCACGCCGTCGCTTTGGCGATGATAGCGGCACGATGCAAGCGCTGCCCTCGACGTTCTCTGGCGCTGGCATAGTCACGCTGTTTGCAGCAGTCTTATCAGCACGCCATCTCTATGATATGTTGCCATCTGACTTGACGCTTTTCGCTTTGGTTGGCGTTGCGGTTTTAGCGGTTGTCCTTGGCTGGTTCTACGGGCCATTTCTGGCCGCGATTGGTGTAATTGGCGCTTTGGCTGCGCCTTTTGCCGTCGGCGGATCAAGCGATGCACCGCAACTGTTTTTCTACTATTTCGCACTGATCGTTGTGATGGCATTGGCGATTGATAGGGTAAGGCGCTGGGCGTGGGTGTCTGTTTTGGCGCTGATCGGCGGCTTTATTGCAACTTGGATGTTGTTGATCAGCGGTGCGCAAAATGTGCATGCGTTGGCGTTTGGGTTCATAACAGTGGTGGCGGCGACTGCGTTGCCCGTGCGTCGTATTTGGCCCGATCACAGCGGATCAATGGTGTCGAGCGTTGTATTGAAAACGCTGGGCAAAGGGTCTTTCAACTGGCCAGACTTTCCAACACGTCTCGCCGCGGGAACATTCATTGCCGCGATGGTGCTGAGTTTTCTGGCACCGCTCGAAGCTGGCCAGTCCTTGGAAGGCTGGCTTGGCATCTGGAGCGTCTTTGCGCTTGGGTGTCTTGCGTTGGTGTGGATGTGGCGCGCAAAAGCGTTGCAGGACCTGAGCGCGTTGGCGCCAATCGCGTTGCTTGCTTTGATCATAGTCCTCGCGCTGGAACGCGTGTCGATCTTCCAAGACTTCACAGAAATCAAACTCGCAGATCGGTTGGAAGGTGCCGTGCTCCCACACGCCGCAAGCCTATTTTCTGGCATGTTCGCGGTCTTTGCCGCACTTGGGTTTTGGCGCGTATCACAAGGTGTGCGTGGCTCTTTGATCTGGATCGCAGCCAGCGCATTCGCGCTGCCTTTGGCACTTGGCGCGTTAGAGATTTTCTGGACGCCGAGCGTTTATATTGGCGCATACCCTTGGGCTGGTCATGCCATCACTGGTGCGGCGTTGATGACGGTTTTGGCGGAACGCAGTGCCAAACGCTGGCCTGAGGACATGCGGCCCGCCGCGCTCTTTGCGATGTCGGCACTGTCACTGATGTCCTTCGCTTTGATGCTGATCCTGTCCACTGCAGCGCTGAGCATCGCGATAGCGGTTATGATTGTGATCGCTGCGCTGATAGATCGCCGTTTTGACATGGCGTGGCTTGGGCTATTCATTCAGCTTTGCGTTGCAGTGCTGGGCTGGCGGTTCCTGATCGATCCGGGTGTGCCTTGGGCGTCGTGGTGGAACACACCGCTTTGGGAAGTCGTCTTGGGCTTTGTCGTGCCGCTTGCGTTGATGGGGATGGCATGGTGGATCCTGCGCCCGATCACGCGCATAGGCGCACAATTGGCGCTGGAAAGCGCGATCTGGTCGTTTGGTGCTGTTTTCGTTCTGATCCTGCTCGAGCGATCTTTGCGCGGTGATATCGATAGCTTCTGGGGGCTTTCGTTGGCGGGGTCAGTGCTGCTGATTTCTATGGGCGCGCAGCTATATCGCTTGCGCGTGCCGTCGCGACTTGGCTTTGTGCGTATCGGTCTTGCGACGCTGCTTGGCGTGTTGGCGTTTGGAACACTCCTGTTTGCTTTGGTCTTTCAGTCTCCGCTCACATGGCGCAGCTCGAACGACATTCATGGGCCCTTGTTGATGGATACCATTGCAATTGCTTATCTTGTTCCCGCCTTTGTTCTGGGCGTGCTGGTTTGGAAGCTTGATCACATCAATCGCAATCTACGCGGTGCGTTTGCCTCATTGAGCGCAGCTTTGATCATGGCTTATGTTGGCTTTGAAATCCGTCGCTTCTGGCAAGGTTTTGAAATCGCGAGCAATTCAGTAAGCCAAGGCGAGCTTTATAGTTATACGATCGCGATGATGCTTGCCTCTGTTGGATTGTTATTCTTCGCATTTGCACGTCGATCATTGCTTCTAAGAAAGCTAGCGATGGCGGGCATTGCTGTCACCATCGCCAAGGTTTTTCTGATCGATATGAGCGGTTTGATGGGTCTGATCCGCGTCGCTTCTTTCCTCGGGCTAGGGCTTGCACTTTCGGGTCTCGCATGGCTCAGCCGCGCGATGAGTGCGCGTTGGGAACTTGCAGATCCATCGCAAACACAGAATCGAAGTGAGTTGGGACCGTCTAGTTCAACTTGATAAAGCGCGATCCGGTTGCGGAGCGTTTGGCCCGTTGCGAGTCCATCTGCAGTTTGCGTGGGGCGTTGTTTTCTTCACGGGCAGAACTGGTTGCTTTGCATCCTACCCAAACGCCCGCAATTTGCACTGAGTCCTGAACGCAGCTGTCTTCGGCTTGTTGTTTTGTTTGGCGAACCTGTGGTGCGGCTTCGTCCTCCACAAAGTGTGTTTGATACAAAAGATTGATCCCGGGCAATGCAATGCATCCGAGACCTGCTAGGATGTATAAACGGCCTTTGCTAAACACCATCACTCTCCAAAAACGCTGGAACTCAAGATTTTACTCAACTTTTAATAGAGTGAGATTGTGATTTGGTCGTGATAAAATTGTGGTGCGATGTGGGCGATGGTGCTCTGGACGCGGCAGTCATGCAGGCCTATAACGGCAACAAGATGAGCCTGATATATGCGATCATTACTCGAATTATCAGCCCGGCGCTCTGAGTGTGAGCCGCCGGGATAAGGTGTATGGGGACGACCCGCACCGCCTCTCAATTTCCTATGTATATTTCGTTCCAAAGGACGCCCGATATGTGTGCTGACACACCCGATACAACAGTTGACTACAAACCCACGTTGAACCTGCCAAAAACTGATTTTCCAATGCGCGCGGGTTTGCCCAAGCGCGAGCCTGAATGGCTCAAGCGTTGGGAAGAAATTGGCGTATACGACAAGCTGCGCGCCAAAGAAGGCCGCGCACCCTTTACGTTGCACGACGGCCCTCCATATGCGAACGGGCATTTGCACATTGGTCACGCGCTGAACAAAACGATCAAGGATATGATCGTGCGCAGCCATCAAATGATGGGCTTTGATGCGCGTTATGTGCCCGGTTGGGATTGCCACGGTCTGCCGATCGAATGGAAGATCGAAGAGCAATACCGCAAGAAAGGCAAAAGCAAAGACGACGTTGATATCGTTGATTTCCGTCAGGAATGCCGCAAGTTCGCCGAAGGTTGGGTTGATATCCAGCGCGATGAGTTCAAGCGTCTCGGCATCACGGGCAACTGGCCTGATCCGTATCTTACGATGGATTTCCACGCTGAGGCAGTGATCGCGGCGGAGTTCCAGAAGTTCTTGATGAACGGCACGCTTTATCAAGGCTCCAAGCCTGTGATGTGGTCCCCTGTGGAGCAAACCGCGCTGGCTGAGGCAGAGGTGGAGTATCACGACAAGGACAGCTTTACGGTTTGGGTGAAGTTTCAAGTGACGGGCACGGGCGATGCGGTGCTGGATGCTGCGAAAGTGGTGATCTGGACGACGACCCCTTGGACCATGCCGTCCAACAAAGCAGTGGTTTACGGTGAGGGCATTTCTTACGGTCTTTACGAAGTCACCTCCACACCGGACGAATGCTGGGCCGATGCTGGCGATACTTACATCTTGGCAGATAATTTGGCCGCTGATGTTTTTGCGCGCGCGCGTCTGGAAGAAAGCAACTACACACGCCGCGCTGATGTAACGAACGCACAGCTTGAAACGATCTCTTTGAAGCACCCTCTTTATGGCGCGAAAGGCGGTGATGGCGAGTGGGATGACATCCGCGATTTCCGTGCGGCAGAATTTGTGACGGACACCGAGGGCACAGGTTTTGTGCACTGCGCGCCGTCTCACGGTATGGAAGAGTTCGAACTTTACCGCGACCTTGGCATGCTTGAGCAAGTCATCACTTACAACGTCATGGACGACGGGGGGTTCCGTAAGGATCTGCCGTTCTTTGGTGGCAAATACATCCTCAACCGCAAAGGCGGTGAGGGCGACGCGAACAAGGCGATCATCGACAAGCTTGTCGATGTCGGTGGCCTGCTCGCGCGCGGCAAGATCAAGCATAGCTACCCGCATTCCTGGCGCTCCAAAGCGCCGATCATCTATCGCAACACGCCGCAATGGTTCGCGGCAGTGGATCGCCCTGTTGGTGATGGGCAAGACACACATGGCATGACGATCCGTGAGCGTGCGCTGACTTCCATCGACGAGCTGGTGAAATGGACGCCACAAACGGGGCGCAATCGTCTCTATTCGATGATCGAAGCGCGCCCTGATTGGGTGCTTTCGCGTCAACGCGCTTGGGGCGTTCCGCTGACGGTCTTCACGCGCAAAGGTTTGTTGCCAACGGATCCTGATTTCCTTTTGCGCCACGATGATGTGAACACACGCATCACCGAAGCGTTCGAGGCTGAGGGCGCGGATGCGTGGTACAAGGACGGCGCAAAAGCACGCTTCTTGGACGGGATCGTGAACGCGGATGACTATGATCAGGTGTTCGATGTTCTGGATGTATGGTTCGACTCAGGGTCTACGCACAGCTTCGTTCTGCGTGATCGTCCTGATGGTACGGAAGATGGCATCGCGGATGTTTACATGGAAGGCACGGATCAGCATCGCGGCTGGTTCCATTCTTCGCTTTTGCAGGCTTGTGGAACGCTTGGACGCGCACCTTACCGCAATGTTGTGACACACGGTTTTACGCTGGATGAAAAGGGCATGAAGATGTCCAAATCGCTTGGCAACACCATCGTGCCTGAGACAGTCGTCAAACAGTATGGCGCGGATATTTTGCGTCTTTGGGTGGCGCAGGTGGATTATACATCTGATCAACGCATCGGGCCGGAAATCCTGAAAGGCGTGGCAGATAGCTATCGCCGTCTGCGCAACACGATGCGCTTTATGCTTGGCTCTTTGAATGATTTCACTGAAAGCGATCGCATGGACCCCGCTGATATGCCAGAGCTGGAGCGCTGGGTCTTGCACCGTTTGTCTGAACTCGATGAAGTAGTGACAAAAGGCTACAAAGCATTTGATTTCCAAGGAGTGTTCTCCGCGGTGTTCACATTCGCAACGGTTGATTTGTCTGCATTCTACTTCGATATTCGTAAAGATGCGCTCTATTGTGATGGCGATACAGAGCGCCGGCGCGCAGCGCGCACGGTGCTTGATATCTTGTTCCACCGTTTGACGAAATGGCTTGCCCCTGTATTGGTCTTCACGATGGAAGAGGTCTGGCTGGAGCGCTTTGGTGGTGAGGGTAGCTCGGTTCATTTGGAAGACTTCGCAGAGACTCCGGCCGAGTGGCGCGATAACGCGTTGGCGGCGAAGTGGGCCTCCATTCGTGGCGCGCGCCGTGTTGTGACGGCGGCTTTGGAAGTGCAACGCACGGAAAAAGTCATCGGCGCATCACTGGAAGCGGCACCCACTGTTTACATCGCGGATGCGGATCTGCGCGCGGCGCTGGAGAGCGTGCCGTTTGACGATATTGCGATCACTTCTGCGATCAAACTTTCGGGCGATCCTG
The DNA here is from genome assembly GCF_965659345.1 of Planktotalea sp. GTDB lineage: Bacteria > Pseudomonadota > Alphaproteobacteria > Rhodobacterales > Rhodobacteraceae > Planktotalea. The sequence goes on along the minus strand of NZ_CBFHVK010000011.1, from coordinate 28,304 downwards.
CACCCGCTGATGCCTTCGTACTCCCTGAAACTGAAGGGGTTGCGGTCGCATTTGCAAAAGCTGATGGCGAGAAGTGTCAGCGTTGCTGGAAAATCTTGCCCGACGTCGGAACGACCGCGCATGAAGGTGTGTGTGGTCGCTGTGCCACTGCGCTTGATGGCTAAATACGCATGACCCATAGATGAGCGCATTCGTCTTCTTTGCAGTGCTTGCAGCGGCTCTGTTGCACGCAAGTTGGAATGCGCTCATCAAAAGTGGGGCGAGCAAATTTACTTCCATGTTGATCATGACGGTGCTGCAAGGCGCTTTCGGCAGCATCATCGCACTATCAAACGCGCTTCCAGCAGCATCGGTTTGGCCGTGGCTCGTGGCATCGGCTTTGTTTCATTCAGGTTACAAGCTGTTCCTGTCTTATGCCTATGAGCAGGGCGATTTGAGCCGCGTCTACCCCATTGCACGAGGGGCCGCGCCGATGATCGTTTTGGCATTAAGTGGCTTTTTGTTAAGCGATACACTTGCGGCGTTTGAGGTCATTGGCGTTTTGCTTCTTGGCCTTGGCATCTTGATGATGGCGCGAGGGGCGTTTGCAAACGGTGAATCGCGCCGCCTGGTACCGTTCGCCCTTGGTTCTGCTGTGATGACGGCGGGATATTCTATTGTTGATGGACTTGGCGCACGGGTCGCGGGCGACGCGGTGCTCTATGTGGCGTGGATGTTCTTTTTGGATGCGCTCATTTTCACACCCGTTTGTATCGCCTTTCGCGGGCGAGGTGTGTTGAAGTCCACCAAGCATGATTGGATGATCGGAGCGGGTGCCGGTGCGGCGTCTTATGCGGCCTACGCGATTGTCGTCTGGGCAATGACACTGGCCCCAATTGCATTGGTGACCGCCCTTCGCGAAACGTCGATATTGTTTGCGGTGGTGATTGGCTGGCTTGTGATGGGCGATAGAATGGACCGAGGCAAAGCAACTGCCGCAGTTTTGATCGTGTCAGGTGTAGTCCTTACGCGTCTTTAGCTGGGATGATTTGCTGCGCGATTCCTGCGAACGTAAGGTAAATCGAGGTCAGAACAAGCCCCCAATGTGCCCAGCTCTCGGGGTGAAAATCGACCCAAGCGGCCCAGCCTGCAAAGAAGGTCCAAGCCAGTGCAATCGGCAAAGACAAAGTGCGCCAGCGCTCGGTACGCACGGGGTGGATGAATTTCAACGGTAAAAACATTGCCGTTGCCAGCGCTGCGATGAGGGCAATGGAAATCCAGAAATTTGGTTCGATTGCGAAGATTACGATGATCAACATATTCCAGCAGCCTGGAAAGCCTGAAAACGAATTATCTTTTGTTTTCATGCGTGTATCCGCGAAATACATCGCAGATGTAAAGGTAATCACGATGATCGCGAACCAGCCTGTCCAACCGGGCAAAAGGCCGGACGCGAAGAGTGCGAAGGCGGGAATAAAAACATAAGTGAGGTAGTCGATGATCAGGTCGAGCAGGACACCATCAAATTGCGGTGCGTATTGCTTCACATCATATTTGCGCGCAAGGGGGCCATCGATGCCATCAACCGCAAAGGCTACGACAAGCCATAGGAACATCAAATCCCATTTGGATTGCACAGCAGCAAGCATGGCAAGCATTGCAAAGACCGCGCCAGTGGCGGTGAGAAGATGGACAGCGAGTGCGCGATTTTGAGGTGTCATGAGGGGCGTCATGGCCTATTTTGAGCGCGGGCGCAAATTTCTTCTTTAAGAAATTTGGCCTCCGGTGGGGATATTTTTAGAAAAAGGAAGCAATCAAGCTTTTGGGTGCGCGCGGTCATAGACTTCCATAAGGCGCGCTGTATCGACTGCGGTATAAGCTTGTGTTGTTGAAAGCGACGAATGGCCGAGTAGTTCTTGAATTGAGCGCAGATCTCCTCCTGCGCTTAGCAGATGCGTTGCAAAGCTGTGTCGCATGGCGTGCGGTGTTGCCGTGGCGGGCAGGCCAAGTTGCATACGCGCTTTTGCCATCACCTGTTGTACGGCGCGAGAGTTGAGAGCGCCGCCGCGGATGCCGCGGAATAGGGGTGATGTCGGTTCCAAAGGGTGCGGGCAGAGTTTGAGGTAAGCTTGTACTGCTTCTCGCGCGGCAGGCAGGACTGGAACCACACGTTCTTTGCCGCCTTTACCCCGAATGCGAAGACTGTCGGGGAGTGGAACATCGGCACCCGTCAAGCCGAGTGCTTCGGAAATTCGCAAGCCACAGCCATAGAGCAGTGTAAGGACGGCACTGTCGCGTGCTGCAACCCAAGTGTGTGAGGTTTGATATTCAACCGTCTCGATCATCGCTTTAGCGGCATCCACGGCTAACGGGCGAGGGAGCTTCTTTTGAAACTTGGGTGCGCGTATGGTGAGAACGGCGGTAGGTTCAAAACCTTCGCGTTCAGCAAGCCAGCGGTAAAAGCTTTTCACGGACGAGAGTTTGCGCGCTAAAGATCGCGCACCGACATCCGTGCCACGCGTTGCAGCCATCCATGCGCGCATGTCGCGTGTTGTGATACGAGACAAGGCTGCGAGACCTTGCGATTCGCTTTTGTAACTTGTCATGAAAGCAATGAAATCGGCCGTGTCAGCGTTGTACGCCTTGATCGTGTTTTCAGACGCGCCTTTCAGAGATTTTTGCGTTTCCAACCAGTGTTGAAGCGCATCGCGGGCTTGGGGTGAGATCAGGCTCACGAAAGCCAGCGGCGCATTGCGCGTTCAAACACGCCACCGAAAAAGGCGAGAAGGTCCGAGCCTTGTTGTGGCGTAAATTGATGCGGGTCTTCTGCGCCCATCACCAACATGCCGGGCAGGCGGCCTACGCCGAAATCAAGTGTGAGGCAAGCTTCAGAGCGCACCCAGCCTGCGGCTTCGCCGTAAATCGCGTTATCGCCTTCGGACATTTGGCGAAGCGTGACATTGCGAGAGGGTCGATCTGGGTGGCCACCCAGATATGTCGCGATGAAACCGGGTTCAGCGACACAGAGCACATCAGATAGCTTACTGACTGCGGGTTCGTCTTCGGCCTGCACGGATTCGAGGACGAGGCGGATGCAATCAACCCGCAGAATTTCTGCGACTTCGCCGCCAAGATCTTTGAGGAAGGTTTCAAAATCAACGGGATCAAGCATGCGCAGGATCGCACGGTGCACTTGGTTGGTGCCCGCAAGGTTCTCGTAGGCAGCAGCAATCACTGAGCGGTGCGTGTCTTCTAGGCGATCGAGGCGCGCTTCCAAGCGCTCCATCGCGATGCCGCGCAAATCGACTATATTGCCGCCCATTGCGCGTTCATTGGCTTCGATCAAAGCCTTCATCAAATCCTTGTCTTCAAGGATAACATCAGGCCGTGTGATGATCCGCTCGCGCAGATCATCTGTCATTTTTGCGGTGGTGTTCATGCTGCTCTCGTGTCTTTTTCTTTTGCGTATAGCACAAGAGCTGGGAAATCAGAGAATATTCTGACCCGTTTTTGCCCAATCGGCCATGAACTGTGCCAGACCTGCATCGGTCAGCGGGTGATCGGCGAGCTTTTTGATCACGGCAGGAGGCGCTGTGATGACGTCTGCGCCAATCAACGCAGAGTCCAAAACGTGGTTCACAGTGCGGATCGATGCGACAAGAATTTCAGTGTCGAATGCGTAATTATCATAGATCGTGCGGATATCGTTGATCAAATCCATGCCATCGATGTTGATGTCATCCAAGCGACCCACGAATGGCGAAATGAATGTTGCGCCAGCTTTTGCGGCAAGCAACGCTTGGTTTGCAGAGAAGCAAAGCGTGACGTTTACCATTGTACCCTCGGACGAAAGCGTCTTGCAGGTTTGCAGGCCTGCCCACGTGAGCGGCACTTTGACGGTAATGTTGTCCGCGATTTTCGCGAGCTTACGCCCCTCGGCGATCATCTCATCCGCTTCGGTTGCGACGACTTCAGCGGAGACGGGACCATCGACCAATGCAGCAATCTCTTTGGTCACTTCGAGAATGTCACGGCCGGATTTCATGATCAAGGAGGGGTTGGTCGTCACACCATCCACCATGCCAAGGTCATTGAGTTCAGCAATTTGATCGATTTCTGCGGTGTCTACGAAAAATTTCATGTGTTTGTGTCCTTAGTGGGGGGTTGGCGTCGGTTGGCTGAGGCTTTACCCCATATAGGTATGAGCGAAAAGCCCTCACATGACAGCGCTAACGAGGCGCAAACAGACTTCTTTCATGAAGGCCAGCTGGTCGGCGTTTGGACAACGCAGCCTTTGGGGCGGCGTCTTGATTATAAAGCGCCTGAAGGGGGGTGTTGGCTTGGGGCATTTGTTGAAGTGCCTCTTGGCCCGCGCAAGGTTTTTGGGGTCGTGTGGAGCGCAGGTGCCGGCGATTATGATTACGCTAAGACCCGTTCTGTCATTCGTTCACTGGACCTGGCTCCCATGCGATCTGAATTGCGGGAGTTTCTTGAAAAGGCGGGCGCTTACACGCTGACGGATATGGAAAGCATGTTGCGCCTTGGAGTTCGCGCGCCGGGGCTTGGTGATCCGCCTTCAATGCGCAAAATTTATCGAAAAGGGGACACAGAGCCCGATCGCATGACGGAACCGCGTGGTCGTGTGTTGGATGCGTTGCAAGAGTACGGTGATCTTTCGTTTACCTTGAAAGAACTCAGTGAAGCGGCAGGTGTAACGTCATCCGTTGTGAAAGGGTTGGTCAAACTCGGGGCTGTGCATGAAGAAGATACGCCGCGCGATTTGCCGTTCCCGCGTTTGGATGCAGACATGCCGAGCAAAGCTCTTGCGCCAGATCAAGCGGAGGCGGCAGAGCTTTTGCGCGCAGGCATAAGGTCAGGCGAGTACGGCACAACCTTGCTACGCGGTGTGACGGGATCGGGTAAAACGGAAGTCTATTTGGAAGCCGTTGCGGAGTGTTTGCGCAAAGGGCGGCAAGCTTTGGTGCTCTTGCCTGAGATCGCTTTGACGGCAGAGTTTTTGACACGTGTTCAAGAACGATTTGGCGCAAAGCCAGCAGAGTGGCATTCAGGTGTCACGATGACAGAGCGACGACGTACCTGGAAAATGGTCGCTCAAGGCGGTGCGCAATTGGTTGTCGGTGCGCGCTCTGCTCTATTTCTACCGTTTCGTGATCTTGGATTGATCGTGGTCGATGAAGAACATGACACGTCTTACAAGCAAGAGGACGGCGTTCTTTATAACGCGCGCGACATGACGGTTCTGCGTGCGTCCATTTGTAATGCTCAGGTAATTTTAGCCAGCGCCACACCAAGCCTTGAGAGTTGGGCAAATGCTGAGGCGGGGAAATATACGCGGATTGATCTGACGTCACGCTTTGGCGACGCGGTAATGCCGGACATGCGCGCGATTGATATGCGCGGTGTTAAACTGGCTGGTAATCGTTGGATTTCACCGCTGTTGAAGGCTGAAGTGGATGCACGTATTGCGTCTGGTGAGCAGGCTTTGCTGTTTATCAACCGACGCGGTTATGCGCCGGTGACAATCTGTAGGGCCTGCGGACATCAGATTGGCTGCGATCATTGTGACGCGCGAATGGTGGAGCACCGGTTTCAGAAACGCCTTGTCTGTCATCAATGTGGTGAAAGCAAAGCGATGCCTGAGGCGTGCCCATCGTGTGAGGCACAAGATCGTCTTGCCGCAGTTGGGCCGGGCGTCGAGAGATTGGCGGAAGAAGCTGCAGAACTTTTCCCTGATGCGCGTATCGCGACGCTAAGTTCTGACATGTATGGCTCTGCGCGTGCACTTAAAGCAGAGATCCTCGGGATCGCAGAAGGCGCGGCGGACATAATAATTGGGACGCAATTGGTCGCAAAGGGGCACAATTTTCCATTGCTCACGTTGGTCGGTGTGATTGATGCTGATCTTGGCTTGCAAGGGTCTGATTTGCGCGCGGCAGAGCGCACGTTTCAATTGATGCGCCAAGTTGCAGGACGGGCAGGGCGTTCGAGCAAACGTGGCACGGCGCTGATGCAAACCTATCAACCAGACCATCCTGTTATTCGTGCCATTTTGGCGGGTGATGAAAATGGGTTTTGGACAGCAGAAGCGGCGGAGCGACGCGCGGCGACCGTGCCTCCATACGGGCGGATGGCGGGTATAATTTTGTCATCGCCGGACGTTCAGGATGTGTTTGACTTAGGCGCGGCACTCGCTCGCTTGGATGGTCCGTTACGACAGATTGGAGCCCAAGTGTTTGGCCCAGCCCCTGCGCCCATCGCGCGGGTGCGTGGCCGACATCGCGTTCGTTTATTGGTGAAAGCAGATAAGAACGCACCGTTGCAGCGCGCGTTGAAAGCGTGGGTCAAGCAAGTGAAGGTGCCAACGCATGTTCGTTTGAGCATCGATATTGACCCACAGAGCTTTTACTAGCCAAATGGCCCGATTATTGGCGAAAGTTGCAAGGCCACCTCTGCAAAATTGCGTTAAATATTCTCTTGCTGTTTAGACCAACTTTATTATCGTAAGCAAAGTTGGGGATATGATATTGTCGGGGGACAGTTATCAACAAGAACTGGGATGACTTGCGATATTTGCTCGCATTGGAGCGGACGGGATCCGCTCAAGCTGCGGCAGATTTACTTCGCACAAGCGCGACAACTGTGTCGCGCAAAATTTCGGCTATTTCTGAGCGGCTCAACGAACAGGTGGTGGTAAAGACCAACAATCAATGGGTTTTGACGCCGCTTGGACGTCGCCTTTTTAACATTGGTGTGAGGCTTGAGAAGTCGATTGCTGACTTGGGGGATGGATATATCTCTGGAGAGCATTCAGGCGAAATTATGATTACAAGTTTGGATTTTATTAACCGGACAATTTTATTCCCGCGCTTGCATGACTTTCATACGAATTATCCTGCGATCAAATTGAATCTGCATAGCTCGAACGCCAACTTGAGTTTAGCATTCGGTGAGGCTGATGTTGCAATCCGTCTTGCGCGGCCGACGTCAGGTCGACTTCATGCTAAAAAGTTATCTGATCTGAAATATTCGTTCTTCTGTCCCAAAGGTGGCAAAGCAACCGAGTGGATCGGGCGTGAAGAAAAGCTTGGTTGGATTCCCGAAGTGAAAATGGCTGGTGACTATTTAGAGACGCCGCCGATCTTGCGCGTGACTGACCATAAAGCGGCGCTGGATGCATGCAAAAGACTTAAGGTTGCTGCGGTTCTTCCTGAGATGATGGTCCATGGGGACGCAGAAATAGAGCGGATGCCGGACACCCCAACGACCGTTCGTGAAGCTTGGCTGGTTACACATGAGAGCCGTTTAAAAGACCCAAAGCTCAATGTTGTAAAGCAATGGATCGAGGCGTGTTTCGCAGACTTTCAATCCGGGCAAAACGAGGCCCACTAGATTTCAACATGGCCACTATTATCCAATCGCGCACTTAACCAAGTTGCTGTGCCTAGGTCTTGTAAAATCTGAGAGGCTTTGTGTTTGAGCGGATGATTTGCCCTTTGGCCTCTAGGTCAAGTTGAACTGTCTTTGCCCACCACCCAGCGGTTTTGCCATCGGGAAATAGTTTTGGCGATAGATATGTTTTTACAGTTTCGACAATCTCATCAAAGGTCCCGCCCGGCGCTGTTTCTGGCAAGGCCTTCAAGAGCGCGTCGTACATATCATTGTATTTATCCGCTCGCACGGTTTCCGTACGACCAGGGGTGTTGATGTTGCGAACAGTGATTTTTTCAGAACTCATGACGTTGAGGTTACCAAATTTTTGGTACTCAGCCAAGGCTGGCTAGCGGGGTATGCTAACACAAGCAAGGGACCCGCAGGTTGAGAGAGCCTTAAAACCAATGTGCTTAAGTGCAGCCTTAGGTGAGCGATAGAGTAGGGCAAGACGCTCACTTAGATCCAATTTTACAGCCCGATGCCGGACGAGCGCTTGGTCAAACACGCTAAAATAAGGCTCGCCAATCACCAAGCTTCACCCTATTGCAAACCCATGAAACCAGTCACCCTTCACGATGCGCAAGCCCTGCCACTTTGGCGCAGACCCATTGCGCTTTTATTTGTCATGGCCGTGGCGATGCCGATTGCGTTTTCAACTTGGTCTGCTTTGCTCAATAACTTCGTTATAGAAGCCGCTGGTTTTGATGGCTCTGATATCGGTTGGTTGCATAGCGTGCGTGAAATTCCGGGATTTTTCGCGATTGGTGTTATTGCGATCATCATTTTCATGCGTGAACAGGTCTTGGGGTTGGTGTCATTGATCATGCTTGGCGTTGCGTCTGGAATTACGGCTTGGTTTCCCTCCATGAGCGGTATTTTGACCCTGACGATGCTGAGCTCGATCGGGTTTCACTACTATGAAACGGTTAATCAATCGCTGCAGCTTCAATGGATTGACAAGGCACGCGCGCCACAAATGCTTGGCTGGCTTTTGGCGGCCGGTTCGGGTGCTACTTTGCTTGCGTATGTTGCAATTGTGCTGACGTGGGAAACTTTGGGCTTGAGCTATAACTCGGTCTATTTGGTGTCGGGTGGACTGACGGCGTTAATCGCTTTGGCTTGCTTTTTTATCTATCCGCAGTTCGACGCGCCGCATCCGCAGGTTAAAAAGATGATCCTGCGCAAGCGTTATTGGCTATACTATGCGCTACAATTCATGTCTGGCGCACGGCGTCAGATATTTATGGTCTTTGCCGGCTTTATGATGGTTGAGCGTTTTGGGTTTGAAGTACACGAGATCACGGCGCTCTATCTTATAAATTTGGTGATTAATATTTTTGTCGCCCCATTGATGGGCCGCGCGGTGGCGCATTTCGGTGAACAGCGTACGTTGATGTTTGAATACGCAGGTCTCGTGGCGGTGTTCCTTGCCTATGGCGGGATTTATTGGTTCGGCTGGGGCGTTTTGATCGCGGCTGGGCTATATGTGGTCGATCACATCTTTTTTGCGCTCGCGCTTGCCCTAAAAACCTATTTTCAGAAAATTGCGGATCCCGGCGATATTGCACCAACGGCTGCAGTTGCTTTCACCATCAATCACATCGCTGCGGTGTTTTTGCCTGCATTGCTCGGGTATCTTTGGCTTACATCGCCATCTGCAGTATTTGTTCTTGCGGCAGGTATGGCGAGCATATCGCTGCTTTTGGCACTTCTGATCCCGCGTCACCCTGCACCGGGGAACGAGACCCGTTTGACCAAGCCCGTCCCAGTTGCGGCAGAATAACTTTAGAAAGATCCCTCGTATGAGCATCACTTACACAGCATTGACGACCCTGATGGGCAAAGACCAAGCAGAGCGTTTAGGCGAAGCAATGGAACGCCTAAACCCTGAACCCACTGGGATCGGTGTGTTCGAAGTCGAAGATGGGTCAGGCTTATGGGAAGTGGGGGGCTACTTCATCGAGATCCCTGATGCTGCAGCGCTTGATCTATTGGCAGCTGCTTTTGCTGCAAAGCCGTTTGTTGTGTCTGAGGTGCCAGAAACAGATTGGGTCGCGCACGTGCGCCGCGAGCTTGCGCCGGTACATGCCGGTCGTTTCTTTGTATATGGCAGCCATGACGCAGATCAGGTGCCTGAAGGGTGTGAACCATTGTTGATCGAGGCGGCGATGGCCTTTGGCACAGGGCATCACGGGACAACATTGGGTTGCTTGCGCGCACTAGATCGTCTTGCGGGTGAGGGCTTTGTCGGGAAATCCGTCGCCGATATAGGCTGCGGTACAGCAGTTTTGGCCATGGGCGCCGCGCGTATCTGGCCAAATGTGGTGCTTGCAAGTGATATCGATGAGGTCGCAGTCGATGTGGCCAAGGTCAATGTTTCAGCAAATGGGCTGGATGGACGCGTGAAATGTGTCGAAGCTGCTGGGTTTGATAACCCTGAGTTGAGTGCTGCGGCCGCTTTCGATCTGATCTTCGCAAACATCCTAAAAGGGCCGCTCATTATGCTCGCACCGGAGATGTGCGCGAATCTAAAGGCGGGTGGCTACCTGATTCTCTCGGGCATTTTGAATGAACAAGCTGACGAAATCATCGATGTTTATGCAGGTTTTGGAACCAATCTTACCTATCGTGAAGAGATTGGCGAATGGTCGTCACTAACACTTCGCAAAGCGGACTAAATTCAGAGCATTTATGACGAAGTTGCCGCATTTGCCCAGATTTTGCCACAATTTAAATTTATGAGTATCGCGTACGATTGGTGGGGGCCAATCACTAGGAGGCTGCCATGGGTGTTTCTCTGCTTAAGAAAAAAACTGGTTTTGTGCTGTTGCCGGATAGTCAACGGCAGGCGACCTCCCAGTACTCGACGATCGTTGATAAAAACGGTCTAATCCAGGTCGTTCCGCGTAAAAAGTCGCGGCGGTCTTTTGGTGCCCCTATACGTTTAATTCTCTTGTTCGGTGTCTTAATAACGATCTTCAAGGCGCTTGCGGTCTTGAATGTTGGTCTCACAGCTTACGAAGAGCAACTCACCGCTCTGTCGTCAGGTAATATAGTTGAGCAAGTCGGATCAGTTCTTCTCAGTGTTGATCCTCTCACAAATGCGGTCATCCAAGGGATCGCACCTCTCATACGATAGTCGCTTCCAAGACTAGTTGCGCATTGATCCGCGCAAAGGAAAAGCCGCTGCAAATTATGCAGCGGCTTTTTTTCATTCAAATGAAAGAGCGTCTTTAGACGCGAAAGGTGCCTTGAGCAACGTCGTCGATGTCGCCACGGCACAGGCCAATATCTTCCAGCTCACGTGTGCTGAGTGCGTTGAGCGACTTGCGTGTTTGGCGCGCGTCATTCCATGTGGAGATTGCGCCCAAGACATTGGTAAGCGCTGAAAATCCGCCACCAGAGACGTATGTTGTGCGCGTGCTGTCAATTGCAGCCATGATCGTATTCCTTTGATGCGGACCGCTTCTTGAGCCGGTCAATGATGTGTTCTGAGGCCCACTTAGGAGGGAAGATGACGCTCGACAAGCAAGCATTTTTGCATGGGAGATATGACTGAATTGCATAGCGAAAATTGGTGCTAACACGCAGTAAAAGAAGGTGAATCTTTGGCTATAAGTGTGTCGTGTTTGGGGCGTTGAGTGACGATTTTGACTGCTTTGAAAGATCACTATGTCGCTTTCGGGTCACCAGTGGATAAATCCGACATTTGTTAACTTTCCTTTTCCTTTTGTTCGCGTTTCGTGCTACTGCATCAAAAAAACAACACGTCGTGTAACACGCAACAAAAGGTGCAGAGCAGTATGCGCGTTTTAGGGATCGACCCGGGGCTTCGTAACATGGGCTGGGGCATGATTGAGGTCGATGGAAGCCGCATGCGCCATCTTGGCAATGGGGTCTGCAAATCTGAAGGCAAGGATTTGGGCCTTCGGTTACTGTCTTTGCATCGTCAGTTGAGCGAGATTGTGCGAGAGTACAATCCCGATACAGCAGCGGTCGAACAGACCTTTGTAAACAAAGACGGGGCTGGAACGCTTAAACTTGGCCAAGCACGTGGCATTGCCTTGTTGGTACCTGCGCAAGCTGGCCTCGAGATTGGTGAATATGCCCCCAATAAAGTTAAGAAAACAATCGTGGGCGTCGGGCATGCCGCAAAGGAGCAGATCCAACATATGGTAAAACTACAGTTGCCCGGTGTTGTGTTGAATGGTCCGGACGCGGCTGACGCACTTGCGATTGCAATGTGCCACGCGCACTATACGCGCTCAACGCGGGTTTGGGAAAAGGCGAAAGAGGCGGCGAACGGATGATCGGTAAACTCTCAGGACGCATAGATTACCGCAGTACCGATCACGTGCTGATCGATGTGCGTGGCGTCGGATATATGGTCTATTGCTCGGATCGCACTTTGGCAGGTTTGCCGGGTGCAGGTGAGGTTGTCGCACTTTATACGGATCTGTTGGTGCGCGAAGATAACTTGCAGCTTTTCGGCTTCACGTCGCTCGTTGAAAAAGAATGGCATCGCTTGCTGATGAGCGTTCAAGGCATTGGCGCGAAAGCGTCTTTGGCGATACTTGGAGCTTTGGGCGCGGATGGTGTGAGCCGAGCGATTGCTTTGGGAGATGTCACTGCGATTAAGGCAGCAAAGGGCGTTGGCCCCAAGACAGCGCAGCGCGTTGTTATTGAATTGAAAGACAAAGCGCCCGGCGTGATCGCAATGGGAACGGGATCGCCCGCAGAAGCGATGGGCGAGGTGCCTGCGTCTGATGATTTCGATGTGATTGAGACGCCAAAGCGCAAGAGTGCTGCGCCGAATGCGTCTGCTCAAGCTGAAGCTTTGTCGGCTTTGGGCAATCTGGGCTATTCACCCTCTGATGCGGCGGGCGCTGTGGCAGAAGCTGCTGGAGTGGAGCCTGACGCAGATGTGTCGAGCTTGATCCGTGCGGCGTTGAAACTGCTTGCGCCAAAGTCATGAACCGCTCGTGCTCAACCGCTCTGACCGACATTTTCGCAGAAAAGAATGCAGATGATTGAACCTGATCCAAATCTTCGTCCCGATGCGTTGCCCGAAGACAATGATCGCGCTTTGCGTCCGCAAGCACTTGATGAGTTTATTGGCCAAGCGGGCGCGCGCGCGAACCTAAAGGTGTTCATTGAAAGTGCGCGCCGTCGCGGGGAAGCGATGGATCATACGTTGTTTCATGGTCCGCCGGGTCTCGGTAAAACCACGTTGGCGCAGATTATGTCGCGCGAATTAGGCGTATCTTTTCGCATGACCTCCGGCCCCGTTTTGGCGAAAGCGGGGGATTTGGCCGCGATCCTAACCAATCTTGAAGCGCGAGACGTTCTGTTTATCGATGAAATCCACCGATTGAACCCAGCTGTTGAAGAAGTCCTTTATCCGGCGATGGAGGATTTTGAGCTGGATTTGGTGATCGGAGAAGGGCCAGCCGCACGAACTGTGCGCATAGAATTGCAGCCCTTTACACTGGTTGGCGCGACCACACGGCTTGGCCTGTTAACCACGCCGTTGCGGGACCGTTTTGGAATTCCAACGCGCTTGGAATTCTATACAGAGGATGAGCTTTACACGATTGTTGAGCGCAATGCGCGCAAGCTGGGCGCGCCTGCGGATGAGGGGGGCGCGCGTGAGATTGCGAAACGTGCGCGAGGAACGCCTCGGATCGCCGGGCGTTTGTTGCGCCGCGTTGTGGATTTCGCGGTTGTCGAGGGAGATGGCCGCGTGACCCGTGACTTGGCCGACATGGCGCTGACGCGGCTTGGCGTGGACAAGCTTGGCCTTGATGGGGCGGATCGGCGCTATTTGCGTTTGATTGCTGAAAACTATCAGGGTGGTCCTGTCGGAATTGAAACGATGTCCGCAGCCTTGTCTGAAAGTCGTGACGCGCTTGAAGAGGTGATTGAGCCGTTTTTGTTGCAGCAAGGTTTGATCCAGCGCACACCGCGTGGCCGTATGCTTGCGCAAAAGGCATGGACTCATTTAGGAATGGCCGCACCAAAAGGTCCAGAACAAGCTGGGCTTTTCGGCTGAGAGTGCATGGCGCTCCGCGGGGAGTTTATTTGGAAAGATGAAGATCAATGTTGGATGCATCTGAGATTGAGGCGCTCTTCACGCGCTCGGACGAACGTTATGTGTTTGCGCGTTGGGGGCGGGCGATTTCACCAGTCGTGTTTGGCGTGACAGATGAGACGTTGAAGGTGGTCAAAGGGGCGATTGAAGCTGTGTGTTTGGTATCGAACCATCATATGGCAGAAACCGATCCCGAACTGGGCAGCAACGCGATGTTCTTCTTCTTTAATGAGTGGAGCGAGTTGCTGGACGTCCCAAAACTGGATGAGTTGGTACCGGATTTGGCTGGGATGGTCGCGCGGGTTAGCGCGGCAGACGCCAATCAATACCGTGTGTTTCGGTTTGATGAGGAGGGGGCGATCAAGGCCTGCTTTACATTTATTCGGATGGATCAACATATGAGTGATGTGCCTGCGGAGACTTTGGCGCTGAACCAAGCGGTGCAAATGATGGTGCTTTGGTCCGACCGTGCATTCATCAATGCATCGCCTTTGGCAGTCATGGAGGGCGGGGGCGTGATTGTGAAGCCTGAGGTTTCTGGGCTCTTGGCCGCAGCGTATGACGCTGTGATGCCCGTCGCGGCGACTGATCCGAGCCATGCGCTGCGATTGGCAGCGCGCATGCCAAAAAAGCAATAGGGGCGCGGTATGCATGAATTTGGTTTGCGGGTTTATTACGAGGACACGGACCTTGCGGGGATTGTGTACTATGCCAATTATCTACGCTTTATCGAACGTGCGCGCACAGAGTGGGTGCGCGGGCTTGGCGTTGATCAGGTTCGTTTGAAAGAAGAGGATGGTCTCGTTTTTGCTGTGCGGCGGGTGGAGGCGGATTATCTCACGCCTGCGCGTTTTGACGATGAGTTGATCGTTCGCACCACAGTAGAGCAAATGACAGGCGCGCGCATCGTTCTGAAACAGGACGTAACGCGCGGTAAAGACTTGCTGTTCTCAGCGCAAGTCACCCTTGTTGCGCTCACTGTAGGGGGGCAACCGACGAGGCTTCCAGCGAATATCCGCCGAATCGTTCATTGATTTGGGCTGATCTCTAGCTTGTTGCGCGCCAGATATTGGTTTTGTCGCTGGTATCGTTTAAGCTAGTACTCATTAAGAGCCGCATGAGTGGCCGGACTTGAGAAGAGCAGGCAAATGGAAGCAGAAACCCTTGCGATGGCGCAGGAGATTGATTTCTCCATGTGGGCGCTTTTTGCGCGCGCGACGATAACCGTAAAACTTGTGATGATCATGCTGGTCGTGGCCTCGATCTGGGCGTGGTCCATTGTGGTGCAAAAGTACATGCAGTACCGCACGGCGCGCAGTGAGCAAGCCGTGTTTGATCAGGCGTTCTGGTCAGGTGAGCCACTTGATCAGTTGTTCGAGCAGATCGGTGCGCAGCCGAATGGGGCCTCGGAAAAGATTTTCGCGGCAGGAATGACTGAATGGCGCCGCTCACATCGTGTAGATGGTGGTTTAATCGCAGGCGCACAGAGCCGGATTGACCGCTCGATGGATGTGGCGATTGCAAAAGAAGCGGAAGAGCTGCAAGCGGGCCTGTCTGTGCTTGCGACTGTTGGCTCTACAGCGCCATTTGTTGGGCTTTTCGGTACGGTTTGGGGCATTATGAACGCCTTTATCGAGATTGCAGAAGCGCAAAACACCAATCTAGCCGTAGTTGCCCCGGGTATTGCAGAGGCGCTTCTGGCGACGGGTTTGGGTTTGCTCGCAGCGATCCCAGCGGTGATTTATTACAATAAATTCAGTGCGGATAGTGATCGTATCGTTGGTGGTTACGAAGCATTTGCTGATGAATTTGCCACGATTTTATCCCGTCAGTTGGACAGTTAAGCCATGGGTGCGGGCGTTATTCAAAAAGACGGTGGCGGTGGCAAGCGACGTAGGCGGCGTGGCGGACGGGCCAAGCCAATGGCAGAGATCAATGTAACACCGTTTGTGGACGTTATGCTGGTTCTTTTGATCATCTTTATGGTCGCGGCTCCTTTGATGACTGTGGGCGTGCCTGTGGAGCTGCCGAAAACGGCAGCGGGTGCTTTGCCGTCGGATGCGGAAGAGCCTTTGACGGTGACCATTGCTGCGGACGGGCGGATTTTGATCCAAACGACAGAAACACAAAGCGCGGAATTGGTGACAAAGCTGCAAGCCATTGCGGCGGAGCGTGCGAGTACGCGGGTGTACCTGCGCGCGGACGGCGCTGTTGCGTATGAACAAGTCGTTCAAGTTATGGGCGCTTTGAATGCAGGCGGATTTAGCGACATCGGCCTTGTGACAGATACCGGCGGTCCTGAGCTCAACGCCGATCTCGCGGATAACTAGGGCGCGCGCGGTGCAAAAGAGCACCTATATCTCGGCAGGCGGACATGCGCTGCTGCTTGGCTATGCCTTGTTTGGCGGTTTGTTTGATGCAGAACCGCTTGAGCTGCCGACAATGGATATTTCTGTCATTTCAGAAGCGGAGTTCGCAGCGCTTACCGCACCAGCGCAGCCTCCCGATGTTGAACCCATTGCGCCAGAGCCTGTGCTGAGTGCGCCAGAGCCAGCGCTGGAGCCAACACCCGTTGTGCCAGTTCCGGAACCTGCACCAGAACCCACGCCCGAACCGCCACAAATCGTGGTGCCCGAACCGATCCCTGAACCTGTCATCGCGCCAGAGCCTGTTCCCGAACCTACTGTCGAACCAGCGCCTGAGCCAGAAGCGGTGGTTATTCCCGACGCAGCCCCTGATACGTCGTTGCGTCCCAAACCGCGCCCTGCGGACCGCGTTGCGCCGGAAGCGGTGGCCGCGCCTGAGCCGGATGTTGCAATCGACAATACGGCGCAAGAAGCGACGCAACCTGATGAAAACGCAGAACAGGTGGTCGAGGAACAGTCTGAAACGGCACCGGAAGAGGCGGCAACTGAGATTGTGACGGAGGCAGAACAGCCCTCAGCGTCAGCCCCAACATCAACCACGCGCCCTAGATCGAGGCCGCGAGAGAACGCTGCTGCATCTCAGCCTGATACATCAGCTGCGGTGAATGCGGCCTTGGCTGAAGCATTAGGCGAACCAGCAGCCAGCGATGAAGCCAGCGGGCCCACATTGACGGCGGGTGAGACCAACGCATTGCGCCTTGCGGTGCAAAACTGTTGGGTGGTTGATGTGGGCAGTCAGGCTGCAGATGTCACCGTTGTGATTGGCATGTCGATGGACGTGCGTGGCAAGGTTACTCCGGGCAGCTTGCGACTTGTAAGTTCTACAGGGGGTGAAGGGTCTTCGGTGGAAACCGCCTTCCAATCTGCGCGCCGCGCGATTTTGCGCTGTCAGAAGGAGGGCTATGATCTTCCTGAGGACAAATACGAGCAATGGAAAGAGATCGAGATGACCTTCAATCCCAAAGATATGCGCATCAGATGAGTCTCATTGGACACAACACCTAGGCAAGCACATGCCGATGGGCCTTAAAGCCCTTTTTTATAACGCACACACACCGTAGAGTGTGGAAAAAAGAAAAAGCAGGACAGGCAATGACCCTGAGATTAGTTATCGCAGTTTTAGCAATGTGCGCATTGCCATACGCAGCGCTCGCGCAAAGTGGCCCACTTCGCATTGAAATCACCGAGGGTGTGGTGGAGCCGATGCCGTTCGCAGCCCCCAATTTTGTCGCGGAAAGTTCTGCGGCCAATGAGTTTGCAGAACGGCTGGCGCGCGTGGTGGTCAGTGATCTTTCCGGCACAGGGCTGTTTCGCGAGGTGCCACGTGATGCCTACATCAGCCAGTTCACAAGTTTTGATGCACCTGTACAGTACGCCGATTGGAAGGCGATCAACGCACAAGCCTTGGTGACAGGGGCGGTGAACGTCAGCGGCTCTAATCTAAGCGTGAAGTTTCGCGTGTATGATGTGTTTTCTGGTGCTGAACTTGGCTCTGGTCTGCAATTTGCGGGCACCACGCAGGGATGGCGCCGGATGGCGCATAAAGTCGCGGATCAAGTTTATGCGCGTATCACAGGTGAGGATCCATATTTCGACAGTCGTGTCGTTTATGTGTCCGAGCAAGGACCGAAAGACAATCGCCGTAAGCGTCTTGCGATCATGGACTATGACGGCGCGAATGTGCAGTTTCTAACGGGGTCCGAGCATCTTGTGCTTGCGCCGCGCTTTTCACCCACGGGTGATCGTGTGCTCTATACCTCTTACGAGACAGGCTTTCCGCGCATTTACGTTTTAGATGTCGGCAATGTGAAACGCCGTGTTTTGGAAAGTCAGGAAGGCTCCATGAGCTTCGCACCGCGCTTTTCGCCTGATGGTCGGACAGTCGTTTACTCCCTCGCGCGTGGCGGGAATACAGATGTTTACCGCATGGACGTTGCAAGTGGATCCAGCGCGCGCCTGACGTCTGCGCCCTCTATTGAAACTGCGCCAAGTTTTTCCCCGGATGGCAGCCGTATCGTTTTTGAGAGTGA
Organism: Planktotalea sp.; assembly: GCF_965659345.1. GTDB lineage: Bacteria > Pseudomonadota > Alphaproteobacteria > Rhodobacterales > Rhodobacteraceae > Planktotalea. Next base: position 10,326 of record NZ_CBFHVK010000011.1, on the reverse strand, counting down.
TCGCTCCGGTAGCCAGCAAATCTATATTATGAGCGCCAACGGCGGCGAGGCAAAGCGCATCAGCTTTGGCCAAGGACGTTATGGCACGCCGGTTTGGTCCCCGCGCGGCGATCTGATCGCATTTACCAAGCAGTCCAAAGGACGTTTCCACATTGGTGTGATGCGCACAGATGGCTCCGAAGAGCGTTTGCTAACCGCGTCCTTCTTGGATGAGGGGCCGACATGGTCGCCCAATGGTCGCGTCATCATGTTCACCCGAGAGACCCAAGGTGCGAGCGGCTCAGCCTCGCTTTACTCCGTCGATATTTCGGGGCGAAACCTGAAGCGGATCCCAACAACTGGCGGCGCATCCGATCCATCGTGGTCGCCTCTACAACGCTAAATAAACGTCTAAAAACAAACAATAAGCAGTGAGACAGACAAATGAAAATGATCACCAAGGCAGTGTTGCTGACCAGTGTGCTTGCGCTTGCCGCTTGCTCGAACAAATCTGATTTTGAGGGCGATGATTTTGTCGACCTGAACGCAGGCCCAAGCTCTGGCATAGATGATGGTGCTGGCAATGGTTTTGAGGGAACGGGCGGTGTCAACGACCCCACCTCCGTTGCTTTCTTCCAGCAAAGCGTTGGCGACCGTGTGCTATTCGAGGTGGATCAAAGCACATTGAACGGGCAGGGCCGATTGATCCTAGATGGCCAAACACGGTGGCTGACGGAAAATTCCGACTATACTGCGATCATCGAAGGCCACGCTGATGAGCAAGGCACACGCGAATATAACGTCGCGCTCGGCGAACGCCGCGCCAATGCAGTGCGCGATTATCTTGTGTCCAAAGGCATCTCCAGCTCGCGACTTCGTGTTGTGAGTTTCGGTAAGGAACGTCCGATTGAGATTTGCAGCCAAGAGGGTTGCTATGCTAAGAACCGTCGCGCGGTGACTGTGCTTGCCGCAGGGCTCTCTGGTTAATCTGGTTCTAAGGAAAGAGATATATGACGGCGCGTTTGACGAAAGGGTTTGCCGCGGCTGCCTTGTCTCTTTTTATTTGTTCAACGTCTTTGGTTGCGCAAAGCAATACTGAGCAAACCTTAGCGGATATTCGGCAGGATCTTACCGTCTTATCCGTAGAAATGAAGCGTTTGCAGCGGGAGCTTTCGACGACTGGCAGCTCTGCACCTGCCGTCGGTGGCAGCTCTGTGACCGACCGGATCGCTTCTGTCGAGGGAGAGCTGCAACGACTTACAGGTAAGATTGAACAGCTGGAGTTTCGCATCGACTCGATCGTGAAAGATGGAACCAATCGCATTGGCGACCTTGAGTTCCGCTTGGTTGAGCTTGAGGGCGGTGATGTGAGCACGCTCGCTGAGACAAGCACGCTTGGCGGTGGGACTGCACCCAATGCGCCAATCGCTGTGCCGGCACCACGTGGAACCGACTCCGGCGGTGCGCAGCTCGCAATGGGGGAACAGGCGGACTTCGATGCGGCCAAAGCATTGATGGACAGTGGTGATGCGGCAGGGGCAGCGGCTCAATTCGAACTTTTCATACAAAACTTTCCCGGCAGCCCGCTGGAAGGCCAAGCACGCCTTATGCAAGGCGAAGCGTATGACGCGGCGGGCAATACGCGCGACGCGGCGCGCGCATACCTAGAGGGCTACTCGCGGGACCCGTCCAGTGATATCGCACCCGAAGCATTGTTCCGCCTTGGTCGTACATTGGGGCGTCTGGGCAAAGTGTCCGAAGCCTGTGTCACCCTTGGCGAAGTTGGGGTGCGCCATGCCGGGACATCTGCCGCGAGCAGTGCCCAAGCCGAAATGGCCGCGCTGAGCTGCAATTAATGCTCAACACAGCCCTTCTGAGCGGTGATCGTACTTTGGGCGTTGCAGTCTCGGGTGGCAGTGATTCCACGGCACTCTTGAGTTTGATGGCGCAAGCCAAAGGACCAGATGCAATACGCGCCGTGACCGTAGATCATGGTCTACGGGCCGCTGCGAAAGACGAAGCAGGGCAGGTTGCTCAACTCTGTGCGTCGCTGAAAATCTCTCATGAAATCCTCACGCTCAATCTTGAAGATGGTGCCGACCTGCAAGCGCGTGCACGTGCTGGGCGCTATAGCGCTTTATGTGATTGGGCGCAGCGCTCAGGTGTTGCGGCTGTCGCTCTGGGCCACACCAAAGACGATGTTGCAGAGACCTTTTTGATGCGCCTCGCTCGTGGATCGGGCGTGGATGGCCTTGCCGCCATGCCAGAAATCTTCGAACGCCACGGCGTGCGTTTCCTGCGGCCATTGCTTGACGCTGACCGCTTCGAATTGCAAACCTATCTGCGCGCGCAAGGCCTGAGCTGGAGCGAGGATCCGTCCAATAAAGATCCGCGCTTTACACGTGTTCAAATGCGCCAAGCCCAGCCGTTTCTTGATGATCTTGGCCTGACAACACAGCGTTTAAACCAAACGGCCGATTGGATGCGTGCAGCTTCTAAAGTTCTTGAAATGGCCGCAGATACATGGATTTCGCAGAACGCTTGGGGTGATCATGGTGATGCCGTTTTCAATTTCAAAGCCTTGCAAGTGGCGCCTGTGGAAACTGCCGCTCGGGTTTTGAGCCGAGCCCTGTGTAACATCTCGGGCAACCCTTATCGTCCGCGCTTCAGCGCTTTGATCGCACTTCTCTCAAATAACTCTGCTCAAACCCTACACGGATGCATTACCTATCATCATGGAGACACTTTGCGGCTCACACGAGAGCCCAGTGCGATCAAAGAAGATGAGATGCGATGGAAGATCACAGGCCCACTTACCGCAACGCATGTGATCAAACCTCTAAGAGAGAGCGACTTTACCTATATGCCCGATTGGCGAGACACGGCTCTCGTGCCGCGCCGCTCACTTTTGGGAACGCCGGTTATTTGGCAGAATGAGACCTTCGTAGCAGCCCCAATTGCACAGCCTGACCCTGTTTGGAGCGCAAGCGCCGCAAATCCGCTTCATTTTTCCAAATAAACTCAAATGCGGACGGTGTTCAGCTGCGTGACGCTTTTTCAGCAATACCAGAGGTGCCTACGCGTTGCGCCAACACCTCCTCGACCTCTGCGAGTGACACATCGCGCGCAGCGAGCATGACCAGCAAGTGATAAAGCACATCGGCCGCCTCAGAACGCAAAGCTGCTTTGTCGCCCTTTACAGCTTCGATGATTGCTTCAATCGCCTCTTCACCAAATTTCTCGGCGCATTTTTCAGGCCCTTGTGCCAGCAGCTTTGCGGTCCAGCTTTCAGTGCCACCTTCTGCCTTGCGTGCTTGGATCGTTGCGAATAGGTCGTGCAAAACGCTCATGTCAGCCTCACTGGAATACCTGCGGCGGCCATATGCGCCTTTGCTTGAGCAACCGTATATTCGCCAAAGTGAAAGATAGACGCGGCAAGAACCGCACTTGCGCCGCCTTGTGTGACGCCCTCGACCAGATGATCAAGATTGCCCACACCGCCAGAGGCGATCACAGGCACATTCACAGCATCTGAAATTGCGCGTGTGAGGGGGAGATTGAAGCCCGATTTTGTTCCGTCGCGATCCATCGAGGTGAGCAAAATCTCACCCGCGCCTTTTTCAGCGACGCGGATAGCGAATTCAACAGCGTCGATTCCGGTTGATTTACGCCCGCCATGGGTGAAAATCTCCCAACGGCCCGGAGCGACGGTTTTCGCATCTATGGCGCAGACAATGCATTGGCTGCCGAATTGATCTGCGGCTTCGCTCAAGACATCAGGCCGCGCCACCGCGGCAGAGTTGAAGCTTACCTTGTCAGCGCCTGCAAGCAAAAGTGCACGTACATCGTCCACTTCGCGCACGCCGCCACCCACTGTTAAAGGAATATAGCATTGCTCTGCCGTGCGCTGCACAACGTCAAACATTGTGCCGCGGTTTTCATGCGTGGCGTGAATGTCGAGGAAGCAAAGCTCATCTGCGCCCGCAAGATCATAAGCGCGCGCGCTTTCTACGGGGTCGCCCGCATCGCGCAAGCCGACAAAATTCACACCTTTGACGACGCGCCCGTCGGCAACATCGAGACAAGGGATGATGCGGGTTTTAAGCATCGCCAAACACCTTCAGCGCGTCCGCCAAATCAAGCGCACCATCATAGAGGGCGCGACCCGAAATTGCGCCATTCAGATCGGCTCCACAATCGCGCAACGCGATCAAATCCTCTAAGGAGGATACGCCGCCAGAGGCAATCACAGGGATAGAGACGGCACGCGCCAAGGCCGCCGTTGCGTCAATGTTGGGTCCTTGCATCGCGCCATCGCGATTGATGTCTGTGTAAATGATTGCCGCAACACCCGCGTCCTCGAACGAACGTGCGAGGTCTGTGACTTCAACGTCAGTTTCTTCAGCCCAGCCTTTGGTTGCGACTTTACCGCCGCGCGCGTCAATGCCAACAGCCACATGTCCCGGAAACGCTTTTGCAGCTTCTCTGACCAGCTCAGGGTTCTCTACCGCGACAGTGCCAAGGATCACGCGCTGCAACCCTTTGTCCAGCCAACGCTCGATCGTTGCCATATCACGGATCCCGCCGCCAAGTTGCGCAGGTACGTTACAGGCTTTCAAAATCGCCTCCACGGGGGCTGCGTTCACTGGTTCACCCGCAAAAGCACCATTAAGATCAACCAGATGCAACCATTCACACCCTGCATTTACGAACTCCAAAGCTTGTGCAGCAGGATCGTCGCTGAACACTGTTGCCTTGTCCATTTCGCCACGCAACAAGCGCACCGCTTGGCCGTCTTTAAGATCAATCGCAGGGTAGAGGATCATCGCGCAAAGCCTTTTTATTACGTGCGCATCCCTTCGCATGAGATTGCCGATTTTGCAACGGGCGTAGCGTCAACTCTTGCTTTGTTGCAGGAGGCCTTGCACTCTTGCGTCAAATAGACGGGAGAAAAAAAGATGAAAGCACTTCTTACAATTGCGGCGGTTTCGTTGGTGACGGCAACAGCGGCATTTGCTGATCCGGTTTTTGGCACATGGCAAACCACAAAAGATGACAATGGCAACTCAGGCCTCATCACCGTTTCGGCTTGTGGTAGCAAGATCTGCGGTGTTTTGACCAAGTCATTCGATGCAAACGGCAAAACGTTTATCTCCGAGAACCAAGGACGCAAGCTCATCTGGGACATGGTGAACACAGGTGCTGGCAAATATGGCAAAGGCAAAGCCTATTCGCCTGACCGCGATAAAACCTATAACGGAAAGCTGAAGCTATCTGGAAACAAGCTTACCGTTCAGGGCTGCGTTCTTGGCGTGTGTCGTGATGGTGGCACTTGGAGCCGAGTAAACTAAAGGTTTACGGCGTCCATGTCAGAAAGTTAGAGATAAGCCGCAGGCCCACCTGCTGGCTTTTCTCTGGGTGAAACTGCATCCCCATCATCGTGTCGCGACCGACAATTGCAGTGATGTCACCTGCATAATCTACATGTGCAAGTCGTTCAGCATGTTTGGCGACATTAAAATGGTATGAGTGCACAAAGTATGTGTGGTCACCCGTTTCAACACCGTCAAAGACAGGGTGGGGCGTGTCGATTACAAGATCATTCCAGCCCATATGGGGCACTTTCAGGCTTTCGTCGGACGGGGTGATCTTGACGACTTCGCCATCAATCCAGCCAAGGCCATCAGTCGTTTCGTACTCACGACCCAACGTGGCCATAAGCTGCATACCGACGCAAATACCCAAGAAAGGGCGCGCCTTGACGGTGACCACCTCTTGCAGCGCATCAAACAAGCCACCTGTGCTTTTGAGGGCTTTCACGCAGGCTGGAAAGGCGCCGTCACCGGGCAAAACAATCCGATCAGCGCGTGCTACGACATCAGCGTCACTGGTCACAACGACGTCGCCTGCGTTAACTTCCGCAGCCATTCGCCCGAAGGCTTTTTCGGCGGAGTGCAAATTACCGCTCTCATAGTCAATAATCGCGGTGAGCACTTAAAGCGTTCCTTTGGTCGACGGCACGGCGTCCGATTTACGCGGATCCGTTTCAACTGCGATACGCAACGCGCGTGCGACTGCCTTGAAAGCAGCTTCTGCAATGTGGTGGCTGTTAAAGCCATGCAGTTGATCGACGTGCAGTGTTATCCCACCATGTGTTGCAAAGGCTTGGAAGAATTCGCGCACCAATTCGCAATCAAACGCACCGATTTTTTGGGTTGGGAGGTCTACGTTCCACACCAAGAAAGGCCGCGCTGAGAGGTCTAATGCGCAGCGCACCTGCGCGTCATCCATTGGGAGGTGGCATTCACCATAGCGCCGTATCCCGCGCTTGTCGCCAAGCGCTTCTGCCAATGCCTGCCCCAAAGCAATGCCCGTGTCTTCAACAGTATGGTGATCATCAATGTGCAAATCGCCTTTGGCGCGGATCGTCATATCAATCAAGGAATGGCGCGCGAGTTGATCGAGCATGTGATCAAAGAAGCCAACGCCAGTCTGATTGTCATAGACGCCAGTGCCATCGAGATTGATCTCGACAGAAATATCAGTCTCCGCAGTTGCGCGTGTTACCTTAGCTTTCCGCATCGAGGCGCTCCTTAAAGCATTGCAAGTTAGCGCCCTTATAGCACCCGCGCCGCGCGCGCCAAGCGGTCACGTTTCGCGATTGCGTTGGCGTGACCTTCGTGCCAGCTTTGAAATGAGTATTGGCGCTACGTCACGAAAAGGATCATTCACAATGTCTACATGCGTATTTGTGCAAATTAGGTGCAAACCCGGCACGACTTACACGGTTGCGGAAAAAATCGCATTTGAGGAAATTCACTCGGAGATTTACTCGACCTCAGGCGAGTACGATTTGATTGTGAAGATGTATATTCCTGAAAATGAAGACATTGGGAAATACATCAACGAACACTTGCTGCCAATTGAAGGAATTGAGCGGTCCTTGACGACGATGACCTTCAAAGCGTTCTAAACAACATGCTCGACGGGCTGAAAATCATTGAGATTGAAGGGCTTGGGCCAGCACCTTTCGCGGGGATGATGCTTGCGGATTTGGGTGCAGAGGTCACTGTGATCCACCGCAAAGGAAAAGCAGACAGTATCACGGCTGAGGCCAGTCTACTGGATCGTGGCAAGCGCTCAATTGCGCTTAACCTGAAAGACCCAGCAGATTTGGGCATCGCGCGGGCTCTGATAGCCGCGAGCGACGGGGTGATTGAGGGATTTCGCCCCGGTGTTATGGAACGTTTGGGTTTAGGACCAGAGCAATGTCACGCAAACAATCCCAAGCTGGTTTTTGGCCGCATGACGGGCTGGGGACAAAGCGGTCCGCGCGCGCAACACGCGGGGCATGATCTTAACTATATCGCCACCTCAGGCGCGCTTTACTATGCGGGTTTACCCAATGATGCGCCTGTCACTCCCGCTACTTTGCTGGGCGATATCGGTGGTGGCGCTTTGTATCTTGTAGCGGGCATGCTTGCGGGGATCATCAAGGCAACTCGAACGGGAAAAGGCTGCGTTGTGGATGCAGCGATTGTCGATGGCTCCGCGCATATGATGAACTTGCTCATGGCTTTAGGGCAGGGCGGTGGTTTGTCAGACAAACGGGGCGCGAGCCTTCTGGATGGGCCACATTGGTCGCGCAGTTATATGTGTGCGTGTGGCGGGCATATTGCGGTGCAAGCGCTCGAGCCGCAATTTTATCAATTGTTGCTCCAGGCTTTGGATTTGCAAAGTGATCCGTCGATGGCTGCTCAGCACGATGCGCGGCAATGGGCGGCTCAAACCGCACGGCTTGCTACGATATTTCTGGAAAAATCACGTGCTGAGTGGGCGTCGCATTTTGAAGGGTCGGATGCGTGTGTTGCAGTGGTGCTTAGCCCAATGGAAGCCGCACAAGAGCCCCATATGAAAGCGCGCGGTGTATGGGATGTTAAGAATGGTCACCTACAAGCAAGCGCTGCGCCGCGCTTTGATGGAAAGGTAGCACCCTTGAAAGATGCACCCGCGCGTGATGCGGATAGAGCCGAAATTTTGGCACAACTCAGCCTTTAAGGCGGTGTTTTTGCTTGCAACCCGGCATCGCTTCGCGCGATAGATTGACCCGCGCGGTCCCGTAGCTCAACTGGATAGAGCACCTGCCTTCTAAGCAGGGGGTTGGGGGTTCGATTCCTCCCGGGATCGCCAGTAATTTCAAATTTTTGTGCTTTTGTAACAAAACGAGTTGGAATTGCAGCGGTACTGACTGCCTGAAGGCTGCGATGTAAAAATCACATCGGTGTTGGTTCAAAGAATATCAGCGCTTGGCGGATCTTTCGCTTCTGCTCCCTTCAAACGAAAACACCCGCCTGATTGGGGCGGGTGTGCCGAAGCAATGATCTGCAAGGGATCGGGATCAGTTTGCTGTGATGACGACCTCGACGACACCTTCATCGACCAAAGTCATTTCCATCGTGCCTTCATTGTGGCCAATGTCATAGCGGTTCAGCAAAACTGTGCCAGGACCCGCCGAGATGTCATAGACGCCTTGGATAACCGTATCGCCTTCGGTGTAGTCACCCTTGGCATAGAAGCGCAGAACGTTTGCAAAGACGAACATATCAGCCGAAGCAGTTTCGCCCGCAGCAATCAACACTCCGGGAGGACCGGACTTTCCCAGAACTGGACCGGCAACAGCATCAGGCATTTTGCCGTTCATCGGACGCGGGTCCCCCTCGAGGATCGTTGTGATGTAGGCTTCAGTCATCTTGCCTTCGTCAGTGAACATGATGGGCGCTGCTTTGACAGCATCCAGAACGATTAGTGGTGCGATCACACCTTCAGTCAAGTTGTTGGTTACTTTAAAGTTGTAGTCTTGTGCTGCTGCCGTTGTGGCTGCGCAGGCTGCCAAGGCCACGGCTGTGATAGACGTCTTCATTATGGTCTCCTCCCATTGCGGGAATTTTTTGTCTAACATGCTGTTAAACCTAGAAATCCCGTATTGCTAGGGAGGATATTATAGCTGCTTCAAGTATTTCTAAAACGGAATCGGAAAATACCACTCATTGATATCTTCCATGCTTTGTGAGGGGGGATGCATGTCCATGTATTCATAAGATCAATCATAAGCATTCAATGAATTCAATTCCGAAACGCGCAGATATGGGGTAGCCTCCTCGTTGAAAACACCATGAATGGCCATTTCATATTTTTCTGGGAGGAAAAAATGCGCAAGAAATTAACAGCTCTATATCTGTCCGCGGCTACAGCCTTAACGCCTTTGGCGGCAACGGCTGAACAGCTTGTTTTTGGCACAGGGAATGTCGTAATTCATCCGATCAATCAGCGGATTATGACGCCATGGGCAGAGGCGGTGAACGCTGAAGCTAATGGCGCTGTCGAAGTCAGAGTGCGTCACGGCCAGATGCTTGTGAATGCAGGGAACTACGTCGATCGGGTGCAGGACGATGTTGTTCAGATCGCTTTTGGCATGCTCGTCTTCAATCCGGGCCGCTTCCCGCGCTCATTGGTTTCCACTGTACCCTTCATCGAAGGCTCTGCCGAAGCCAGTTCCTTGGCGTTTTGCCGCCTTTACGAGGCCGGAGCATTTGACGAGGAATTAGCTGATTTCCAACCACTTTTCTTTGTGCCTTTCCCCCAGTCGTCTGCGCATCTTAATGGTGGGCCATTGACCTCGATGTCCGACCTTGAGGGCAAAAAGATCATGGTTGGTAGTCCGATCAGCTCTGCAATCGTGTCAGCCTTTGGCGGCACGCCGCTCTCGAACATTTTGCCTGAACAATACCAAGCTTTGCAACGTGGTACGGCTGATGGCAATTTTATGACGTTTACTGCGTTCCCTGCGTTTAATCTTAACGAAGTGACAACAGATCACCTGCGCTTGCCGCTTGGTGGTGCGACCGGCATGGTGTTTATGGACCGCGCTCGCTTTGACGCCTTGTCGGATGACGCTAAAGCCGCGCTTGGGGCCGACGCCGTTTGTGATAAGACCCGTGAAGTTGGGGCGGAAGTCGACAAATGGGAAGCGGATTCTCTTGGATTTGTTGCCGCTCAAGGCCACACAATCAATGAGATTGATCCGGCGGAATTTGAAGAAATGCGTGCCAATCTAGGCGAAAGCATTTTTGCCACTTTCGCGAAACGCGCGCCTAATGGCGAGGCTTTGCTATCGCAATGGCGCGAGGCCATGGATGCTGCTCGCCGTGAGATTGGCGAAATCGAGTAAAGCGTTCTTTAGTAAACTAATACGCAAACAGGGGGCGTTTCGAGCGGCTTTGTTGCACAAATCGGTCTGAGGCCGATCTCCCCCTTACCCCAGACGGATTTAGCCTACAGCCACGGTAC
>NZ_CBFHVK010000010.1:0-165974 GCF_965659345.1 Planktotalea sp. | reverse complement strand
CAAGTACCGTGGCTGTAGGCTAAATCCGTCTGGGGTAAGGGGGAGATCGGCCTCAGACCGATTTGTGCAACAAAGCCCATAATAATAAGAAAAGGACGATCGAATAGAATGGCAGGTATGCTTAAAAAAGCTTGGGACGAAGTCGTGAAACCCATGGTGCAGCGCCCGGCTCGCGTGCAAGTCGCGGCAGTTTGCTACAAAGGAACCGGCACCGATCGCAAAGTGCTCGTAATCACCAGTCGCGAAACCAAGCGATGGATCCTCCCGAAGGGTTGGCCGATTGACGGGCTTGAAGCAAATGCAGCAGCAGCCCAAGAAGCGTGGGAAGAAGCTGGGGTAAAGGCGGCGGCAATCGCGCCTGAACCAATTGGCAGCTATGACTATGAAAAACGCATGGATGGTGGCGGGGTCGTGTCCTGCGCAACACAGGTCTACGCGGTTGAAGTGGATCACTTGGAAGACAACTTCCCCGAAGCGACTGAGCGCACACGCAAATGGGTGTATCCTGTCGAAGCAGCTGAAATGGTCGAAGAGCCCGGCTTACAAGCGCTTCTGAAGAACTTCTGACCCGGCGCTAACGCATATCAATACCAGCCTATGTCGAGATGAATCACTTGTCTTGAAGCGTTTTCACGTCTAACCGCTTTGCAACATTGCTGCATGCGAAAGAGACAGAAAATGGCGGAAAACCCTCTAGGCAGCCAGTGGAAAACACTGGACCGCGACCTGAACCGTATTGGCCAGCTGGAAATGGCAACCAACTACGTGGCGCGCCCTATGGTGGGTCTGGGGATTGCTTTTGCTTTTATTTTGATGGCCTTTTTGATCGCGATGATCTGGTTCGGGGGCACTGAAGGGTCGTTGATCGTGGCCGCCGCTGCCGCTGTTGGCGCTTACATGGCGATCAACATTGGTGCGAATGATGTCGCTAATAATATGGGTCCTGCGGTGGGCGCGAATGCGCTAACTATGGGCGGTGCTATTGCGATTGCTGCAATTTGCGAAAGTGCAGGCGCGCTTTTGGCGGGCGGGGATGTTGTGTCGACCATTTCCAAAGGAATTATCGACACGAAAGCGGTGGAGGACGGTCAAGTCTTCATGTGGGCGATGATGGCCGCATTGATCAGTTCCGCGCTTTGGGTCAACCTTGCCACCTACGTCGGCGCACCAGTCTCTACAACACACTCTGTTGTGGGCGGTGTCATGGGTGCTGGTATCGCTGCTGCAGGTCTGTCTGCGGTAAACTGGCCAACGATGAGCACAATCGCAGCTAGCTGGGTTATTTCACCTGTCCTTGGTGGTTTGATCGCGGCAATGTTCCTGGCGTTTATTAAACATAAGATCATCTACCGCGAAGATAAAATCGCCGCGGCGCGCGTTTGGGTACCCGTCCTCGTCGGCATTATGGCGGGTGTCTTTGCGACCTATCTTGCGATGAAAGGCCTCAAGCGGATCATCAAGATTGATCTACAAACTGCGCTCTTCATTGGTGCTGCGATTGGTATTGCGACTTATTTCATCACGAAACCGCTTATTTTAAAGCAGTCTCAGGGCTTAGAGAACCGCAATAAATCGCTCAAGGTTTTGTTTGGCCTTCCATTGGTGTTCTCGGCTGCACTTTTGAGCTTCGCGCATGGTGCAAATGATGTCGCGAACGCGGTTGGACCGTTGGCGGCGATTGTACATGCCTCCGAGTTTGGTGATTTCTCGTCCAAAGTCGCGATCCCGATGTGGGTCATGGTGATTGGTGCGTTTGGTATCTCGTTCGGTCTGTTCTTGTTTGGCCCCAAACTGATCCGCATGGTGGGTAGCCAGATCACCAAACTGAACCCGATGCGCGCGTATTGCGTTGCCTTATCTGCCGCGATCACTGTGATTGTTGCGAGCTGGTTGGGCCTTCCGGTCAGTTCCACGCACATCGCGGTTGGTGGTATTTTCGGCGTCGGTTTCTACCGCGAATGGCACATGGAGCGGCGATTGCGTGGTCTGAAAGGACCGGTCCCTGCCGCGAAGACCATCGCACCGATCGAGCGCCGACGTCGCAAACTCGTCCGCCGTTCGCACTTTATGACGATCGTTGCGGCCTGGGTCATCACTGTGCCAGCCGCAGCCCTTATGTCCGCAGGCATCTTCACATTGCTCTATTGGATCGCGGTCTAAGCGCGATATCGCCGGATCAGCCGGAACCCTCTATGCAATGCGCCCCAACTGGTTAAGCTGGCGCGCATGTTTGCATCATCCTTAACTGCACTTTCACGCCCAAAAGCGCTTTGCGCAATGTTGCTGGTAACAGCTCTGCCAGCCTGCAATTCGGTCGATGAAAGCCGGACAAGCACGTCTGGCACGAACCTCAGCCCCGACTACGAACGCCTTGCAAGTACGGCAAACGAGACCAGCACACTTGGCGGCGTAGCACTAAGGTTGCAACCTATCCCAACGGCGACGACACTGACCACTTCTTCAGGAACGCTTGATCATGCGAGCGGAGCAACTACGATCAACGACGGCGCATACACTTTGGTTGACCCAGATGGATTTAGCGCGGGCGGGTTGCTTACTGATGGTGTGTCCACGCTATTTTCAACGCCTGCGCAGGGTTTTAGCGGCAACTATGACTATGCGCGGGTCTATTCGCACGCCTATTTTATCAACACTGTACCTTTCGTGACCACCGGCGTTTACGGCGTCGTAACACGACCGCAAGATATGCCAACGACCGGGTCGGCCACGTTGACGGGTGAAGCGCAAGCGAGCTATTTCAACAGCACAACCAACTTCGATTTGAGCAAAGGTACGTCCAAAATTGAAGCAAACTTTGCAAATGGCACTGTGGACGTCACCACTGATCAATTTGACATTACCAACCGAGAAACAGGCGTTTCGGCCAACGTGGGTTTCAATGGCATCAAGATCACCGGTATGAAAATCTTTGGAAACCAATTTTCTGGCGGCACGATCACCACGCAACAAAATGGCCGCGACGTCGAAATCATCACAGATCGGGCGCAAGAAAGCGCGCTGGGGCGTTTCTTTGGGCTGACCAATTCCGGTCAACCTGACGAGGCCGGCGGAATTGGCTATCTGAGAGGCGACGACGGATCTTTGACGACAATCTTTCTGGCCGATTAACCGCCGTCGCAGATCTTATTTTTCGAGACACCACCGCATGATTGCTTTTTGCGCGTGAAGACGGTTTTCCGCTTCATCAAAAATCACTGAATTTGGGCCGTCCATGACGGCACTGGTTGCTTCTTCTTCGCGGTGTGCGGGCAAGCAATGCATGAACAGCGCGTCTGGTTTGGCGTGTGACATCAGTTCTTCATTCACCTGATAAGGGCGCAGCATATTATGGCGGCGCTCTTTGGCAGACTGGCTATCGTGCATCGACACCCAAGTATCCGCAACCACAAGATCGGCCCCTTGAACTGCTGTGTGAGCATCACGTTCAATGCTCACGCTAACACCCGCTTTGCGCGCAAGTCCGACAAACTCATCCTCAGGATCAAGCTGCTTTGGCCCCGTGAAGACCATATCAAACCCAAACTGGCCTGCCGCATGAAGAAAAGACGCACACACGTTGTTGCCATCGCCACACCACACGACTTTCTTGCCTTTGATTGGCCCACGATGTTCTTCAAACGTCATAATATCCGCCATGATTTGGCATGGGTGCGTGCGATCGGTTAGGCCATTGATCACAGGAACATCCGCGTATTCAGCCATTTCCAACAACACGCTTTCATCAAAAGTTCGGATCATAATCAGATCGACATAACGCGACAGCACGCGTGCTGTGTCAGCAATTGTTTCACCGTGCCCCAGCTGCATATCGGAGCCAGACAGCACCATAGTTTGCCCACCCATTTGGCGCACCCCCACATCAAAGGACACGCGTGTTCGTGTGGAGGGCTTTTCAAAAATGAGCGCAACCATGTGACCCGCAAGCGGTTGTTCAGCATCAAGCGTCGCTTTGGGCAGACCAACGCGCGCATCTTTCATAGCGCGTGCTTCGTGGATGATACTGGTTAACGCGGAAGGGTCTGTTTTGTGGATGTCTAGAAAATGGTTCATATTGATATGCTTTTTGTTAGTGCCGGTGCGAGGGGCCAGCCCCTCGCGCTCCCCGGGATATTTAAAGAAAGAGGAAGGCTAGACCGTTTGCTCTATTTTAGAGGCAGCGGCACTGAGACGCTTAGTCGCCTCTGCGATGTCAGCTTCCGTAATATTCAACGCAGGAAGAAGGCGGATCACGTTATCAGCCGCAGGCACGGTGATGACTTGCTGGTCATAGCCTGCGTTGACGATATCAATGTTGCTTGCTTTGCATTTTACTCCGAGCATCAAGCCAGTCCCGCGAACCGACTCAAAAACGTCCGGATGCTCAGCAATCAAACCCTCTAAGCTTTGACGCAGCGCGCCTGCACGACGTGAAACATCTGCAAGGAACTCTGGGTCGGCAACGGTATCAAGTACAGCACACCCTACCGTGCAGCCCAAAGGGTTACCGCCATAAGTGGAACCATGAGTGCCAGCGGTCATCCCACTTGCAGCATTTTCGGTTGCAAGGACAGCACCAAGCGGGAAGCCACCGCCAATGCCTTTCGCAACCATCATAATGTCAGGCTCAATCCCTGCCCATTCATGCGCGAAGAGTTTGCCAGTCCGACCCACCCCACACTGTACTTCATCGAGAATGAGCAGAATACCGTGTTCATCACACAGATCACGCAACCCTTTGAGGCACTGATCAGGAAGGGGGCGAATACCACCTTCGCCTTGCACAGGCTCGATCATGATTGCAGCGGTTTGATCGCTTATCGCGGCTGTAAGCGCCTCATGATCATTCCAAGCCAGATGTTTGAAGCCTCCAAGCAATGGACCGAATCCCTTGGTCATTTTTTCTGAGCCTGCAGCGGCAATCCCTGCGGAAGATCGGCCGTGAAAAGACCCTTCGAACGTGATAATCTCTACCCGTTCTGGAGCGCCCTTATCGTACCAGTATTTACGCGCCATTTTCACGGCGAGTTCGCAACTTTCTGTGCCTGAATTGGTAAAGAAGACGGTATCTGCGAAGGTATGTTCCACCAACAGATCCGCGAGCTTTTGCTGTTGCGGGATTTGATAAAGATTGGACACGTGCCACAGCGCATTTGCCTGATCTGTAAGCGCCGCAACCAGCGCTGGATGTGCATGACCGAGCGCATTCACAGCGATTCCAGCACCTAAATCGAGGAAGCGTCGCCCGTCTGCTTCAATCAACCAGCTCCCTTCGCCCTTAACAAAGGACATAGGCGCACGCGAATAAGTCGGCAAAACGGAGGGGATCATGGGAGTATCCTTAGAAAAGTGAGCCCTTTGAGTGCCTGAGCGGCAGGGGCAAGTCAACAATTTGGGTGATGCGTGATAGAGTTGGCCGTCACGCACGGCGGATCAAACGCGTTTAGGCGCGGCGCAAGTGTCGTCGAAGACGGGTATGTGCGTTCTTGATCATGGCGTCTTGTAGCCGAGCACACAGAGAATGCAAGCGCGCGATTGTATGCTCGGTACAATTGCGCGCTTGTAGATAGATCTGATTCAAAGCAGGTCTGGCGTATGATCGATCCTTGCAAAAGCAATTTACCAACCCATAACCCGCGCCTCGCGATGATTTTGATGATCTGTGCGACCGCGTTTATTGCAGCGACAACTCTGTTGGCGAAAGCGCTTGGCACCGATACACTCGGGTCCCCTTTGCACCCCGTGCAAATCACGCACGCACGTTTCTTGTTTGCCGCCCTAAGCCTCGGCAGTGCCGCGCTGATCTTGCGCCCGCAATTCGAAGCCGTTGATCTGAAGCTTCATGTGATGCGCACCACCTGCGGTGCAGCGGGTGTCACTTTGATGTTTGCAGCTGCTGTGTACATTCCTCTTGCGGATGCCACGGCGATAAGCTTCTTGAACCCAGTTTTTGCGATGGTTTTTGCGATCTTCCTGCTTGGTGAAAAGATAGGCCCTATTCGCTGGTGCGCAGCTGGCATTGCAATGATTGGTGCTTTAATCTTACTGCGACCCGGTTCAGGTGCGATTGCGCCCGGCGCATTGCTTGCACTGGGGGCAGCGTTGATATTGGGTTTGGAAATTATCTTCATCAAACGCTTGTCAGGAAAAGAAGCACCGTTTCAAATCCTGCTTGTAAACAATGCGATCGGACTGATCATGGCCACGCTCGCCGTTGTGTTCATCTGGGAACCACCCACAATACAACAATGGTTCGCACTTGCCGGAGTAGGTGTTTTGATGGCGGCCGCGCAAACATGCTTTTTGAACTCGGTCGCGCGCGCCGATGCGTCTTTTGTCGTGCCTTTCAGCTACGGAACCCTTTTATTTGCAGCCCTCTACGACGCGTTGATCTTTGGCGTTATCCCGACCAGCGTGTCTTTGCTTGGCGCGGGCATTATCATCGCGGGTGCCGCACTTTTGGCATGGCGACAGGCGCTAAGCACTAAGGTTTAAGACGGTATCCTGTGCGCAGCATTTGAAAGGCAATCGCACTCACCATGGTGACGGCAACGGTGCAAATGAACATGCCCGACCACGGATTGCTGTCCGAAACGCCAATCACCGAATAGCGCAGCCCATCGATTAGGTAGAAGATCGGGTTGAAATACGTGATCTCTCGCAAGATTGGCGGAAGAACAGTGACTGAATAAAATGTTCCCGAAAGCATTGCGAGCGGTGTCACAATAAAGTTTGTAATCGCAGCCATTTGATCAAATTTATTTGCGAATACGCCTGCGATGATGCCAAGCCCGCCCAAGAAGGCAGAGCCAAGCACAACAAAAACCAGCGCCATAAATGGATGTTGCACCCCAACGCCCAGAAAAATCAGTAAACCAAGTCCAATAGCGATCGCAACGAACACACCGCGCCCGATACCCCCGACAAGATAACCGATCACCATCTCCAAGGGGGAAAGCGGTGGCATCAAAGTATCCACGATATTCCCTTGAACTTTAGAGATCACAATCGAAGAGGACACATTTGCGAAAGCGTTTTGAATGACGGTCATCATCAAAATGCCAGGCGCAATAAATTCGATAAACGGCACACCCATGACTTCGCCACGACGTGGCCCGACAGCGAGGTTAAAAATCAAAAGCAAAAGTCCCGCAGTCACCAAGGGAGCCAAGAGCGTCTGCGTCCACACGGCCAAGAAACGTCGTGTTTCGCGCCAAATCAAAGTTTGCAAACCCAACCAATTTACGCGACCAAAGCGGCGCGCACCCATCTGTGGTGTATCCAGTGCGGTGTTTTGTGTCATAGGTGTCTCCAGCCTTACGTCCCTGATTCGTGCGACTTGTATCTCAGCCGAGGCTGATTAGAATAGGGGCAAGCACCAGATATCAGGAGCGGCGCGTCGAGCGGGCCGCTTTTTTACATAAGGAAGCCAGAATGTCCTGGACAGATGAACGCGTAGAGACGCTGAAAAAGATGTGGGGCGAAGGCCAGTCCGCAAGCCAGATCGCCAAAGAACTCGGTGGCGTGACGCGCAATGCTGTGATCGGCAAAGTGCACCGCTTGGGTCTTTCGAACCGTACGACCACGAGCACTGCAAAAACCGACGCAAAGCCAAAGGCCGCCAAGGCGGAACCGAAAGCGAAGGTAGCGCCAAAGGCAGAAGCCGCTCCGAAAGCTGTGACGCCGATTGCCGAGCCGACAACGCCCCCGCCGCCACCGTCACGCGCGCGCCGTGCGATTATTCCTGCGGGTCAGCCTTTGCCACCGCAACCTTCGGCGAATGAAATCAGTCCGGAGGCGCTTGCGAAGGTGTCTGAGGTTGAGAAGAAATCAAAGAAGATCGGCTTGATGGAATTGACCGAGCGCACTTGCAAGTGGCCTGTGGGTGATCCTGCGACAGAAGATTTTTGGTTCTGCGGTTTGCCTGTCAAAGCTGGCAAGCCCTATTGCGAAGCGCATGTTGGTGTGGCGTTCCAGCCTATGTCAGCGCGCCGCGATCGTCGCCGTTAACCGCATCGCATAACGTGTCGTTGTGCGCGTGCTGCAGCACGCGCATTCACCCCCCTTGAAAGCAAAGCTATGTTGAGCCGCATTTTAGCAATATGGCTCACCCTTTGCGCCCTTCCCCTTCAAGGACAACAAATCGCCATCACGATTGACGATCTGCCTTTTGTTTTGCGCTCTCGCACGACACCGCAAGAAGGTCTGAAAATTGTCCATGACATCAATGCGGCAATGAAACCTTATAACATCGTTGCGACAGGTTTTGCGATTGGCAGCCAGATCGATGAAGAAACGATAACTGTGATGGATGTCTTCACAGGCGCGGGCCACAAGGTTGGCAATCACAGCTGGTCGCATCCAGATTACGATACTCTCACGCGTTGGGCCTTTCGCCGTGAAGTCCGTCGCACAGATCGCGCCTTGCGCGCATGGATGCAGGGCCCAAAATACTACCGCTTCCCATTTCTGCGCGAAGGCAAGACAGAGAAGTCCAGGCGTGTCGCGGACACTGTTCTTAAGAACCAAGGCTATGTGAATGCGCCCGTCACCATCGACAATGACGAATGGCAATTCAATTTGGAGTACGTCGATGCTTTGGAAATGGGAAATCAATCTGAAGCTCAGCGCATCGCACAAGCCTATTTAAAGCATATGAAAGAGCGCACAGCGCATTTTCAATCCCGCGCAAGGCGCGAGATGGGCCGGGATGTGTCGCATGTCTTGCTGCTGCATATGAACAAAATAAATGCAGATCATCTGAGTGATCTGCTAGCGTGGTATGCCGATACGGGGTGGACGTTCATCACACTGGTCGAAGCCCTGCATGATCCGCTCTTCTCAGCGCCAGAGACGTACACAGGTTCAAAGGGGCTGTCCCAAATCGAACGTGTGCTAGGGGAGTAACCCTGCGTGCTGCAGCACGCAGGGCCAACTTTGCCGTTAGTCCTGTGGAATGACCCGCAGACCCAATTCCATCATCTGATCGCTCATAGGATCAGATGGTGCGTTCATCATCAGATCTTCCGCGCGCTGGTTCATCGGGAACATAATAACTTCACGAATGTTCGCTTCATCCGCGAGCAACATCACAATCCGGTCGATTCCAGCAGCACAACCACCGTGGGGAGGGGCACCATATTGGAACGCGTTGACCATCCCGCCAAAACGCTTCTCGACTTCGTCTTTCCCATAACCCGCAAGTTCAAACGCTTTGAACATAATGTCTGGTTGGTGGTTTCGGATCGCGCCTGAAATCAGCTCATAGCCGTTGCACGCTAGGTCATACTGATAGCCTAAAACTTCCAAAGGATCGCCGTTCAACGCCTCTAGGCCACCTTGCGGCATCGAGAACGGGTTGTGCGAGAAGTCGATCTTGCCCGTCTCTTCATCCGCTTCATACATCGGGAAATCGACGATCCACGCAAAAGCAAAACGATCTTCATCAATCAACTTGAGCGCTTGACCAATCTCATTGCGAGCACGCCCAGCCACGCTTTCAAACGCGCTTGGCTTGCCGCCTAAGAAGAACGCCGCGTCGCCAACGCCCAGACCCAACTGTTGGCGGATCGCCTCTGTGCGTTCAGGTCCGATGTTCTTGGCCAGCGGTCCCGCTGCTTCCATGCCCTCGCCCTGATCACGCCAAAAGATGTAGCCCATCCCTGGCAGACCCTCTTTCTGCGCAAACGCGTTCATGCGGTCACAGAACTTGCGCGAACCACCTGTCGGCGCTGGGATTGCACGGATCTCTGTGCCCTCTTGCTCCAAAAGCTTCGCGAAAATCGCAAAGCCAGAGCCAGCGAAATGCTCGGAAACAACTTGCATCTTAATCGGGTTGCGCAGGTCGGGCTTGTCAGAACCATACCAAAGCGCAGCGTCCTTGTAGGAAATCTGCTCCCAGGTTTGATCGACTTTTCGGCCGCCGCCGAACTCTTCAAAGATACCGCCGACAACAGGTTGGATCGTATCAAACACATCCTGTTGCTCCACAAAGCTCATCTCAAGGTCGAGCTGGTAGAAATCTGTGGGCGAGCGATCTGCGCGCGGATCTTCGTCGCGGAAACACGGTGCGATCTGGAAGTACTTGTCAAAACCAGAAACCATAATCAGCTGTTTGAACTGCTGCGGGGCTTGCGGCAGTGCATAGAATTTACCGGGGTGCTGGCGCGATGGCACAAGGAAATCGCGCGCACCTTCAGGCGAGGATGCCGTGATAATCGGCGTTTGATATTCGCGGAAGTTTTGATCCCACATGCGTTTGCGCATGGACGCCACCACGTCAGAGCGCAACGTCATGTTACGCTGCAACTTTTCGCGGCGCAGATCGAGGTAGCGATACTTCAGGCGCGTTTCCTCTGGATATTCCTGATCCCCAAACACCATCAACGGCAGCTCGGATGCAGATCCAAGCACTTCGATGTCGCGAATGAAGACTTCAACTTCACCCGTTGGAATCTTAGGGTTCACCAAGCTTTCGTCGCGCGCCATGACGTTACCATCAATACGGATACACCACTCGGAGCGTACTTTTTCAATTTGGCTGAACACAGGGCTGTCAGGATCAGCCATCACTTGCGTAATGCCGTAGTGATCGCGCAAATCGATGAACAGCAAACCACCATGGTCGCGCACACGGTGCACCCAGCCAGAAAGACGCACATTATCGCCTACGTTGGATTTGTTGAGATCGGCGCATGTATGACTGCGATAGGCGTGCATGGTGCTTTTTCCTTCGGAAAGGGCTATAGGATTGGGGCCGATACACCGCGCGGGGGCGCGAAAGTCAAGTCTCGCTTCAGGCAAGGTTCATATGCCCCTTGAACCTGCCCACCCCATGTCTATAACCCACGACAATTTGCACGCTGCTGCGACTCAAGGTTTGCACCCTTGAATGCGCGCTGAAAAAAGAGGTCTGCCCATGCCCAAACGTACTGATATCTCATCCATAATGATCATCGGCGCGGGGCCAATTGTGATTGGGCAAGCCTGCGAATTTGACTACTCGGGTGCCCAAGCCTGTAAAGCCCTGCGTGAAGAAGGCTACCGCGTCATTCTGGTCAACTCGAACCCAGCGACGATTATGACAGATCCGAACCTTGCAGACGCGACATACATCGAACCAATCACACCCGAAATTGTTGCCAAAATTATCGAAAAAGAACGCCCCGATGCATTGCTGCCAACCATGGGTGGTCAGACTGGCTTGAACACATCTCTCGCGCTCGAAGAAATGGGCGTGCTTGAAAAGTTTAACGTCGAAATGATTGGTGCCAAGCGCGAAGCCATTGAAATGGCTGAAGATCGCAAACTTTTCCGCGACGCGATGGACCGCCTCGGTATCGAAAATCCCAAAGCGACAATCGTGACGGCCCCCACAGATGAAAGTGGCAAAGCTGACCTTTCTGAAGGCGTGCGCATCGCCCTTGAAACACTCGACTATGTCGGCCTGCCAGCTATCATTCGCCCGGCCTTTACAATGGGCGGTACAGGCGGTGGTGTGGCGTACAACCGCGAAGATTACGAATTTTTCTGCCGCTCAGGCATGGACGCGTCACCAGTGAATCAAATCCTCGTGGACGAGTCGCTTTTGGGTTGGAAAGAATATGAGATGGAAGTCGTGCGCGACACGGCAGACAACGCGATTATAGTCTGCTCCATCGAAAACGTCGATCCAATGGGCGTTCACACAGGCGATTCGATCACCGTTGCCCCTGCGCTGACCCTCACGGACAAAGAATACCAAGTGATGCGCAACCACTCCATCGCGGTTTTGCGCGAAATCGGCGTGGAAACAGGCGGCTCCAACGTGCAATGGGCGGTGAACCCTGCCGACGGACGCATGGTGGTTATCGAAATGAACCCACGTGTTTCGCGCTCCTCTGCGCTTGCGTCCAAAGCCACGGGTTTCCCGATTGCCAAGATCGCGGCGAAGTTGGCTGTTGGATACACACTCGATGAGCTCGACAACGACATAACAAAGGTGACGCCTGCGTCGTTCGAGCCGACCATCGACTATGTCGTCACCAAAATCCCGAAATTCGCCTTTGAAAAATTTCCAGGCTCTGAACCATATCTCACCACTGCTATGAAATCCGTGGGCGAAACAATGGCCATCGGTCGCACAATCCACGAGAGCCTGCAAAAAGCACTCGCCTCTATGGAATCCGACCTCACAGGATTTGATGAGATCGAAATCGAAGGCGCACCAGAGAAATCTGCGGTTATCAAAGCCATCTCCAAGCAAACGCCAGACCGAATGCGCACCATTGCACAAGCGATGCGTCACGGCCTGACAAATGATGAAATTCATGGTGTCACAATGTTTGACCCTTGGTTCCTGGCCCGTATTCGCGAAATTATTGACACGGAAGAGCGGGTTAAGTCCGATGGGCTTCCAAGCGATGAGGCTGGCTTGCGCCACCTCAAAATGATGGGCTTCACAGACGCCCGTCTCGCCAAGCTCACCGGTTTCAAAGAAAAAGATGTACGCAAAGCCCGTCATGCGGTTGGCGTCAAAGCCGTGTTCAAGCGCATCGATACATGCGCAGCCGAATTCGAAGCACAGACGCCCTACATGTACTCCACATACGAGGCACCTGCGTTTGGCGATGTTGAATGCGAAGCGCGCCCATCTGATCGTAAGAAAGTCGTCATCCTTGGCGGTGGCCCAAATCGTATCGGCCAAGGGATTGAGTTCGACTACTGCTGCTGTCATGCCTGTTACGCACTGACAGACGCGGGCTACGAGACGATCATGATCAATTGTAACCCTGAAACGGTTTCGACGGATTATGACACATCTGACCGACTCTATTTCGAACCACTGACGTTTGAGCACGTCATGGAAATCCTGCGCGTTGAGCTTGAGAATGGCACGTTGCACGGGGTCATCGTCCAATTCGGCGGCCAAACACCACTCAAACTGGCAAATGCGCTCGAAGCGGAAGGCATTCCAATTCTCGGAACAACACCTGATGCGATTGACCTCGCCGAAGATCGTGAGCGTTTCCAAGCGCTTGTGAACCAGTTGAACCTCAAGCAACCAAAGAACGGCATCGCCTCTACCGACGCAGAAGCGCTTTCCATCGCGGAAGACATCGGCTTCCCGCTGGTGATCCGCCCATCCTACGTTCTAGGTGGTCGCGCTATGGAAATCGTGCGCGACATGGCTCAGCTCGAGCGCTACATTGCTGAGGCAGTTGTTGTTTCCGGCGACAGCCCAGTTCTACTCGATAGCTACCTCGCTGGCGCCGTCGAGCTTGATGTTGACGCGCTTTGTGACGGCAAAGACGTTCACGTTACGGGCATCATGCAGCATATCGAAGAAGCGGGCGTTCACTCCGGCGATAGCGCATGTTCACTGCCGCCCTATTCGCTTTCTGAAAATGTGATCAAACGGATTGAAGAGCAGACACATGCTCTCGCGTTGGCCCTCAACGTTGTTGGCTTGATGAACGTGCAATTCGCGATCAAAGACGATGAAATCTACCTGATCGAAGTCAACCCACGCGCCTCGCGTACGGTACCATTCGTCGCCAAAGCCACTGACAGCGCAATTGCCTCCATCGCGGCACGTCTTATGGCAGGCGAACCGCTTTCCAACTTTACCAAGCGCGGTGCATATCCGACAGATGCGATCCCGGGCTCACAACCAATGCCTGATCAAATGACGCTCGCGGATTACAACATGCCGTGGTTCTCTGTGAAAGAAGCGGTTCTACCCTTCGCGCGTTTCCCCGGCGTTGACACGATACTCGGCCCTGAAATGCGCTCTACGGGTGAGGTCATGGGCTGGGATACCTCCTTTGCGCGCGCCTTCCTCAAGGCGCAAATGGGCGCTGGTGTTGTCTTGCCACGTGAGGGCAAAGTTTTCGTTTCCATCCGCGATGACGACAAGACTGACAAAACCTTGGAGGCCGCTAAGCTCCTTGCAAAACTCGGATTTACCTTCACTGCAACCAGGGGCACGCAAAGCTGGCTCGCGGCGGCAGGTCTTGAATGCGAAGTGGTGAACAAAGTCTATGAGGGTCGCCCGAACGTGGTCGATAATCTCAAGAATGGCGAAATCGCATTGGTGATCAACACGACCGAAGGCTCACAAGCCGTCGAAGACAGCCGCGAAATCCGCTCCGTCGCGCTTTACGGCAAAATCCCTTATTTCACCACCGCCGCCGGTGCCCAAGCCGCCGCTCTCGCGATCGAAGCACAAATCAGCGATGATTTGGGCGTAATGTCTTTGCAGGGTGTTGCGTAAGTTAAAGCTGGCGCCAACAAAAAACCGGCGCGGAAATCATTCCAGCGCCGGTCCAGTCATCTTAAAATGAGAATACGCTCAACTCGAAAGGCGCGTAATTTCCTCTTTAAGTCGAAGTTTTTGTTTTTTGAGTTCTGCGATTTGAAGGTCCTGCGTACCGGGAGCGCGCTGCGCGGCTTCCACTTCGGCAGATAGGGTGAGGTGTTTCTTCTTCAGCTGTTCCAGATGTGAACTCAAGCTCATCGAGGTCCTCCTAAGGTTGGATGTGCACCTTCAGTCCAGCACAAAAAAATTCATCTGTCACGCTGCAGTTGCATCCTAAGGTTAATCCACCGTTAAAATGCGTAAGAATTAAGCGCCGCCACCAAAGTCCAAACCAGCTCCATGGCGTAGAACCGCTTCGATTACCTCATTGTAATTCTTATCATTTCCACCATGCTGAGCGCCCTGATGCATCACAATCGGCGCATGTAGGCGAAAATCAGCGCGTCCTTCTTTTTTTGCACGAATGAGAACCAAATGCGCATCGCGACCCCTGCGTGCATACAATGGTTGCACTTCAATCGAACCAAGTGATTTGAAAACAGCACTCATGAGCTCTGGCAAACGGTCCGCGCGCTGCACAAAATGAAGCAGTCCTTTGGGCGCTAGGCGCTTGGACGCTACGCTGACCCATTTGCTCAACGGTGTGTCGCCGCCGAGCCCCGTTTCACGCTGCTCGTTCTCAGATGGCACACTGCGTGAACGATCATAATAGGGCGGGTTGGCAATCACATGATCAAAGCGTTGCGCTTTCACCTCCGGTGGGAGCGTATTCAAATCGGCGGCATAAACTGTTAACTCTATTCCATTGCGCAACGCATTTTCGCGCGCAAGATCAGCGTAGGCCGGTTGCAGCTCAACACCCGTCAACGTCAGCCCGTGAATGCGCCGCCCCAGACAAAGCGACGCAACACCGCCACCGCATCCCAGTTCTAGCACCGTATCTTGGGCCTTGGCATTCACGCTCGCAGATAGCAAAACCGGATCTACCCCCGCGCGGTACCCGTTCAGCGGTTGCGCAAGTTGCACCAGCCCACCAAGGAAGGCATCAACGCTGCACGGCCCTAGTTCAGGATGATCAATTGGGGAGTTCAACTTCGTTTTCCGCCAAGATACGCAACACCCGTTCATAGTCACGTTCTGCCACCATCACTCGGCGCGGCAAAATGCCTATGGAGCCCTCAAGCACGCTCATATTTACGTCCAACTCAAAGATCGGTATACCCGCGTCATCAAGGATAGCTCGGACCAGAGCAGTGAGTGTTATGTCATTGGTTCGCATCAATTCTTGCATAAAAATAGAGTTAAGCGCGGCGCGCCCAAATGTACAGAGATACGACAGGGCAGGAACGAGAGTGTGATGAGCTTGGACGAGATTTCAATAAAGCCGCATGATGCTTTAGCAGCCTATTTGGCCGCTGATATGGATGCTGTGAATATCCTCATTCGCGAGCGCATGGCTTCTGAGCATGCTCCGCGCATTCCAGAAGTCACAGCGCATCTGGTCGAGGCAGGCGGTAAACGTTTGCGCCCGATGCTCACTCTCGCAGCGGCGCATCTGTGTGGCTACACCGGCCCTTACCATGTGCATCTCGCAGCAACCGTTGAATTCATTCACACCGCGACATTACTCCATGACGATGTGGTCGATGAGAGCGGCCAACGCCGTGGCCGCCCGACTGCAAACCTGCTATGGGACAACAAATCCTCCGTGCTCGTGGGGGATTATCTTTTCTCACGGTCTTTCCAGCTGATGGTTGAAACCGGTTCTTTACGGGTCCTCGACATTCTCGCTAACGCCTCCGCCACAATTGCAGAGGGTGAAGTGCTGCAACTCACCGCCTCGCAAGATCTGGCCACAACAGAAGCGATCTATCTTCAAGTCGTTCGCGGAAAAACTGCTGCGCTATTCTCTGCCGCGACAGAAGTTGGCGGTGTGGTTGCTGATGCCAATGATGCGCAGATACAAGCCTTATTCGACTACGGTGATGCACTGGGAATTGCGTTCCAGATCGTCGACGACCTGCTTGATATGTCCGGCGATCCAAATGCAATCGGCAAAAACGTCGGCGATGATTTCAGAGAAAAGAAGCTCACGCTCCCATTGATCAAAGCCATCGCGAAAGCCGACGCTGAAGAGCGCGCATTTTGGGAACGCACGATTGAGAAAGGTCGCCAAGAAGACGGCGATCTGGAACATGCGATTGCGCTTCTACACAAACACGGCGCTTTGGAAGACACCCGCCAAGAAGCTCTTGCTTGGGCTGACAAGGCTGTGACTGCCATCAATAAACTGCCAGAGCATCCAGTTCGTAACATGCTTCGCGATATCGCGGGCTATGTTGTTGCACGCATCAACTAAAGCTGGTTGCTACAACCCACCAATCTGGATGCTGGGTTCGAATATCGCTTGCGAGCGCGTCAGCAGCACTTTGACTTTCACACAGCCCAAAGCAAGTCGCCCCGGAGCCTGACATGCGCGCCATAAGTGCAGGCTCTAAGGTATCAAGAACCTGTTGAATGATAGGCGCAATGCGTATTGCAGGCTCTTGCAAATCATTACGTTGATCACTGCACCAAACCGCAAAACTTTGCACATCCGCGAATTCAGGTATTTCACCCATGGGGGCATTCGCCTTTTGCGTTAAAGCTTGAAAGACTGGCGGTGTTTCAACGCCAACTCCGGGGTTAACCAAGACCGCTGGGAGCTCTGGCAAAATCGGAATAACAGATAACGCGTCGCCGACACCGCGCATACGCAGCGCCATAGGGGACAAGCACACCGGAACATCAGCGCCAAGGCTCACAACATCTTCGGGCAGCGGCATGTCCCAAAGTTCAGCAAGCGCAAGTAGCGTAGCAGCCGCATCGGCCGACCCGCCGCCAATGCCAGCGGCGTGTGGCAAATGTTTGCTTAGATTTATTTGTGCGCCTTGCGTGCTGCCAAACAAGCGCGCTGCTTGGAGCACTAAATTTCTATCGTCTGTCGGCACACCTTCCGCCAACGGCCCATCAACACTTAGAGAAAGTGCATCCGCGCGTTCTGCTTTAACAATATCGCCCACATCCGCAAAGCATACCAAGCTATCAAGCAGATGATACCCATCTGCCCTTTGGCCCGTTACGTGCAGCGTTAAATTAACCTTAGCGCGGGCAGTCCGCTTAACGAGATCAGCCGTCATCTGCCAAACGAAGTGGGTCTGCCCCTTCTTCTTCCAGCACTTGGTCTAGTCCAACCTCTAGCTTGCGCCTGATGCGCTCAGGGTCTGCTTCTTGGCTGGCATCACCGTAATCCACGAAAGAAAGCGCGCGCTTCCATTGAAATTCTGCCTCGAGATATCGACCAACAGACCAATACACATCTCCCAAATGATCATTCACAATCGGATCAATTGGCATGAGTTCCGTCGCGCGTTCCATCGGCGCAACGGCTTCTTCATAGCGACCCAATCGGAACAGAACCCAGCCGAGACTGTCCACGATATAGCCGCTGTCAGGACGCGCAGCGACAGCGCGTTCGATCATATCAAGTGCCTCATCAAGCTTGATTTGCTTTTCAACCAAAGAATACCCAAGGTAGTTCAAGACTTGTGGCTGCTCTGGATTAAGCTCCAACGCTTTGCGAAAATCCGCTTCCGAATTGTCCCAATCGTCTAAACGCTCGTACGAAATACCGCGTGCATAGTAGATAAACCACTGTCCGCGACTTTCTTCTTCATACTGTTCCAAAGCGGTATCATACGCTTCAATCGCATCCTCAAACCGCTCCATTTGACGTAGCGCATCCCCTAAAGAAGAGTGCACAACTGCTAACTCACCATGCGTTTGGGCAAGACTTTCAAGCACTTCGATCGCAGCATCAGGTTTCCCACTGCGTCGCAACGCATCCGCGCGACCCAACTCTGCTGCATGGAAGGCAGGATCATCGCGCCCAACTTTCTTGTAGGTTTCTGTCGCCAGTTCGAAACGTTCCATTTGCTCAAGCAAACCCGCAGACAGCAAAGTCGCATCGCTATGTGTCGGGTTCAAATATTCAGCGACACGGGTGTAGAGCAGCGTGTAATCTTCGCTTGCCTCGTTGCGCAAAGCACTTCCGACAGTGAAAAAGACTTCTGCCATTCCATCGCGCGCCGTTTTAACCTGACTGAATTCAACAGTTTCATCGGCGCTCAAAGCTGCGCGGATCGCTTTTAGTTTAGGGTCGATGTCTGGGCCAAAGGATTCATCCAGAAGTGTCAAAGCGTCCTGCGCGCGTCCCAACTGGCTCAGCACTTCAATATGGGCAATCGCACCACGACGGGTCTGACGCAAAGCACCTGACTCGGGTTGCGAAAATATCTCATCCGCACTCTCAAAGTCGCCGACAAGCGCCAGCGCAAGCGCCTTGTGATAAAGCGCAAACCCTTGCAGCCCACGTTCTTCACCAATCTTGTCGAAATTCTCCAGCGCGGTGGTCACTTCACCAATGCCAACCTGCGCCCATGCACGCAAAAGACCGTCAACCAAAGGCCCGACACCTTGGTTATCCAAAAGGCGGCCAAGTACATCTGCGTAGTTCTCTTCTTGCGCGCGCTGCGCAAGAACGGCCATCTGCGCGACTTGGCTACTTTGACCATTTGCAAGCAACGTATTACCCACGACAGCCGCGCGATCAATGTCGCCAAGGGCAAGCAAAGCAAAACTAGCATTTTCCAAGATTTCTGGGTTAGACGGATCGCGCGCAAGCGCTTGCGTATAGTAGCGCGCAGCCGCATCAAAATCGCCCGTAACAGCAGCAGAGCGCGCAGCAAGGTATGGCCCCGCAGGTTCAGCGATGAGCGGTATCCCAGTAACGGCAAGAACCGCTGCAAAACTTAACTGCCTTAGAACGCGAATGGGCACGTGTGATGCTCCTTTTTGTGCACTGCTAAGATGGAAGCTAGGGCGTCAATACAGGTAAAGCAATGATTGCACGGCCGAAGTACACAAAGAGTCGCTCAAGTTTGCGCGATTTTTTCGCGGAGGTGGCTGTCAGAAAAGAAATAAGGAGTGATGCAAATAAATGCACCACTCCAGAGAGATTTAGAAAATGGAATTTTAGTTAACTGCAATCAGCGGGGTTGGGTTACCGATTGCCTCACTCACAAGAATAATAATTATTGCATTTCGCGACGCGTCGAAGTCAAACTACGCATATCGTTAAGATTCTTCGTGAAATCAGTGGATTTGCAAATACACGATGCGTGAAAATACAGGCCAGAACACACGAGACAGACGCATTGTCGTTTTTGGAGTCGCAATTTTTATTTGTGTTTTCCTTGGCCCGTTTGGCACAGGTGACGACTTGAACTTATGGGATCGTGTCGCGTTCTGGACTGTGGCGATAAGTACCGTCGGCATCTTTATGGAAATTTGCATACTGGCGACACTTGAAAGCAAGTGGCTCGTAAAATTGCCAAGCCTCATTATCATCGCAATCGGGTCTGCAATCGCTGGTTTTCCAGGCGCTTCTGTTGTCATTACGCTCAACAAAATTTTTCGACCTGAGCACCTAGAAGACTCGCAGTTTCCCGAACTGTGGCTGAAGGTCACAATAATGGGAGTCCTTATCGCTGGACTAGAACTCTTGATCAGTGCTCGCAATCAAACTGCCCAAGAAGAGGCGACAAATCGTGAGCCAAAAGATGGCGCCGACAAACCGGCCATTCTAAAAACGCCTCGCCTGCTGCAACGTTTGCCAGCACGTTTGCGCGAAGGGCAGGTCATCTCAATGTCTATGCAGGATCACTATGTAGAAGTAACTACGACTAAAGGAAGCGAGATGATCTTGATGCGCCTTAGCGACGCAATGGACCTGCTCGATGGGATAGAAGGGGCGCAAACTCATCGCTCCCACTGGGCCGCCAGTGCACATGCAGACACGCTGTCGCGTGCAGGCCGACGTCATGAACTCAAACTCAAAGATGGGCGTTCAGTTCCGGTAAGCAGCAGTTACCGAGACGCTGTAGAACGCATGCTAAACGAAAAAGGGCAGGCCTAAGCCTGCCCTTTCTAACCGCCCAACAGCGAGATTACATATTGGGATAATTCGGCCCATCACCACCTTGCGGCGTGACCCAAGTGATGTTCTGGCTCGGGTCTTTGATGTCACATGTTTTACAATGCACGCAGTTCTGGAAGTTGATCACAAAATTGTCGTCAACCACTTCATATACACCCGCTGGGCAATAACGCTGCGCAGGTTCGGCATAATGAGGCATGTTCACCGCCATCGGCACCATCTTGTCGCCTAGTTGCAAATGCGCTGGCTGGCTTTCTTCATGGTTGGTAAAGCTGAACGCAACATTCGTAAGACGATCAAAACTGAGCGTGCCATCGGGCTTTGGATACTCAATTGGTTCGTGCGCCGCAGCTTTACCGGTTGCGTCAGCATCATTTTTGCCGTGCTTCATCGTCCCTAGCAAAGAGAAGCCAAATGTATTCGTCCACATGTCGAACCCGCCAACTGAGAGCGAAGCGACAAGGCCGTATTTGCTCCAAAGCGGCTTCACGTTGCGCACTTTGTGTAGATCCTTGCCAATTTCACCAGAGCGCACGTTTGCTTCATAATCACTCAGCTCATCACCAGACCGGTCTTGCCCAATAGCAGCATACGCCGCTTCCGCCGCGGCCATGCCAGAGAGCATCGCGTTATGATTGCCCTTGATACGCGCCACGTTAACCATGCCAACGGAACAACCGAGCAAGGCAACGCCAGGTGCAACCATTTTCGGCATCGACTGCGCCCCGCCCTCAGAAATAGCGCGCGCACCGTAAGCGACGCGTTTGCCACCTTTGAGCAGATCAGCAACCATCGGGTGATGCTTGAAACGCTGGAATTCCATGTAGGGGAACAGATGCGGGTTTTCATAGTTCAGATGAACCACAAAACCGACGTAAACTTGATTATTATCAAGGTGATAAATGAACGAACCGCCACCGGCATTGCTGCCCAAAGGCCAACCCATTGTGTGGGTGACAGACCCTTCTTTGTGCTTGGCCGGATCAATTTCCCAGATCTCTTTCATGCCTAGGCCGAATTTCTGTGGCTCTTTCCCTTTGGAGAGATCGTACTTCGCGATCACCTCTTTGCTCAACGAGCCGCGCACACCTTCGCTAAGGAAAACGTACTTGCCATGTAATTCCATACCCGGCTCAGAATTGGGGCCGAGCGATCCATCCGCTTCAAGCCCGAACACGCCAGCAACAACACCTTTGACCTCGCCATTGTCACCATAAACCAATTCGGAACAGGCCATGCCTGGGAAAATTTCAACACCCAGCTCTTCCGCTTGCTCCGCCATCCAGCGACAGACATTTCCCATAGAAACGATGTAGTTGCCGTGGTTGTTCATCAGCGGTGGCATTGCGAAGTTCGGGATACGGATTTGACCCGCTTCACCCAAGGCGTAGAAATTATCGTCCTTCACAGGCACGTTCAACGGCGCGCCCTTTTCTTTCCAGTCTGGAATAAGTTGGTTCAAACCAATCGGATCAAGGACAGCACCAGACAAAATATGCGCGCCCACTTCAGACCCTTTTTCCAACACAACAACCTGCAAATCAGCATCCAGTTGCTTCAAACGGATTGCTGCGGACAGCCCCGCTGGGCCCGCGCCCACGATCACTACGTCGTATTCCATCGCTTCGCGTTCGATCTCAGACATGATGGCTCCTCTCGTGAGCAAGAAATAATGTTGCGCCGATGGGTATCAAGGCATGCCCAATAGGGTCAATCGGAACGATACGTAAATCGTGCCGTTTCAGCAGAAAAAACTACGCATTCGCGTGAATATGCTTATACGATGATCATCACTTGCATTTAACCACATGCTCGGGGCAATCTGAGCGCTGAAATAGACAAGTGTGCAGCGCCGGTTTGTCCGGCGTTTTTGTATATATATTCATGCCAAACTGGCACTTTAGACGAAGACGGGGTCGCCCATGGAAAAGATACCGATGACCAAAGCTGGCCATACGGCCGTTGAGGTAGAACTCAAGAACCTAAAAACGGTGGAACGTCCTGCAATTATCGCAGCGATTGCAGAAGCGCGCGAACATGGCGATCTCTCAGAAAATGCCGAATACCACTCCGCACGTGAAAAACACAGCTTCATCGAAGGCCGCGTAAAACAACTCGAGGGCGTGCTATCCTTGGCGACAGTGATTGACCCAAGCACGCTGAGCGGCACAATCAAATTTGGCGCGACTATCACGCTTGTTGATGAAGACACCGATGAAGAAAAAACGTGGCAAATTGTCGGCGAACACGAAGCAAACATCGAAGAGGGATTGCTTAATATCAAATCCCCGATTGCACGTGCTTTGATTGGCAAGGACGAAGGTGATAGCGTCGAAGTGCGCACTCCCGGCGGTGGCAAATCTTACGAAGTGCTTAAAGTCGAATATATTTAAACCGTGGTTTTTCCACAGGTGAAGAGCGAAAGAAGTGAGCATGGCTGACGGCTCTGACGGTAAATCAACACCACTGGGCATCTATGACCGCCCAGGAAAATCCCCGATCACGGGGATCGAAATCATCGCGATTGCGCTGAGCCTGTTGTGGCTGTTGGGCGCTGCGATTTTCTTTCTTACGCTCCCGAGCGAAGCGGCTGTCGAGAGCACAGGCGGCTTGCGTTTCTTAATGACGATGCTTGCAATTTTCATGCCTGTCGCAATGATCTGGGTTGCAGCAACAGCTGCGCGCTCCAGCCGTGTGATGCGCGAAGAAAGTCAGCGTTTACAAGCGGCTATTGACGGCATTCGTCAGGCTTATGTGGCTCAAAGCCAAGGGCGCAACATGGCCGCAGAACCCTCAGTCACCCGCAAGTTGGATGAAATTGCAGCAGCGCAACGTAAGACTGAAACAACGCTCGCGACCTTTTCCACCAAGCGTGACACGGCCCCTGTACGTAAGCCAGCGCCGGTAGAACAGACCGCTGCCGACCCTTCCGAGCAAGCCAGCCTTGCGCTTGGCACTCAAGCGGCGGAAATGGCGCCGCCGCTAGAACGGGATGTGTTGATCCGTGCTTTGAATTTTCCAGAGGACGCCAACGATAAAGCCGGTTTTGACGCCTTGCGTGATGCTTTGAAAGATAGAACATCAGCGCAACTTATTCAGGCGGCGCAGGACGTACTGACCCTTCTGAGCCAAGACGGCATTTATATGGATGACTTGCGCCCGGATGCTGCGCGCCCAGAGATTTGGCGCAGCTTTGCTGCGGGCGAACGTGGTCGCGCCATTGCGGCACTTGGTGGGATACGAGATCGCTCTTCACTCGCGCTTTCAGCGGCTCGCATGAAGCAAGACACGATTTTTCGCGACGCGGCACATCACTTTCTTCGTCGTTTCGACAAGAGTTTTTCAGAATTCGAGGAAATCGCGACCGACGCTGAAATCGCTGCCCTATCCAGCACACGAACTGCGCGCGCTTTCATGCTTTTGGGCCGCGTTGCAGGGACATTTGACTAGGTAAACTCGGTCAAAGACAACGTATTTCCGCAGGGATCTTTGAACCAAGCGATCTTATCGCCATTCGGGGTTGTCCAAATACCCAACGCATCCTGCTCCATGTGCTCAAACTTTAAAAATTCGATGCCTTTGGAAACCAGCTTTGTGATCTCAGACCTCATGTCGGAAACCTGCCAACCGTGCACCGTATAGGGTGGCGGCAAAAGCGCATCTACGATCTGCACACGCAACATTTGACCTTTGTCATCAAATACCAGCGCGAATGGTGACACGTCGAGAAGCGTCAAGCCGACAGCATCCCGATAGAACGATTTCGCAAGATCAGGCTGCGCCGTCGCGATGAAAGATATAGGACGACGCTCGCTCATTTCAGCCCACTTTCATCCTTAAAACAGGTCATATGGAATGAAGCGCACGGGCGTGCCATGCACGATGTCTATTGCGCCATCTGGCAATTCGACCAACCCCTCCGCCCAGCTCAAGCCACTGACGCGCCCTGAGCCTTCTGACTTGAACACTTCAACCTGACCAACGCGCAAACGTGCGCGCAAGAATTCGCGTCGTCCCGCCTTTTTGTTCTTTTCAAATGCGGCGGGCACCATAAAGCCATTTGGCGTTGACCATCCCGCACCGCTTAACAACTTCAAAGCGGGGCGCGCAAAGATCAATGTGCACACCAAAGCCGCGACAGGATTCCCTGGCAATCCAAAGATCGGAACACCGTCCCAAACGCCTAACGCCAAGGGACGCCCCGGCTTCAGCGCAATTCGCCAAAGCGCAAGCGATCCTGTCTCTGCAAGAAGCGCGGACATATGATCTTCATCCCCTGCGGACGCGCCACCTGACGTAAGGATCGCATCACATTTAGCGGCACCTGCGTCCAACATCCCTTTGAGCGTTGCCCGCTTATCCGGCGCGCGCCCTAGGTCAATTGCTTCAAATCCCCATTCGCGTAGCTGCGCCAACAGCATCGGACGGTTCGCGTCATAGATTTGGCCATCCCGCGCAGTTTGACCGGTTTCAACCAGCTCATCCCCCGTCGACAACACACCAACACGTAAAGGCGTATACGTGTGAACCTCTGCAACCCCAACAGCGCTGAGCAAGGCTGCATCTGCTGGCGTCACTTTGCGCCCAGCGCGCAAAATCGTTTCTCCGACGCGCACATCTTCACCAGCGCGCCGTGTATTGCTGCCTGTTTTGATTGGCCCATTAAAAGCAATCCGCGTTCCGTCATTACGCACATCTTCTTGCAGAACAACCGTATCGACACCATCAGGCAAAGCGGCCCCAGTCAAAATGCGAATAGCCCAGCCCGACGGCACATGGCCGTCAAAACGCAAACCAGCTGCCGCGCGCCCGTCCACGAGCGGAAGTTCAAAGGGGCCGTCGCCAAGCACACTCGCACTGGCGAAACCAAACCCGTCAACAGCCGTATTCGGCAGCGGTGGATTAGAGCGCAGCGCACTAACGTCAGACGAAAGAACCCTTCCTACAGCACGCTCCACAGACTTCGTCGTGCTTTGCACCACAGGCTTTAATCGCGCGCGAAGCATCTGCAAAGCGTCATCCACTGGTGTCCAATCAATACCAGCGGGCAATGCAAAACAATCATTGGACAATTTTGGCGGCTCGAGGGTTGTCGCCAAAGTTTGCAAATCACTCGAATAACCTGCACCAAGGATCGCGCCCTCAATAGGGGACGACACATCCATCATTTCAGCGAGCTTAGACGCTTCAAGACCCGCCAATGCCTTTGACAAAAGCCGCACTTGCGCAGCATCTCTTAATTCACCGTTTTTCTCCGCCTCCTTCACGACAGGACCCAACAAGGATGGCCAGATCTCTGCCAACACAATCGGCGCGTCCGCCGCTTCGAATGGCCATACAGACACTTCATTACCAAAGCGTTTACGCAACCGATGCAAAACCGGCAGACCCATCAAGACTTGCGCACCAACTGCACCTGCACCCGCAAGCTGCCAACATGTAAACAGCCCTTGCTCAGCCTGCTCACACCCACGTTTTTCAGGCAGGTCGTGCAAAGAATAAACAGACTTGTTTCGCTCCAAACCAGCAATATCTCGCTTCAACGGATTACCCCAAAACGGACCATCTCCGCCGAAAGCCCTATTTATCTCAGCAGCAACGTCAAATCGGTTGTTGTCACCTTTTGCATCATCGGTAATCCGCGCTGCAAGCCAGTCCCAAACGCCAAAGGGATCATCAGATCCAATCAAGCTCTGCGCAAAACCTTTGGGATAAGCAAAAGGAAAGTCGAAACTCGCAAGTACACGATGCCCCCGTGCGCGCTCTGCACTCAAACGCGCGATTAACCAAGCTTCCGCCTCAAGACGCGAGCGCATATAAAGCGGTGGTTCTACATTAGTATCGCTGGCAACGCCGATCCAAATCGCATCCTTTTTCGGTGTCGGCCCCGATGCTTTGCCAGAGGCCCAATCAACAACGATAAAAGTGTCAAACGTCATTCCCAACGCTCCAGCAGACCCACATCCTGCAAGATAAAATCAGCGATCAGAGCCGTCGCATTCAGATCAAAAA
Organism: Planktotalea sp.; assembly: GCF_965659345.1. Taxonomy (GTDB): domain Bacteria; phylum Pseudomonadota; class Alphaproteobacteria; order Rhodobacterales; family Rhodobacteraceae; genus Planktotalea. Next base: position 139,629 of record NZ_CBFHVK010000010.1, on the reverse strand, counting down.
CGGGGCGATCCACGTCCAGCGTGCGGTCTGCTGCGAAAGCGCGCACAGTCTCATCCGCGATCAGGGCATTGCCAGTTTCATGGCGATGCGCCTCGATCTTTGGATGCTTGTCGCGCTTGTACCCCTCCACCAAAACCAGATCAACTGGGGCGAGCTTGGCCAGCAATTCTTCAAGTGCCGGTTCATCTTCATCGCTCAGTTCATGCATCAAAGCAAAGCGGTTACGCGATGCCAAAAGAACTTCACGTGCGCCCGCCGCACGGTGGCGGTAGCTGTCTTTCCCAACGTGATCCACATCAAAACTATGGTGCGCATGTTTGACCGTCGAAACAGAATATCCTCGCAAAGTAATCTCGCTGACAAGGCGCTCCATCAACCCCGTCTTACCCGCGTTTTTCCAACCGACCACGCCATAAATCTTCATATCAAGCCCTCAGCACGCGCTAAATCTTCGGGCGTGTTCACGTTAAAGAAAGGATCAAACGGCTCTGCTTCAAACATTGCTTCGCGCCCTCCATGTTGATCGCTCCAAAGCACAACTTTGCGCAGTCCACCCTCAAGCGCGCGGCGCAAATCATCACGCAAGGCAACTGGCCACACGCCAAACGTCGGGTGGCGATTGCGCCCACGTTCGCTATCCGGCGTCGCCGCAAGGACCAAAGGATGTTCCATACCCTCAGCCGCCGTCATCAGACGCGGCACCAGATCACAGGGAAAAAATGGCGTATCAGCCGCAGCCGTCACAATCGTTTCAAACCCTTGCTCATACGCATAATCTAAACCTGCTAGCACACCAGCCAACGGCCCAACAAAACCAGCGATACTATCCCCAACCACGGGAATGGTTGTATCCTCGAACCGGCTCGGATCACCGTTGGCGTTCAACACAAGCGCACTCACCTGCGGCTGCAATCGGGCGATGACATGGCTCAGCAAACTACGATCGCCAAGCATCAAACGCCCTTTGTCACCACCCCCCATGCGCCTCGCCTGTCCGCCTGCAAGGATCACACCTAAGGGCTGCTTCATGCCGCACCCTTTCGGCCAGATTTCTTCGGCTCATCCTTAATCTGTGCCAAATCCGCATCCCAGATAATCCGGTCTGCCCCTGCCAAACACTGAAACCGCTTGCCACGCAAACGTCCGATCAAGGTAAGCCCAACCTGCTCTGCCAGCTCCACACCCCAAGCCGTAAAACCAGAACGCGACACAAGCACAGGGATTCCCATATGCGCACATTTGATTACCATCTCCGAGGTCAAACGCCCCGTCGTATAAAGAATCTTATCGCCCGCAGATGCCTGTTCCTGCACCATCCATCCTGCAATCTTATCGACTGCATTGTGCCGCCCAACGTCCTCCATGTAGACCAAAGGCTGATCCTCCTTGCACAGCACTGTCCCATGAATGGCACCTGCATTCAGATAAAGCGACGGTGTCGTATTAATCTTATGCGCCAACGCATAAAGCCAAGAGGTGCGCAATTGTGCCTTCGGCAAAACAACCCCATCCAGCCCTTCCATCATGTCACCAAAAACAGTTCCAACTGCGCAGCCTGATGTGCGGGTCTTCTTCTTTAGTTTCTCTTCATGATTGGTCGGCGCACTCGTGCGGACAACGACAATTTCAAGCTCTGCATCATAGTCAATCTGCGTGACCGCGCCGGCCCCTTCCAGCATGCCTTGATTACGCAAAAAGCCAAGCGCAAGATATTCGGGATAATCGCCAATCGTCATTGCAGTGACAATCTCTTGTGAATTCAGGTAGATCGTCAAAGGGCGCTCTTCGATCACGTCCTGCGCGACCTCTGATCCTGTTTGATCGACGCCCACAACGCGGCGCGTCAGCCGCACGCGGCTAAGGTCAGGTGCGATGATATATTCGCTTAAGTCGTTCAACGTCCACTCCTCAGGGCTCGCGATTGCAAAACTACGATTTGCAAGATAGCTGCATTTGCACAGCCGCAATGTAAAGGTCGCCCATGGCATCCACTAGCCTCAAATCAGCCTATCACGCAGGCATTCGCGACGGCGCACCCTTTATGTTGGTGATCGCACCCTTCGCCATGCTCTTCGGCGTCCTTGCAACCGAAGCTGGCCTTAGCGTTTTCGAAACACTTTCATTCTCAGTTGTTGTCATCGCCGGCGCCGCACAATTCACCGCATTGCAACTCATGACAGAAGAAGCACCCACCTTTGTCGTGCTTGCTTCTGCACTTGCGGTCAATCTGCGCATGGCAATGTACTCCGCCTCCCTGACGCCGCACATTGGTGCCGCACCCTTATGGCAACGTGCGATCGCGGCCTATTTCACCGTCGATCAAAGCTATGCTGTTTCGATCACCAAATATGAAACAGCGCCCGAAATGTCGCCCCAAGAAAAAATCGCCTATTTCTTTGGAACCGTCACGCCCGTTTGCCCCTTGTGGTGGATCTTCACACTGGTTGGCGCGATAGTTGGCGCAGCAATTCCCGCGTCCTTCGCGCTTGATTTCGCAGTGCCCATCACATTTCTTGCCATCGTCGCCCCCGCGTTGCGCACGCGGGCACATATTGGGGCGGCAATCACAGCGGCCTTTCTATCATTGCTGCTGTTCTCAGTCCCCTTCAACCTTGGCATCTTACTCGCTGGCATGGGCGGAATGATGGTCGGCGCACGGATCGAAACTATGACAGATGAGGGCGCCCAATGATCGATAGAACAGAACTCTGGATTGTTATCATCGGCCTTGGCATCGGTAGTTTCGCGCTTCGTTTCGCCTTTACGGGCCTTGTGGGCGACCGCCAACTCCCTGTCTGGCTCATGCGTCACTTGCGCTACACGGCCGTCGGCATTCTCCCTGCAATTATCGCCCCTGCAGTTCTGTGGCCCGCGGCCACACAAGGCGATTTCGATCTACCGCGTGTAAGCGCAGCTCTCGTCACCCTCACGCTCGGGCTCATCTGGAAGAATGTCGTTGGCTCAATAATCGGCGGAATCGCGACGCTCTATGCATTACAAATCTTGTTAAACTAAACATGATAATGAGTGCCCCTTCATTTTTCTAAATAAACTCCGGGGGTTTGGGGGCTGGCCCCCAAGGGTCAATCAAGCGACCAAAGTTTCGGCACTCTTAAGATCAACCGAAACCAACTGACTGACACCCTGCTCAGCCATGGTCACACCGAACAATCTATCCATACGCGCCATCGTTACCGCGTGGTGTGTGATGATCAAAAAACGCGTGTCCGTGCGGCGGCACATCTCGTCCAGCAAATCACAAAAGCGCGTCACGTTTGCATCGTCCAACGGCGCGTCAACCTCGTCCAAAACACAAATCGGTGCAGGGTTCGCCAAGAACACAGCAAAGATCAAAGCCATAGCCGTCAACGTCTGCTCTCCACCCGACAAAAGCGACAGCGTTGAAAGTTTCTTACCCGGCGGCTGACACATGATCTCAAGACCTGCCTCAAGCGGGTCATCACTCTCCACCAGCACCAAATTCGCCTCGCCCCCGCCAAACAAATGCGTAAACAAGAGCGAAAAGTTACTGTTCACTTGCTCAAATGCCGTCAAAAGCCGTTCGCGACCTTCGCGATTCAATCCTGCAATGCCCCCGCGCAACGTCTTGATGGCCTCTTCAAGATCTGCCTTTTCACCCACCAAAGTGTCATGCTCGACTTGCACATCTTTGGCATCCTCCTCAGCACGCAAATTCACCGCGCCCAATGCATCACGCTGACGCTTGAGCCGGTTCACATCAGCTTCAATCGCCCCAGATGCGGGCATCTTGTCCACATCGATCTGCAAACTTTCCAACAAATTAGCGGGTGTCGTTTCCATTTCTTCCGAAATACGCTCCGCCGCATAAGAAACCGTCTCGCGGGCCGCATCACAGCGGGCTTCAGACCGTGCACGCGCCTCTCTCGCCTCGGATGCGCCACGCTCTGCATCGCGCTCTGCTTGAACCGCTGCGCGCAAAGCTGTCTCCGCCTCTGCCAATGCATCGCTTGCAGAGTTGCGCCGCGCTTCAGCAGTATCAATCGCATCCGTCAATTCTTCGCGCTTGGCCGTGATTTCAGCGGGCGCGGCACTTGCTTCTTTCAGATCCACCTCAGAGCTTGTTTTGCGCTCGACCAGTTCCGCTATGCGCTTTTCCGCTGTTTCCAAGCGATGGCGCCAACCACTGACTTCCTTGGTCACTTCTTGCGAACGCTTGATCCGTGCATCACCTTCACGGCGAAGTTCATCGTGTTGCGAACGTCGCGCCATCATCGTGATCCGCGAGGCTTCGACGGTCATCTTTACATCTTCAACACCGGCGCGCGCGTCTTCTAGATCGCCAAGCTCCGCAACAGCCGCTTCCGCGTCTTGCACCTGCTTGCGCGCAGCCATCGCATCTTCTTCATGGCGCGTCACCGCTAGGCCAAGGCTCTCCAACTTGCCTTCGGCCAAATTACGATCTGCTTCAGCACGGCTCAACGCGCGCGCGGCGTCATTCACCAGACGATCCGCTTCTTTACGCGCCTCACGCGCATCGCGGTCAGCCCGCGTCAACTCAGTCAAGCGGTTGGTCAAAGTCTCATGCGCGCGCTGCGCAGCCTCAACCCGCGACGTCGCGCGCTCCATTTCTTGCTTGAGAACCTCAAGTCGGTTCAACTGCTCCAAACGCAAAGCTGCCGCCGATGGCGCATCTTCCGCCCAAGCGCGATACCCGTCCCAGCGCCATAAATCACCCTCAAGCGAAACAAGACGTTGACCCGGTTTCAACTGCGCTTGCAAGCGCTGGCCATCATCCGCGTCGACCAAACCAATCTGGCTTGCACGGCGATCCAAGACCTCTGGCACAGACACATGTCGCGCCAATGATGTCACACCCTCTGGCAAAGGCTGACGCCCCTCATAACTTGGCAAAATACGCCAGCCAGACGGCCCATCGCTTTCCACTTCAGGCGCGCGCAAGTCATCGGCCAATGCCGCGCCCAGCGCTTTTTCAAAGCCTTGCTCAACCTGCAAGCGGTCCAAAATCTGACCACCCTCAGCCGTGTCGCGCTCCAACAATTTCGCCAATGCTGTGACCTCAGCGCGCAACGCATTGGCTTCACCTTCCGCCTCGGACCTTTCAGCCCGCGCGTCCGATTCCAACGCTTGCGTCTGTGTACGTGCCACCTCTGCTGCGCTCAGCGCCGCATCCGCACGTTCAGCCGTTGCGATTGCTGCGCTTTCTTTGCCCGCCGCCGCTTGCATATCCGATTCCGCCTGCGCCAAAGCTGCACGGCTGCCTTCAACCGCCGCGCGCGCGCGTTCCGCTTCGCCGTCACTGCGCTCCAGCATTTTGCGACTATCGGCCAAAACGCGGTACGCAGACTGATGCCGCGCCGCCAAACGCGCGACATCTTCCGTGCGCTCGGAAAGATCCGCTTCACGCTCTTGCAAGATGGCCGCCGCAGAACGAGCCTGCTCCGCAGCAGCTTCCAAGCGATCTTCTTGCCCCTCAGAGGCTTTCGCTAACTCGCGCGCTTCCCATTCCAAACGTTCAATCGTCTCACCGGCATCGCGGTTCAACGCCGCTTCACGCTCCGTATCTTTGTCGAGCTGGATGATGCGATTTTGTAGTGTCTCGATAGTTTGGAGCGCACGGCTTTCTTGATCGTTCAAAGTATCGCGCTGTACGATCAAACGCTGTAAAACCGCCGCGGCTATCGCTTCCTCTTCGCGTAAAGGTGGCAGAAACCCTTCGCTCTCTTGTCTGGCTTTAGCGGCTAAACGCGCGGCACTTTCAGCTTGCGCCGTAGCTGTCGTGCGTTCACGCAATTCTTCTTCAGCACTCAGTCGTGCTTCGTCAGCCTCTCGCCAACGACGATACAAAAGCATGCCTTCAGCTTGCCGTAACTCATCACCGATCGCGCGATATCGCGCGGCTTGACGCGCCTGGCGCGCCAATTGACCAAGTTGCGCAGCCAGTTGCTCAATCACATCATCAACGCGTGCGAGGTTAGTTTCAGCACCCTTCAGCTTCAACTCTGCCTCATGACGGCGCTGATAAAGACCTGATATCCCTGCTGCTTCCTCCAAGATCCGCCGTCGGTTCTTTGGCTTGGCATTGATCAACTCTGCAATCTGACCTTGGCGCACAAGTGCAGGCGAATGCGCGCCAGTCGACGCATCCGCAAACAACATCTGCACGTCGCGTGCGCGCACATCTTTTCCGTTGGTTTTGTAAGCAGACCCGACATCGCGCGTGATCCTGCGCACCACGTCTAATGTATCAAGATCATTGAACCCCGCCGGTGCCAGCCGCTCGGAGTTATCAATCTGTAAACTCACCTCTGCGAAATTGCGCGCGGGCCGCGTCGAGGCTCCGGCAAAGATTACATCTTCCATTCCGCCCCCGCGCATTGCGGTCGGGCGATTTTCACCCATCACCCAGCGCAGCGCTTCTAGCAAATTTGACTTGCCACAACCGTTCGGCCCCACAACCCCCGTCAAGCCATCAGCAATAATCAGGTCCGTGGGGTCCACGAAACTCTTGAAGCCTTGCAGTTTGAGTTTGGAAAAGCGCACGTTTGCTGCTCTCGCGGATGATTCTTCGGTAAGTGACTGTGATCAGCGACATTGCACGTGTCAACGCAAGCTCTCCCTATATGGACCAACTATACGAGTTATCCACAAGATATTGCGTCAAAGCTGCTATTTTTAGGGCATAGACCACTTCGCATTCCCGACCCGCTATGTCGCTATCGATCTTGACAGCCAAGCTGATTCAGGGCCAAGTGAACGTATGCATGGTACCCGCGCCACGGCGCAAAGCGTCGGCGGGTCAAATGGGAATGCGGAAATGGGGGATCCAATCAGGGACCCAAAGCCGCAGCCGCCCCCGCGACTGTAAGCGGCGAGCGTTTTGGTAAATGTCACTGGATCTTCGGATCTGGGAAGACGCCAAAACGCATCGACCCGTGAGCCAGGAGACCAGCCTTGCATGAGTGAAACAAATCTGGCCGTCGGGTGTGACGGTTCTAGGAGAAAACTATGACGACTCAAACAGCGACAATCGCACGCTCTGACAGCTCAGCTCTCGGCCTCGCAATCGCAGTACTTGCAGGCGTGTTCCTGTTGATGGCATCCGGCATTGCGCAAGCGACCGTTTTGCACGACGCAGCGCACGACCAGCGTCACGCGATGGCGTTTCCCTGCCACTAAGCGCAGCGGTTTAACGACCCAATGACCAAAAATTTGCTGACCAGCGCGGTGCTCGCTGGCGTTGCTGCAGGGCTGATTGCCGCTCTGTTGCAATTTACGTTTGTGATCCCTCACTTGATGGAGGGGGAGCTTTACGAAACTGGCGCGCGCATCCATTTCGCAACAGATGGTTCAACCCAGTCTGACCGTGCACAGCCGTCTATCGGGACGGATTACGCACGCCACGGCATGACTGTTGCGTTCAACATGATCACCTACACGGGCTACGGGTTAATCCTGCTCGCGCTGATGATATTTGCCAATGACAAAGGTCATCCCTTAACGCCTCGCTCAGGTCTCATCTGGGGCGTTGCGGGCTTTATTGCCGTGCAACTCGCCCCCGGCATTGGTCAGCCTCCTGTGCTTCCTGGCGCTATCGGCTCCGAGGTCGGCCCGCGCCAAGCGTGGTGGGCAATGACGATCATCTTGACGGCAATTGCGCTGGCTTTAATCGCCTTTGGCAAAGGTTGGATTGCCCTACTGAGCATCCCGCTCTTGCTCGCTCCCCATATCATTGGCGCGCCGTATTTGGACACTTACTTCGGTGTGGCACCGCCAGAGCTTGCCGCGCGTTTCGCAGCGCTCAGCTTTGGAACCGCACTTGCAGGGTGGTCAAGCCTCGGGTTTCTCTGCGCATGGTTTTGGACCAAGGCAGATGAAGCTTAAAACATCAACGCGGCACGCGTCCTGCCAGACAGTGCCGCAAGCGACCCGCAGGGCGCGCATCTTCAATAGTGCCGCCCTCGGCGTTTCTATAAAGTTCGATCAAGGCCAGCGTATCCTCCAAATCACGCGTCGGATCGAGCGAATGGAACAAGTAAACGTCTTTCCCTTCTTTGCGCAAAGCCAAAGAAACAGGCGTGTCGCATTGGTTCATACAGGACGTCGTTTCAACACGCACGCCTTCGCCAACGCGCGAACGCAACACTTGCGCAAACGCTTCCCCTTGCGCACTCTCCCCCACAGCGGCACATGTGTCGCAAATGATAACGCGGGTCATATCTCGCACATCTTCGCCCAATCGGAGCCCTCTTATGCCTGCTAAAATTCCTGCCACTGTCATCACTGGTTTTCTTGGCGCGGGCAAGACCACGCTGATCCGTCACATGCTTGAAAATGCTCAAGGCAAGCGCATTGCACTCATCATCAATGAATTCGGCGACCTTGGCGTTGATGGCGATATCCTTAAAGGCTGCGGCGATGAAACCTGTACCGAAGATGACATCATGGAGCTGTCCAATGGCTGCATCTGCTGCACCGTTGCTGATGATTTTGTGCCCACCATGGAAAAGCTCCTCGCGCGCGAGAACAAGCCAGATCACATCGTCATCGAAACCTCTGGTCTTGCGCTGCCGCAACCCTTGATCCGCGCATTCAACTGGCCAGAGATTTCCACGCAAGTCACCGTCGATGGCGTTGTGACTGTTGTTGATGGCAAGGCCGTGTCCGAGGGGCGTTTCGCCCATAATGTTGCGGCCGTCGATGCCCAGCGCAAACTGGACGAAAACCTTGATCACGAAACACCCCTGTCCGAGTTGTTCGAGGATCAAATCGCCTGCGCTGATATGATTGTCGTAAACAAATCTGATCTTTTGGGTCCCGAGGCGTCCGATGCACTCGCCAAACAACTCAAATCCGAGAGCCGCGATGGCGTCCAAGTCGTCAAAGCCTCTATGGGCGCTTTGCCTGTCGACGTTCTGCTTGGCCAAGGCATCGGCGCAGAGGGCGATATGGACGCGCGCCATGAAGTGCATCACCACCATCATGATCACGAAGATGATCATCATGACGACCACCATGCCGATGATCACCATCACCACCATGATCACGATCACGACGCTTTCGAAAGCTTCGTTGTGGAACGCGGCGAAATCACCGATGCCACCAAATTTGCAGAGCAAGTCGCGGACGTCATTCGCGCCAACGACATTTTGCGCCTGAAAGGCTTCGCAGCAGTCGAGGGCAAACCGATGCGCCTTACTTTGCAAGCCGTTGGTCCGCGCGTAGATACATATTTCGACAAACCGTTTGGCAGCGACCCACGCATCACCCGCCTTGTCGTCATCGGCCAAGCAGGCCTTGATCACGCAGCAATCTCAGCTGCGCTCAAAGTCTGATGATTGTCGTTGAACCCACTTCACCGCGCGCGGCTGGTACACAAGACCTGTTAGAAATGAGCCATGCACTTATGCTCTCTCTCTTCTCACCGGAATCCTGCCATTTCTTGGATCTGGACGCGCTCGAAGCGGATAACATCCATCTTTTTGCAGCGCGCGAAGGGCAAGAAACCCTAGGAACAGGGGCGCTTGCCATCAAAGACGGATACGGCGAAGTGAAATCTATGTTCACATTAGAAGCGGCACGTGGGAAAGGCGTCGCCGCTGCACTCTTGCGTCAAATCGAGGACACAGCACGCGAACACGGCCTGCCAGCGCTCAAACTTGAAACCGGCGATAAGCTGCACGCGGCACACCGCCTTTATGAGCGGCACGGCTTTGCATTCTGTGGCCCTTTCGCAGATTACGAAGACATCCCCGAAAGCCTATTCATGGAAAAATCATTGGACGACGCCCAGTGACCTTACGCCTTGTCAGCTGCGTTCTTTTTCATCTGCTCCAGCATCTCTTCTTTGGTAAGTCGCTTCTTGCCACGCGCGCGGCGCGGCGCATGGCCTTTATGATCGTCATGCTTGTTGTAGGTGCTGCTGCCAAACTTCGGCGCATCTGGGTTTTTACTGTTCATCTGTCTGTCCTCATAGCTTGCCCTGCAATGCACCAAGCGCACCTCTCGCACAACACATAAGACTCCATCATACGTTTCCTGTCTCCATAAATATCCCCGCCGGAGGCCCTGAATTTTCGTAGAAAATTCTCTCTTCTCCAAAACTCAGTCGAAAGATCGAAAATGCACCTGCTCGCCGCCACCCCCGGTTCCATCGACGATGGCAAAGAACCCGTTGATCTCGGTCAAACACCTGCCGATGTGGTCATCATTTCCGCAGCAGACACCGAACTCGCGGCACTCTCAGATGCACGTGCGCAAATCGCCTCCGCTCCAACCCTGCGTCTCGCCTCAATGATGCACTTGATGCACCCTATGTCTGTTGATCTCCATATCGATGAGTGCGCATCCAAGTCCAAACTAGTGATCGCTCGCGTGCTTGGCGGTGTTGGCTACTGGAAATATGGGGCCGAACAGTACGCTGCACAAATGCACAGCACAGGTGTTCCGCTTGCTCTATTACCGGGCGACGATAAGCCCGATGATGAATTGCGTCGCTTAAGCACTGTCTCAGATGAAGATTACGACGCGCTTTGGGCCTATTGTGTGGAGGGCGGCCCAGACAACGCACAAAACCTGCTGCGCTACGCCAAATCCATGCTCGATGGCGCTGAAAAACCAAGCGCTGCATCACCACTCTTGCGCGCTGGCGTCTATTGGCCCGGTGCTGGCATCTCAAATCTCGACGCCGCGCAAGAGGCATGGATCAAAGACGCGCCAATCGTGCCGATCATCTTCTACCGCGCCCTCGTTCAAGGGGCAGGCTTGCACCCGATCAATCGTTTGACCAAAGCACTGATGAAAGAAGGGCTCAACCCACTGCCTCTTTTTGTGGCGTCCCTCAAGGACCCTGTTAGCGTCGCCACCCTGGAACAGGTTTTTAGCGCAGCTCCGCCAAGCGTCATCCTGAATTGCACCTCATTCGCTGTCGGTTCGCCACACGCAGGCGATAACGCCCCAAGTAACCCGCTCACCATGCCAGCCGCCAACGACGCGCCAATTTTCCAGACTGTCCTTTCTGGCTCGACCGAAGAAGCGTGGGCAAGTGGCCTCACAGGTCTGTCTGGCCGCGACATCGCGATGAACGTGGCGCTACCAGAAGTTGATGGACGCATCCTTTCCAGAGCGATCTCTTTCAAGGGCGAAGCCTATTTCGACGAAGCAACAGAGTGCCCCATCGCCACTTACCGCGCTCAGGGCGATCGCATAGGTTTCGCCGCGAAACTTGCCGCGAATTGGGCCAAGTTACGTAGGGTTTCAGCGCAAGACCGTACTGTTGCTTTGGTACTGGCAAACTATCCAAACAAAGACGGTCGCCTTGCCAATGGTGTTGGTCTCGATACGCCTCAAGCAACTGTTAACACGTTGCGCGCTCTCCAAGACGCTGGCTACAGCATCGAAAATGCCCCGCGCGACAGCGACGCGTTAATGTCTCAGATCATGGCAGGCCCCACCAACTGGCTTACAGATCGCGCTCGCAAAGAAGGCGGCGAGACTCTGCCGCTCGACATCTACAAACAGCATTTTGAATCACTGCCTTTTGACGTCAAAGAACAGATCACCACGCAGTGGGGCGACCCTCAGGATGATCCATTTTTGACGCAAGAGGGCTTCAAACTGTCGATCTTCAAATACGGCAATGCGGTTGTCGGCGTGCAGCCCGCGCGCGGCTATAATATTGATCCAACAGACACCTACCACTCCCCAGATCTCGCGCCGCCGCACAACTATCTCGCTTTCTATTTCTGGCTACGCCATGTCCACAGTGCGCACGCGATTGTCCATATGGGCAAGCACGGCAATCTTGAATGGCTTCCCGGCAAAGCAATCGCGCTAAGCCAAGACTGTATGCCCGAAGCCGTCTTTGGCCCAACGCCTCATATCTATCCTTTCATCGTCAACGATCCGGGTGAAGGCACCCAAGCCAAACGCCGCGCGCAGGCGGTCATCATCGATCACCTCACCCCACCACTCGGCCGTGCCGAAACCTATGGTCCACTCAAAGACCTAGAAGCGCTGGTAGACGAATATTATGAAGCCGCTGGCGTAGATCCGCGTCGTATCGATTATTTGCGCCGTGAAATCCTATCCATGACCTCCTCAACGGGCCTCGACAAAGACGCTGGCCTTTCAGGTGAAGACGAAGACGGCGATCTCGCCAAGCTCGACTCCTACCTGTGCGAATTGAAAGAAGCGCAAATCAGGGATGGCCTGCACGTCTTCGGCAGCTCTCCTGTTGATGATCTCGAACGTGACTTAGCCATCGCATTGCTCCGCGTGCCACGTGGAACTGGAGAGGGTGGCGATGCCTCATTGATCCGCGCATTAGCCAGTGACTGCGATGTTGATATCGACCCGCTCGATTGCGACATGGGCACAGCGTACACAGGCCCTCGGCACACAATCTTGAAAGACCAAAGTGGCGACACTTGGCGCTCCAACGGTGATACCGTCGAGCGGCTTGAATTGCTCGCGATGCAGGCGATCACTTGGGATAAACCACCTGAAGGTTTCAACGCCAGCGCGCTTGTTTTGGCCGAGCTTCATCAAACAGTTCTACCAAATCTGCGATCATGCGGCCCTACCGAAATGGCGGGCCTTCTCACCGCTCTGAATGGTAAATTCGTCCCCCCTGCCCCTTCTGGCGCACCCACGCGCGGGCGCCTTGATGTGCTTCCCACCGGACGCAACTTCTTCTCTGTTGATAGCCGCGCAGTGCCGACGCCGACCGCGTGGGCATTGGGATGGAAATCAGCCAATCTGTTGATTGAAAAGCACCTGCAAACCCATGGCGATTGGCCGCGCACGATGCTGCTGACCGCTTGGGGCACCGCCAATATGCGCACGGGTGGCGATGACATTGCGCAGGCGCTCGCGCTCATGGGGGTAAAACCAAAATGGGACAGCGCCAACCGCCGCGTCACGGGCTTTGAGGTTCTTCCCGAAGGCGTGCTTGGGCGCCCACGCGTGGATGTCACATTGCGCATTTCAGGCTTCTTTCGCGATGCTTTCCCCCAGTTGATTTCACTGGTTGATGGCGCAGCCAAAGCCGTGATGGCCCTTGATGAATCAGAGGATCAAAACCCAGCCGCTGCACGTGCCAAGCAAGAAGGCAACTCATCCCGCGTCTTTGGCTCCAAACCCGGTGCATATGGCGCAGGACTGCAAGCGATGATCGACGAACGCCTCTGGGCGAACAAAGCCGATCTAGCAGAAGCCTATCTGGAATGGGGCAGCTACGCCTACGGCGCGGGCAGCGAGGGCAAGCCGGATCGTGCAGGGTTTGAAAATCGACTGAAGCAAACCGAAGCGATCGTGCAAAACCAAGATAACCGCGAGCATGACCTGCTCGATAGCGATGATTATTATCAGTTTGAAGGCGGCGCCGCAGCTGCGGTCAGCATCTTGCAAGGCCAAGATCGCCCGATCTATCACAATGACCATTCGCGCCCAGAGCGCCCTGTTATTCGCACGTTGGACGAAGAAATCGGCCGCGTTGTGCGCTCTCGCGTGGTCAATCCTAAGTGGATCGACGGAGTGAAACGTCACGGCTACAAAGGTGCGTTCGAGATGGCGGCGACCGTTGATTACCTTTTCGCTTTTTCCGCCACAACTGGCGCAGTGAAAAACCACCATTTTGATCTTGTTGAATCCGCATTTTTGGAAGACGACGACACACGCGACTTTATCGAAGAGCATAATCAACCTGCCCTTATTGAAATGGCCGAACGCTTCCAAGAAGCCATAGACAGAGGCCTCTGGATCCCCAAATCCAACTCCGCCCGCGCGCGTATCACACAAATTTTAACCCAGACCGGGCATTCTTTTGATTAAGGTCGACCAAACACACTCGACGCAAACCCGCACAAGTTAAAAGAGACTCCAATGCTCGCATCTTTGACGAAGATCATTCTAACGCTGTTTGCACTGACAGCACTGGTCGCTTGCGCGCAACAATTGCGCAATTCGGGCCAACCAGAGCTTGCGCCAAAACCTCAAGGCGCGCTGCGCGTTGCTACGCAAAATGTCCACTATATCTGGCTAGGAAAAGCTGACGGCGCATGGTCCGTGAGCGATTGGGAGCGACGCAAAGACGCGATGGACGCGGCGTTCAAAACCATCGACGCCGATCTGTTTGCCTTTCAGGAAATGGAAAGTTTTGACTTTGGCAGCGATCCCAATATCAATCTTGCGCGCGATTGGCTGACTGCGCAGAACCCAGATTACGCCTTGGCTGCACACGGACCTGCGGACGTGTTTCCGCCGACCCAACCGATCTTTTACCGCAAGGAAAGATTGGACATGGTGGACCAAGGCTGGTTTTTCTTCTCCGACACACCTGACGTGATTTATTCACGCACCTTCAACGGCTCGTACCCCGCCTTTGCGTCTTGGGCTTTGATGGAAGATCGTCAAAGCGGCTCCCAGTTCTACGCCATTAACCTGCATTTCGAATTCAAAAGCGCGTCCAACCGCCAGCTGTCTGCCGCACTCGTTGCTGACCGCATTGCACCATGGATCAAAGCGGGCACACCTGTGGTGATGCTTGGCGATCTCAATGCCCGCAAAGGGGCTAAAACCTTGCAAATTCTAGAGGGGGCGGGCATTATCTTCGCGCCCGTTGCAGGCTCGACCTATCACCTTAATCGCGGTGCGAACTTGTTTGGCGCGATTGATCATATCGGCTTTGTAAATGGCCCGGTGCCCGTTAGCCCGCCTGTGGTTTTGCGCAAAAGCTTCGATGGTGTGTGGCCGTCAGATCATTATCCTGTCGCGCTAGACCTGCGCTTGCCCTAAGCTAAACGAAATTAAAAGGAGCTTTCCGATGAGTGCTGATAGCGAACGTCACGCGATGAAAATGGCCAAGAAGAAGGCCGCACGCGATAAAATCATGGCCACAAAGACCGATGAAAAAGGTCTGATCGTCATTCATACGGGCAAAGGTAAGGGCAAAAGCTCTGCTGCGTTTGGCATGATTTTTCGCCACATCGCGCATGATATGCAATGCGCCGTGGTGCAGTTCATCAAAGGCGGGATGAGCACGGGCGAGCGTGATCTGATCCTTGGCAAGTTCTCTGACATTTGTTCGTTTCATACGATGGGCGAAGGCTTCACGTGGGAAACGCAGGACCGCGACCGCGACACCGAAATGGCGCAGGCCGCTTGGGAAAAAGCCAAAGAACTGATCCGCGATGAGAGCAACAAGATGGTGTTGCTGGACGAGATCAACATCGCGCTGCGTTATGATTATATCGACGTGAACGAGGTGGTTGAATTCTTGGTAGAAGAGAAACCCGCTATGACCCACGTGGTGATGACGGGCCGCAATGCCAAGGATGATCTGATCGAGATCGCCGATCTGGTGACCGAGATGGAGCTGGTGAAGCATCCGTTTAGGTCTGGGGTAAAGGCGCAGATTGGGGTGGAGTTTTAAGAGGGGTATATTGCGCTTCTTTGGAAGATATCACCTAATCAAAAAGGCAATTCCCACGCCTTAAAAGCGCTCCTTCAAGACATGGAACAGCTTGCTATTAAGGCAGCGTTGAACCTAGGGGATTTGTTTAGTGTTCCTAGGTTCTGGGAGCCTGGGTTGCCCCGCTTATGATGATGACTTGACTGTCTATCATCACACGCAAGCCGGCCCCCCCGAATGCGTCATACGCCGTGATTGAAAAATCGCGGGGAGACTGGATCGTGACATTCCGCGCGATTCCCAATTATGTAGCGCAAGCAAGCGCATGTGCACTCGGGTACGGACGTAGAGATTGGGCCAGAGCCTTGGCAACCGTTTGGCTCGAAGAATAGTCAACCGATTGGCATCAGGGTCTAATTCAATGCCCCCATTTGGTTTCGCAACAACAACTTAACCATGTTTTCACATCGAATTCTTCATCCCTGAAACTCAACGTGATGCGCTCAAAAATGCCCGATTTTAAATGTCTGACAATTAATCCTAGGTGAATTTATGATTCTCTGGCACGCTTAGATTGCGTGCAGCCCAATTAGAGCTGAACAACATACGCACACTTTGGGAGGACATTATGAATCTAAGACCTGATCCAACATTTTATCCAACGCCAAAAATGGCGATGGACGCGCCAGTGGAAAAACTGGCTTTTACCCTTATGCTCAGCCCCGATGGCAGCAAGCCAGACGGTCTTGCTGTGGTCGATGTAGACCCCACATCCAAGACCTATGGCACCATTGGCATAGCTTGTTCATGCCAAATCTTGGCGATGAGTTTCACCACTTTGGATGGAACGCATGCTCTTCTGCGCTATCGCCGCTGACGGGCCATGCTTTTCTTGAACGTCGCTACCTGATCATTCCGGGCATTCGTTCTAGCCGCATCTATATTATTGATGTGAAAGAACCGCTGAAGGCCAAGATCCACAAGATAATCGAACCCGAAGAGCTGTTTGCGAAAACTGGCTATTCGCGCCCCCATACGATCCACTGCGGTCCTGAGGGTATTTACGTATCCACCCTTGGCGGTGGTGGCAAGGATGGCACAGACGGACCACCCGGCATTTTCATTATGGATTGCGAAACCTTTGAGATTCTCGGTCGATATGAGATGGATCGTGGCATTCAGGACAAGCATTATGACTTCTGGTGGAACCTGCCGCGCGATTACATGATCAGCTCCGAATGGGGCCTACCGCCGCAGTTCGAGAACGGTGTCGTGCCCGAAGACTTGCTTAGCAATAAATACGGTCATTCGATCCACTTCTGGGATCTGCGTGCGCGCAAGAACATCCAAACCATTGATTTGGGTGCGAACCATCAGATGGCGCTCGAAATTCGCCCGGCACATGATCCTGCCAAGCAATTCGGATTCTGCGGTGTTGTTGTTGATACGAGTAATCTGCAAGGTGCCATCTTTACGTGGTGGCGCAATGATGACGGTACATTTGAGGCCAAAAAGACCATCACCATTGATCCGGTTCCTGCTGATCCGGATGACCTGCCTGATCTGCTCAAAGGCTTTGGCGCGGTGCCCCCTTTGGTCACCGACATCGATCTGAGCTTGGATGACAAGTATCTTTACGTGGCGTGTTGGGGCCTTGGTCAGATGCACCAATATGATGTGTCCGACCCGATGAACCCTGTGTTGACGGGCAAGGTTGAGCTCGGCGGTATCACAGCTAAGAAAGATCATCCCAACGGCAAGCCTTTCGCATATGCCCCGCAGATGGTTGAAATCAGCCGCGACGGCAAACGCGTGTATTGGACCAATTCGCTGTATTCCACTTGGGATGACCAATTCTATCCCAATGACGAAGGTGGCCAAATGGTTATGGCCCATGTGGGCGAGAATGGCGGCCTGACATTGGCAGAGGATTTCTACGTTGATTTCCCTGAAGGCTATCGCAGCCACCAAATCCGGCTTGAAGGCGGTGATTGTTCCACAGACAGTTTCTGCTACCCGTCCGTCTAATTCATGGATGAGATAACAACTGCGGCGGCCCTTTGGTGGGCCGTCGTCGCGTCTGGCCTCTATCATGGCGTGAACCCGGGTATGGGATGGCCACTGGCCGTCTCATCTGCCCTCATGGATCGTCAATATAGCGCACTATATAAGGCACTTGGCGCGCTCGCGTTCGGCCATGTTCTGGCGATGACAGCGATTTTGCTGCCTTTCTCCGCGCTCCTGTTTCTGGCCGAATGGCAACGCGAAATCCAAATCGCTGCGGCGCTGCTTGTTGTCGCGCTTGGCGTTTATTTACTGATCAACCGTCGCCACCCCCGCTTTTTGTCGCGCGTCCCGCCCTCGCGTTTGGCGCTTTGGTCTTTTTTGGCAGCGATGGCGCATGGTGCTGGCCTGATGCTGGTTCCAATCTTTCTTGGGATATGTAGCACAATTGAAAGCGATACAGGACATGCCGCAGCTGCCGCTCTTATGGCCAGCAATATGGGAACCGCGTTGCTCGTTGCCTTGTTACATACCTCGGCGATGGCACTCTCTGGCGGGGCAATTGCGATTGGGGTCTATCATTGGCTCGGCCTGAAGTTTTTACGCCAAGGTTGGTTCAACCTAGATATTGTCTGGGCTCTGAGCCTCGTGCTTGTCGGCGTCATTTCACTGGCCACGTTGCATTGACCTAGCTGCGCTCCTGCGCGAACATTGAAGTTCTCTATCAAGGATCAACGCCATGCCCAAAACCCGCCTGCTGACCGAATTTGGCCAAGGCGCATCCCTGCGCCGCCAAGACTACACCCAAGCTGCGCGCCGCGCGTTGCAAGACGCATTGTGGCATAACTCCATCAACCTCGCAGAGCTGTTTGGCAAAGACAAAGAAGCAATGATCATTGATGTAGAAGTGGGCGTACAACAGCCAGATCAGCTCGATACAGAAACGCTCAAAGACATCTTCCCCTATGGTCAAATCAGCATCACTGGCACCAAAGGCGGGCTTGATGTGCCACGCCCGGATGGCAACCCTACGGTGATTGCGACGGTGGCCATCAACGTGTCCCTTGATCTGGAGCCAGCAACATGAGCAATGATCAGCGCTTCATCATCGAAATGGGATCTGGCAATGACCAGTACGGCATGGACTATACCAAAGCTGCCGCGCGCGCGATTGAAGATGCAATTCGCCACTCTGCCATTCCAATGCTCGCCGCTCGCGCAATTGCGCACACTGACATGCGCGTGCAAGTAACGATCGGGGTGCAGGAACCCGATAAACTCGACACAAAGGCACTCACATCCAAGCTTCCACGCGGAACAACGACTGTGACGGCCACACACGGCGGCCTCAATGTGATCAATCCTGATAACGGCGACACGATTGTAATTGCAACAGCAGCGGTAGAAGCCTTCTTGCCCAAACAAGATTAACTTCATTTTTCCAAATAAACTTCGGGGGTTTGGGGGCTGGCCCCCAACCAACGCTTGCTGCAAAACTATTGCGGTCATATAACTTGACCAATCAGCAAGAAAGCCCCGCATGCCGTTTCGTCCCGTCGAACCCGAGAAGCTCTCAACCGCGGTTATTCGTCAGATCGAAGACCTCATCTTGCGTGGCATTTTGCGTCCCGGTGAACGCTTGCCATCCGAGCGTGAACTCTCGGATCGCTTAAGTGTCTCGCGCCCGTCTTTGCGGGATGCGATAGCGCGCTTGCAAAACGATGGTCTGCTTACCAGCAAAGCCGGTGCAGGCGTTTTCGTCGCTGATGTGCTTGGGTCTGCCTTCTCGCCTGCGCTGACCAGTCTGTTTGCGCGCCATGACGATGCAGTGTTCGACTACCTTTCCTTTCGCCGCGATATGGAAGGGCTAGCCGCTGAACGCGCCGCAAAGCTAGGTTCGCAAACCGATCTTGATGTGATCAACGCGATTTTCAACAAAATGCAAAACGCGCATGAGAAGAATGCGCCGGACGAAGAAGCCCAGCTCGATGCCGATTTTCACCTCGCCATCATCGAGGCAAGCCATAACGTGATTATGCTCCATATGATGCGCTCGATGTATCAGCTTTTGCGCGAAGGTGTGTTTTACAATCGTCAGGTGATATTCAAACAAAGCACCACCCGAGACGCGCTGTTGCAGCAGCACGAAAAGATAAACACGGCGCTCCAAGCGCGCGACCCTCAAGCTGCGCGCGACGCTGTCGTTTCGCATCTCAGCTTTGTAGAGGGGTCCTTGCGCGACGATGTCAAAGCGCAAGCAAATGAAGCAATTGCGCAGCAGCGCTTTGAACACGAAAACGCAAGAGGTCGTAAATGAAAGTAGCTCTCGTCACAGGTGCCGCGCGCGGTATTGGATTAGCAACGACGCACCAATTCCTTGCGAAGGGATGGCGCGTTGTAATGGTCGATTGGGATGGTGATGAGCTCGCGCATAGCACCAAGGACCTAGAGAATGTGATAACGCTCAACTACGATATTTCGCAAACACAAGACGTGGCCCGCGTGGTTTCAAAAACCCTAGAGGCATTTGGGCAGCTTGACGCGTTGGTCAATAATGCGGGCGTCGCTGATTTTGGCCCCATCGAGGAAACCGACTTTGATCGGTGGCGTCGGATTATGTCCATCAATCTCGATGGGACATTCTTACTCTCCCAAGCTGCGACTGATGCGCTCAAGGCGAGCAAGGGCGCAATTGTGAACATCGGCTCCATCTCAGGTTTGCGCGCATCCACCTTGCGCGTGGCTTATGGTACGTCCAAAGCAGCCGTTATTCACCTGACCAAACAACAAGCCGCAGAGCTAGGCGAATATGGAATTCGTGCCAATTGCGTCTGCCCCGGCCCTGTGCGCACCAAGCTCGCGTTGGCAGTACATACACAAGAGATCATCGACAGCTATCATGACGCGATCCCGCTCAATCGCTACGGATCAGAAGATGAAATAGCCTCAGTCATCACCTTCCTTTGCTCGGATGAGGCGTCATATGTCACGGGTCAAATTATCGCGTCTGATGGCGGCTTTGAAAGCACTGGTGTAGGACTGCCGGCTTTGCGCACATAAAAGCGTTGGCACAGCACAACGCTCAAGCGCGCTTAGCCCCCAAGTTGCGGTTTCATTGCCTGAAAGATGACCGCAGTCGCAACATTAGCTAGATTCAGTGAGCGCACTTTTTCACTCAGCATTGGCAAGTGAAAGACTCGATCTTCCATCCCATCTAATAGGGATCGCGGCAAGCCTGCAGATTCACAGCCAAAGATAAGATAGCCATCTGGATCGTATTCCGGCTCATAGAGGCTTTGCTGCCCGTGTTCTTCAAAGAAATAAAGCGCATCACGCTCAGGTTTGCGGATCTCCAAGAAATCGTCCCAGCTCTCATATTGGGTCAAGTTCACATGCTTCCAATAATCTGTCCCCGCGCGGCGCACAGATTTTTCGTCCAATGAAAAGCCCAGCGGTTTGATCAGGATAAGTTCTAGATTAAGCGCCACACAGGTCCGCCCAATCGCGCCTGTGTTCCAAGGAATTTCAGGCGTGACGAGTACAATTTTCATACGTGGCAGAGACATAAGCACAGGCTTTCAAGAAGATGCGCTGATCTGCGCGAACGCGCTACCGATACCTAGCTCATGATCTAATCGCAATAACCCTCGGCGGGCATCACAAATGACGGCCATCACTGTTCTGCGCGTCGTTTCGCAGCACGGTGATGGCGAATTCTATACTTTCACCCAAGCACGGCGTTAGTCTATTGGGGGCACTAACACAAAATTGCCTACATGGGCCTTTTTCAGAAACTCCTGCTGTGCTTCAGCGATTTTCTCAAGCGGAAAGACCTTCGCAAGCAAAGGACGTATTTCACCGCGTTCGATATATGAAATGAGATTGGGAAAGACTGGCGCATCCCACGCGGTACTTCCAATCAATGTAATGTCTTTGAGATACATGTCTCGCATATCAAGGCTAACGATCGGGCCTGCAATCGCGCCAGACGAGACAAACCGACCACCTCGTTTCAACACCTTCAGCATATTCGGAAAGCCGTCCCCCGCCACATTGTCGACGACCACATCGACCGCCATTTCGCCCAACTCACCCACTAGGTCAGCCCCACGATCAAGGATGATATCCGCGCCAAGTTGTCTAAGCGCATCGGCCTTGTTCGAGCTTGTGATAGCAGCCACGCGCGCGCCGCGGCGCTTCGCCAATTGAACAGTCGCGGATCCGACACCACCCGACGCGCCCGCGACCAGCACCAGATTGCCCGATCTCACATTTGCCCGATGGAGCATGTTTTCAGCCGTTCCATAGGCGCATGGAATAGTCGCCAGCTCGGCATCAGACCAATCACAGTCTACTACAAAAACCTCGCTTGCAGGCACCTTGACGTATTGCGCGAAGGCCCCGTTGAAGTCCGAAGCCATCCAGATGCATTGCATGTCATCAAACCCATTAGGCCGCATACAGGCACGTACAAGCACGCGCTTACCAATGAGGGCAGCGTCAACATCATCCGTGGCCTGAACGACTTGCCCGCAACAATCTGTACCTTGGATCAGAGGAAACGGGGTTGCATCGCTCCAACCACCGTCACCTTTTTGATCGGCTTTAACGTCCTGTTCTTGAGCAGCCGCATTTGTATCCGTTGTAACGCTTGAGGAATACCAACCAAGTCTGGTGTTGATTTCAGTATTGTTTACACCCGCGGCCAAGACGCGGATCAAAACTTCACCTTGTTCTGGAACAGGGGTTGGAACCTCGCGATATGCGAGTTTGTCATACCCACCATTGCCTGTCGTCTCGACGGCCATCATTGTTTTTTTCAAACTGAGAGCGCTATGGCGTGTCATTCACTGTCCCTTTGGTCACATTTGACCCATCGGGTGTGTCAGACTCGCAGGCACAAGCCAAGCTTCGAAACACAATCAATCAAATCTGAGAACTTGTTTTTGATCCTTTTGGGGACGGTCCTTGCCGCTCGCGGCACGACTTTCAGATAAGACAAATTCGTCATTCGCATAGCAAGCGGAATTCAGGTGGATCGAGCGCATAGTCGGTCTTTGACTGAAAAACGGGAATAATTCGTAAACTCTCACCAATAGAACCGCACCTGAGGCGCGAATAACCTTACCTAGGGTTGAATGAGTGTCCGGATTGGTCCACCGTATGGGTCTATTTGTGATAAAGGCGCATTATGCCCACCCTGCTTCAAAACGGCGTCATGACAATCGTGGCCCATACCGACGACGATTTGCTTTTCATGAATCCGGACATCGCGACCTCTATCGCGGAGGGGAATGTCGCAACGACGGTTTTCGTGACGGCTGGCGATGCAGGGGTTGAGGATTGGTATTGGCAAAGCCGTGAAGAAGGGATCAAAGCCGCCTATGCGTTGATGGCAGGCGAAGATGATTGGGTCGATGAAGTCGTGCCGATTGAGCAGAACGGCTCCGAGTACGAAATCGCATCTTCCTTTTTACAAAGCGCGCCCGAAGTGCGGCTGTATTTCATGCGCATCCCCGATGGCGGTGGCTTCATAGAAGATCCTGAAGACTTTGAATCGCTCGCGCGGCTTGAGGATGGCCGCCGCTTGGAAGTCGATACAATCGACGGTGAAGCCACCTATGCGCGCGAAGATGTGGTGAATGTTCTTGCAGGATTGATGGAAGCGCATGAGCCAACTGCTTTTCGCTTGCAAGTGGCCGAAGGTGAAGGTGCGGAAGACGAGCATTCCGATCACATCCACACGACCGAGTTCGCCTTGGAAGCGATGCAAGAGTTCAGCGGCGATGGCTACACCGTCACACATTATGTGAACTACCAAACAGAAAGTTTAGCGCCAAATCTATCGCCGCAAGATGCGGCTTTTTCGTTAGAAGTGATGCAGGCTTATGCTGCTTTTGACCCCGCAACTTTGGACGCGGACGGCAATCTGTTTCCTATCTACGTCGCATGGACGGGGCGCCAATATATCGACGAAACTTATGTTGTGTCGAACGAGGGCGGTGAGGATGAAGACCCTGTGGTTCTATCGACCTTCACGCTTGGGGATAACCCGGACAATTTCTATTTCGAGATCGATGCTGACACAGGACAGATCACAACGAAGGACTGGTTCGTTCCAACGCGCTATGATGCTTTGGATCAAGACGAAGACTTTATCTACAACGTAACGCGCATTGAGACACCGCTCGATGGCAGCCCTGCTACATCCGAGTTGATCCGATACGAAGAGCAAACAGACGGCCCCTTGCTTGTCCTGGACGACGCGCCCACGGACGATGATCCGGTGGAGGATGATCCAAGCGATGACGACCCTGCAAACGAGGACGACCCCCAAGCGGCGCAGTCGACGTTTTCATTGGGTGAGCATCCGGACAATTTCTACTTCAACATCGACACGGAGACTGGCGAGATTACGACTAAAGGCTGGTTCTCGCCCAGTTTGCTCGACGCATGGGACCAAAATGAGGATTACATCTACGAGGTCACGCGCATTGAAACACCCGACGATGGCAGCGCGCCTTCAACAGAGTTGATCCGGTTTGATACAGAAGCAGAGGGCGTTCTTGCCATTCTGGACGACACCGCTCCTGGCGATGACCCTGTCGAAGATGACCCAAGCGGCGACGATCCTGTAAACGATGATCCTGCGGCGACTGTCACCTATGAAATGTCTGGTGCTGACGCGTTCCTGTTTGAAATGAACAGCGAAAGCGGGGAGGTCAGCACAAAAGATTGGTTCGTGCCTGACTTCAGCGACCCTTGGGATCAGGACGAGAACAACGTTTACGAGCTTACGCGGACAGGCACGGATGAGGACGGCGCGGTCGCGTCACGCGAATTCATCAGCTACGCGGTCTCGCGGTTTGATGAGATGACGGAGTTATCCGTCGTGGATGATATTTTGCTGCCTTTGATGAGTGGCGATGCTGAGGAGGACGAGGAAGCTGTTGTTGAACCAGATGACGCATCAGAGATGGCGGATGCTTAAGCCTCTCTAAAATATCGGGGTAAGTCCGTAGAATTCATTTTGCAGCTTGATGCCTTTTTTCACCTAACAGCATCGACTTGCGACATCGAAAGAAACCACAAATGACCGCTTCCTCTTATGCAGCTCTTGTACCTGAGCTGTCGTGCTCGGATTTTCAAACCAGTCTAGTATTTTACACAGACAAACTCGGCTTCGAAGTTATGCATGGACGCCCTGAAAACGGGTTTGCTTATATCGCATTAGGAAAGGCGCAAATCATGCTTGAACAAAGCAACGGGTTTTGGAGTACGGGTGAACTACAAAAGCCTTTCGGGCGCGGCATCAATTTCCAAATTCTCGTCAATGACGTCGAACAGCTATACGAGCTCGTTGTAAGTCAGAACATTCCAGTTTTCGCAAACTTGGAAACATCATGGTACAGAATTGATCAACGCGAACATGGTCAGCGTGAATTTTTGATGCAGGATCCAGATGGATACCTTTTGAGATTCAGCGAAGATATTGGAGACAGACCAGTTAGGTAGACTTCAAAGCTACAAAAGTTGTCACCCTTCCAACTCCGCCTCCAAGAACCGCTCGAACGCGTCCATGTCCAGTTCTTCGAACTGACCAAAGCTTTGCATCCAAACTGATGCGTCTTTCATCGCGTTGGGTTCGATCTTGCACCATTTCACACGACCGCGTTTCTCTTGGGAGATCAGACCCGCTTTGGTAAGGATCACCAAATGTTTGGACACTGCCGCTAAAGACATCTCGAAAGGGTCAGCAACATCGGTCACGGCCATATCGTCCTCTAACAACATTGTGAGGATCGCGCGGCGGGTTGGATCGGCGAGGGCCGCGAAGACAGTGTCGAGAGTTTGGCTCATAGGGCCATAAACGCAAAGCGGTGATATTCGTCAACCAAATGGTTGAATATGCAATAAGTGCGAAAACGAGGGAAACCGCCCCTGCGCCCAGCTGTCGCAGCCAAGAATTCAACCTTAAAATCATTAATTATCAGAGCTTTAGCTTAAACCGACACTCACTTGACTCATAAGCAGTGCGGGCATAGCACTCCCCTAAACCTCTAAACGGGATTTGAGCCGTTGACCGAGCCTGACAATCAAGACCGTCTCAAGAAATTGGACGAACGGATCGCCAAGGTGAAAGCAGCGACAGGCCCTAAGCCCGCGTCAGAGGAACACTACAGCCAAGCCCAACAAGGCTGGCGCATGGTGACAGAGCTCGTGGCCGGTCTTGGGATCGGTTTTGGCATCGGATACGGACTGGATGTGCTGTTTGGCACGCTGCCGATTTTCATGGTGCTGTTTATAATGTTGGGTCTTGCGGCCGGTATCAAAACAATGATGCGCACCGCTCAAGAGATCCAAGACCAACAAATGTCCGCACAGGCGGACGCGCAGAAAGAGGACTGAAGCATGGCTGAGGAAAAAGGCGGACTAGTTTTCCACCCAATGGATCAGTTCATCATCAAACCTTTGTTTGGCGATGGCCCGATTGGTATGTTCACAGTCACGAACATGACGCTCTGGCTCGCGCTTGCAGCGGTCTGTGTCATCGGCTTGTTGATCATCGGCACATCACGCCGCGCGGTTATTCCGGGTCGCGCGCAGTCCATCGCGGAAATGATGTATGGCTTCGTCTACAAGATGGTCGAAGACGTAACAGGTAAAGATGGGATCAAATATTTCCCATATATCTTCACGCTGTTCATCTTCATTCTCTTCTCTAACTTCCTCGCGCTGATCCCGATGTCCTTCTCACCAACGTCGCACATCGCTGTAACCGCAATCTTGGGCTTTGGCGTGTTCTTCACAGTGACAGCCATTGGCTTCATCAAGAACGGCGCAGGCTTTTTGGGGCTTTTCTGGGTCTCTAGCGCGCCTCTCGCGTTGCGCCCTGTTTTGGCGCTGATCGAGGTTATATCTTATTTCGTACGCCCTGTGAGCCACTCCATTCGTCTCGCTGGCAACGTCATGGCGGGCCACGCAGTTCTGAAGGTTTTCGCAGGCTTCGCAGCACTCACAGCGGTCGCGCCTTTGTCGATCCTTGGGGTTGTCGCGATCTACGGCCTTGAAGTGCTGGTGTCCGCGATCCAGGCCTACGTCTTTACTATCCTGACATGCGTTTACCTAAAGGACGCATTGCACCCGTCTCACTAACTAACGTGGGTGCGTGAAACCACGCACCTTACGCATCTATCTAAACTTCCAATCGTAAGGAGAAATACTATGGAAGGCGATCTCGCACACATCGGCGCAGGACTTGCAGCAATCGGTTCCGGCGCAGCCGCTATCGGTGTTGGTAACGTTGCAGGCAACTTCTTGGCTGGCGCATTGCGCAACCCATCCGCTGCTGCTGGTCAGACAGCAACACTCTTCATCGGCATCGCGTTCGCAGAAGCACTGGGCATCTTTGCATTCCTCGTGTCCCTTCTGTTGATGTTCGCAGTCTAAGCCGACTGATCTAATCCTTACGCGCGGGCGGCTAGAGATGTCTCAGGCCGCCCGATGTAGAGAAAAGTTCCGACGGAGGACGACATGGCTACCGAAACAACAGGTGCCGTCAGCTCATGTGTAGGTCCCGATGGCTCAGCCATTGGTATGCCGCAACTGTGCTTTGAATGGTTCCCAAACCAGATTTTCTGGCTCGTTCTCACTCTTGTAGTGATCTTTCTGGTTCTGTCCCGCATCGCGCTACCGCGCATTGCTGCGGTTTTGGCAGAGCGTTCTGGAACGATCACCAATGATATCGCTGCCGCTGAAATGTTGAAAAACAAAGCAAGCGAAGCAGAAGACGCATATAACAAGGCCCTCTCAGATGCGCGCGCCGAAGCGCAAAACATCGTGGCAGGTGCCAAAGCAGACATTCAAGCTGATCTCGACGTAGCGATTGCGAAAGCAGACGCAGAGATTGCCGCGAAAGCCGCTGAATCGGAGAAAGCAATCGCTGAAATCCGTGCAGGTGCTCTGGCAAGCGTTGAAGAAGTTGCCAAAGATACAGCGGCAGAGATCGTCTCTGCACTGGGTGGCAAAGCCTCAGCTAAAGACGTGAGCGCAGCTGTCGCTGCGCGCTTGAAAGGATAGTATCATGCGGATCAAAGCACTTACTCTCCTATTGATCGGTTCCGCACAGCCTGCCTTGGCAGCCTCCGGCCCGTTCTTCTCGCTCGGCAACACAGATTTCGTTGTTTTGCTCGGCTTCTTGCTGTTCCTCGCAATCATTGCTTACTTCAAAATTCCAGCGTTGTTGGGTGGCATGCTTGATAAGCGTGCGACTGATATTCGCGATGAATTGGACGAAGCGAAAGCATTGCGCGAAGATGCACAGAAATTGCTGGCCTCTTACGAGCGCAAGCAAAAAGAAGTGCAAGAGCAAGCTGACCGCATCGTAGAAGCGGCTAAGAAAGACGCGGCTGCGGCTGCGGATCAAGCGAAAGAGGATCTCAAAACCTCCATCGCGCGTCGCCTTGCAGCTGCCAACGATCAAATCGCTTCTGCAGAAGCCGGTGCGATCAAGGAAGTCCGTGACACTGCCGTTGGCGTTGCAATTGCAGCAGCGAACGACGTGATCGCGAAGCAGATGACGGCCAAAGACGGCGCATCTCTTATCGATGACGCGATTGGCGAAGTCTCTAGCAAGCTTCACTAATCAACTCAAAAAACTAAAATCGAAACCCGGCCTCAGCGCCGGGTTTTGTCGTTTTAGGCCTCTTCATTTTTCCACACAAACTCCGGGGTTTGGGGCTGCGCCCCAATCTGCTGCGTCAGCAGCGTATCAAGCGCGTGCGTAAGCACGCACAACTTGACTCCCACCGCACAGCATACAACGATGCAGCTATGACATCAAACATTCTGCGCGCAATTACCGAAAACCCGGATCTTGGCATCACTATGCCCGACGGCACGCGCCTTTCGGCCCGCACATGGATCCCGGACAACGCAACAGACGCCCCCGTCCCTGCTATCCTCGAATTCCTTCCCTACCGCAAACGCGACGGCACCACGGCGCGCGATTGCCTTACCCATCCTTACTTTGCCAAACGCGGGTACGCCTGCATCCGCGTCGACATGCGTGGCAATGGCGATAGCGAAGGGCTGATGGAGGACGAGTACAGCCCGCAAGAGTTAAGTGACGCTGTCGAAACGATCAATTGGCTATCAGCGCAACCGTGGTGCTCTGGCACCGTCGGGATGATGGGTATTTCGTGGGGCGGTTTCAATGCGCTGCAAGTCGCAGCCCTTCAACCCGAAGCGCTTAAGGCGATCATCACGCTCTGCTCGACCGTGGATCGCTACGCTGATGATATCCACTACAAAGGTGGCTGCTTACTGAATGAAAACCTCGGCTGGTCCGGCACGATGTGGTCCTACTCCTCTCGTGCGCCCGACCCAGCGCTGCGCCCCAATGATTGGCGCGAGATCTGGCTCGACCGATTGGAAAACGAACCCTTCCTCGCGGCGCACTGGTTGGATCATCAAACTCGCGACGCCTATTGGAAGCATGGTTCTGTCTGCGAAGACTACAGCAAGATCAAAGCCGCGACGCTCGCCATTGGCGGTTGGGGCGATGCTTACAAGAACGCGCCCCCTACATTGATCGAAAACCTAGACGCCCCCGCAAAGGCGATCATCGGTCCTTGGGTGCATAAATATCCGCATTTCGCCATTCCAGAACCGCGCATAGGTTTCTTGCAAGAAGCGTTGCGATGGTGGGATCATTGGCTAAAGGGCGAGGACACAGGCGTTCAAGATGACCCGCTCTATCGGCCCTACCTTATGGAGTCTGTACCACCAAAATCGTGGTACACTGAGCGTGCAGGCACTTGGCTAGCGATTAACGAAAAACCTTCCCAACTCGCGCATGAAATTTGGCATCTTGGTGATCAAACATTGCAAGACACCGCAGCGCCTTTTGAAACGACGATTAGCTCACCTCAAACATGTGGTGCCCATTCGGGCGAATATTGCGCGATCTGGCTTGGGCCGGAATTGCCTGATGATCAACGAAGCGATGATGCCATGTCGGTGGTTTTCAAAACAGAACCGCTTGAAGCACAGCGCGATATCATTGGCGCACCGAGTGTCACACTCAAGCTCAGCTCTGATACACCTCAAGGCCAAATTGCCGTGCGTTTGTTAGATATTCAGCCAAACGGGGCAAGTGCACGGATTACATATGGTGTTTTGAACCTCTCTCACCGCGACAGTCATAGCACGCCCTCTGCAATGACCCCCAATAAGGTGGAAGAGGTCACGATCGTCCTTGATCATATCGCGTATCGCCTGCCCAAAGGGCATCGCCTTGGAATTGCTGTCTCAACAGCCTATTGGCCACTGATTTGGCCAAGCCCAAAAGCGAGCACACTGACACTCACGCAAGGATCACTGAGTTTACCGCTTTGTCCTAGTGGTGATGTGGATGAATGGACATTCGAGCTGCCAGAAGCAGACACCCTTTGGCAGGTGGACACACTGCGCGAGGGGTCAAACAGTCGCAAAACGGTTACGGATTGGACGACCGGGGTCGTTACACTGGAAATCGTAGATGATTTTGGCAAGGTCAAAGACAGCGATCATGGCTTGATCAATGGTTCAATTGCGCGCGAGTGGTGGTCTATCCATCCAGATGATCCGCTTAGCGCACATGGCCGCACCCACTGGACCGATGAGCTCGAGCGCGAGGGAATCGCTTTGCGCACAGAAGCTACCTCTGAAATGAGTTGTGATGCGACCCACTTCCACCTCAAGGCTCGCTTGGAAGCTTTCGAAAACGATGAACTCATCCTCGAAAAAGACGTGCAGCGCAGCATTTTACGTGACAACTTGTAAAAGCGTGATGTCAAAAAAAGTATTTAGCCCTTGCGAGGTGCGCCGCAATCCGCATTGTTAGGAGTACTAAGTTCAAAACCGCCTGCTTTCAAAACGACGGCGGATCAAAATAGCCAACTGGGAGATTCCTAATGCAAGATCAACTCGACTACCTCGCAAAGCGTGCGAGCGCAGGCAAACTGTCGCGCCGCGATTTCATGGGCAAAGCGTCCGCGCTTGGCGTCAGCGCAGCAGCCGCGAGCACAATGTTTGCGACAGCTGCAAAAGCCGCGAGCCACAAAAAAGGTGGCGATCTGAAGATCGGCTCAACTGGTGGTGAAAGCACAAACTCACTCGATCCAGCGACATACGCCAGCCAGGTCCCTTATCACAACGGTCGTCAATTCGGTGACACACTGGTAGAAGTTTCCCCAACAGGTGAGATTGAGCCACGCCTTGCTACGAGCGTCGAGAGCACACCAGACGCGAAAACATGGATGTTCAAACTGCGCCAAGGCGTAGAATTCCATAACGGCAAGACGATGACCGGCGAAGATGTCATGAAGACCATGGAGCGTCATTCCAACGAAGACTCCAAGTCTGGTGCCTTGGGTGTGATGAAAAACATCGAGAGCATGAAAGTTGAAGGTGACACATTCTCTGTCACTCTGAAAAATGCCAACGCAGACCTTCCCTACTTGATGGCGGACTATCACCTTATCGTTCAGCCAAATGGCGGAATGGACGATCCGGCAGCAGGCATCGGCACAGGTCCATACAAAGTTGAAGTTGATGAGCCAGGCGTACGTCACATGTACTCCAAGTTCGCGAACTATTGGGGCGACGATGGGCACTTTGACTCTGTCGAAATCCTTGCGATCAACGACGCAACAGCACGTACAGCAGCACTTCAATCTGGTCAGGTGCACCTGATCAACCGTCTTGAGCCAAAGATTGCTGGCCTTCTTGCGCGCGCACCTGGTGTGTCTGTTCAGTCCACACCAGGCCGGGGTCACTATGTGTTCATCATGCACACCAACACCGCGCCCTTTGACAGCACAGAACTGCGTCTCGCGCTGAAATATGCGATCAACCGTGAAGAAATGGTTGAGAAGATCCTGCGCGGCTACGGCTCTGTTGGCAACGACATGCCAATCAATGCGGCGTATCCACTGTTTGACAGCTCTATCCCGCAGCGCATGTACGACGTGGACAAAGCCAAAGAGCACTATGCAAAGTCTGGTCATGATGGCTCGCCTATCATCCTGCGTACAGCTGACGGTGCCTTCCCCGGTGCGGTTGAAGCAGCACAGCTGTTCCAGCAGTCCGCAGCAGCAGCTGGTATCCCGCTCGAAATCAAGCGTGAGCCAAACGATGGCTACTGGTCTGAAGTTTGGAACAAACAGCCGTTCTGTGCATCCTACTGGGGTGGCCGTCCGGTGCAGGACCAGATGTATTCCACAGCGTATCTCTCGTCTGCAGACTGGAACGACACGAAGTTCAACAACCCAGACTTCGACGCCAAACTACTGGCCGCGAAGGCAGAGCTGGACCTTGAGAAGCGCAAAGCGCTCTACTCTGAGATGGGTCACATCGTACGTGATGAGGGCGGTCTTATCTGCCCAATGTTCAACGATTTCATCGACGGCGTCAGCGACAAGCTCGTGGGGTGGGAAACCGATCCAAATGGCGAACTGATGAACGGTCAGGTCACACGCAAACTGTCCTTCGCGTAAGGTTCGGTTCGCACATGCACCCGATTTTGAAACTGGTGTCCCAGCGCTTAGCGCTGGGGCTCCTTCTCCTTCTCGCGGCGTCTGCATTGATTTTTGTGGGAACACAAATTCTTCCAGGCGATGTTGCACAATCCATTCTAGGCCAGTCCGCAACCCCTGAGGCATTGGCCAACCTTCGAAGAGATCTCGGCCTGAACGAGCCCGCTTTGAGCCGCTATTTCAGCTGGCTTGGCGGCGCGATTCAAGGTGATCTCGGCACAGCTCTGACCAATGGTCAGGACATCGCGACTTCCATGGGCAAGCGCCTCGGCAACACCCTGTTCCTTGCATTTTGGGCAGCTGTCGTCTCCGTGCCTTTGGCAATTTTCCTTGGCCTGGTCGCTGTGCGTTACAAGGACCGTTGGCCGGACAAAATGATTTCAGCGGTCACGCTGACTTCCATTTCGATCCCAGAATTCCTGATCGGCTACGTTTTGATGTATTTCATCGGCGTCAAACTTGGTTGGGCACCCTCTGTTGCAATGATAAATGACAGCATGAGCCTTGGACAAAAGTTGCAAGCAATTGCGCTCCCCGTTACAGTTTTAACCCTTGTTGTCCTCGCGCATATGATGCGCATGACCCGCGCGGCCATCCTGAATGTCATGCAATCGGCCTATATCGAAACGGCTGAACTCAAAGGTCTGTCCAGCTTTCAAGTCATCGCGCGCCACGCTTTCCCGAACGCGATTGCACCAATTGTGAACGTTGTGATGCTCAACCTTGCCTACCTTGTCGTTGGTGTTGTGGTTGTCGAGGTGGTCTTTGTATATCCCGGCATGGGTCAGTATCTTGTCGATCACGTGGCCAAGCGTGACGTGCCAGTGGTGCAAGCCTGCGGCTTAGTCTTTGCAGCAGTTTACATCGGGCTGAATATGATCGCTGATATCGTGTCTATCCTTGCCAACCCGCGCTTGCGGCATCCAAAATAGCAGGAGCGGACATGTTCAAAAATATCCCGATTTCCGCCCTCATCGGTCTGTTCTTCACAGGTCTCTATTTCTTCATAGCGATTTTTGCGCCTTGGCTTGCGCCCTACGGCATGGCTGAAGCAGTCGGTGATGTTTGGGAGCCAGCCTCATCGAAACATTGGCTTGGAACAGACAGCATCGGCCGTGACCTTCTGAGCCGCATGATCTACGGTGGGCGTACAACAATCTTCATCGCCACGGCAGCAACGATCTTGAGCTTCACGCTCGGCTCGTGTCTTGGCCTTTTGGCAGCAGTTATGGGCGGCTGGGTCGATCAAGCTATTTCGCGCTTTGTCGATTTGATCATGTCGATCCCGTCTTTGATTTTTGCGCTCGTCGTCTTGTCTGTCATGCCAGTCACCATTCCGGTTTTGATTGTTGTGATGGGTCTTTTAGACTCCACACGCGTATATCGCCTGTCCCGCGCGGTTGCCGTGGATATCAATGTTATGGACTACGTGGAAGCCGCGACACTGCGGGGTGAGGGTAAATCTTGGATCATTTTCCGCGAAATCCTACCAAATGCGCTTAGCCCGCTTGTTGCGGAAATGGGCCTGCGTTTCATCTTTGCAGTGCTCTTCGTTTCAACCCTGTCATTCTTGGGCCTCGGTGTACAACCGCCCGGCGCAGACTGGGGCGGAATCGTGAAAGAAAACAAAGACGGTATTGTTTATGGCATCCCTGCCGCACTTGTCCCCGCCTTTGCAATTGCAACGTTGGCTATTTCTGTGAACCTAGTGGCAGATTGGGTGCTCAACAGAACCACCTCTCTTAAAGGAGGCCGTGGATAATGAGCGACCCTCTCCTCAAAGTACGCGGTCTGAAAATTGGCGCGACAGTTTATCCCCCCGATGCCAAACCGCATAAGATCAAGATTGTGCATGGCGTTGATTTTGAACTTCAAAAAGGCAAAGTTCTTGGCCTGATTGGCGAGTCTGGCGCTGGCAAATCTACCATCGGCTTATCCGCGCTTGGCTATGGGCGCGGCGGCGTCGAACTGACAGGCGGCGAAGTTTGGGTAAATGGGCGCGATATCCTGCAAGGTGGCATACGCGATTTGCGCAAACTGCGCGGCGCGGAAGTGACCTATGTGGCGCAATCTGCGGCGGCAAGCTTTAACCCTGCCAAGAAGATTATGGATCAAGTCGTTGAAGCTTCTGTAAGCCAAGGCAAGTTCAGCCGTGCCGATGCAGAGGCCAAAGCGCGCTTACTGTTTGACAAACTTGGTTTGCCCGACCCCGACAACATCGGTTCGCGCTATCCGCATCAAGTGTCAGGCGGCCAACTTCAACGTTGTATGACAGCCCTCGCGCTTTGCCCTGAGCCTGATCTTGTCGTCTTTGACGAGCCTACGACGGCTTTGGACGTCACAACGCAGATTGATGTGTTGGCCGCGATCAAAGAAGCGATACGCGACACAGGTGTTGCGGCTTTGTATATCACCCACGACCTCGCTGTCGTCGCACAAGTAAGCGACGATATCATGGTTCTGAAAATGGGGAATATGGTCGAATATGGATCCGTCGATCAGATCATTAACAACCCACAAGAAGAGTATACCAAAGCGCTCGTTTCTGTGCGCTCAATCAATCACGAAGAGAAAACGCCAACCCAACCCATCCTCAGCGCTAAGAACATAACCGCGCGCTATAAGGGTACGAAGTTCGACGTTTTGCATGATGTGAGCGTTGATATTTCACCGGGTCAAACTTTGGCTGTCGTTGGTGAGTCTGGTTCTGGCAAATCCACGCTTGCGCGCGTGATCACAGGTCTCCTTCCCCCAAAAGGTGGCAGCACAGATTTCGCAGGGCGCACTTTAACCCCTGACCAACCGAGCCGGTCACGCGAAGATCTGCGCGAGCTTCAAATGATCTATCAAATGGCCGATGTCGCCATGAACCCCCGCCAAACCGTTGGCACGATCATTGGACGTCCGTTGGAATTCTATTTCGGTATGAAGGGCGAAGAAAAGCGCAAGCGCATCGCCGAACTCCTCGAAGAAATCGAGATGGGCGACGGCTTCATTGATCGCTATCCAGCGGAACTGTCTGGCGGACAAAAACAACGCGTCTGCATTGCACGTGCGCTTGCTGCCAAGCCAAAGCTGATCATTTGTGATGAGGTCACATCCGCCCTTGATCCATTGGTTGCGGATGGCATCTTGAAACTTTTGCTCGATCTACAAAAACGCGAAGATGTGGCCTATCTCTTCATCACCCACGACCTTGCCACCGTGCGCGCGATCGCCGATAGCATCGCCGTGATGTATCAAGGCCGCGTCGTACGCTACGGTACAAAATCAGAAGTGCTTAGCCCGCCCTTTGACGACTACACCGACTTACTGCTCAGTTCGGTTCCTGAAATGAAGCTCGGCTGGCTCGAAAATGTCATCGCAACCCGCAAAATGGAAAGCGCAGGGAACTAAACAAACCCGCACTCTGCTTCATTTTTCCAAATAAACTCCCGCCGGAGGCTCCCATGAAACGCAAACTACTCCTCATCATCCTCGATGGTGTCCCCCTGCGCAATTGGGCACGTTTGTTTGGCAACCTTGAAGGCTGGGTTGCGAATGGAACGGCTCAGAAATGGACCATGACCAGTGTGCTGCCCTCCATTTCTGCGAGCTGCTACGCGTCCATTCACACAGGCGTCACACCACAGGAACATGGCTGCACAGGCAACGGCAACGTCTTTCGCATAAAACAACCTGATCTGTTTTCCGAAATCAGAAGAGCCGGCGGAACGACAGGTGCGGTCACGCATTCATTCTGGTCTGAGTTCTTCAATCGCCACCCTTTCGATTACGTGCGCGATATCGAGTATGATGAACCAGAAAGCACAACGATCAACCATGGTCGTTTCCATTCGATGACGGGCTATGGGCATGCGAACCAAATGACGCCGTCGGATCTAGATCTCTTCGCAACGCTCACAAATCTCGCGGGGCGTTTCGATCTGAACTATGGGATTTTGCACACCTGTACGCTTGATAGCATGGGGCATCGCTTTCAACATGAAAGCCATGAAATGGATCACGCCTGTTTTGTGATGGATGAAATGTTGGCCCCGTTCATCCCACGCTGGTGCGACATGGGCTACGAGGTGATTGTGACGGCAGATCATGGTCAAGACACACGGGGGCATCATGGCGGCAACGATCCCCTGCAACAGGAATTTGCGCTTTATTATTTTGGCGACGCGCATGGCCCTGATGCGGGAACACCCCTCCACCAGCTCCAACTTGCGCCTAGCATTCTAAATCGCCTCGGCGCGCCAATCCCTGCAAGCATGAAGGCAGAGCCTTTCCTACCCGCATAACACCGGTTTGAAAGAAACCCGAGCGCCTTTAGTAAGGCCAATCATCCAAGGCCAAAGCAGCGATTGCGTCCGTAATTCGTTTGAAACTTGCAGCTGACCGATTGGACATATGCCGCGCGCGCAAGTGTCCATGGACCAAGCCCGCTTCATCAACGCGGTGCACGCGCACGCCTGCGGCCTTTAAGGCCTGCTCATAGTCGACGCCATCATCGCTTAACGGATCACATTGTGCCGTGTTGATCACAGTCGGGGGCAAGCCCTCAAATGTGGTGTCTTGCAAAGGCGCGTAGCTTGGATCCCCAACAGGCTCATCGCCGTCCAAGCGCACATCGCGGTAGATCACGATGTCGTCGCGCGTCAGCATAGGGGCATCCGCGAATTCCATGTAGGACCCTTTGTCAAAATCCCCACCAAGACCCGGATACACAAGTACCTGACCTTTGATTATCAAGTCCGACCCCCGCGCCATATGAGAGACGCAAGCCGCAAGATTACCCCCAGCACTATCACCGCACAGCACCAGCGCCTTACCTGTTTCAACTGTCACTGCCACGGACGCCGCCATAGCATCCTCAAACATCGCGGGGTGCTTATGCTCTGGTGCCATACGATAATCGACAGACACCACATCTAAACCCGTCGCTGCACAGATCTCAGCGCAGACATCATCGTGGCTTTCCAAGCCCCCGACAACAAACCCGCCGCCATGGAAATACATCACAACAGCATCACTGCCAACGCTGGTGTAATGGCGGCACGGAACGCCGCCATAAGCGCGGTCCTTAGCGATCACACCCTCAGGATAACCCACGCGAAACGCAGCGCACATGCCATCATAAATCCGGCGCTGATCCTCAACCCCGTAAGTGGCCGTGTCAGGAGGATAAAAACTGTTGGTTTTCTCGATAAACGCCCAAGTCTCTGCATCAATGAGCTTTTGATAATCGGCCATCTCGCCCTCCCGTTTCTTCGTGTTTGAGCAAGACAATGAGCGCCACGACTGTCAAGGCAACCCCGCCCAAAATAAGCCCTTTAGGTGCGCCGTGGCCTAGTCCGATTTCCCACAAGATCACCCATGAGGGAATTAAATACGTATAAGCCATCACCTTTGCCCCGGGTAGCCTTAGGGATGCAAATTGACCCAGCACAAAAGTTGCTGCTGTCGCAAAGATCGACACATAAAGAATGGTAATCCAAACGATATTTGGCAAAGCCGCGTAATCGGTGCTCCATAGGGCTGACCAGCTCCACACCAGCAGCACAAGAATACCGCCCATTGTTGTGCCGAACGAAAATAAAAAAGCGCTTTCGCCACGGTTCAACAAGCGCACGAGTGGGATGTAAATTGCATGACAAACACAGCCCCAAAAATAGATGATCTCGCCCTTGCCGACCTCAAAAAGGATAAAGGCGGACCAATCAGCGCGAAAAATGACCCAAAGTGCGCCAAGCGCGCCGATGGCTAGCCCAGCCGCAATGCGCAGCGTTGTGATTTGTCGCAGCAACACAAATGACGCGATCGCGGTTATAATCGGTGTGAGCGTGAATACCGCCGCCGCAGAAACAGCTGGCGCTGTTTTCAAGCCTGCAAACATCAGCACAAAGTAGGTCGCAAACACACCCCCGAGCAGAACATACCGCCAAACAGCCGTCACATTTTCTGTTTTAAGCTCACCCCGAAAACCACAAAGCGCACCAAGCACGAGAGCCGCGATGCCAAAGCGCAATACTGTAACAAGTTCCGGCGCAACGAACGGCGACGCCATGGCACCAAGCGAAAAAGACCCAGCGACCAGCATCGAGAACAACAGCATCGCACCATGTCCGCGCAGAGCCTCGTTCATGACATATCCCAACTTTTCGCCTGTTCTTTTACAAAGCGCAAAAAGGCTTGGACCTTAGCCGTTCGGTGTAGATCGACATGCGTGACCAGCCAAAGCTGTGCATTCCAATCATCACGCGCAGGCGCGACTTGCACCATGCCTTTATGGGCCGCAGCATCATGGGCATTCATGAACCCGATGCCTGCGCCTGCACGAATGGCAAGTTCCATTGCTCGGTTATCGGTGGAGCGGAACACAACGTTTTCACGCGGAACATTCTTGATCAACCATTGGAAAAACGGTGATCCGTTATTCTCGGAATCGTGCCCCACAAAACGATGTTTGTTATATTCGCTTTCATCCTTAGGCATGCCATAGCGGCCGATATAACTTTGCGAAGCATAAAGCCCGATGGGTTGTTTAACAAAAGCTTGCACGACATTGTCCGGTTGGTCTGGCACGCGCCCTGCACGCACCGCAACATGCGCCTCGCCATATTCAAGGCGAAACAAGCGGTCTCCGGTCAGATAACGCAAAATGACTTCCGGATAGGCTTGTTGAAACGCTGTCAGCGTAGGCGCCATCAAGGGAGCAAGTCCGACAAGCGAGGTGACGACCAATTCGCCAGAGACCTCGTCACCCTTACCCTTAACGCGCCCTGAAAGTTGGCTGAATTGTTCATCTGTCGCTTGCGCTACACGGCACAAATCCTGGCCTGCTTCGGTCGGCGTGTATCCACGCGCATGCCGTTGGAAAAGCTTCACACCAAGGCGCGCCTCAAGCGCATCCACATGGCGGATAACAGTCGCATGATGCACACCCAAAACATCTGCCGCACCGCTTACGGTACCCATACGTGCCACCTGATATGCGGTACGTACCTCATCCCAGTTCTGCATCGGTCATCCTTTGTGCGCAAATTTGTAAGTGCGCGCCAGTTTCACCTTTAGTGTTTGAAAATGCAATCAATGCATCGCTCAAAGATGTCCTGCGTGTTGACTCTGAACCGCCCAACGCCTAAACGCGGGTCAATACCCGGAAGCATCAATTCTTCCGGTCCTCGATTACACGAGGATCGCCACCAGTCAGCGCGTTGCGCCCACTGGTGCGATTGTCGTTTGGAACATTCGCCGATCCTACCTACATTGGGATCAACTTGCAGCAGACTGAAGGGCCAATAGGCATGTTTGAAAATCTATCCGACCGTCTATCAGGTGTTTTTGATCGCCTGACCAAGCAAGGCGCATTGTCCGAGGATGACGTCAAAACAGCCCTGCGCGAAGTTCGCGTCGCTTTGCTTGAGGCAGACGTCTCTCTGCCAGTTGCACGCGATTTCGTCAAAGCGGTTCAGGAAAAGGCTACAGGCCAAGCCGTCACCAAATCCATCACCCCCGGTCAGCAAGTTGTTAAGATCGTTCACGACGAACTTCAGCACGTTCTGCGCGGCGAGGGTGAGCCGGGTGAACTAAAGATCGACAACGCCCCTGCCCCAATCCTGATGGTCGGTTTGCAAGGTGGTGGTAAGACAACGACGACAGGTAAGCTCGCCAAACGTTTGACGGAGAAGAACGGCAAGCGCGTGTTGATGGCCTCGCTCGATATTTACCGCCCAGCGGCGCAGCAGCAGCTTGCGATTTTGGGCACGCAGATTGGTGTGGATACTTTGCCAATCGTGGCTGGTGAGTCTGCCGTGCAGATTGCCAAACGTGCCAAGCAACAGGCAACCCTTGGTGGCTACGACGTCTACATGCTCGACACAGCGGGTCGTTTGCAGATCGACGAGACCTTGATGAAAGAGGTCGAAGATGTGCGCGACGCGGTCAACCCGCGCGAGACATTGCTGGTTGTTGACGGCCTCACAGGTCAGGTGGCTGTTGAGGTCGCAGAAGAGTTCGACGGCAAGATCGGTATCTCCGGCGTGGTCCTCACTCGTATGGACGGTGACGGTCGTGGCGGTGCGGCACTGTCGATGCGCGCGGTCACTGGCAAGCCAATCAAGTTTGTCGGTTTGGGCGAAAAGATGGACGCACTTGAGACGTTCGAGCCTGAGCGTGTTGCGGGCCGTATCCTTGGCATGGGCGACATTGTTGCGCTGGTCGAGAAGGCGCAAGAAACTATCGAGGCCGAGCAAGCCGAGCGCATGATGAAGCGCTTTCAGAAGGGTCAGTTCAACATGAACGACCTGAAAAACCAGCTTGAGCAAATGCAAAAGATGGGCGGCATGGAAGGTATCATGGGCATGATGCCGGGCATGGGCAAGATGGCGAAGCAGATGGAGGGCGCGGGCATTGATGATCGCATCCTCAAGCAGCAAATTGCTTTGATCCAATCAATGACCAAGCGCGAGCGCGCGAACCCGCAATTGTTGCAGGCGTCCCGCAAAAAGCGCATCGCCAAAGGTGCGGGCATGGAAGTTTCCGAGCTGAACAAACTTCTCAAAATGCAGCGCCAGATGGGCGACATGATGAAGAAGATGGGCAAAGGCGGGATGCTGAAACAGGCGATGAAAGGCATGCTCGGTAAAGGCGGTGGCGCAGGAATGCCCGCTGGCATGGACCCTTCCAAGATGGACCCGAAAGCGATGGAAGCGGCGGCAAAGGCTATGGGCGGCAAGCTGCCCGGCGGTCTTGGTGGCCTAGGTGGCGGCATGGGCCTGCCCCCTGGCTTGTCTGGCTTCGGGAAGAAGAAGTAACTTTGGATCGCGCGCCGACCATACGCACCGAGCGGCTCACGCTACGGCACCACCAGATGAGCGATTTCGCCCCTCTGGAAGCGCTGTTTGCGTCTGAGCGTTCGATCTATATGGGCGGGCCGATTGATCGCCAAAAGCTGTGGTATTGGGTGGCTGGCGAAGTCGGCAGCTGGTCCTTGCAGGGCTTTGGCAGTTGGGGCATCGAAACGCATGATGGCGCGTTTGTGGGCCAAGTTGGCATCAACAAGCCAAGCCATTTTCCTGAGATTGAGTTGGGCTATCTGATCATGCCTGAATTCGAGGGCAAAGGGATCGCATTTGAAGCAGCACAAGCTGCGCGTGCTTGGGCGTTTGATGCGCTCTCGCTGGAGACCTTTGTGAGCTACATTGATCCAAAGAATGCACGCTCGATTGCCTTGGCGGAACGTCTTGGTGCCTCTCATGACGCGCAGGCAACCCTGCCTGATGGCGAAACCCCTGACGAGACGGCAGTTTACCGTCACCGGAGGGCCGCATGACCCTAGTCGCACACGCCCCCCGTTTTGAAACGGATCGTTTGATCCTGCGCGGCCCAGAATTGCGTGACGCGGAGCCACTCATCGGTTTTCTCATGGATGAGGTCCGCTCCGAAGGGTTCGGCGGTTACACAAAACGCGACGATGCATGGCGTTGGTACGCTTTGAACATCGGCCACTGGCATATCCATGGCTACGGCTACCTGACCATCGAGGACAAAGCGACTGGCAACCCAGCTGGCATCACAGGCATTTGGAACCCAGAGGGCTGGCCTGAACCAGAACTCGGTTGGGTCGTATTTGAAGGGTACGAGGGCAAAGGCATCGCTTACGAAGCGGCACTTGCAGCGCGTACTTGGGCCTATTCCGATCTTGGTTTTGCAACGATGACCTCGAATATCGTGCCGTCCAACACACGCTCTATCGCTTTGGCCAAACGCTTGGGTGCAACGTTCGAGCGTGAATATGACAACGTGCAAATGGGTCTCGACCACCTCTATCGCCATCCGGCACCGGAGGCGTTGAAATGACCCTGCGACATGAACAGGCCCCCACGGGTATCCCGTCAGCCGTTGCTGCGAACGTCGCGGCGCAGATCCCGACGCTCGTGTCTGATGCGCTATTGTTGCGCGCGCCGAGTGTTGAAGACTTCCCGCTTTATGCAGAGGTTATGTGCAGCGAGCGCGGTCAGTATATGGGTGGGCCGCTCAGCCGTGAGGATGCGTGGTGGGACTTTGTCCAACTCGCTTCTGGCTGGATGCTGCATGGGCACGGCGGTTGGTCGATTGTGGATGTGGACAGCGAAGAGCTCTTGGGTTTTGTGATCTTGGGTCTTGAGCCGGGTGATGAACAGATCGAATTGGGCTACCTCGTATCTGAGGCCAACGAAGGTCTGGGAATCGCGCATGAAGCAGCGCAAATGGCACGCGCGTTTGCATTTGATACGCTCAAGCTCAACGAATTGGCGAGCTACATTCACAAAGACAACGCGCGCTCGATCGTTTTGGCCGAACGCCTTGGTGCCAAACGCACGGTGCATGACGACACGATGCTGGCCTACATTCATACCAATGAGGTTGCGCAATGACCTCATTCAATTTCGAAATTCCCACCATCGAGACAGACCGCTTGATCCTGCGCGCGCCGCTGGAAAGTGATCTGGATGCGTTGGAAGTGTTCAATCAATCAGAGCGTTCGCATCTGATTGGCGGCCCACAAGATCGCGCGAGTTGCTGGCGGATTATTTCAAGCGGCATTGGTCACTGGGCACTGCGTGGTTTCGGCATGTGGCACATCCACCATAAAGGCGATGATCGCATGATCGGTGCCTGCGGTTTCATATTTCGCGAGGGCTGGGATGAACCAGAACTCGGCTGGAACGTACATGATGGCTATGAGGGCAAAGGCTATGCCTTTGAAGCCGCAAGCGCTGCGCGCGCGTATGGCGCAAAACACTTCGATCTGGACAGCGTTGTCAGCTATATCGACCCGACGAACACACGCTCTATCGCGCTTGCAACACGCCTTGGTGCTTCATACGGAAGCACAGGAAAATTGCTCGGCGAAGTCGCTGACATCTACCGCCACCCAAAACAAGGAGACACCGCATGAGCGACGCAGTGAGCAAAGCCGCAGAGGTGCTTAAAGAGCATCGCGCGAGTATCGATCGCCTTGATGCGATCCTCGTCTACACACTCGGCGAGCGGTTCAAACACACCCAAGCCGTGGGCAAGCTAAAGGCAGAACATGAACTGCCTGCGAGCGATCCCACCCGCGAAGCCA
This sequence comes from Planktotalea sp., assembly GCF_965659345.1. Lineage (GTDB taxonomy): Bacteria > Pseudomonadota > Alphaproteobacteria > Rhodobacterales > Rhodobacteraceae > Planktotalea. The sequence goes on along the minus strand of NZ_CBFHVK010000010.1, from coordinate 96,533 downwards.
CGCAGATTGCGCGGCTCGAAGACCTTGCAAACAGGGCCGATCTTGACCCTGAATTTGCCAAGAAATTCCTCAATTTCATCATTGAGGAAGTGATCCACCACCATAAACAACACCAAACGTAAGGTGCGTGAAGTCACGCACCCCCCTCTAACAAACAGACAAAAGAAAACTTAGGAGTACTACACCATGGCTATGAAAATTCGTCTCGCCCGCGGCGGTTCCAAAAAGCGCCCTTTCTATCGCATCGTTGCAGCGGATTCCCGCATGCCACGCGACGGTCGCTACATCGAAAAGCTCGGCACATATAACCCACTGCTTCCAAAAGACAGCGAAGAGCGCGTAAAAATGAATGTTGAGCGCATCCAATACTGGCTCGGTGAAGGCGCACAGACAACAGACCGTGTGTCTCGTATGCTTGAAGCGGCTGACCTGCTGCCGAAGAAAGACCGTGCAAACCCTAAGAAGGGTACGCCTGGCAAGAAAGCTGTTGCGCGCGCTGAAGAGAAAGCAAGCAAAGCAGCTGAAGCGGCAGAAGCTGCGGCGGCTCCTGCTGAAGAAGCAGCTGCGGAAGAGTAAACCGCTCTTTACGCTTGTGAAAAAGGGCGGCGCACCATTTGCGCCGTCTTTTGCTTTTCTAAGACAGGTTTGTTGATATGTTTCGCCTCATCCGCCTACCCATTATGTTCGGCGCTGCTTTCGTCTTTGGCGTGCTTTCAGAACGCAACGCAGCATTGGACAAATGTGTGGATGCGGGTGGCTCGATGAAAAGCGGTATCTGCCGGGGAGTATCTGAATGAGTGATGATCTGATTTGCGTTGGCTCCATCGGTGGTGCTTTTGGCGTCAAAGGCGATGTGCGACTTAAAAGTTTTTGTGCTGAACCCTCTGATATTGCCGACTACAATCCTTTGGTCACTGAGAACGGGCGCAGTTTTACACTGACTTTGCTCGGCCCTGTGAAAAACGGCTATTCGGCGCGGCTCTCTGGCGTCGTAACCAAAGAAGATGCAGATGCCTTGAGCGGTGAAAAGCTGTTTGCGCGGCGCGCCCAACTGCCCGCGCTCCCCGATGATGAATATTACCATACCGACCTTGAGGGGCTGGAAGTGCTCGATACAGGTGGCGTTGTCTTGGGGCATGTGAAGAATGTGCAGAACCACGGTGCCGGTGATCTTTTAGAGGTCCATGGTCCCAATCTGAAAACTGCTGTGCTGTTGCCCTTCACGCGAGACGCTGTGCCGACTATTGATCTTAAAGCAGGACGTATCATCGCAGATCCGCCATATGGATTGTTTGACTAGATGAGCAATGAGCACTTCATCACAGATCGCGCAGTAACGTTCAAAGAGCTCGCAAAATTTGCCTCAGTTGGGCAGCCCGTGCATTTTCAATCTTGCCAGCTTGAGAACGTTAACTTCCAAGAATTGGAACTCACTGAGTGGACGTTCAAAAAGTGTGATCTGGGCAATGCACGCTTCGACAATTGCATTATCGATGAGACTGACTTCATCGAATGCCGCGCGGCGGCAGCGACCTTTCGCTCTGCGCGTTTATCGCAAGTCCAATTCAAAAACTGTGATTTGAGCAACGCTGGTTTTACATTTGGCAAACTGGCAGACGTGAGTTTCAGTGGCTGCAAAATGATCGGCGCGAATATGACAGACATTGCAATCGCAGATGTGGCTCTATCAGAGTGCAACCTAGGCCTCGCGCAATTGCGCGGGTTTGAGATGAAAGACGCCACACTCAACTCGGTGAATTTTGATCAAGCGGACCTGTCAAACGCGACGTTCGAAAATGCTTATCTGGAGGAGTGTTCCTTGCGTGAAAGCATCGTCACGGATGCCAATTTCAAGGGTGCGGATCTACGATCCAGCGACCTTGGCGGATTGCAGATGAGCGATGCACGCCGTTTCAAAGGGGCGATCATTTCCAAAAGCCAAGCCGCAGATTTGCTCGGCCAGCTTGGGTTAAAGGTAGTTTAAAATGACCGATAAACCCCGCTCTCATGGTCGCAAGGCGATCCGCCCGACTTTCAAACCACGCGAATTGATGACACCAACGCCCGAACTTGCCGGCGTATGGCGCGCGCAAATTATCACATTGTTTCCTGATGCGTTTCCCGGCGTTCTTGGGGCATCTCTGACAGGCAAAGCTCTTCAAGAGGGACTGTGGCAGATGGAGACGATTGATTTACGCCCTTTTGGGGAAACCAAACATCGCAATGTAGATGACACACCAGCAGGCGGCGGCGCAGGCATGGTTTTGCGTGCGGATGTGCTGGGAAAAGCCCTTGATACCGCCGCAGAATCAGAGCGTGGAAACTGGCCGCGCGTCTATCTGTCCCCGCGTGGTAAGCGCCTGGATCAAAAGATGGCGCAACGCTTTGCGGCTTGTGACGGGATCACCTTGCTTTGCGGGCGTTTTGAGGGTGTCGACGAGCGTGTGATCGAAGAATACGACATCGAAGAAGTCTCTCTTGGTGACTTTATCCTCACAGGCGGCGAGATTGCAGCGCAGGCCTTGATTGATGCGACAGTGCGGCTTATACCGCGTGTGCTTGGGAACTATGATTCCACGCAGGACGAATCGTTCTCGCATGGTCTCCTAGAGCATCCTCAGTATACGAAACCTGCGGTCTGGAAGGATCGTGCGATACCGGAAATACTTCAGTCCGGCCATCACGCGAAGATATCTGACTGGCGGCAGGCAATGGCCGAAAGGCTCACAAAAGAAAGACGACCTGACCTCTGGCGGGCTTGGTGTGCAGCGCACAACAGGGACCCGGATGAAGACCAAGAGCTCTCATAGGACGCAATCACTTCGCGGGAAAACCGTGAGCATACATAGGAGATGAGACATGGATCTTATCGCACAATTGGAGGCCGAACAGGTCGCCGCACTTGGGAATGATATTCCTGATTTCAAAGCCGGAGACACAATTCGTGTTGGCTATAAAGTAACCGAGGGCACGCGCTCTCGCGTTCAGAACTATGAAGGCGTGTGCATCGCGCGCAAGAACGGCAAAGGCATCGCCGGTTCTTTCACAGTTCGCAAGATTTCCTTTGGTGAAGGCGTGGAACGTGTGTTCCCACTGCATTCCACAAACGTCGACAGCATCACAGTTGTGCGCCGTGGCCGCGTTCGTCGCGCCAAGCTGTACTATCTGCGCTCACGTCGCGGTAAGTCCGCACGTATCGCTGAAGATACAACTTACAAGCCACTCAAGGGCTAAGGAGAGCGCACATGAAAAACGATATTCACCCAGACTACCACATCATCAATGTGAAGATGACCGATGGTACGATCCACCAGATGAAATCCACATATGGCAAAGAGGGCGACCAGCTCGCGCTCGACATCGACCCGTCTGCGCACCCTGCATGGACTGGTGGCGGCACACGCTTGATGGATGCTGGCGGACGTGTTTCCAAGTTTAAGAAGAAATACGAAGGTCTTGGCTTCTAAGCTTAGCTACTTACTTCGAGATCGCAGAAACGCCGTTCCTTTGGGGAGCGGCGTTTTTCGTTTAGGTCAATTCCAGTTCTAACACACCGGTGCGATAGCACCCTTTGACAAGATTGCCTCCATTGGCGACTTCTGGAAAATCGTCAACCCAATCGCGGAACTTGTCATTGCTCACGATGCGCGCGCCGTAGTCACGCGCGGCCTTAAGAATAAATGGATCAGCTGGTTTTCCTTTGGGAACAACCATCACCTGCGCAGCCGGAAGCTTCACGAGTTTGCTCATAGCCCGGTGATGTAGATATTCATTGCGGAGTAAATAGCCCGCGTTGGCATCGAACATTACGCCAACAATATATTTTTTCGCCTGCAATTCTCGGATCACGTCACGAAGCGGTTCTATTCGAGGCGTTTGATCGCGCCAATACATAACATTCGACCCGTCGACGATGATCCATTTTGCCTTTCGCCATTTTCGCCAAAGCAACCAAAGGCTCGCAAACGCGCAGGGAACTCCAAGAAGAAGTAGATCTGACCATGCCCTCAAGATTAGCCCAGCAGCGCAGAGGATCAGGGAAAAAAGAAACAATATCAAAGGCGTTTTCATAAGGTGCCTGTTATTTAGATTACAACGAACAAACTTTGACCACCTAAAGCTTTGGAGAAAATAAGCTCAAATCGTGCTTTATTACCGACTTCTAAAAGTTCGACGCAGGCCAAACGCCGTCGTAACCAATACCAGAATACAAAGCAAAGCTTTGGAAGCGCTTTCCATAGTTCCATCAATTAACAGTGCATGCAAAATGCTGCCTGCCACGATTACAACCACGAAAGCGCTATGCGCCATCTGCCATTGGCGTAGTGAAAAACGAAACCTGCGACGCGCCAAAGCCAGCACAGCTGTCCCCAACAGCGCCCACATAGCGATGACACCCCAAAGTGAAAAGGGCGTCGGTGACCGCAAAAGCAAAGCGTCCACAACGTCCGGTGGGCTGGTAATCCAAAGAGCAGCAACATGAAGGACAACAAAGATCGTAAGCGCGGCACCCAGCCAACGATGCAGGCGTCGTCCTGTTCGCACAGTAACATGTGGCAGCGCTGCGCTCGCCAGGAGGGGTTGAAGCAGTAAAACACATAGGCCGAGCACGCCAGAAATTCCCGCTAAGATGTAGATTGGATCCCGCCAAGCCAAAAGCGGACTGTTCATCGCGAGTACGACTGGCAGCACAAGCGCGATAATCAGCGCGCTCCAAACTAAAAGCGATCTGGTACGATTGGCGTGCAAAACCTAAGCAGGCTCAAGCACGAAATGCGCTTCTAGGCTGGTGTCGCTCGAGCGCTCCATTACAGGGCGCAAAAACACAGTTTTGAAATCTGCGCTATCGTAGGCCAAGTGCCCATGCGCTTGCCCAAACGCAGGAACGATTTGTGGCATTTCTAACCGAAACACCCCATTTTCGTCGCTCAACGTCGCGCCGTGAGAGCGTTGATCGCGTTCATGGCCTTCTGTCGTATGCGCCCAAATCTGAATGCGCTGACCCGCAAGCGGAGCACCGTCACCGGCGCGGCGCACGGTGCCGCTCATCCAGAAACCACCGCCACCAATCTTATCGACGATAGGTGCATCCGGGCGATAATTGTTCGAACCGCCGCGCATCGTTTTGCTTGGCGCAAGCGTCTTTGCCTGAGCGGGAACGCGAAAGCCCGAAACACCAGTCACCAGTGCCGCCCCAGTGGCGGTCAATAGAGTTCTACGATTTGGATGTATCAAGGTCATTTTTGCGCCTTTCGATGTTCACGGTCAAAACGAAAGATAGCACTGGATAGAGCGCCTTTCTACTCAACCCCACGCGATGCATGATAAAGACGGCCCAAAGACCAACACAGATGCGTGACTGTGTAGGTAAAGCTAAAAAGGCAAGGTCCAAGCCATCGCTCCGCAAGTGTAGCGGTATTCCTTCGCAAATACTGGACATATCGGCACTATCAGCGCAGGACTGGAACAGCTACATAACCTGGCTTATCTTGAGTAACACTGCTATGCCCCAACGTCCCCTTTGGCTCATTCTTGCGCCGTTCATTTTCCTCGGGCTTTGGTCCGTGGGCTACTCTGTTGCCAAGATCAGCTTACTCTACACCGACCCCATGACCTTGCTCGCGCTGCGGTTTGGCTGCGTCATCGTCATTATGATTATTTTGTATTTGATCATAAGACCCCCCTTGCCCCAAACACGCGCTGAATGGGGGCATCTGGCCTTTGTCGGTTTTCTGCTTCAAGCGGTTTACTTTGGCATGAACTACTACGCCTTTAATTCAGGCGTCGGAGCTGGAACGCTTGCACTTTTCATGTCATTTCAACCTATTCTGGTTGCGCTGGTTGCCCCCCTTTGGACAAGCGAGATTGTATCACGACGCACCTGGATCGGTCTTGCCCTAGGTTTATGCGGCACACTTCTCGTGATCAACGCGCGTACAGAAATCGAACCACCCACGCTTTTGGGCCTCACCTTTTCCACACTTGCACTGTTGGGTATCACCAGCGGTTCACTTTGGGAGAAACGGTTTGGTTTGAATCATCATCCTGTCACCTCAAACCTGATCGGATACACGGCAGGTTTTATTGGCATTCTGCCTGCACTTGCGTTGCAAGACAGCTTTGAAGTGGAATGGACTAGCCCGTTCATCGCTGCGCTCGCCTATCTGGTGATTGGCAATTCGGTGATTGCTGTTGGCCTGTTGCTTGCGATGATCCGTGCAGGGGATGTCAGCCGCGACTCAGCATTGTTCTTTTTGGTTCCGCCACTGGCCGCGATGGTCGCGTGGGTTTTGCTGGGTGAAGTAATGCCACCGCTCGCGTGGCTCGGCCTCGCTGTTGCTTCGCTTGGTGTTTATCTCGCAACACGAAAGAAACGTGATGTTTGAGCGCTATGCGGTTTACTACACCTTTGATGGCGCGCTTGGTGCGGCTGGAGCGGATTGGCTGGGCTGGGATATCGTTCGCGCTACGGCGATTAGGGATGCCAGAGAAGAAACCAAAAGACCTCGCAAATACGGGTTTCACGCAACGCTAAAAGCGCCGTTTCAATTGGCACAAGACCGGAGCGAGGCTGAACTGCGAGATGCGTTTTTTCGCTTGTGCACAAAATTAACGCCGATCACGCTTGAAGGGCTACAAATCCAAAGCATTGGTCGCTTCCTTGCACTAACAGCTGAAGGGGACACGACAGCCCTTATGGCATTAGCGGGCACGGTCGTACGTGAGCTAGATGCCTTTCGTGCGCCGCTGACAGAACAAGAGCGCACAAGACGGCTTAATGGACGTTTGAACGCTGCTCAACTCGCGAATGTAGAGCGCTGGGGATACCCTCATGTGATGGAGCAATTTCAGTTTCATGCGACCCTAACGGCACCTTTAAACGATACACGCGCACAGCTCGTCCGCGATGAAGTTACAGATATCTTCACGCCCCTTTTACCCCGACCATTTCATATGACGCACCTTACAGTGGCAGGGCAGCGCACGGATGGTTTCTTTGAGCAAATTGTTCGCGCGCCAATGTCGCACGCATCGCAGCATTAAGTGACTGCAATGCGTCTGTTTCCAAATAGCCGCGCACGCCCTCTTCCCCTTAAGAGACGCATGCTCTAATTCGAGATCAATACCGAAGTGGGGAATCCTAAAGATGGCGCATATTATTGTTGTCGGAAACGAAAAGGGCGGTGCGGGTAAATCCACTGTCTCAATGCATGTGGCCACAGCTCTTTCTCGCATGGGCCATAAGGTTGGCGTATTGGATTTGGACCTACGTCAGAAAACGTTCGGGCGTTATGTCGCCAATCGCAAAGCGTTCTTGAAGAAACAAGGCGTTGAACTGCCCTGCCCTGATTACCGTGAGTTACCAGAGATCGACCAAGCCAACCTACGCCCTGGTGAGAACGTCTACGATCACCGTCTTTCTGCAGCTGTCGCCACGCTGGAGCCTGATTGCGATTTCATTGTGATCGATTGCCCTGGCTCGCATACCCGCTTGAGCCAAGTGGCGCATTCACTTGCAGATACATTGGTGACACCGCTTAATGACAGCTTTGTGGATTTCGACCTGCTCGCGCATACAGATACAGATGGCGTTAAGATCGAAGGGCCTTCGGTCTATTCCGAAATGGTTTGGAACGCCCGCCAATTGCGCGCGCAAGCGAAACTGCCGCCGATTGATTGGATCGTGCTTCGCAATCGCATGGGTGCGCAGAACATGGTGAACAAGCAAAAGATGGAAGCCGCGATTGAGCAACTGGCGAAACGCATTGGGTTTCGCGTTGCGCCGGGTTTCAATGAGCGTGTTATTTTCCGCGAACTGTTTCCACGCGGTTTGACGTTGCTTGATCTCAAAGAGGTTGGCGTGAAACAGATGAACATCTCTAATGTCGCCGCGCGTCAGGAACTGCGTGATCTGATGAAAGCGCTGAACCTACCGGGCGTCACCATCGACTTTTAAGGCTCGTTTTCATCATTTGAATTCCAAACAAACGCGTTTTGGATGTTGTTAGTTACAAAACCAACTAATATCTACAGGGCAACCTGAACACAGGAGCCACAGATGAATCGCCACGTCAGTCCGACCCCGCTCACCCAAGCTGCAACCCCGATGGGCACGCACCCCGGCTACATGCCAGGCTTTGGGAATGACTTTGAAACAGAAGCGCTGCCAGGTGCATTGCCACAAGGCATGAACAGCCCGCAAAAGGTAAATTACGGTCTGTATGGCGAGCAACTGAGCGGCACCGCATTCACAGCCCCCAGCCATCAGAACGAACGTACATGGTGTTATCGCATCCGCCCTTCTGTGAAACATTCCCACCGCTACGCTAAGATTGACCTGCCCTATTGGAAATCTGCACCGCATGTAGATCCCGATGTGGTAAGTCTGGGTCAGTACCGCTGGGACCCAGTCCCACATACAGATGCAGATCTTACGTGGCTCACAGGTATGCGTACGATGACAACTGCGGGTGATGTGAACACGCAGGTCGGCATGGCAAGCCACATCTATTTGGTGACGCAGAGCATGGTAGACAGCTATTTCTACTCCGCTGACTCCGAGCTGTTGGTTGTCCCGCAAGAAGGGCATTTGCGCTTTGTCACCGAATTGGGCGTGATAGATGTTGCGCCGCAAGAAATTGCAATTATTCCCCGCGGATTGCTCTACCGTGTAGAAGTTCTCAGCGGCCCTGCCCGCGGCTTTGTTTGCGAAAATTATGGCCAGAAATTCGATCTGCCCGGCCGCGGGCCGATTGGCGCGAATTGCATGGCGAACCGTCGTGATTTTAAAACACCCGTTGCGGCGTTTGAGGATCGCGAAACACCATCCACTGTTACGATAAAATGGTGCGGTCAGTTTCACGAAACTAAGATCGGGCATTCGCCATTGGATGTCGTCGCGTGGCACGGTAATTATGCGCCCTGCAAATACGATCTAACAACCTATTGTCCTGTTGGTTCCATCCTGTTCGATCACCCTGATCCATCGATTTTCACTGTTCTCACCGCGCCTTCTGGCGTGGAAGGCACTGCAAACATCGACTTTGTGCTCTTTCGTGAGCGTTGGATGGTGGCCGAAGACACGTTTCGCCCACCTTGGTACCATAAGAACATTATGTCCGAGTTGATGGGCAATATTTACGGTCAATATGATGCGAAACCAAAAGGGTTTATTCCCGGCGGTATGAGCCTTCACAACATGATGCTCCCGCATGGACCTGATAAAAATGCCTTTGAGGGTGCGTCCAACGCGGAGCTGCAACCGCAAAAGCTGGACAATACCATGTCCTTCATGTTCGAGACCCGCTTCCCGCAACATCTGACAAGCTTCGCCGCTCATGAAGCACCCCTTCAAGATGACTACATCGACTGCTGGGACGACATCGAAAAGAAGTTCGACGGCACCCCCGGTAAGAAGTAGATCAACGCTCGATGGGCGCGTGCACTAGCACGGCGCCCTACATTCATTCGCTCCCGTAGAGTGCCGTGCTATCGCACGCACCACCGCCAAAAGGATTAAATATGACGCTGCAAACTTCATGGGTGACGTCTGCAAATTCTGCAGAAACTGATTTCCCGCTCAACAATCTGCCTTACGGCGTATTTTCCACCGACACGCTCGAACCACGTTGCGGCGTCGCCATTGGCGACATGATATTCGATTGCTCCGCCGCCGAAGAAGCAGGTTTGCTCGACATCACGGACGAGCCGCTTTTTGATGTACCGTTCTGGAACGAAGTCATGGAGGCAGGTTCTCAGGTTTGGGCGACTTTGCGCCGTCGTTTGACCGATATTCTGTCTGAGGGCTTTGACGACAAAGGCGTCGCTGAAAGCTGCCTTGTTGCACAAGCAGACGCGCAAATGCATATGCCTTTCCTTGTCGCAGAATACACTGACTTCTACGCGGGCAAGCAACACGCCGTAAATGTGGGCACAATGTTTCGCGGCGCTGAAAACGCGCTTCCACCGAATTGGCTGCACATCCCGATTGGTTACAATGGCCGCTCCAGCACCGTCGTTGTAAGTGGCACAGATATTATCCGACCCAATGGCCAGACCAAAGCACCCGACGCCGATATGCCAAGTTTTGGACCCTGCAAGCGGCTTGATATTGAGCTCGAGATGGGCGCGATCGTCGGATCGGGCTCGCATATGGGCCACCCTGTGAGTGTGGCCGAAGCGGGAGAGATGATATTTGGCTATGTGCTGCTAAACGATTGGTCTGCGCGCGACATTCAGGCTTGGGAATACCAACCGCTTGGCCCTTTCCAAGCCAAAGCATTCGCGACTTCGATCAGCCCCTGGATCGTCACGCAAGCCGCGCTGGAGCCGTTTCGTACAAGCACGCCTGAGCGCGAAAAAGAGCTCCTCCCTTATCTCGCAGAAGATAAACCAGGCCTCTTTGACATTGCGCTCAGCGTCACGATGCAAGCCGCTGGCAGCGATGATGTGCACACGATCTGTAATACCAACTACACACAGATGTATTATTCTGCTGCGCAACAACTGGCACATCACAGTACATCCGGCTGCGCGATGACGCCGGGCGATTTGCTTGGCTCCGGCACTATTTCCGGCCCAACGCCTGACAGTTACGGATCGCTTTTGGAAATGTCTTGGGGTGGCAAAAACCCTATTGCTTTGGGCAATGAGACACGCACATTTATTGAAGATGGTGACACACTTGGCCTTCATGGTGCCGCCCTTGGTGATGGCTACCGCATTGGTTTTGGTTCCTGCATGGGCACGATCAGACCTTCCACAAAATTTCCCGCGTAAAGGACGAACAACATGGCAAAAGCATTCGCATCGCAAGGCGACATGACCGAAAAGAAAATCACTTTCGACGAGGTGGGCAAAGATCTTTGGGCGTTTACAGCAGAAGGCGATCCAAACTCTGGCGTTATCATCGGCGATGAGTCTGTGATGATCGTTGAGGCGCAGGCGACTCCCCGTCTGGCAGAAAAGGTCATCGAGAAAGTCCGTTCTGTCACAGACAAGCCGATCAGCCATCTTGTACTCACGCATTACCATGCTGTGCGCGTGCTGGGTGCGTCTGCCTATGGCGCTGATCAAATCATCATGTCCGACATCGCGCGCGGTATGGTGGAAGAGCGTGGTCAGGAAGATTGGGACAGCGAATTCCAGCGCTTCCCACGTCTCTTTGAAGGACATGAAAGCATTCCGGGCCTGACCTACCCAACGACAACATTCAGCGACAGCATGACTGTTTACCTCGGCAAGCGCCGCGTTGACATCAAACAGATTGGCCGCGCGCATACTGCGGGGGATGCTGTGATCCATGTTCCGGATGAGAACGTGATGTTCACAGGTGATGTCGTTGAAGACCACTCTGCCTGCTATTGCGGTGACGGCTACTTTGGCGATTGGGGTCAAACGCTAGACAATATCATCGCCTATGACGTGGACGCGATTGCGCCGGGTCGGGGCGGCGCACTTGTGGGCAAAGACGCCGTTGCAAGCGCGATTGAAAGCACGCGGGACTTCGTTGATAGCACCTATGCGCCTGCCGCACGTGTTGCGGCGCGTGGTGGTTCGCTGAAAGAAGCGTGGGACGCAGTGCGTGCCGAGTGTGATCCAAAGTTCAAGGATTACGCAATTTATGAGCATTGCCTGCCGTTCAACGTTGCGCGCGCTTATGACGAAGCACGTGGCATTTTGCATCCTCGCATCTGGACAGACAAACGCGATCTGGAAATGTGGGACGCGCTGCAAGGCTAACACCCTTGATGCTTTTACAGCGCGTGATGAAAGCCATCACTATTGCTGTACTAGCATTTAAAAACCTCTGACGCTTTTCTTCTGTCGCACCGCGCGCTGGAAGAAAAGCGCATCGCTGATACGATTGCGCAATGACTTCTTTGTTTTGCCGGCACACATAACCAACCTCATTCAGCATAAAAACGCGTTCCATGCCGCGTGCCACATTTGGGCGGCATTGTGACCAATTCGGTGAACAATTCCCTAATTCGACCTTGATCTACCACAGTTTGCACACAGTGCTGATGGATACCCATCCTTGAACGCATCTCATGTTTGAGATGTGGGATGTGTCTTTGTTGTGTAAGACCTGTTGCTGAGTGTTGGACGTGTCGCTGTCTTCAGAATGCCTGAAAACAGCTGCAACGGCATAGACACACGAGCAGGGTCACTACGGCAAGGCGCATTCCAACGACCAAGGAATACGATCTATGCCTATCGCATCAGCACTGACGATTGATAACACGGCCTCCGCCGATACGCTCATGCAGACCATTTTCGGAAACGGTGTCACCATCGTTACCGGAACTGCAGCGATTTCAGGTGTAGGTACGCAATCGGGAACATTTTCTGGCGGCGACGCGACGCTTGGAGATCTCTCAGTTGCGGATACAGGCGTAATTCTATCAACAGGTGACGTCGCTGCGTTTACGAATGCCGGTGACGGCATTTCAACAGATACAAATATCAGCGCTGGAACATCTACAAATCATACTGGTGCCGGCGACACCGATCTCGATATCGTTAGTGGCCAAACCACGTTTGATGCTGTCGTATTAGAGGCGGACTTTACCACAACTGGTAACTTCATCACGATGCAGTTCACCTTTTCCTCGGAAGAATATCTCGAGTATGTGAACAGCGGTGTAAACGATGCTTTTGGTGTTTGGATCAACGGAACCTACGCACCCTTCACACCTGCCACTAATGACTTGGTGTCGATCGATACGATCAACAACACGTCATCATCCAACCTTTACATGGACAACCCGGAGACCGCGGACACTTATAATTCTGAGATGGATGGCAGTACAGTTGTTCTATCTATCAAAGCACCCGTTAATCCTGCAGGAACCAACACCATTAAAATCGCTTTGGGTGATGGCGGCGATGGTGCGCTGGATTCCAACGTTTTAATTGCAGCAAATTCTGTTCAAACAATTGCGCTCGCGTTTGAAGACACTGTCGCAATGGAGCCGAACACGGCTGTCACTGTCGATGTGCTCGATAATGATATTGATACCAACGGCGCTGGTTTAACGATCACAGAGATCAACGGTAATCCCATCGCATCCGGTGGGAATGTTGTTTTGCCAACAGGCGAAACGATTACATTAAACGCCGATGGCACGCTCACCATCGAAAACGATGGTGATATTGGCAGCGAAGCCTTCACGTATCGCGTTGTGGACGGTGCAGGTAGCTCTGATATTGGATTCGTCACAATCAATACAGAAGCGGACGTTGCCAGTGACTTCATTGTTGAAGGCACTTTTGGCGACGACACAATTGATGCGACATATGTCGGTGACCCCCAAGGGGATCGCATCGACAACCTAGATCACAGCGACGGATCAGACGCGGACAGCATTCGCGCGGGTGCCGGCAATGACGAGATCGCGGCGGGTAACGGTGATGACACGATTGATGCAGGAACTGGCAGCGATACGGTCCTCGCGGGGTCGGGTGACGACTTTATCGAAGGTGGCGATGGAAACGATTTGCTGCGCCCAGGCCCAGGAAGTGACACCGTTCTAGGCGGCGCTGGTAATGACACGCTAGAATTGTCGGACTCAGACGTGCTCGACGGTGGCACGGACATAGATTTGTTAGACGCCACTTTTGGCGCTTTCGGCGAGACAGTCGTATTCAACGCAGACAATAGCGGTTCGACTGACAATGGCTCAACCTTCCAAAATATTGAGGTTTTCAATTCTGACGGCGGTAATGATTCCTATAACGCATCAGCAGCCGCCGATGATCTGGTCATTCTCACAGGCGCGGACGACGATACCATCTTTGGTGGGTCCGGTACCGATGTTATTGATGGTGGCGCAGACGATGACCTTTTGGATGGCGGTCTAAGCAACGACACTGTCCTTGGTGGCACCGGCAACGACACGATTTTACTCAACGACGGCTACTTGGGTGACAGTATTGTCGGCGGAGAGGATCTTGACGGCCTCGACATCGATATATTGGACGCGTCTGGTGTTACCAACGACGGCGTTAACGTTTTCCTCTCGGGCAACGAAACTGGTGCAGTGACATCAACCGAAGGCACCGCCAACTTCGAACAAATTGAGAGCTTTGTTCTCACCGATCAGGCCGATGATTTCGACGGCGACAACTCAAGCGCAAATGTAACGATTGATGGTGGCTTAGGCGACGATACGCTCAGCACAGGTTCGGGTGACGACAGTATCATTGCGGGTGACGGAAATGACAACATCGGCGCAGGCGCAGGCAACAATACTGTTCTTGGCGGAGCGGGCGATGACACGATTGAAAGCAATGGCTTTAACAACGTTATTGACGGCGGAGATGACGCTGACCGAATTGCGATAGGAATATCAAGTGGCGATACGATTTCAGGTGGCGAAGGCGGTAACGACGCTGACACGCTGACAGGTACCAGCGCAAATGACACCCTGACAATTACCTTGACCGGCAACGAAGCAGGTACGTTCCTGGATGATGACGGTGATGACGGCGAATTCACTGGTATAGAGGCCTTTGAGCTGACCGCAGGTGCCGACACGTTCAATGGAGCGGCTGCGACGACCGAGGGTACGTCAGTTTGGGGCTTTGGTGGCGATGATGTCATCACTGGCACAGGCGGCGGCGACAGTCTTGACGGCGATAGCGGCTCGGACAGCATTGATGGTGGCGCGGGCGCGGACACGATTATCGGCGATGATGGCAACGACACATTGCTCGGCGGTGCCGGTGCGGATGAAATCTACGTTTCCAGCGGCAACAACTCGATTGACGGCGGCTCTGGCAATGACGCCATTTTCGCAGGAAGCGATGCTGATATCATCGATGGCGGGATCGGCAACGATACGATTTATGGTGGCGCCGGCGACGATAGCATCGAGCTGGAAAATGATTTTGGCAATGACACTATCTTTGGTGGTGAAACAGGCGAAACCACTGGCGACACACTTGACCTGAGCGCTATCACAGATGATCTGACGATTGATCTGAGCAATGCCAACGCTGAAACGGGTACAGTTTCGGACGGAACAGGCACAGCAAGTTTTCAAGAGATTGAAAACATTACCCTCGGCTCTGGCCGTGACACACTTACGCTCGCGGATGGCGGCGGTGATGACACTGTAACTGGTTTCGATCTATCTGATTCAGGTGACACAACAGCGGTTGATCAACTCGACGTGTCGGCCCTGACGTCTGATGGTGGCACGACACCTGTAGACGTAAACGACGTCACAGTTACTGCGGATGGTTCCGGTAATGCCATTCTTTCGTTCCCGGGCGGCGAGAGCATAACGCTTATGGGCGTCGCGACGTCTGATTTGAACACCCCTGAAGCTTTGGTGGCTATCGGCATTCCCCCCGCGCTACCAAATTTCATTGTCGAGGGAGGCAGTGGTGCCGATACGATTGACGCCTCTTATGTGGGTGACCCTGAGGGCGATCAGATCGATAATCTGGATCATTCTGACAGCTCCAACGCGGATTCCGTGCAAGCTGGCGCAGGTGCTGACGTCATTGACGCAGGTCTAGGTGACGACACGATTGATGCAGGCGATGGCAACGACACCATCTTTGACAGCGCGGGCAACGATTCCGTTGTTGGTGGTGAAGGGCTTGAAACATTTGACTACACGACGCTCACAGGCGACGACACGATTGTCGGCGGCGAGCTGAATGACACGGCTGTAACGAATAGCGGTGACAAGATTGATGCCCACAATAGCGTCGAAGGCTTGAACGTTGTCTTTGATGGCGATGAGTCTGGTGACGTCACCGGCGCATCTGGTTCGATAGAATTTACCGAGATTGAGCACTTTTTAGGGGGTCAAGGCTCTGACACGATTGATGCATCGTTATCGTCGGTTCAGCAGATTCTTGATGGTGGCGAAGGCGCCGATACGATCCAAGGTGGTATCGGCGACGACATCATTGCGATGGGTCAAACGCAGGATTTCTCTGCAACGGACGGTGACGATGATACGCTTGTTCTGGTTGATGGTTTTGGCAACGATTCAATCGAAGGGTTTGAGACCCCAACTGATCTTGGTGGCGGTTCCTTCAGCGGCAATGACCAAGTTGATGTCACAGGCTTAACAGACCTCACTGGCGAGCCGGTTAATGTGGATGATGTGACCGTCTCGGATACAAATGGGGATGGTACAGGCGACGCAATCCTGAGCTTTCCCAACGGCGAAAGCATCACATTGTTTGGTGTTGATCCTGCGGACGTAACGAGTGATGAGCAACTGGTTGCGATGGGTATTCCTGCGGTACCAGTGCAATACACAAACGTTTCCCAGCTTATCTCCTTTGGGAATTTTGCAGAGCTTGATACCGACGAAGGGTCGAGCGGATATGAGGGCAGCACCGCCCCAATCATCGGGACAACCCTATCTGGTGCAGCCGCGAACGCGAATATTGTAACATTCGACTACCTCGACTTGGATGGTGACGCGCGCTTTGAAGCAAACCACATGAATCCGGGCGAAAACCTGACGGTCGATGGCGTGTCCAGCCCGATTGATGAAATCGTCATTGTAACGCTTGAGCTTACGTTCATCGATGGCTCAACTGGGACGACAACGGCAATTGGTTATCAGTTAGAAAACGGTGAATTCTTCGTTGGCGATTACCAGAACAATATTGAGGGTGACACCGTCACATCGCTTGAGATTACCAATATCTCAGACACACCAGATTCCGGCGATTTGTCTGATTTTTCAGGTGGCGGCACCTATGATCTGGATTCATTCACCTTTGTCGATCCGCTCAACTATATCGTTGAAGGTACAGGCGGCGATGACACCATTGACGCCGGTTATACCGGCGATCCGCAAGGCGACATGGTTGATGCAGGCGATAGCCTTGAGAGCGACAACGATGACAGCATTACTGCGGGCGCGGGCAACGACTCTGTTGAAGGTGACGCGGGCGAAGATTCCATCTTCGGTGAAGGCGGCTTAGACACCATCTACGGCGGATCCGGCAACGACAGCATTGATGGCGGCGACGGCGCTGACGAAATTTACGGCGGTGACGGCACACCGGGACCTGACGCGGCCGAATTGATCGCAGACGGCTCGTTCGAAAGCGCGACACCGACTGCGTTTGGGCAAGTTAACCTTTTGTCAGACTGGAATTCCTGGAACACAGGCACTTCTGACTTGAACGAAGAAGGCGGCTATGCCGCCCCTTCCGCACCGACAGATGGCGACAACTTTGTTTCTTTAGTGTACGGTAGCACGGGGTACAAAGAAGGTATTTCGCAAGACCTTGCGGCACCCCTCCAGGCAGGCACTGAATACACACTCACTGTTAATGCTGCAGCAGGTGTCTATTCGGGTACCACCACCTCAGATCCCTTAGGTGGCAGCGTAGAGATCGAGGTTTGGGGCAATCCGACCGCTGGCGTTACGGGTGTGGATGGTTCATCGACACCGGCTGGCTCTGTTCTTTTGGGCACTGCCTCTGTCACGACTACGATTAATTCCGGTGGCACGGAAATCGTCTCGATCACGTTCACACCAACAACAAACATTGAAACGATCTCACTCAGTCTTCTTGAAGATGACACTTTGTCCTCTGGTCAATTCGGCGTTCTAAATTTCGATGAAGTGTCTTTGCAGGAGACGGCACTCACGAATGACGACACGATTTTTGGCGGGATTGGCGAAGATACCATCTACGGTGAAGAAGGCGACGACGAACTCTACGGCAATGAAGATGATGACAGCATCATTGCAGGCTCCGGCAACGACACTGTTGAAGGTGGTACAGGAAACGACACAATTCTTCTTGGTGATGGTGATGACTGGGTCAATGGCGACATTGGTGATGACTCTATCGTTGGCGGTGCTGGTAATGACTTCCTGCGAGGCAGCTTTGGCGATGATACGATCATCGGTGGCACCGGTGATGACACGCTTTGGGGTGGTTTTGGTGACGACAGCATTGTTGTGGATGCCAACTTTGGTGACTACACGATTGAGGGCGAAGAAGATGCTGAAACACTTGGCGACACGATGGATGTGTCGAATGTTGTCAGTGATCTAACATGGGATCTGACCAATCCCAATCCAGAAGCAGGTAGCTTTACTGACGGCACCAACACAGGCACCTATGTCGATATTGAGAACATCATTCTCGGTGCGGGCACTGATACGCTGACGCTTGGTACTTTTGGCGGATCGAACACAGTTTCCGGCTTTTCTGCACCTACAGATACAGGTGGCGGGACATACTCTGGCAACGATCAGCTAGATGTCAGTGGTTTGCTCGATTTTGACAGCAACGCGACGCACACGGGCAATGTCACAGTCACAGAGGTTGGCGGCAACGCTGTTCTGACTTTCCCGAATGGCGAAACCCTAACACTTGTTGGCGTGCCCGCGGCGGATGTTTCTAGCCCGGCACAACTGATTGCAATGGGTATTCCTGAGGGTCCAGACGGGTATGTTGATGGCACCGCTGGCAATGACACGATTGATGTCAACTACACCGGCGATCCCAACTTTGACCGCGTCGACAACAACGATGCGCAACTGCCCGGTGCAACTGGTGATGATGACTTTATTCGTGCAGGTGCAGGTGACGATAGCGTCATCGCGAATGCAGGTAACGATAGCGTCGAAGGTGGCATAGGTAACGACACGCTTGAAGGTGGTGCAGGTGCCGACACGCTTGACGGCGAAGCTGGCGCTGACAATCTTGTCGGTGGATTTGGTGACGACAGCTTGGTTGGCGGCGCAGGCAATGACACGTTAAACGGTCAAGTCGGTGACGATGAGCTGCTTGGTGGCGATGGCTCTGATGTCTTCGCGCTTGAGGATGACTTTGGCAGTGACACCATTGTTGGTGGCGAGATTGATGATGCGGCTGGCGATACGCTTGATATGAGCGGTGTTGGCGGTGCGTTGACCTACGATCTTACTGGCGTTGACGCCGAAGCAGGTACCGTCACTGACGGCACTGGCACAGTGACCTTCAGCGAGATTGAAAACATACAACTTAGCTCTGGCACAGATATCCTGACGCTCGACAACGGATCTGGCGACGATATCGTTTCCGGCTTTGCAGCACCTTTCCTCGCAGGGGACGGTTCTTGGGTTGGTTTGGATCAGCTCGATGTCAGCAACATGATCGACGGCAACGGCGCGCCCGTAAACACGGGTGATGTCGATATCAGTGACACCAATGGCGATGGAACAGGCGACACGATTCTGACCTTCCCCGGCGGTGAAACGCTGACGCTGGTTGGCGTGCTTCCAAGCGCGTTCCCCGTTCCTGAAGCTTTGGCGGCGATTGGTATACCTTTGGCCGATTTCATCGTCGAAGGCACGGGCGTTGGCGAGTTGATTGATGCTGCATATCTGGGTGACCCAGAGGGCGACATCATCGATGCAGGCGACGCTGAGAACGGGTCTGATGATGACATCGTAGAAGCCGGTGCAGGCGACGACACAGTCCTGTCTGGTGCTGGAAACGATAGCATCTTTGGTGACGAAGGTGCGGATAGCGTTGATGCTGGTGCTGGGGACGACACTGTCTTTGGCGGCGATGATGCCGACACGATTTCAGGTGGCGCAGACAATGATAGCCTATTTGGCCAAGCAGGCGCTGACAGCCTTATGGGCGATGGTGGTGATGACGTTATCGAAGGTGGCCTCGGCGTTGATACGCTTGAGGGCGGTATTGGCAACGATACGCTGAATGGTGGTGACGACAACGACAGCATTGATGGCGGCGCTGGCGATGACAGCTTGCTTGGCAGCTTTGGCGACGACACGCTTAAAGGCGGTATTGGTGCTGACACCATGGAAGGCGGATTTGGCGATGATACTTTCATCATCACCAATGACTTTGGAAATGATGATATATTCGGCGGTTCTGATCTAGAAACCAATGGGGACACGCTTGATCTGAGCGACGTCACAACAGGTCTGACTGTTGATCTGAGCAGCGCGAACCCTGAAGACGGTACATTTGCTGATGGCACGTCCACAGCTAGCTTTGCTGATATCGAAACGATCATTCTGTCGAGTGGGGAAGACACGATCACCCTCGCGGACGGTTCTGGCCTAGATGTTGTAGAAGGCTTCGTACCCCCTGCCGATAACGGTGATGGGACCTTTACAGGTGCCGATCAACTTGATGTTTCTGGCATGACAGACTTGGATGGCAATCCGGTCAACACTTTTGATGTGACGGTTTCCGACACGAATGGTGATGGCACGGGCGATGCGATCCTGACCTTCCCGAATGGTGAGGCGATCACCCTTCTTGGTGTTGATCCGGCAACGGTCACATCTGATCTACAGCTCGCGGCCCTCGGCATTCCTATTTCTGATGGCGTGGTGACAGGTTCGGGTGTCGGTGAGCTCATCGATGAGAACTACACGGGCGATCCAGATGGTGATTTCGTTGACAATGGCGATGCACATCTTGCGGGCTACACAGGCGATGATGACAGCATCAGCGCGGGCGGCGGCGATGATACAATCATTGCTGGTCTCGGCGATGACAACGTCAACGCTGGTCTCGGCAATGATAGCATTGAAGGCGGCATTGGCGCGGACACAATTCGCGGTGAAGAAGGCGACGACACCATTTTGGGTGGTGATGGCGACGACAGCTTGCTTGGATTCGAGGGCAGCGACAGCGTCGATGGTGGCAGTGGTGATGACTTCATCAACACACGCACTTCGCTCGGAACGGGTGCGCCGGATCAAGGATATCCTGGGGCTTTCACTGGCGATAGCGACGCAACAAACGATCAAGACACGGTCGACGGTGGCATTGGTAACGACACGATCCTTACGGGCGATGATGACGACAGCGTCGCTGGCGGTGATGGCGCAGACTCGATCGACGCTGGTTTTGACGATGACACGGTTGATGGTGGCATCGGAAGCGACACGATCACAGGCGGCGAGGGCAACGACAGCCTAGATGGCGGTGATGGTGGCGACCTGATCTATGGTGACGACGTTTCTGGCGATGCGGCTCCGCTCAACATTGCGGATGAGACCGATCTATTGACGGCCAATAGCCTTGATACGATCAGCGGTGGCGAGGGCAACGACACCATCTTCGGCATGGACGACGGCGACTCCATCACAGGCGACGCTGGTGACGATGTTCTGGATGGTGGGCTTGACGACGACACGGTTGACGGTGGCATTGGCAACGACTCGATCTTGGGCGATCATGGTAACGACAATCTCATCGGTGGATCCGGTGTTGATACGCTCGAAGGTGGCATTGGCAACGATACGCTTTCAGGTGGTGTTGACGGCGACAGCCTTGTTGGTGGCGATGGCGATGACACGATCAACGTTGCGCAAGGCGATACAGTCACAGGCGGCGACGGTGATGATTTCTTCAACCTTGTTGACCTTGGCGAACTCGACACCGACACGATTACGATTACCGGTGGCGAAGGCGGTGAAACCAATGGTGACACGCTTGCACTGAATGGTTTGCACGGTGGAAACACTATCAACATCATTGATCCAGATGATGTAAATGGCGGTCTTTCTGGCAATGTAACATTGCTTGACGGAACGGTTGTAAACTTCTTCAACATCGAAAGCATCATTTGTTTCGTTCCTGGAACCGAGATCGCGACACCTTATGGTGGACGCATGATCGAAGATCTCAAGATTGGCGATAGCGTTGTCACGCAGGACAATGGCGTGCAAAAGGTGCGCTGGATCGGCAAGACGACGGTACCAGCAACAGACAAATTCGCACCTATCCGCTTTGACAAGAGCGTGTTTGCAGGGGCAAGCGATGACCTGCTTGTGTCGCCACAGCACCGTATGTTGTTCAAAGGGTATGAAGCAGAGCTTCTCTTTGGTGAAAACGAAGTTTTGGTTCCTGCTATTCATCTTCTTGATGGTCATAGCGTGACCCGCGAGAGCGTTGAAATGGTGACCTATATTCACATCATGTTCGAACAACATGAGATCATCTTTGCCCAAGGCATTGCGACAGAAAGCTTCCACCCAGGGTCCTTTGGCGTTGATTGTCTGGCACCGCGCGCTCGTGAAGAACTGTTCGCTTTATTCCCGGAGATGCGCCGTGATCTGACAAGTTATGGACAAAGCGCTCGCACAAGCCTGCGTGCAAACGAAGCGCGTGCTTTGATGAACTTCTAAACGTAAAATAGGCTCTGAACTGCAAAGTTGCAGGGCCTATCTATAACCCGAGACGCGTTAACTCCTTCTCCAGCTCGGTTATGCTATTTAGAATGGAACGCGTTTCACTTATCGCTCCTGCAAGTGGAGTTGCGTCATTGACGTCAGCCTGTCTTATACTTGATGCTGGAGCTGCACCTGCTGGGTTTACATCCAATTGTGGCACCCGTTCAGACACTTGATCGGTTTCTGCTCCAATTGTAGGCTCGGCCTCGCTTAGATTGTAAACTGTCGGCGTGTCTGATTGTATATTCGCTTGTGTCGTCTCGTCCCGCTTACGGGCGCTGTACTGGCCCAACTGATCCGCAAGATCTTGAAAACCAAGCTCGATAACGCGGGTCTTTATCTGCTCTTGTATATCTTGCGCCATTTGATTGTAAAATTTCGCCGGCAGACTTACAGCCTCTTTCAAAAAATCTGCGTCACTAGATAAGCTATAAATGACCATACCAGCTTCATCCAAGACCAGGTTAACCTTCGAACGTCTTACCAAAGCAGAGAATTCTTCGATCAGACCAAGCGCCAGTTCCAAATCCTGTTCTTGCAGCGCCGTTATTATGCGCGCTCGAATTAGCTCTTGTTCAAGTTCTGTTCCTTTCAACTCGTTTTGGTATGCAGCGAGTGCGTTTTTATCCACATCTCGCATGTCTGCACCTTGCTCAGCGACCAACCGAGCAAGTGAAATGACTGCCTCTGGCGCAGTTTCTTGATCCTTGTCAACGATAGGCTTTAAAATCTCGATCGCGTCTTTTGCAGACGCTGTTTTTTCAAGAATCCGAGCTTTGACAAGCTCGCGCTCACCATTGCGACTTGAAGGTAATTCTTCTGATGTACGCAAAGCATATTTTGCGGCATCTTCAGACCCAAGCTTCAGCATCACGTTGGCAAGCTTGGGAGCAAACAGACCTTTGAGCGCGCTCGGCCAACGATCAAATGCGGCACGGACTCTTTGCAGCTCGTCTTCACCTATAAACGAACTATTCATTTCGACACCCGGTCCAAGTAATCGCCAAATAAGCATGTCAGCACAGGTTTGATCTGTTGCTATAACACTTGATGCAAGAGGCAACTCAGGATCCTCAACAAATCGAGAGAGTTCCAAAAGCTGCCTGTCTTTGATGCTTGGCTTTGGTATCGCTTCCAAAATAGCAGTCGCTTCGGCGCCCATGCCAAGACTCATGTAGGAAACCGCAAGCGATGTAATCGCCGCTTGATTGCTGTTGTCATAATTCTGCGCAAAGCGATTTCGTACTGAAGCTAAAAAATTGCTCGCGTCTTCATATTGGGGCCAATTCTCAGGATTCAATTCTGCCAAATTATCACAATCACTCATGATTGATTGTGCATTCTGTTCGATGCGTGAAAGTGCCTGCGTTTGCAGCTTCTGCAGCGAATGAAACTTGATCTGTTCAGTACCCGTAACGCCCGTTTCAGTGCGCTGATCTTTGCTATCGTCTTCCAAAGTTACACTGAACCTGCGGTCAAGGCTGGCGGTCACATCATCTCTCGCTGATGTAAGGCGTTTCGTTTGGACTGCTTTTGAAATGTTGCGCTCAGTTGGTGTAATCACCGTATCAATTTGACCCTCTGGCCGATCCTCTTTATCGGAGCTAACGGGAAACTGGAGTTGTACTTTATCTGATCGCGGCAACGCCAGCCAACTTGCTTGAGCCTTGTCTTGTATCGCTTCAACCTCAACGCCCTCGTCATCGAAAATGTCGAGAACCAAAGTGCTTGTCCCTGCAACGAATACTCTGTGCGCACAGGTGCAAGAGGTCAAAAATACAATTTCTTTCTTTTCTTTATTGGCGTCTAAGCCACTAATTCGTTTGTTAGAAATCCTCTCAAAAAAACCTTCGGTTCCTATTTCCTGAGTATCTGCGGGCAGAATTACTTTGAAACCTGCGCTTATCTTTAGAATTCTCGCCGCCGATGGATCAGCTAAATCAATGGCAACTCGAGTAAACCCGTCATGTTCAGCCGATCTAAGGCCGACCGTATTCGCCCAACCCAAACTCGACCAAAAAACGCACATGAAAATCGATACGAACGCTCCCTTCATGCTGCCGCTTTCTTCAGCTCTTTCAACGCCTCTTCCAGCTCATTGAAAGATGGCCGGTAAGATGTAGGTGTGTTTTGACGCCCAACTTCTATGCAAATGTTTGCCGAATGCTGATGAAGATTTGCGACAAGAACTTCTCGGATTAGCTGATAGAAGTGTCCGTCATCCTCAGTTAACGTCTTCAACCTTGAGGCGAATGGCCCAACGATTCCGTAAGCGAGAAACACCCCCAAGAAAGTACCGACCAAAGCACCACCGATTAGTTTTCCCAAGATTTCAGGTGGCTGATCGATTGAGCCCATTGTCTTAATTACCCCAAGTACAGCAGCAACAATTCCAAGAGCAGGTAATCCGTCTGCTACAGTTTGAAGAGCATGACTCGAATGCATCGAATGGTGCAAATTCGCATCCATACGTTTTTCTAAAATCTCTTCGACTTGGTGCGGATCATCATAGTTCATCGATGCAGTCCGCAAAGTATCGCAAATCAAAGACGTGGCTTCAGAGTCAGCTAGTATTTTAGGGTAACTTCCAAATAAATCTGACGCAGTAGGATCTTCGATATGTTGCTCGATGGACATCGGATTTTGCTTCATCATTCGAAGCAATTGGAAAAGCAGGCAAAGCAAGTCTCGATAGTCTTCGGGGTGCCATTTGGCACCTTTAAAGACTTTTGCCATGTCTTTTAACGTATGTTTGGCTTCCGACGCGCTGTTGCTTATGAGAAATGCACCAACCGCAGCACCTCCGATCATCGTCATCTCAAAAGGAAGCGCTTTAAGAATAATCCCCATCTTGCCGCCAGCGGCGAGATATCCGCCAAAGACCATAACGAACACAACAACGATCCCAATTATACCAACCATATTTAACTCCTAGATTTCAGCTGAAGTGATCTTTTCACAAAGGAGTTAATGATTGGTCAGCCGCCCTTCATTTAGGCGGTTTTTCTGCATTTCTTCCTGCAAATACGACACTAATAGCGTAAGCCGTTTCAGGCGTTAAACTTGCCATAACCAGCGCTGCGGATGCAGGTTGCATCCGACTCAGGAATCCAGCTGCAAAGGCTGGTGGCATTTGTTCGAACACAGTAGCAGCAGCCTTTGGCTTCATGCTTTCATATACGCTCGTCAAACGGGTTACGTCATCCTCAGCCGCAACATCCGCAATCGCCAAAAGTTCACGAAGTCGAGCCTCAGATGCCTTAAGTTTTCCGATCTTTGACGCGATTTGAGCCTCAACGTTTTCCAGCTCTTCCGAACGCTTTGCAATCCGTTCTTCTTCCTCTAAAATTTCTTTTTCACGAACTTGAAAACTCAGTAAAAGAGCATCCATATCTTCAGTGCCATTTTCCTGTTCAGCCGTACCGGCGGTCTCTGAGGACGGTGTGTCGGCTGATGCAAACGCAATACCTACAGCACCTGTCGTACGCAGCCCTGCCGAAAGGATTAGCAGCATCATGATCACATTCAGTGGCCCGAAGCGGATATTTTTCATTTTGATCATTGAAAGCCCGTCTTTTCAGCCTTGATACGCGTGCTAAACACTGGGCCTTCCGTTCGTGCCTTTGTCTGCAAAACCATTTCATCTTTTGGCTCTGGGATATCATGCATCGAAGCAACCATCAGTTCGAGCCGTTGTGCGACACCTTCTGCTCTCAGTGTTAGCTCGGTTAACGCACTGCTTGACGCATCAGCTTCAGTACACGCGATTTGAATCGAATTGTTTAAATCATCCACTTGCTTAGAGAGCGTCCCAACAACCTTGCCCACACCACTTTCTGCATCAGTGAGCGCCGACAAACGTCGAGAAAGTATGTAGCAATAGAACCCAGCAGCCAGCGCACCTGCGACTAGGAAAAGATCTGATACCAAGCTCATATAACCCTCACTGTAAAATGAATTCCATGATTAGGAGAGCTTCTACACGACCATCTCCTGTTACAATTTGAATGCGCCGCAATAACTGTGATCTGAGCTTGATCAGCGCGATGGGATCTTCAAAACGCGCAGCATCAAGTGCATTCAGATATGTGTTCATCACGTCCACCAACCTAGGTTTCAGAGCTTCAACATCGCTTTGATATTCTGGCTTAACCTGTAACTGACCTACAAAGCGCAGTAGCTGATATTTGGACGATGAACGGATATTCACGATAAGCGGATCTAGTGGAATGAAGCTTGAGGTAGACAGCGCTTTTAACGTAACACTCGGTGCATCTTTAGAGTTTTTTTGAGTCTCCGAACCGCTGGGAATCAAGCCGGAGAACGCAGCATAAAAGCCGCCGGCGCCAACAAGAATCGCCAAAACCAGGCCAAGCAAAAACCCAATTTTCCCTTTTTTCTTTGGGGTTGCATCAACTTCAAGCTCGGCATTTGCCATTTAAGTTCACTCCATTGCTTGGCTCCTTAAATAACTGCAACTCACTAACCGATTGTTAAGCTTGGCCTGTCAGAAGTTTGAAAAGTGGCGTTCAATTGGTCACTCGATTAGGAGGTCGGTAGTGAATTCGATACTATTGCGGTGGAACCAACTTAAAGCTGCGCAACGCGTCGCGCTTGTTTTCGGCATAATCGCACTTTCAACGAGTTTGTTCGTTCTTGCTAGAATGGCGACCCAACCATCAATGACTTTGCTTTATGCTGGATTAGAGGCTCCACAAGCTGGTGAAGTCGTCCGTGCCTTAGAACAACGCGGCGAGGCTTATGAAATAAAGGGCGGCACGATCTTCGTGCCACACCAACGGCGGGATGAGCTTCGAATGAAGCTAGCGACTGAAGGTTTGCCCGCGAACAGCGCTTCAGGCTATGAGTTACTCGACTCGCTGTCTGGCTTTGGCACCACATCCCAAATGTTTGACGCCGCTTACTTAAGAGCCAAAGAAGGAGAGTTGGCGCGCACGATTATTTCTTCAAGCCAAATTACAATGGCACGTGTCCATATTGCGCAAATCAACTCGAACGCCTTCAGTCGGAACAAAACAGGTACGGCTTCGGTCTTTGTGACCCCTGCCGGCACTGGTATCGATATAGCGCAAGCAAAGGCGCTTCGTTATCTTGTTGCGTCTGCGGTTGCGGGAATCTCACCTGAAAATGTATCGATCGTTGATGAGAAAGGTGGGCTCATTGGGGATAATGATCCCACTGTGTCAAATCCAGCGGGCGATACCCGTTCCATTGAGCTAAAATCTAAGATTTTGCGTTTGTTAGAAGCTCGCGTAGGTGGCGAAAACGCAATCGTAGAAGTCAGCGTCGAAAATGTCCTGCAAAGTGAGCAAATCACCGAGCGAATTTTTGACCCTGCAAGTCGCGTGATTGTTAGCACTGACAACGAAGAGCGCAGTGATACTGCGGAAGGAAGTGGCACAGCGGGTGTCACTGTCGCTTCAAACTTACCGGACGGGGAGGCGGGCACAGGAGAAACTTCAAAAAGCAATGCGACTGAGACTAGAGAACGGGTGAACTATGAAGTTTCGGAAACACAAAGAGAAATTATTAAAGCGCCTGGCGCGATCAAACGAATTTCGGTCGCAGTTTTGGTTAACGGTGTTGAAAGCGCTGAAATACCAGGGACGCTCGTTCCAAGAAGCGATGAGGAACTCGCACAATTTTCCGCGCTTGTACGTTCTGCAATAGGTTTCAACGAAGCACGGGGCGATGTCGTCACCGTACAGTCTATGACGTTTACCCCCAAAACCCCTCAAGGGTCTGGGCCAATTGAAGCGCCACTATTCAATACAACGCTTGATGCTATGACACTTATACAGATGGCTATTTTGGCCATTGTTACAATCGTCACAGCATTGTTCGTAGTAAGGCCACTTTTACGGTCACCAACAGTTGCTCCATTGCCAGAATTACCCGCACCGATAACGATAGATCAAACACTTGATAGCAATAGTCATCTTTCAACAGACGCTGAAGACGACGTAACTTTCGATGGCACGACAACAAATTTTGCACCCAATTCGATGCCTGCCACGCTTCCAAGCCTCGATACCTCATTTGATGCCTCAGACGAGTCGCCTGTTCAGCGACTGCGGGAAATGATTGAGAATCGACAAGATGAAACAATCGACATTTTACGGCAGTGGCTAGAACAAAAAGAGAAGCAAAACTCATGAATCGGGCGCATCTTTTTGAAGATTTTTCAATTGGAACAGACCTATCTCGATCTCGTTCGAAGGCCCAAGACGACGCTCTGGGCGGGTATGAAACGGGCTATCAAGCTGGTTGGGATGACGCCGTTAACGCGCATAAAGACGCCCAAACCCACTTAAGTTCCACGTTGAGCCAAAACTTGGAGCAAATTGAATTCACTTTGATCGAAGCTCAGACTCAACTTTTAAAAACAATGAAACCGGTTCTAGAAGAGATAATGAAAACATTGCTTCCCGGCCTACAGAGCGAAGGGTTGAGAGCCTTGGTCGTCGATGAGATTGAGACACTCTTAAAAACAAATGCTTCCAAAGACATTTCGCTCGTAGTCTCTGAGCAAGATGAAATGACGGTCGCTGCATTCTTAAACTCGTCACGTGCTTTGTCAGATATCGGTTTGATTACAAAAGACACCCTAGCCGAAGGTCAAGCGTACGTCTCTTGCGCGACGCTTCAACGTAAAATCGATGTCACGCAAGCAATCCGCGAGATTCAAAGCCGCGCTGACAGTTTTTTAAATCAACCAGAACTGGAGCAAGCCGTTGCCAGATAAGACAACACCCGTGAAAGCCACACCATTTAGCAACGTCCCAGTCGAGATTACAGTGTCAGTTGGGCGAGCAAGGCCGAGTATTCGAGATCTTTTAGACCTTACTGAAAATTCGGTCCTTACATTAGACAAAACAGTTGATGCACCTGTCGACCTCTTTATTGGCGACCGTCTCGTCGGCCGTGGCCAATTGGAAGAAGCAGAAGAGGGCGCGCCGGAAATGCTCGCAGTGCGGATTACCGAAATTGTTGAGCCAGATATGGGTACTTTGTGAACCGCACTCTTGCCCTTGCCGTCATAGTGCTTCTCGTTAGCACGCCACAACCTATCTTGGCACAATCTATAACCGAAGGTCTCTTACAAGACGGGTCGCTCTCACAAAGTAGCATCCAGCTCATACTTTTGATCACTGTTCTTAGCCTTGCGCCTGGCATTTTAATTATGATCACTTGTTTCCCATTTATGATCACCGTCTTGTCGATCTTACGCCAAGGGATCGGTTTGCAACAATCGCCACCAAATATGATGTTGGTAAGCCTCGCTCTATTCCTTACCCTCTTTGTTATGGAGCCTGTCTTCACGGTCGCCTGGAACAATGGCATCGCACCTTATGGTGAAGGCTTGATCGAATTTGAAACTGCTTTCAGCGAAACGATGGCTCCATTTCGGGAGTTTATGCAACAGCGTATCAACCCCGATACGCTTTCTGCCTTAGCAGAATTGAGACCAGAACTTTTAAACGCTGATCCAGAATCAACTGAACAGCTTTCGTTGCTCGTACCGAGCTTTATGCTCTCTGAGATTGCGCGAGCGTTTCAGGTAGGGTTTCTCTTGTTCCTACCCTTCCTGATCATTGATCTCGTTGTCGCTGCAATTTTGATGTCGATGGGAATGATGATGGTGCCACCTGCAATTGTGTCACTGCCATTCAAGCTCGCGTTCTTTGTGGTCGCTGATGGCTGGACGCTCATCGCGAGCGGCCTCGTCCAAAGCTACTTCTAAGCCTCAAGTCCACTTTGCGAGTGGCGGTAAACTCATCAAAACAGCATTTGCATCGTGACCGGTTTCAAGTCCGAATTTTGTGCCGCGATCGTATACCAAATTATATTCCGCATAGAGACCACGGTGAACCAGCTGAGCGTCTTTTTCAGAATCGCCCCAAGGATCAACACGACGTTTTTCGACAAGAGGTTGATAGGCTGGCAAAAACGCCCGACCAATATCTTGGGTTAGTTTGAAATCAGCATTCCAATCACCACTACATCTGTCGTCCATAAATATTCCACCGACCCCGCGCGTACGTCCACGATGCGGAATGTAAAAATACTCATCTGCCCAAGTTTTTAATTTTGGGTAATGCTCTTCCCCATGCGGATCCAAAAACTCTTTTTGAGTTTTATGGAAGTGCGAAGTGTCTTCGTCATACTCCAGGCAAGGATTTAAATCAGAACCACCACCAAACCACCAAGCATGTGGCGTCCAGAACATGCGTGTATTCATGTGAACGGCAGGGCAGTGTGGATTTTGCATATGTGCGACCAAAGAAATCCCGGAGGCCCAAAAACGCGGGTCTTCTGCCATGCCTTCAATACCTTTTCGAGCAGCCATTGCTGCCTGAGCACGAGGCGCAAGAGTGCCGAAAACTGTCGAAATATTAACCCCGACCTTTTCGAAAACGCGCCCTCCGCGCATCACACTCATCTCACCGCCACCGGCATCACTGCCGTCGTCGGAATGACGCTTGGTTTTCGTGACTTCAAAAGAACCTGCCGCACGATCGCTCATAGGGCCAGTGTTGTGATTGTCTTCAAGTCCCTGAAACGCTGACACAATGTCATCGCGCAAAGTTTCAAACCATTGTGCGGCCTGAGCCTTTTCAGCATGCATTTCAGTCGTCATATCCGCGTTCTCCTTGCCGCACTGTATCGCTTTCAATTAATGGGCTGGGGCGCAAACGGGGTCAAGCAAAGTCCGACCACCATCGACGGTTAAAACCTGCCCTGTTACAAAACCGGACCCGTCGGATGCCAAAAACTGGACTGCCTCTGCCAATTCTTGCGGGGCAGCAATTCGGCCAAGTGGCGTGTGTTCTTCAATGTCTTCGCGAAAACTTTGATTATCTTTCAGACTTTCCTTTAAGCTAGCGCTCATCACTGATCCAAAAGCGACTGCGTTTACTCTGATCCGTTCAGACGCGAGCGAAACCGCCATGGAGCGCGTCATTTGCTCCAAAGCGGCAGTTGAAACAGAATAGGCCAACAACTCAGGTCGCGCCAAACGCGCAGCAACCGATGACAAATTGATGATAGACCCGACAGGCCCTGCGTCGCGATCCTGTGCCTGCTTGATCATCCGCCGCGCAACGAGCTGGGACAAGCGGTAGCTGGTAATCAAATTTTGTTGGACCAGAATATCCATTGACTTATCGTCAGCATCAAGTGGTGAAGTGGTCAACATTTGACGCGATCCATTCACCAAAATATCAATGGAATCAAAGGCATCAATTGTTCCAGACAACAGATTTGCCAGTGTTAGTTTTTCACGCAAGTCGCCGGAAAAATATCGCACGTTGCTGTCTTCTGTAAGATCACCAACTTCGTCAGCAAGACGCGCGTCATCCATGTCAGCAAACATCACGTTTGCGCCTTGATTTGCAAAGTGGCGCGCAATCGCAAGCCCGATCCCATTGGCCGCACCGGTTACAATTGCGGTTTTTCCATCGATTGAAAAAGACATCAGCGCTCCTTGAGCCTTCTATTGATCAGGTTTTAGCCGATTCTGATCCTAAACTATTTATTTGCGTCCGCGCTTAGCGCAAAACACTTTAAACCGCGTTGTCCGAGCCACAAGCGTGACATCAACAAAAGCCAGTTCGAGTGCGGGTTCGTAAGGCAAGTGTGCGTTTGCTACCATATATAAAACACCGCCAGGCCTCAAAACACGCGCTGCTGTTTGAATAAAACCAATGCCAAGTGCGGGCTCTGCGGAGCGTCCTGTGTGAAACGGCGGATTCATTACGACCGCATCCAAAAGAGTTTTGGGTCGCCATGTAAGCGCATTTGCCCAATGAAAAGACGCACGCGAATCCGCCACATTTTGCCGCGCGCAATCAAGAGCCGCGGCATTGTCTTCGATCAAATGCATCGCCTTGATTTTGGAGTTTTGGGCCAAAACCTGTTCAGACAGATACCCCCAACCAGCTCCAATATCTGCAACTTCACCTGAAAGGTCGCTCACCATATTTTCGATCAAGAAAGCGGATGCTGGGTCAACACCATCTGCGGAAAACACACCAGCCGCTGTCAGAAAACCATCCTTGTTGGGCTCTTGCTCAGTTGACACGCGCAAAGCCTGCGCCTTCGAAGCGCGAAACCAAATCGTTTTGCCATGTCCTTTGGAATAGCTTGAAGCGCCTCCAACAGTTCGCGCAATCTCTTTGGCGATGCTTTCTATACCATCTGTTTTTTGGCCATCCACAATCACCCAGCCTTGTGGCGCAGACTGAATTGCAGCGCTGATAAGTTGCCAAGCTTGTGCTTTGGCACGTGGAACAAAGACGATGGCATCCAGAGTGTCTTCATCAAGCCTTCGCTGGACTGTAATACCAGCGGATGACAGAACTTCTGTTGTCACCGCGCTGTCGCTGACTGCGCGCAAGTTTGTGAAATCCAAACTGCGCAGCCGATCCAGCTCGATCTGACCAAAAACGGCAATTTTACCATTAAATTCGGGCAAAATTTCTGCGCTGCGCGCAAGCTCAAGACGCGCGTGTTTCATCGCAATCTTATTCTTTTTCCATCGTACACTGCAGCGGATGCTGATGTCGGCGCGCAAAATCCATCACTTGACCAACCTTGGTCTCTGCAATTTCATGGCTAAACACGCCCACGACGGCGACACCTTTTTTATGCACAGTCAGCATGATTTCAAAAGACTGCGCATGTGTCAGCCCGAAGAAACGCTCCAAAATGAGGACAACAAATTCCATTGGAGTATAGTCGTCGTTCAACAACAGCACTTTATAAAGTGGCGGCTTTTTGGTCTTAGGACGCGTTTCAATAACAACGCTCGTGTCAGAGTCGTCGTCAGAATTTCCAGAAGCGATAATCGGCTGAAAGGTCATGATCGTGCGTGTCTCATCTCATACGTTGGGCTTGCCTCTATATAACGCCAAACTGCAGTTAGAAAAGAGGGGAGCAGAGCGATACTCAATCAAAGCCCGTTTCTTCGCAGCAAATATGAGGGGGGTGGAGATTGAGTCGCATGACACATTCCTGACACAATAGCTTGTGTTGGGGTGATGCCTGAGAAAACCGCAAGATGTTGCGATTTTAGGTGAGCAAAAATCCATAAATTCCTTTGTTTTGAATGCTTTATTAATCGAAAATTATATGCTAACTATTAGGCATAAAAATATAAGTCAGTCGAAAAATCGGCGACACTGAGGCAGTAAAAGGCAGACATCGTGAAGGTACGGCACATATCGCCGGCCCGTATTGGGCTATTTGTCATCTCACTTCTTTGGCTTGTTGTCGCGCTCCCGTTGAGCGTGTCGGCGGCTCCCTATGCGGCATATGTCATGGATGCGCGCACAGGTGAAGTTTTGCACTCACGCAACGCGGATACGCGGCTCCATCCAGCATCTCTCACCAAAATGATGACGCTATATGTGGCTTTCCAAGCCGTCGAAAACGGTGAAATTTCGCTCGATACAGTGGTGAAAATTTCTTCGAAAGCCGCAGCAGAACAACCCTCAAAACTTGGACTGCGCTCCGGTCAACGCATCAAGTTCCGTTATCTTATTCGTGCGGCCGCAGTAAAGTCTGCCAATGATGCCGCAACAGCCATTGGTGAAACGCTAGAAGGCTCGGAGGCCGCATTTGCGCGCCGTATGACGCGCACTGCAAAAGCCTTAGGTATGTCCAAGACAACCTTCAAAAACGCTCATGGCCTTACGGAACAGGGGCACCTGTCGACCGCACGCGACATGTCAAAACTTGGCCGCCACCTGCTCTATGATTACCCAGAATACTATAATCTATTCTCACGAATATCGACCGACGCTGGTGTGAAAACGGTGCCCAACACAAACCGCCGTCTGCTTAGTAATTACAAAGGTGCCGATGGTATCAAGACAGGTTATACACGTGCCGCTGGTTTTAACCTTGTTGCATCTGCAGAGCGTGGACAGGAAAGAATTATTGCCACTGTTTTTGGCGGTCGCAGTACAGCGACCCGCAACGCGCGCGTTGCGGAACTACTGGATATGGGCTTCAAACGCGCGCCTTCTCGGGTTGCTTTGCGCAAACCCGCTAAGCCAGCCTATGGCGGCTCCCGTGCAACCGCCAAAACGATCCGCGTCGTGCGTGCTGTTAAGAAGAGCCTGCGTCCAAAGGCGCGTGAATTGCGGCCAGAAACAGCGCCAGTGCTTGTTTCATTAAAAGATGATGTGCGCCAAGCGCTTGTTGAAGCTCAAGTGAATAGCGCCGCGAATGCACAAGTCGCAGCTGTAGCATCAGCTTCAACCGCGGCAGTTACCCGTTCGCTTAAGCCCGCAGCACGGCCAAAAGCGTTGTTACTCGCGTCATTGACCCAACCTAAGCCAGAACCGCGCAGCCAGCCCAAGCAAGAAGTGGTCACACGTGTTTCCACATCAGGGGGCCGCCATTGGGGTATCAACATTGGACGCTATCCCAATCGCTATCGTGCTGAACGTGTTTTGTTAAAAACTGCGCTTGCCGAAATGAGTGCGCTTGATGGCGCACGGCGTTCGGTAACAGAACGCAAGTCTGGTTATGATGCAAACTTCGTTGGCATGACCCGCGACAGTGCTGATCTCGCATGTCGCCGACTTGCGGCGCGTAATGTTCAGTGTTTTATGGTTGGCCCCAGCTCTTAAACTTGCGAGCGAAGCCACTTGGTAAACGCCTTTAAAGACGCGCGCTGAACGCCTGCGCGCGTGACGATATAGTATCCAAAATCTTCCTCATCTTCAAAAAGCTTTACCAAACGACCACTTTCGATATCGCTTTGCACCCAGACGCCCGCTGTGACGGTAATTCCCTGCCCCATGCGCGCGGCATCTAACGTTAGGTTGCCGGGCAAGACGGTGACGCCCCCCTGCCCCGCGTTACAGACCCCATGCTTCGCAAGCCACAAAGAACTCTCAGAGGTGCCGACCTCTTGCAAAAGCGGAAAGCGTGCAAGATCTGAAGGTGACGTCGGACAATCATCACAAATGAAAGATGGAGCTGCGACAGCAAAGCGGCGCGTGGCCACCAAAAGCTGCGCCTCAACCCCACTCCAGCCGCCTTGCCCAAACCGAATTGCAACGTCCGGACCACTGGCCCCAAAATCGCTCACACTTGGGTTTGCGTCGATGACCACATCAATCTGCGGATGTTTTTGCCGAAAATCTGCGAGGCGCGGGACCAACCAATTTGCAGCAAAGCTTGGTGTCGTTGACACAATAAGCGGGCGATCCGCATCCTTGATCGCAAGCCTACGTACCTCAGCCGCAATTATCTCAAATCCGCGCTTCAATTCTGTAGCAAGTGCTTCACCATCTTCCGTGAGCTGCGCCTGGCGCCCGGTACGATCCAACAACGCGACATTCAAATGGCTTTCCAAGTTCCGAATTTGCTGGCTAATCGCCGCATGAGACACGCTTAGCGCATCACCCGCCTTTTGGAGCGAACCAAAACTCGCGTAAGCCTCAAACGCGCGCAGTGCAGAGAGGGGCGGCATTTGACGCCAGTCCATATGTAACTCCAGCTTACATATTAAAATTCTTCCTGACTCGTATTAATCCACAAATAAAAGAATAGTGGAAGCATAGACTGAGTGACTAATTACAAAGGAGAAGAAAATGTTGAACATTCTTGCTGACAGCTTTGTCCGTGCGACTTATCAAGAAGGACACATCAAACCGCGCTGGACTGCACCAGTGCATTGGCGTGAAGCCCGTCACTATGCACCAAAACTCCCATCAAAGGAGCAGCGCCATGATTGATCCGATTGTTTTTCTCGCGCCACAGATTGCAAAGCACTGCAATCTCGGGACCTGCCGCGCCGGTCCAGCATACTGCTGCAAAAAGTTCACGTTTAGACGTTGAAAGATGCGCCCAGGACCATCGGTTTTGGGCGCAACTATGCGTTTGTGCGATGATCCAAAGCTGCACTCAAAAGCGCACGCGTATACGGGTCTTGAGGGGCGCTGAAGAGCGTTTCACTTTCACCCATTTCAACGATATCGCCTTGTTTCATCACAAGAACCTTGTGCGACATCGCTCGAACAACTTTGAGATCGTGACTTATAAAGAGGTAAGCCAACCCATATTTCTGCTGCAAGCCGCGTAGAAGCTCAACAATTTGCACCTGTACGGTCATATCCAGCGCACTCGTAGGCTCATCGAGCACAACCAATTTTGGCCGCAAAATCATCGCCCGCGCGATGGCAATACGCTGGCGTTGACCACCAGAAAACTCGTGCGGATATCTGTGCATTGTCTCGGGGTCGAGCCCCACTTCTTGCATGATATCCGCCACCATGTCGCGCGGTGATTTTAAACCATCAGTGCCATGAACGCCTAAACCTTCGGCAATAATTTGCTCCGCAGTCATGCGAGGTGACAGCGAGCCAAAAGGATCCTGAAAGACAATTTGCATGTCTTTGCGCGCAGCACGAAGCTGACGCGTAGACCAGTACCGCGTATCATTTCCCTCAAAATTGATCGCACCCTCAGAGGCAATCAAGCGCATGATCGCAAGCGCAAGCGTCGTCTTACCTGATCCACTTTCACCAACGATGCCAAGTGTTTCACCAGAGCGGACGGACAAGGTTGCGTCATTCACAGCTTTCACATGGCCAACCGTGCGCCGCAGCAGGCCTTGCTGAATTGGAAACCAGATCTTCAATTCTTCAGTGCTGACGATTTCACTCGCACCGCTGGGTACGGGATCAGGTGTGCCCACAGTATGAGCACTCAAAAGGGTCTTGGTGTAGTCGTGCTTCGGGTCGTTGAAAACATCCTCCGTCGGGCCTGCTTCAACGATCTCACCAGCTTTCATGACACAAACTTTGTCAGCGATGCTGCGCACGATCCCAAGATCATGGGTGATAAACAAAAGCCCCATGTTTTCTGTCTTCTTTAGCCCAGCCAGAAGTTCAAGAATTTGGGCCTGAATTGTCACATCTAACGCTGTTGTTGGCTCATCAGCGATCAACAAATCCGGGCCATTTGCCAACGCCATCGCAATCATCACGCGCTGCCGCTGTCCGCCGGAAAGTTGGTGTGGGTAAGAATTCAGACGACTTTCAGGATCGCGAATGCCAACCTTATTAAGCAACTCTACAATGCGCCCGCGCGCAGCATCACCAACCACACCCTGATGCAACGCCAGTGATTCACCCAATTGTTTTTCAAGCGTATGCAGCGGGTTTAACGATGTCATTGGCTCTTGAAATATAAAGCTAATGTCGTTGCCACGCACCTTACGAAGCAGCGCCTCATCTGCGCCAACCATCTCTTGACCATCATAGGTAATAGAGCCACCCGTGACCGCGCTAGAGCCCAGAAGCGCCACAGAGCTTAACGCGGTTACAGATTTGCCCGAACCACTTTCGCCGACGAGCGCGACTGTTTCGCCACGCTCCACCGTGAAGCTGACGCCTTTGACAGCTTGGCTTAGCTTACCATCTTGCTGAAACGCTACGGTGAGGTCTTTGACCGTTAATAGTGCGCTCATGAGAAGGTCTTTCTAGGATCAAACGCGTCACGCACGCCCTCGAAGATGAACACGAGAAGCGAAAGCATAACAGCAAATACCGTAAACGCTGTGAAGGCGAGCCAAGGCGCTTGCAAGTTTTGTTTGGCTTGCAACGTCATCTCACCCAAGGACGGCGAAGACGATGGCAAACCGAAGCCCAGGAAATCAAGTCCCGCAAGCGAGCTAATCGTACCTGTTACGATAAACGGCAGCATCGTCACCGTTGCAACCATGGCGTTCGGAAGCATATGCCGGAACATGATAACTGTGTTGCTCACACCAAGAGCCTTCGCGGCGCGCACGTATTCAAGGTTCCGCGCCCGCAAAAACTCTGCGCGCACGACGCCAACAAGCGCCATCCAGCCAAAGAGCACCATGAGAAACACCAAGAGCCAGAAACTTCGCCCCAAAATCGCAAACATAATGATGATGATGTATAGCGAGGGCACCGCGCTCCAGATCTCAATCACGCGCTGGAAAATTAGGTCGACCCAGCCGCCAAAATATCCCTGCAATGCGCCCGCTGCGATGCCAATCACGCTTGCCAGCGTGGTGACAATAAGTGTGAACAGAATGGACAGTCGGAAACCATAAATCACCCGCGCAAGCACGTCGCGCTTGGTGTCGTCCGTGCCAAGCAAATTCTCGCCATTTGGCGCAAGTGGTGCGGCACCCGGACGGTCAACTGTGGTGTCGTATGCATAAGGGATCACAGGCCAAAGCAACCAACCTTTTTCAAAGCCGTCCGCTTCATACGAACCGGCCTCAATTGCCTCAATCACACCTTCTGGATCATCCCAGCACTCTTCCATACCACCAGAGGTGATCAAACACTTCACTTCGATATCGCGGTAGACAGCTTCAGTCTCGAAGTCGCCACCAAAGGCAGTTTCAGGATAGAATTTGAAGACAGGCATGCTGAGTTCGCCGCGATAGCTGACCATGATTGGCTTATCATTGGCGATAAATTCCGCGAAGAGGCTCAGGCCAAACAAGACT
This sequence comes from Planktotalea sp., assembly GCF_965659345.1. Taxonomy (GTDB): domain Bacteria; phylum Pseudomonadota; class Alphaproteobacteria; order Rhodobacterales; family Rhodobacteraceae; genus Planktotalea. The sequence goes on along the minus strand of NZ_CBFHVK010000010.1, from coordinate 57,797 downwards.
GAAAAAATGATCAAAGACCAAAGCGCGCGACGGTTACGTTTGAAATTGCGCCAACGACGTTGATTGAGGGGGGAGAGTGCCAATGTGCTAGCCCTCCCGCTTTTCAAAGTCGATGCGTGGATCAACCAGCACGTACATCAGGTCTGACAAGATACTGACGATCAAGCCGATAAGACCAAAGATGAAAAGCGTTCCAAAGATGACAGGATAATCCCTTGCGACAGCAGCCTCGAACCCAAGGCGGCCCAGACCATCTAGCGAGAAAATCGTTTCAATAATCAGCGAGCCACTAAAGAAAACCGAGATGAATACAGCAGGGAAACCCGCAATAACAATCAGCATCGCGTTGCGAAACACGTGGCCATAAAGGACTTTGCTTTCGCTCAGCCCCTTGGCGCGCGCGGTCATCACATAGTGTTTTTTGATCTCATCAAGGAAGCTGTTCTTGGTTAACAACGTCAGCGTCGCAAAGGCGGAAATGGTCGATGCCAGCACGGGCAGAGTGATGTGCCAGACGTAATCACCTATCTTCCCAAGCAGGCTCAACTCTTCGAAATTTTCAGACGTCAGCCCCCTGAGTGGGAAGATTTGATAATACGATCCGCCTGCAAACAGCACGAGCAAAAGAATCGCGAACAGAAATCCAGGAATCGCATAGGCGACGATAATCATCGCAGAGGTCCATGTGTCAAAGCTGCTGCCATCGTGCACGGCCTTGCGAATCCCTAGCGGAATAGACACCAAATACGCAATAATCGTGGACCAAAGACCGAGCGTGATCGACACAGGCATCTTTTCCAGTACCAGATCAACAACCCCGATGGAGCGGAAATAACTCTCGCCGAAATCAAGCCGCATGTAGTTCCAGAGCATATTCAAGAAGCGCTCAAGAGGCGGTTTGTCAAAACCGAACTCTTTCTCTAACTCTTCGATAAATTCCTTGGGCAAGCCACGTGCACCAACGTAGTCACTGTCCGATCCAAAGGTTTCTTCAGCGACGTCATTGCCACCGCCCGAGAAACTTTCGAACACGTCTCCGCCACCCTGCATTTGAGCCAAGACCTGCTCAACAGGGCCACCGGGAACAAATTGGACCAGCGTAAAATTGATGATCATTATTCCCAAAAGTGTTGGGATGATCAGCAACAAACGTCGAAGAATATAGGCACCCAAAGCGAGTTACCTCAAAGCGCCAGAAGCTTTCAACGCTTCATGCTTCTCTTTGTTATACCACCAGAAATCAAGCACACCGAGCGCAAGAGGCGGAAGGTTTTCAGGCTTTTCGAACATATCGAAATACGACACCCAATAAGCAGGGACATAGCCATAGTGTGCGATGATGCGCTCATAACGAAGAGCGCGATCAAGGGCTTTCAAGGCTGCAATTTCTGCCTCTCGTGAGTCCGCTTCTAGCGCTGCATCGATAATCGCATCAACAACGGGACTGCGCAAAGCAGAAGGGTTGTAGGAGGACACTTCAGCCGTTTCAGAGGCAAACAACTGCTTGAGCCCTGTGCCCACTGTCGCGAAGGTCAGGATACGAGTTGAGATCAAATCATAATCTTTATCAAGGAAGCGTTGCTGGCCTTGAGCGCTGTCCACTGCGTTGCCATTCACCTCAATTCCCCAACCCTCCAAGGTTTTGGAATAGGTCTCAATTATTGCTTTGCGCGTGTCATCCCAAGTCGAGATCACTAAGAAATCAAGCGACATGCGCTTGCCCTCTTGATCCACCATGTGACCTTCGCTGTTCACAGTCCAACCCGCGCCCTTAAGCAAACGGAAAGCTTCGCGCTTGTTGCGACGGTCATCCGGTTTTTCTTTGCGAGAAGTATGCGGCATGACCACAGGTTCGGTCAGCAGTTCAGGTGGCACTACGTCGCCAAGTGATTGCAAAAACGCCAGTTCATCGCCCTCTGGCACGCCTTTGGCTTCCCACTCTTGATTCTGCACAAACGAATTGCGCTGGGTCGTCAAATCGAACTGGAGCGATTCACGTGTCCATTCGAAATTAAACGCCAATGACAATGCATGGCGCACATCCCGATTATCAAGCGGCGCTCTTAACGTGTTGAAAATGATTCCTGAATTGTTAGGCGCATTCCCATTTGGAATCGCTTCTTTGATCGCATCGCCTTTTTCTAACGCCGGAAAGTTATACCCCGTTGCCCAGCGTTTAGTGGAACCCTCAGAGCGGAAGGTCACTTCACCAGATTTAAACGCCTCAAACTCGGCCGTTGCGTCTGCAAAATATTCAATACGGATGCGATCAAAGTTATGACGCCCTACATTGGCCGGATGATCCACACCCCAATAGTTTGGGTTGCGTTCGTAAACGACGTAGCGGTTGAATTCATAATCCCCAACTTGGTACGGACCTGACCCCATAGGAGAGTTGATTGATGGTTCATCCAGACGTTCACCCGTTTGCTTGTACCATTCTTCAGACAAAATTGGCGTTCCACCCACTTGGCTAATCAAAGAGCGACGCGAAATGCCGTCGGCAAAATTGAAGCGGATGGTATGATCATCGATCACCTCGACACCCGTGATCCGCTCTTTAACGGATCGCGCATAAGAGCGAATGCCTTGGTCTAGGAAAAGGTTGTGCGTAAAGGCGGCGTCCTGTGCACGAAGGGGTGATCCATCGCGAAACACGATGTCCTTACGCATGTGAAAAACGCACCATTCTTTTGACTTGGGATATTCAATTTCCTGCGCGATTAAACCGTAGGCATCCGTCAGCGAATCCGCTGGCGCGCCACCACCCCAAGGCATTTCAGCAAACATAGATTCGCCAATAACGCTTGAATAAGTTTCAGGGTTTCCGCGCCAAGCCCAACGATTGAAACCATCAAAAGTACCGCGTGCACTAAGTGTGATTTGGCCCCCTTTGGGCGCGTTGGGGTTCACATAATCGAAATGGGTAAAATCAGGAGCGTATTTCAGATCACCAAAAAACGAATAGCCGTGGCTTTTGATCATTTCGGCCTCTTGGGCCTGCGCCATGCCAGCAGGCAATCCAATGGCAAGACCAGCACCGCTCGCGGCGATCCCTTTCATGACATCGCGACGTTTCAGGACTAACTCAGTCTTTGGAAATTTATCTATCATCGAGGTCTCCCAATAGCTGTCACACGCATGCGTATCACTGTTGTAACATAGCTAATGCGCTGCACGCGTCACATTCAAGCGTTGAATATTGAACTGCTTGTGAACTGAGCGTGTGTTGGGCCAAAATCAAGTATTTCGACAAAGAAAAAGCCGCCCAAGCGCTTGGCTGGGCGGCTTTTCAAACTCAGAAGCTCGCTGTGCGCTTACTTGATGGTCTCAAGGTAGGCGATGATGTTCGCGCGATCTGCGTCTTTCTTCAGGCCAGAGAAGCTCATCTTTGTGCCTTTGACGTAGCCCTTTGGGTTCAACAAGAACGCGTTCAGCTCTTCGTAGCCCCATGCGCCTTCCATCTCTGCGAGTGTGGAGGAGTAACCAAAGCCCTCAACAGAGCCCTTGTCGCGGTTCACAGTGTTGAACAAATGTGGGCCTGTGCCATTCGCGCCATCTTCAAGCTTGTGGCAGGCTTTGCACTTGCCAAAGACTTTCTCACCTTTGCCAACATCTGCAGCTGCGATCAGCTCTATGATGTTCACTTCTTCAACTTTTTCAACTTCGTCAGCACCTTCAACTTCGATGACATAGCCAGCTAGGTGCTCACCGTCACCATGGCCGTGGCCTGTGTGAAAAAGCTCTTCAGCAGCCCAGCTGCCAAGAAGGAAAATCAGCAAAGATCCGCACACAGCGCCGAGGATCTTGGTTAGGGTCATCGTGTCAAACATAAGGCTCGTTCCAATGTATATCGTTGGGCGCGTATCTATGGCTTTAAAGAGGTTAAAGCAAGGTGTAGAACCCGCGACGAAACGCCCGAGTTTGGCAGATTTTAAGGGAATAGGCACTATGAGCAAAAAGATCGCATTTCAGGGCGAACTCGGAGCCTACTCTCACGAAGCCTGCGTGGACAATTTTCCCGAATATGAATCACTTCCGTGCCGCACATTCGAAGAAGTGATCAACGCGGTAAACAATAAAGACGCTGAACTCGCGATGCTTCCAGTCGAGAACTCAACCTACGGGCGGGTTGCAGATATTCACCGCCTGCTGCCAAGTTCTGACCTGCATATTGTAGATGAGGCATTCACACGTGTGCGCATCAGCTTGATGGCGTTGCCGGGAACAACGCTGAGCGACATCAAAAAAGTGCGCGCGCACATGGTGCTGCTGCCTCAAGCGGCTGCATTCTTAAATAAACATGGAATAAAGCCAGAAGCCGCAGCCGATAGCGCTGGTGCCGCAGCTGAGTTGAAAGACAGCGGTGACAGAACAAGCGGCGTTCTTGCGAGCGAGATCGCGGCACAGATTTATGGGCTCGATGTGCTTGCGCGTAATGTCGAAGATCACGGCCATAACACGACACGCTTCTTGGTCATGTCGCGCGATGAAGATCTAAGCCCCCGTGGTGACACCGGCATGATGACCAGCTTCATCTTTCGTGTGCGCAACCTGCCTGCAGCGCTTTATAAAGCTATGGGCGGTTTTGCGACAAATGGCGTGAACATGACCAAGCTTGAAAGCTACATGGTTGGCGGCCATTTCACAGCGACGCAATTTTACGCAGATATCGAGGGCCACCCCGAGGATGAAAACGTCAAACGGGCGCTTGATGAGCTGAGTTATTTCACCAGTGAAATTACAATCCTTGGCACATACCCGCGTGCCAAGGAGCGCGATTCATAAAGCGACTACGCTTTGACGTTAGATTTATGCTGCCGCTCAATAATGCGCGCGAAATCAGATGCCTTGATGCGATAGCGTTTATCCAAACGTGATTTACCAAGGCGCATTGTTTGAATCATCAAGCGACCCGACAGGCTTTTGGGCTTTAGTTCGACAGAAAATGTCGCGCGCGTGCGGCTTTTGGAAAGTGACATCAGTTCAAGCGAGGCGATTGCGCTTAGATCAGGGCTTTGAATGTCCATCTCGTAGCCGTCGTTTGGATTGTATGCGATCAGTTCCGCAGACACTTTGCGCGCTTTGCCGCGAAATTTAAAACCCGCGTCCCAACACATGCCGACATCTTTGCGTTTCAACGAATCGGTACGTCGCACTTGTGCGCCCCGGCGTAGAGCGGAACGCTCAAACTGATCAAAGTCAGCAAAAAGCACGAACGCATCTGCCATCGACGCTTCAATATCTTCTTTGGTAGAAAACTTCATAAAACCTGCTCGCATCTTTTGTACGTTTTCCGGATTCTATAGCGCGGTAGACTTAATCAAGTCTATCACTCAGCCAACGTTCAAGAATAAAATGTGCGATTGCGCCTTTTCTAGCAGATAAAATTTTCGTGTTTTCACCTGCGAATGAAAGCATCATGTCTTCTCGGGTGACCCATATCGCGTCCTCTATTTCGACAGGATCAATGGTTATGTCGGTATTCAATGCTTCGCCTCGGCATCCAAACATCAATGAATTTGGGAAAGGCCATGGTTGGCTCGCGAGATAATCTACATGACCGACTTTGATACCAGATTCTTCAAACACTTCGCGTCGGACGGCCGCCTCAAGTGTTTCACCGGGCTCGACGAAACCGGCCAGCAAGGAATACATCCCCTCAGGCCAACCTGGAGAGCGGCCCATAAGCACAGAATTTCCATGTGTTATCAACATGATCACAACAGGATCAGTGCGCGGGAAATGTTTGCCGTCACAAGTGGTGCAATCGCGCTGCCAACCCGCCATCGACATCACACTTTTTGCCCCGCATTTAGAGCAAAATTGATGGCTATCATGCCATGAATAAAGCGCCCGCGCGCTCACTGCGAGTTCTGCATCTCGCGGTGTTAAGCGGGTCATATTCGCACGCAATTCTGCAAACACATCTGTTTCCGGCAAATCTGGATGCTGTTGTTCAGTCGGATCAAGAAATGTGTTCATCGCACTTGGATCAACATTATCAGGCTCCCAATCAGACAGGTCATGGGCAAACGTCGGACCATGATCTTCTATCCCAAGAAAAACTGACTGTTCCGCCCTTGGAACAAGCAACGCGTGGCTCATCGGCAAACGCGCAAGTGCATCCCAATCACCTCGGCGGATCAGGGGTTTGCCACGCCAGAATACAATTGCTTGTGCATTCGGATCAGCGCGAAGCGCCTTAAGAGCTTCCGCATCGCCGCGCAAATGCGCTGCGCGCTCCAAGCCCGAACCACCGAAGGTGACCGCCTCTGCATTTTTCATACCCTACCCCTTAATATTTTTGCGCAAGCTAGCGGCGAAACTCACTTGGGTTCAAGCCTTGCAATGCAATGTCTCTGCTCGTATATCACCGAGTGAGAGGTTGGCGCGGGCAAGTGCCTCGCCAACCTGGTCAGATCCGGAAGGAAGCAGCCACAACGAGCCCCACTTGGGTCGATGTCCAACCTCTCACCTAATTCCCTTTTTGCAGCAATCCTGTCACCGCCCAACGAAGTTGCGCATCCGTCTCAACGGCACAGGGGCGCACTTTTCGCAAACGCAAAAGTGCATCAACGGCGTCCTCGCCAGATTCGACCATCAAACGAAGGGCAAGCATCCCAGAGCGCCCGCATCCACCCTTACAATGAATCAAGACCCGCCCGCGACCGCCAAGCGCTTTCAAAATAACGGCGCTCTTTTCGGGCCAGGCTCGTATGAAAGTCGCATCTGGCGTGCCATAATCATTGACAGGTAGATGCAACCATCGCGCTCCACATTCTGGGATATCTTTGCCAAGCGCTTCGACACCCGCATCGGCATGTTCGCCCTTGGTCGTTGCAGAGATGACGATCGAAGGCTTCCAATCGCGTATAAAATCAAGATCTTTTTGATAATTACCCATCATTCCTGGCATCTGTGAAATCGCAAGCGATCCACCACCGACACCAAGTGCATGAATAATCAGATCTGTCATACGCTAAAGCCTACGCGCACTAAATGTGTCGCAAGTGTTGATGTTTCCGCTCTGAAAACCCTTACCAAACCAGCTTGCGCGTTGCGCGCTAGTGCCGTGCGTAAATGTATGTGGCTGCGGCACGCGCCCAGCACGCTTTTGTAAATGATCATCACCAATCATCCGCGCAGCGTTCAAGGCTTCTTCAATATCGCCGGGCTCCAACAACCCTTCGACTGACCGCGCCCATACGCCACTCAAGCAATCCGCCTGCAACTCCAAACGAACTGTTAATGCGTTCGCCTCTGTTTGGCTGGAGCGTTGTCGTGCTTGGTGGACTTGACCTAGAATCCCCAGCTCATTTTGCACATGATGCGCCACTTCATGGGCAATCACATAGGCCGCAGCGAAATCGCCCCGCGCACCAAGCTGGCTGGAAAGTGTCGCAAAGAACGCAGTATCAAGATAGGCTTTTTTATCCGCAGGGCAGTAGAATGGTCCCGTTGCACCAGATGCGCCACCACATGGACTTTGCGTGACATCTGCATAAAGCACCAGCGTCGGTGGAGTATACTCAAGCCCCACTTGTTGCGGAAAAATCTGGCTCCAGACCTGCTCAGTCGTTGACAAAACTTGCGAAGAAAACTCCGCCGCGCGTTCCTCTTGCGCAGTCACCTGCCGCGTCTGGCTCTGCTGTGGCACACCACCCTGTTGCAACAAAGGCGTCACATCGATTCCAGCAAAATAGCCAATTGCTAAGATCACCAACAAGCCGACGCCACCAATAGGTGCTGTTTTACCGCCTCGCGCGCCGCTTTGACGGCGATGATCTTCAACATTTCGACTTCCACGGATCCCGCGCAACCGCATGTGTATTCTCCTGAACCACAATAGCGTTTTTCTTAATCGCTATCTTGAGTGACAGTATGCGCATGAACTTGAACAAAAAAGCAAGCGACAGCAAAATCCGCACTCAATAGGCCCAAGACAACTCGATTCTCTCGAATGGGCGCAATGACGGTAGCGACAGTTGTTAAAGGTGTGTTCCTTTGGTTCCTCTAGACCCGGCCTGCTACGCAGATTAGGATTAACGAGCATACGAATCCGGGAATTGATATGAGCGACGCGCCAACCACCGAATACAGAGTTCTCGCGCGAAAATATCGCCCTGAAACCTTCGCCGATCTTGTTGGTCAAGAAGCGATGGTGCGCACACTTAAGAATGCCTTCGAAGCAGACCGGATCGCGCAGGCTTTTGTGATGACGGGCATTCGCGGCACCGGCAAAACCACCACTGCACGGATCATCGCTAAAGGAATCAATTGCATCGGGCCTGATGGTAACGGTGGTCCCACGACAGAGCCTTGTGGCGTGTGCGAGAATTGCACAGCGATCATGGAAGGACGTCACGTCGACGTCATGGAAATGGACGCCGCTTCGCGCACAGGTGTAGGTGACATTCGCGAAATTATCGAGAGCGTGCATTACCGCGCGGCTTCGGCGCGCTACAAGATTTACATCATCGACGAAGTGCACATGCTCTCCACCTCCGCCTTCAACGCTTTGTTGAAGACGCTGGAAGAGCCGCCTGCGCACGTCAAATTTATCTTCGCAACCACCGAGATTCGCAAAGTTCCTGTCACGGTTCTATCCCGCTGTCAGCGTTTCGATCTGCGCCGCATTGAGCCCGAAGACATGATCGGCATGCTCAAACGCATTGCCGGTGGCGAAAATGCTGAAATTGCTGAGGATGCTTTGGCGCTTATCACTCGCGCCGCTGAAGGTTCTGCACGTGATGCAACCTCACTGCTCGATCAGGCAATCTCTCATGGTGCTGGCGAAACCACGGTTGAACAGGTCCGCGCGATGCTGGGTCTTGCGGATCGCGGTCGTGTGCTCGACCTCTATCAGATGATCATGCGCGGCGATGCAGCGGCCGCCTTGACCGAGCTTGGCGCACAATATGCAGCGGGTGCCGACCCGATGGCAGTGCTGCGTGACCTTGCTGAAATCACCCATTGGATTTCTGTCGTGAAGATCACCCCAGATGCGGCTGATGATCCAACCGTCTCTCCTGATGAGCGCGCGCGCGGCCTAGAAATGGCGAATGACCTTCCCATGCGCGCAATGACCCGCATGTGGCAAATGTTGCTGAAAGCCCTAGACGAAGTTGCGAGTGCGCCCAATTCCATGATGGCCGCTGAAATGGCGATCATTCGCCTCACACATGTCGCCGAACTCCCCAGCCCAGAAGAGCTGATCCGCAAGTTGCAAGACACACCTCCTCCTCCCCCATCCGGCGGAGGCGGCGGCGGGATGAGCGCGGGCGCGACGTCTGTCGCCAATGCACAGTCTCGCATGGCAACTTCTGGTGGCTCTGCGGGCGGGGCAGCTACGGCCCAACAACTTGATGCAGACGCTTTGCAACGCTTTCCTACATTTGATCATGTTGTCGAATTGATCCGTGCCAACCGCGATGTAAAGCTCTTGGTGGAAGTCGAAGGCGGAGTGCGCTTGGCCAACTATCAACCGGGTCGAATAGAGTTTGAGCCACACCCTAAAGCACCTGCTGATCTGGCTCAGCGTTTGGGTCAGAAACTTCAACTTTGGACAGGAAATCGTTGGGCCGTTACACTCGTTAACGAAGGTGGCAAAGAAAGCATTGCTGAAAAACGCGATGCCGCGGACATAGCGATCAAAGCTGAAGCCGCATCTCATCCGCTGCTGCAAGCTGTCTTCGAAGCATTCCCAAGTGCAAAGATCATCGACATCAAAACACCCGCTGAAATCGCGCAAGAGGCGATGGTCGAAGCCTTGCCCGAGGTCGAGGATGAATGGGACCCCTTCGAAGAGGAATAAGCGCTGCATATTCTCGAAACCAACGCACTTTTCGGCTACGCCTGCGGGGTCCTGCGCCCGCGATGGGATGGCACTCCAGTCTCTGACGTGCACGAATCGCTCATGCTCGCCGCTTCCCCCATTAGCCTCTCATTAATCGCATTTTCACTGATTGCACTTTGGCGTCGCAGCCTTTGGCTGACGAGCGTTCTGTGTCTCTCTTGGGCAGTATGGGCAGTTCATATCCTGTTTGACAGCTTCATGAACCGTGCGCTTTTTACAGCGCAGAAAATTGGCTGCATTGGTACGACAAACACCTACCTTATCCTTGCAAGCTTGCTTTGTATCGCCATCCTTGTGATGACGCTGAAACAAAGACGCAAGGCCCTTCCACAATGAGCACAATCTGTACACAAATCAAACCAGACTGGGATGGCACCCCCGTGAGCATGTTCGCTGAAACACTTTCGCTTGCCTCGGCACCCATCACGTTGATCCTGCTCGCTGCAACAGTCATCACTCTGCGTTTTCGCAATCAATGGGGTGCACTCGCACTTGTCGTGGCTTGGTCTTTCTACGTGTCATTCCTCACCATACTGGACCCTGGAAATACCTTCACAACTGCACGCGCAGAGGGGTGTCTTGGCTCACCGACCTTGTTCATCGTCGCTGTCGCTGCGATATGTATCCTAATGATCTTTTACACCGCACCCAACGAGGCGCGCAAAACTTAACGGAGAAGCAAATGCTTAAAGGACTAGGCCAGCTCGGCGATATGGCGGGTATGATGAAGAAAGCCAAAGAAATGCAGGACCAGATGGGTCAATTGCAAGAAGACCTGGCCACCATGACTGTTATCGGCGAAAGCGGCGCTGGCCTCGTTAAAGCGACGGCAACAGCCAAGGGTGAACTCACAGCGCTCGACATTGACCCGTCAATCTTCAATGGCGATGAGAAAGAAGTGGTCGAAGATCTTATCCTCGCCGCGATCAAAGATGCGCAGCAAAAAGCAGCGGATAAATCTGCGGCAGAAATGGGCAAATTGACCGAAGGTCTCGGCCTACCTGCAGATATGAAGCTCCCGTTTTAAAGCTTTGCAAATACGCGCTTCATTTTTCCAGATAAACTCCCGCCGGAGGCTCCAGAAGCCTGCAAACAGGACGGATGGATGAGCAGTACAAAAGACATCGATACACTCATAGAGTTGATGGCCAAGCTCCCCGGGCTTGGCCCTCGCTCAGCAAGGCGGGCGGTTTTGCATCTGATCCGCAAACGCGCGATTTTGCTGACCCCGCTTGCTGACAGCCTGCAAACAGTCGCCGCCACTGCGCGCGAATGCCTTAACTGTGGCAACGTCGGCACTGCTGATATCTGCAACATTTGCGAAAATGAAAAACGTGCAAATGGCATTCTCTGCGTCGTCGAGGATGTAGCAGACCTGTGGGCGATGGAACGCTCAGGCGTATTCAAAGGTCGCTATCATGTTCTTGGCGGTACGCTATCGGCTCTTGACGCTATCGGCCCCGACGAACTGCGCATCCCCCGCTTGATTGATCGCGTGACGAGCGAAGGAATCACCGAAGTCATTCTCGCCCTCAACGCGACGATCGACGGCCAAACCACCGCACACTATATTGCCGACCTGCTCGAAACCCGCGTCACGCTTACATCCCTCGCGCAGGGTGTGCCGATTGGCGGCGAGCTTGACTACCTCGATGATGGCACAATCACCGCCGCAATGAACGCGCGAAAGCCTATTTGACGCAAACACTTGCAAAATACGCGACTCTTCGCAAACTGTGCCGCAAAAGACCCCCAAAAGGAAAACCAAAGCAATGCGCGCAGCTGTTGTCAGAGAATTTAACGAAGACTTGTCCATCGAAGACGTAGCTGACCCCAGTTGCCCAAGAAACGGCGTCGTTCTTGAGGTCGCCGCCTGTGGTGTATGTCGCTCTGATTTTCATGGCTGGGTCGGTGGCCACCCCAAAGTCGTGAACGGCTCCGTCATGGGGCATGAATATTGCGGCACGGTCGTCGAAGCAGGTGCGCAAGCAAAGTACAAAGTGGGCGACAATTTGATCGCGCCTTTCATCCTTGGTTGTGGGGATTGCCCCGCCTGCCAGACCGGCATGTCAAACACCTGTGAAAGCGCGATTGTGCCCGGCTTTGGCGCGCCCGGCGCTTATGCACAGTATGTGGCCGTTCCCTATGATCATAACCTTGTGCATCTTCCTCTGAGCATGTCACCCGCCCTCGCTGCCGGTCTTGGTTGCCGCGTTACGACGGCTTGGCATGCGCTCACAGATCGCGCCAATGTGCGCGCAGGCGAATGGGTTGCAGTGCATGGAACAGGTGGCATCGGCCTGTCGTCCTTGCTGCTTGCCAAGATGCTGGGCGCACGGGTGATTGTGGTTGATATCGTTGAAGAAAAGCTCTCGCACGCCCTTTCCCTTGGCGCAGATGCAGCCTTGAATGCCGCCAGCGAGAACGCCGCAGAGCGTATCCGAGAGATCACAGGCGGCGGTGCTCAAGTGTCCATCGAAGCGCTCGGGATCGAGGCAACAACGAATGCCTCTGTCGAATGTCTTGCGACCCTTGGACGGCACGTTCACGTTGGTTTGCCCGCAGGTGATGGTGTGATGCAAATCAACATGCGTGCGATCTATTCCAAACAACTCAGTTTCTTTGGCACGCGTGGTATGCCCTCTTGGAAGTACCCCAACTTACTAAGCATGATCGAGCGCGGAGAAGTAGATCTAAGCCCTATGTTAGATCGCGAGGTCGGCCTATCTGATGCATCTGCAGAACTGCGCGCGATGAGGGGCCCAACCCCTCCAGGCACGGCGGTCATTACGGATTTCTTGGGGTAACGGCGATGAATATTCCCAAACTCAAACGTGCCACGATCGCCTCTGAAGACGGACTACGTGTTTGGCTCAAGAACAATAGCGATTTGGCAGAATCAGTGATGCTCGTTACGCATTCCAACCCGCGTTCTTCGAAACATGTAAGCACGGAGCAAGTGGCAAATGCCCTTACAAATTCACGATGGAGCGCAGGTCGCAGATACACACTCAATGATAACCTTCTCGGTCACGTGATTACGTTGACCGCGTAACATCAAGACCGTCGCGCGCTTCGCAAACAAAGAAGGCCCTGCGCAAATCAATGCACAAGGCCTTTGAGTATTAAACAAAACAGCGCTTATTTTTCGTCGCTGTCATTCTCATTGTCATCATCACTCTTAATGTTGAAGAAACTCTCCGCATCCAAGATGTCACCAGTCTGTTCTTCCGCCTCAACAGGGGCATCCCCAAGCGAGAATGTCTCAAGACCCTCAATCGCTGTCGGGATCTTCGGCTCCGCTTCCATGCCCAAAGACTGCTCTGTGCTCACCAACTTACGGCGTTCATCATCGTTCATAACTTCGCCGTCCGCCGCTTTCTTAGCTGCAGCTTTCTGAACCGCTGCGTCTAGCTCGGACTGCTTACACAGACCCAAAGCAACCGGATCAATCGGTTGGATGTTAGAAATATTCCAATGCGTGCGCTCACGGATCGCTTGGATCGTTGGTTTGGTCGTTCCGACCAACTTGCCCACCTGACCGTCTGTCAGTTCTGGGTGAAACTTTACCAGCCACAAAATGGAGGCAGGGCGATCCTGACGCTTTGACAAAGGGGTGTAGCGCGGACCACGGCGCTTTTCTTCGCCTTGCGCGGCTGCGTTGAATTTTAGCTTCAGCTTATGCATCACATTGTCTTGCGCCGCGTCGATTTCGTCCTGCACCAATTGGTTGTTCGCAATCGGGTCAAACCCTTTGACACCTGCAGCCACGTCACCGTCTGCGATGCCTTGCACTTCCAGCTCGTGCATCCCGACGAAATCTGCGATCTGCTTGAAGCTGATCGTTGTGTTATCCACCAGCCATACAGCGGTTGCTTTTGCCATAATCGGTTTGGCCATGGGAACTCTCCTTCAAACAAATCTCTCTCGTCGCCTGAAATAGGCGGCACCTTTTTCTTAGGTGCGGGTTACCATTGTGGGGGAACTTAAGCGGTATATAGTAGCGATTGCACCAAGAGGGAAGAGGCAATGCGCAAACTGGTTCTGGCACTGATAATGATGGCGACAACTTTGTCGGCTGATGGCGAGAAAGCTGGCGAATTTGACTACTACGTGCTTGCCTTAAGCTGGACCCCAACATGGTGCGCTTTGGAGGGCGATGCGCGCGACTCAGAGCAATGCTATGCTTCCAAGGACTTCGGCTGGACGCTGCATGGTCTGTGGCCACAATTCCACCAAGGCTGGCCCAGTTTTTGTCGTACGTCAGAACGCCAACCCTCACGCTCGATGACAAATGGAATGAGCGATATTATGGGGACCTCCGGCCTCGCTTGGCATCAATGGAAGAAGCACGGGACTTGTTCCGGCCTGAGTGCGCGGGACTACTATGCGCTGTCACGCGAAGCTTATGGCAAAGTGAACCGCCCTGCTGTGTTTCGCAAACTCAAAGACCCAGTAAAGGTTCCTGCAAAGGTGATCGAAGAAGCATTTCTCAAAGCAAATCCGAGTTTGATGTCGAATTCACTCACAATCACATGCAAAAAAGGTCGGATCCAAGAAGCCCGCGTTTGTTTGTCTAAGGATCTGGATCCTGTCCCCTGTGGACGCGATACGATTAAGGATTGCTCCATGACCAACGCGCTATTTGATCCCATTCGCTGAGGCACAAGCTCCTTTGCAAAGGAGCTTGCAACTCTTTTTGCGAAAAGAGTTTTAACCGACCTTCAAAACAATTTTCCCGATGTGTCCACTGCTTTCCATCCGCGCATGTGCCTTTGGCGCGTCTGCGAGATCAAATTCGCTATCCATTACAGGCCCCAAACGACCCGCATCCAGCAACGGCCAAACCTGTTCCCTTAATGCTTGCGCAATTCTTGCTTTCGCGAGATCACTCTGCGGCCGCAAAGTAGATCCAGTAATCGTCAAGCGTTTCATCATCATGAGCGCAAAATTGAGTTCAATCTTCGGACCTTGCAAGAATGCGATCTGCACCAAGCGTCCATCATGTGCCAAAGTGTTCACATTGCGCGGCAAGTAGTCACCGCCGACCATATCGAGGATGAGATCAGCGCCACCTTCAACTTTCAAAACGTCTGTGAAGTCTTCGTTGCGATAATTGATTGCGCGCTCTGCGCCGAGATCGAGACAAGCAGCGCATTTTTCGTCAGACCCTGCCGTCGTAAACACACGAGCACCAAAAAGCTTACCTAATTGAATCGCGGTTGTGCCAATGCCTGAAGAGCCCCCGTGGACCAAAAAACGCTCCCCTGCTTTCAAACCACCACGTTGAAAGACATTGGAAAACACCGTGAAATATGTTTCTGGCAAACAAGCCGCTTCTTTCAGGCTCATCCCTTTGGGAACCGGCAAGCAATGCGCAGCAGGTGTCGCGACATACTCAGCATATCCGCCCCCGGGCAATAGCGCGCACACTTGATCGCCGACAGCCCATTCTGTCACGCCGCTCCCAACAGCTACGATTTCGCCCGCAGCTTCAAGCCCGGGCAGGTCGCTTGCCGTGGGCGGAGGTGCATAAGACCCTGCGCGCTGCAAAGCGTCTGGACGGTTCACACCCGCGTACGCCACCTTGATGACGACATCACCATGACCTGCTTGCGGCATGGAGCGCTCACATATTTGAAGAACGTCAGGGCCACCTGCCTCGGTGATTTCAACTGCACGCATGTTCGACCCTTTCTTAAGTCATCCAAGTTCCTGGCTTGGACGTAACTCTATCACTGCAATTCAAAACCGAAAGGGTGCCGATGCTGATCTTGTCTTTAGTAGTGAACATCTTGGTTCTTGTTCCACTTTGTTTTGCATTGCTCACAGGTTCGGCCACGATGGACGCCGCTTATGGACCCGTTTCGGCAGCGCGTTCAATATTGACTGCGGTCTATTTGGCGATTTTGGTCATGAGCATCGTTTGTTTGGCGATTTTTGGCCTGAAAGACGTACAAACCGCCGTTGCCTGGGCGTTGCCCCTGCTGTTCGTTCAAATCTTATACAAGTCTTTAACAGGCCCGATGGTTGGACTGTCCCATCCCGTCGTTCAAGCAAACCTCGCAATAGTCGCTCTGCACGTGGTGACCGTTTTCAGGCTCGTGAAGTAGACCGCTTAAGCGTTCCAGCGGCCGGGTAAATCATTGCGTGCCTCTGCGCTTGGTGCCTTCAAAAAGCTCAACGCCCATTTCGGACCAGCCAGTAATGGCTTTAGCAAAGCAGACTCGTTCACCTGCGATTTAACTTTCTCAAAGCGCATCACATCCTCGATTCGCCGCTTCAGAAACGCCCATGTATCCGCATGGTTTTCAGACTGATCCCCAAGCCAAAACAAAACCGTGCTGGAGTACACAGCGCTCAGCGTTGCGCGCTTTGTGTACCAGTTAGAGTCAGTTGAGCTATCGCCTAAAGCCGTCCATATCGCATCAGCGGTACCCCAAATCAGCTTGGCACCATCGCCCGCAAGGTGTGGCAAAGCGAACAATGTCGTCCCACGACGCACAGCTTCCTTGCCGTCCACAGCTTCAAGCCGGAATCGAACCAATGCGGTGACTTTTTCCGAATAACGCAATGCACTTACGTCTTCACGCTCGAAGCGCGCCAACATATCTGCGTCACCGCGTAGATGATAGGCAATCGCAAGATCAATCGCACCGCGAGGGCAAGCAATATGCGCGACATCAGTTGCTATTCCGGCATCCTGAACAGCTGCTTCGAACGTTGCTGGGCTCCAACCATCAAATGCAACGTGGATCAAAGCAGCATCTAAAATTTGGTCTTTCACAAGTGCATTATTCATCGCGCTACACGTCCTATTTGCCAAGTTATCCTCTTACTAGACAATATAGGGGCGCTTTGCTATACGGCCAGCTCCTGCAAATCCTTGCAACTTCAAACTAGAAAGGTGGTGAAAACCACATGCAGGTTAGTGTTCGTGACAACAATGTCGATCAGGCGCTTCGTGCCCTGAAGAAAAAGCTCCAGCGTGAAGGCGTTTTTCGTGAAATGAAGCTCAAGCAACATTTCGAGAAGCCGTCCGAGAAAAAAGCACGCGAGAAAGCTGAAGCTATCCGTCGCTCCCGTAAATTGGCGCGCAAGAAGCTACAGCGTGAAGGTATGCTCTAAGCATCTTTTACACGAGCAAGAATACTTTTGAATTTGAAACCCCCGTAGATTTACTCTGCGGGGGTTTTACTTTGGAGCGGTAAGAATGGTTATTTTCAGGCTTGATTGCACAAAGTCCCTTTACAAAAGGGGGGTGAATAATGCTGTAATCACCCCATATTTTTCGACTTATTCGAGGCCCATGATGTTCAAGTCCATTTTCAAGATCACATTCACAGCTGCTGCGCCTTTGTTTCTCACAGCATGTAATACGACGACCACTCAATCTAGCTCACCAATGCTATCCATGGCCGCGACGACTGTGGCCGGTGTCACCGCTGCTGACATTCTAGCGGTCGCGAATGGCCCTGTTGATTGGTCCGGACAGAATGGCCCATTCCCAACCGCGATTGTCGGTGGCGACGGATCTCAAGCCAATCAAACGAATGATGCATCATTTGGCACTTTAATCAACGCGGTAAGAACTGCCGCCGGCACGACTGCGCTGACCTACAACGCGCAGTTGGATGCAGCCGCGCAATCACATTCCAATGATATGGTTGCGAATGGATATTTCTCTCATACGGGGCAAAATGGATCTACGATAGCATCGCGTGCCCGCGCTGCAGGATACAATTTCACCACGATTGGTGAGAATATTGCACAAGGCCAAACCAACGAAAACTTAGCGATGAATGGCTGGATCAGTTCACCGGGCCACCAAGCGAATAACGTGAACCCAGCTTTCAGAGAGTTTGGTCTCGGTCGTGCAGGTACCGGCTCAAATACGACTTGGACGCTCATGTTGGGTGCGCAATAGCAATTTTTAACAAGCAAAGTTCTCGAAGGTCCAAACAGTGCGTTTGGGCCTTTTGTCTTTTGGAAAGACCGCCAGCATAATCATCATAAATGCTTCCCCAGTGCGTCTGCTCGGGCAGCTTCCCTGTGACGCCTAGCTACATGCACCTATCATCCCCCCTTCATTAATGGTGTCGAACCTTTATAAAAATGAATTCTAGGTCGCGTATCAACGAACCCTCAAAACTTCACTTACAATAGCTGAAGAACTCTCGCATTCACCCAGTCTCTAGACGTTCTTGGCCGGGGCTTTATTTTGCGGACCTGCCGCACTGCCCAGAATTCAAAGATAAACACCAAATATCTTAAGAGAAGTTTGAACTTTTTTCTTTACACGGCGGCATCAAGGAACGATGTCCCTACCGCTTCAAATCATATTTCTCCAAAGGCTCAATTTGTGCTTAAGCCCTTTAAAAAATCATTTCTTTTAGCGCTACCCGCTGTCTTGCTGGGCGCATGTAATAGCACGACGCCGGTCGCGCCTGTTGTGGCAACACCGACGCTTTCCATGGCTGCAACTTCTGTCGCTAGCGTGACTGCCACAGATATTCTGAACATAGCCAACGGCCCTGTCGACTGGACCGGTCAGAACGGCCCATTTCCGACGACAATCTCTGGCGGCGATGGGTTCCAAGCGAATCCAACTGCAGATGCTTCTTTCGGCACATTGATCAATGCTGTGCGCACCGCTGCGGGCACAACGCCGCTAACCTATAACGCTCAACTCGATGCCGCGGCACAAGCTCACTCTGAGGATATGGTCGCCAACGGTTATCTTGCACACGTGGGGCTAAATGGATCCACCATCGCATCACGTGCCCGCGCAGCAGGATACAATTTTATAGCGATTGGTGAAAACATTGCCCGAGGCCAGGCAAACGAAAATTTAGCGATGAATGGTTGGATCAGCTCGCCCGGACATCAAGAAAACAACGTCAGGCCAGTCTTTGAGGAGTTTGGACTTGGTCGCGCCGGAACAGGTTTAAACACAACTTGGACTTTGATGCTTGGCGTACAATAGACGGTAAGTGGTGGAGCCTAGGGGGATCGAACCCCTGACCTCCTGCATGCCATGCAGGCGCTCTCCCAGCTGAGCTAAGGCCCCGAATAAGACGCGCACGTCCACATGGACGTGGGTCTAGGCAAGGATAACATCGGGATCAAGTAAATTCACGCGACCCCGATGCCAAAATTTTTATTTAGCTGTCGTCGTCGTCCGAAGCGACATCCGCAATTTCGTCTAGCGAAACTGTGTCGTCATCATCGTCGTCCAGCACATCATCGCCAAGGTCCAGATCGACGTCTTCGTCGTCATCGAGGATCACTTCATCAGCGTCATCGACCTCTGCATCTTTGGCTTTCTTTGTTGCCGCGTCTTCAGCGTCTGCTGCGATCATCCGGCTTTTGCCGTTTTCCATCTCGATCGTCTCGCCTGTATATGGGCTAACAATCGGATTTTTGTTCAGATCGTAAAATCGCTTACCCGTGGTCGGGCACAGGCGCTTGACGCCCCATTCTTCCTTGGGCATGAAAATTCCTCACGAATTAATTGGTCTTTCGACGGTCAACGGCAACTGCCACAACCTAAGAAGAGTGTCAAAGGCTTTGCGGCGAATTACCAGACTGGGGTGCATATGGGGCAGCATATTTTGGACGGCAACCCTCCGGTGGCGATAATTTTACGAAAATCCACGCGCGCTAAGAGGATTTCATTAAGAATTAGCCAGCTAGATGGGCGTGTAACGCTGACTTTGCCGCGTCATGTGAGTGAGGCAGAGGGAATCGCCTTTGCACGCGAAAAGCAGACTTGGCTCAGAAGGCATTTAGAGAACCGCGGAGAAGATCAAACAATCGCATTAGGTGCGAGCCTGCCTATTGAGGGCGTAGACAGAGAACTTGTCACAGGCGCGAACAAGCGAGTTGTCTTGGACAGCGCAACGCTTCAAGTACCGGGCAAACCAGAGCAAATCGCGCCGCGTGTACAAGCCTTCTTGAAGCAAATGGCGCGTGACAAACTTGCGGCGGCGTCTGACCATTACGCTGATACGTTGGGGAAATCATATTCGCGGCTTACGCTTCGCGACACGCGGTCGCGCTGGGGGTCTTGCTCCAGTGCCGGCGCTTTAATGTACTCATGGCGGTTGATTCTCTGCCCACCAGAGGTATTGCTCTACGTCGCGGCGCATGAAGTGGCGCATCTCGCTGAGATGAATCACTCCAGCGCGTTTTGGGAAACGGTTACGCGCATACATGGGCCATATGCAGAGCCTCGTGCTTGGTTGCGCAAGAATGGCAGTGGATTGCACAGCTATAAGTTCTGATCTCTTGACCTGCCTAACCTTTGTGATCACAAGGCTAGGATGCTGATTAATCCACGCACTTCAGAAATCCCCGCAGCGGCCCATGACCGTGTATACCGGACGCTGCGTTCACGTATCATGTACGGCGATATTGCGCCCGGCCAATCGATGACCCTGCGCGGAATTGGCGAGGAATTCGAAGTTTCGATGACGCCAGCGCGGGAAGCCATGCGCCGACTTGTTGCAGAGGGTGCGTTGTCAATGTCGAGTTCCGGTCGCGTTTCGACGCCTGAACTTAGCAGTGAACGAATCGAAGAACTTGCAGCCCTACGCGCTTTGATCGAAGTTGAACTGGCGAGCAGAGCCCTCCCCCGCGCGCATATGGCGCTTATCGAACGTCTGCAAATGATCAACACATCCATCGCAGAGCAAATCGCGCGACAAGATGCCGTTGGATACATCCGCACCAACCTAGAATTTCACCGTACCCTATATCTGCGCGCTCAAGCCCCTGCTATGCTCGCGATGGCGGAACAGGTCTGGCTACAACTCGGCCCAACCATGCGCGCGCTGTACGGGCGTTTGCGGCGCAAAGAACTGCCGCATTTTCATCGCCTTATCGTCGCAGCGTTGAAAGCAGGGGATGAACCCGGTCTGCGCATTGCTGTGCGTTCTGATGTGACCCAAGGTCTGAAGATGCTAGCGCGCTAGCTTACTTATTCTTCATCAGATGCGCATCAAGCGCAGCGATTCCTTCGTCAAGATTGCGGCGGCCAAAACCGAGTCGAAAGCGATCTTTGGGGGTCTCTCCAAGCTCTGACGAATAGATCGTGCTTGGCAGAAAAAGGACGCCACTTTGTTCAACCAAAGAAGCACAAAATGCCTCGACGCCATCGCTTCCCTTGTAGCGCGGAAAACCCATACACGCCCCATCCGGACGCTGCCATTCAAACAACTCGGCGTGGCGCGCGAAGAAGGCGTCCCACTTTGGCAAATTCTCATCCACAATCGCACAATTACGCGCGAGGATCTTTTCGCGATTATTAAGCGCGATCATTGTGAGCCGTTCGCTTGGACCGGAATTACAGATCGACAAATAATGCTTCATGCGCTCCATCTTTGAGAGCACTTCGCGGTCCTGACAGGCTATCCATCCCACACGCAAGCCCGGCAAACCGTAGGATTTCGACATCACACCCAACGATAAGCCACGTTCGTATTCATCCGCGATATATGGCAAATGTTCTGCGTCACTCGCACCAAGCCCGTTGAAAATTTCATCGTGCAGAATGTAAATCCCGTGTTTGCGGCAGAGCGCTATCAAAGCTCGGTAACGCTCTAGCGGCAGGATCGCACCCGTCGGATTATGTGGGAAGTTGATCGTGACCAGCTTGGTGTTCGGACGGATCGCAGCGGCAATGCGATCTATATCAAGCGACCAGTTGTCATTAGCATCGAGCGGCACGCCCGTGACCTCACAAATCGCCAAAGGCATGGTTTCGTGGCTCTGATAATTCGGCGTAACGACAATCGCGTGACTGTCCTTTTCAAGCAGCACTTGATTGGCCGCGAAAATTCCTTCGCTTGCCCCTGCAAAGCACAAAATATCCTCGGCCTTTTGTTTCGCAAAGGTTTGCGCGATGGCGGCACGCAAGTCTGGGGCACCATAGGTTTCCGTGTAACCAAGCCACATGTTCTCAAACCCTGCGCGATCCTCAGGCGAGGCCATAGAGAGCAAGTCTGGCAAAGACATGCTTTCCGCATCCGAAGCAGTCATGTGATAACGCGCTTTGAATTCCCATTTAGAAAAATGCGTTTCTAGTCGAAAATCAGGAAGCGTTGGCATAGTAAGAAACCTCTTAGGAGTTTGTTCATGATTAGTCTAAGCCGCACCGAAATCGAAGCGTTAATCGACTTACCAAGCATCGCGCCCCACATTGACGAGGCGTATCGATTGACGAGTGCAGGCGAGATAAATTTACCTCCTGTGGGGCATATCACATTTCCAAATCTAAACGCGGATTGTCACATTAAATATGGTCATCTGCTTGCGAGCGATAGCTTTGTGATCAAGGTAGCGACTGGCTTCCCGAGCAACGCTGCCCTAGGCCTTGAGACAGGCAACGGTCTGGTCCTTGTGATGTCGGCCAAAACAGGCGTTGTGCAGGCGGTTTTACATGATGAAATGCTCTTAACAGATGTACGCACAGGCATTGGTGGCGCGATTGCCAGTCGTGTTCTGGCGCGCAAAGATAGTGAACGGGTATTGATTGTCGGCACAGGCCCACAAGCACGCAGACAAATCCAGGCACATGCCGCCTTGATGCCAAACCCGCTTCGCTTTGAACTTTGGGGCCGCAACACAGAACGCACAAAGGAACTGGCGGCAGTGCTTTCAAATGAGTTTGACATCACTTATTCAGACGACCTTCAAACATCCGTCAAACATGCAGATATCATCGTGACTGCGACGGGTGCGAACAGCCCTTTGCTCCATTCGGAATGGGTACATGCTGGAACTCATATTACGGCTGTGGGTGCAGATGCACCGGGCAAGCAAGAGCTCGATCCAAACCTCATGAAACGTGCGGATGTGATTGCTGTCGATCTTGCGACGCAATGTTTCGATCATGGCGAAGTGTCACATGCTTTTCACGCTGGCCTTATTCACAAACGCGACGTGACCGAGCTGGGTGTGATCCTTAAAGAACCAAGCAAAGGCCGTGTCAACGAAGGACAGATCACCCTCGCAGATCTCACCGGGATCGCCGCGCAGGACATTGCCATCGCAACTTGCATCCTAAACGCTCACACCAAATAGCGAGCCGATCCCAGCCGTCACAGCCATCGCAAACACCCCCCAACCCACAACACGCAGC
Source organism: Planktotalea sp. (assembly GCF_965659345.1). Taxonomy (GTDB): domain Bacteria; phylum Pseudomonadota; class Alphaproteobacteria; order Rhodobacterales; family Rhodobacteraceae; genus Planktotalea. The sequence continues at coordinate 34,794 of NZ_CBFHVK010000010.1, read as the reverse complement.
GTGGGCCGCAAAAGCGGGGCAGCACCAACCTTCGCACCCAGCGCGCCAAGTGCTGCAAGCGCAAGGACTGTCACGAACAGTGTAACTGGAATGATCGAGCTAGCAGGTGCAAGCCAAGCCGCGAGCACTGGGATCGCCGCCGCAATGCTAAAGGTCACAGCAGATGTAAACGCCGCCTGCAAGGGATTTGCCGACTGCTCATCCACAATACCCAGCTCATCGCGCACATGCGCACCAAGAGCGTCGTGCGCGGTCAGCTCCTTGGCAACAATACGGGCTGTTTCGTCGCTTAAACCACGTTCGCGATAGATCTGAACAAGCTCTGCAAGTTCATCTTCTGGGAAGTCGCTCAGCGCTTGCTCTTCGCGAGCGATATCTGCGTTCTCGATATCTGATTGAGAAGATGCAGACACATACTCACCCGCTGCCATAGACATTGCCCCTGCGGCCAGGCCAGCGACACCCGAGATGATCACGGCATCCTGACCCGCATTCGCCGCGGCAACCCCAACAATAAGCGACGATACCGAAACGATGCCATCATTCGCGCCAAGCACAGCGGCACGAAGCCAGTTGCTGCGTGTAACATAATGCGGGTCACCGGGATGGGCAGAAGGATCAGACATGCAAAGTACCTTTGTGTTGCTCACACCCTACTACTTGGTGGAAATTAGCACCGCTTCAACCCTGCGATTGGCGGTGCGGCCCGCTTCGCTCAGATTACTGACCACAGGCGCTAGAAAACCAACGCCCTGCGCCGAGACTTGGGCTTCCGCAACACCATGCTCTGCGATAAGGCGCTCGCGCACAGATGACGCGCGGCGTTTAGAAAGCGCGATGTTGCCCTCAAGGCTTCCTTCGGCATCGGTGTGGCCGACCAATGCAATCTGGCGGGTCGGGTTCTGACGCAAATAAGCGGCGAGACTGGCAAGCGAGTCAAACTTGCCTTCCCCGAGGTTGGAAGACCCCGTTTGAAAAACTAGATCCCTTAAGATGACATGGCCAGAAACATCCAATTCTTGTCCCAGCTCACCACTTGATACAATCGCTCCGCTACCTTGCGTGCTCGCAATAATTTCTTCACCTTTGGCCACATTGATATCAGCGTTTTGATCGACAGAAATTTGTATGACCTGAATGTAGGCTGAAGCAGCGCTCCGCGAAACAAGGATTGATACAGCCGCAGAAGGCGCATCAGCGTCCCCTTTAATTGCAGAGACGAAACGATAGTCATCAAGATCAACGTACATTTCAGGCGCGTCAATAACCTCCGTTTGGAAACGGAAATCAAACCCCCCGCACTGAAGATCCGCGCATTCGAAAATCAACGAAAAACCGTCGTTTGTAAGCTCGTCTCGCAAAGGCTGCAAAAGCTGAAGCGGCGTCACGCCCCCCCCTTCTAGCCGCCAAGCTTGACGGGTGACGAAACCCTCAAACACGCGTGACGGAATTTCAACGCCGTCGAATGCAGCAGTGGGTAAGGCATAGCTACTGACACCCAGATCCTGCCCTGCTGTCTGGCGCGCAGAAGCCGGTAAGGTCAGCTCAATAGCGGACGCTGCAATAGGCAAACCACACAAGAAACAAAGAAGGAGCGCACGAAATACCATCACTCCAGATTATCGGTACTGCGCGTGATATTCGTCATTTGGGCGCATGTCGGTCGCGCTCGCGACGCGGTTAGACATGTTATAAAATGCGCAAACATTAGCGATGTCCCAGATATCACGGTCAGTGAAACCCACATCGCGTAGTGCTTGGCGATCTGCTTCTTCGATAGAGTGGCTTTCTTTGGTGACATGTTCTGCAAACAAAAGCATCGCGCGTTGACGCGCATCCAAGTCAGCTACTCGCCAGTTCATTACCAACATCTCACCAAGCTTGGGATCACCTGAAAGCTGGCGCACCGCTGCGCCATGAGCCGTCAAACAATAAAAACACTTATTGATAGAGGACGTGACCACAGCAATCATCTCTCTCTCAAGCTTGGAGAGGTTGCTCTCAGACAACATCAGGTCGTTATAAAGCGCGGTGAATGCATTCAGCTTGTCGATATCAAAAGCATGCGCTTGCAGAACGTTCGGGACCATTCCAAGCTTGTCTTGGCAAATATCAAAATACTTCTGCGTCGGCGCGGGAAGAGGGTCGACCATTTGCAGATCGAGGGCGGTGGGTTTGCTCATCGACTTATCCTTTAATGCGATAATGATAGGTACCAGTCAGCGTCATACCAAGCGAGGTGTAAAGCCCGTTCGCAGCGTCATTTTCTTGTGTACAGATGACAGACATGTGGGCCGCACCCTGTTCTTGCGCCCAAACCGCCGCGCGCCGCATCATCCATTTACCAACGCCCTGTCCACGTTGATGCGGCAGGATTTCAAGAGCGTGGACCATGGCGATATTGTTGTGAATACCGACGTAACCTGTGCCTGCGGGCTGATCATTCCAACGCCCGAGGAGCGCGGTTTTGGGACATTTCGCACGCTGCATGACGGCGTAACGCTTAGGCCCGATGCCACCGCTCGCCCAGATGTCGTGCATGATCTGCAACGGCTCCCAAATAGTGAACGCAGTCACGCGCGGAATCGCAACATCCGTAAGGTGCGTGATTGGGCAGATGTAAATGTTGACGGGATCTTTGATGGTGTAGCCGTTGGACGCGAGCGCGGTGTCCAGCGTCTCTTCGCCATCACGCACCATGAACAATCTTGGTTGCCCCAGTTGCGTCATCGCATCTTCGGCTGCAGCTAAATCCCATGGCGCATCGCCATCCTGAGTTGTTGCAGACACCCTTTGTCCGCCGCCCTGCCCATCGCGAATGGTCCACGGGCCGACACGCTGTTCTGAAGCAGCAGGCCACGTCTGAGAGCAAACCTCATATAGCGCTTCGATATTTGGCATCACACGCCCATCTCAGTTGCAAGGCGTGCGATGGCAGCGTCGATTTCAGTGATATCCTGCCCACGGATCACAATATTAGAACCGTATTTGCCATCCTTCTGAAACGGATAAGAGCCAATAGAAAGCTCTGGATAGTCTTGCGCCAATGTCGCCAAGGGCCCTGCAATATCCCCCTCACCCCGATCGACCCGCAAGGTTTGGCTCAGCAATGGAGCCCCCCCTGTGAGCGTAGGAAGAACAGAAGCGACCATGGCTTTAAAAACTGACGGGACGCCGGCCATAACGTGCACGTTTTCAACTAAAAAGCCCGGCGCGACAGAGACTGGGTTATCAATCAGCGTCGCCCCATCAGGAATACGCGCCATGCGCAGGCGGGCCTCATTCAGTTCTGATCCTTGACGCTCATAATGCGCGGCCAGAAGCGCGCGCGCATCTTCTCTCACGTCAATCGACGCCCCAAAAGCTTCAGCGATGCAATCGGCGGTGATATCGTCATGGGTTGGGCCGATCCCACCGCTGGTGAACACATGATCGAACGCTTCGGAAAGCGCTTTGACAGCCCCCACAATCGCTGCAGGTTCATCGCTCACCACGCGTACTTCACGCAGATCTATGCCGTGCGATGTCAGCTCTTTTGCAAGGTGGTTGGTATTTGAATCAAGCGTACGACCAGAGAGAATTTCATCACCGATCACCAACATGGCGGCTGTGGGGTTTGGCATTTGCGGCTCTCCTTGATGCGCAGTTTGCACTCGTATAGGCCTTGCCGCATGCGCTTTCAAACCGATCTAATTCCTGCCCGCCTTATTCGTCGTTATAAACGGTTCCTCGCCGATGCTCGTTTGGAGGATGGACGCGAAATTACAGCCCATTGCGCCAACCCCGGTTCGATGATGGGACTGGCGGACGAGGGTATGAAAATTTGGCTGGAGCCAAACGATGACCCAAAGAAAAAGCTGAAATTCGGCTGGCGTCTTGTCGATCATGAAAATGGGCATTTCACAGGGGTCGATACCTCTGTTCCGAACCGCGCATTGAAAGTGGCTTTGGAAGCGCGCGAAGTCGCAGGATTAGGTGACTACGAAAGCGTGCGAGCAGAAGTAAAGTACGGTGAAAACAGTCGCATTGATTTCCTTTTGCAAGGCGGCGGGCCTGATACATATGTGGAAGTGAAAAGCGTCACGCTTTCGCGACAAACAGGGCTAGCAGAGTTTCCGGATAGCGTGACCAAACGCGGCGCGAAACACTTGTCAGAACTGTCCGCGATGGTCGCTCAAGGGCACCGCGCTGTGATGCTCTATCTGATCCAACGCACGGATTGCACGGCAATGACACTTGCGGCGGACATTGATCCAACTTACGCGCAAGCGTTTAAAGATGCGCGCAAAACTGGCGTAGAGGTTATGTGCCTGAGCACACGCATCACGCCAGAGGGTGTTTGGGTATCAGCGCCCCTCGAATTTCGCGATCCTGCCGCACACACGTCAAATTGATCTGAATACTCCGCCCTACTCAAAAAGTAGGATTCCCGTTATGTCGCTCACCTTCGTTCAGTCCCTAAAGGTGAGCGCAGTTGCGCTTTTCGCAAGCGTCTCGGCCCCTTTAAGCGCAGATATCCTTGAATTGGAGCGCACAATCGTTGCGCCCCAGTATACGAAGTCAATCAGCGGGCGCATGGCAAGCTTTGGCGTCCTTACCCTTGTCACTCACCACTATGAAGATGACGACTACCGCAGCAGCCGCGAAGCTATGCTGATCGACGTGAACACGGGCGAAACCGTTGAAATATTGAACGATGGGCCAGAGTATGTTGTGTCGGGCGCAAATGCAGGTGTCGATCTTGATAGCACGCGCGCGCTCTTTTGCGGGCGCTCCTATGAGCGGTTCAAAGAAACCCCAAGTGCGCGTTTGTTTGATGCACAAAGCGGCACACTCCAACAGCGCTTCTATCACAGTGATCCTAAAGCCCATCGCGGTGACGGCTTTGGGCGCACTTGCAAGATCAAGGGGAATACAGTTGTGATCACGGCACCCTCCCTCAAGAGCGAAGTCGAGGGGATCAAAGGCGTTGTCTATCTTTATGACGCGACCACGGGCGCACAAATACAGCGAATCGAGCCTGACGACCCTAAGACGCGCGCGCTGTTTGGCACAGATGTGGCGATATATGGTGAAATGCTCGCAATTTCCTCCACTGGGGCAAGTTTGAAGCATGGATATTTCGGGTATGTCGATCTCTATGATCTGTCCTCTGGTGCGCATTTGCAGCGATTTGAGCGACCGGAAAATGAAATCCCATACAACTCCGGCATCTTTGGTGCGCAGATAAGGATGGATGACACGCGTTTGGTCATCGCCAGTACATTCGACACCCTCCAAACCGAGCGCGAAACAGGCACTGTCTGGGTCTATACCTTGGATGATTATCGTCTCGCGCACCAATTCGTAGCACCAGAAAATATCCGTAAAAACAGCCAGTTCGGTCGATCTATCGCGCTTTGGCAGGATCTTTTGCTCGTCGGGGCAGCCGATATTGAGATACCACGCAGCGAGGGTCAAAAACGCAAGAAAAAGGTCGGAAGCGCTTATTTGTTCGACCTTGGCACTGGTGTTTTGCTTCAGGAAATCCCCAATCCAGCGGCTCAATCGTTTGAGTATTTTGGCTCCGGCGTCACACTCGGCCAAATAGGAGCAGTAATCGTTGCTCAAGAAGCACGCGTCACAGAGAACACCAAGGGCGCAGTGTACGTCTATAGATTTAGTAACGCCCCCTAGAACCCAACGCCTTTCCCAATTACATACCCATCAAGCAACGCACCCTAAGGAGCATCGCCATGTTCGGGAAACCCAAAGGCCACATGACCAAAGAAGGCATCCGCATTTATGAAGAAGCGGACTTCGCAGGCATGGCAGCAGCTGGCAAACTTGCGGCGCAAATTCTTGACGAAGTAGCCGAGCTGGTCACAGTCGGACAAACCACAGGCGTGATCGATAAATTCATCGAGGATCGTGTGAACGCCGCTGGAGCCACGTCAGCAACGATTGGCTACAAGGGCTACAAGCACGCGAGCTGTATTTCGATCAACCACGTTGTCTGCCACGGCATCCCCGGAGATAAAAAGCTGAAAGACGGCGATATCGTCAACATCGATGTCACTGTCATTGTCGACGGATGGTTTGGTGACACATCCAGGATGTATGTCGCAGGCAAACTATCCCGCAAGACTGAGCGTTTGTTGCAAGTCACGCATGACGCGCTTTTCAAGGGGATCGAGGCGGTGAAACCGGGCAACACCTTTGGTGACATCGGCGCGGCGATCCAAACCTATGTAGAAAGCCATCGCATGTCCGTCGTACGCGATTTCTGCGGACATGGTTTAGGACGGGTTTTCCACGCTCCACCCAATGTTTTGCACTATGGAAAGCCGGGAACAGGTGCTGTGCTCGAACCCGGCATGTTCTTTACGATTGAACCGATGGTGAATTTGGGTCGGCCAGAGACAAAAGTACTGGCTGATGATTGGACAGCCGTGACACGCGACAAGTCACTGTCCGCGCAGTTTGAGCATTCAATTGGTGTGACTGAAACAGGCTATGAGATTTTCACGCTCTCGCCTGCGGGGAAGTATCATCCGACGTATGAGGTTTGAACGCGCGGATAGCCACAGCAAAACCAGTGCTTACACGCGTACTACGCCTATATCGAAAAGGGTAACACCGTGACATCAATCGCGACAACCTTGGACGACCCGCCCGAGAACCACACTGACTACGAAGCGCAAATGCTCTCGCAGATTAGAGAGTTCGGCTGGAGGGCGACCCATGTTGCAAGCGACACTAGTACCGAGCCTTGCTTCACCTATTCCACGGGATTTTGGAAAACCTTAGGCCAGCCCGAAGTCATCGTTTTCGATTTTCCAGCGGCATTGGCGCATGACGTTATTGGCCAAATGTTCAACAAACAGACGCAAGGCGAAAAATTTTCGCAAAATGAGCCGACAAGCGGAATACTTGGCGGCGAAAACGTGTACTTGCTCGAAGTGGCAGACGACGCTGTTGCAGAGTATTTGAGGTCCAGCGTTTGGTTTTACAAAGGTCATGCCTTTGCAAGCCTTCAAATCATTTGGCCTGATCGTTCGGGTATTTTCCCATGGCATCCTGACTTTGACCCCACTTTGAAAGGTTTGCAGACGGATATTTCGAAAATTAGTTGGCCCCAATAAGGCTGCAATATGCACCCTACTGACATCTTAAATCGGGGGGTATTCACAAACCCTTTAAGCCGCCAACCCAGTCGACCCCATCGCTAAAAACTTCTCGCGGCGTGCTTGGATCAGCGCTTTCGCGTCCATGCCGTCCAAGTCCGCCAGCATCTCTGCAATCGCATTACTCACCGCATCCATCGTCGCCGCGCGATCACGGTGGGCTCCGCCTAAAGGTTCGTCCACGATGCGATCTACAACGCCTAATTTCTGCAAATCCTGCGCGGTCAAACGCAGCGCTTCCGCCGCTTCGCGCATCTTTTCGCTGTCTTTCCAAAGGATCGATGCGCAGCCTTCAGGAGAAATGACGGAGTAAACAGAATGCTCGAGCATCGCGAGTTTGTTGGCCGTCGCGAATGCCACAGCGCCACCAGAGCCGCCCTCGCCGATGATTACGCTGACCAAGGGCACGCCGATTTGCAAACACATCTCGGTTGAGCGCGCGATGGCCTCGGATTGCCCGCGCTCTTCCGCACCCTTTCCAGGGTATGCGCCGGGAGTATCCACTAGCGTTACGACTGGAAGGTTAAATTTGCTCGCCATTTCCATCAAACGGATCGCTTTGCGATAGCCTTCGGGCCGCGCCATGCCAAAATTGCGCGCGATACGCGTGGCAGTATCGTTCCCTTTGTCTTGGCCGATGACTACAACCGGGCGATCCTTGAAACGTGCAAGCCCACCCATGACGGCGTGATCATCAGCAAAGCCACGGTCGCCCGCAAGAGGGGTGTAATCGGTGAAAATGCTAGACAAATAGTCCGCGCAATGCGGACGCTCTGGATGACGCGCAACTTGGCATTTTCGCCAAGGCGTCAGGTTGCCGTAGAGTTCAACCAAAAGATCAGATGCTTTTTGATCAAGTGCTGCAGCTTCATCTTCCACATGTGCTTCTTCATTCGCGCGCGCAATTGCCCGCAGTTCTTCTGCTTTGCCTTCCAGCTCTGCCAAAGGTTTTTCGAAATCAAGATAGTTCATAGGGCGCGCTCACTTGCTGGGTACTTGCTGCTTGTATGGCGCGCCTGTGGGCCAGATGCAATAAAGCAAGATCGGTCCAAGCACTTTGGCTATTGGTAGGGACAGCAGTCACGAGGACAAAACAAATGAGCGACCATAGTTACGATAAACGTATCTCGCGGGTGATAGATTACATCTATTCCAATCCGAGCGCCGACCTGTCGCTCGATTGCCTCGCGGATGTCGCTGCGATGTCGCGGTTCCATTGGCATAGGGTTTTCTCAGCCCTGACGGGGGAAAGCTGTGCACAAATTGTGCGCCGTGTGCGTATGCACCGCGCTGCATTCTGGTTGGTTCAGACAGATTGGACCGTCGCAAAGATCGCGCGCGATGTTGGGTATAATAATACACAAAGCTTTACCCGCGCCTTTCGCGAGATATTTGATGCCAAACCTTTGGAAATTCGTGAGGCTCAAGCGCAGCATGTCTTAACGCTAAAACGCAAAGAAGGAGATGACGATATGTATGAGATAAAAATAAACGACGCCCCAAAGCGCCGCTTGGCAGCGATGGCGCATGTTGGTCCGTACAACGAGGTCAGCAAAAGCTACGAGAAGGTGGCTGCCGTGTTCACATCGCGCAATCTGTGGAGCCAAGCGCGCGGGATGGTGGGCATCTACTATGATGACCCTTCCACAGTTCCGGAGGCAGAGTTGCGCAGCCACGCTTCGGTTGAACTCGCTGAGGGCGCGACAGTGCCGGACGGTCTGGAAGAGGTTACGATTGAAGGTGGCGAAAGCGCTGTTTTGCTGCTTAAGGGCGCCTACAGTGGCCTACAAGACGCCTATACCTGGCTCTACGGACAATGGTTGCCACAATCGGGCCGGATGCCTGCAGATTTACCCAGCTATGAAGTCTATCTGAATTCGCCGATGGACACCGCACCAGCGGAGCTGTTGACCGAAATCTACGTGCCACTTCAGCCTATTACGACAGGGTAAAGGGACAGCACCAGTAGGCCCGCCATCGCACAGTTGAACGCGCGAAGGCGGGCCGCACTTGTTAAAAAGCGCGCCATTTGTTCCCCAAGCACGGTCCAAACAGATACGCTGGGCAGATTGACGACGCCAAAGACCAGCGCAACAAGGCTCACGTAGTAAAGCGTTTGCTCTGGCGTGTAGGCAGTGATCGCCGTCAGCGCCATTGTCCATGCCTTTGGGTTGACCCATTGAAACAGCGCCGCTTGGACAAATGTGATAGGCGTGCTTTCACTTACGACATTCTCTTTGGGCGGAGCTGCATTTGCAATCTTCCAAGCAAGCCAAAGAAGATACAACACACTGACCACTTTCAGGATTTGATGTGAGATCGGGTAAAGATCAAAGACTTGAACAAGTCCCACACCAACCAAGACAATCATCAGCGTGAACCCAATGCCAACGCCCAGCATATGCGGAATTGTACGACGAAAGCCAAAATTCGCACCGGACGCCATGAGCATCAAATTGTTCGGCCCCGGCGTGATTGACGACACGAATGCAAAAACGGTGAGTGCGAGAACAAGGTCATAGGTCATGTCCTATCGCTACTTCAGTTTATCGATTGGGAGAACAGTTTTATTGTACCAAACCGCTTGCTTGAACACTGAGGGGCCCGCGAAACGCCCAGCCACGATAGGCGACCGGCTCTGTAAGGGTCGCATCTGCAAAACGCTCAAAAAACATCGGCAACGCAACTTCAGCAATCATGCAGCGCGATGCCCAAGCGCCCGCACAAAAATGCGGACCTGCGCCAAAAGAAATCGCTTTGGTGGTGTCCCGAGTGACGTCAAATGTATCCGCATGATCAAAGATCAACTCATCACGATTGCCCGAACCAAACATTAGAAATGCACGATCTTCCGGTTCAAAAGTAATATCATCCAAAGTGTAGCGCTGCGCAATTCGGCGCGGCGTCATACCGATCGGCGACATCCAACGTGCGTATTCTTCAAAAACTTGGAGCCACGAGACTTTACCACTTAGAGCCTTTTCCAATTGTAAAGGATGCTGCAGCAAAGCCGCAATGGCCCCCGCAATCGCATCGCGCGGTTCGTTCTGCCCCCCTGAAATCGCAAGTTTTATATTCGCTCGGACCTGCCCCTCCGGCATACCGGACTTCATCGCGACGGACAGGAGGGATAGATCAGGCTCGCGTTTCAATATCGGAATCTGCTCATCAATATGCGCATCAATCGAAGCCGTACAATCATGGCAATTGGCTTCGACCTTTGGATCGCCACCGTAGTTGGCGCAACCGTCAATCATGCCTTGGCTGACACGGTCCATTTCAGCGAAATGCATATTGGTCAGACCAGTTATCGCCTTAAGCGCCTCAGCAGAAACCGGCATCGCAAAATCGCTTACAAGGTCAACTTGATCACTTGGCAAACGGTCCAGAATAGCACGGGTCGCGCTCTCGAACTGGCTTTTCCAAACATCCCGTACAGTGCGCGGTGACACGGTTGGAAAGATCGCTTTACGCTCTGCCATATGGGGCGCACCATCTTTGCGCATCATGTTTTCGCCCATGAGGGTCGTCATCAAGCCGCCGGGCTGCTCAGAGCTAAAAACAACAATGTTCTTTTCTTCGCGAAAAATATCATTGCGCAGCGTGAGTAGTGTTGCATCGAGCTCAGGCACATAGGCGATTGGTGTGTTAGCCCGCATTTTCGCGAGATCAGGATAGGGATCTATCCAGAATGCCTTCGGGTCGATGTGATAAATTGGAGCGTTGGACATGGGGTAAGCTGCGACGTCCTTACGAACGCGTCAAGCCATGTGTTTGGGCAACTCTTCCGCCAACAGATCATAGACCAGACGGATGCGCTTGGAAGTGTGTAGTTCGCGGTGCGTGACAAGCCATGTTGGAAACGTCATCGGTGCTTCATTAGGGAGCACGACCTCAACCTCTGGAGAGGCGGCAGCAACATCCACAGACATCGGCGCAATTCCAAAGCCTTGTTTAACCAGTTCCCAAGCCACAAGCCCGTTCGACGAGCCGACTTTAAAATTGTCCCTCGTCAGCGTGATGCCGAACTGCGCGTAATACATCAGCATTTGCTCTGCATCGCCAAAGTTGATCATGTCATGGGATACAAGATCATCGGGTGACTTTGGACGTCCTCGTTTATCGAGGTAAGACTTGGCAGCGTAGTAACGCCCTTTGGAATCGTGCACGAGGCGTGCGATGAGATCCGGCTGTTCTGGCCGCACATTGCGCACCGCAATATCTGCTTCGCGTTCAAGTAGATTACTGATGGTGTTGACTGCGACGATATCAATTTCGATCTTAGGCGCGAGGGTGCGCAGTTTTTGGATTATCGGAGGCAGCAAAAAAGCCGAGAAGAGATCAGAGGCGGAAATGCGCACGATCCCCTCGATCGCCTGGGACTGACCTGACGCCACCATCGATATTCGCGTCGCAGAGGCAGCCATCGCGCGCACGTGTTCTGCCAATTCGAGGCCCGTTTGCGTGACTTTCAAGCTGCGGCCCGCGCGTTCAAACAGGGTCACACCCAGTTCTGTTTCAAGGGCTGTAATTTGGCGACCAATAGTGGGCTGCGTTTGATGTAAATCGCGTGCCGCCGCAGAGAGCGAACCACTCTCAATCACCGCCAAAAACGCGCGTGCTTGGTTCCAATCGAAAGAGACAGCCTGCCAATTCATGCATTAACGCATATCAGAGAGACGAAATTTGGCAATTCCTTGATTAAGCATGCATGGATTATGGTACACGAAAGGAGATACCAATGATCAATTCCGCCACTTTCTGGGACAAGGCCGCTGCGAAATACGCAAATGATCCAATTAAGGACATGGCATCCTATACCTATACATTAGAGCGCACGCGCAGCTATTTGCGCGACAGCGACACCGTTTTAGAGATCGGCTGTGGCACAGGTTCGACTGCGCTTTTACTTGCACAAAGTGTTGGTACTTATCACGGCACCGATATTTCTGGCGAGATGATCAAGATTGCACGCAACAAGGTTTCTGAAACCAGCTTACCAAACTTGAGCTTTGAAGCGCACCCTGCGTTGGACGGGATACATGCACACGACGGTTTGGATGCGGTCATGGGTTTCAACTTGTTGCACCTGTTAGAAAATATTCCCTCAACGTTAAACGCGATACATGCCGCGTTAAGGCCCGGCGGCTTGCTGATCACAAAAACGCCCTGTTTGGCGGATTCAAATTGGAAAATTAAGCTTCTCCTAAAGCTCATCCCGCTTGGGCAGATGCTCGGCAAAGCGCCGTTTGTGCAAAGTTTCACGGTTGCCGCCTATGATCGCATGATCGAGGCGGCAGGATTTGAGATTGTGGAAAGCGGCAATCATCCAGTGAGCCCACCCGCCCGCTATATCGTAGCGCGCAAAATCTAGCGCAGTGTACGTTCCGCAAAATACAAAAGTGCGCGCGCATAGAGCCTGTGAAAGCCCATCAGCAAAACAAAAATGCGCCCCAGCGCAGGTTTGCCATCCTTATCAGTGCGAACAGGTAAAATTGCGCTACCAAAGTAAAGGTGAGTTTGATCCCCGTCTGTGCGGCGCATGAGCCAAGTCCTGATTGGAGTATTGGGTACTCGGAGAAGAACTTGATCTTTATCCCTCTGCTCCGTCTCCCATGCGGCCATTATATCTGTGGTACCTTTCGCGAACTCAGCAATATCATAGTCGCTCGATGGCTTTTTCATCGCGAGTCTCAGGATCAAACGTTCTATCCGAAACAGCCAAGTAGTGAAGAATGCATTGATAAACCCTTCAAGCGAAACCTGCTTAGGCAAGCTCGTTTTGTAGCAATCGGTATGGGTGTCTGGCTGAGCTTCATAAGCCTTCAGAAAGGCCCCTTTCGGCAATTCGGATGAAACTATTTTCGACATGGATGCACCTGCCTTCTTGCAGCATACGTTAGCGTATGTCGACGAACAGATATCCGTCAATGAGCAGCCAAATCTCCGCGACACTATGTGCTTACGTCAGTTGTTTATTAGATCGATTGAATATTTTTGAAGATTGCAAAAGAAAAGCGCCGCGGGACCAATGTCCGGCGGCGCTTTGTAACTGTCGCATCAGAAAATTTTTATGACCCGAAGACGCGACCCAATGCGCCATCAACTGCATCAGTGATGTGGTCGATATCGTCCGCTGTTGCGATCAAAGCAGGTGAGAAACAAAGCGTATTGTTGCGCCCTGGAATAGAACGGTTCGTCGCGCCGATGATCACGCCTTGCGCCATGCAATCTGCAACCACTGCACCAACCATTTTCTCGTCCATCGCATCTTTCGAAGCACGATCCGACACAAGCTCGGCACCGATGAAAAGACCCTTACCGCGCACATCACCGATGACGGCGTGCTTTTCAGACAAAGCATGAAGATTGTTCATCATGCGCTCACCCATCGTGAGCGTGTTCGCCATCAGATTTTCATCCTCGATGATGCGCATGTTTTCAAGCGCCGCTGCTGGGCCCGCCGTGCAACCACCAAACGTAGAAATGTCGCGGAAGTAGTTCATCGGATCAGAGCTGTTGTCTTTGAACATGTCAAAGACTTCTTCCGTCGTCACACAGCAAGAGATCGCCGCATAGCCAGACGCCACGCCCTTCGCCATTGTGACGATATCAGGCTTGATGCCGTAATTCTGATAGCCAAACCAAACGCCTGTACGGCCAACGCCACAAACGACCTCGTCGATGTGCAGCAAGATATCGTATTTCTTGCAAATCTCTTGAACACGCTCCCAGTACCCTTCGGGCGGCGTGATAACACCGCCGCCTGCTGTGACAGGTTCAAGGCACAGCGCGCCGATTGTGTCCGCACCTTCGCGCAAAATGACCTCTTCGATCTGATCTGCGGCCCAAACGCCATAGTTTTCCTCAGGTGCGCCGTCCTGCTCATGCTTGCGGTATTCCATGCAATGTGGAACGCGGATGAACCCGGGTGCAAACGGACCATACTGCGCGTTGCGCTCGTCTTGGCCACCTGCGGACATCGTCGCAAGTGTTGAGCCGTGGTAGTCACGGTCACGGTAAAGGATCTTGTGCTTCTTGCCGCCATAGCGCTTGTGCGCGATTTGACGGACGATTTTGAAGCCTTTCTCGTTCGCTTCAGAACCGGAGTTTGCGTAGTAAACGCGGCTCATGCCCGGCATTTTGGTAATCAACTTTTCTGCGAACAAAGCGCCCGGAATAGAGCCCGTCGTGCCACCAAAGAAGTTCATCTTCACGAGCTGATCACGCACAGCATCTGCGATGCTTTCGCGGCCATAGCCAACGTTGACAGTCCAAACACCACCAGACACAGCATCAGTGTGCTTCTTGCCGTGCTGGTCCCAGACGTGGATGCCTTTGCCTTCGATGATCATCTTAGGCTCGCCGGTCTCAAAACCTTTGTGCTGGATCAGATGGTGCCACACGTGCGCACGATCTGCGTCGACGACTTTGGAATAGTCGTTGTCTTTGAATGTACCGTCCATTTGCATTCACCTTTTTTTGGTTGATGCGCGCCGCAGCGCTCAAACGCGTTAAAACACCCCTGTCTGGCAAGAGGTTCGATCCTTGTAGTTCGTATGGAAACACGCGAGTCTAATAGGGCCAGTTTACGTTTGTTCTATGTCCAAAATGCGGTGCCTATAGCTCGACCCCAGCTTGCCTTTCGCCCCACATCAATCGCACCCGCGCACCAAACGTGGCAATCGGCTCAGGCGGCAAACGTTTAGGCGTATCAAGCGTTTGCATTTGCGCAAGCATATCCGAGTGGTGACCCGTTGCCAGTTCGGCCGCCATCATCCCGCCAAGCGTGCCTTGCACCGTCCCCAGACCATTCTGACAACAAGCACTAAACAAACCTTCATCGATTTCGCCAAATGCAGGCACATTGTTCAGCGACAAACACAAATGCCCGCCCCAACGATGCTCCACCTCTAATCCATCAAGCTCTGGGAAACGTACTTTAAAACTTGCGTCATGTGTCCGCCAAACACGGTCGAGTTTCGCGGGATTTACCGTCATATTGGGTTCATAGGTAAAGCGGTTGCGCACGATCACACGAGATCCACGCGCATCAGAGATCCGACGCACTGTGCTACCCAACGGATCAGCAGGGGTGAGCCCCCAATTCTCTTTGCCTGTTAGTCGCTCTGTAGGGAAAGCTTTGCTCATAGAGCCATAAGTATACACATGAACAAGCCGACGTTTGAAATGCCCAAAGCTCTGCGCATGGCCATTCACAGCAAGGATCACCTTAGGCGCTTTCACCACACCTCTTTCACAGCGCGCGTGCCAAAGCCCATTGGCTCGCTCTAGACCAACGACTTTGCTTTGCTCATAAATCCTTACGCGGTTTGAGCGCAACTTATGCGCTACCGAGCGTACAAAAAGCGCAGGTTGCAGCATCACAGTGCCTGGTGTGAACAGTCCTCCATTGTAATATGTGCTACCCGTTATGTCCTGCATCTGGCGCGCATCAAGTCCTTCGCTCGGCTCACCCAGTTGCGTCAAATGTGCTGCGTATTCTGCGTTATGCTGGATACCCTTGGCGCTCGCCGCACCATTGATCTTGCCAACTTTTTGAAATGCTTCACGTGGCACGCCCAGCACATCCACCATGTCTTGCGCAAACGCAATCGCCGCACGATTGCGCGCAATAATGGATTTATCTGCGCTCACATCGCCCCCGTAATCGGAAGAGGCAAGGTCATGCGGTAGATCAATCATAAACCCGGTGTTGCGACCCGCAGGTCCCTCGCCGACGCGCAGCGCATCAAGCACAGTAACTTTGTCGCCTGGGGCAAGCTGGCTTAACCGACGCGCAGCCGCAAGACCTGCAAAACCGGCACCAATCACCAACCAGTCGCTAGTTTCTTCTGCCTCCAATGCGCCAAAACGAGCGCGTGTTGGCAAAATCGCATCCCACGCAGCAGGACCGGGATTAGAGGGAAAGCCTGTGACCTTCATGGAAAACTTAACTGTGCCATGCAGCCAACATCAATCGTCCAAACCTGACCTGTGACAAAACTCGTCTCTTTAGAGACCAGCCAACACATAGGCTTCTCAATTTCCATCAGCGCACCAGTTCTACGCAGCGGATGGTCTGCTACAGGATCTACACGACACAAACGAGACGGTACTTTCACATTCACAGCCATCGACCGAGCAAAGTCATCATCACGCGCTTCAGCGATTTTACCTAGCGTGACGATGCCAGCGTCATTTACAAGACTATCCAAACCGCCAAATGCGCCCGTGATAAGCGCTTTTTCCTCTTGAAACCGCATCTTCATTTTTCCGAATAAACTCCTCCCAGAGGGCCGGATCACAAAACACGCTAGTACTGCTGATTAAGCGCATCTGCGGCAGGAATTTCCCGTTCCCGTCGCGCGATGTAATCCAAGAGCGCTTCGTTTACGCCCGCGTCCAACTTGGGCTCTTCATACTCCCCTAGCATCGTGCGCGCTTGGTTCAATGCACGTTCATTGATCTCAACCCCACCTTCAGCCTGCCACTGCTCAATTGAGTTATTGTCAAAAAGCTCCGGCATGAAAAATGCGCGTTGGAAATTCTCCAAAGTATGTGGGTGCCCAAGATAATGACCTCCAGGACCGATGTCTCGGACGGCCGCTAATCCCACGTCGAAATCATCCCAATTCACGCCCTGCGCCATCCGGTAGGCCATCGCGCATTGCTCCGCATCCACAACGAATTTGGACATTGAACAGTGCATGCCAGCCTCGTTCCAACCTGCCGAATGCCAAATGTAATTCGCGCCTGACATCATCACAGCCATCAAGGTTGTTGCACTCTCATAGCCTGCTTGCGCATCAAATGTCTTCGCGCCGCCCAAGGTATTAGAGGTTCGCCAAGGCACACCGTAGAACCGTGCCATTTGCCCGATCATCATGTTCATCAAGCTAATCTCAGGCGTGCCTGCCATGGGCGCACCGGACTTCATTGATACCGTGCTAAGATAATGGCCATAGATTGCAGGCGCACCTTTACGGATCACTTGCGTGTAGGCCAAAGCACTCAGCGCTTCCGCATTCAATTGAGCAACTGTTGGCGCAACAGAAGCAGGCGTGTTTGCGCCCCCCAGCACGAAGGGTGAGCACAACACAGGCTGATTACGCCGTGAGAAGGCCCTTAGCGCTCCAAGCATTGTTTCATCCCAAACAAGCGGGGAATTGCCGTTGCAATTGCCGGTCACAACGGGATGCGTGTCGATGAATTCTTCGCCAAACAAGATCGCAGCCATATCCAGCACATCTTCAGCGTTTTTTGGGCTGGTTGTCATCCCCATGAATGTCTTGTCGGAATGCTTCATCGACGAATAGGTGATGCGCAAATGGCGCTGTGAAATGGGATGATCATACGGCTCTACGATATGATGCGCGGAAGAGTGCATCGCCGGCAGCATGTGGCTCAACTTGTGAAAATTCGCGAGATCATCCAACGTCGGATTACGACGCACATCATCGAGATCACGCAAAAACGGCGCGCCTGTCATGGGAATAAAGATGGAATGATCTTTGCCAAACGGCAAGTTATGCGCCGGATTGCGTGCGTGATAGGTGAAAGTCTCTGGAATGGTACCAATCAATTCGCGTACCAAGGCCCGGTCCAGATGAACTGTTTCACCGCGCACATCCGCACCAACACGACGCCAATCTTCAAGCGCAATTTCATCGCGAAAGACCACACCGACATCTTCGAGGATACCCATCGAGGCCTCATCGATCTGCGCAATCTGTTCAGCGCTCATCGGCTCGGTCAGTGGAATGCCACGCTTCAGCGCTGGTAACATCGTCACATCACGCGTCTGGCGAATGGCACGGCGCGCCCCACGACCACGGCGTGTGCTTCCAACTGCATCAATACTCATGTCACACCCCTCATTTTGTCGCTCAAACTCTGAAGTACTGTTCGAATCGTTGTGCGCGTATCAGCGTGCTCCATTGCATCAACAACCGCGCGGTTCAGCGTATCGGGCGACGCCAGCGCGCTGCGCGCTTCTAAGATACGCCCTTGCCCGTCTTTCGGCACATCACGCATAAAACCCGCAACAAGTGAGGCCACGTAGGTGTCTGCCCCCGCAGAGTTGCCCGTCTGCTGACCCAACCAATCTGCGCCGTCCTTCATGATCGTTAAAGCACCGGATAGGAGCGCAGAGGCCGCAAAATGATCTGCGATTTGGCTTTCATCGCTGAGTTCAATTACAGGATTTTCCGGGCTGAATAGGCTGGCAAGCGGCTCTGCTTTTGGAAAAGCTGGCAAAGGACAGCCACCGCGTTCAAGAAAACCAATCGGTATCGTCACGGAAATATCCGTGGCAGGTGCAATTACATCTAACAAAGACGCGACAGAGACATCGGCCATGACAGAAATGACTTGTTGCTCAATGCGAAAGGTCAAAGGTGTAGCAATTTCTTGCCAAACGGCAGGACGCAGACACAGAAAAACAATATCCGAGCGATCCACGACTGATTGGTTGGGCAGCACCGTCACCCCCACCGACGCAGCGAGTTCAGTGGCGACATCTGCACCGCGCTCGGACACAAACACCTCATGTCCTTTCAAGGCGAGAAACCGCACCATAGGCGCTGCAATATGGCCAGTGCCGATGAACCCAATGCGGCTCATGTCAACGCGTCCACGTCGTTGGGATCACTTAGATCGACCCAAATCGTTTTGATCTCAGTATATTGATCATGCGCATGAATACCGTTGTCGCGCCCCCCAAAACCGGATTGCTTATAGCCACCAAACGGCGTTGCAATATCACCCTCGCCATAGCAATTCACCGTCACAGTGCCTGCGCGGATCGCACGTGCAGCGCGCAGTGCACGGCGGGTGTTGGCGGTGTAGACAGACGCCGCTAAGCCATACTCAGTGTCATTTGCCAGCCCAATCGCTTCCTCATCACTCGCGACGGTCAAAACGCTCAAGATGGGTCCAAAAATCTCTTCCCGCGCGCGCGGGTCCTCTTTGGCAACGTCATACACAGTCGGCACAACATAAGGTCCATCTTGGGTGCCGCCTATAAGCGCCTCGCCCTTCAGGTAGCTCGCAACTTTCGCGCAATGCTCTGCATCAATGAGCGCGCCAAGATGGTTTTGCGGATCAAGCGGGTCACCCGTTTTCCATTCGCGCATTTGTGCCGTGATATGGGTCAACAACTCATCCTTAACACTTTCGTGCACGATCAGGCGTGACGCGGCCGAACAGTTTTCGCCCATATTCCAAAAGGCGGCATTCACCACGTGCGACGCCACATGACCAAGGTTCTCAGCATCTTCCAAAACGACTGCAGGGTTCTTGCCACCACATTCCAGCACCGTCTTCTTGAGGTTGCTATCCGCAGCGTATCGCAAGAAACGACGACCAGTTTCGGTGGAGCCGGTGAAGCTCACCATGTCCACATCCATATGCATCCCGAGCGGTTCACCCACAGATGGACCATCGCCGGGAAGCACTTGCAAGACACCGCGTGGAAGACCCGCTTCCATCGCCAATTCCGCAATACGCAAAGCAGTGAGCGACGTTTGCTCTGCTGGTTTTACAATCACCGAACAGCCCGCTGCCAAAGCTGGACCAATCTTCCATGCGAGCATAAGCAATGGAAAATTCCACGGTAAAATGGCAGCAACAACTCCGATGGGGTCACGCACGATCATCGAAATCGCATCATCGCCTGTTGGGCTTGTTTGATCGTAGATCTTATCAATCGCTTCTGCGTGCCATTTAATCGTGGCAATCGCTTCTGGGATATCAACGTTTTCACAATCAGCGATGGGTTTACCGCTTTCTAAGCTTTCCATCACCGCAAGCTCGCGCTTGTTGCGGGTCATCAGCTTGGCGAGGCGGATCAAAATGTCCTTACGCTCCGTAGGGTGTGTGGTTCTCCACGCACCCCCGTCAAACGCCTCGCGTGCTTTCGCGACTGCGACATTCACATCATCCGCGCCGCACGCAGCAATCGTGCAAATCTCCTCCCCCGTCGCGGGGTTCAGCGTCACCAAAGGCGCGCCTGTGCCAGCACGAAAGCCCCCATCGATAAAGGCGGAGCGCGGGAAATTGATTTCATCAGCAATCGCGGCATATTCCGCGCGGGTCAGTAAATCGCTCATGCGCTCTCTCCTTCAATCGCGGCGAGCGCCGCATCCATTGTACGGATCACCTGATCCAATTCACGTTTGTCATCTTTGTTAAGCGGCAGCATCGGGCGGCGGGGTGGCCCTGCGGGAATACCGCGCAACGTCAGGCCATGTTTGATGCATTGCACAAATTTGCCACCTTGCTCGAGTACGCGCATCAAAGGCAGCATCGCAGACATGATTGCGCGTCCTTTGGTGAAATCGCCCTCGACTGCACAGGCTTGGTAGAGCGCGATATGCGCGTGCGGGGCAAAGTTGGAGCCCGCACACACCCAAGAACGCGCGCCCCAGGCGAAGAACTCAAGCGCTTGATCATCCATGCCGCAGCTCATTTGGATATGAGGATAGTCACGCGCGAGCATATGGAGGCGGTTGATATCACCCGAACTTTCCTTGATCGCGCAGAAGTTCGGTGAGCGCCCCAAACGGTCCAACACTTCTTCATCCATGTTCACAGACATGCGGCCGGGGTAGTTATAGAGCATCGCAGGTAAGTTCGCAGCGCGATCAATCGCGAGGCAATGCATCGCGATTTCGCGACTGTTTGGGTAAGCATAAGGCGGTGTCGCGATTAGCAGACCATCCGCACCATTGGCTTTCGCCTGTTGTGCATACTCTATGCTTTCTTCCGTGCGGATCGCGCCTGTGCCGACGATCATCGGCAAACGTTCTTTGATCAACTCGCGGCACAAGCCCATCATATAGACGCGCTCTTTCATGCTCATCGCGTAGTATTCGCCAGTGGTACCAGCGACGATCAAACCGTGCACGCCTGCGTCGATCAGGTATTCTACCGTGCGTTCCAGCGCGTCTTTATTGAGGGTGAAATCGTCATTAAACGGCGTCACCAAAGGCGTATATATGCCTTCAAATTTCATCTTAAGTCTCCTGTCGTGCAGTGTCATCTGGCCCAAAATCGTTAGGCAAAGGATCAGGCCAAACATAGCGTTCAATTTCGCCGCGACTGAGCGCCCAATGATCGAGGGTAATTTCAACCGCTTCTTCCGGGCTACGCTGTTCAATTGCATCGATCAGCAGATCATGTTGGTGCGCTGCTTGATTGATGCGCACGCCATCTTGCGGTGCAGCGCCGCGATAGAAGCGTTGTGACATACGCGTGTGATCAATCAGCAAACGGCCCATTGCTGGGAAAAGGTAGGGGTTCGCTGACATTTGCCCTGTAATCTCGTGAAAGCGGTGGTTGGCCAGTGCCATAGCCCCCGCATCTAGACCACCTTTTGCCTTGCTAAACTCAAATTGCGCTGCCTTTAGCTTTTTCAATTGCACGGGGGTCGCGTTTTCAGCCGCCAAGCGCGAAATCGCGCAATAAATGATTGGCGCTGTTTGAAAGAACTGACGCATTGCCGCAAAGTCCATTGCAGAGACCAGCGCACCTTTGTTGGCTTCTAAGCTGATATATCCCTCGCCTGACAATCGCTGCAACACTTCGCGCAATGGCGTGCGCGACAAACCGTAGGACGCACTAAGCGACACTTCATCCAGCATTGCCCCCGGCGCAAGATTTAACGTGAGGACGCGGGTCTTTAGGTCAGCAATGCAAGCGTCTTTCTTAGACATATCTTAACGACTCACTCTTTTTGTATTCATGTTGTATACAAAAAATTCGACATTCTATCTTGTTTGCGACTAAGTCCAGTTGCATTGCACGATAGGGCCAGCATAATGTACGGTATGGCCATATCGATAGACACCTTTTTCCTCGACCCAGACTCGCAAGGGACTTTGCAGGCGCAAATCCAACAAATGATTGCGCAGGGCATTCTTGCAGGGCGTTATGCAAAAGGAGAGAAGCTACCCTCCTCACGCAAGCTTGCCACGCATTTAGGGATCAGCCGGATCACTGTGACGCTTGCTTATACTGAATTGCTGGCTAACGATTACCTCACCAGTCGCGGACGCTCTGGCTATTTTGTGTCTGACAACGCACCAGAACCCCCTAAGTTTGCGCCGCAAGAGAAGAAGACCGAGACAGTGGATTGGTCGCGTGCGATTGGGCAAAAATTTACCGGTGGTTCCGCGCCCACAAAGCCAGTGGATTGGCAGAAATACAAATACCCCTTTATCTACGGCCAAGTTGATAAGACCCTATTTGATCATGCCAATTGGCGCCTTTGTGCATTGCAAGCTTTGGGTGCACGCGATTTTTCTGCGCTTACGGCAGACTATTATGATCAAGACGATCCACAGCTGATTGAGTTCATCCTGCGCCACACTCTTCCCCGTCGCGGTATCGTTGCGCGCCCCGAAGAAGTCTTGATCACCGTTGGCGCACAGAACGCGCTTTGGCTGACCGCGCAAATCCTTTTGACCCAGCGCCGCACAGCAGCCATAGAGGACCCTTGCTATCATGCGCTGCGCGATGTGCTCACCCAGTCGCGGTGCCATTTGTCGCCTATTCCGGTCGATCGTGACGGGATACAGCCAGAGCTGATTGAGGACGGAACAGACGTCATTTTCACGACCCCAAGCCATCAATGCCCCACCTCCGCGACAATGCCTCATGCACGGCGCAAAGAATTGCTTGAACGCGCCCGTGATCTTGATGCGATCATTGTTGAGGACGACTACGAATTCGAAGTGTCATTCCTCGGCGCACCGATGCCTGCATTGAAGTCGCTCGATGAGGATGGCCGCGTGATATACGTGGGCAGTTTCTCAAAATCTATCTTTCCGGGTTTGCGGCTCGGCTATCTTGTCGGCTCTGAGGAATTCATCCGCGAAGCGCGTGCGCTGCGTGCCTCTGTGCTGCGTCATCCGCCGGGTCACATTCAGAGAACGACCGCCTATTTCCTGTCCCTCGGGCACTATGATGCCTTGGTTCGTAAGATCTCCAAAGTATATCAGAAGCGCCGCGAAGTGATGGAAACGGCCTTAAAACAGCATGACCTAGAGATTGCAGGGCGTGGTGTTTATGGCGGTTCGAGCTTTTGGATGCGTGCGCCTGAAAACGTGGCAACGTTCGATTTAAAGCATGCTCTGATGGAGCGGAATGTCTTGATCGAAACTGGCCACCCTTATTTCGCAGCCGGCGCAGGGATCAAAAACTTCTACCGCCTTGCCTATTCATCGATTTCTGAGGACCTTATTCCCGAAGGCGTGAGCCGCATCGCAGAAGGAGTCGAGCAATTATCGAGACAATGAGTCTCAATAATATTGCGTCTGGACATATTTCGCCTTATCAACTGGCGCTAACCGGAATCTCTCTGGCTCCATATGAAGTCCTCAAGACAAAGCCCTGTTTCACGGGCCGTTTTTTAATTCAAAACTCAACCTAGGAGCGCATCCATGAAGATGACCACCGAAGAAGCATTCGTTAAGGTTCTACAACGTCACGGTATCGAACACGCATTCGGGATCATTGGTTCTGCAATGATGCCAATCTCTGACATTTTCCCAAAAGCGGGTATCAAGTTCTGGGACTGCGCCCACGAGGGTTCCGCAGGCATGATGGCTGACGGTTACACACGCGCGACTGGCAAGATGTGCATGATGATTGCGCAAAACGGTCCGGGCATCACAAACTTCGTGACAGCTGTTAAGACGGCTTACTGGAACCACACGCCGCTTTTGCTCGTCACGCCACAAGCCGCGAACAAAACAATCGGCCAAGGTGGTTTCCAAGAAGTTGAGCAGATGAAACTGTTCGAAGACATGGTTGCCTACCAAGAAGAAGTGCGTGATCCATCCCGCGTTGTTGAGGTTCTCACACGCGTGATTTCCCAAGCGAAGCGTTTGTCGGGTCCAGCACAGTTGAACATCCCACGCGATATGTGGACACAGATCATCGACGTTGAGATTTCTGACCCGATTGAGTTTGAAGCCTCCTCCGGTGGTTCCAACTCTGTTGCAGAAGCAGCAGCGCTTTTGTCTGCCGCAAAGAACCCAGTGATTTTGAACGGCGCAGGCGTTGTTCTGTCCAAGGGCGGCATTGAAGCGTCTAAAGTGCTTGCAGAGCGTTTGAGCGCACCTGTTTGCGTTGGCTACCAGCACAACGACGCGTTCCCGGGCAATCACCCGCTTTTCGCAGGTCCACTCGGCTACAACGGCTCCAAAGCGGGTATGCAACTGATCAAAGACGCAGACGTTGTTCTGTGCCTTGGCACACGCTTGAACCCCTTCTCCACATTGCCGGGCTACGGCATGGAGTACTGGCCAGCGGATGCGAAGATCATTCAGGTTGATATCAACCCTGATCGCATTGGCCTCACAAAGAAGGTCACTGTTGGTATCGTTGGCGATGCTGCCAAAGTTGCTGAAGGCATCACAGCGCAACTGTCTGACGATGCGGGCGATGCAGGCCGTAGAGAGCGTGAAGCACATATTGCGACAACCAAATCCGCTTGGGCTCAAGAGCTGACGTCCATGACAGAAGAGCAGGACGATCCGGGCACAGACTGGAACGTACGTGCGCGTGCGGCAAAGCCTGACTGGATGTCCCCGCGTATGGCATGGCGCGCAATTCAAGCGGCTCTGCCGCGTGAAGCGATCATCTCTTCCGACATCGGCAACAACTGCGCGATCGGTAACGCGTACCCAGATTTCGATGAGGGCCGTAAGTACCTCGCACCGGGTCTGTTTGGTCCATGCGGCTACGGTCTGCCTGCAGTTGCTGGTGCAAAAATCGGCTGCCCTGATGTTCCGGTTGTTGGCTTTGCTGGCGACGGCGCATTCGGCATTGCGGTGAACGAGCTAACGGCGATTGGCCGTGGCGACTGGCCAGCGATGACACAGGTTGTCTTCCGTAACTACCAGTGGGGCGCGGAAAAGCGTAACTCCACACTTTGGTTCGACGATAACTTCGTTGGCACAGAGCTGGACGAGCAAGTCTCCTACGCAGGTATCGCGAATGCATGTGGCCTGAAAGGCGTCGTCGCACGCACACAGGACGAGCTGACGGCAGCGCTGAACCAAGCGGTTAAAGATCAGATGGAGAACGGCATCACGACGCTGATCGAAGCAATGATCAACCAAGAGCTGGGTGACCCGTTCCGCCGTGACGCGATGAAGAAGCCAGTCGAAGTGGCTGGCATCAGTGCCGACGACATGGTCGAGCAGGCGGTTTAAGCTTGATGTCTAGCAAAACGAACCCATCCGCTTTGCTAGATGAAGCAAACAAGCTCCCGCCGCTTGCGTCCTTGATGACGCGGGCGGCGGCGGCCCCCAAATCAATAGCCTTCGCTGAAGGCGGCGATCCACGGATTGTTGAAGCCGCAGTTGCTGCATTGAACGCTGGAATTATCGCACAAGCGCATCTTGTTGGGTCTCAAGCCAAAGTTGAGGCCACGCTGGCTACGTTTGAACTCTCCGATGCCTCCGGCGTCGAAATCCATGATCCCGAAAACTCCGTGCTATTCGACACGCTTTCTAAGCGTTTCGTTGAGCTGCGTGCGCACAAAGGGCTGTCGCTGGAGTTGGCGCAGAAAGCCACACTTGATCCTTTGATCTTCGCCGCTTTGTTAGTTGAAACGGGCCGCGCGGATGGCTCTATCGGTGGTGCTGTTGCCACGACGTCCGATACTGTACGCGCCGCTTTGCAAGTGATCGGCAAAGCCAAGTCCGAGCCTTTGGTCTCGTCGTTCTTCTTGATGATTTTGCCTGAGAACCATCCACTTGATAGACCCGCAATGATCTTTTCTGACTGCGGTATGGTGATTGATCCTGATGCTGGCGAACTGGCTGGTATCGCATCCCAAGCCGCTGACAGTTTCGCGGCTTTGGTTGGCGATGACCCCAAGCTGGGGATGCTGTCTTTCTCCACGCATGGCTCTGCCAAGCATGAGCGCGTGACCAAAGTTCAAGAAGCGACTGAGGCCTTGAAAGCCGCGCGCCCTGATTTGACTGTGGACGGTGAATTGCAGCTTGATGCGGCGCTCGTACCGTCAGTTGCCGCCTCCAAAGCCCCGACAGGTCCGTTGCTAGGTGCTGCGAACGTGCTGATCTTCCCGAATTTGGATGCGGGCAATATCGGCTACAAACTTGCGCAGCGTTTCGGCGGCGCCGTTGCGATTGGCCCTGTTCTGCAAGGTCTTGCCAAACCTGCGAATGATCTGTCACGCGGCTGTGTTTCTGGTGATGTGCTCGCGATGATCGCCGTAACGGCACTGCAAGCGCAGACCGCATGACAGAGCTGCTCGATCTTACAACATTTCAGATCGCGACCTTGGCACTCATCTGCTTTGCCGCAGGCATCGTGCGCGGTTTCGCTGGCTTTGCGCTCTCTGCTTTGGTCATGGCCTCAGCCGCAACAATCATTTCACCCATCTCGCTGATCCCTGTTCTGTGGTTCTTAGAAATGGCCGCGAGCTTGCAGATGGCTGGCGGCGGCTGGCGCGATGCAAATCGCACGATTGCGATCCTTTTGGTTGTCGGCAACTTCATAGGCTGGCCAATCGGGCTAAGCCTTACCACATCGCTGCCGACTGAAACTTCCACACTCATCGCGCTCTGCATCATACTCGCGCTTGCAGCCCTCCAACTCGCGCGCCTGCGCATTCCGGGCCTTGCAACACGCCCCGGCACGCTCATTTCTGGCATCGTTGCGGGTATAGCTGCAGGTGTCGGTCATGTAGGTGGAATGGTCGTGGCTCTTTACGTGCTTTCGCAAAATCAACCTGCGAAAATGATGCGTGGCACGCTGGTGGTGTACCTGTTCCTCGCCTCTTTCGGGTCCTTCCTGTTTCTGATGTATTTCGATGTCATGACATGGCTCGCCGCGACGCGCGGCTTGGCCTTCGCGCCTGTGGCGATGCTTGGTGTGTTCGTTGGCACGAAGTTCTTCAGCCCCAAGTGGGAACCCTATTACCGTCCATTTTGTCTCAGCCTCTTGATGTTTTTGGCATCTTTAGGTCTGATCCGTCTCGCACTCTAAAGCTTACCGCCCAAAGGGAGATTACACACAATGCCCAAAGATCAACCGGTTCTGGATCTCTCTCCGCACGTCTCTGACGAGGTGCGAAAAACCACCTGCTACATGTGCGCGTGTCGCTGCGGCATTAACGTGCACATGAAAGAGGGAAAAGTCGCCTACATTGAGGGCAACAAAGACCACCCAGTGAATCAAGGGGTTTTGTGCGCCAAAGGGTCCGCGGGCATCATGCAGGTCAACGCGCCTTCGCGTTTGAAGGCTCCTTTGAAGCGTGTTGGTCCGCGTGGTTCTGGTGAGTTTGAAGAGATTTCATGGGAAGAAGCACTTACAATTGCGACTGATTGGCTGGCACCGATCCGTGCAGAGAACCCTGAGAAGCTGGCGTTTTTCACAGGGCGCGATCAGTCACAGAGCTTCACCTCCTTCTGGGCGCAGCACTTCGGCACGCCGAACTACGCGGCGCACGGTGGTTTCTGTTCCGTGAACATGGCCGCCGCTGGCATCTACACGATGGGTGGTGCGTTCTGGGAATTTGGTCAACCGGATTGGGATCATACGAAGCTGTTCATGCTCTTTGGCGTTGCGGAGGATCACGACAGCAACCCGATCAAAATGGGCATCGGCAAGATCAAAGAGCGCGGTGCGCGTGTGATCGGTGTGAACCCGATCCGCACAGGCTATAATGCTGTCGCAGATGATTGGGTCGGTATCACACCGGGCACCGATGGCCTGTTCATCCTCGCGCTCGTGCATGAGTTGATGAAGGCGGGTAAGATCGACCTAGAGTATCTCGCGCAATACACCAACGCGCCTGTATTGGTCGATGCTGAGACAGGCTTGTTGATGCGCGATGAAGCTGGCAAAGAGCTTGTGATCGATCGCAACACAGGCAAGCTGACCCCATTTGATCAAAAAGGCGTGCGCCCTGATCTGTCTGCAACCCATCGCCATGCAGGCGTGACGCATAAGCCTGTGTTCCACCTGATGGCAGAGCGGTATCTGTCCAAAGAATACGCCCCCGAAGCTGTGGCGGAGCGTTGCGGCATTCCCGCCGAGCGTATTCGCGGCATCGCCAACGAGATCGCGCGCGTCGCGTTTGAAGAAAGCTTTGAGCTGGATCACGAGTGGACCGATTTCCGCGGTGAAACGCATGCAAAAATGACGGGGCGCCCTGTCTCTTTCCACTCCATGCGCGGCATCTCTGCGCACTCGAATGGCTTCCAAACCTGTCGCTCTTTGCATGTTCTGCAAATCCTGCTTGGCACGGTCGAAGTGCCCGGTGGTTTCCGCTTCAAGCCCCCTTATCCAAAACCAGCGACGATCCATCCGAAGCCACACTATGGCGTGACACCGGGCAAGCCTTTGGACGGTCCGCACCTTGGTTTCGTACACGGCCCTGATGATCTTGCGCTGAAAGACGACGGCACTGCCGCACGCATCGACAAGGCGTTCACATGGGACAATCCCATGAGCGCGCATGGCATGATGCACATGGTGATTTCCAACGCCTATGCCGGCGATCCCTACAAGATCGACACTCTGTTTATGTATATGGCCAATATGGCGTGGAACTCTTCGATGAACACGCGTGGTGTGATCGATATGCTGACGGATAAGAATGAAGAGACGGGCGAATATGTGATCCCACGGATCATCTACTCCGATGCCTATTCCTCCGAGATGGTCGCTTATGCGGACCTTATCCTACCTGACACGACCTACCTCGAGCGTCACGACTGTATCTCCCTCCTTGATCGTCCGATCTGCGAAGCTGATGCTGCTGCCGACGCAATCCGCTGGCCTGTGATTGAGCCTGATCGCGATGTGCGCGGCTTCCAATCCGTGCTCTGTGAGTTA
The DNA here is from genome assembly GCF_965659345.1 of Planktotalea sp. Lineage (GTDB taxonomy): Bacteria > Pseudomonadota > Alphaproteobacteria > Rhodobacterales > Rhodobacteraceae > Planktotalea. The sequence goes on along the minus strand of NZ_CBFHVK010000010.1, from coordinate 5,746 downwards.
GGCGCGCGTCTTGATTTGCCGGGCTTCATCAACGAGGACGGATCGCAGAAATACGCCGATTACGCTGACTACATCACCAACCACATCCGCAAGCCGGGCATTGGCCCGCTGGCTGGTTGGCGCATGGGCGAAAACGGTCTGCAAAACGGGCGCGGCGACGCGAATGAAGCGCAACTCGATGCGTATATCGAGAACGGCGGCTTTTTTGTGGAGCACATTCCAGACGGCGCGAACTACTACAAGCCGTGGAACACAGCCTACCAAGACTGGGCCGTGGGCATGGGCATCATCGACAAGCCTGAACCTTATCTGTTCCAGCTTTATGTTGAGCCAATGCGCAAGTTCCAACGCGCGGCTGAAGGCCACGGCGAGCGTCAACCGCCAGAGCATCTGCGCGAGCGTATCAAAGAGACAATGGATCCGCTGCCAATCTGGTATGAACCGTTTGAAGACAGCGCTGTTGATGTGGACGAATACCCTGTCCACGCGCTGACGCAGCGCCCGATGGCGATGTATCACTCGTGGGGCAGCCAGAACGCGTGGCTGCGCCAGATCCACGGTCACAACCCGCTCTATCTGCCGACGAACCTTATGCAAAAGCATGGGCTTAAGGATGAAGATTGGGCGACGGTCTCCTCAACGCATGGTGAAATCACAGTGCCTGTAATGGAAATGGCTGCGCTCAACGAGAATACAGTCTGGACGTGGAATGCCATTGGCAAACGCAAAGGCGCGTGGGCCTTGGAAGAGGATGCGCCGGAAGTCACCAAGGGCTTCTTGCTCAACCACCTCATCCACGAACTGATGCCCCCTAAAGGTGATGGTCTTAGATGGGCGAACTCCGATCCAATCACCGGCCAAGCCGCTTGGTTCGACCTTCGCGTAAAAATCGCAAAGGCGACAACACCCCCATCTGAAAGCCAGCCTGCTATGCCACCACTCAAATCGCCCGTTGGCACAGGCCCATCCGAGCTGAAGTGGAAGAGCAAACCATGATGTTTCCTCTTTCCATAAATATCCCGGGGTCTGGGGTAGCACCCCAGTCCCGAAATCAAAAATCAAAAGCAGAGGCCAGAACATGACCACACTGCCCACCAGCACCCAGAAAAAACTTGGCCTCGTCATCGACTTGGACACATGCGTTGGCTGTCATGCCTGCGTCGTATCCTGCAAAGGCTGGAACACCGAAAACTACGGCGCGCCACTGAGCGATCAAAACCCCTACGGCGGTGATCCATCGGGCACGTTCCTCAACCGCGTGCACTCGTTCGAAGTGCAGCCTGATGAGGGCGCAGCACAGCTCATCCACTTCCCCAAGTCCTGCTTGCACTGCGAAGACGCACCTTGCGTCACTGTCTGCCCCACAGGGGCGAGCTACAAGCGCGTGGAAGACGGCATCGTTCTGGTGAACGAGCAAGACTGCATTGGGTGCGGTCTTTGCGCATGGGCCTGCCCATACGGCGCACGCGAAATGGATGCGGCAGAAAAAGTCATGAAGAAATGCACGCTCTGCGTGGATCGTATCTACAACGAAAATCTGCCCGAAGAAGATCGTCAGCCCGCATGTGTACGCACATGCCCGTCGGGTGCGCGCCACTTTGGTGATCTCGCGGATGAAACATCCGACGTGAGCATCCTTGTGACAGAGCGGGGCGGTTTTGATCTGATGCCAGAGCAAGGCACGAAGCCTGTGAACAAGTACCTGCCACCGCGTCCAAAGGACACGATGGAAGAGTTCGACATCCTCGCACCGTATCTTGAGCCTGTTGCAAAAGACGCAGGCGGCTTCTTGGGTTGGCTCGACAAAGCGCTCGACAAACTGCCGGGTAATTCTGCGGGAGGAGCGAACTAATGCATCCAGCACCGTCGATTATTCTCTTCACCACCCTCTCTGGTCTTGGCTTCGGCCTTTTGACCTTCCTCGGTCTCGGCATGCCCGGCTCCACTGGGTTCACAGCCTTCGTCTTCTTCACCATCGCGTATTTGCTTGCGGTTGGTGGGCTTTTGTTCTCGACGTTCCACCTTGGCCATCCAGAGCGCGCGCTGAAAGCCTTCAGCCAATGGCGTTCAAGCTGGCTATCACGCGAAGGGATCTGCGCTGTTGCCGCCCTCGTCGTCATGGCGATTTATGGCATTGGACGCGTTTTCTTCGCACAGCACTGGGGCCTGATCGGCGGCATCGGGGCGGTCCTGTCGCTGTTGACCGTCTACACAACGTCAATGATCTACGCGCAGCTTAAGACAGTGCCGCGTTGGCATATGCCGCTGACGAGCCCATTGTTCATGGCTTTGTCCATAACGGGCGGTGCGTTGCTTGCAGGTCAGGTCTCGCTTGCGATTGCATTCTTGATCATCTCAGCGGGCGTACAAGTGGCGTATTGGATCATGGGTGATGGCCGTCTTGCGGCATCCGGGTCCAACATAGAGAGCGCGACAGGCTTGGGCCATATCGGCAAAGTCAAAGCGTTTGAGCCGCCACATACAGGCACCAACTATTTGATGCGCGAATTCATTCATGTGGTTGGACGTAAGCACGCGATGAAGCTGCGCGCGATTGCGTTAATCTTGGGCTTTGGGTTGCCCTTGTTCTTCCTGATTTTGCCCTTTGGCCACATCTTCGCGCTACTCGCAGTGCTGTGTCACGTCGCAGGCATTATGACTTCACGTTGGTTATTCTTTGCACAAGCAGAGCACGTGGTTGGCTTGTACTACGGTAAACGCTGAGCGCCAATTTTCCGACGAAAGAAGCCCCCGCGCTTAATTGCGACGGGGGCTTTATGATTCAAAGCAGATCACTGAGTGGCGATCTCTGTTCTCGCGATACATGCATTACGCAAATCTGCCAAAGCAAGTAGGGCCGGATCAGCACGATACGCCTCAAGGTCTGCGCTATCAGGAAACTTCAAAATATGCGTTTCATGGGGGCAGCGCTTAGAGTTTGCGCATGATCCTGAACGATACTGACGATTTCTACGCCATGATGCGCCATAATTTCAAAAGCACCCGCTTCGAAGTCCGCAAACTCAGAAAACCGCCCCTCTTTCACCCATAGTCGCACTGTGACGACAAGACAGGACATCTACTTCCGCCAGCTGCCAAACCATTGCTTCACACCGTCACTGGTGTTGGCAATGCTATCGCCCGCATCTTCGAGCACGGGATCAATGCGTGCTTCACGGAAGCGACGCCAGCGCACCCAGATTGCCCAAACGAAAGCAACAAAGAGCAATAAGATCACGATGTTCAACCATGGGATAATGCGCACGTCAGGGCTGTCCACAGCACGCAGGCTTACTGCATTTGGGAAGATCGACATGAACTCATTGCGCCAGCCGTAATGCTTGATCACAACCCACTGAGGCGTCTCCGCGACAGATCGTAGATCAGAGGCTTCCGCTTGCAAATTTGTCGTGTCGAACTTGAAATAAGGTGGCCAGCCCCAACCTGTGTCTTCATTACGATAGACCATCACCTCTTCGGTATTCAGGCGCGTTTGAATGAAGAACACATCACGATTTGCCGTGGTCGTCGCATTTCCGGTATCTGCAGACGCCCAGAACAGCGAGTTCTCACCAAAATCAATCCGCTTTTCATATGTGTCGGTGATACGTGCCACATCGTGTTGCGGTAGCGTGTAGTGAAAGAAAGCCGCAACAAAAACCCAGAAGGTGATCATCAATGCCCATTTGATATAGCCCATCAGTTCAGGCTCCTCTTACATAAAGTTTGTCGCGTAGATGATAAAAGACACGATACAAAACGGAACCACATAGACCCCAAGAATAAGCTTGCGCCGCAAGGACCCATCATAGTCTTTCAGCCCTTTTTGCACATACTCTTCAATGTTTGCACCCTTGGTGTCGCCCTCGCGCCACTCCGTCTCTAGCTTGTCGCGACGCACAGAGCGTGAATAGAGCGACAGGCAGATATAAACGAGCGTGCAAACCACGAACCCAACGACAAGCAATCGTGCCAGTGCAAACATTTTACTTCCCCCGTACCGCGCCCCAAGGGCCAACGGCAGCAATTCGTTTCTCACTTACGCCCCAAGGGCCGCTTTTCTTTGGCGCAGGCGCAGGTTGCTCCATCTCTGGCTCATGCCCGAAAAGCGCTTCACGCGCGCCAGCTTTATCGACTTGATACTCCCGATCCAAGAAATCCGCCACATAGGATTTCTTGGTCTCATGCCAACCCGCATAAAGCTGATAAAACAGCTCTTTGTGACAGATAAACAGTTGGCGCACATCTTTTGGGCTGAGCTGGCTAAGCAACATGTTGACCAAATCGCGGTCCGCATGATCCGCACTGCGCAATGTATAGAAATACGCAGGGTGGTCGGAGGTGATGCGCGGCCACTTGCCGCCTTCTTCCGCCCAACGCAACAAATCTGCGAGGCCGTGAAACTCGTCCGGCAAATCCTGCGCGTGTCGCCGCGCAAGCGCGCGAATGTCACGGCGCGTTGCCCCTGTTAGATCGATCCCGCTTTCCTGCGCGGTATCCACTACGATAAAGTCCATTTTCTGGCGCAAGATAGACGCCGCATCAATGCCACGCGCTTTTACGATGGGTTCAGCGAGGTCGTTATACTCCAAGAACTTAGCAATCTGATTGCGATCTTTAGTGTCGAACACATATTTGATCGGCAGCTTGCCCAGCGCCGCTTTGCTCCCGCTAGAAATCACCGCCGGATGATCCATACCTTGGAACACATAAAGCCCGCCAAAATGCGCCGTCCAGAAATTTTGCTGCTCAAATTCCATCAGATCAAGGCGCACAGGATTGCGCGTCACATCGCCCGTGCGCTTAGCCTTGCTGATCATATCGGCGATCAGCACGTCATCGAACCACGCATCTTCCTCGCGCATGAAACGATCCACATCTTTGCCCAGCGCTTGGGCTTCGGCGACCGTGCCTGTAGTCGTATCCGCCTCAATCTTGACGCGGCGAATGTCGAAAAGTTTCACGGGGCTATCCACTGCATAGACAGAGTTCACCAACTCCCCCGCCACCGCATCCCGCGCTGTTAAGGCGAAGAGTTGCGGCTCATTCTTGGTGATGAACTCTTTGAGGATTTCACGAGAGGTCGAGAATTTCGCGTTGAGCAGTGGCGCTGATTTCTGATCGGTGGTGAGCAAGATAAACTGCCGGTTCACCCCCGCGTGGTTGAGGTAGAGATGATCACTCAGCTCATCGCCAATCTCGGGCGAGTAGCCGGAGATATCGATGTGAAATTCGGTGAGGTTTGTTTGGTGGTTGGTGAGATGCTTGAGCGCACGGTTATAGCGCTCCACCAGCGCGGGTGAGGCGATGTGGATGAGGTTGCCAAACATGAGGCCGCGTTGGATGAGGTGGATCATTGGGGGTTTTCTTCAAATGGCCTGAATGCTTTCAAACTCTCCAATTCATCTGCGAGAGCTGTGCTATTCGATATTTCCATATGATCATATTTTAGCTGTATACCTTCACTTAACCGCGACTTTTCGGGCCTTAACATATGTAACATCAGTGACAGTTCACCGATGAAAACAGATTCAGTACCAGTACATTCAAATTTTTTCTTAGTATATGTTCTCATGTCTGCGTGTAATTTGATCAAACCACGGTAAAGCGCTTTACCTTTTGCCAAATCAGAACGAGCAGAGTGCACGCCCTCGCAAAGCTCTAAGAATGGCTTTGTTGCACAAATCGGTCTGAGGCCGATCTCCCCCTTACCCCAGACGGATTTAGCCTACAGCCACGGTACTTG
>NZ_CBFHVK010000009.1:0-170716 GCF_965659345.1 Planktotalea sp. | reverse complement strand
CAACTGCTCATGTCCGCGAGCTATCACGCTGGATTCACACAGTGAATCCTACAGTGCCCGATTTGTGCAACAAAGCCTTGCGCAGGTGAATTATCGCCTGCGCATTCGTCTTAAAAGAAAAGCGCGACGGAATATTCCGTCGCGCTTTTCTCGTTGTCAGTGGATGTGAAGCGGTTTAACCGGCGCGCGATTGGCGCTTACGCTCATGTGGGTCAAGGTAGCGCTTGCGCAGACGCACAGCATTTGGCGTCACTTCTACCAGTTCATCATCGTTGATATAGGCGATCGCTTCTTCAAGGCTCAGAGTAACGGGCGTAGTCAAACGGACCGCTTCATCCGTACCAGAGGCGCGAACGTTTGTAAGCTTCTTGCCTTTGAGCGGGTTCACCTCAAGATCGTTCTCACGGCTGTGCTCACCAATGATCATGCCTGTGTAAACATCTGTTTGCGCGCCAATGAACATTTTGCCGCGGTCTTCCAAGTTCCACAAAGCAAAGGCAACGGATTGCCCTTTCTCCATTGAAATCAAAACACCAGCACGACGGCCCGGAATAGAACCTTTATGTGCCGCCCAGCCATGGAAAACACGGTTCAAAACGCCGGTACCGCGCGTGTCTGTTAGAAATTCACCGTGATAGCCAATCAAGCCGCGTGAAGGCACATGCGCGATAATGCGTGTCTTGCCAGCACCAGCAGGGCGCATCTCAACCAGTTCGCCCTTACGCGCGCCTGTGAGCTTTTCGATCACTGCGCCAGAGTATTCGTCGTCGACGTCAATCGTAGCTTCTTCGACTGGCTCAAGACGTTCACCGTCAGGTCCATCTTTCATGATCACTTGCGGACGTGAGATCGAAAGCTCAAAACCTTCGCGGCGCATATTTTCAATCAAAACACCCATCTGGAGTTCGCCACGACCGGAGACTTCAAACGCTTCGCCACCGGGTGTTTCTCCGATTTTAATCGCAACATTGGATTCCGCTTCTTTCATCAAGCGATCACGAATGACGCGCGATTGTACTTTTTTACCATCGCGGCCTGCCAGTGGGCTGTCGTTGATACCAAAAGTAACTGTGATAGTGGGCGGATCGATTGGTTGTGCGGGCAGGGCGGTGTCAACGGCCAACGCACAAATCGTGTCTGCAACCGTCGCTTTGGACATGCCTGCGATGGAGACGATGTCGCCTGCCAATGCCTCATCGATGTCTTGCTCTGCAAGGCCACGGAACGCTTGAATGCGTGTCACGCGGAACTGTTCAATTTTTTGGCCAATACGGCTCAGCGCTTGAACAGTCGCGCCAACCTTCAACTTACCGCTTTCAACGCGACCCGTTAGCAAGCGTCCCACAAATGCGTCAGAGCCAAGCGTTGTCGCCAACATGGAAAAGTCTTCGTCTTGGCGCGAAATCTGGCGTGGCTTTGGAACATGGTTCACAATGAGATCAAACAGAGCCGACAAGTCTTTGCGTGGACCGTCAAGCTCATTGTCCGCCCAACCATTACGGCCAGAAGCATACATATGTGGGAAATCAAGTTGATCGTCATTTGCATCCAAAGACGCAAATAGATCGAAACACTCATCTAGTGCGCGATCAGGTTCGGCGTCTTGCTTGTCTACTTTGTTCAAGCAAACAATCGGGCGCAAACCAAGCGCCAAAGCTTTGGACGTCACGAACTTTGTTTGTGGCATCGGGCCTTCTGCCGCGTCTACCAACAAGACAACACCGTCAACCATGGACAGAATACGCTCAACTTCACCACCAAAGTCCGCGTGGCCGGGCGTGTCCACGATGTTGATGCGTGTGCCTTTCCACTCGACGGAAGTGGGCTTGGCGAAAATCGTGATGCCGCGCTCGCGCTCGATGGCGTCATTGTCCATGGCGCGCTCTGCGACTGCTTGGTTCTCGCGGAATGCGCCGGATTGTTTAAGAAGTTCGTCAACAAGCGTCGTTTTGCCGTGGTCAACGTGTGCGATAATCGCAATATTGCGAAGGTCCATTTGGGTCTGCCTTTAACTGAGTTGCGCCCCCGTTATAGGGACGCCGCTCAAAAGGCCAGTGAAATAGCGCCGCACCCTTAATAGAGCACGTTACGCGGCTTTTTCTTGCCAATAAACCCAGATTACGCGGGCAAATAGATCTTGAACCGCTCACGGATAGCACTGTCCAAAGCCGCATCGAATCTTGCGGCAGATCGCGTTGCCAAAATCTCTTCTTTTCTGGCTTTGGCTTTTTCAAGCAACACCGGCTTACCCAGCTCAACCCATTCTTTGGGCGACGTTCGATCGCCATGGGTTGGGTAGACGTGATCGATCTGCATGCGTCCCAAAGTTTGATCCGTTCCTAGGTAGTGACCTGGGCCACCCATGCAAACGTCTGCAATTTGATCGAGCGCGAGGGTTTCATCGTTCACCTCAATCCCGCGCACACAGCGCATGGCTTGGCCAATAAGATCATCGCTGAGGATCAAGCTTTCATGGCAGAATCCTAAAAGCGACGAATGCATCCCAGCCGCTTCATAGACCATGTTCAGGCCCGCAAGACCGCCCATCACATTAGAGCACATCTGCTCCCATCCAGCCTGCATGTCGGGCATTTTGGAATCTGACGCACCGCCAGCAGCACCGCCCGGGATCCCGTAAAACGCATGCATTTGCGCGCAGCCGGCAGACAGTAAAGCTTGCTCGCCCGAGCCCACAGACATCGCGCCTGTGCGCAAATCCAAACCGAAAGGCCATGTGCCAAAAATCGCTGGATGCCCTGGTTTGATGGCGTTTACGTATACCAGACCTGCCAAGCATTCCGCACAGGCTTGGGTGATAGCGCCTGCAATCGTAGACGGCGCAGTTGCGCCAGCCATGCCCGCCGACAAAAGCAAAACAGGGATGCCGCCCTCAACGCAGGCTTCCATAACTTCGCAAGATTCGGTTGCGAATTTCATCGGAGGAACGACAAAGCAGTTCGAGTTCGACATGAAAGGGCGCTCTAACCACTTATCTTTGCCACCAGCGATTTGATGAAGCATTTCGACTGCATGGGGCACGATGCTCGCCTCGGAAAAGGAAATGCCAACGTGTTTTGTCGTGCCGCTCATGCAGGCATAAATCGCGTTCAGCTCGCCCTCCATCGTATCCAGAATGTCGCGCGCGACCATAGGGCGCTGCACAAAATTGATATTGTCGAGGACATCGCAAATGCGCGCGGCGTCATGCAGGTCTTGCAGCGTGCTTTCGCGGTACTCGTTGCCTTCAACATCGACCAAGTGCACGGCTGCACCAGCGGTTCCGTAATGCACCCTTTGCCCTGACAAATCGAGATCGTTCAAACCATCGCGGCTGAAAAGCGTCACATCGCGGTTGGCTTTCGCCAAAGCATCCTCGACCAACGCGCGCGGGAAACGAATACGCCCGTCATCGCCAAGAATTGCGCCAGCCTTGGTTAAGATTTCAACGCCAGACGCGGGCGCATCGGCAAGGCCAATCGTCTCTAACGCGGTGAGAGCGGCTTGGTGGATCTTCTCGACATCAGTGTCTGAGAGCGGTTTGTATTTTCCACCCTCCATGCCAGCGCGAATAGGGCGCATGTGATCGGGCAACTTGTTGGAACGAGCTTCGCGGCGGGCAGAGCGACCGCCAGCGCGACGGGATGGGGATTGATCATTCATAGTGTAGACTTTCGAAACGGACTGAGGAAAAGGTTTAAGCTTTCGTCAGGGCCGCCCGCGCGCAGCACGTCCGCGGCGGGCACCAATCGTCACACGTGTTAATGTGAGCTTCCAAATCGAGCTAATCAAACGCCTACTCCCTACGTTCTAAAGACGAGTTGAGAGCGAATTTTGAGCGTCTGCTACGCTAAATGCGACGAAAGGTCGTTTTCAGACCTTACCACTTACCGCTTGCACCGCCACCACCGGAAGAGCCGCCACCAAAGCTTGAGCTTTTTGAAGAGCTGACCCGACTGATCGTGTAGGGAACCACTGAGCGATAAGAGCAATTTGAGCATTCCGTAATCATATCGCCATCGCCAGTCGAGGTTTTGGTGGCTTTATTTTTGACATGACGTGTGCGGTTCAAGTGGCGCGTACCGCATTCGGGGCATTTCTTTAGCTTTACGAATTTGTCTTTGAAGATCAGTGCGCCCATGCCAGCGACGACTGCCATAACAATTGCCCAGACCCAGTTGTTCTCAGCGCTTCCGCTGGGTGCGTCTTCGCCCGCAAGGAAGGGGGTTACGATGGTGTTGATAGTTTCCGTCACACCAGCTTCGATACCGTCCTGATAGCGGTCCTCTGCAAATGCGGGTAAGAATGAGCGATCTATGACACGCGCCGCAGTGCGATCCCAATCGCGCCCATATGCTTTGCCAAGCTCAATACGCATGGCGCGATCCGTGTGCAAAACCATCACCAAAACACCGTCATTGCGTGTCTTATCCCCAATGCCCCATTCATCAAACAGGCCTGTCGCAAATTGTTCAAGCGTTTGATCTGGCGCAAACATCTCTTGGCGCGATAACGTTAGAACGGTCATCTCAACGCCAGTGTCTTTCTTCAATTCCTCTAATTGTTTAACCAAACGCGCTTCGGACGCATCGTCCAAAAGTCCAGCGTAATCGTTCACAGTCGTTGAGGCGTAATCCGGATATGACTGGGAAAAGGCCGTGTTGGCCGTGAAAATAAAGGCTAAAATCGCAAGCAAACGTGTCATTTCAAAAGGCTTTCTAAAGGTGAATGCCCAGAGCATAGCTTAAGTTTGCTTATTCACAAAGCTCCGCTGCGAAAGCACAAAGCGTGCGCAGTGCAGCGCCATACTGCTCATCATCAATCGTCATCGCAACGCGGATATGTCCGGCCGCCGCTTTGCCGAAGCTTTCGCCGGGCATCACCGCGATGTGCTTTTCGTCTAACAAACGATTGGCAAACTCTTCACCGCTTAGCCCAGTGGCGCGCAAATCAAGCATCACATACATCGCGCCGTCCGCTGGGATCAGGGTAATATGGTTTTGGTCTTTGAGAATATCGAGCGTGATCGCGCGACGACGTTCAAACGGTGCTGCGATCTTTTGCTCTAGCTCTGAACCTTCGCGCAGCGCAAAAAGTGCGGCGTCTTGGATAAAGCCAGCAACGCCGTAGGTCGTGTGCGTCGCAAGGTTTGCAATATGCGCAATCGCTTCCTCGGGCCCGACGATCCAACCACAGCGACTTCCCGTCATTGCATGGCTTTTCGACATCGAACCGATGACAAGTGTGCGTTCCGCCATGTCCGGCAGTGCGCGCGGGGAGAGGTGTTCGCCCTCCCATACCTGCGTGTCATAAACTTCGTCAGAAATCAGCCAAAGATCGTGGCGCTTGCACAGATCTGCGATTCCTTCCAGCGTGTCGCGTGTGTAGATCACGCCCGTCGGATTATTGGGCGAATTGATCAACAGGCTTGCGGCTCCTTGAGCGAAGGGTTCTATATCGCTGGCTTTCGGTTGAAACCTGTTTTCCGCGTGGACCTGAACAGGCGTCGCCACTGCGCCAATGCCACGCAATGTGCCAGGGTAGGTGGCGTAATATGGATCAAGATAGAGCGCCTTTTGACCGTATGGGCAGGCAGCAAGATGGCTGGCAAAAAGTGCAGATTGCCCGCCAGGCGTGATCATTACGTTCTCTGCACGTGTTGCAACACCTGTGCGCGCTTGGACCCTTGCGGCGACTTCTGTGCGCAATTCTGTGATGCCAGGGACCATCGCATATCCTGTGTGACCGCCACGCGCAGATTGATCCATCGCCGCCAAAATGCTCGGATCGGTGCGAATGTCATGTTCACCAATTGTGAGCTGCGTCACAGGTGTACCCGACCCAATCATCTCGCGGGCGCGGGTTAGAATTTCCCATCCATCTGATCCACCTTCGGAAATATTGGTTAAAGTGGGGGACAAAATTGGCATGCTATGCTCCTCAAGCGCGACGCTTCACATGGCCAAGCCGCGCAGGATTCGTCAACACACTGGACGGATGAGATTTATATCGCTATGCGAAACCTATGAACCAGACAAAGAACACCACAATTATCTGCTGTATTTCCCACTAACTTCGTTAGGCGGGCTGGTTTTACATTTCTTTCATTGATCTGAGTTGCTAAGTCCGCTGCACCATTCGCGCGCGCCAAAAGGACTTGTGACATGACCAAGATCACACTGCACAACACCAAGACCCGTCAAAAAGAGGACCTGGTGCCGGTTAAATCCGGTGAAGTGTCGATGTATGTCTGTGGCCCGACGGTATATGATCGTGCGCACCTTGGAAATGCGCGCCCTGTGATCATCTTTGACACGCTCTTTCGTCTTTTGCGCCATGTCTACGGCGAAGCGAACGTCACATATGTGCGCAACTTCACCGACGTGGATGACAAGATCAATGCAAGGGCGGCTGAAACGGGACAAAGCATTCGTGAAATCACGGATGGTACGATTGGTCTTTATTTGTCTGATATGGACGCTGTCGGTGCACTGCACCCGACCCACATGCCCCGTGCCACTGAGTATATCGCGCCGATGGTCGCGATGAGCGCGGATTTGATCGACAAGGGATACGCCTATGAGGCGGAAGGTCATGTGCTCTTCGCGGTGGAAAGTTATGCGGATTATGGCAAGTTTTCAGGTCGTGGCATTGACGATATGATCGCAGGGTCGCGCGTTGAAGTCGCACCTTACAAGCGCAATCCGATGGATTTTGTGCTTTGGAAACCCTCTGATGCCGACACGCCTGGTTGGGATAGCCCATGGGGCAAGGGGCGTCCGGGCTGGCATATTGAATGCTCTGCCATGGCGCATGAATTGCTTGGTGAGAGTTTTGATATTCACGGGGGCGGCAATGATTTGATGTTCCCGCATCATGAAAATGAGATTGCTCAGTCTAAATGCGCTGGCCACGATTTTGCGAATATTTGGATGCACAACGAGATGTTGCAGGTCGAGGGCAAGAAGATGTCCAAGTCCTTGGGCAACTTCTTCACCGTGCGCGATTTGCTCGACCAAGGCGTGCCGGGGGAAGTGATCCGCTTCGTGATGCTAAGCACGCATTATCGCAAGCCTATGGATTGGACAGAGAAGAAGCGGGAAGAGGCGGAGAAGACGTTGAGGAAGTGGCGGTTATTGGTCGAAAATGTTGATGGCTCTTACGTGCCTCAAGATATCCTCTTGTCCTTGTCTGATGACCTCAACACGGCTGGAGCGCTTACACTGATGCACAAACTCGCGAATGACGGGAATGTCGCTGAGTTGAAGTCGGCTGGAGCGCTGCTTGGTTTGCTCGGTGATGAAATGGGCGCTTGGATCGATAAAGGTGCTGTCGACCTCAGTGTTTTCTCTGAAAAACTGGGCAACGCGCGTGAAAAAGCGATGCAAAGCAAAGACTTTTCGGCGCTAGATGCCTTAAAGCGTGCGCTAACTGAAGCGGGCGTGGAGGTCCGCATGTCGAAAGAAGCCGTTGAACTTCTTCCTACTTCGACTTTTGACCCTTCAAAACTGGAGGGCCTCCTATGAATTTCTGCCAAATACAGGACAGCCCCCGACCGCGGGTGGGGCTGAAGCCCCCGCCCATGGGGGCGGTCGGGGGCCGTCCGTGCCAAGAGCACGGACTTACGGAAAGCGCAGTGCGATGAAAGAAAAACTCTACCTCTACGACACAACCTTGCGCGATGGGCAGCAAACCCAAGGTGTGCAGTTTTCCACGCAGGAGAAAATCCAGATCGCAGAAATGCTCGATCAGCTAGGCCTCGACTATATCGAGGGCGGCTGGCCGGGTGCGAACCCGACAGACAGCGAATTCTTTGAGAAAGCACCAAAGACCCGCGCCAAAATGACGGCGTTCGGGATGACCAAACGCTCCGGACGCTCTGCTGAAAATGACGACGTTTTGGCGCAGGTCATGCAAGCCGAAACAGGCGCGGTCTGTCTCGTTGGCAAAGCGTCAGCTTTTCACGTTTCCGACGCGCTCGGTATCACCAAGGCAGAAAATACGGCCAACATCGCTGCCTCTATCTCGCACATCACCGGCGAGGACCGCGAAGCATTGTTCGATGCCGAGCACTTCTTTGATGGCTACAAAGCCGATCCTGACTATGCGCTTGAAACGCTGCATACCGCCATCGAAGCAGGGGCGCGTTGGGTTGTGCTGTGTGACACCAATGGTGGTACTTTACCCAATGAAATCAATGCGATCACCAAAGCGGTGATTGCGTCAGGGATCAGCGGCAACAACATTGGCATCCACACCCATGACGATACGGCGAATGCGGTGGCCTGTTCGCTCGCGGCGATTGATGCGGGTGCGCGGCAGGTTCAAGGGACGCTTAACGGTTTGGGGGAACGCTGCGGCAACGCCAATCTGACAACTCTCATTCCTATCTTGTTGCTCAAAGAACCCTACGCCAGTGCGTTTGAAACAGGTGTGCCGCTGGAAAACTTGCAAACGCTCACGCAGATTTCGCGCACGCTGGACGATATTTTGAACCGTGTGCCATTGCGCCAAGCGCCGTTTGTCGGCTCGTCCGCGTTTGCCCATAAAGCGGGGCTTCATGCGTCGGCGATCCTCAAGAACCCAAGCACATATGAGCATATCGAGCCGGAAATCGTCGGCAACGAACGCATCATTCCAATGTCGAATCAAGCTGGTCAATCAAACCTGCGCAAACGACTTTCGGATGCAGGGCTCAGCGTTGCTAAAGGGGATCCAGCGCTTGGTTTCTTGCTTGATGAGATCAAAGAGCGCGAGTCGCAGGGGTATTCTTACGACACAGCGCAAGCGAGTTTTGAGCTGCTCGCGCGCAGAGCGCTGGGTCAGCTTCCAACATTTTTCGAGGTCAAACGCTACAAGGTGACCGTTGAGCGACGTAAGAACAAATATGACAAGATGATTTCGCTTTCCGAGGCCGTCGTCGTGCTGAAAGTCGACGGTGAAAAGAAGCTCTCTGTCAGCGAATCTATGGATGAAACCGGTTCTGACAGGGGTCCTGTGAACGCATTGTCCAAAGCTTTGGCGAAGGATTTGGGGCAATACCAAGAGATGATCGACGATATGCGTCTTGTCGATTTTAAGGTGCGCATTACCCAAGGCGGCACCGAAGCGGTCACCCGCGTGATCATCGACAGCGCTGATTCTAAAGGGAATCGTTGGAGCACAGTGGGGGCATCGCCCAATATTGTGGACGCGAGCTTTGAGGCTTTGCTCGATGCGATCCAGTGGAAGCTCATTCACGATACGAAAGAAAAGTAATCGAGTAACCTTGACGTTACATGTCACCTTAGCTACTCATGTCACCCATAGGTTGCATGGAGGCTGTGATGGCTTGGTTGGTACTTGCAATTTCTGGTGGGCTCGAGGTGGTTTGGGCCTCCGCGCTGAAAGCGTCAGATGGGTTTAGCAAGCCGCTTTATAGCGTGATCGTGGCGGTTGCCGCCTTCGCGAGCTTTTGGCTCTTGGCTTATGCGATGAAGTCTTTGCCGCTTGGCACGGCTTATCCAGTGTGGGTGGGCATTGGCGCTGTTGGCTCTTTTATCATTGGCATCGTTGCTTTTGGCGAAGCGGCCAGTCCTTTGCGCCTTGCGAGTGCCGCTTTGATCGTGATCGGCATTGCTGGTCTTAAGCTGGCGGAGGGTTAAGTGATGAATGCTGATACGCTTGCCCGCATTCGTTTGGTTGTGCTTGGCTTGGCGGGGGCTATTTGCGCCGCTTACGCGCTGCTTGCGGTTCTTTGGAACACGCCACAACCTTTTACAGTTTGGGGTCCGGCGGCAGCAGGAATAACCGCGTCTGTCGTCATTTGGGTGTCTGCTTTTGTTGCAGGTGAACGCAACACGGGCATCGCCATGGATGAGCTTTATAAACGTGAATGGGGGCTGTCTGTTCAATTCTCCTATTGGTTTGGCATTGTTTTGTTCATTCTGGCCGCAGTTGCCGTTGCAAAAGGGATGATCTCACAAAGCACTGGTGTTGCGGCTTTTGGGACGGCCTACGGCGCGTCGCCGATGCTCGCGTTTTGCATCATTTCATTGCGGTCCTGAGACATGGCAGAGCTGCACAACACTCTCAAAGCGCATCGCACCGAGAAGGGGTTTACCCAAGCCTCATTGGCGGAAGCCGTCGGTGTCTCACGCAAAACCATCAACACGATTGAAAACCGTGTGTTCACACCATCAACGCTGCTTGCGTTGCAGATTTCTATCGCTCTGGACTGTTCGGTCCATGACATATTTTACGTGAAAGACGACTAACATGCTTATGACATTATTGAAGTTTCTTGCGGTAAGCTTAGTGATTACCGCGCTGATATCTTTCGGCCTAATTGCATCGCAATGGCCAATGAAAATGAAAGACGTACAGAACGGTGAAACGCTGAACTTCGAAGCTTCGATGGCCTCAAATCTGACAACTGCGCCAAAGCCTGAGATGATTGCGATGCGAGATGGTTGGCAAATGCCAGTGCGTAAATATGGCGCGCAAGATGTGTCCAAACCGTTGCTCATTCTGGTGCATGGATCGGGTTGGAATGGGCTGCAATTCAATGAAGTGGCGCAAACTCTTGCACAGGATGCACATGTGCTTGCCGTCGATTTGCGCGGTCATGGTGCAACGCCTGAGCGTCGTGGCGATGTGGACTACATTGGTCAAATGGAAGACGACTTGGCTGACTTGATTACGTCTGAAGCGCTTGATGGACAGAAGGTTGTTCTACTCGGTCATTCCTCTGGGGGCGGTCTTGTGGTGCGCTTTGCAGGTGGCGCGCATGGCGCTTTGATGGACAAGGCTGTCTTGCTTGCGCCGTTTCTGAAACATGACGCGCCCTCAACGCGTCCAGCGTCAGGTGGCTGGGCACATGTGCTTTTGCGTCGCGTCATTGGGTTGAGCATTTTGAACGGCTTTGGCGTGACTGCGCTCAACCATTTGACCGCAATCCAGTTTAACATGCCTGCAGAAGTCACGGATGGCCCATATGGAAACCTTGCGACGACAGCATATTCCTACCGTCTGAACACTGGTTTTGCACCGCGTGCGGATTACTTAAAAGACATCACCGCAATGCCGGAATTCACCCTCGTGGTTGGCAGTGAGGACGAAGCGTTCTATGCGGAGAAATACGAAGAGGTAATGAGCGCTGTGACAGACAAAGGCACATATAAAATCGTAGATGGTGTGGATCACCTTGGCATCATTGATGCTGATGAAACCGCCGAAGCGATCAAGGCGGTGTTCAAGTGAACGAGGCTCCTGATTGGCACGCCTGTGCGGCTATTGTGGAAAAGGGCGATCCATTTCGCTTCCGCGCAGCAATGGCGGCGCCCGCGGCCGCACGCGCAGTACTTTTCCCGATTTACGCTGCGAATGTTGAAATCACCCGTGCCCCATGGGTGACGCAGGAACCGATGATTGCTGAAATGCGCTTGCAATGGTGGCGCGATGTGATGGAAGAAATCGTCACAGAACAAGATGCGCGTCGCCATGAAGTTGCAACACCGCTGGCGCGTGTTCTTAGTAAAAAAGGGGCAGAGGCGCTCGATGCTCTGATCGCTGCCCGTAGGTGGGACATTTATAAAGATCCGTTCGAGGACGAAGCTGCGTTCACGACCTACCTAGAGCAAACATCAGGCGGACTGCTGTTTGCTGCATGTGATGCACTTGGGGCTGCTGATTTTGAGGTTGCTAAGGATGCAGGATACGCTGCTGGGCTTGCAGGTTTTTTCCAAGCGATCCCAGCACTCGAAGACGCCAAGCGCGTGCCATTACTAGATGGCCGAGCCGACGCGATTGTTAAGCTGGCACAGATCGGTCTGGAGCGTTTGAAGCGTGCTCGGGTAGGGCGCACTAAGCTTGCCAAAGCCGCCTGCATTTCGCTGGCCCACGCCGAACCTATTTTGAAACAAGCAGCGTCACACCCACATGCAGTTGGTGATGGCCGCCTTGACGTAGGTGCACTTCAAGGGTCGTTCAGGCTTTCAAAGGCGGCACTGTTAGGTCGCTGGTAACGGATCTTTCGGGCGCATCATCAGCCAGATAAGCGCGGACCCTGCGAGCAATAAGAACGGGATCATCGCCAGATTGACAGCGTTCCAACCTTGCACAGGGTCGCCGCCAGAGCAGTTCATCAAACCACCAGAAGCGAGCGATGCCATGGTGACACCGCCGAAAACGAACAAATCGTTCATGCCCTGTACACGGCCACGATCCTGTGGTCCGTGTGCCGCGGTCAGCATTGCGGTGGCTCCGATGAAGCCAAAGTTCCAGCCAATGCCCAGTAAGACGAGCGCGATAAAGAAGTTTTCAAGCTCCACATCATGCAAAGCGACAGCGCCAGCGGCTGCGAGAATGATCAAACCAGAACCGACGATTTTTTCCACACCAAAGCGCGCAATCAAATGGCCAGTGAAAAACGACGGAATAAACATCGCAAGGACGTGGCCCGAGACAACATCTGCTGCGGTGTTGGTCGTGTATCCACAGCCGACAACGGCCAATGGCGTCGACGTCATGACTAGGTTCATCAAGGCATAAGACACCATTCCACAAATCATAGCGACTGCGATGCGCGGCGTTTTGATCAGTTCCCAACGGCTTTTGGCCGCTGGGGCGTCAGCATCAGGGGCTGCGGGAGGGGGGATGTTGATAAACAAAAAGAGAGCAGAGCCAATCACGTTGATCGCGATCACAACCAAATATGTTCCAAGGAAGGGCACGACGTATGCGTCCGCGGTAAACTTCACCAATTGCGGGCCAATGATTGCAGCCGCAAGGCCACCCGCCATCACGTATGAAATCGCTTTGGGTCGGAACGCTTCGGAGGCAGTATCGGCCGCAGCAAAGCGGTAAAAGCCTTGTGCACTCATGTAGAGGCCAGTGAAAAAGCTGCCGAGCAAAAAGAGCGGAAAGTTCGCATAATAAAGCGCGATTGCACCGATTAGACCACCCAACGCACCGCCCGCAGTGCCAATCCAGAAACCCGCACGGCGGCCATATCGCTGCATTACCGAAGAAATCGGCGTTGCAGCACACATGGAGCCGATCACGATCATTGAAATCGGCATCGTGGCAAAGCAGATGTTAGATGCGAGGGACTGACCCGCTAGTCCTGCGATCGTGAAAAGCATCGGCATCTGCGCCCCAAGCAGCGCTTGCGCTAGAATTAGGATGAATACAGTGCGGCGGGGAGAGGAAACAGCTTGAGTCATGTCAAAGCATTAGTGCTGCTGCGCAGTCTTCACAAGGACTCACATGCACAATCTATAATATGTGCAAAAGATCCACTGACATGTCCGTTGATCAATCCCATGTCAGGAAGGGCTGTGCCTTCCGCATCTTGAGCTCTGAACAAGGGCGTTCCCTGCGCGCGTTTTGTCGTTGCATAATGAAATTCATGCGCGCTCCATTTGCCTTTGAACAGGCCTCGATCCGCTTCTAACACGCGGTATCCAAGGTGGAGCTTACGCTGTGCAAAAGATGTTTCGAGCTTTAGCAAGCCTGCCATCTCATGCCGAACGCCTTGTTTGTCGATCAAGCCTTCGCCCAATACCATGTAGCCGCCACATTCGCCGTAAATTGGCTTGATTAAAGCATGTTTGCCCAATGTGCTCATGAATCGGTCAGCGCTTGCGAGTTGATCTGCGTAAAGCTCAGGATACCCGCCGGGCAAAAAGACGAAATCCGCTTCTGGGACAGCGTCATTGGCAAGCGGAGAGAAGAACGTAAGTTCTGCGCCAGCGTTGCGCCAATCCCGTAACAAATGAGGATATGCGAATGCAAAAGCGCGATCAGAGGCAATAGCGATGTGCTGCGCAGGCGGCGCGGTTCGTTTAACGAAATCGGTATCTTGTAGCGGCGCTGCAATGCTTGATAAGGCGTTGAGATCAACGCTTTGTTCCACGATATCAGCAGCTTGCTCGATAAAGTGTTCAAGATCATCACGCTCTTGCGCTTGCACCAACCCTAAATGGCGCGAGGGCGTGGAAATTTGTGCGCTGCGAGGGATCGCGCCCAAAACGGGTATGCCCAAAGGCCCTAGCGCGCTCCGCAGAATCTTTTCGTGACGCTCACTTCCCACTTTATTCAAAATCACACCAGCAATACGAACGTCCTGATCGTAATGTGCAAAGCCAGACACAAGTGGCGCGATCGAGTGCGCCATGCGGGCCGCATCGACGACCAGGATCACAGGAAGTTTCAACAAGCGCGCAAGGTCGGCAACCGATCCGCGTCCATCGGGCGGAGCGCCATCAAACAGTCCCATCGCGCCCTCGACAATCAGCGGCGCGTTAGGCCGTGCGAGCGACATTATGCGCTCAGGCGTCATCGCCCAAGCGTCTAAGTTGAAGCATGGCGCACCTGATGCGGCTTCATGAAAGCGTGGATCAATGTAGTCAGGACCAGACTTCGCACCACGCATTTGGACGCCTAAGCGTTTGAATGCGCGTAGTAATCCAAGTGTGATGGTCGTTTTTCCAGAACCGGAAGACGGTGCCGCAACAATGAAACCGGTGCCCGTTTTCATGATGCTTCGGCGGGTCTGCCTCGTCCCAACGGATCAACATTACGAGGCTCAAGCCCTTGTGCAATAGCCTGCCAATCCAGCGTTTGGCGCATCAAAACAGAACGCCCGATGCACAAGATTGACGGTGGCTTGAGTTGTGCTTGCTCAATGTCATGCGCCATCGTGCCTAGCGTCGTTTCCAAGACATGTTGCTCTGGCGTTGTCGCGGATGTAACAACAGCTGCGGGTTCATCGGGATCACGGCCCGCGTCTAGCAAGGCGTTTGCAATCCGATCCACATGCTTCATGCCCATGTAGATCACCAAGACCTGCGCGCCATCTGCAATGGCTTTCCAGTTCAACGACGACGGTGTGTCGCCTGTCTGATCATGGCCTGTCACAAAGGTTACAGATTGGTTTACATCGCGGTGCGTCACAGGGATGCCTGCGTAGGCAAGGCCCCCAATACCTGCGCTAATACCTGGGATAATACGGATAGGAACGCCGTGCTGCACTAGCGTCTGGCCTTCTTCGCCGCCACGTCCAAAGACGAAAGGATCGCCACCCTTAAGTCGCAAAACGCGTTTGCCCGCGCGCGCAAGTTCAACCAGATGCAGTGAAATATCACGCTGTTTGGCAGAGGGTTTGCCACCTCGCTTTCCTGCATAAATATGTTCAGCCTGCGGGGCCCACGCAAGGATCGCATCCTGCACGAGTGCATCATAGACCACTACATCAGCCTGACGCAGCGCGTTAAGCGCGTGCAACGTCAAAAGTCCCGGATCACCGGGGCCAGCGCCCGCAAGCCAAACCCAACCGGGTTGGAACTCGGGCCAGTCGTTGCCCGGCAAGACGGGCAGGGATGTAAGTGAATCGCTCATACCCCCTTATGGCCTTTGCAGAAAACTTGCGAAAGTGGGCAAGCGACATGCAATGAGGAATTGGCGGCACATAAATGCGCGCCTATAGTCTGTGTGATGAGTAGAAAGCCTGATACTGAGTTACGCCGTGGCTGGACCACAGGCGCTTGCGCGACGGCTGCTGTGCAAGCGGCACTTGGTGGCTTGTGGGAAGGCCGTGTGCCGGCGTCGGTTCAAATTACGCTTCCACGCGGCGAAACGCCAGTGTTCGAGATTGCCCAAAGCAAAATGGGCGACGGCTGGGCCTGTGCGGCAGTGATCAAAGATGCGGGCGATGATCCTGACGTCACACACCATGCGTTGATTGAAGCGCGTGTTTCTATGTCTAACGGCGGTGTTGTCTTTAAAGGCGGCACAGGGATCGGAGAGGTCACACGACCCGGTCTGCCCATCGCGGTCGGCGAACCAGCGATTAATCCTGTTCCACGCGACATGATGCAAGCGGTTGTGCAAGACACCGCCGCACGTTTGGGCGAAAAGCCTGATGTTGAAATTACGTTAAGCGTCCCCAATGGGGCAGAGCTTGCGCTTAAAACGTGGAACCCGCGGCTTGGAATTGTCGGTGGTCTGTCGATCCTTGGCACGACGGGTATTGTGCGCCCGTTCAGTTGTGCCGCTTGGATTGCCTCCATCCATCGCGGCATTGATGTGGCTTTTGCAGAAGGCTTGCCACATGTCGCAGGATGCACTGGCGCAACAAGTGAGCAGGTGGTTCAGCGCATGTTCGATCTGCCAGATCATGCAATGCTCGATATGGGTGATTTTGCCGGAGGTTTGTTGAAATACCTCGCAAAACATCCGCTGCCCCGCGTCACGATTGGTGGCGGTATCGGCAAAATGACCAAGCTTGCACAGGGCGCGAGGGATTTGCATTCGGGGCGCTCGCAGGTTGATCTGAAGGCGTTGGCCGATGTTTTAGGACGTGCAGACGTTGCTGACATGAACACCGCTTTGCAAGCCTACGAGGCCGTAGGCGCGCCCATGGCTGAGTGGGTTGCACAAAACGCGCTGGTGACCATCCGTTCAATGCTACCCCAGAGCGTGTTGGCGGATGTGGTCGTCATAGATCGTAAGGGTGAGGTGTTGGCGCGCGCATGACGCTTCTTATTCTATCAGGAACGGGCGAGGGTCGCCAGATCGCAACAGATTTGCATGGGCAAGGCGTTGATTTAATGGTCTCTTTAGCTGGTGAAACTCGCAAGCCAAAGCAGCAGGCTGTGCCAACGCGCATTGGTGGATTTGGCGGCACACAAGGTTTTCGTGACTTTTTAAACGATGCGAAAATAACTGCGGTTCTTGATGCGACACATCCGTTTGCCAACAACATCACCTCGCGCACAGCACAGGTCTGTGCTGACCTTGCCGTGCCCTATTGTTTATACCTCAGACCCCCGTGGGCGGCGAATGCTGAAGATGATTGGACTGAATTGTCTGACGAAAGTGACGCGGCGCAGCACATCAAAGCGGGCTCAACCGTCTTTCTAGCGACGGGGCGCAAAACGCTTCACCGCTTTGCTGCATTGTCCAAATGCAGGTTGATTTGTCGCCAAATTGATCCGCCTGACGGCGCGTTCCCGTTTGAAAACGGCGAATACCTGATCGGAAGACCGCCATTTTCTGTCTCTGACGAGATTGCGTTGTTTAAACGGTTGAATGTCGATTGGCTCATCGTGAAAAACGCAGGCGGCAGTGCTAGCTTTTCCAAGCTTGAAGCGGCACGCGCTCTTCAACTCAAGGTTGGCATGATCAAACGCCCGAAGATGCCAGTGGCAACAACTGTGTCGCGTATTGAACAGGCCATAGAGTGGGGTAAGGCGCATGGATGAACGGATCATCATTGGAGACACTTGCGTCGCTGAAGGGGCGGACTGGCTTGCGAGTTCTGAACCGCGTTTCAAAACGGCCCTTGCGCAAACCGGGCCTTTGCCGTTGCGGTTAAAGCCGGAAGGGTTTGACCAGCTCTTGAACGCGATCATCGGTCAGCAGGTGTCTGTGGCCTCTGCAAATGCGATCTGGGGGCGCATGGTTGGGCTTGAGCTGACAACTGAAGACACGATTGCCAAAGCGAGCGATGATGACCTGCGTGCAGCCGGGCTCAGTCAGCAAAAGATGCGCTATGCCCGCGCTTTGGCCGAGGCCCGGATAGACTATGATGCATTGCGCGATATGCCGTCTGAGACCGTGATCAAATCGCTTACGCAAGTCACAGGTATCGGACAATGGACCGCTGAGATTTACGCGATGTTCAGTCTTGGTCGCGCTGATGTTTTTGCGCACGGGGATCTTGCCCTGCAAGAAGCCGCGCGCGTATTGCTCGAGCTGGAAGAACGGCCCAAAGAAAAGCAAATGAAAGTGATCGCAGCAGACTGGTCACCTTGGCGTTCGGTTGCAGCGCGCGTGCTTTGGGCCTACTACCGCGTTGTAAAATCACGGGAAGGGATCAGATGACACGAGTTTTAAATGCAGAGCGGCGCGAGCCGGTTTCGGGTGAAACGCACTCCGTCGTGGTTTTCTTGCATGGGTACGGTGCCAATGGCGCGGACTTGCTCGGGCTTGCGGACCCTTTGGGGGAACATCTGCCTGACACGCTTTTCGTTGCTCCGGATGCGCCTGAAGACTGTGCTGGTTCTCCGATGGGCTATCAATGGTTCCCGATCCCTTGGATCGATAACTCATCTGAAGAAGAGGCCGAGCGCGGCATGAACGCCGCTGTTGAAGACCTAAACGCATTTTTGGATGCTCTGATGGTGGATGAGGATGTGCTGCCTGAGCAGGTCGTTCTTTTCGGCTTTTCCCAAGGCACAATGATGAGCCTGCATGTCGCGCCACGCCGTGAAGATGCGGTTGCTGGCGTTGTTGGCTTTTCTGGTCGTTTGCTTTCTCCTGAGTTGTTGGCCGATGAAGTCGTTGTACGTCCGCCAATCCTGCTTGTGCATGGCGATGCAGATGATGTGGTGCCTGTTCAATCCCTTCCTGATGCAGCGGATGCATTGCAAAAAGCGGGTTTTGAGGACGTTTACGCGCATATTATGAAGGGTACAGCGCACGGTATTGCACCTGATGGCCTGTCCGTTGCATTGGCGTTCATGCGCGACAAACTGAACCTTTAAACGTCTCTGAAACACGCCGTAATTCTACGGCTTGTCAGACGTTTTTCCCTAGATATAGTGATTGTCGGAAGGAGCAGGGCTAATTCTGCTCCTCGGCGTAGGCTATGGGGGATGTAAGCTTCAAAAAAGTATCGTTTAAAGGCGGCCAAAGCCGCTTGCCAAATGACCCTGTCAAAGGGGAATTGGCATGAACACTGACTTGATTGAAATCGACCCGCATGTGCATCAGCTTAACACGCATCGCACGCTGGTTTTGAATGCGGACATGCAACCGCTCAGCTGGATGCCTTTGTCCACGTGGTCTTGGCAAGAAGCGATGACAGCTGTGTTGCAAGACCGTGTTATCCAACTCAAAACATACGAAGAATTGACAGTGCGCAGCGCGTCTAAAGCCTTTGAGGTGCCAGCTGTTGTATGTCTGCGCCAATATCACAAACGCAAGAATGCCGCGTTCACGCGTTACAATCTGTTCCTGCGCGACGGGTTTTGCTGCCAGTATTGCGGGACGAAAAAAGCGGCGAAAGATCTGACCTTTGATCATGTCCTTCCGCGCTCTCGAAAAGGGCCTGCGACGTTTGAGAATATCGTCGCGGCGTGTCAGTCGTGTAACTTGCGCAAAGCCAACAAAACGCCGCGTGAGGCGGGGATGAAACTGCTACGCAAACCGCGCGCGCCATCACCGCATGAATTGGATAAAGTTGGGCGCAAACTGGCCCGCGTGCAAAAAGAACTTCACCAGACTTGGCTAGATTTTCTGTATTGGGGTGCCGATCTGGAAGAGTAGGGGGCGACACTGTTTAAGACCTTCACCACTGAGCGATTGTGCGTGCAAAACTGGCGTGTAGCGTTGGAAGACGCGCAAGAGCGCACAGCGTTGGAACGTGATCTCGTGAACATGCTCACTCCACGTGTTGTTGAGTTTTTACCGCCACAGCTCGCTTTGGGTGATGGCAAAAGCGCAATTTCTGACTGGATCAAAGAGCGCAAGGATGCGGCGCTAATTTACACGGTGCGCATGTATCATAGCAAAGAACTACAAGGTCTTTTGTTCTTAATGGACCAGAGTGACGGAAAAACAAACGCTTTTTCAATTGGTTATATGTTTAAAGAAGCTGCATGGGGTCATGGCTATGCGTCGGAACTCGTCGCGGGCGTCATCGCTCAAAGCCAACACGTCATCCTGCGCGGTGGCGTTGCGAAAGGCAATGACGCATCAGTTCGTGTGCTTATTAAGAACGGATTTCAGGTGTGCGAAGACCTATCCACAGCAGACGTTGCTATGTTTGAACGACACTTATGAAATCATGTCCTGTGATCCGCGCGTGTTGCTTGAACAACGTCTGACTTTGCAAAGTTAAAACAAGGGAAAAATGGCCAGACCTTGTTATAAATTTACTTAGGTCGCTCATTTCTATTCTTTAAATCCAATGACTTAATGATCTTACTTAAGTCTTTTTCTTTGTGCTTGCGTTCAGACAAGGACAGGGTGTTAAACGCGTCCTCCGCCACAAGTCGTCGCCAGCGCGTGACACGTGCTTGATCGATGTCGCCATTGGCAAGGGCGGTTTTCACAGCACATCCCGGTTCACTGTCATGCGCGCAATCGCGAAACTTGCACTGGGTTTGCAGGGTCTCAAGATCGGCAAACAGATCCCCCACACCAGCGGCAGCATCGGTCAGTTGCAACTCGCGCATACCCGGCGTGTCGAGCACAGCGCAGCCGCTGTCTACAAAATGCAATTCACGGCGTGTGGTGGTGTGACGACCTTTGCTGTCAATTTCGCGGATCGCGCCAGTTTCGATGTTCTCATTGCCAGCCAAAGCATTGGACAACGTGGATTTACCAACGCCCGAAGATCCAAGGAATGCAACGGTTTGGCCTTTTTTGCACCATAGGGCGAGTTGTTCAGACGCAGTGTCCAACTTAGCATTGATCACTTCAACGGCGACAAGGTCAGAGATGCTTTTTGCTTCGCTTTTGAACGGGTCAGGGTCGTCGCACAGGTCCGGTTTGGTCAGCAAAATAACCGGTGTCACATGCGCATCAAAAGCAAGGGCGACGTAGCGCTCAAGCCGCGCGATATTGAAATCCGCGTTGCAGGAGGTGACGATAAACGCCGTGTCTATATTCGCCGCGATTAGTTGCTCAAATCGGTCTTTTCCAGGGGAACGACGCTTGATCAAGCTTTTACGTTCGAGCAACTGGCTATCTGCAAGAAGCTCTGCATCGTAGAGAAACCAGTCGCCCACAGTCGCATCTTTGCGCGGGGGTAACACTGCATTGATCTCAGCACCTTGGACCTGCAAGCCGCTACGGTGCACAGATGTGACGCGTACGGGTGGGGTTTGCAAAAGTGTGTCAGCGTCGGTTTGTTGCGCAAAAAAGCTGGACCAGCCCAAACGCTCGAGCGGGTTTTCAGGTGGCGACACGGCAGTCGTATTGGAAAAGAATGCGTCGTATTTGCCGCTCATGATTGGCCTGTTTGGTGTTGTGTAGACATGAAAAAGGGCCGCGAAACGCGACCCTTTTCTGAGTTCTTGATAGGTGCAAAGATCACTCTGCTTTCGGCGCAGTGCTGCCTGTTGGAACTTTGCCCGCGCCTTTGGTGTTGAGCGGATCGTCTTGACGTTGCACGGAGCCTTCGAAGTGTGCTCCGCTTTCAATCGCGATTGTCTTGTGGATGATATCACCCTCAACACGCGCGGTAGACGTCAAGCGCACTTTCAAGCCGCGGACGCGGCCAACAATGCGACCGTTGATGACAACGTCATCAGCAATGACTTCGCCTTTGATCGTTGCACTTTCACCGATTGTGAGAAGGTGCGCACGAATGTCGCCCTCTACGGTGCCCTCAACCTGAATGTCGCCGGTTGTCTTGAGATTACCAGTGATGTGCAGATCAGCGGACAGCGTTGACGCAGGCGGCTTTGCCTTTGGTGCGGACGCTTTGAATTCTGACGAGCGTGGTGGAACGGCAGGGGCCGCAGATGCTGGTGCGTCAGCTGTGCTAGGTGTCGAACCGTCTGCTTTTGGGCCAGGTTCATTGATTTTGCTTTTAGAAAACATCGTTTGCAGCCTTAATGAATATCATCGGATTGACAGCTTTCCCGCCGACGCGAACTTCGTAGTGTAGATGCGTGCCAGTAGAGCGTCCTGTGTTGCCCATATCACCAATACGTTGCCCGCGCGAGACCCTTTGTCCAACCTTCACGCGAAATTTTGACAAATGGGCGTAGCGGGTTTCGATCCCGAACTGGTGTTGAATTTTTACCAACTTCCCGTAGCCAGACAACCAACCCGCGTGGGTTACAACGCCGTCGGCTGTGGAATAGATTGGGGTGCCATGCGGAGCAGCAAAGTCAGTGCCTTTATGCATACGGCCCCAGCGACGACCGAAGCCTGATGTAAAGCGGAACGCGCTTTTAACAGGGTTCGCAAAGGGCGCCTTTTGTGCCGCGATCCGGTAAAGGTTCAAGCGATCCATATCTTTGAGGATATCATTCGCACGGTTCGTATCAGCGGTTTCAGCACTGCCACGTGTCGAGAAGCTCAGCGGCATCAAAGGACCACCTTGGCCGGAATAGCCTTTGCGCACTTCGTTAAGAATGCGGTCGGTATTCATACCGGCGGCGCGGAACATCTTGTCGAGCGGCTTGACAGAAACTGTCATTGCTTCTTCGAGCTGCCGGAAAATCTGGTCGTTCTTGTCGGCCATCTGTTCAATTTCGGCTTTCATCTCATCCGCTTGGATAAGCGCGTCTTGCGCGTCAGCAACAACTTGATCACGTTCTTGCGCCGTCGCTTCGAGAGCTGTGGTCAAGAAATTTACCGCAGCGTCGTCCGTAGCGCTTGTACCGGAAGAGGTGGCCCCTCCGTCTGAAAGCTCAGCCACTTGCTCACGTGCGGCTTCACGATCTTTCATCGTTTTGCGCAACGTCGTTTGAATGACTTCAATGCCGGTTTCCAATTCGCGACGGCGCGTTTCAGAGGTCAGCAGTTCAGATTGCATGATCGAAATCTGGCTCAACGCAGCATTAAAGCGCTCTTGCGCCGCCAAAGCTTCCGCCGCGCGAGAATCGCGTTCCGCAGATAGTTCGTTTAAGCGGCGCTCATACGCGTTTTGATCGCGTTTTGCTTGGTCACGGAAATTTCCAGACCCAATGCTGTCCATCAACAGAATTGATGTTGCAATGATGGCCCAAGCCACAATCGCGGCAGCACCCGCAAACCCGATCATCTGCGTCACAGGACGCAGGCGGATAAAACGCGTGTCTGTATCAGAACGCAGGAACAACCTGCGTTCGGGGAATTGACGCTCTAAGAGCCCATTAATTTTCATCGAAAGCCGTTTTCGCAAACCAGCATCCCTTTTCGTCCCAGCCCAACATATAGCGCTCATTTTGGGACTTGAGTGAATGTCCCACGGCACCTTGAGAGCTTGAATAGCCAGCAGGGTGCAACGGCGCAAGTTATTTGGACACTACTGTGCGAATGTGGCACGTTTTATAGGCAAATTGTGGCAATAAATCGCCGAACTCAATGGGTTGACGCTTAGATCAATCTGCTTGTTCTGTCGGTAAATCTTCTGTCAAAGGCCAGTAAAAATCCGGCGGAATGCCTGCATCCGCGCGCTTTTCTTCGTTAAAGGGCGGTTTCAAAGTGCTGTGGAAATACTTGCGTACGAGCGCGTGAAACACCTCTTTGGGATCGCGATTTTCGCGGCCACACATGAAATTGAACCATTTAGAACCGTAAGCGACATGGCTCACTTCTTCTGCATAAATGGTTTCGAGTGCCGTCACCGCATTTGTGGCTTTGGCATTTTTAAAGATTTTAATCATGCCCGGTGTCACATCAAGGCCACGCGCTTCTAGCACCATTGGAACAACGGCAAGCCGCCCCATAAAGTCCTCAGCGGTGTCTTCAGCTGCGCGCCACATGCCGGCATGGGCAGGCAATGCACCATAGAAACTCCCCATTTCCTCAAGGCAGTCGCACATCAAATTGAAGTGTTTGGATTCGTCATCCGCCGCGCTCACCCAATCATCATAAAATCCTATGGGAAGCGGGATATGACTAAATCGGGCGATAATGTCCCAATGTAAATCGACTGCGTTGAGTTCGATATGCGCGACAGCATGAAGCAAAGCGATACGGCCGTCAGGCGAGCCAGGCTTGCGGCGCGGCACATCGCGCGGAGAGAGAAGTTCTGGCGCAGACGGGCGGGCAGGATGCATGGGCGGATTGGCTGTGCCGATCTCAACAGCATTCCCGTTTTTGCGTGCTGCGCGCCAATCTGCCGCGTACCTATGCGACAACGCTGTCTTTTCGCGGCCATCAGCGGTTTGCAACACATCAAGCGCCATCTGCGCCAAAGGTTTCATGTGGCGAGGGCTTTCGCCGCGTCGAGTACAGCTTCCGCATGGCCAGGTACTTTTACCTTGCGCCAGGCTTGGGCGATTGTGCCGTCTGCATTTATCAGGAACGTTGCACGCTCAATTCCAAAGAACTTTTTGCCGTACATGTTCTTCTCCTTCCAGACGCCGAAAGCTTCGCAAACCGTGTTCTCTTCATCTGCAAGTAAAGGCATCGAGAGATTGTGCTTCGCCGCGAATTTTTCATGGCTGGCAACGCTATCCGCTGAAATTCCCCAGATTGTGACGCCAAGAGCTGAAAACTCGGCTTCCATGTCTGTGAAAGCAATCGCTTCTTTCGTGCAGCCAGGCGTGTCATCGCGTGGGTAGAAAAACAGCACCAATGGCCCGTTGGCATCCGCCAAAGTTAATTGAGATTTGTCGCCGCTCGCAGGTAGGTTAAAGTCAGGCGCTTTATCACCGATATCAATCATTCTTCATCCCCTTGGTTTTGCTTGCACTACGTTTCATATTAGAAGAGGCGGATCAAGAGAACGCCAGCTTTGACGCGAAGGGCTTAGCCAACAGATATGAGCGATGCGCCGCAGACGCCTGAAGATGTGCCCGATCCGGATGTGCGCGTCAAACACCCTTGGGGATGGTACGCGACACGTGCGATCTTGACGGGTTTGGGCGGCTTTTCCGTGGCACTGGCGATTGGCTTTCTCTTGCTTGTTGGGCGAGACATTGAAGCACCTGATTGGCTTCAAGCCCAGATAGATCGCAAGATTGCGGAAGCTTTGCCTGGTGTGGACGTTGGCATTGGCACAATGTCTTTGCGCGTTGAGCGCTCTGATCTGAGCCCACGTGTTTTCTTTCAGAATGTCAGCGTTCAAGATGACACGGGTTTGCCCTTTGCTTCCTTGGGGGAACTTAGCGTACGCGCGTCTTTTCCAGCCGCGTTAAGGGGTCAGTTTTTGCCCAAGAAAATTTCGCTATCGGGGGCATTGATAAAGCTGCGTCGTGATCGCAACGGCGGCTTTGATTTGACCATAGGCTCTGCGCTGCAGGCGAGCGGCGAAGGGGGCAGTTTGATCGAGTTGGTTGAAAGGCTTGATCAATTGCTTGTGCAACCTGAGCTTCGATATTTGCGCGATGTGAATGCCACGAGCCTGACAGTGCTCTATGAAGATGCACGTGCGGGTCGTGCGTGGACGGTTGATGGCGGTCGTATGCGCGTTTCGGCGAAGAACGATGTTCTCTCGATTGGTGCTGATTTTGCGTTGCTCGGCGGACAAGATTACGCAACCACTTTAGAGTTAAGTTATGAAAGCGAAATCGGCTCACCAGCTGCGCGCATAGGGGTCGCGCTTGCTGACGCTCCATCTGAAGATATTGCAAGTCAAAGCGGCGCGCTCGCGTGGATGGAAGCCTTGCGTGCACCTATTTCTGGCTCATTGCGTACAGAAGTTGATGACGCTGGTGCTTTGGGGCCATTGAATGCGACGTTGCGAATTGGTGCAGGCGTGGTGCAGCCTGAGAATGAAGCAAAGCCGGTTCCATTTGATGGCGCGCAGGCCTATTTCGCCTTTGATCCCAATGAAAACACGCTTGAGTTTTCCGAAGTCAGTGTAAAATCTGCGTGGCTTGAAGCACGCGGCGAAGGGCGGGCGCGGCTTCAAAATGCGCCAGAGGGCTGGCCAGAGGCTTTGCTGGGCCAGTTTCGATTAACCAGCGTGCGCGCAAATCCCAACCAGCTTTACGAAACCCCTGTGACGTTAGAGCAGGCTGATCTGGACATGCGGATCGTCTTTGATCCGTTTCGGCTCGATATCGGTCAGTTGGTTCTGCGCGAGGGCGATCAAACGCTTATTGCAAATGGTCGCGCTGACATTGGCGACGAGGGCTGGCGCGTTGCCCTTGATGCGCGCGCTGATACTCTTGATATCACGAGAGTTCTAGACGTCTGGCCGGATAGTGTGAAGCCAAAAACCCACGATTGGATCGAGCAAAACATCCTAAAGGGCGACATCAACAATGCCCGCCTCGCATTTCGCGCGCTGCCGGATACGCCCCCTGATGTACATCTAGATTTCGCTTATGAGGATGCGTCGCTGCGATTTATGAAGTCGATGCCTGCAATCACAGAGGCACGGGGATATGTGCGCCTTGAAGGATCACGGTTTTTAGCCGCAACAGAGGCAGGTTATGTGACGCCCCCTAAAGGTGGACGTATCAACGTGAGCGGAACGGTTTTCGAAATTCCTGATGTAAGTCTGCGTGGCGCGCCCGCAAACGTAAAGCTGGTTACAAACAGCAGCGTCACAGCGGCCCTATCCTTGCTTGATCAAGACCCGTTTTCGTTTCTGAGCAAGGCGGGGCAAGCGGTAGATCTGGCGGAAGGGCGTGCAGACTTACGCGGTGATATTGGCTTCGCGCTGAAACAGAAAATCCCAGCCTCTGAAATCAATTTTGACATTGCGGGTGACATTTCGCAGGTTCGAAGCGATCGTTTGGTTAAAGGGCGCATTATTGCGGCAGATAAACTGACTTTGCGCGCGAAGACCGATGAAATCACGCTTACTGGGGCAGGACGCATTGATGCCGTGCCAGTCGAGGGCGGCTGGCGCATGCCGCTTGGCAAGCCAGGAGCGGGCAGTCAGTTGAATGGCCAAGTCGAACTGTCGGCGCAATTTGTTGAAACGTTTAATATTGGATTACCACCCGGCTCGATTTCGGGCAAAGGACGTGGCGACGTCACGCTGGATCTGCGTGCGAATTTACCTGCGCGCTTTGCGTTGAGTTCCAACTTGCGTGGGCTGAATGTGGCCATTGCGCCGCTTGGATATCGTAAGTCCGCCGATGCGCGCGGATCACTCAATGTGCGCGGACTTCTTGGAAGCGAAAAGACTGGGCCACCAGTCGTGGAGAGCTTGGCTTTCGATGCGCCGGGTTTGACGGCGAATGGCTCGATTACGATAAGCTCTTCGGGCACGTTGGAGCGCGCGCAATTCGGGCGCGTTCAAGTAGGTGATTGGCTCGACTCTCCTGTGACGCTGACAGGGCGGGGGCGCAATGTGCCGCCTGCCGTATCGCTGAATGGCGGCTTTTTGGATCTGCGTCGCATTCCTGCGCAAGACAGCGCGGCCAGTGCTGGTGCGACGCCTTTGAAGGTTTCGCTTTCAAGGTTGCAAGTCACGAAAGAGATCGAGTTGCAAAATTTCGAAGGTCAGTTTCAATCTAGTGGCGGTCTCAACGGGACTTTCAATGCGCGATTGAACGGTAAAGGACGGATCACAGGCCGTACGACGCCCCGCGAAGGGCGAACAGCCGTACAGATCACAAGCTCAAATGCGGGCGCAACCTTGAGCGATGCGGGCTTGTTAAAGCGCGCTGATGAGGGGGCAATGACGTTAAGTTTGTTTCCGCGCGCGACGGCAGGGCATTATGACGGAACGCTTAATATCAAAAAT
Source organism: Planktotalea sp. (assembly GCF_965659345.1). Lineage (GTDB taxonomy): Bacteria > Pseudomonadota > Alphaproteobacteria > Rhodobacterales > Rhodobacteraceae > Planktotalea. The sequence continues at coordinate 143,361 of NZ_CBFHVK010000009.1, read as the reverse complement.
CTGCGCTTGCGCGATGCGCCGCCCGCATTGGCCCTTTTGAGTGCAGCGAGCGGGATTGGCTTGCTTGAGCAACTTGATGGTCGGGGGCTAGTTTTCACAGATGTGGACAGCACGTTCAGGATTACACCAAAAACGATTGTCGTTTCCGAGGGCAGCGCAATTGGGCCATCGCTTGGGTTTTCGGTGGATGGTTACTACGACGTGGCTAGCAAACAGCTTGATATGCAGGGTGTGGTCTCGCCGTTTTTTGTGATTAACGGAATTGGTTCGATCTTTACCCGCCGTGGTGAAGGGCTTATTGGCTTCAACTTCAATGCACTCGGACCTGCGAGTGCGCCAAAGTTTGATGTAAATCCACTGAGCCTGTTCACCCCCGGAATGTTTCGCGAGATTTTTCGCAGACCGCCGCCTAAATTAAGTCAGTAATGCCCATGAAACTGAGTGACTTTGACTTTGACTTACCAGATCACTTGATTGCAACGCGCCCGGTGTCGCCGCGCTCTTCTGCACGTTTGTTATTGGCTCAATCAGGCGTGATTGAGGACAGGCATGTCTTTGATTTGCCGGAAATTTTCGAACCTGGTGACCTTTTGGTGCTGAACAACACGAAAGTGATTCCAGCGCGGCTTTTTGGACTGCGCCGTCGTGAAAGCGCACATGGATCAGGCGAGGCAAAGATCGAAGTGACTTTGCTAGAGCCAAGCGCGCAAGAGGGCGATTGGCGCGCTTTGATAAAACCCTTGCGCAAAGTGAAAGAAGGCGAAGTTATAGTCTTTTCACAAGATCTGAGCGCGACTTTGATTGCCAAAGACGATGGGCAGGGCGTCCTTTCCTTCAATTTGAAAGGCGATGATTTTGACGCGGCTTTGGCCTTGGCTGGGGCGATGCCTTTGCCGCCCTATATCGCCGCCAAACGTGCGGCTGACGAGCAGGACAAAGACGATTATCAGACCGTGTTTGCAGAGCATTCCGGAGCAGTGGCCGCTCCAACGGCATCGCTCCACTTTGACGCGGACTTGCTAGCACAACTGCAAGAACGCGGCGTCGAGTTTGCACATGTGACGTTGCATGTTGGGGCAGGGACATTTCTGCCTGTCAAAGTGGATGATGTCACGACCCACAAAATGCATGCCGAATGGGGGCAAGTTAGTGCGACTGCCGCCAATCAAATTTTGCGGGCAAAACAGGAAGGTCGACGGGTCATTCCTGTTGGGACGACTGCGCTGCGTCTGATTGAAAGTGCAGCGGCAAAAGATGGTCAAATTACCCCTTGGGAAGGTGAAACCGATATTTTCATCTATCCCGGGTTCGAATTTAACGTAGCAGACGCACTAATGACCAATTTTCATTTGCCAAAAAGCACATTGATGATGCTGGTGTCTGCCTTGATGGGGAAAACCCGCATGGACAAAATTTACAGCCATGCGATCAAAAACGAATACCGTTTTTTTTCCTACGGAGACAGCTCGCTGTTGATCCCCCAAAGATAGTTCGCCACAGCGACATCAGGTGTCGCGTGTAAACCATTTGTTTCGTGCGAACGGGTATAGCGCTCGAATCTTAACCATTCGCTCAAGCGGAGCTTACGATGTTCTCAGTTCTTCAAAATTCATGGGCACTTTTGCTCGGTATGATGCTCTTAATGCTTGGAAATGGCTTGCAAGGCACGCTCTTGGGCGTTCGTGGCGAAATCGAGGGCTTCTCGACCTTCGAGATGTCGCTCGTAATGTCGGCTTATTTTATCGGATTTTTGTTCGGATCACGTGCTGCGCCTGATATGATCAGACGTGTCGGGCATGTGCGGGTCTTTGCGGCGCTTGGCTCACTTATTTCAGCGGTTTTAATCCTATATCCGGCGCTCGCAAATGCAGAGGCTTGGATGGTCGGCCGTATCATCATTGGTTTCTGTTTTTCGGCCGTTTACGTTACAGCAGAAAGCTGGCTGAACAACTCTGCCACGAACGAAAACCGCGGCCAGACCTTGTCGCTTTATATGATTGTTCAAATGATTGGCATTGTTGCCGCGCAGGGTGTTTTGTTGCTTGGCGATCCATCTGGCTACATCTTGTTCATTGTTCCGTCAGTTCTTGTTTCGATCGCGTTTGCACCGATTTTACTTTCGATCACACCGACACCTGCATTTGATACAACAAAACCGATGTCCTTGAAAAAGCTCTACGAAGTATCGCCATTGGGTGTTGTCGGGATGTTTCTGCTGGGCGGTGTGTTTTCTGCGCAATTCGGGATGGCGGCCGTTTATGGCGGTAAAGCAGGGTTGAGCATTCCTCAAATTTCACTCTTCGTTTCAGCATTCTATGTTGGGGCGTTGCTTATGCAATATCCGCTTGGCTTTATCTCTGACCGGATGGATCGACGCTTTCTGATCTTGCTGACCGCAGCTTTGGGTGGCGCCGCGTCTATCGTAGCCGTCATTGGTGGGGGCAATATCGTGATCTTGCTGCTGGCCGCTTTTCTTATTGGTGGGACGTCTAATCCGCTATACTCTCTGTTCCTTGCTTATACGAACGACTTTCTTGAACATGAAGACATGGCTGCGGCGTCTGGTGGAATGGTCTTTATTAACGGTCTTGGTGCGATCTCTGGACCCATTTTTACCGGCTGGCTGATGACGAGCATTGGCCCTGCAGCGTTCTTTGGTCTTATCGCGGCGTTGATGTTGGCCATTGCGGTTTACGCGGCCTTCCGTATGACACAACGTGCCGCACCGTCCGTTGATGAAACAGCAGGGTTTCAGGCAATTATGCCGTCATCCTCGCCTGTCTTTGTTGAGGTTGCGCAAGAAATTGCGATTGAAAACGCAATTGAGGAGCAGATGGAGGAAATTTCGCCCTAATTATGTCGTAAACGGCGCATTTTGTTACTAGATTCGGCGTTTATTGTGGATGTAACATTTTTGTAAATGTTTACGCCCAATTGGGAGAAATAAAATGATTGCGGCCCCTGATGACGTATTGAGCTTTTGGCTTGATGAGAAACAGCCACAAGATTGGTACAAGGCAGATGATAGCCTAGATCAAGAAATTCGTGATCGTTTTTGTGAGACATGGCAAGCGGCGATGGATGGCAAATTCGGTCTTTGGCTTACGTATCCAAGCGGGGCACTTGCCTACATCCTGCTGACCGATCAGTTTTCCCGAAATATGTTTAGGGACACGGGAGAGGCCTTTGCATCAGATCGCTTGGCACTTGCGGCAGCTAAAATCGCAATTGATCGTAAGTGGGATATGCGCATTGATGAACCTGCGCGTCAGTTTTTCTATCTGCCCTTGATGCATTCTGAAAACCTTTGCGATCAAGAACGGTGCATTCGTTTGATGAAAGAACGTATGCCAAAAACGGGCGAAAGCAACTTGTTACACGCCAAAGCGCATCGCGAAGTGATCCGCAAGTTTGGTCGCTTTCCTTACCGCAATGATGCTTTGTCCCGTCGTTTCACGCAGACTGAAAAAGAGTATATTCACGCGGGTGGATACGGCTCCACTGTACGCGATCTACAGCTCGTCAGCGCATAGTCTCTTCTATCCTGATTTCTAAAAAGGGTGATCAGTCGGCCACCCTTTTCTTTTGTGCGCACGCTGGTTAGCTTGCCCATGACACTTATAAATCAGGAGAGCTCTGAATGGCCCAAGATTCCTTTGACATGATCGTGATTGGTGCAGGACCTGGAGGCTATGTCGCAGCCATTCGCGGTGCTCAACTGGGCTTGAGCGTTGCGATCATTGAACGTGAACACATGGGTGGGATTTGTCTTAATTGGGGGTGTATTCCGACCAAGGCAATGCTGCGTTCCGCGGAAGTGTTTCACTTGATGCATCGCGCAAAGGAATTCGGCCTTAGCGCCACAGGGATTGAGTATGACTTGGACGCTGTTGTCAAACGCTCTCGCAAAGTGGCGGGCCAGCTCTCATCAGGTATTTCTCACCTGATGAAAAAGAATAAAATCACTGTTGTGATGGGGCAAGCACGATTGGCTGGCAAGGGAAGCGTGGTGGTAAAGGGCGACAAGGGCGAACAAACTCTAAAGTCCAAGCACATCATTCTCGCAACGGGCGCCCGTGCACGCGAATTGCCTGGTCTTGAAGGCGACGGTGATTTGGTCTGGACCTACAAGGATGCGCTCACGCCGTCGCGCATGCCTAAAAAGTTGTTGGTCATCGGATCAGGTGCCATCGGGATCGAGTTCGCAAGTTTTTACAATACGCTTGGTTCTGACACCACGGTTGTCGAAGTTATGGATCGTGTCCTGCCCGTTGAAGACGCAGAGATCAGCGCATTTGCAAAGAAAAGCTTTACCGCACAGGGGATGAAAATCCGCGAAAAATCGATGGTGAAGCAGCTAGATCGTGGCAAAGGCAAAGTGACTGCGCATATCGAAACGGGCGGCAAGGTTACTCAAGAAGACTTTGATACAGTCATTTCTGCCGTTGGCATCGTCGGAAATGTTGAAGATTTGGGCTTGGAAGACGCGGGCATCACAATTGACCGCACGCATGTTGTGACAGATCAATATTGCCGTACTGGCGTTGACGGTATCTACGCGATCGGGGATATCGCTGGTGCACCTTGGCTTGCGCATAAAGCTTCGCATGAGGGCGTGCTTGTCGCGGAACTTATCGCAGGCAAAACGGTCCATCCGATCAAGCCGGGTTCTATTGCCGGGTGCACCTATTGCCATCCGCAAGTGGCGAGCGTTGGCATGACAGAAGCGGCTGCAAAAGAGGCCGGTCACGACATCAAAGTCGGTCGCTTCCCGTTCATGGGTAATGGTAAGGCCATTGCACTTGGTGAGGCGGAAGGCCTCGTCAAAACAATTTTTGATGCCAAAACGGGCGAACTTCTGGGCGCGCATATGGTTGGTGCGGAAGTTACTGAAATGATCCAAGGATATGTGATCGGGCGTCAGTTAGAGACGACCGAAGAAGATCTGATGCACACGGTCTTCCCGCATCCGACCTTGTCTGAAATGATGCATGAAAGCGTTCTTGATGCTTTCGATCGTGCGATACACTTCTAAGGATCGCAAATGCCCTCTTTGAACCGCATCGAGATGCGACGCATAAGCCGGTCTTGGCTGAAAGAATTGCCATTAAGCGGAATGTCTGTTGCTGAAATTTCAGGTCAATGGGGGAAGTATTTCAACTTTGGATCCTACGAACAATTTCGGTATCCCAAATATGATATCTGCAAAGGACCTTATGAAGGTGAGGACGGGCGCCCGCGTAAATTCGATCTGATTATTGCGGATCAGGTGTGGGAACATCTTGATCGTCCCTATGCCGCGACGAAAAACGTACGCAAAATGATGAAACGCGGCTCCTATTTCTACATTGCGACCCCATTTTACATTCCATTTCATGCGGCGCCTCAAGACAACTCGCGCTGGTCTGCGCGTGGGTTGAAAAACTTGCTTGTCGAAAGTGGATTTGATGAAGCTGGCATTCGCACCGCTCAATGGGGCAATCGCGCAGCTGCGCTTCGAAACCTAGAAGAGGTCTGGCCTCCGGAACATGCACCAGATACCGACGATCTGACAAACGACTCCGACTTTCCAATTACGGCATGGGCACTTGCTCAAAAAATCTAATTCTCATTCCAAGGACGTCGCCCAAAGTAGGGGTGAAGACGTTACGCATTGGTTGGTTGTTCTTCTTGTCTGGGGCGCTGGCTTGGGTGCTGCTGCGCAATTTGGTAAGATTGCTGTCACGATTGATGTCTTTCGAGAAATCTATCCAGTCGGTGAGGTTGCGTTAGGCTTTTTGATTTCTTGTGTCGGATTCGTCGGATTGGTTTTTGGCGTGGTCGGCGGGATTTTTAGCCCTAGACTGGGCATCAAGCGAATGTTCATTTTGGGCATATTTTCTGCCGCTGTTTTGTCAGCTTTGCAGTCGTTTTCTATGCCATTCTTCCTTTTGATCATTCTGCGTATTTTTGAAGGGGCCAGCCATCTGTTCATTGTGGTTGCTGGCCCAATTCTTATGGCGCGGCACAGCTCTTTGCGCGCGCGCTCCGGTATTATGACGCTTTGGAGCTCCTTTTTCGGGCTATCCTACATGATTGTCGCATTAATAGCGCCGTGGATCATTGCGCGGGCAGGGCTGCAAGGCTTGTTGCTATCGCATGCGTTTTACATGCTGATCATTGGTCTATGCCTTTCGAAATCGTTGAAGAGCGGGGCTGCGCACTCAAAAAACAAAGATGCGCATGACTCTTTTGATTTTGCCAATCTCCTGAAGCTGCATGTAAAAATCTATCAATCCCCATGGCTCAGCGCGGCTGCATTGGGGTTTGTTTTCTATACGGGCCTTTATATTGCGCTTCTGACCTATCTCCCTGAATTTGTTGCACCAGAATGGCGAACGGGCTTATCCGCGAGCTTACCATTTGCTTCCATCGTCGTGTCGCTCACCTTTGGCGTTGTGTTGCTCGGTTTTGTGAGTGCGGTTCAGGCCGTCATTATTGGCTATGTTTTGATCGCAATCAGTGCGTTCCCGCTTTTGTTGGTGGTGGGGAATGATCCTTTGTTCGTTGCGTTGAGCATAGTTTTGATTGGATCGACCGGGATCGTACCAGGTGCGTCTTTCGCGGCTTTGGCGGAACTCAATCAAAGTGATCAAGACAGGGCCTATGCGACGGGTGCCATAGCGCAATTGGGAAACGTTGGAACAAGCTGCGGGCCACCACTATTGGCTGCAATCATCGCAGTTTCGGGTATTTTAGGGACGATCGGATTTATCATTTTGTTCTGTTTCTTCGGGATATTGGTTCATCTCTTGCTTGCGCGTCGTCGCTCCAAATATCTCGCTTCAATAGATTAAACTTCCGTATATTCTTGATTTGTTCTACCTGTCTTTCTTACATCAGGGCTGGTCGAATCTGCGGCTTTGCCTATGTGTAAGTGCTAGAGCATAGGGGCGCAGAATGGCTGAGTTGAAAAATATCGAAGTACGCGGTGCGCGGGAACACAATCTTAAGTCGATTGATGTCGATATCCCGCGTGATCAACTCGTTGTTATCACGGGTCTTTCTGGCTCTGGTAAGTCATCGCTTGCCTTTGATACAATCTATGCTGAAGGACAGCGGCGTTATGTTGAATCGCTAAGCGCGTATGCACGCCAGTTCCTTGATATGATGCAAAAGCCTGATGTGGATCACATCAGTGGTCTCAGTCCAGCGATTTCAATCGAACAAAAGACGACGTCTAAAAACCCACGCTCGACCGTTGGTACAGTGACCGAAATTTATGACTATATGCGACTGTTGTTTGCACGGGTTGGAACGCCGTTCTCGCCAACGACTGGTTTGCCGATTGAAGCGCAGCAAGTGCAAGACATGGTCGACCGGATTATGGCCATGGACGAGGGGACCCGCGGATATCTTTTGGCACCAATTATCCGTGACCGAAAAGGCGAATATCGCAAAGAATTTATGGAATTGCGCAAGCAAGGATACCAACGTGTCAAAGTAGATGGCGCGTTTTACGAGCTTGATGAACCGCCAACGTTGGACAAGAAATTCCGTCATGACATTGATGTGGTGGTTGATCGGATCGTTATTCGCGAAGGACTGGAAACCCGTCTTGCAGACAGTCTGAGAACCGCCTTGGATCTTGCAGATGGCATTGCCATCCTAGAGACAGCGCCAGCAGAGGGAGAGCCAGATCGTTTTACGTTTTCTGAAAAGTTTGCGTGCCCTGTCAGTGGTTTTACCATTCCTGAAATCGAACCTCGTTTGTTTAGTTTTAACGCGCCGTTTGGGGCCTGTCCTGAATGCGATGGTCTCGGAAAAGAGTTATTTTTTGATGAACGTTTGGTTGTTCCGGACGCGGCGCTGAAAATTTCTGATGGTGCCTTAGCACCGTGGCGCAAGGGGAAGTCGCCATATTTCCTGCAAACCATTGAAGCCATTGCAAAACATTACAAATTTAACCAAAGCACAAAGTGGAAAGATCTGCCTGAGAAAATTCAACAAGTCTTCCTTTATGGCTCAGGTGAGGAGGAGATCCCGTTTCGCTATGATGAGGGCGGTCGTGTCTATCAAGTGACGCGCGTTTTCGAGGGTGTCATTCCAAATATGGAGCGACGTTACCGCGAGACGGATAGCAACTGGATTCGCGAAGAGTTCGAGCGTTATCAAAACAATAGACCATGTGGCACCTGCGAAGGCTACAGGCTTCGCGAGGAAGCATTGGCCGTCAAAATTGCAGGGCTTCACGTGGGTCACGTCGTACAAATGTCGATCCGCGAAGCCTATGAATGGTGCGCGACTGTTCCTGCGGCGCTGTCTGTTCAACGCAATGAAATTGCCAAAGCGATTTTGAAAGAGATTCAAGAGCGTTTGGGTTTTCTTAATAACGTCGGCTTAGAGTACCTTACATTATCGCGCGCTAGTGGAACGTTGAGTGGGGGAGAAAGCCAAAGGATCAGATTGGCGAGCCAAATTGGGTCTGGCTTGCAAGGCGTGCTTTACGTGCTCGATGAACCGTCCATTGGCTTGCACCAGCGCGACAATGATCGCCTGTTGTTGACGCTTAAGAACCTGCGAGATCAGGGAAATACAGTCATCGTTGTTGAGCATGACGAAGAAGCCATTCGTGAAGCCGACTACGTCTTTGATATCGGCCCTGGTGCTGGGGTGCATGGCGGACAGGTCGTTTCTAAAGGGACGCCTGCTCAGATCGTTGCGGATGAAAATTCTGTCACAGGACAGTATTTGAGCGGAAAGCGAGAGATTGCTGTGCCGTCTGAGCGCCGTAAGGGGAACAAAAAGCAGATTAAAGTTGTGAAAGCGACTGGGAACAACCTTCAAAATATCAGCGTTGATTTCCCGCTTGGCAAATTTGTTTGTGTTACGGGTGTTTCGGGGGGCGGTAAGTCGACATTGACGATTGAAACGTTGTTCAAGACAGCATCAATGCGTTTGAATGGTGCAAGACAAACACCTGCGCCTTGTGAGACGATCAAGGGGCTTGAGCATCTTGATAAGGTTATTGATATCGACCAACGCGCAATTGGGCGCACACCTCGTTCAAACCCTGCGACTTATACTGGTGCCTTCACACCAATTCGTGATTGGTTCGCTGGCCTGCCTGAAGCAAAAACGCGCGGCTACAAGCCCGGTCGTTTCAGTTTCAACGTAAAAGGGGGGCGCTGTGAAGCGTGCCAAGGGGATGGTGTCATCAAGATCGAGATGCACTTTTTACCGGATGTCTATGTCGAGTGTGAGACATGCAAAGGCGCGCGATATAATCGTGAAACGCTTGAAATCCGGTTCAAAGGCAAAAGCATTGCAGATGTCTTGAATATGACCGTCGAAGATGCTCAAGATTTTTTCAAAGCCGTGCCAAGCATTCGCGAAAAAATGGACGCTCTTATGCGTGTTGGTCTCGGGTATATCAAGGTCGGACAGCAAGCGACGACGCTTTCTGGTGGTGAGGCGCAGCGCGTGAAGCTGTCGAAAGAGCTAAGCAAACGCTCCACAGGGCGCACGCTGTATATTCTGGATGAACCAACAACTGGTTTGCATTTTGAAGATGTGCGTAAGCTCTTGGAAGTGTTACATGAACTCGTTGAAGCAGGTAACACCGTCATCGTGATTGAGCATAATTTGGATGTGATCAAGACCGCGGATTGGATTATCGATATTGGCCCTGAGGGCGGTGATGGCGGTGGCGAAGTTGTTGCAACAGGGACGCCTGAAGCAGTTGCCGAAGTGGAAGGCAGCTACACCGGCTACTACTTAAAGCCGATGCTGGAAGTTGCCGCGAAGCGCGCCGCAGCGAAATAAGATCAGAGCGGTCGGATCTTCAGTTGAGTGATCCGATTGCCCGAACGTGAGGCGACTTCGAATCGGAAGCCATGAAAGCTAAAGACTTGCCCGGTCGTCGGGATCATTTGAGCTTCGTGGATGACCAGTCCGGCGACTGTGTTCGCCTCATCATCCGGCAAGCTCCAATCAACGGCGCGGTTTAGATCGCGGATCGTCATCGCGCCATCGATCTGGTAGTGACCATCTTGATCAGGCACGAGCGCTGCATCCTCTTCAAGGTCGAACTCGTCTGTTATCTCACCAACGATTTCTTCAAGGATATCTTCCAGCGTGATCAAGCCTTGAAGCGTTCCATATTCATCAACCACCAGCGCAAAATGCGTGCGACGGCGCAAAAAGTTGCGCATTTGATCGTCGAGGGTCGTCGTTTCAGGTACAAAATAAGGCGGCATCGCAACTTCGCGGATGTCGAATTTGGTTAGACCAGCAACCGAACCCGTATCTGCATCAATCAAGCGATGCATTGAACGCAGCAAATCTTTGGCGTGAATTGTGCCAACAATATTTTCAGGTTCACCGTCGTAGACAGGCAGACGTGTGTGCCTGCTTTCTAGACACTGGCGTAAAATCGCTGCTGGATCTTTCGCAGCGTCAATCATTTCGATCCCTGAACGATGAAGCATAACCTCTTCTACGGTACGTTCGCTTAGATCAAGCGCCCCCAAAATGCGATCGCGATCTTCCTTTTCGACAATACCTTCGGAGTGACCAAGGTTCAGCGCGCCTTCAATCTCTTCCTTAACAGCAAGGATATGGCTATCAGGATCCGTCTGGATCCCAAATACCCGCAACACGCCGCGTACGAAGAAGCGAACCGCCGAGACGATAGGTGAGAAAATTTTAACGACCAATTGAATAACCGGAGATACAAGCGCCGCCGCGCGTTCTGCGTTCGTAATCGCATATGTCTTTGGCAAGACTTCCGCAAAGACTAAGACCAGCAGCGTCATGACCAAGGTCGCCAGCGCGACACCGCTTTCGCCAAATGCGCGTGTGAAAAGGGCTGTTGCCAAAGACGTAGCAAGAATATTGACCAAATTGTTGCCCAACAAAACAGAGCCAATCAGGCGTTCATTGTCTTCTGTGATGTCCAAAGCCCGCTGTGCACCGCGCGAGCCTTTGTCTGCTTGCGCGCGCAACTTGCCGCGTGATGCAGCCGTAAGTGCGGTTTCAGAGCCTGAGAAGAAGCCAGACAGGACCAACAACAGCAGGATTGATCCAGCTGTGATCCAAAATGCGCTATCAAGAACAGGTGAAATGGAGTCCATCGGGCTTGTCTTTCTTTGTGTTCTTCATCTTATGGGGGCGGGCGGTCAGCACTTCAAGGGAACGGGACATGCGCATAGACGATTTCGGCGAATTGAGCGGTGAAATTACGATTTTTGGTGGTCCTTATTCTAATATTCAAGCGCTTGACGCGCTTTTGAACACCGCGCGCGGCACGCTGATCTGTACCGGAGATCTGGTGGCTTATTGTGGTGCACCCAATGCTGTGATTGAGCGGATCAGGAGCAGCGATGTGTCTGTGCTTGCAGGGAACTGCGAAAAGCAGCTTGCAGCCAACGCGTTGGATTGTGGGTGCGGTTTTGAAGATGGTACCACATGCGATTTATTGTCGGCGGCTTGGTATTCTTATGCGAACACTCAAGTCGACGCGGATGCGCGTGATTGGATGGGCCGATTACCTGATATTATCACCTTTTCGCAGAGGGGGCGAAAGACAGCGCTTTTGCATGGTGGTGTCACAGACGTAGCGCGGTTTTTGTGGAGCGCATCGCCCGAACAGGATTTTTTGGAAGAGCTGGATGCGTTGAATATTTTATGCGGTGATGTTGATGTTGTTATCGCAGGTCATTCTGGCATCGCGTTTGAGCGCGAAATCGCAGGGGTGCGATGGATAAATGCGGGCGTGATTGGAATGCCACCGCATGATGGAACGCCGCAGACTGAATTCCTACGCATCTCTGACAGCGGTGCGTATCGCTTTGAAAGACTATACTACGATGTTGATGCGGCGATCCGCGACATGGAAAATGCAGGCCTTGTGCAAGGGTATCATGACGCGCTGCGCACAGGCATCTGGCCGTCAGAAGATGTTTTGCCTCAGGACCTTAAGCGCTAATCCTCATCCTTTGCCAAAGGATGATGGGTAAGGACCAGCTCTTGCAAACGCGCCTCTAAAACATGTGTGTATATTTCTGTTGTAGCAACATCCGCGTGTCCCAGAAGTGTTTGGATCGAGCGTAGATCGGCACCGTTCTCCAAAAGATGTGTCGCAAAAGCATGGCGCAGCGTATGTGGCGTGACCTTTGCGGGTGAAACACCCGCATGTACCGCAAGTTCCTTGATCAAGATGTAGAATCTATGCCGCGTCAAATGTCCTTCTTTGCCGCGTGAAGGGAACAAAAAGCGAGAGAGGGTCTTGCCCTTTAAGCGGGCGACTTCTTGGGTTTCTTCCCAAAGGACAAGCCAATCCGCCAACGCATCGCGCGCAGGTGGGGACAGCGGGACCATACGTTCCTTGTCGCCTTTGCCCCGAATAAGCAGCATACGCGGGTTTCCGCGCGCTGCCGCAACTGGCAACGACACCAACTCGCTCACGCGCATCCCAGTGGCGTAGAGCAACTCCATCAAGCACGTATTGCGGATACGATCTGCTTTAGAGCGACCCACGTCTCGCGCAGCGGCAAGCAGGCCATCGACTTCTGCCATGCTCAACGTCTTGGGTAGTCTTTTTTCCTTGCCCGGCCCAGCAATCTGAATGGCTGGATTGTCGTCCCGCCAGCCTTCTTCAAAGCCGAAGCGATAAAGTTGTTTGATTGCTGAAAGCCGCCGCGCGCGGGTGGATTTAGCCAAACCTTGAGCATCGCAATAGATCAAATAGGCTTCGACATCATCGCGGCTTGCGGCGTCAAAGCTTACGGACTTACCAGAAAGCCAACCCGCGAAATCTTTGAGATCGCGCGCATAAGCGAGTTGCGTGTTGTTGGCGGCACCAAGTTCGGCGGCTTGAGCATCTAAAAACGTGGCGATCCAGCGCAGATGATCCTGTGTGGGCATCACCCTTGATCTCTCTGGCCAAGGAGCAGGACCTGAAGCGCCGTACGTCGCGCCGTGTCTTCCAGTCCAACGCTGCGCAAGAAGGCGAGACCGTTTTGCAAGGCGGCAGCGTCCCCTGCAGCCCCCGAAGCCGTCAAGGCCATCGCGCGCAAGATTGCTTCCCCAAGACGGTCATCTGCCACCATTTCGCTTAATCGAGCAGGGGCACCGGATCCGCTAAAGCCAGCTTCTATGGCCGCGCTTATGGCGACAGCGTTATCCCCTTTGGGCTCACCAATCGCGATACTCTGCGCAACTTTAAGCGTCGGATCTTTTGTTTGGCGTTGCGCGACGCTTTCGTAGGCAGGCGATAGCAGTGCAATACGTGAAATAAGATCTGTATCCGCACCCGTGCTTGGCACGCGCAATAAAGCGTCTGCAAAAAGCGTTGCTATCGGCACTTCCAGATCGATCTCTTCTACTTTTGCCCAAGCGCGTTTGAGTTGCTTGAGGATAGCCGTCGGATCACCAGATTTCAGAGCTGTTTCAAGACGTTGCATCGTCTCTACGCGGTCCCAAATGCCGCCGGATGCAGAGGGAATGCGGCTGGTATAAATGCCAAGCAATCGATTTTCCGAGATCGCGCCGACACGCGCCAATCGTTCTGCGGCATCAAGCTGCGGCTTCCAACCAGCATCGCCAGCAAGATCGGTCGCGGTAAATTCACGCGGAAGCGATGAGGTTGGCAGGCTTTCCCCAATTGCCTCGAACAACCTGAATTGCAAAACCGTAGGTCGCTGTGGAACTGCGGGTACAGTGTCGAACAACTCTGGATCTAAAAATCCCTCAAGCAGTGCAACATCTAATGGCTTCAAGGCACCAATAGCATCCGCAGTCGCGAGCATAAGCGCCGCGTTGTCCCAGTTCTGCCCGAGTGCATCGCAATAGATGCGAGGTGCGAAATCACGGCTCAGGCTTGGTTTCGCGCGCAGTGCCGCGCAGGGTGCCTCCGCATCGCCATTCAAAAGGGCCACATCCAAATAGAGCCCGAACAGTTCAACGTGCTCGGGGTCTGCACGCTCAAGAAGGGCGGTCGCAGGGTCTAAAGCCCCAAGGTCCAGCAGCTTTTGAACTCTTGTTTTTATAAAGCTCTCGCCCTGATCCGTTTGCGGCGGATCAGCCTCTGCCAGCAGCAGCGTATAAAGCAGTGATTGCAGGGCAGGATATTGCTCAACATCAAGCGCTTTCATTAACGTGTTTAGCGTATCTACATCGCTGCCTTGCCAAAGTGTTCGCGGCAAGCCGGTTACGTTGCTTGGTAGCAAGCCCGCAGCTGCGCGCACTGGTGCGCCGAGCGGGGACACCGTGATTTGCGGCGTTACCACTGATCCGGCAAATTCAGGTTCGTCAATCACTTCTGCTTGGGGCAGTTCGCTCAGCGGTACAACAATCTGCTTGGGGCGCTTTTCAAGCCATTCAATCGCAGAAAGTGGGTCATTGGCCATTGCTGGCATGCACAGCGTTGTACATAGCAATCCAGCGAGTGCGAATGAGCGATCAATTCGAGCCATTCAAATCCACCGGTACGCGTATTTCTTGCAAAGGCGCAGAAAAATCCGCACCAAAGAACGGTCCAAGGTAGGCATAGGCAACCAACCCAAGCCCTGCAAGAATCGCGAGATACAACAACAATTTGATAATGCGCCACATGTGGTTGATCCTTGCCTGCCTGCCGTCTTTTGTCACGTTTATATATGGCCTTTTTGGTAAGTTCACGTCATTGAGAATACAAATCGAAATTTGGCGGGCATTGGCCGACGTCATTTATTGGATTTCGCTCAAATGGTTTGGAAATTGCATAAAACGGTTGTTCTGGTCGGCATGATGGGTGCGGGCAAAACGGCTGTGGGCAAAGCATTGGCGCAATTGCTTGATGTGCCGTTCCTTGATTCGGATGCAGAGATTGTGAGCGCTGCCAACATGAGCATCGCTGAAATATTTGAACGTGATGGTGAACCGTTTTTTCGCGCGCGCGAAAGTGAAGTGATCACGCGGCTCTTGGATGGAACACCTTGTGTGCTCTCAACAGGGGGCGGCGCATTTTTGGCAGAACGCAATCGCAATTTGATTTCAGCGCGCGGTGTTTCAGTGTGTTTGGAAGTAGAGTTGCCGCTTTTGTGGTCCCGTGTGCGCAACAAAGACACCCGTCCGTTGCTGCAAACTGCGGATCCAAAAGCAACACTAACCGAACTTTTTGAGGCGCGTTCACCGACCTATAAATTGGCTGATGTGTCTGTAAAAGCGAGTTCGGCCTACTCAATCGAAGATATGGCGCATCGCGTTTTGAACGCGTTGCAAGATCGCTCTGATGTTTTGGAGAAAGCAGATGCTTGAAACTGTTCATGTTCCTTTGCTCGGCCGTGAATACGACGTGCGCATTGGACCTGGCCTAATTGCGCAGGCCGGAAAACATGTTGCGCCCTTTCTAGCACGTCCTCGTGTCGCGGTGGTGACTGAGGCGAACGTCGGACCTCTGCATCTCGAAACGTTGCGCGCTGGTTTGAGCGCTGAAGGAATCGATATGGTCGCCCTTGAATTGCCAGCTGGGGAGAGCACGAAAGCATGGCCCGAATTCACGCGTTGCGTTGAATGGCTTTTGGAGCAAAAGATCGAGCGCCGCGATATAGTCATTGCGCTTGGTGGTGGCGTTATTGGTGATCTGGTTGGATTTGCTGCTGCCGTTTTGCGTCGCGGTATTCGTTTCATACAAATGCCGACGTCGCTTTTGGCGCAGGTCGATAGTTCTGTAGGCGGCAAGACAGGTATCAACGCGCCACAAGGCAAGAACCTGATCGGTGCCTTTCATCAGCCCGCTCTTGTTCTTGCAGACACGGATGCGCTTAACACACTGACGCCACGCGATTTTCTGTCGGGCTACGGCGAAGTCGCGAAATACGGGATGCTCGGCGATGCGGCGTTTTTTGACTGGCTTGAAGTCAATGGCCCCAAATTGCGCGAAGGTGACCAAGCGGCGCGTATTGAAGCTGTGCGGCGCTCGGTGCAGATGAAAGCTGACATCGTGCTACGTGATGAAACGGAGCAGGGCGATCGCGCATTGCTCAACCTTGGTCATACGTTTTGCCACGCCCTTGAAGCTGCAACAGGGTATTCTGATCGCCTTTTGCATGGAGAGGGCGTTTCCATTGGCTGTGCTTTGGCGTTTGAATTGTCTGCGCGCCTTGGTCTTTGCGCACAAGAGGATCCGAGCCGCGTGCGCGCGCACCTGCGCGACATGGGCATGAAAGTTGAGCTTTCTGATATCGAAGGTGAATTGCCTGATGCGGCTACGCTTTTGGATCTGATGGGGCAGGACAAAAAGGTCGTTGATGGGCAGTTACGCTTTATCCTCGCACGCGGGATTGGAGATGCTTTTGTGACATCTGATGTGCCTAAAAATGCAGTTCTGTCAGTTCTAGAGGATGCGTTAAAGCAACGTTAACGCTTCCTTTCTCCATAAATATCCCGGGGGTCCGGGGCAGAGCCCCGGTCCGGCTTTGGACTACTTTAAAACGGGATTTCATCATCCAAATCGCGTGAAGGCGCACCGCCGCCACCGCCTTGGCTACCACCGCCATAACCTCCGCCTTGATCATAGCCACCGCCGCCACCTTGGTTGCCGCCGCCATAGCCGCCACCTTGATCGTAACCGCCGCCACCACTTTGACCACCACCGTAACCACCGCCGCCGCCGGCATTGTCGCCACGACCGTCAAGCATGGTCAGTGTGGATGTATAGGGGCGCAACACAACTTCTGTGCTGTATTTGTCCTGACCAGACTGATCCTGCCATTTGCGTGTCTCAAGCTGACCCTCGATATAAACCTTGGACCCTTTGCGCAGATACTGTTCTGCGACGCGGGCGAGGGGTTCTGAAAAGATTGCAACGGAGTGCCATTCAGTACGTTCTTTGCGCTCGCCTGAATTTTTGTCTTTCCAGGTTTCAGAGGTTGCGATGCGCAGGTTGCACACTTTGCCACCGTTCTGGAACGTGCGCACTTCTGGATCGCGGCCCAAGTTACCGATGATAATTACTTTGTTTACTGAACCGGCCATAACGCCCCCTTAAGATATCTATGTGCAGCCTCCGAACCGACTCAGTCAGCGGAGTTTTGCCGAACCTACACCACCATATCATGGTTAAAAACGGAATAACGACACCAGCACTAGGCGAGCGGCGAAAATCCACTATATTGCGCTCAACAACTGGTTAACAGGTGGGCAGATTTAAAAGATGAGTGTTTTCTTAAAGCATGGCGGCAAGGCCCTTTCGGCATTGCTTATCATCGCGTTGGCGACGCCTGTTGCCGCGGATCGACTATCATCAAAGTCGCGTCAAAAGCTCTTTAAATCGCAGGCCAAGGTTTTGGATAACCGCGCGTCGCAACAGTACAAAGCATCTGTGCGGCTCAAGCCCCCGACAGTTGAAACGCCCACAAAGTGGAGCACAAAGAGCCAATCACCAAAGTACAAAGGGCGATACAAAGGCGTGTATGCCAAGATGGCGCGGGAAGCGGCGCGCAAACATGGTATTCCAGAGGATTTGTTTCTGCGCCTTGTGCAGCAAGAAAGCAATTGGAACCCTAACGCGGTTTCACATGCGGGCGCGCAAGGTCTGGCACAGTTGATGCCGGGCACTGCAAAGTATTTGCGCGTTGATCCAAATGATCCGGCGCAAAACCTTGAGGGCGGTGCAAGGTATCTAAAAGAACAATACCGTAAGTTCGGTTCTTGGCGTCTCGCGCTTGCAGCGTATAACGCAGGGCCTGGTGCTGTTGAAAAACACGGTGGCGTGCCTCCTTATAAGGAAACGCGCAACTATGTGAAAGTGATCTGGGGCAGCTAAACGGCCGCCCCACTTTTTGTAGCTCTAGATATTCTCTTTCGCAAAGGCGAGAATTGGTTCGAGAACCTCGCGCTGGACATCTTCGCGTGCTCTTCCTGCATCTGCGCAGATGTTGTCTTCTCCGCTCAGCAGTCCTGAGGCCCCGATGATCGCCCAACCAAGCCAACTGCAAGCGTTGATCCCGCTAAAGTGCCATGCGTCGCGCGCTGATATGTAAAGTGCATTTGGCATTGTGGCAGCGATGCTATCTGCACGCACGCCTGCGGGAATCTCGTCGCGAAGACCAAAGTTAATGATCAATGATGGGTGTTCCATGGCACGCAGCGAGCTTTCTGTCATCGCTCGTGGCAGCGCTGGATCGATCGCAATGGTCGCGCTGATACGATCATCCCTGAAATCCGCCTCATAGAGCGAGGCGTCTATTGAAGTGAAATCAACGCCAGCGTCCTGATACCAACCGCAATCCAAAACACCGCTGAACTCTGTGCAATAGTCTATGAATTGGGCCTTCGAAACCTGAGCACCTGCCATTGCCAGCGCGGTATATCCGCCAAAGGAAAAACCGCTGGCCGCAACGCGTTGCATATCGACGGTAAAATCTGTTGCGCCTGTTTCAAAGGCATCGAGGATTGCGCTCATATCCTTTGGACGCATCCATGTTTGCACGGTCTGATGTGGATCACTGTCGCGTGAGGTGGTTCCATGATGGTTTACCCCAGCAACAATATACCCTTGTTCCGCCAAAGCCGTCGCCATCCAAGCGATCTGGGTCATGCGACCGCCCGAGCCATGTGAAAACACGATCAATGGATGCGCCCCACTTTCCGGCAAGGCGTCGCGTTGCGCCTGAAACCCATACATCAACGCATTTTGAGCAATCAAATCCGCACTCCCGCGCGCGCCTGCAGGGTACCAAATATGCAAGTCTAACGCACGGTCGCGATGTTGTGTTTCCAAAGGCATTTGGGTGAAGCCCACAGATGTTTCGCGCGGCTCAGGTGTGGCCGTGCTTAACGCCCAACCCAAGCCCATTAGAGCAGCAGCGCCACATGTTGTGATTGAAAGGAGCTGTGTGATACGTCGTCTGATAGTCATTGTTTCGGTCTTTCCAATTTGATGTTGATGTCCTCAAACTGGCCAAACCCACTTGAATTTGCGTCCTGAAACGGGTTTTGGGACGTAGCAAAACCGGTTTTAGTCCCTTTGGAGCGCGTTTAATGCTGCCAAGCCTACCACTTCCGATGTTCGGTGCCCTTTTGATGGGTTTTTTGGCCTTTCAGATGTTATTGACTCGGGAACGTTCGATGTTGCTTGTTGCGCTGCTGGCGCTTTGTGCGGTGCAATCTGCTTTGATCGCGCTGGTTCAGCACTACGAAGTAAATGCGCTTTCGTTTTTCCAACCGGTTGTTGCTTCGATTATTCCACCATTGGTGTGGATTACGATGCGGCGTTTGGGCAGTGCCGTGACATCGCGTTTGTGGCTTCACCTTTTGTGGGGTGGTGCCGCGGTGGTTGCGATGGTGGTCCAACCGTATGCACTCGATGCGCTGATCCCAGCTTTATATTTGGGCTATGGCAGTGCAATCGTCTTGCGCTCTTTGAAAGGAGCTGATGCGCTTGGGCAAGTGCGATTTGAGAGCGGAGAAGCGTCTGGTCGTATTTTACGTTGGATAGGAATTGCACTGATTTGTTCGGCGCTCGTAGATTTGGCGATTGTTGCTGCAATCATCACCGGTTTGGACGCATGGCGTGGTTGGATCATTGGTGCCGGTTCGACTGGTATGCTGTTGCTGCTGAGTGCGCTTAGCCTGTCACGCGCTTTGGGAGATGTGCCTAAGCAAAGCACTGATACAGACGTAACCCCTAGTGCTTCCCAAGATACGACGCCGGAGGACGCTGAAATTATTAAGCGTTTGGACACATTGATGGAGGAGGGTCGCCTTTATCTGGATCCAGACCTGACACTGACGCGCATAGCACGCAAACTCGGTCTGCCCGCGAAGACGATGTCATCCAGTATCAATCGTGTCACGGGTGAAAATGTTTCCCGCTATATCAATGGTCTCAGAATCAAAGCCGCATGTTTGGCATTGGAGCAGGGCGAGAACGTCACTGAAGCCATGTTAGGTTCTGGATTTAACACCAAGTCGAATTTTAACCGCGAATTTTTGCGCATCACGGGAAAGACACCACGAGAGTATCGAGGCTAAAACAGAAGGAAAAGGGGGGCTAGCCCCCATCTGCATGCGCAGATTCCCCCAGAGTTTATTTAGAAAAATGAAGCCTATTCTGCGGCGATTTTGATTACAGGTTCCATTTCTGCAAGCTTTTCATCACTCAGATGGCACTTCACTTGGTGATTGCCCTCAAGAATGCGCACTGGCGGCACTTCTTTTTCACATAGACCGCCCGGGACTTGCGATTTCCAACCGCAGCGCGTTTGGAACGGGCAACCAGACGGTGGGTTCATTGCGGATGGGATATCACCCTCTAGTACAATGTGCTTTTTCTCAATGCTGGTATCTGCGATTGGAACGGCGGACAAAAGCGCTTCGGTGTAGGGGTGGTAAGGGGGCGAGAAGACTTGATCTGTCGTACCAAGTTCAACCACATGGCCGAGGTACATGACCATCACGCGATCGCTCAGATAGCGCACAATGGAGAGGTCATGGGAGATGAACAGAAGTGTGGTTTTCTCATTTCGCTGGATTTCCATCAGAAGATCAGTCACCGCAGCCTGAACCGAAACATCCAGCGCAGAAACAGGCTCGTCCGCGACAACAATGCGCGCACCACCAGAGAAAGCGCGCGCGATTCCGACGCGTTGCTTTTGACCACCAGAGAGCTGACGCGGCATACGATCGGCAAAGGCGCGTGGCAATTTGACGAGGTCAAGCAGCTCTAGCATACGCTCGCGTCTTTCCGCTTCGCTGTTTCCGATCTTGAAAATCTCAAGCGCGCGAATGATTTGGCGCCCTACGGTCATCGACGGGTTCAACGTATCAAACGGGTTTTGGAAGACCATTTGAACATCTGCGACGGTCTTGGTGTCACGATCTGCAATTGGCGTGTTACCGATGCTTTGATTGTCGAGCAGAATTTCACCATCCGTCGCTGTTTCGAGACCCATCAGCACTTTGGCAAAAGTTGATTTACCGCAGCCAGATTCGCCCACGATTGCGAGTGTCTCGCTTTCACGCGCTTCAAAACTGAGGGTTTCGTTGGCTTTCACAACCTTTTTGTTGGACCCACCGAACAGCGCATTTGCGGACACTTCGTAGTATTTCTTGAGGTTGTCCATCTTCAGAACAACCTTGCCGATTTCGCCCTTTTCCTTTTGCTCACCAAGCGTGATCGGCGCATTCCAATCGATTTCTTCGTGTTTTAAACAACGCGTTGCGTGACGATCATTGCCGGCAACATTGACCATCGCGATTTCACTTTGATCACATCGCCCTGCCTCAAAATAGTCGCAGCGCGGGCCGAAGTTACAGCCGTTTGGGCGTTCGTGGGGTAAAGGGAAGTTGCCAGGGATCGCAACAAGGGGACGCGCGTTCTTATCCGCGCCGGGAAGTGGAATCGAGCGGAACAGTGCTTGAGTATAGGGGTGCTGCATTTCGTCAAAGACGTCCTCAATAGAGCCACGTTCGACGGCTTCACCCGAATACATCACGCAAATACGGTCGCAAGTTTCCAGAACCAGGCCAAGGTTATGGGAAATGAACAGCATCGATGTCCCATACTTCTTACCAAGGTCGCGTACGAGTTCAACAATCGCCGCCTCGACGGTCACATCCAAAGCAGTCGTTGGTTCATCCAAAATCAGCAATGCTGGCTTGGACATCAATGCCATCGCAATAACGATACGTTGTTGTTGACCACCAGAGAGCTGATGGGGGTAGCTGTTCAAGATACGGGCAGGGTCGGGGAGTTTGACGTCCGTGACCACCTGCAGCGCGCGTTGTTGTGCTTCTTTCTCGCTGATACCTTCGTGGATCATGGGAACTTCAGCAAGCTGGCGACCGATCTTCATGGCAGGGTTCAAAGATGCCATGGGTTCCTGGTAGATCATTGCAATTTCATTGCCACGCACATCGCGCAGCTCTTCTGCGCTCATCTCGGCAAGATCGCGACCTTTGAATTTTATAGAACCGCCGACAACCCGACCATTTTTGCCGAGATCTTGCATCACACCCAGTGCAACTGTGGATTTGCCACAACCCGATTCACCGACGAGGCCAACAGCTTCGCCGGGCTGAACAGTAACAGAGAAATCCATCACCGCTGGAATTTCACGCAAACGCGTAAAGAATGAAATAGAGAGCTTATCAATCTCTAGGATCGGCCCATCATAATCCAATTTAGACATTCTCAAGTCTCCCTTTGGAGCGGAAAAACAAACCCTTAGCTTCATTTTTCCAAATAAACTTCGGGGGTCGAGGGGGCTGGCCCCCCGTCCACCCTCTCAATCAATCACGCAAGCTTTCTTCGCGCAGGCCATCTGCCAAAAGGTTCAAGCCCAAGACCAACGACAGCAATGCTAAAGCAGGCGGCAAAGCCGGGTGTAGGTAGATCGACAAAAGCTTGCGGCCCTCGTTAATCGTGCTGCCCCAGTCTGGGCTCTCTGGTGGCAGACCAAGGCCAAAGAAACCGAGGGTTCCCAACAAAATGGTGGTGTAGCCAATACGCAAACAAAAATCGACGATGAGCGGGCCACGTGCGTTTGGCAGGATTTCCCAAAGCATAATGTACCAAGCCCCTTCACCGCGTGTTTGTGCCGCTGACACATAATCGCGTTGTTTGATGTCCAGAGTCAGTCCGCGCACAATTCTGAACACGGTTGGTGAGTTCACGAAGACCACAGAGACAAAGACAACCAAGATACCTGCCGCAGGATCAAAGAAATCGACAGGGCCGAGAACATCAATTTTTGTGCCGGGTGCGTTGATTGTCACGATATACATGATCGACAATGGGATGAGAAACGCACAGAGCCAGATCACATTCTTTTGCGGCTGTTGCTTAAGGCGCGTGTGGATCAGGATCGCGAAAAAGACGAGCGGGAAGAAGAACAAGACGATCGCCATATACTGCGGTAGACCCGTGTTCACGATTTCTGGTGTCACCAAAAGGTAGAACAACAAGATGACAGGGAAGGCGAGAACGAGGTTTGCCACAAAGGACAAAAGCGTGTCGAACCGACCGCCGTAGTACCCAGCAGGCAGGCCCAAAGTGATGCCAACCATATAAGCAAACAGCGTCGCCAAGGGCGCGATCAAGATCACGATGGTCGCACCGCTCATCACGCGGCTAAAGATATCGCGCGCGAGGTTATCACCCCCTAGAAGATAATACGCGTAATCGCCGTCTTCAGCGCCGCGCAGTGGTGTGCCTGGCCCTTTGTTCTTCATCCCGGAAACTTGGGACAAGGGGTCATGCGTCAAGATCAGGTCCATCGCGCCAAAAATGGCGACGAAAACCCAGAACATAACCAATGCAAACCCGATCATCCCGATCGTTGAGTCAAAGAGTTTGCCATAAAGCCCAAGACGACGCTTGTAGACGATAGACAGTGTGAATGTTGCAATCAGCGCGATCCAAACAGGGATCAACTGGGTGAACATGCCGGCGAAAATTGCGCCCCAAGAAAGCGGTTCCATATCCAGTATTCCTTAGCTGACGCTAATGCGTGGGTTGAGGTAAACATAGCCGATGTCTGAAATCAGCTGCGTGATCAAAACAACGATCACCGACACGACGGACACGCCGAGCAAGAGTTCGATGTCATTGTTGCCAGCGGCTTGTACAAGCACCCAGCCGAAGCCTTTGTAGTTGAACAAGGTCTCCACAATTACCACGCCATTCAAAAGCCATGGGATTTGTAGCATGATCACTGTGAACGGTGCGATAAGCGCGTTGCGCAATGCGTGTTTCACCACGATATTCGGAAAGCTCACACCTTTCAGACGCGCGGTGCGAATGTATTGCGCTGTCATGACTTCCGCCATGGATGCGCGGGTCATGCGAGCGATATATCCCATACCGTAGAGCGAAATGGTCAATACGGGCAGGAAGAAGTTATTGAAGTTCGCGCTCTCCATCGCAGAGGTCGCTGTGCCTTTGAACAAGGTACGACCTTCGATCCAGTCCATCGAGGCGAGCCATTGGTTGAGCGGCGATGCGGAGGCTGCGAAAATGGCAATGAAGATAACACCGGAGACGTATTCAGGCGTTGCCGTGGTTGCGATTGAAAGCGTTGAAAGGGAGCGGTCTGTGCGTGAGCCTTCGCGCATGCCTGCCAAAACACCAATCAGTAGCGCTGATGGGATCATCAGAACCATCACCCAAAACATTAATTTGCCTGTCAGGGACAAACGGGTGGCGATGATGCTGGACACTTCATCTCTGAAGACTGTTGAAAAGCCCCAATCCCCTTGGATCACGCCACAAAACCGCGGCGTATCTTCAATGGACACATCGGTTTCAAGGCATCGCCCATAGGTGCGACCATCATCTGTCTCAATAATCTTGGATGGCCAAACCCCAAGCCATTCGCCGTACTTGACCGGCAATGGTTGATCGTAACCGCGATTTGCGAGCCAGCGCTCAACTTGTTCGTCGCTCATGCGCATCTCGCCTTGGGTTTTGGCGAGCTTTTCGAGGTTCGGATGTAAATTGGTTAGGAAAAAGACGATGAACGTCAGACAGATTGCCGTGAGGATCATGACCCCCAAACGGCGAAGAATAAACAGTCCCATGCGTGCCCCTGTTGATAAGGCTAAGCGGATCGAGATGCGATCCACGGGTTTGGCAAACCTTTGTGGTCTGCTCTTTGGCATCAAAAAAAACCGCGCCCACAGGTGAGCGCGGTTTCTTTTTGTTAAGCTCGCTTATGCAGCAACGCCCCACTTATAAAGCTGGGAAGCATATGCAACGTGCATGTCCATGCCGACAAATCCTGGACGGATGTGACGGAAGACAGAACGCCAGTATGGCTGGATCGTTACGCCTTCTTCGATCACGATCGCTTGAATCTTTGCCATCACTTCACGGCGTGCATCTGCGTCCGCGATAGAGTTCGCTTGAGCCAAAAGCCCATCAAACTCTTCGTTGGACCAAGCGAACTCGTTCCAAGCAACGCCAGACTTATACGCAAGACCAAGAACCTGTGTACCCAATGGGCGGTGGTTCCAGTTTGTGGAGGAGAACGCGTATTTCGTCCAATCGTTCCAGAATGTAGAGCCCGGAAGGATTGTACGCTTCACGTTCATGCCTGCATCACGCATTTGCGCCGCAACAGCGTCTGTCGTGTTCTTGCGCCAATCATCGTCGATGGAGTGCAGCTCAAACTCATAGTCTGCCATGCCTGCTTCGGTCAGAAGTTCCATCGCCTTTGCAGGGTCATGTGGAAGACGGGTTACAGATGCATCGTGCTCTGGGTGAACAGGGCCAACGTGGCAGTTGTCCGCTGGGATACCGCGGCCAGCTACGCCAAGCTCGAGAAGAACGGCGTTGTCGACACACATTGCGATCGCTTGACGCACGCGCTTGTCTTCAAAGATCACCTTACCATCTGCGTCTGTTGCAGCTTGGTTTGGACGAATGACAAGTGTTGCACCTGTTGCAAGCTCGGATTTCTCCCAGCCAAGTGCGTCAAATACGTCAACGAAGTCAGCAACGTTTTCGTAAAGCGCGTCAACTTCTTCAGATTCAGCCGCAGCAACCCATGCTGCAGGATCTGTGCCGTAGTCGATGAACTCGATACGATCAAGGAATGCGCCTTTGCCAGCCGCATAGCCCCACCAGTCGTGACCTTCGTTGCGTACAAGAACAGATTTCACACCGACTTCGTGGCTGTCATTCTTGTATGGGCCCGTGCCGATCTGCTTTTCAAGCAGGTCTTCAACGTTGTCATCAGGATGAACAAGGCAAGCAGGGTAGTCAGCAATGCCCGGGATCAATGTGATGTCTGGCTGACGCAGGTTCAAGCGAACTGTGTGGCTGTCCACAACTTCGATTGCGCCTTCGGCGGCCATTTTCGTCTCTGGATCAACAATCGCGTCAACGCGTGCCGCCATGGAGTTGCCTTCGGCGTCTGCCTCGGCCCAACGTGCAAAGTTATATGCAACGTGCTCGGCAGTGAAGTCGTCGCCGTTGTTCCACTTAACGCCCTTGCGGATGTTGAATGTATAAACAGTCGCGTCGTCGTTGACCTCCCAGCTCTCCGCGAGCCAGCCGTTGAATGTACCGTCTGAGTTATACTCGATCAGATACTCAAGCCAGCCGTTTGCAACGAATGCAATCTGCGTCCAGTCAAACGTACGCGGATCTTTCATCGCGCGCACTTCCATCTGCATGCGAACGGTGCCGCCTTGCTTGGCGTGGCCTGCGGCCGCCGCAGGCTGCGTGAGGCCGCCCATGGTGTAGGCCGTTGCTGTTGCAACACCCAAAGCGGACACGCGTGTCAAGAATTCGCGGCGATCTAGAAGACCTGCTTTGAATTCATCAGCGTACATCTTCGCTGCTGGATGGATTTTGGTAGTGTGCGTCATCTTGTTCTCCCTGTGACACATTCTCTTTAAAACTTTCTTGGGGACACTTGATCGATGCGTGACGCGCACGCGCTCGTTTAAATCCATCCCCAATCCAGTCGCATTCGGCCCTAGAATACGTCTAAGGTCAATTCACAGTTTCGCTGTTTTAAGGTCTGTTTGCGACATTGTGTTAGAAAATGCGACATTGTCGGTAAATGCAAGCGGTAAACGCACTTCTTTGAAAAACACCGATAAAAGCGTTTTGGAACCTTCTGTTATTTGATCATTTGATAAATTAGGCGGTGGACTTGATGCGCGAAGCTTTTGCCTGATTTCGCAACTCAGACGGCGTTGCACCGGTATGGGTCTTTATAAAACGCGTGAAATAAGCAGGCGTCGAAAAGCCAAGTCGCTTGGCGACGTCGACAGCTTTGAGCCCATCGTCTTCTAACATGCGTCGCGCACGTTGAAGGCTATGTTGTGTAAGCAAATCAGCGGCCGTCACGCCACAAGCGGTTTTACACACACGTGTTAAATGCGTGGGTGTCACGCCAAGTTTAGCGGCAAACTCGGCCATGCTTGCACCCTCAAAATCTGAATGTTCGCTCTGTGCAATTAAAGCGCAAAACGCTTTGAGAAGTCGTCGCGCCGCATCTTCGCGCGAAGCCTTTTGATGTAGCTGATAGCGGTGCGCCCAAACCATCATCAACTGTGCGTGGGCATCCGCAGCAATGCGCGCTTTGGGCTCTGCGTCGAGCAACTCTTTTTGAATAGCTTCGACAAAGTGCGTTAGCGTCAACTGGGCTTGCGGCTCTCTGACGCGCAGCAAAAGGGGCGCGTCCGGCCAATCAAGTAAGGAACTCGCGGGCAGGGCCACTGTTTGACCAAAGCATGATGTCTCAAAGTTAAATGAGAACATCGTACCCGCAGGAATGAAGAGCGCATTGTGACTGCTCATCGCAGCGCTTTGTGCTTCGACATTGCAACGCGCGGCCCCACGCGTGACCCAAATCAATAGGTGCTGCGCGCGCGCATGGAATAATCCGAGCCGCCAAGCCGTGCCTTGCGCGCGCTGCGAGATCGTCGCGATAGATCCGATGTCGAGCTGGATGTCAGATGCTATGTTCATAGCGCGCAAAGCACGAGATGTGTGGCGTTTAGACAAGAAATCTCTGCAATTTCCAGAATAAAATTCGAAAAATGTGTCTTTTATGCGCTAAGGTAGCCTTACGGAGCGCCACTTTTTCATCCGTGACCGAAACCATGTGCGCTGCCGTTTCGCAAACTGTCGTGTGGCGATAGTTGCGGCGTCGCGCGCTTCGTCTAACGTCAATTCGCCGCGCAGATGTGCCGTCAATTCAGGCGCGCCAATCGCTTTGCATGATAGAAGGTCCGGATCATACCGCTCCAAATTCGCGCGTGCTTCATCTAATGCGCCTTGCGCTATCATGAGATCAAAACGTTGCACGATGCGGGCATTGAGCCACTCAGTCTCAGCATCTAGAACCAAAGCGCTGCAGTGATCCAGTGACACCAGCGGTGCAGGGGTTAGCGAATGCCAGTGTGCAAGGCCTTTGCCAGTCTGAGTTTGCACTTCCCAAGCTCTTTGCACGCGCATGGGGTTTTGCAGATCGATCTTTGCACGCGTATCGGCATCAAGAGCATCGATCATGTCTGCCAATTCGCCATTTTGCCTCAGATCATTGGCCTGTTGGCGCACGCTGGTAGATGTTTCAGGAATATCTGACAGTCCTTCTGTCAGCGCGAGGAAATATAGGCCGGTTCCGCCTACGATGATAGGACGTTGACCTTCGCGATTGAGTAAAGGCGCGACATCGCGGAGCCATTTTCCAGCAGAATAGGCCGCATCAAAGGGAACATGTCCATACAATAGGTGTTGCGCTTGCGCTTCATCTGTTGCGCTTGGTCGGGCCGTCAGAATGCGCCAGCCGTCAAATACCTGACTTGCATCAGCGTTAATGATAACACCACCTTGCGCCTGAGCGATTTCCAATGCGAGCGCAGATTTGCCCGATGCGGTTGGTCCCGCGATCAGCACGGGAGCTTGGCTGTCGATGGTCGAAATATCTAGTTCTGACAATTTCTTACCTGTGCTGTTTAAGGCGAAACCAACAATTCACCTCAAATGCCCAGATCAATGATTGAACAATGTCGAAATGTTAGGCACTTTGCGCCACAATAGAGCACAGAACTTGGAGTTCAATATGACCGACCTCACCACCGCCGACGGAACAACGTTTAACCGCGTTATGCTTAAGATTTCCGGAGAGGCGTTGATGGGTGATCAGGGCTTTGGACTGCATCCGCCAACGGTTGAGCGGATCGCGCGAGAAGTCAAAACCGTTCACGATATGGGCGTTGAGATTTGTATGGTCATCGGTGGTGGCAACATTTTCCGCGGTTTGCAAGGCTCTGCGCAAGGGATGGAGCGGACGACAGCTGATTACATGGGCATGCTCGCGACTGTGATGAACGCACTTGCGATGCAATCAGCGCTTGAGGGATTAAAGATCCATACGCGTGTGATTTCAGCGATCACTATGAATGAGGTCGCAGAACCCTACATTCGCCGCCGCGCGGTGCGTCACCTCGAAAAGAAACGTGTTTGTATTTTCGCTGCGGGCACGGGCAACCCATACTTCACGACAGATACTGCTGCGACGTTGCGTGCTAATGAAATGGCTTGTGAAGCGATCTTTAAAGGCACAAAGGTTGATGGCGTTTACGACAAAGACCCTGTGAAGCACGCAGATGCCAAGCGGTATGAAACAGTAAGCTTTGATGAGGTTTTGCAAAAACACCTCGGTGTGATGGACGCGTCCGCAATTGCTTTGGCGCGTGATAATAACCTGCCAATCATTGTGTTTTCGCTGGATGAGCCCGGCGGGTTTAAAGGCATTCTTGCCGGCGAGGGTACGTATACGCGCGTGCAAGATTGAGCGCCTTAAGGCGTGTGCCAAAGAAACGGACCTATACAAGTCGCAAATGCTGACTTAAAACAATAAAAACGACTTCTGCGAGGCTAAGAAAGCACTATGTCCGACGATTTCATGCTCGATACCGATGATCTTCAACGCCGTATGGAAGGCGCGATGGGGAGTTTGAAGACCGAATTTGCCAGTCTTCGCACAGGCCGCGCCTCTGGATCTATGCTGGAACCTGTCATGGTCGATGCCTACGGGAGCATGACGCCGATCAACCAAGTCGGCACAGTAAACGTTCCTGAACCACGCATGGTTACGATTAACGTCTGGGATAAAGGGCTGGTTGGCAAAGTCGAAAAAGCCATTCGTGAGAGTGGCTTGGGGATTAATCCTCAACTAAATGGCACGATCATTATGCTTCCTATCCCAGAGCTGAATGAAGAGCGCCGCCGCGAGCTGACTAAGGTTGCTGCGCAATATGCTGAAAGCGCGCGGGTTTCGACGCGTAATGTGCGTCGCGACGGGATGGATCAGATTAAAAAGGCGAAAGCCGACGGAATTTCTGAGGACGACCAAAAGTTCTGGGAAGCCGAGGTACAACAGATGACTGATGACGCGATCAAGGCCATTGATGCCGCGCTTGAAGTTAAACAAGCCGAGATCATGCAGGTTTAACGCGTGGTCGCTGCTCTGGAAAAATCAGGTCATCCCGATGTAAGCCCAGAGCAGGGTGATGCTACAGGTCCGAGACATGTTGCCGTCATCATGGATGGAAACGGCCGTTGGGCGCAAATGCGAGGTCGTCCGCGTTTATTTGGGCACCATGCTGGCGCGCGACGTGTTCGCGAAATTGTGGAAGCTTGTCCCCCCAATGGCGTGAAATACCTGACAATCTTCGCGTTCTCGACAGAGAATTGGAAGCGAACGCAGGTTGAAGTTTCGGGCCTTATGAAGCTGTTTCAACGCTATATCACAAAAGAAGCGCGTGCACTGTCAGACGCGGGTGTCCGGGTGCGTTTTATCGGTGATCGGGTTCGGCTGAACAATAAGCTCATTGAGTTGATGGACAATTTAGAACTGATCACCTCAGGCAACGACAAAGTTCATCTTACTATTGCTTTGAACTATGGGGGGCGCGACGAGGTTGCGCGCGCTACAAAGCGTCTTGCACAGGATGTTGCTAGCGGCAATCTTGATCCCGAAACAGTAGATGAAGAAACGCTTCCAAGATATTTAGATACATGTGTTTTACCTGATCCAGACCTTGTAATTCGGACCAGTGGTGAAGCACGAATTTCGAATTTCTTGTTATGGCAGTCAGCCTACGCTGAATACGAGTTTATCGATACACTTTGGCCCGACTTCACGGCAGAAGAGTTTGGGGCACTAACGTCCAAATATGGCACAAAAGATCGCAGATTTGGCGGCGTAAAAGTATGAGCGATGCCAGCGCCAAATGGGGCGATCTGGCGCCGCGTTTGCTCAGCGCGATTGGTATGCTGGTAATCGGCATTGTCGCGGTTTGGGCAGGCGGGGTCTGGATACATGGTCTTGTATCATTGTCTTGCGGATTGATGGTGTGGGAGTTGGTGCGTATGTTGCACGGTGCGGGGTCGCAGCGCGCGATCTGGCTTGCCTTCATTAGCGGTTTTGCGTTGTTCGCTGCAAGCTATGCGCCTTACGCGACACTGCTGCTACCGTTGCTGCTAGCCCCAAGTTTTGTTGGCTTTTCATTGCTGTCCGCAGGTCCGCGCCCATTTACAGGCCGTCGAATTTTTATGAGCTACACTGCGATGATTTTGATTGCGGGGTTCAGCCTGATTGCGCTGCGCGATGACTTTGGCATTGTCTGGATGGCATGGTTGTTGATCGTTGTTATTGTGAGTGATGTTGCAGGGTATTTTGCAGGGCGCATTTTTGGCGGTCCGAAGTTTTGGCCTGCTGTGAGCCCCAAGAAAACATGGTCAGGCACGATTGCCGGTTGGATTGGTGCTGCAATCGTGGGGTCAATATTTGCGGCGCTGTATGGTGGTAGTTTTACGGTCATTGCGGTTTCAGTCGCTGCGGCGCTTGCGGCTCAACTTGGTGACATTGCAGAAAGCGCGATTAAGCGTCATGTGGGGGTGAAAGACAGTTCCAATCTTATCCCGGGACATGGGGGATTGCTGGATCGCTTTGATGGCATGTTGGGCGCAGCGTTACTCTTGATCATTGTTGAGCTTTTCCTCGACTTTCCGCCAAGTGTGGTTGGGTAGAGCAGGGCGATGCGCAAGGTTTCAATACTCGGGGCGACGGGCTCCATTGGGCAAAACACGATTGATTTGATCAAGCGGGCGCCAGACGAATATGACGTGGTTGCGCTGACCGGTGCGCGCAATATTAAACAACTTGCTGAAGATGCAAAGGACTTACGGGCTGATGTCGCTGTGACGGCTGACCCATATTTGCTTGAGGATTTGCGAGATGCATTGGCCGGCAGTGATATTGAAGCCGCTGCCGGCCAAGCGGCGCTTGTCGAAGCGGGTGCGCGAAACGCCGATTGGGTGATGTCCTCTATCGTAGGTGCGGCTGGATTGGCTCCTGGCTTGGAAGCGTTGAAGCAAGGCGCTTCATTGGCTTTGGCAAATAAAGAATCCATGGTCTGTGCCGGCGCTTTGGTAAAAGCCACCGCCAAACAAAACGACGCACGCGTGTTGCCTGTCGACAGTGAACATTCCGCAGTATTCCAAGGCCTGATTGGCGAAGATATGAAAGCGGTTGAGCGGATAATCATTACCGCATCCGGCGGTGCTTTTCGCGATTGGCCAATGGAAAAACTTGCGGGTGCCACGCCTGCGCAAGCGGCCACACACCCGAATTGGGACATGGGGCAGCGCATCACTATCGACAGTGCATCTATGTTTAATAAAGCACTGGAAGTTATTGAAACACGTGAGTTTTTCGAAGTTGCACCAGATATCATTGAGGTGCTCGTGCATCCACAATCCATGATCCATGCGTTGGTTGGGTTTAACGACGGTGCGCTTATGGCACATGTTGGTCCGCCTGATATGCGCCACGCGATTGGATTTGCTTTGCATTGGCCTGAGCGGCGCAAACTTCCCGTGGAGCGCCTTGATCTGGCCGCGCTCTCGCAACTGACGTTTCGGGCACCAGATGAAACCCGTTGGCCGGCACTGCGTCTTGCGCGTGAAGTTATGCAAGCGGGTGGACATACTGGCGCAGTTTTCAACGCAGCGAAAGAGCGCGCGCTTGATCACTTTATCGCAGAAAAGATCGGCTTTATGCAAATGGCAGAGGTCGTTGAAGAGGTTTTGACCCGTCTTTCTGCGCAATCTGGTCTCACAAATGCCGAAATGACCCTTGATAGCGTGCTAGAGATGGACCATCTCGCACGTAAGAGCGCGGATGAGATCATCGTAGGGACTTAGGTCCCGATCGTAAAATAAAACGCGTGAGCAGCAAAAGGACGTAAACCACATGGATATTCTGGGGCTTTTGCCGCAATTTGGCAGTGTCATCTGGACACTTCTGGCATTTGTGCTGGCGCTTTCTGTGATTGTCGCAATCCACGAGTATGGTCACTACATCGTCGGGCGCTGGTCTGGCATTCATGCGGAAGTTTTCTCGCTCGGGTTCGGACCGGTCTTGTTCAGTCGTGTGGATAAGCATGGCACTGTTTGGCAGTTTGCGGCACTTCCTTTTGGCGGCTACGTAAAGTTCATGGGCGACGCCAATGCAGCCAGTGCGCCAGATGGTGAAGCCGTGCGTGAGCTAAGTGATGCGGACAAACGCCGCACGATGCCTGGTGCGCCGCTTTGGGCCCGCGCTGCGACTGTTGCGGCCGGTCCGATCTTTAACTTTGCCCTTTCTATCATCGTTTTCGCAGCAGTTTTGATGTGGCGCGGTGAGGAAGCTGATCCGCTTGCTGTCGGCGCACTCCGCGAGATGCCGGCAGTGCAGGAACTGCAAGTTGGTGATCAGTTGCTTGCGATCGATGGTATCCCAGTCCCTAGTTTTGAGGATGGCGCAGGGTTTAACGCGCTTGAACAGGCTATCAGTAAGACTTCTTCTGTCACCTACACTGTAGGACGTAATGGCGCAGAGCTAGACGTGATGGGCCCTTATCCTTACCCGGCTTTGGTGACGAGTGTGATGCCACAATCTGCGGCGCTCAGTGCGGGCTTGAGGGTCGATGATGTGATCACCGCTATTGACGATGCGCCTGTTTTTGCCTTCTCACAACTCAAAGAGGCCGTCGAAACAGGCGAGGGGGCTCCGCTGCTTTTGGACCTTTGGAATAAAGGTGAGACGCGTCAAGTCACGCTTGCCCCTAAACGCGTGGATGAACCGCAGGCGGACAACACGTTCGTCACACAGTGGCGCATTGGTGTGGCGGGTGGCTTTTTCTTTGAACCAGCGACCCAGCCAACAAGCCCGCTCACAGCACTCAAGAATGGTGCTTTGCAGACCCAACGTGTGATCGAGGGGTCGTTGTCAGGCATGTATCACATGGTGACAGGGGCGATTAGTTCTTGTAATTTGTCGGGTCCAATTGGAATTGCGCAAACGTCTGGCGCAATGGCGAGCCAAGGCGCAATGAGCTTCATTTGGTTTATCGCGGTTCTATCAACAGCGGTTGGTCTTTTGAACCTTTTCCCCGTTCCAGTGCTTGATGGCGGACACCTTGTGTTCTTCGCCTATGAGGCGGTGACGGGAAAGCCACCAAGTGACAAAGTCCTGCGCGTATTCATGTCGATTGGTTTGATGGTCATCCTGTCGCTCATGCTGTTTGCCTTGGGGAATGACTTGTTCTGTCCGTAGGACAATAAACAAGCTGCTTTCCGCCCAGTTTTCGCCATATTTGTCGAATATTTGTGAGGTAGAGCAAGAAAACCCTGCGCAAAAGCGTTTTGAAAACGAGTGATGACATGCAACTAATCCATTCTGGCACACGTAGTCTTGGCTTCTTGCTGTCGCTTAATTGGGACCGTTTCTTGTATTTCGGGATGCTTGCGCTTTGTCTCGCGCTTTCGGCCTATGTCGCGTCAGTGAGCTTTGCCAACCCCTTCATCTTGTAGGACCGTCTAGGCGCTAACCGTTTCGAGTGTTTGCGAAATTTGGCCTATGTGCTTTTGACAATATCGACCAATAGAGCTACTCAGATCTTATCTGGGATGTCTGTTGGATCGGTATAATGATCAATATAAAAGCAAGCGGTGAAAAACGCCGCGCAATGCGAGCACGTAAAGTAAATGCCCTTCGGTCTGGTATCGCGACGATTGCCTTAGGGTTTTCAGTGGCTTACGTCGCTTTGCCGAGCATCGCTGAGGCGCAGCAGTTTCGCTTCAACTCTGTTTCGATCGAAGGCAACCAGCGCATCGAACCATCGACTATTCTGTCATATGCGGGAATCGCTCGCGGGCAGAGCGTTTCTGGCTCGGATCTGAACGGCGCGTTTCAGCGTTTGCAGGAAAGCGGTTTGTTCGAAAGCGTAGACATCGAACCACAAGGCAGCCGTCTTGTGATCAAAGTAACAGAATACCCAACGATCAACCGGATCAATTTTGAAGGCAACCGCCGCTTGAAGGACGACGATTTGGCAACTGTCGTGCAAAGCCAAGCGCGCCGCGTGTTTAATCCGAGCACCGCAGAACGTGACGCCGCAGAGATCGCGACAGCGTATTCTCAGCAGGGTCGTCTCACCGCGACAGTCACTCCACGTATTATTCGCCGCTCTGACAACCGCGTTGATCTTGTGTTTGAAATCTTTGAGGGCGGTTTGACCGAAATCGAACGGCTCGGTTTTGTTGGCAACCAAGTGTATTCTGACCGCCGTTTGCGCCGTGTTTTGGATACCAAGCAAGCTGGCTTGCTGCGCGCATTCGTAAAGCGCGATACATTTGCCGAGGACCGAATTGAGTTCGACAAGCAAGTCCTACGTGATTTTTATCTGAGCCGTGGCTACGTAGATTTTCGAACAACAAGCGTGAACGCGGAACTGGCGCGAGAACGTGACGGTTTCTTTGTGACGTTCAACGTACAAGAAGGCCAACAATTTAAATTCGGTGAAATCACGACTGTTTCCGAAATTGCCGATGCTGATGAGGCAGAATTCCAAGCTGCGCTAAAGATTCGTCCCGGAGTTGTGTATTCACCATCGCTGGTGGAAAACTCCATCGCGCGTCTAGAACGTTTGGCCATTAGACTTGGACTTGATTTTGTACGAGTAGAGCCGCGCGTTACGCGAAATGATCGCGATTTGACGTTGGATGTTGAGTTTGCATTGGTCCGTGGTCCGCGCGTCTTTGTCGAGCGTATCGACATTGAGGGTAACGCGACAACGCTTGACCGTGTTGTGCGCAACCAATTCAAAATTGTCGAAGGTGATCCATTTAACCCACGTGAGATCCGCGAAAGCGCGGAACGCGTGCGGGCCCTTGGCTTCTTCGGTCAAGCAGATGTTGAAGCGCGCGAAGGCTCTGCACCGGATCAAGTTGTCATTGATGTGGATGTGGAAGAAACTACCACCGGCTCGCTGAGCTTTGGTGGTACCTATTCCAGTGCCACGGGTCCCGGTGCTTTGATCAAATATAATGAAAGCAATTTCTTGGGGCGCGGCCAGCAATTGGGCCTAAGCGTGACCACGGGCGTCGATAATCGCGAGTATTCACTTACCTTTGGCGAACCCGCATTCTTGGGTCGTGATCTGCGTTTTGGGTTTGTTTTGAATTATATCGAGACAGACAACCTGAACGCGACTTACGATACCAATCTTGGTAAATTCCAGCCGTCTTTCAACTTTCCGGTGTCTGAAAATGGCCGAATGGAAGTGCGCTACACGCTCGATCTGACAGAAATGACAGACCTAGGGGCAAATGCCGGCGCGCTGATTTCCAATGAGGTGGCGCGCGGGATCGAGTATTCAAATTCGATTGGCTACAGCTATAGCTTTGACACACGCCGCACGGGTTTGAACCCGAACGCAGGTGTTTTGCTTGAGTTTGGCCAAGATTTTGGCGTTCTGGATCAGAGCAATCGCTTTGTAAAAACCACTGCGAAAGCCATTGCTCAGACAAAAGTCTTGAGCGAAGAAGTGACGTTGCGCGCGACGCTAGAAGGTGGAGCGATCAACTTCCTCAGTGGCTCTGGTCGCTCGACGGAACGTTTCTTTATGGGCTCCTCTGTCATGCGCGGCTTTGAGCCGAGCGGAATCGGCCCACGCGAAGTAACAGGCAATGTGGATGATGCGCTTGGTGGCAACATGTTTGCAGTGGCGCGTTTCGAAGCGGAGTTCCCACTTGGCTTGCCTGAAGAGTATGGCATTTCTGGCGGTGTGTTCTATGACGTAGGCTCGCTCTGGTCGCTTGATCAAACCAATGCGAATGTCATCAACGAAGGCTTTGCCGCACGTCAGGTGGTGGGTGCATCATTGTTCTGGGAAACACCGATCGGTCCTTTGCGCTTTAACTTTACCAAAGCGCTCTCCAAGGAAGTTGGCGACAGGGAGCAAACCTTTGACCTTACGATCTCAACAAAGTTCTAATAGACGCAGCAAGGTTGGAGTGTGCCGGTCTCTTTTGGCGGCTTTATCCATTGCTGTGATGGCTCCAAGCGGGTTGTCAGCGCAACTCAACGCGTTCTCCTTACCCGAAATTCCAGTTCTCACTATTCAACGTGAGCGTTTGTATTCGGAAACGCAGTTTGGCCAAAGCCTCTCGCGCGAGATTGCGGAACGTGGCCGCCGGTTGGCTGCTGAAAACCGTCGCATTGAGCAAGAGTTAGCTATCGAAGAAGGCGAGCTGACAGATATACGCGAAACGATGACGCCCGAGGAGTTTCGCGATCTGGCAGATGCGTTTGACGTCAAAGTCACAGGCGCGCGTAATGAGCAAGATCAGAAAATACGGACCCTAACACAGCTCTCAGAGCAAGCTGAGCGTCGTTTTTTGTTCACGATTGCTCCGTATATGCAGCGTTTGATGATAGAAAAGGGCGCAAGTGTCATTCTGGATCGTCGCGCTGTGTTTGTCAGTGCTGATGCGTCTGATGTAACGCTTGAAGCCATCGCGCGCATTGACGAAGGGCTGGGCGAGGGTATGCCGCTTGAGGAATTGCTCGCACCTATTGAGGATGACACACCAGAGACTGAACTTTTGCCAGAACAGATGCCCGAACCCTTGCCGGTGCCTAATCTGGGCCAAGAACAAGTCCCTATCGACAACTAACAAACCTGCTGGAGCCTTGCCCCGCTTTCGCGCAGTTGCTAGGACCAATGGGACGCCAAATTAAACCATAAGGGCCTTTTTATGAGCGATCTTCTCAGTGCTGACATCCAGCTGATCCAACGCATCTTGCCGCATCGCTATCCGTTCTTGTTGGTGGATAAAGTTCAAGACATTGATGGTACGAAAACTGCGGTTGGCATAAAGAATGTCACGATGAATGAGCCACATTTTCAGGGTCATTTCCCAGGTCTGCCGATCATGCCGGGCGTTACAATCGTTGAGGCGATGGCGCAGACTGCCGCAGTCATGGTGGGAACGGCGCTCGATATGGCTGATAAAGAGATGAAGGTCTATTTTATGGCCATCGACAAATGCAAATTCCGTCGCAAAGTCGGCCCTGGTGATGTCCTTAAAATGGATTTGACGACCGTGCGTGGCAAACCTGGTGGTAAGGTTTGGAAGTTCTCGGGCGTCGCAAGCGTAGATGGTGAAATGGCGGCTGAAGCTGAGTTCACAGCAATGATGGACTTGCCTGCATGAGCATTCATCCTAGCGCAAACATTCACGCCAGTGCCGTGATCGAAGATGGCGCTGTCATCGGCGAGAACTGCGTGATTGGCGCATTCTGTTTTGTAGGCGCTGACGTAAAGATGGGTGCGCGATGCGTATTGATGAGCCATGCGATCATCAAAGGTCAAACAACGCTTGGCGATGAGAACACCGTTTTTTCCTTTGCCGTCGTGGGGGAGATTCCTCAGGACAAGAAATTTGGTGGTGAGATAACGCGCCTCGAGATTGGTGCGCGTAACCGCATTCGCGAACATGTTACTGTGAATACGGGCACTGAAGGTGGCGGTGGTTTGACCAAGATTGGCGATGATTGTTTGTTGATGGCCGGCTGTCACATCGCCCATGATGTTATTTTGGCCAACAACGTGATTGTTGTGAATAGCGCCGCTGTCGCAGGTCACTGCATCATCGAGGATGACGTTATTATTGGCGGACTTGCGGGAATTCATCAATTTGTGCGAATTGGTAAAGGCGCGATCATTGGCGCTGTTACGATGGTGACAAATGATGTGATCCCTTACGGTCTTGTTCAAGCGCCGCGTGGTCAGCTGGATGGGCTGAACTTGGTCGGTCTGAAACGTCGCGGCGTAGAGCGGCAAGACATTATGGCATTGCGTGCAGCCTTTCAAATGATGGCGCAAGGCGATGGCACCTTTCAAGATCGCGTAAAGCGCATGGGCGATGACAGCGACAGTCAGTACGTGCACCACATAGTTGAATTTGTTACCGGCGCTACGGATCGTTCTTTCCTCACTCCGGGTGGTTGATATGGCGCGATTGGCCATTCTTTCCGGTTCAGGTGGTTTACCGTTAAGACTCGCACAGAAGCGTCCTGAGGCGATTCAAATCAGCTTTTCAGGCGTCGAGCATGATCTGGGGGAAGCCCCTCAAGAGTTTGCCTTCGAGAAAATGGGCGCGTTGTTTGCCGCTCTCAAGAAGCAAGATGTGAGCGAAGTTGTGATGGCCGGTGCCATGTCGCGCCCTCCGCTTGATCCTCATGCATTTGATGATGTGATGACGGCCCTTGCACCGCGCTTGATTGCTGCGATGCAAGGGGGCGATGATACCTTGTTGCGCTTGGTCATTGAGATTTTTGAAGAGCAAGGCTTTGCTGTACGTGGCGCGCATGAGATTGACCCGAGTCTGACAGCGACAGCGGGTTTGCTCGCAGGGCCATCCCTTAGCCAAACGGCGAAGATGGATGCAGATCGTGGCATCGACATTTTGAATGCGCTTGCGCCTTTGGATGTCGGGCAGGGCGTTGTTGTAGAACATGGCCTCTGTCTTGGGATTGAAACGCTTCAAGGCACTGATGCTCTGCTTGATTTTGTAAGCCGAACTGCGAAGCATTTGCGCAAGACCGGTGGCGTGTTTGTCAAAGCGCCCAAAAAGGGACAGGACTTGCGTGTTGATATGCCAACAATTGGCCCTGAATCTGTAAAGGCGGCGTACGCCGCTGGTGCGTCAGCCATTGTCCTATCTGCTGGCAATGTGATCGTGCTGGAAAAAGAAGAAACACTTCGGATCGCTGACGCTGCTGGTCTCACTCTGTTTGCACAGGAATTTTAAGCAATGCGCGTGTTTATCATTGCGGGTGAACCATCCGGTGACAAGCTTGGCGCGGCTTTGATGGAAGGTTTGCAAGCCCTTGTACCAGAGGTCGAGTTTGATGGTATTGGCGGCGCGCGCATGAGTGAAGCTGGGCTGAAAAGCCGCTTCCCGATGGAAGAGATTTCGATCATGGGGATCTCTGAGATCCTGTCGCAGTATCGCCATTTGAAAACGCGCATTGCACAAACGGCAGATCAAGTCGTGCAGACCCAACCGGACGTCCTAATTACGATTGACCTGCCAGAGTTTTCTTTGCGTGTCGCCAAACTTGTAAAGGCAAAGAGCCAAGTACGCTGTGTGCATTATGTTGCGCCGACGGTATGGGCTTGGCGGGCAGGGCGTGCTGCGAAGATGGCGCGCCATATCGATCAAGTGCTCGCGCTTTTCCCGTTCGAGCCGCCGTATATGGAAGCCGCTGGCATGCGATGTGACTTTGTCGGGCATCCTGTTGTGATGGATCCGCAAGCCACACAAGATCAAGCGAACGCGTTTCGCGAAGCGCATCGTATTGAGCCGCTTGCACCTTTAGCGCTGGTCTTGCCGGGGTCGCGTCGCGGAGAAGTCTCTCGCCTTGCGCCGATATTTGGCAAAGCCTTGGAACCGGTACTTGAGGCGCATCCAAATTTGAAAGTCGTTATTCCCGCCGCAGCACCTGTGGAAGAGCTTGTGCGCAATTCGGTTGCTGATTGGTCTGTTGCGCCGTTGATTATACGCTCGGAAGATAAGGCGCTAAAGCGCGCAGCGTTCAAGGCCGCCAATGTTGCCCTGGCCGCTTCTGGCACCGTGTCGCTTGAGTTGGCGGCGGTAGGCACACCGATGGTGATTGCTTATGATATGAACTGGCTCTCACGTCAGGTGATTGGGCGAATGCTGAAGGTCGATACAGTGACTTTGGTCAATCTGGTTTCTGACACGCGCGCGGTCCCCGAATTTATTGGTGCAGACTGTGTGCCAGAACGTATTGCTACGGGTTTGCTTGATGTATTTGACGATCCCTCTAGGCAAGCAGCGGCAATGCAAATGACAATGCAGCGCCTTGGCCAAGATGGTGAAGCCCCGGGGGTGCGCGCAGCAAAAGCAGTGCTTTCCGGACTTAGCCAAAACGCAAGCCACCACTGAGCGCATGGCTCAGAATTTCGGATCATTGCAAGCGCATTACACTCCTTGAAATCCGCTGAATGCCCCTTTCGCCGCTTCTTAGATCATCTCTCTCGTTAGTCGATCTAGCTCGTATTGACATTGGCAGAGGCCATCCATCAAAACAGATCTCTTCACATTAAATTGGCAAGGTACTGTTCATAACTGTGCGTGAAGAAAACGCGCCTTGCTTTTGAGACACGAGCCACGGTGTCGTCTTTGAGCAGGATTTCAAGCGTGCCGTTTGATGGTTCGTTGATTGAAGCTATCGCAGAATAAGCGACCCAGGCTGAGCGGTTCACTTGTACACCGTAAGAGACATCGATCTGTGCCTCAATGTCGCGAAGTTTGCCGCGTACCATAGTGCTTTGGTCACCATGCTGAACCACTAGATAGTGATCTTCAGAGCGGATGAACTGAAGCGTGTTTATGTCAAAACTCTTCGAACCAACCTTTAGAACAGAGCGGACAGCATTGGCAGCATCCTCTATCTTTGTGTCAAGCGCAACCTGAGGTTTTGCCGTTTTGCTAACGTGCTCGACGCCCGGCGCTGATTCTGGCGTGCCTATTGGTGCAGCAACTAGGCTGGACGTGCTGCCTACGCGTGCCGTCTCATTTTCAAACTGTTCTGTGGGGATGTACAAGCTATGAAGTGGCGCCACAAACTTTGCGTGAAAAATGTCGAGACAAATAATAATAATGAACGTGCGCAGCGCGATCTCCCACATGCTGTTAAAACTTTCAGCGGTGCTTTGCTCGAAAAGATGCAAGATGTATTCGAAGAAAACGGTGTTCAAGAGCTGCATAGGGATCAGCAGGATAGGCGTGTAGATCGTTTTAATTCCAAACGAAAAGGCTACGGCGATATATATGGTTATGACCAAAGCCAAAGAGAAAAAAGTTGCGACAACGCCTGCTCCTGAAAGGATAAACTGGGCCGTGATGGGAACGTCCATAGCCAGCATCAGCGAAGAGTAAAGCGCTATGCTAAGCACGATGAACTGTATGAAGACCGGGTCAAGCACGTACTGTGATGCGCTAACGGCACGCGTGTAAAAGGCGTGACCAGATGAAGATACGACGCGAAAATAGTCTGATTGTGCTGAAACGTCCGTCATTTCTCTGTGTTGACCTGCCTCGTAATCCAGTGACTTGAGGCTGTTCGTTTTAGTTTGCATTGGTAAAACTTTTATAAAGTCGAGGCGTTAAGTGACGTGAGTGTTTATTCACGACGTTGATGTGCAAAATTTACGACAAACGCGCACAATTTCACGAAAATTTACGTCGCTAGTAGACATTTACGGGCAGTCGCGAGTGCGTCGCGACATTTTTGATTGGCTAATGGCTCTCTGCGACGCTGGGGGTTCATGGGCGCGCCTCTTCCTTCCAGCAAATAGACCATGGGCCTGTGAGCGTTCTTTCGGGATTGCTGCTATATCTTTCGAGAGCAACCTCGCTTGGTTCTAAGTCTGATCACGTGGTGGGGGCCACATGATGGCCGAGTTAAGGCCAAAAATAGAAACGGGAGTAGAGGATGCCACATTCTACTAAATTCGCTTAAGTTAGGGTCGCGAAAAGACAGATCTTATCTTTCTTAACGCATAAGACAGCAGGCTGCCGCCTGACCCCGCGTTTAGCGAATTCACCACCCCACTCATCGCATTTTTCTAAATTGATCCGTCATTCGACGGGCCGGAGAAGTATTGTCCGGCTCTCGCGCGAAACCCGTGCTTCTCGGACCAAACTTAACCTCGCGGGACCGCGCCTTAATCCGGCTCGCCGCCTTATGACTAAGAGACCTGACTATGCCGATTACAATTCCTGCTACGGGCGAAACCCATACAGCAACCTCGGGCGAAATCTTTTCCATCGAGGCCGGGACGATCGGCCGCGTCTTATTCACCGAACCACAGAACAGGCAACTCGTCGACGGCGAGAAAACCAATGATCATAGCGCGCAAGGCCGCGTTCACTTCGTAGAAGGAAAATACTAATGCCAGTTATCGACGTAGAAATCCCAAGCAGCCAGTTTGCCAACACCACCATCAACGCCGGACCAGGTGACGTGATCAACATCCCCACGGGGATGATGGGCAGCATCACGATCAATGGCGGCCCTGATGTCACCGTGAACGTTCTGGGTGACCCTGATGGTGGCAGCACATTCGGGCAACTTACACTTGGCGGCTTTGGCAGTGACATCGAACCGACGGTAAACATCCCTGCGGGCACTGATTTCTCTCGGTATAACATCGACGCAAACGGTGAAAACCTGACCCTGAACGTCGGCGACGGTGCAACACTGAGCGACATCGATGCCACAGGCATGAGTAACACGGGCACATTGACAATCAACGCGGGCAACGATGTCACAATCGACGGCCCTATTAACAACTACGGCGCGGACGCTGACTTCAACTTTGGATCCGGCGCGACCTTCAACGGCAACGTGACCGCGACGTCCGTTGGCAATGCCGATGTCACAATCGGCGACGACGCCGATGTTAACGGCAGCTTCAATGCGTCGAGTGGCAGCAACGTGGACGTGAACGTCACGTTTGGTGATAACCTCCAAATGGTTGCACCTTTGAATGTCCTCAGCGGCGGTGGCGAAAAGAACCTCACCATCGGTGACGGTGCGACAATCAACAACGCGATCAACATGGGCGCCGGAACCAACACACCTGCCAATTTGACCATCGGCGACGATGTGAGATTGTTGGGCAACATCAACACAGGTAATGCGGATGATGTTGTCGTTATTGGCGACAACTGGAACCTTGCCAACGTCAACTTGGGCCTCGGCGACGACAACATCACCCTCGGGATGCAGGCAGAGAGCTCGGGCCTCACGAATATCGATGGCGGCTTCGCGCAGGGCATCGATATGGATGGGATCACCATTACACCGCGGGCGGATCAGTTGGCAAGTTTTGAACGGTCTGACTGGGTCGAAAATGGCGACGGCACGTGGTCATCAGTGGGTCCACAGTTCAACGGCGGTCCAGTCTACGCGCCCGGTCTCAATGCTTATGACTTTGAAGGTCCAGCAGCTCCGTTGCCTCCGACGCCAGACGGCATCGTAGATGGGGAGAACTCCAGCGAAGTGATGAACCGCAGCTATGACGATGCGGCGGGTGCCACCAACAGCGGCGGCGATATCATCGACGGTGCGGACGGCGATAACGACGTTATCCTCGGCAATGGCGGCGACGACACGATCAATGCGGGCCTTGGCACGGACGAAGTCTATGGCGGTTCCGGCAATGATGTCATCGACGGCAACGCGGGCAATGACACGATTTCAGGTGACTTCGCGGATGGTGTTAGCGATGTTGTGGTCGATTCCGGTACTCAAGCGGGTGATGACATCCTCGAAGGCGGTGCAGGCGACGACGTTATCTATGGCGACAGCGGCAACAGCCTGTCTGCGGGTGGCGAAGGTGTCCCCGGCGATACGCTGGGTGCTGGTCCCGGTTCCAC
Source organism: Planktotalea sp. (assembly GCF_965659345.1). Classification (GTDB taxonomy): domain Bacteria; phylum Pseudomonadota; class Alphaproteobacteria; order Rhodobacterales; family Rhodobacteraceae; genus Planktotalea. The sequence goes on along the minus strand of NZ_CBFHVK010000009.1, from coordinate 99,065 downwards.
AGGCGGCGGTTATGACCGTATCAGTGCGCAAACCGTCTATAATGGGAACCATTCGTTTTCCACGGATGCGTTCCATCTTGGCAATGATATTCCTGTTCTGGACGATGCAAACAGAGATGCGATCACGGGCGTTTCGTTCTCGCAAGACGGCGAGGGAACAGACCGCTCGTTTGGTCTTGATGAACTTGAATTCACCGGCGCGCAGCGCTCCTTCGTTGGTCTGGTGACGGTTCAGAAATCTGGTTTGTATAACTCAAATGACCAATTTTCGTCCTCCATCAGCGGCGGATTTCAGGACACCACCGTTGTAAGCAGCGGCACCGCCGACTTTACCATGAATGACGGTGAAGTGTTCCAAGGTATCCGTGTGCATTATGTGCGCGGCCCGGATGGTGAAACCTATATGATGCCGGACGATGGTCCGTCTCCGGCTGCGTTTAACTCGTTCAGAGCCATGTTGTCTAATAACTCCTCTGGTATCGACAGCTTTACAATTGCGACGGGGTCCGGTGACGACAATGGCATCAACCCGATTGAAGGCAACTGGGCCGACGGTCAGTTCTTTGAAACCGGCGAAGGCGACGGCGGCGATGACACGATCATTGGTGGGACCGGTGCTGACCAGATGTTCGGCGAAGGCGGCGACGACACCTTTGTTGTTGGCTCTGCTGCTGAAGGTGCGGGCGATGTGATCTCTGGCGGATTTGGACCTGATGATACCACAGACAACGACGTGCTTGATCTGACAGGCGCGGGTCCGGTGACGATCAATGCATCCGCTGATGCGAACGACGCAGGCGCGCAATCCGGCACGGTGACCTTCGCAGACGGCTCCACGCTAACGTTCGAGGGCATCGAGACGATCATTCAGGATCCGGATAACACAGCCCCTGACGTCACCGGCCCTGCGGCCGTGGACATGGCAGAGGATGACACGGGCACGATTGCAACCTATGCAACCACAGACCCCGATGGTGATCCGGTTGCGCTGACGCTGACCGGCGATGATGCGGCGCTGTTCGAGATCGATCCGGCCACAGGCGAGTTGAGCCCGATCAATCCGCTCGACTTTGAGAACCCGACTGACGCCAATGGCGACGGCGTTTATGACGTTACGGTTGTTGCGACTGATACCGGTGGCTTGACTGACGAGCAGCCTGTGGCTGTGACGGTGACGGATGTGCCCGAGCCAAACGCTATCGTAGACGGCGAAGACACCGGCGAGGTGATGCGTGTTGGCTATGACGACAGCAATGCCCCGACCGATGGCGGCGGAGATCTGATCACGGATGAAGCTGACGTGATCGACGGCAATGGTGGCGACGATACAATCTCTTCTGGTGGCGGCGACGATACTGTTGATGGCGGCGCGGACGATGACCTGCTTGACGGCGGCGCTGGAGACGACGAGATTACCGGCGGAACTGGCACGGACACGCTGATTGGCGGCGCGGGTGCTGACACGCTTGACGGCGGCGGCGATGACGATGACATCATGGTCGGTGCGGGTGATACAGCGCTTGGCGGGAGTGGTGATGACGAGTTCTACGTCAATCCATCCCTGACCGGCGATGCGCCGATCACAGTTGTGGGCGGGGAGTTGGATGAAAGCCTGAACGATCCGACCAATGGTGGCGACGGCGACACGCTTGATTTGCGCGGACTGGGCGAAGTGGAAATCGTCTATAATGAAGACGACCCGACCTTTGATCCGGCGACCGGCGCCAGCGAAAGCGGTACGGCGACCTACACCAACGACGCGGGTGAGCCTGTCACAATCAACTTCTCTGAAATCGAGGATGTTCTGACCGACCCACAGGCCGATGGCATCGTGGACGGTGCGGGCGAGGGTGAGCTGATGAACTCTGGCTATACCGATCCACAGGGCGACCAGATCGATGGCGACGATGGCGTGGATGACACGATCCTGGGCAATGGTGGTTCGGACACGATTGATGCCGGTTTGGGTGACGACTCTGTTGAGGGCGGCGAGGACGATGATGTCATCGGCGGCAACGACGGTGCCGACACGCTGCTCGGCAACGAAGGCAATGACGACATCGACGGCGGCGCGGGGGATGACACCCTGCTGGGCGGCGATGAGGCCGACACGCTGACAGGCGGTTCGGGCGATGACGTTCTGAACGGCGAGGACGGCGATGATGATATCGCTGTTGGCGGCGCGGATACGGCGCTTGGCGGTCTGGGCGATGATGTCTTTACAGTCGACCCAACCGACTTCGCGCCTGATGTAGACGTTACCATCGACGGTGGCTCGGACGGGACCACAGGTGATCCTGCGGGCCCTGAGAATGGCGACGAAGGCGACGTTCTTGATCTGAGCGATCAGCTTGGTGATCTGGACGTGGTTCTTGAAGCCGATCCTGAAAGCGGCACAGTAGATGGTCTGGACACGGACGATACACCCGACATCAACTTTGACGAAATCGAGCAGATCGAAACGGGTCTCGGTGATGATCTGATCGATGGTTCTGATGCGGACGCGCCTGTTGTTGCAGACGGCAACGAAGGCGAAGACACACTCCTTGGCGGCGCGGGTAATGATACGCTTGATGGCGGCGACGACGATGACCTGCTGGATGGCGACGATGGCGACGATGTTCTGTTGGGCAATGACGGCAACGACACGCTCGACGGCGGTGAAGGCGCAGATACGCTTGAGGGTGGCCTGAACGATGACGACATCACGCTTGGCGCAGGCGATACAGGTCTCGGCGGTGGTGGTGACGATGAATTCACCATTGATCCAACCGTTGCTGGCACGGCTCCGATCACTGTGGTCGGCGGCGAGGCTGATGAAGAAGGCGTGATTGATCCAACCAACAACCCGGACGGGCAGGTCGGTGATACGCTTGACCTAACGGGTCTTGGCCCTGTTGAAATCGCTTATGATGAGACTGATCCGACGTTTGACCCTGAAACAGGCATTGGTGAAAGCGGCACGGTTACATATCCGAATGCGGATGGCCTTCCAGTTGTGATCGAATTCTCAGAGATCGAGAATATCCTCACAGATGGTCCTGTGGATGTGACACCTGTTGCAAACCCTGACGCAGCAGACACAGATGAGGACACAACCGTTGTCATCGACGTGCTCGCCAACGACACTGATCCTGACAACACGCCAGAAGAGTTGGAGGTCACAGAGGCCACAGCTCCGAACGGCACTGTCGAGATCAATGACGATGGCACGCTGTCATACACGCCAGATCCTGAATATTCTGGATCAGACGAGATTACCTATACGGTCTCTGATCCTGAGGGGAACACGGCAGTTGGGACAGTCACTTTGGACGTGGCACCTGTCAACGATGCGCCAGTGGCAAACGATGACGCGGCAACGACCGATGAGGAAACGCCTGTTACCATCGACGTGCTTGCCAACGACGAAGATGAGGACAACACACCAGACGACCTTACGGTCACGGGGGCAACTGCGCCGAACGGAACCGTCGTCATCAATGACGATCGCACGTTGGAGTACACGCCGGACGCGGGCTTTGTCGGTGAGGATACCATCACTTACGTGGTCTCCGATCCATCAGGTGCCACTGACACGGCAACAGTTGCCGTAACCGTGGAGGCCATTCCAGACGAAGCACCAGTTGCCAATCCTGACACCGCGACCGTGGAAGAAGGCGAGGTTGTCACAATCGATGTGCTCGCCAATGACACGGATCCTGACACACCTCTCGAAGAACTGGAGGTCACGGACGCAGACGCGCCGAACGGTATTGTTGATATCAATGACGATGGCACGCTGTCTTATGAGCCAGATGCCGGTTTCTTTGGTGAGGATACGATCACCTACACGGTCACCGATCCTGAGGGGAACTCCGCGACGTCCACAGTGACGGTTTCAGTGACTGAAGAACCCGTTGGCGACGCGCCAGTTGCGCAAGCAGATGTCTATGACATTGATCTTGACGGCTATGAGGGCGGCAATGTGCGTCTTGGTTCTGGGGACGACGGCTTGCTCGGCAACGATACGGATCCAAACGATGATCCACTTCGTGTGTCCGAGATTGATGGGTCTTCAAACCTGCGAACTTGGGTCGACGGCGACAATGGTGGCCAAATTCGTATCACATCAAGCGGTGCTGTGCGCTTCCGTGATGATGAAGGCGACTTTGCTGACCTGCCAGACGGCGAGGTTGTACAGACAACGGTGAGCTACACCGTGTCTGACGGCAACGGTGGTTTCGATACGGCTACGGTGACTGTCAACGTGACAGGCGCTGCGGTTGTAGACGATCTGTCTCCTGACGCAGTCGACGATGTTGCAAGTGCGACAGCGGGTGATGTCACTGTCATCGACGTTCTGGCCAACGATACAGACCCAGACACGCCGGTTGATCAGCTCGAAGTTATTGACGCAGAGGCGGAGAATGGCATCATCGACATCAATGATGATGGCACACTGTCCTATGAGCCGGATGCTGGCTTTAGTGGTGAGGATACAATCACTTACACAATCACCGACCCTGAGGGGAACACGGATACTGCGATTGTGACAGTGACTGTTTCTGAAGGCGACGTCACACCCGTGGCCAACCCTGACAGTGCCGATGTTGATGAGGACACAACCGTTGTCATCGACGTGCTCGCCAACGACACTGATCCTGACAACACGCCAGAAGAGTTGGAGGTCACAGAGGCCACAGCTCCGAACGGCACAGTTGAGATCAATGACGATGGCACGCTGTCCTACACGCCAGATTCTGAGTACTCTGGATCGGACGAGATCACCTACACGGTCTCTGATCCTGAGGGGAACACGGCGGTTGGGACTGTCACCATCGCGGTTGATCCGGTCAACGATGCACCTGTTGCAACGGATGACACTGCTGAAACCGATGAAGACACCAGCGTTACCATTGATGTGCTGGCCAACGACAGTGATGCAGACAACACTCCTGAGGAACTGGCGGTCACAGAGGCCACAGCGCCAAACGGGACAGTTGTTATCAACGATGACGGTACATTGGAGTACACGCCAGACGATGGCTTCTTCGGAGTAGACGAGATCACCTATACGGTCTCTGACCCTGATGGTGCGTCTTCGACGGCAACTGTTGCGGTTACCGTGGATGAAGTGATTGATGGCGGCGACGGTGTTGTTGACGGAACTGATGGTGGCGAGGTCATGGACCCTGGCTTTGACGACGGCGAAGGGGATCAGGTCGACGGCGCGGATGGCATCGATGATGTCATCGAAGGCAATGGTGGTAACGACACAATCGACGGTGGTCTTGGCAACGATGACATCGACGGCGGCGACGGCGATGATGTGATCCAAGGCGGTGACGGCAATGACACCATCGAAGGATCGCAAGGCAATGATGACATCCTTGGCGGTGACGGCGACGACACCTACCAAGGCGATGATCAAGGTCATGTCGTTGTTTATGTCGACGACGAAGGCAACGGTGAAGTCACAAAGTACCCGACGCAAGAGATCGACTCGGTCAACAGCGTTGAGCATTTCTCTGGTGCTGAAGTTGAAGGTGAGTTGGACAAGATTTCCTTCACAACTGCGGTTGGCTCAAACAGCATCGAGGAAGACATCGAAGGGCTCGACGATAATGCAACCGGCTACTTCTTCCCAGTCGAGGGCGATTTCGTGAACTTTGGTCCAGACAATGACTACACCTTGTCTGATCTGTTCAGCGGCACATCGCCTGATGGCGAACTTCCAGCGGTCGGACCTGCTGGCGAGTACTTCGTCAGCGATGGTACTGAAGAGGGTCAGGTTGGTGAGATCAGCTTCGAAAACTTCGAGCAAATCTTCTTCACAATCGAAGAAGAGCCCGAAGTGGAAGAAGACATCATGGCGTTGCTCTCCAACGGCGAAACGCTTGACGAGACAATGCCGACCGAAGAAGAGGTCGACGAAGACGACCTCGCGTTTGATGCGATCTAAAAACGTCTAATTCTTCCTGACAAGACTAAGCCCGGCGCAGAAATGTGTCGGGCTTAGTCGTTCATTTACTGCCGTCTGTTTTGGCGACTTTTTGTCGGCGGGTAACATCAGTTATGAAAACAAACTTTGTGATTTTATGCGCTGAATTTGTTTGTCTATTCTTTTGGGCGCGCGCGAAAAACCGACATGCACAGGCTTTTTGGCGGAGAGACAGACCGCCAGCGTTATATTCGCAACGCATCGGCAAAATCCGCAAACTCTTGAAAACAATCACTTTAAAGCTTTCTCTTGTTCGCCTTCATTCGCTGCAGTACGGTGCAAGCCGCAATGCATTGGGGGAAGAAAAGGGGGAAGCTTAAATGGGGAAAGATACGGTCGAAGCCAAGGGCGGCGGGCTGACAGTCGCCAAGGTGAAGACCGCCAAGCCCGGCAAGTATCACGACGGCGCAGGAACCGGCCTATTCTTGCGCGTGGATCCTAACGGCGGGCGCTTTTGGATTCAGCGCTTGACCATTCATGGCAAGCGACGAGAGATTGGCCTCGGTGGCTTCCCCATCGTCGGGCTGGCAGATGCGCGCAAGGCAGCACTCGCCAACAAGCAGCTAGCCTATAGCGGTGGCGACCCCCTAGCCGAACGTCGGAAGGCGCGCGAAACGCTTTCCTTCGCGGACGCGGTTGACCGCTACCTCACCATAAAGCTGGACGAGTTTAGGAACGACAAACATCGCAAGCAGTGGCGCGCGACGCTCGACACCTACGCCCGCCCCGTGCTGGGAGATATGCCCGTGCGCTCAGTCGGCGTCTCCGATGTGCTGCGTGCCGTACAACCGATCTGGTCAGACAAGACGGAAACCGCTTCGCGGCTGCGCGGGCGGATTGAAAACGTGTTGTCTTGGGCAACGGTTGCCGGACATCGCGAAGGCCCCAACCCCGCGCGGTGGAAGGGCAACCTGTCAGAACTCCTCCCCAAGGCCACGAAAGTAGCAAAGTCTGACAACCAGCCCGCCTTGGCGTTGACTGATGTCGCGGGCTGGTGGTCTGTTCTCGCCACGCGCGAAGGCATGGCTGCCCGCGCCTTGCAGTTCCTTACCCTTACTGCTGCCCGCTCTGGTGAAGTCAGGGGGATGACATGGGACGAGGTCGACTTTGGGGAGCAAGACAAAACCGACAAGACGCCACGTGGAGCTTGGACAATCCCCGCGACACGTATGAAGAACGGGCGTGAGCATCGCGTCCCATTGACAAAAGAGGCAGTGGCACTGCTAGAGGCCCTGCCCCGCCTCGAGGATAGCCCATTCGTTTTCTTCGCCCCGCGTGGTGGAGCATTGTCCGACATGAGTATTTCAGCCGTTATGCGGCGGATGCAGGAAGCTGAAGTTAAGGCAGGTCGGTCAGGCTGGCTAGACTCCAAGAACAAGCGCCCAGCCGTGCCGCATGGTTTACGCTCGTCCTTCCGGCAATGGGCAGCGGAACGTGGCTATCCCCGCGAAATGGCAGAAATGGCCTTGGCGCACTTCATCGGCTCGGAAGTGGAGCGGGCCTATCAGCGCTCTGACATGCTGGACCGTCGGCGCGCGATGATGGCGGATTGGGCAGGCTTCCTGCGCGGTGAAGCTGCGGTCGGTAACGTGGTAAAAATGGGAGTAGTCGGATGAACCGGGATGAATACCCAACTTTTATCGATTGGTGGGCTGCCAACGAAGTTGAATATTGCGCGCTCACCGATGCACAGGACGGGAACCCTAACACTTTAGCAGATCTGATACGCTCGGTTGGAACTCTAAAAACGCGGGAGGCCCGGGAATTCGTTGCGGATCGACTCGAAGGCAAGAAAAAGCAACGAGGAAATAAGCGTACAATTGCACAGCAGGCCAAGGAGCTGGGAATCCTCGGAATGGTCCGGGAGATTCAGTTAGAACTTGGATGTACCGAATACCATGCACTTGGGATTTTCTTGGACCGCTTTCCCAATGAGTGCGGCAATAATCTAGACACTTTAAGGACGTATATTAGAAGAGCAAAAGCCACAAGCAAGGCGGCGGTCGGCCGCGAGCCACCACCAGTGGTTCAGAAAAGACGAAATTCTGAACCTGAATAACTGAAAAGAAATCCGACAATGTCCAGAGGCGATATTTGAACGTCAAAGGATACGGATATGACCGACGAAATTCTACGCAAGCCGCGTGTTCTCGCCCTCATCGGCATTGGGAACACCTCTCTGTATGAAGCCATCAAGCGCGGGGACTTCCCTGCACCGGTAAAGCTAGGGGTCCGTGCCGTCGGCTGGCGACGCTCGGATATCGAGAACTGGCTGGCCAGTCGCGAAACCAAGGTCACTTGATATGAGTGCCGAGCAGATAAAAATTCGGGTGCGCGGGAAAGCGCAGCCGGAGCAGGATAACTGCTTTGCGACTGCGGCGGGCATCCCCTCACACCGAGAGAAGGACGATAACTATCGCTCGGTGATCGTACAGTTCGCGCCACGCTGGCGCGTCATCGTCTGTAAAGACGGTGCCCAGTGGATCGTCCAACATCGCACGGCTGACCCTTTGCACCGGGGCGTTTGGCGTGGGCACACCTACCTGACGACCAGAGATAGCCTCATCCGCGCCTGTGCACGGTTAGAACCGCTCTCTGACCCATCCGTGATGGCCATTCTCTCGGTCTTGCCTGATCGAATTGGGGGCGATGCATGAAAGCTCAATCACCGATAGAGACCACAATCGACAAAGCCAAAGCGATGATTGAAGGAGGGTGGCGCATTGTGCCGCTGCGGCCCAAACAAAAAAGACCTGTCCACCTGGTTTGGCAAGAGCGCGAGTTCACCCTTGGGGATTTTCGGCCGGACAGCGGCATCGGAATTGTCACGGGGCATGGCATCGTTGCTTTAGATGTGGACGCTTATTGTGAGGATGTCAGCGCCGCTATTGCAGCCGAAGCCATTAAGCGCTTTGGGGACACGTTAGAGCGCGTTGGAGAAGCTCCTAAGACTGCTTTGTTTTACCGTGGCCTCGATATCAAGAAGAGCAACATTATCCTCAAACCAACTGGCAAAGCGCCCAATGGCAAGCAAGAGCAGCTCGAAGTGCTCGGCAACGGCCAGCAAATCGTGGCCTTCGGCGTTCACCCAGACACTGGCCAACTCTATACATGGAAAGGCGTGAGCCCGTGGGACACGTTTCTGGGTGAAGTTGATGATTTACTGCCTGAGATTAAACAAGAAGGACTGGATGATTTCGTCGACTGGGTCACAACTGAATACGGTGAACCACGCAAGCTTTCACAACAGGCCATGCCAACGATACCAGCACCTGTCGCAGGTGGGTGGGGTAGAAGCGCTCTGTCCAAAGAGGTTGCTGAACTGGTTAGAACACCCGAAGGCAACCGAAACAACGCGCTGAATACATCCGCCTTTCGCATGGGCCAGATCGTCGGTGGTGGTCACTTGGACGAGAACAAAGCGGTGGCCGCGTTAAAACAGGCGGCATTGCAGATGGGTTTGGAGGCTTGTGAGATCCTGCCCACGATCAAGAGTGGTCTGACCGCAGGGAAGAGTGAGCCGAGGCACCCCGAAAAACGCGCAACAGAAGCCCATCTGGACGCCAAGACGGCCAAGGACGCGGATCGGATTGCTAAGCGTATCAAAGACGGCCTGAAAGACGTTTTGGCAGAAGTCGGAATCAAGGTTGACGCCATTGCCGTTGATGCCGAGCGCGTCGGGAAGATGATAGGTCGGTCGTTCTGGTCCGCGTCTCAATCGAAGCTTCACTTTCTCAACCGCGAGGGTCATTTGGTCAAATTCACTCAGGGCGAGGGCTGGAAGTTCATGCTGGCTACTTTCGGCTCTCCAGTCGGTGCTGATGAGATAGCAGCGTGGTTATCTCAGGTAATACCAAAGGATCGGCAAGCGGCAGAGAAAAGCCTAATGGCTGCCATTCGTACACCGGTCATGGATCACATCCTCCTGTATCGGCAGCGAGACATGATCGCATGGGGCGTAGATATGTTTGCCACCCATGAGGTGTTCGTGTTGCGCGAACATGACGCCCAGATTGTCCTGCCTCACATAACGTGGACAACCGGACCAATCGACATGCTCTTCGTAGACGACTTTCGCACCCACTGGCCTGACGTGGATGCGGTGCTGAAATTCATCATTGATTCGCGTTTTGCAGGGGATCGCAAGAAGGCCTACCTTTGGTGGCAAGCCGACTCCGACTTCGGGAAAGGTCTGTTTACGGGGCTTCTCAAAGACCTCGGTGTGGTGGTTGAAACATCAACAAAGGAAATCGAGAAGGTGATGGAGGGCCAGCCCGTGGGCTTGAGCGCCGACAACTTCAAGCGGGCGATTGTCTTGCTTGTGGACGAGTTCAAGTCGGTTAAATCCGAGCTGAAGCAGCTTCAGAATGAAATTGAGTTGTCGCCCAAAAACCAGCTGCGACAACGGGCGGCGATCTACACAAAGCTGTTCATGAGCGCGGAAAACGTGGCCAGTCTAGTGACCTCCCACGGGGTCGAGGATCAGTTTGCAAACCGAATGAGCCTCATCCAGAATTCTGGTCGGATTGACGATCGCCAACTTTTTTCTGCAAACAAGTCGTCCTACGCGGCAAGCCTGCGGAATTGGATAGGTCTAACCCTCAATCAGCACGTAGAGGAGTACCGCAAGTTAGGTAGCAGCGAGGCCGTCACTGTTGCAGATGCAGCGGTGACAGACTTTCATGCCAACCGAGGGATCGGCAAGCAGCTGGGGCGGGTATCTGAAAGCCTGCACGAGATTGCGGACGCCTTCCGCACAGCGATGCTCGATCACAACCACGATTTCTGTCCTGATATCGTAAAACTAACCAATGGTGGAGTTGGTTTGCTCCGCCCGCGCAAACTGTTCGAAGATTGGCTGGCCGACAATTACGACCAGTCGGAGCGCATGACGTTCGTGAAAAAGGCGAAGAACGTTCTTGCCCTCGCCAGTAGGGATGGCGAAGTTAAAGTTCGGCTCACATCAGACCGGAAGTCGGTCAAGTGCCTTCTCCTGAAGGAATAAGCCCCACCGCGCCTGCTGGGCCACCCGCCGCGGTGGCTCAGTTCGTTGCCAATGATTACCTCCATATTACCTTCATATTACCTGAAAAATCGTTTAAAAACAGTATGATTACCTGATTACCTCTGATTTCTATTTTTGGGATAAAAGAAGTAGAAATAAGAGAAGAGTAGTACCGCCACTGCGGCAACTGGAAAATACAGGTAATCAAGGTAATCAGGTAATCATATTGAATTTAAAGGACTTTTTTTGCCATCTTGAGGTAATCAAGAGGTAATCACTCCCCTTTGGCCAAATGCCCCCTGCAACATCTTGGTCTGCCAGCCATCCCTCGCAGGATAACCAACGCCAACCCAGCGGCACATGACTTAAAAGGCAATTGTCATATTCCAAGCGCGTAACACCAACCGCGAAAACCAGCGTCTGGCGCACACGTCGCCGCGCAGGCGAGCGTGCGTATCATAAGGCCGCATCTATCGCAACATTTATGTTATAATATAACACTCTCGCATTGTGTAAGCGCACCTGACCCCTGTCTCTTTTGGGTACACTCTTGCTGGGTGTCTACTGTTTTACACGGTATTGAGTTTTTCACATTAATGGACAGTCGTTTTGCGGAGGCTAGAGTCAAAGAAGACAGATCGTTCGCCGCATCTGCATCGACCGGCGCGATCCGCATTGATCCGCATTGATCCGGAGACAGCCGCAATCACGAGGGGGAAATAAAGGGGGAAGTGATTTCCACATTTCCTTTAAAATCAATTACTTAAGTAGAGTAATTGGCGGAGCGACAGGGATTCGAACCCTGGGAACCCTTTAGAGGTTCAACGGTTTTCGAAACCGTCCCGTTCGACCACTCCGGCATCGCTCCGTCGGTGTGGTGTGAGCGTGCGATAATATTTCAAGACTTTCGGCGCAACAGCTTTCTTCGCGAAGATCTTAATCGCAGCGTTTCACGCAAGCTTGTGCAAAGCGTGCATTGGCAATGGCGAGAAGCATCCGTAGGATAGGCGCAGAAACCATTAATCGAGTACGCGTATGACCTTGATCCGCTCCGCTGTTGCTAGTCTTTGCATTGTTTTACTTCCCATAACGTCTTTCGCAAGCGACGCGACGGATCGGCTTTTGACGAGCTTGGGAATGGAGCGCATGATCGAGATAATGCGCGAAGAAGGGCAAACCTATGCGGTGGAACTCGCCGAGGAAATGTTGCCCGGCGGCTATACTGAAAACTGGGGCGCTGTAGTGGCGCGCATTTACAGCACAGAGGCAATGCAAACATCTGTACGGCGCGGTTTTGCAAACGCCCTTCAGGACGTCGACATCGCGCCATTGCAAGCATTCTTTGAAACCCAGATGGGGAAAACTATCGTCAGCCTCGAGCTTTCCGCACGCGATGCGATGATGGACACCGCCATTGAAGAACACGCCAAAGAGCAAGCGCGCGCCTATGAGCGTGCGGGCGATGATGCTTTTGTACTGGTTGATGACTTCGTTAAAGCTGGCGATCTGCTTGAGGCAAACGTTGTTGGAGCGATGAATTCCAACATTCAGTTCTACCGCGGTCTTGTCGATGGTGGTGCGTTTGAGCTGAGCGAAGAGCAAATTCTTGCAGATGTGTGGGAACAAGAACAAGAAACCCGCGCAGATACGCGCGATTGGCTGTATGGTTTCTTGATCATGGCCTATTCGCCTTTGGCTCCGGGTGAGCTCGAAACCTACACAGAACTCAGCAAAACAGCAGAAGGGGCTGCAATGAATGCGGCACTTTTTGAAGGATTTGACAGCATGTATTCAGATATCAGCTACGCCTTGGGCCTTGCAGCTGCGCGTGCGATGAAGGTCGAAGATATTTAAATCGTAAGCTGTGCTTTAATCGCTTTTGCGGCCTCGACAGGAGAGGCGTTGCTCCAGATTTCTTCCCCAAGTGCGAAGAAGTCAGTCACTTGCGAAAATACATCAATTGCAGCGCGATCTAGCGCGCCCTCAGCGACGATTGGTACTTCGATAACATCTGTCCACCATTGAAATAGGTCATGCTCGGCGCGCTCGCCGTCGCCAAGTGTGTTTGCACCAATTGGTCCGAAGCTCACATAATCAGCCCCAGCTTCACCAGCGTTCATACCATCATGACGTGAGGTGCCACAAAAGGCCCCGACAATAGCGTCATCTCCAAGCATCTTGCGGGTTTTTGCGACCCGTCGCGCACCATCACTCAAGTGCACACCATCAAGCCCGAGCTTTTCGACCAGCAAAATATGTTCATCCAGGACCAAAGCAACATCGCGTGCTTGGGTTATCCCGCTCAGTGCATCGGCGGCGCGACAGATTTTGTCTTCGTCCTGCGTTGCCAAGGTCAAACGCACACACGCAATCTCGACACTGTCCAAAACGTCACCCAAAAGGGCAGGGAATACATCTAGATCAAACTCAGGCGGGGTAATCAAATAAAGCTGTGGCTGTTCGATTTCTTGCTGTTTGTCTGACATGTCTCTGGCTTCTTTTATCGCTGTTTGGCGCTCTATAGCGTGCTTCACAGGGTTTGGCTACGTCACATAAGGGCGTTGGGGGTATCGATTTCCTCTCTCTACAAATATTTCGGGGAGCGCGAGGGGTTGGCCCCTCGTACGCAGCCTAAATTGGCGATAAGTGAACCACTGTTCAAGCGCTTGAAACCCAGTCAGCGCTCGCTTATCAGCAGTCAAATCGCTGCAATGGAGCCGTTCATGCCAACTGATACCCAGCAACCTAGCTTTGTTCTTGTCCGTCCACAAATGGGGGAAAATATCGGGGCTGCGGCACGCGCGATGTGGAACTTTTCACTCGATCGTATGCGCCTAGTTGCGCCACGTGATGGCTGGCCCAACCCAAAGGCAGATGCCATGGCCAGTGGTGCGGGCCGTTTGCTGGATGAGGCGCAACTGTTTGAAACGACGGCTGATGCGATGGAAGATTGCACCTATGTCTTTGCCACGACTGCGCGACAGCGTGGTTTGACCAAGCCTGCGTTTTCGCCAGAAGGGGCGATGACGCTTGCGGCAGAAAAAATTGCTGCGGGCGAAAAAGTCGCCGTTTTGTTCGGGCCAGAGCGCGCAGGCATGGAAAATGACGACATCGCGCGTGCGAATGCGGTGATAAATGTGCCTGTGAATCCTGAATTTGGCTCGCTCAATCTCGCGCAATGCGTTTTGCTCATTGGGTATGAGTGGCAACGCCAAGTGGGTAAGTATGAGAATGAACGCGTTGAGATGGCAAAAACGGTCTGGGCATCACAAGGCGAAAGCGAGGCATTGGCCAAACACTATGAAGCTCGCCTTGACGAGGCTGGCTTTTTCTATCCGCCTGAAAAGGTCGACAGCATGAAGGTGAATTTGCGCAACATGTGGTCGCGTATGCCTTTGACGAAGGCAGACGTGCAGATGTTGCATGGCGTGCTGCGGCAAATGGTACGTTGGAAGGAAAAAGGCTAAACAATTCCTGAGCGACCCTTGAAGGGGCAGGGCGCGCGGCCTAACATTTGGTCAAATAATCTGACGGTCAAAGAGGCAGATCATGAGCACGAAACGCAGTATTTTCGAAGATGTCGGTACAGTTGAAAAAGCGGCGCCAGTCACGGGCGTAATTGATGCTGGCAAACGCGGTGCGCGACGTGGCATTCGCATTTGGCTGATCATTCTTTTTGCTTTCGTTGCCGTCATGATCTTAGTGGGCGGTTTGACCCGTCTCACAGATAGCGGTTTGTCAATCACTGAGTGGAAGCCGGTAACAGGCGCTATGCCCCCCATGAGTGCGGCTGAGTGGCAAGTCGAGTTCGATAAGTATCGTGAAATCCCTGAATATCAGTTGCAAAACAAAGGCATGTCACTTGCCGAGTTCCAATTCATCTATTGGTGGGAATGGGGCCACCGTCAACTTGGTCGCGTGATTGGCCTTGTCTGGGCGCTTGGATTCTTTGGCTTCCTTTTGACGCGTAATATCCCCACGGGCTGGACGGGCCGTTTGCTTGGCATCGGTGTATTAGGGGGCATTCAGGGGGCTGTTGGCTGGTGGATGGTCTCTTCCGGTTTGACGGGCACAATGCTGGATGTTGCATCCTATCGACTCGCCACACATCTCGGGCTTGCGTTCGTGATCCTTGGTTTCATCGCGTGGTTTGTGTTTGAGCTGAAATGCGAAGAGCGCCAGCTGATGCAATGCCGTCGCCACCGCGAACAGCGTCTGTTTACTGCTGCAACATGGCTGACAGGTCTCGCATTTTTCCAGATCCTGCTTGGCGCGTTGGTGGCAGGTATAGATGCAGGGCGCACTTACACAGATTGGCCCTTGATGGCAGGTGGTTTCATGCCGCCTTTTCCATTTGATTTAGACCCTGTTTGGCGCAATTTCTTTGAAAATGCGGGATTGGTTCAGTTTATGCACCGGATTGCGGGCTATGTATTGTTTGTCTTGGGCATCATCCTGTGGCGTCAAGCAAAACGCTCGCCTAACTCGGGAACACGCGGCGCCTTTACAGTGGTTCTTGCAATGATGACGTTGCAGATGATCCTTGGCATCTTTACCGTGATCTACGGAGCTCCGCTAGAAATCGCGATCATTCACCAGCTTGGTGCAGTTGCGCTTTGGGTTCTGATCCTGCGCGCGCGTTTCTATGCGGGCTATCCAACCCCAGACACACTGCGAGGAGCAGCATAATGAGTGCATTTGATGATCTAATGGCCTTTCAAAAAGAGACTGAAGCACTGGGTCAGGTGATGGGTCGTTTAGGGTGGGATCAAGAAACGATGATGCCACGCGGTGCAGCTCCGCAACGTTCAGAAGAAATGGCCGCCCTAGAAGGGGTGCTACATGCACGCCGCACGGACCCGCGCATCGGCGAGTGGTTGTCCGAAGCGCACGCGCCCGATGAGCCCGGTAAAGCGCAACTGCGCTTGATCACACGCTCTTATGAACGCGCATCAAAAGTTCCTGCCGATTTGGCACAGCGTTTGGCAAAACTAACGTCCGCAAGCCAAGGCATCTGGGCGCAAGCGCGCGCAGACGAGGATGTGTCAGCGTTTTTACCGACCTTGAAAGAGGTCGTCGAACTGAAACGCGAGGAGGGTGAAGCGCTTGCCGCAGGCGGTGACGTTTATGACGCGATGCTTCAAGACTATGAACCAGGAGCAAGCGCTGAAAGCCTGAGCGCGATGTTCGCAGCTTTGCGTCCACGCTTAACCCAGCTTAGAGACGTGGTGATGGACTGTGAGCAGCCAGCCGACCTGAACTTTGAGTTTGATGAAGGCAAGCAGATGAAGCTGACCCGCAAGCTTGCCAAAGTATTCGGCTATGACATGAGCCATGGCCGCGTCGACAAAGCGGTGCATCCGTTTTCATCAGGCTCGGGTCTGGATGTGCGCATTACAACACGCACCAGTCCGCGTGACCCGTTCAATTGCCTGTACTCAACAATTCACGAAGTTGGCCACGCTTGCTACGAGCAGGGCATCAACAACGACTATTTGCTCACCCCGCTCGGGAATGGCGTATCCATGGGCGTGCACGAAAGCCAAAGCCGCATTTATGAAAACCAGCTGGGGCGTTCAAAGCCGTTCTGTGGTTGGCTATACGGCCAAATGCGCGACAGCTTTGGTGATTTTGGGGTTGCTGACGAAGATACATTCTACCGCACGGTGAACAAGCTGCGCAAAGGGTTCATTCGCACAGAAGCGGATGAGGTCCAGTACAATCTTCATGTTCTTCTGCGCTTTGATCTTGAGCGTGCTTTGATCTCGGGCGATCTCGCTGTTGATGATCTTGAGGGGGCCTGGAACGATCGCTTTGCGTCTGACTTTGGTTTTGCCGTTGATAAACCCTCAAACGGTGTCCTTCAGGATGTTCATTGGTCGGTCGGCTTGTTTGGCTACTTTGCGACCTACAGTCTAGGCAATGTCTACGCGGGTTGCTTGAATGAAGCGATGCGCGCGGATTTGCCTGATCTGGACGACGCACTCGCAAAAGGTGACCCAACACCCGCGACAGAATGGCTTAACGAAGCCTTGCAACGCCATGGGGGGCTACGCGAACCACGCGCGACAATCGCACATGCTTGCTCTGGCAACGAGCCCTCAGAAGGGCCGCTTTTGACATATCTCCAAACCAAGTTTTCCGAGCTTCTGCTTTGAAGAAAAAAAGCGAGCGCCGAAGAGCGCTCGCACTTCAATATTTCCAGATTTACGATGTCGCTCAACTATGCGTGTTTTGCTTTGTTGAGCGACGCCATCGCTGAATTTGATGAAAAAGGTTGGCTGTTCTAAAGGTCAAAGTTCACTGTTAGTGGATTGAAAGCGACTTTGGCTTGGTGGGCTCTGCTGCTCGGAAGAGCTCACACAGACTGATAGGTATACTAGCCAAACCGAACATGTCGCGAGAAAGAATGCGATCATAATTTGCATCGTGCCGAATCCATAATCAACAGTGGTACAAAACAACATGACAACACTTAACGCCACTAAATGAAGGACCGCGACAAAACGCAATGCGAAGGTTAGATATTCAGCGTTCGAATTCATACTTTTGCCTCCTTTATCATAATCTTAAGATAAATTTTTTTGTCTAAATGCGTAATAGAGAAGATTGCATAGGTGATACTGCAAAATTGTTATGCCTTAGGAATACCGTCTAACCAATTGAAAATGCTTCTAATAAGTTGATCATTGCGTCGAGACTCATGAATGGACAGCCATACATCATCTTAAGATACAGGTGAATTTGGCACTTCGCTGAGCTCTGGGTGGTCGCCTGCGAGCGAGCGTGGCAACATCACCATGTACGGGAGTTCTTGTATTGTGTTCAAAGCAGTATTCAGTCCCTGCAAAGCCAGCCTTGCGGGTTGATCAAAATGGTTTTGCAGAAAACTTTGATCCATTTTGCCGCCCGCATCATCGACAAGCTCTACCCAGCCTTGCAGGTTTGACAAAAAGTCTGTTCGCGCGAAAACGGCATACTCTGTTCTTGTAATCCTTTTTCTTACCAAGCGCCCTTCAGTCGGCTCCGTGCAGGTAAAGGCCATATCAACCTCGCCGTATGCGAGCGACGCTGGAGTGAGGGTAAGATGTAGGTTGATATCAGGATTTTGGTTTAAAAGCGCAGACCAATGAGGGGCTAAAAAACCTTGCATGAGGCGTATTTCACAAAAAACACGCAGCGTGCCTTGCGCATTCGTTGCAACATTGGATTCAACGCTATCAATGTCTTCTTTAATACCCTGCGCGATCTCAACCAATTTTTCGCCAAAAGCAGTTGGTCGCCACTCCTGACCTTCTTTTGCAAAGATGGGTTGGTTATACCTTTCAGAGACGCTTTGAATATGACGTGATACAGTCGTTGCGTTGGTACGTAACGCTTTTGCGGCTTTGCCCATGGTTCCGTATTCGGCCAACGCTAAGCAATAAATCAAGTCATTCCAATTTTGCATTATAAAGCCGTGTACCCTGTCTCTTCGTGAGGCTTGATGTGTTCAAAATAAACGTAATTTTTAATTATCAAACGCACCGAAGCAGTCTTTTTCGATACTCGGTCTTCTTAACAGGGGTCCTAAAGCGCAGCCATGTCAGTGTTCGATAGTTCTCTGTATTTAAAGATTATATTGATTATCAAAGGATACAAAGTCAACTCAAAGATACAACCAATGGTGGCATTTTTGTGTTTTTAATATGCCTTAGGCAGATTTTAGCCGACGTGAGCAGAGCTTACCAAAATACGACGCCATTTGCTTCTAAAACCTCGTAGTGGGAGATTAAGTACAATTGTGGCTCGACGCGCTCTTGTACGGTTTACTTCTTATCGCGCGCGGCTTTTTCATCTTTCGTCAGGGTCTGGTTCCAAACATTTTTGGAAATGCCAAGCTCGGGCTTCATCGGCTTGGTGGCACCTTTTTTAACTTCACCACCTTTTTTCAGAAACTCTTGAATAAGCGCGTCATCGGTTGTGTCTTTCGGTACATGCTTCATCTTAGGTCCCTTTATTCTTCTGTGGTTTCACCGGCGTCTTCTGCAAGCTCATCTTCACCTTGATCGGCGATCCACGCAACTGATACAACGCTTTCGTTCTTGCCCGTGTTGAACACTTTCACACCCCCCGCAGAGCGTGATCTGAA
Organism: Planktotalea sp.; assembly: GCF_965659345.1. Taxonomy (GTDB): domain Bacteria; phylum Pseudomonadota; class Alphaproteobacteria; order Rhodobacterales; family Rhodobacteraceae; genus Planktotalea. Next base: position 79,946 of record NZ_CBFHVK010000009.1, on the reverse strand, counting down.
CGAAATCCCCTCAACAGGGACGCGGATCGATTGGCCCTTGGATGTAGCAAGCATGATCTGATCATCCAGCTCAACTGGAAAGGAGGCCACAACTTCACCACCGCGCATCGCTTTGTCCATAGCGGTAACGCCCATACCACCGCGTCCACGAAGGGGATAATCATGCGACGAGGACAGCTTGCCTGCGCCACCTGAGGTAATGGTGAGGATCAAGTTCTCGATCGCCGACATCTCTGCGTAGCGTTCCTGCGAGATTTGGCTGTTTGCATCGCCTTCTTCCTCATCGGGTAGCTCTGCATCATCCGCAAGGCCTGCCATCGCGCGGCGCATCTTGAGGTAGGCGGCACGCTCATCAGACGTCGCTTCAAAGTGACGAATAACGGACATGGACACGACAGTATCATCGCCCTGTAGTTTGATGCCGCGCACACCTGTGGAAGCGCGCGAATTAAAGACACGCACGTCAGTCGCACGGAAGCGAATGGCGCGACCCGAGTCTGTGACCAGCATCACATCGTCGTCGTTGCTGGCGATGCGCACATCAATAAGCGTGGTGTTTTCGTGTTCACCCTCGAATTTCATCGCGATCTTGCCGTTACGCATAACGTTGGTGAAATCAGACAACTTGTTGCGGCGCACGGTTCCTGCGGAGGTCGCGAAGACCACTTGTAAGTCATCCCATTCTTTTTCGTCGCGATCCACCGGCATGATAGCCGCAATCGAGACGCCCGTCGGGATGGGCAGGATGTTTACAATCGCTTTGCCCTTTGATGTCCGGCCCCCCAGCGGCAAGCGCCAGGTTTTAAGCTTGTAGCTCATGCCGTCTGTCGTGAAGAACAAGAGCTGCGTGTGCGTATTGGCAACAAAGAGCGTGGTGATCACGTCCTCATCTTTGGTCTGCATACCTGCAACACCTTTGCCACCACGACGCTGCGCACGGAAGTCGATCAAAGGTGTGCGTTTAATATAACCACCGGATGTGATGGTCACGACCATGTCTTCGCGCTCGATCAGATCTTCGTCTTCCATGTCGCCAGACCAGTCGACAATCTCTGTACGACGATCAACTGCAAACTTCTCACGGACGTCTGTTAATTCATCTCGAATGATGCCCATGATGCGTTCGCGCGAACCAAGAATTTCCAAGTATTCTCTGATCTTTGCAGCGAGTTCTTTAAGTTCGTCGGTGACCTCTTTTACACCGATCTGAGTAAGGCGCTGAAGACGCAATTCAAGGATCGCGCGGGCCTGAGTTTCAGACAGATTATAGGTCCCGTCATCGTTCATTGTATGGGTCGGATCGTCGATCAAATTGATGTATTCGGCGATTTCCATAGCGGGCCAACGACGGGTCATCAACTTTTGGCGCGCCTCGGCTGCATCTGCAGATGCACGGATTGTCGCAACGACTTCGTCAACGTTGGTGACCGCAACAGCAAGACCACATAGGATATGAGACCGCTCCCGCGCTTTGCGCAGTTCATATGCAGTACGACGCGCAACAACGTCCTCGCGAAAGTCGATGAAGCTTGTGAGGAACCGGCGCAGCGTCAGCGTTTCAGGGCGCCCACCGTTCAGCGCAAGCATGTTGCAGCCAAAGTAGGTTTGCATCGGTGTGAAGCGGAACAGTTGGTTCAGCACAACTTCTGGCGTTGCGTCGCGCTTTAGTTCGATCACAACGCGCACGCCATTACGGTCGCTTTCGTCTTGAACGTGTGCGACGCCCTCGATCTTCTTCTCACGGACTTGCTCCGCGATTTTTTCGATCATTGAGGATTTATTCACCTGATAGGGGATTTCGTCGACAACAATAGCGTAGCGATCTTTACGAATTTCTTCGACGCGCGTTGCTGCGCGAATAACAACGGATCCACGACCTTCCAAATAGGCCTTCCGCGCGCCACTGCGGCCCAACATAATGCCGCCAGTCGGAAAGTCTGGGCCCGGCACATATTCGATCAACTCTTCTGTGGTCAGATCAGGGTTATCGATGAGCGCAAGGGTCGCTGTGACGACTTCGCCAAGGTTATGTGGCGGAATGTTCGTGGCCATACCAACCGCGATACCACCAGCGCCGTTGACCAGCATGTTTGGATAACGCGCGGGCAGGACTGTCGGCTCGCGGTCTTTTCCATCGTAGTTATCCTGAAAATCGACGGTTTCCTTGTCGATATCGGACAAAAGGAAAGCAGAGGGCTTATCCATACGCACTTCGGTATAACGCATCGCAGCGGCATTATCGCCGTCCATGGAACCAAAGTTACCCTGACCATCAAGCAGCGGCAGCGACATGGAGAAATCCTGCGCCATTCGCACAAGTGCATCGTAGATCGCGCTGTCACCATGCGGGTGGTACTTACCCATAACATCACCGACGGCACGGGCAGACTTGCGGTAGCTCTTTTCATGCGTGTTGCCCGCTTCGTGCATCGCATACAGGATGCGGCGGTGGACAGGTTTCAGGCCATCACGCAGGTCGGGAATCGCTCGCGAGACGATCACTGACATCGCGTAATCGAGGTAGGAGGTTTTCATCTCCGAGGTAATGGAAATCGAAGGCCCTGAGTAAACAGAAACAGGGTTTTGATTTTCGTCTTCGTTTTCAGGGGTTTCTGGTGTGTCGTTCACGTGAAATTTCCAGTCCTGTCACCGCACACTCGTTTTGTCCGAGCCGCTATATATAGTTAGCTCGTTTGTAGCAGAAACATGATCTGGGGTGCAATGGGACGCGTCGTTAAAAGCGTTCAGCCGGAGCCATTTTTGAGTATTTCGTACCCTCGATCGTCACACCGAGTTTCAGACCCGCTTGGCCGAAAATTATGCTGATGACCGGGGCAGAGTTGGTCGTGGTTGAGGTGCTGAAGGTTTGCCCGTCATCATAGATGGCGGCTTCAACGTCAGCGCCAAGTTCCCAGCCGTCGCTGGCACGGAAATTGGTCAATGCGTCCTCAGTCATAAAAAACAACACATGCGCATACTGGTTCGCGCCGATTTGAACGCCCCAGTTGGCTTTGGTTGTGTTGTAATACTCAACGGACACGCCGCCAACGCGCAATGCGCCGCGCCCAAAGCCACCGCCCAAGCCAAGTCCGGCTTCGGTGATCAACGGCATAACCAGCATGCCCGCAGAGCGTGCGGCAAGCGACCTTGTTTTACCGTATTGCGCGAACATTTCTGCCAGCGTCGCGTCAACGCGTGCATCAAGCCTGTCGGGGGCAGTATTGCCATTAATGCGGTCACACGCAACCAGCGCAACAACGCTACCAGCTAAACCAGAAAGCGCAAATGCGCGACGGGAGAAAGTCGTCATGGAGATACCTGCTTTTTGCCACATCTACCCAGCTCTGACGGCGGGCGTTGGTGCGTGGATACCCCAAAGAGTTGTGAAAGTCATGGCTTTCTAAAGCAGACCGGCGGAGATCAGCGTAGATTGTTACCCATTTGCCAGAATTTCTGCCACGCGCGGTGCAAAATAACTTAAAATGCCGTCACACCCTGCGCGTTTGAAGCACATGAGGCTTTCCATCATCACGCGCTCTCCGTCGATCCAGTCGTTCTGGGCAGCGGCTTCAATCATCGCGTACTCGCCGCTGACTTGGTAGGCATAGGTCGGTACACCAAAGCCGTCTTTGACGCGGCGACAAATGTCGAGGTAGGGCATACCGGGCTTGACCATGACCATATCCGCGCCTTCTTGAAGGTCACGTTGGATCAGACGCATTGCCTCGTCAGAATTAGCCGGGTTCATTTGGTAGGTTTTCTTATCACCTTTCAAAGCGCCAGACGCGCCAACTGCGTCACGGAAAGGACCATAATAGGCAGAGGCGTATTTTGCAGCATAACTCAGGATCATCACATCACTGTGGCCCTCCGCCTCCAAAGCGGAACGCATAGCGCCGATCCGCCCGTCCATCATATCTGATGGTCCGATGATATCTGCACCTGCTTCGGCTTGCGCGAGGGTCATTTTGACCAAGGCTTCGACCGTGCGGTCATTCACGATGACATCGTCCTCAACAAACCCGTCATGACCGTTTATATTATACGGATCGAGCGCTACGTCAGTCATGACCGCGATATCAGGAGCGGCATCTTTGATTGCTCGGGTTGCCTGATTGCTTAGATTGTTGGGGTTCCAAGCTTCCGCGCAGTCTTCGGTTTTAAGACTGTCATCGGTGTAGGGAAACAGGCAAATCGCTGGAATACCAAGGCTTTGCGCTTGTTTTGCGGCCTCTGCAATCTTGTCCACGGAACGACGCATCACACCGGGCATGGAGCTGACAGGCTCTTCAATACCTTTGCCGTCACGCACGAAAATTGGCCAGATCAGATCACCCGGTGTCAGCGCGTTTTCTTGAGTGAGCGCGCGCAAGGAAGCGGTGCGGCGTGCGCGTCGAAAACGGGCGGCGGGGAAGGGTGCGACTGTCGGTGTCATACGTGTCCTACTTTGAAACTTTGTGTTGCGACAAATCTGACATGTGTATGGCTTCAGAACAAGGCTGGGAATTGCATAAAAGGCCCGCTATAGGGTGCATCACTGCTCTCGTTTTGGATAGAAGAGTCGCTTTGGAACTGACAGACGCCCTTTTTGAACTCATTGATATGCGCTCGTTCTCGAACCTTTGGTTCTGGATCGCGCTGGCTGTGATGTGGTCTTCTGCGTCGCACTATGTACTTGGCGTGCCCTATGATCTGGTATTACGCGCGCGCCGCGATGGTGGTTCCGCCGTTGCGGATATGGAAGATCTGGTGCGCATCAATGTGACCCGTCTTTTGTACATCGGCCGGATGTCAGGGCTGTGGCTGGCGGGAATAACCTGTTTTGTGTTGACGGGTCTTGGCCTGCTCGGGTTTTTCTACTGGGTTGAATTCGCACAAGCTCTGTTCTTGCTAATGTTGCCCATGACCTTTGTGGGTTTACTTACCCTTAATACCGCGCGGCTTATCCATGACACAGCTGCCACTGGGGAAGCGCTTTATACGCGCTTGTTCAGACACCGCGTTTTTGTTCAAGTCATTGGTATGGTGTCGATTTTCGTCACTGCAATGTGGGGCATGTACACTAATCTTTCGCTAGGCCCGTTTGGCGTTTGACGCGCGCGCCTTAAGGACCATCTTCGCCTTATGAGCAACGCTTCCCATATCACCGTTTCAGGTGCCCCCGAAGGCTATGACGCCCAACTCATTTTACGTGAGCTTGAAAGTGCTGGCGCGCCTGTCTGCCACATAGCACGCGACGACAAACGAATGGTGGCGGTACAAGATGCGCTGCGTTTCTTCGCGCCTGATATGCCGGTTGTGGTGTTTCCCGGTTGGGATTGTCTGCCCTATGATCGCGTATCCCCGAATGCTGATATTTCTGCGGCGCGTATGGCGACGCTTGCTGGGCTTGTTCATGGGATGCCGGACAAGTTTATTCTGCTCACGACACTCGGCGCTGCAACACAACGCATTCCGGCAAGATCTGTTCTGAAAGAAGCGGCGTTTTCCGCAACTGTCGGTGGGCGGGTTGATGAAAAAGCGCTACGCAATTTCTTGGTGCGTATGGGCTTCGTTCAAAGCCCCACAGTGATGGAGCCGGGCGATTATGCTGTGCGCGGCGGGATTATCGATATCTTTCCGCCAGGCGAGCAAGGGCCGATCCGGCTTGATCTATTCGGTGATATCTTGGACGGCGCGCGCCGGTTTGACCCGGCAACACAACGTACAACAGAAAAACTTGAGGTGATCGAGCTTGCTCCTGTCTCTGAGGTGATCCTTGATGACGAAGCAATCACGCGTTTTCGTCAAAACTATCGTATCGAGTTTGGCGCAGCGGGTACTGATGATCCCTTATACGAAGCGGTTAGTGCAGGGCGTAAACATCAAGGTGTTGAGCATTGGTTGCCGTTCTTTCATGAGCGCCTTGAGACCTTATTTGATTATCTGCCAAAGGCGACAATCACCTGTGATGATGCGCTCACAGCTGCGCGCATTGCACGTTGGGAAAGCGTCGCAGATCAGTATGAAACCCGCAAGATTGCGATGGGTGCCAAAAACCGGATGGACTCTGTCTACAAACCGGCTCCTGCGGAATTGCTGTATCTGGATGAAGCGGCGTGGGACGCGACGATGGCGGACCGCCGTGTGTTGCAACTGGCCGCGCTGCCGCAAGCTGTCGGACTTGGCACAACGGACGCAATGGGGCGGATCGGTCGCAACTTTGCACCTGAACGTCAACAGGAAAGCATTAGCCTTTTCGGTGTCTTAGCGCAGCATGTTAAGGCTAAGATGGAGCAGGGGCCTGTTGTCATCGCGTCCTATTCCGAGGGCGCGCGCGAACGTCTGGCAGGCTTGATCGAGGATGAAGGTCTGGCCGAAACAATTGCTCTGCGCGACGGCAAAGGCATCGGCAAGCGCGGCCTGTACCTTGCGGTTTGGGCTTTGGAACATGGGTTTGAAACACCCGAAATGACGGTTATCTCAGAGCAAGACGTACTGGGTGACCGTCTTATCCGAACGGCAAAGAAACGCCGCAAGGCAGAGAATTTTCTGACCGAAACCCAAAGCCTGAACCCGGGTGATTTGGTTGTTCACGTTGATCACGGGATTGGGCGCTACCAAGGGCTTGAAGTGATTACTGCAGCAGGTGCGGCACATGAATGCATTTTGCTCGATTATGCAGACAATGCCCGCCTTTATCTGCCGGTTGAGAACGTCGAACTGCTTAGCAAATACGGTCATGAAGAAGGTCTTTTGGATCGTCTCGGCGGCGGCGCTTGGCAAAGCAAAAAAGCCAAGCTCAAAGAGCGTATCCGCGAAATGGCTGATAAGCTCATTCGTGTCGCAGCAGAACGCGCCTTGCGCCGCGCACCTATTATGGAGCCGCCACCCGGCATGTGGGACGCATTTTCTGCGCGTTTTCCGTATCAAGAGACGGATGATCAGCTTGCAGCCATTGGCGATGTTTTAGCTGACATGGGGTCAGGGCAACCTATGGATCGCCTTGTCTGTGGTGATGTTGGTTTTGGTAAAACCGAAGTCGCAATGCGCGCGGCGTTCATTGCGGCCATGTCAGGTGTGCAGGTGGCCATCATTGCGCCGACGACGTTGCTTGCGCGTCAACACTACAAGAGCTTTGCAGAACGGTTTCGCGGGTTCCCGATCGAAGTGCGCCCATTGTCGCGCTTCGTTACTGCAAAGAGTGCGGAAGAAACCCGCAAGAACATGGCGGCTGGCATCGTTGATATTGTCGTCGGGACCCATGCTTTGTTGGCGAAAAACACCAAGTTTAATAATCTTGGCTTGCTGATTATCGATGAAGAGCAACACTTTGGTGTCGGCCATAAAGAACGCTTGAAAGCGCTGCGCACAGACATTCATGTACTGACTTTGACGGCAACGCCGATCCCGCGGACGTTGCAACTTTCACTCTCTGGTGTGCGCGATCTCTCGATTATTGGTACACCCCCAGTGGATCGCCTCGCCATTCGTACCTACGTCAGTGAGTTTGATGCGGTGACCTTGCGTGAAGCCCTTTTGCGCGAACACTACCGCGGTGGACAATCGTTTTATGTGGTTCCGCGTATTTCGGACCTGCCAGAAATCGAAGCGTTCCTTAAAGAACAATTGCCTGAGTTGAGTTATATGGTGGCGCATGGCCAGATGGCGGCTGGTGAACTTGATGACAGAATGAACGCGTTTTACGACGGAAAATACGATATTCTGCTTGCGACAACGATTGTGGAAAGCGGTTTAGACATCCCCACGGCCAATACAATGATTGTGCACCGTGCGGATATGTTTGGCCTCGCGCAGCTCTATCAAATTCGCGGACGGGTTGGTCGTTCTAAAACGCGTGCTTATGCGTATCTGACAACGAAACCACGCACGAAACTGACGACGACCGCAGAAAAACGATTGCGTGTTCTCGGGTCACTGGACACGCTTGGGGCAGGGTTTACGCTCGCCTCTCAGGACCTCGACATTCGCGGAGCGGGTAATCTGTTGGGTGAAGAGCAATCAGGACAAATGCGCGATGTGGGGTATGAGCTTTATCAATCCATGCTGCAGGATGCGATTGCCAAGATCCGGTCGGGCGAAATGGATGGGCTTTCGGTGAATGACGATCAATGGGCACCGCAGATCAATCTGGGCGTGCCTGTCTTGATCCCCGAAGACTATGTGCCTGATCTGGACGTTCGTTTGGGGCTGTATCGCCGCTTGTCTTCTTTGACGACGAAAGTGGAGTTGGAAGGGTTTGCCGCTGAGTTGATTGACCGTTTCGGCAAGCTGCCCAAAGAGGTGAACACGTTGATGCTGGTCGTGCGTATCAAAGCGATGTGCAAGAAAGCGGGTATTGCAAAGCTCGATGGTGGACCAAAAGGCGCGACCGTGTTGTTTCACAACGATAAGTTTGCCTCCCCTGAAGGGCTTGTTTCCTTTATCCAAAGCCAAAAAGGGCAAGCGAAGGTGCGTGACAACAAAATTGTCGTGCTGCGCGAGTGGAAGACGGATGTGGACAAGATCAAAGGGGCTTTCGCGATTGCACGTGATCTTGCTGAACATGCGGGTGCGATTAAGCGTCGAGCGGGATAGCGAATTTTCTAAAAAATTCGGGCCTCCGGCGGGGATATTTTTAGAGAGAGGAAGGGACTAGCGCGCAAACCACGCTTTGATCTTTGGGGCAAGCCATGCCCAAAGCGTTGGCGCGCCGCGTTCTATTTTGGAGCCGACACGGGATTCAATCGTCTCGTAGCTCACGCCATAATCTGTCCAAGACCCGCCGTTTGACATCAGGTTTTGGTTGGGCGGCTGAAAGCGATCAAGGGATTTTGCAAAGATCGCATCCGGGGTTTGCGCGGCTTCAAATTCTTCCCAGATGGTGCGGAGTTCTGTGTTTTGATCTTTAGGCAAAAGGCCGAAGATACGATCAGCGGCTTTGGCTTCATCGGCTTCCATGGCAGCAACATCATGATTGCCAAAGATCGGCGCATCACCGGCATCAATTTCAACCAGGTCATGTAGCAACAGCATCTTGATCACGCGGTTGATATCAACGCCGTCTGGCGCGTGTTCGGCCAGAACCAAAGCGTACAACGCAATGTGCCAGCTGTGTTCGCCAGAATTTTCGTGGCGCGAGCCATCACACAGGGTCGTCGCGCGGATCACGTTTTTGAGCTTGTCCGCCTCGTTCAGAAACGCCATTTGCGCATCGATACGCGTGCTCATGAATTGTCCAAATCAGAGGCGGCTTTGTCGATCCGCTCATCAAGAAACTTGCGCGCGCGGTTCAAAGCGATACGCACGCGAGCCGCTGTCATAAACGCTTCTTCGGCGGTCGTTGAGGAAGAGGCGAGCATCTTACCGATGTTGTTGACCAGCTCTTCATCGCCAATCGCCTCTGCCGCCTCAATCGCGTCGCGTGCCAGATCGTCGGCCATTTTATCAATGATCGCGCTCATGGGTGCACCTTAGCGGGTTGTTTCGGTCAAACGACGTTTCACATAGGTCTGAACGTTGCCGATCATCGTGTCCATATGCGGCTCTTCAAAGAAGTGACCTGAGCCTTCCAGCTCTTGGTGGGTGATTGTGATGCCCTTTTGCTCGTGCAATTTATTTACCAAGCCGACAGTATCTGCAGGCGGTGCCACACGGTCTGCAGTGCCGTTGATGATGAGGCCGGAAGCAGGGCAAGGGGCCAAGAACGAGAAGTCATACATATTCGCAGGTGGGCTTACCGAGATGAAACCAGTGATCTCAGGGCGACGCATCAAGAGCTGCATACCGATCCAAGCGCCAAATGAGAAGCCGGCGACCCAGCAATGCTTGGAGTTGTTATTCATGGATTGCAGGTAATCGAGCGCGGAGGCGGCATCGCTAAGTTCACCAATGCCCTGATCGTATTCGCCTTGCGAGCGACCGACACCGCGGAAGTTAAACCGCAAAACCGTGAAACCCATATTATAAAAGGCGTAATGTAGGTTGTAGACAACCTTGTTGTTCATCGTGCCGCCAAATTGCGGATGCGGATGCAGCACGATTGCGATCGGTGCGTCCTTTTCCTTTTGCGGATGATAACGACCCTCTAAGCGGCCTTCTGGACCTGGGAAAATAACCTCGGGCATATGCGTAAACTCCTCTGCGCAAAGCGTCGTGGCCATTCTTGACGAATAAGTCAGAGCACTTTAGAACCATTCTAAGCTGAGCAAGGCTCGGCCATCGACACGCATCTATGCAATGCATGCGCGAAGGTCAATCAAATCAGTGTCTTTGGCTGCAAAGAGACATCGGTTTTAGCATCACAAGCGGGGGCGCTCATGAAGTTATCGACAAAAGGGCGCTACGCGATGGTCGCGCTGACGGATATTGCGCTGCAATCGAGCGATGCTTTGGTGACTTTGGGTGATATTTCAAAGCGTCAAGATGTGTCGTTACCCTATTTAGAACAGCTGTTTGTAAAATTGAGGCGCGCCAAGCTGGTCGTGTCTGTGCGTGGGCCAGGCGGCGGGTATCGTTTAGCCAAGCCGACATCAGAGATTCGTGTGCTTGATATACTTGCAGCCGTCGATGAAACCGTTGATGCAATGCACAAAGGGGCTGGCGCATCAGGTGCGTCGTCCGGATCGCGCGCGCAATCAATGACCAATCGTTTGTGGGAGGGGCTGAGCGCACATGTTTACGTGTATCTGCATCAAACGCGATTGTCTGATGTGGTAAGCAATGGGCTTGCGCCTTGTCCCGCGGTTCCAAACCTTTTTGACATTGTGGATGAGTGATGGCGCGCGTTTATCTTGATCACAACGCGACGACGCCTTTGCGCGATGAAGCGCGCCTTGCAATGATGTCGGCGATGGATCATTTCGGAAATCCTTCATCCGTACACGCGGAGGGCCGTGCGGCCAAGTCGATCATAGAAAAAGCGCGTGCGCAGGTGTCTGCGGCGTTGGGAGCGGACGGCGCGGATGTCATTTTCACGTCGAGTGCGACAGAAGCAGCGGCACTTGCTTGTGCCGATCGAAATTTGGCAAGTGCGCGCATTGAACATGATGCATTGCTTGGTTGGACAACGGGTGACCTCGCGGTGGACAGCCTAGGCGCTGTCGCGCTGGATGATCCCAAGCAAACTGCTTTGCAACTTGCCAACTCTGAAACCGGCATTCTGCAGCGTTTACCCGATGGTTTGGCCGTATCAGACATGACGCAGGCGTTCGGGAAAATACCGCTGGCGTTTAATTGGTCAGGCGCTGATATGTCGCTTGTTTCGGCGCACAAGCTTGGCGGGCCCAAGGGCATAGGTGCTTTGGTCATTAAACGCGGGCTTGATGTGGTGGCTCAGATCAAAGGCGGCGGTCAGGAAATGGGGCGCCGCTCGGGTACAGAAAATATCATCGGAATTGCAGGGTTTGGTGCGGCAGCAGAAGCCGCACAACGAGATCTGGACAGTGGTGTTTGGGATAAAGTTGAGAAACTTAGAAACATTCTAGAAAGCGCTATTGCAGATCGCGCTAAACACACTATTTCTGTCGGGAATGACGTCAAGCGCCTGCCGAACACCTCATGCCTTCTGACGCCTGGATGGAAAGGCGAAACTCAAGTGATGCAGATGGATCTCGCTGGGTTTTCGATCTCTGCAGGATCCGCTTGTTCGAGCGGCAAGGTTAAGGCGAGCGGTGTTTTGATGTCGATGGGATACAGTGAAAGCGACGCAGCTTGCGCGATCAGGGTCTCTTTGGGGCCCAACACAACAGAACAAGAGGTGCTTAGCTTTGCGGATGCATGGCTTGCACAACACGAGAAATTTCGCGCGCGGGTCGCGTGAGTAAAAGATGAGATGGAGAGCGACATGGTAGCACTGGATACAGCGACGGACTCTGGCGTCAAAGACGGCGTCGATCAGGAAACTGTGGATGCTGTGCGCGAGGTAGGTGGGGCATACAAGTATGGTTGGTCCACTGACATCGAAATGGAATACGCGCCCAAGGGTCTGAATGAAGACATCGTGCGTTTGATTTCATCTAAAAACGATGAGCCAGAGTGGATGCTAGAGTGGCGCCTTGAAGCTTATCGCCGTTGGCTCACTAAGGTGGAGCCGGATTGGGCGATGGTTGATTATCCGGAGATCGATTTTCAGGATCAATACTATTACGCGCGTCCAAAGAGCATGGCGGTCAAACCGAAGTCCTTGGACGAGGTCGACCCGAAACTGCTCGCAACATATGAAAAGCTTGGCATTCCTTTGAAGGAACAGTTGATCCTTGCTGGTGTTGAGGGCGCGGAAGATATCGATGCCGACGCGCCACGCAAAGTTGCGGTAGACGCTGTTTTCGACTCCGTTTCTGTAGGGACAACGTTTCAGGATGAATTGAAGAAAGCTGGCGTTATTTTCTGTTCTATCTCTGAGGCGATCAAGGATCACCCAGAACTGGTTAAGAAGTATCTTGGGACGGTTGTTCCGGTGTCCGACAACTATTACGCGACGCTGAATTCTGCTGTCTTTTCTGACGGATCTTTTGTGTACATCCCACCGGGCGTACGTTGCCCGATGGAGCTGTCCACGTATTTCCGTATCAATGCAGAGAATACAGGTCAGTTTGAGCGTACATTGATCATCGCCGATAAAGGCAGCTATGTCAGCTACTTGGAGGGCTGCACAGCCCCTATGCGTGATGAGTCCCAGTTGCACGCAGCGGTGGTAGAAATCATCATCGAAGAAGATGCGGAAGTGAAATACTCCACCGTTCAAAACTGGTATCCCGGCGACGAGGACGGCAAAGGTGGCATCTACAACTTTGTGACCAAACGCGCGGATTGCCGCGGTGATCGGGCCAAAGTGATGTGGACGCAGGTTGAAACTGGCTCTGCCGTCACCTGGAAATACCCGTCTTGCATTTTGCGCGGCGATGACAGCCAGGGTGAGTTTTATTCCATCGCCATCGCCAACAACATGCAGCAGGCCGATACTGGAACGAAGATGATTCACCTTGGTAAAAACACCAAGTCGCGCATTGTTTCTAAAGGTATTTCAGCGGGTAAAGCGCAAAACACCTATCGTGGTTTGGTTTCTATGCACCCCAAAGCGAAAAATGCACGTAACTTTACGCAGTGCGACAGTCTTCTGATCGGCGATCAATGTGGCGCGCACACGGTGCCCTACATTGAGGTCAAGAACAATTCTGCACGGGTGGAGCATGAGGCGACGACGTCTAAAGTGGACGACGAACAGCTCTTTTACTGCCGCCAGCGTGGGATCGGCGAAGAAGATGCGGTGGCTCTGGTCGTAAACGGGTTCTGCAAAGAAGTTCTGCAAGCGCTGCCGATGGAGTTTGCGATGGAAGCGCAACAGCTTGTTGCGATTTCGTTGGAAGGTTCAGTAGGTTAAGGCGGTCCTGATGACGAAGCAGATATTCCTATCCGCGGTGATCACCGGTTGTTTTTGTGCGGTATTCGCTGTCGTTGTGACGGCGTTGGGGATGTTGGTCACGCTCGTCCCGGGCGTTTTGATTGCTTTCGTATCGGGCTTTTTGGGATCACTGATAGCGGGCTATGTGATGAAAGAGCGTTCATGATTATTACCACAACTAATAACATCGAAGGCCACAAAATCTTGTCCTACAAGGGCATCGTTGTGGGCGAGGCGATTATGGGCGCGAATGTCGTGCGTGATGTGTTTGCTTCCATCACCGATATCGTCGGTGGCCGCTCGGGTGCGTATGAAAGCAAGCTGCAAGACGCGCGCGATACAGCTATGAGAGAGCTGGAAGAGCGTGCTGCTGCTTTGGGTGCGACCGCCGTTGTCGGGGTTGATCTTGACTACGAAGTAGTGGGCAATTCCATGTTGATGGTCTCGGCGTCCGGCACAGCGGTGATCACAGACTGATGAATGTTGCCGTGCCCATAATTTCACGTCCAGAGTTGACGATGCCTGATGCTGAAGCTGCGCATGTGCGCGAAGCCTACACGCAGGCGGATGTTATTTTGGAATATGGTGTTGGCGGCTCCACCGTGTTGGCAGCGGAGATGGAAGGAAAAACCATCACATCTGTCGAAACTGACAAGGTCTGGGTCGATATGATCGCCAAATGGTTCGCGCAAAACGAGGTCGCGAGCCAGCCTGACGTAATTTGGGCAAACATTGGTAAAACTAAAGAATGGGGTCGTCCAACTGATGAAAGTCAGTGGAAAGAGTACTCGAAATATCCCTTACAAATATGGTCCTTAGAGGACCTTGTTCACCCAGATGTCGTGCTTGTGGATGGACGGTTTCGCGCGGGGTGTGTGCTTGCGACAGCATTCAACTGCTCCCGGACAACACGCGTCCTTGTGGACGACTATGAACGGCGACCAAGTTATCACGCGGTTGAAAAGATCGTCGGTACGCCAAAGCTCATTGGTCGCATGGCTGAATTTGAGCTGACCCCAACACCGATCCCGACAGAGCATCTGTTGGAGATCATTACACTTATGCAAGACCCTTATTAGGGCCATTAATTAGAACTCTGAGGATGAATTAAATGTTGAATATCAAAAACCTGCACGTCTCTCTTGAGGAAGAAGACAAGCAAATCCTCAAAGGTGTCGATCTGACGGTTGAGGCTGGCAAGGTACACGCGATCATGGGACCTAACGGTTCAGGTAAGTCCACTTTGTCCTACGTTTTGTCGGGCAAAGACGGCTATGAAGTGACTGAAGGCAGTGCCGATTTGCTGGGTGAAGATCTTCTCGATATCGATCCTGAAGAGCGTGCCGCATTGGGCTTGTTCCTTGCGTTCCAATATCCTGTGGAAATCCCCGGCGTCGGCAACATGACGTTCCTGCGCACAGCGGTGAATTCTCAGCGCAAAGCGCGCGGTGAAGATGAGATGAGCGCGACTGAGTTCCTGAAAGTGGTTCGCGAGCGTGCGAAATCACTGAAGATTGACGCAGATATGCTGAAGCGACCTGTGAACGTTGGTTTCTCTGGTGGTGAGAAAAAGCGTAACGAAATCTTGCAGATGGCGATGCTAGAGCCAAAGATGTGCATCTTGGATGAGACGGACTCAGGCCTTGATGTTGATGCGATGAAACTGGTTGCTGAGGGTGTTAATGCGCTGCGTTCTGAGGGGCGTGGCTTCTTGGTCATCACGCACTACCAGCGTTTGCTTGATCACATCAAACCCGATGTTGTGCACATTATGGCCAATGGCCGTATTGTAAAAACAGGCGGACCAGAGCTTGCGCTGGAAGTTGAACAAAACGGCTATGCCGACATCTTGGCAGAGGTGGCTTAAATGTCTGCTTTGCAAGCGAAACTCGACGCAACCGAAGAGCGGATTGCAACCCATGACATGCCGCAGGGCGGGTGGAGTGGTGCCGCGCGCAATGAGGCTTTGGCGCGTCTGCGCAGCATGGGCTTGCCAAGCCGTCGTGATGAATACTGGAAGTACACGCGCCCTGACACGTTGACGCAAGTTGGCGCGACGCAGGCATCTGTTTTGGTTACGGATGAAGTGCCGGTATTTGACGCGATTGACGCTCTTCAGATTGTTTTTGTTGATGGTGTGTTTGATGCGACAGCTTCGGATGATCTTGAGCTTGAGGGCATCTCAATCGAGCGTCTTGCGACATCGGATACAGATATCCATTGGGCGCAAGGGCTGTATGGCGCGCTGGAGGCCAATGGGCAAACGCCTGTTGAGCGTCCTTTAGCAGCACTGAATACGGCGTTCGCGACGGATGGGGTTCTACTGCATGTGACTGGTACGCCAAGCAAGCCAATTCAGCTAACTTATCACCATAAATCAGATACTTCTGACGCGGTGTTGCACCATGTGATTAAACTTGATGCGGGTGCAGAGGTGACTGTCTTAGAAAACGGTCCAGCGGCCGCACGTTTCAATAAGTGCATGGAGGTGGAGATCGCAGATGGCGCGAAGTTCCACCATGTGCGCACGCAAGGCCGCGATCATGATCGACGTGCTGCAACACATATCTTTGCGCGTTTAGGCACTGAATCGACCTTCAAAAGTTTCACACTGACCGCAAATGGCGTGATGACCCGCAATGAGTGCGTGATAGAACTTACGGGTGATGATGCGCATGCGACGGTTGCTGGGGCAGCGCTTGGGGACGGTGATTTTCATCACGATGATACGGTGTTCATCACCCATGACGCTGTAAATTGCGAAAGTCGTCAGGTGTTCAAGAAAGTGCTGCGCAATGGGGCGACTGGCGTGTTTCAGGGCAAAATCCTCGTGAAAGCGGGTGCTCAAAAGACCGATGGTTACCAGATTAGCCAATCTCTTTTGCTCGATGAGGACAGTCAGTTTCTCGCGAAGCCTGAGCTTGAGATTTACGCCGATGATGTGGCGTGTTCGCACGGCTCCACATCCGGTGCGATTGATGAAGATGCTCTGTTTTATCTGCGCTCGCGCGGAGTGCCGCATGGTGAAGCGACAGATATGTTGACGCTGTCTTTCCTCGCTGAGGCGGTAGAAGAGATCGAGAACGAAGCGCTTGCAGATGAAATTAACGAGCGATTGGCCGCTTGGCTGGCAAGACGTCGTAGCTGATGCCTGCAACAACAGACATTGTTGCGACCTATAAGGGGCCGCGCAGGGCGTTTGCGCGGATCTTGGGCGCGGGTCAACGCGAGGATCGTGCGATCATGATCTTGATGGTCGGCTGTACGATCGCTTTTGTTGCTCGCTGGCCTGCCTTGGCGCGCCAAGCGCATTTGGAGGGTGTTGAGCTGAACATGCTTCTGGGCGGCACGCTCATGGCGTGGCTGTTCATTGCACCATTGGTGTTTTACGCGCTTGCAGCCCTTAGCCATCTGATCGCAAAACTCGTGCGCGGGCAGGGCGATTGGTACGGGGCACGTATCGCACTATTTTGGTCGTTTCTGGCGGCCAGCCCGTTGTTGTTGTTGAATGGCTTGATCGAGGGCTTTGTCGGGCCTGGACCGGGCCTACAAATCGTTGGCTTTTTGTGGTTCGCAGTTTTTATGTGGTTTTGGCTGTCCGGTCTGATCGAAGCAGAAAGAGGCAATTGATGCTGAACGTTTTACTTCCTTTAGCGATGCGCACGATTTCCCAACCACGTGAAGCTGCCGCAGAAATTTTGTCGATGCGTCCAGAGCGCAGTATCCTTTGGAGCGCTTTAGCATTGGCGGTTGTATTGAATACAATCGTCTATCAGCTGTCATTGGTTTTAACGCCGCCACAGGGGCCGCTGCCGGTCATGTTTACATCGCCAATCATTTTTGCGGGGTTTATCGGCGCGGGCCTTATTCTGAGCATCTATTCGCTGACATATGCAGGGCGTTTCATCGGTGGCAAAGCAAATGTTGAGAGCGTCATGGTGCTGCTCATTTGGCTTCAGTTCCTGCGCTTTGCGGTGCAGCTAGCCGCATTTGTCTTGATGATCATCGTGCCTGGCATTGCGGGTTTGCTCGTTCTGGGTGCCACGCTATATGGCATGTATCTGCTGTTGCACTTCATTGATGTTGCACATGAATTTAACAATCTGTTCACCAGTTTTGGCGCACTTGTTTTGTCTGGGCTTGGAATAATGCTTGGACTCGCGATTTTGCTGTCGATGCTTGGTGTGCAGAATATGGGACTGACACCGTATGTTTGATGTTGACGCGATCCGCGCTGATTTTCCAATCTTGTCGCGTGAAGTAAACGGCAAGCCGTTGGTGTATCTGGACAATGGCGCATCTGCGCAAAAACCGCAGGTGGTGATCGATGCGATTTCGCGCGCCTACAGCGAGGAATACGCGAACGTACATCGAGGACTTCATTTTTTGAGCAACCTTGCCACGGACAAATATGAAGCTGTGCGTGGCACCATTGCCAAATTTCTTAACGTCGCTGACGCGGAACAGATCGTTTTCAACTCGGGCACGACCGAAGGGATCAATACGGTTGCCTATGGCTGGGCGATGCCAAACCTACATGCAGGCGATGAAATCATCCTCTCCGTGATGGAGCATCATGCAAACATTGTGCCGTGGCATTTCTTGCGTGAGCGTCAGGGCGTGGTGATAAAATGGGTGGATGTTGATGCAAGCGGAGCTTTGGATCCACAGGCTGTCATTGACGCTATGGGACCGCGAACAAAGCTGGTTGCCGTGACCCATATGTCCAACGTACTTGGCACTGTTGTCGACGTGAAAACGATCACGCAGGCTGCGCATGAACGCGGTATTGCCGTCTTGGTTGATGGGTCGCAGTCTGCTGTTCATATGCCTGTAAATGTCGACGATATTGGTTGCGATTTTTATGCCATCACCGGGCACAAGCTTTATGGGCCATCAGGGTCTGGTGCGATCTTTATGAAGCGCGAGCGCATGGCTGAGATGCGTCCCTTTATCGGGGGGGGCGATATGATCCGTGAGGTCACCAAGGACGCAGTAAGCTACAATGATCCGCCAATGATGTTTGAGGCGGGAACACCCGGCATTGTTCAGATGATCGGCCTTGGCGTCGCGCTTGAGTATATGATGAACGTCGGAATGGAGGCGATTGCCACCCATGAAAACGATCTGCGCGACTATGCAAGCAAACGGCTACATGGGCTTAACTGGCTTTCTGTTCAGGGCAATGCTGCGAATAAGGGCGCAATTTTCAGCTTTACCATGGACGGTGCTGCGCATGCGCATGACATCTCGACGATCCTTGATAAAAAGGGTGTCGCCGTGCGTGCAGGCCAGCATTGCACCGGACCTTTGATGGAGTTTTTGGACGAGTCCGCAACATGCCGCGCATCTTTTGCGATGTATAATACGCGTGCGGAAGTTGACACATTGGTCGACGCGCTAGAGCTTGCCCATGATCTGTTTGGTTAAGGCTCGTTAGCGATGATGAATGAGCCGGCCATTGCAGCGCTTATGTTACTTTAAACTGCGCTAGAGATGATAAGGTCCTTTAGGACTTTAGTGCAATACGGGCAAGGTTTTAGGCATTGCGGGACTGGTGCAGCAAAGCTATACACGCGCGGTGTACGCACCCATAGCTCAGCTGGATAGAGCGCTGCCCTCCGAAGGCAGAGGCCGCAGGTTCGAATCCTGCTGGGTGCGCCAACTCTTTGAAAATGCAAGTAAACTGAGCACAACTTTTCAGCTATGCTCAGCCTATATTTACGCAGCGCGTAGTTCCATATGTGGAACGCCGTCGGATGTTTTGGCTTGTGTCACCGCATCCTCATTCAGCACCACATTCACCTGTTTGCGATATGAGCTGAACGCATCGGATGTGACGACATCAACAGGCTGGTCAAAAATGACCGTTACGTACCAATACCCGCCGCTCGCACTGCGCACAGCTTTGAGATGGCCGTCAAACGCGTGACCAAGGTAACGTCCCGTGACCCGCTGTCCAACAAACCATGCGCGTGGCAAGTTTGATTTGGCTTTTGCGCTAAGCGTATTCCAATCACGAAAGCCCCATTGTCGCGCGATGGCTTCAAGCGCCATGCTTTGGGTGATCGGGGTTTGTTTTTCGTTCATCGCAGCGCGAAGTCGTTTTGCCTGCGCTTTAAGAGCGTCAACGTTTGGCACAGCTGCGCCAATTTCTGCTTGTTTCATCGTTCTTTTCCCATTTGATCTATGGGTCACGGCTGCGTCGGGGGTGTTCGCATTGCCACCTGCTTGTGACCAGAAGTCAAAAGGGCGGTATAGTTCGATGTGCTGCATTTACCAAAAGGTCAACCTCGCGAACGGCAGGAGGCAGCGCTCCTTGAAAGCTCACTTAAGTAGACTGTGTTGGTTTGTCTACCCCGCCGCGCAACCAAATGTAGGACAACAAAGTTGAGCCAAGGGCAGGGATCATGAAAAAGAACGTCACCGCAAAGATATAGAGCGAAACGTGCAATGGCAGACTTACCGGATCTCCAACCAATCCACGCTTACGAAGGGTGTTGCGCAGTTTTTCCAAAGCCAGATCATCTTTTAACAACTCCGCGCGGTTTTTCGTTGGTATCGATTGCTCTTGGTGCTTTGGCGTTTGTGTGCCGTGCATCTGTAGATTTAGATACCCTAACATTTTGTCTAGCTCGAAGTGGAAATCATCAATAACTGCGTTGTTTAATGGGCGTTCATACTCTTGCCAAAGGACAGCCCGCGCATTCAGAACACGGGTGATTTTTTTGACAAGCTCATGCGCTACATGGCCGGAATCGAGATGTCTGGGGAGCCTGTCGGAGTTCACAGGACCTACTGCGATACAGATTGTATTTGGTGTATCTGCCGTTTCATGAATTTCAGAGAGCCCGATGCGTAAGCCATCAAAATCCAGAAAAACAAGATCATCGCAGTCCCAAGTTAACGAACGAGATCCTGCATGTTTGGCGATTTTGCTTTGCAAAATCTCATCTGCGAGTTTGTCCAGCGTAAGTTCTGTTGTGTCTTTCAAAACAATTGCTGCAATAGTTGTGCAAGATTTAAATGCCATCTGTCCCTCACCAGTTAATTGCCTGGTAAAGCATATGATTAACGAAGATGGCGGGATTATGTCTTGGGGTGCAATTTGATAAATATAAACGCTTTGGGTTGTATTTGGAGGGCGCGACCGCGATCGCATCCTCCCTCAATATCACACGTCTTCAGCTTATCCTGCGCGTTGTGCTGCATATACAATGGCACGCAAATAATTACCGCTGTCGTTCCAGCTTTTGAGTGCATTGTAGTTTGCGGTGCCTTCACCAAAAGGCTGGCCCGCGCGCCAGCCGTTTTGGCGCAGCATATTTGCTGCCGTGGCCAAAGCATCTACAGCATTATAGGGATCTGTGCGTCCATCGCCATTGCCGTCCACGCGAAAGCGAAGCCAGTTGCCTGCCAAAAACTGCATATGGCCAAGCTCTCCAGAGGGCCCACCACCTTTCTGAGCGGGCACCATGCCAGCATCGATCATCTTCAAAGCGGCGATTGAATGTGACTGGAACTTTGGGTGACGTCGGCAATACGAAGACAAGGTGACCGCGCCGTCAACGATTGGTGTTTTGCCAAGATAACCACCCCAACTTGTCTCTAGACCCCAAATCGTGGCCAAAAGACTGGATGGCACGCCAAATCGTTTCTCTAAAGCTGCAAACGTATTTTTATTGCTGGCGATCTTGTTACGTGTGCGACTGATAAAGGCATCGGCAGAGCCACCTGAGCGTTTAGACAGAAAACGGGCGGGATCGCTTTGTAGTGTTCCAGTTTGATTTCGTGGATTGGATTCAAATCGCCATGTTATGCCAGACAATCTTGCTGCGCCTAACGCGTTCAAACCGCGTTGCCCTATACCCTGTGACTGCGCCAGCCCAGCGAGGGTTTGCTTGTAGTTGTTAAAATTCGCTTTGTTCGTAATGCATTCAGCTGCGCTAGAACTTTGTGCCGCCAATGATAATACGACTGCGGCCAAAAACCGTTTCATAATACTCTCCCAAACCACGCTTATTTGGGTGCTATGTTACCGTTGCATGATTTGGGAGCAATAAAAAACGTTCAAATATATTGTGCCACCAAAATTGTTGCGACCATCACAACAAGTGCGAGGCGACGCAGAAGACCGATTGAGTGGTGCTTCCAACTAAACTTGGCTTTGGTACGTGCGGCATGCTTCATGCTGATCTCTGCGACACGGCGTGCAAATTCAAGCTGACCGCGTTGCCACCCTTCAAATGAAGTGCGCTGAACGGCATCAGGAAGGCGGCCCGCTGATTTTTCATCAATACCACCGCTTTGTCGCGCCATAAGATTGCGAAGCACCCGTTCAATCTCTTTTTGATCAACGGCATAGGCTCCGCCTCTGGGCGAAATAGAATTCATGTTTGGTGCATACGTCATAATTTACCTCTTAAAAGAACTGCTGATGACCTAAGGTTAGCCAAACAATTAGGGCGAGTTTTGTTTCCAAAATGGAATTTGTGCGCCCAAAATGGAGCGATTAAGGCAGTTTTGTCTAAATCATTAACGAAAAAGAGCGCCCCGAAGAGCGCTCTTTTGTAGAAATTTACTGCGAATTAGCAGGAGTAGTACATGCCATACTCAACTGGGTGCGGCGTGTGCTCGTACATTTCGACTTCTTCCATTTTCAGAGCGACATAGCCTTCGATCTGATCTTTGGTGAAGACGTCGCCTTCAAGAAGGAAATCGCCGTTTGCCTGAAGCTCTTCAAGCGCTTCGCGCAAGGAACCACAAACTGTTGGGATATCCGCGAGCTCTTCCGCAGGAAGGTCATAGAGGTTTTTGTCCATCGCTTCGCCGGGATCAATCTTGTTCTTGATGCCGTCAAGGCCCGCCATCAACAGTGCTGCGAAGCACAGGTATGGGTTGGCAGATGGATCTGGGAAACGTGCCTCGACGCGCTTTGCTTTCGGGCTTTCTGTCCATGGGATACGCACACAGCCGGAGCGGTTGCGTGCGGAATACGCACGAAGAACTGGTGCTTCAAAGCCCGGGATCAAACGCTTGTAGCTGTTTGTGGACGGGTTTGTGAAGGCGTTCAGGGCTTTCGCGTGCTTCAGGATGCCGCCGATGAAATACAGCGCTTCCTGTGACAGATCCGCGTATTTGTCGCCTGCGAACAATGGCTTGCCATCTTTCCAGATGGACATGTTCACGTGCATACCTGTGCCGTTGTCGCCGTAAATTGGCTTTGGCATGAATGTTGCGGACTTGCCGTAAGCGTGCGCCACATTGTGGATCACATACTTGTACTTCTGAAGCTCATCGGCCTGCTTTGTGAGGCTGTCAAAGATCAAACCAAGTTCGTGCTGGCAGGATGCAACTTCGTGGTGATGCTTGTCGACCTTCATGCCGAGACGCTTCATCGTGGAGAGCATTTCGCCGCGCAGGTCTTGCGCTTCGTCGATTGGGTTAACTGGGAAGTAACCGCCTTTGACACCAGGGCGGTGACCCATGTTGCCCATTTCGTACTCTGTATCTGTGTTCCAAGCCGCGTCAGTTGCGTCGACCTCGAAGGACACTTTGTTCATCGTGTTTGAGTAGCGCACGTCGTCAAAGAGGAAGAATTCCGCCTCTGGGCCCATGTATGCAACATCACCGATGCCTGATGCTTTGAGATATGCTTCAGCTTTTTGCGCTGTGCCGCGTGGGTCACGCTCATATGCTTCGCCTGTGTCTGGCTCAACGATGGAACAGTGAATGCAAAGCGTTTTCTCAGCGTAGAACGGGTCCAAGTATGTGGACGTCGTGTCTGGCATCAATTTCATGTCGGAGTTTTCGATAGATTTCCAACCCTCGATGGAGGAGCCATCAAACATGAAACCTTCTTCGAGAAAATCTTCGTCAACAAGATCGCAATCAACCGTGACGTGTTGCACTTTACCGCGCGTGTCGGTGAAGCGAATGTCAACGTAAGCAACGTCTTCATCTTTGATTTGTTTTAGAACGGCTTCAATACTCATGGGCCTTCGTCCTTTTTAGTTAAGAGATAGAGTTGGAATAGGGAGTTCAGAGCGCGTCTGAACCGGATTCACCGGTACGGATGCGAATGGCTTGTTCAACCGAGCTGACAAAAATCTTGCCGTCACCGATCTTATCTGTCTTTGCAGCGTTCACGATTGCATCGATTGCTGCGTCAACTTGATCGTCGTCGAGCACAACGTCGATCTTCACCTTGGGAAGGAAGTCCACGACATATTCTGCGCCGCGATAGAGTTCTGTATGACCTTTTTGACGGCCAAAACCCTTCACTTCGATTACGCTCAAACCTTGCACACCCACGTCTTGAAGCGCTTCTTTCACTTCATCGAGCTTGAATGGTTTGATGATTGCTTCGATTTTCTTCATATCTAATCCCTCCCGTTGCACGGCTTGCCACGGTCAGATCATTTTGTGTGAGAAGTCACAAACACAATGCCTTTTTTACGCGCAAACTTCGCGCGTAGATATTATCTGGCGATTGAAAAGTGTGCAGTTCGCACAAAAAATAGGCTAATTAAAAACTGTAAGCCAGATTTCAGTGTTTCGAAGCGTGCTTTTGGGGGCGAAAAGTGGCGCTAGGACTTGCTTTGACAGCCAACTTCGAGCCCGCCTGCATAGATGATATGCGGCGTGTCAAATATGAACTCGATGATTTCCAGCTCTTGCTTATGTACGAGCCTTATGAACTCACCATCTTGTAGCTCGTGCGAAGGAATAAGCGCCTGAGCCGTGCCGTAGATCGCATTTGCGCGCCAGTCGCGGATAAGGATTTCAGTTCCACAGGGCAGGGTTATGTCATGCGAAGGGCGTGTATGACCAAGCGATCCTGCTTTGATTTCTACCGCGTCGCACACGACACGCTTGCGCCGGACGCCAAGCAATTTCACCATTCCCGCATCGCGGGTGATAATGCGATCACCAGGCGCGATATCGCGTGCCAGCAATTCGCCGTCCATCGTAAGAATAATTGTATCTGCGCAAAGACCCGATTGCGCGGAAACAGCCCGCGCGTTTTGATCTTTCGAGGCCTGTTCCTCGTGAATGCGCCGGGCCAGTTTCGGCTCCATTGGCGGTATCCTATGTCTGCTCTGATGGTCATTTTCGACCTTATGGCTGCAAACGTAACGCGTTTTTTTGTGCGCGGCTAGTCTCTTATAAATAGGCGAATCCATGAGCGTTGTATCGCAGTGACACATTGAGATTTGGTAAAGCTGCATTTTCCGCTCGCCATATCTGATTGGCTTTGCTATGAGGCGCTTAAGTGCGGGTGTGGCGGAATTGGTAGACGCACCAGATTTAGGTTCTGGCGCCGCGAGGCGTGGGGGTTCGAGTCCCTTCACCCGCACCATTTCATTCATTTTCAATGTGTTACGTCGTGAAGCTCTTGTTGCGCGTCAGCTTATTGCGCTGGTGCGAATCCAACGATCAATTGCTTCAGGCCAAAGGCTGCGCCACAGAAAATAGCGATCAAGGCCACAGGCGCGCTGTAGGCTAGGACAGAAAACGCAGAAATGCCTTGGCCGACGCTGCATCCAACCGCCAAAATCGCGCCAGGCCCCATCAAGGACGCACCAAGCAATTGACGGCGCAATTCGCGCGGGTCTTCGCAGGCTTCCCAGCGGAAATGCCCTTTAGAATAGGAGCCAAGGATCGCCCCGATCACAACGCCAACGATGGAGCCAACACTGAAGGAGAGCGTGTTCCCAGATGCAGTCATTGAATAATAGATCGTATCGCCAATAGGAGCCGCGAAAGAGTGTGTCTCGATCGGTTCGACCGCAAATCCGTTCTGGGCAATCCAATGTGTTCCGAGCCAGCCCGAAAAAATCGCCAAACCTACGACTGATCCCCAAATGATGTGGGCGTAGGACGCGCGCATTTCTTTTTGCCAAAGCGCTGCACCTAAAAGCGCACCGCCGAATAGCAAACCTGTCACAAGCGGTGGAATTCCAGACCGCTCAAAGAGTTGGGTGAACCCTTGCGGCGATGCTGCGCCGGTTTCAACGGGGAAGGCCCAGACGCGCAAATGTGCAAGCGGACCCGACATCACGAAATATGCGGACAAGCCCATCACAATCACAATAACAAAGGACCTCAGATCGCCGCCGCCGAGCCGTGCAAGTGCGCCGTAGCCGCAATTCCCGCTTAACGCCATTCCATAGCCGAATAGCAAGCCGCCGATAATTGTTGCTAGCGGGCTCCAGTGACGATCAAGATAAGCAGAGGATGTGGCTTCGAAGCCTCCAAACGAGATCGCGATGTGCGTGCTGATAACAGCAACACCAATTGCAATGCCCCACATCCGCAATCGTTTGTCATCTGCGCCGTAGAGACAGTCTTCAATAGCCCCGAGCGTGCAAAAACGCCCAATACGCGCGGCTAGTCCAAGCGCGATGCCCCCGAACAAACCGAACAGGGCGGCGAGATTTGCTTCTCCGAAAAAATCCAACATTTGGCGTTCCCTTTGTCCAAACACTGGCGAGGTGTTTGATCAGTCGTCTCTACAAAACAGGTCGTAGACAACTTCCATGATCTGTTTGGGGCGCTCATCTGTCAAGCTATAGTATATTGTCTTGCCATCGCGACGTGGAGTGACAAGCCCTTCAAGGCGCAAACGCGACAACTGTTGGGACACGGCTGCTTGACGGGTGGACAAAAGTTCTTCCAGCTCGGTCACCGATTTTTCGCCTGTCGCCAAATGGCACAAGATCATCAGTCGACCTTCATGACTAATGGCCTTCAGGAAATTAGACGCAACCTGCGCATTGGTCATCATTTTATCCAGATCTGCCGCACACATATTCTTGTCAAATACGGGTAGGGGCGAGACCGGTGATGTGTCAACTTGGGCTGTCATGTGGTGTGTCATACTTTATTAACTTCTATCTTCCAAGCCAATTTTGGACCGTTCAAGCATCATGGTAAGCAGGCCCCAGAAAAAGTCTTCGCCTGGATAGCCTTCGATCCGATCAAGTTCTTTGCCGTTGTCGACAAGAATAAACGTAGGGGTAAAGTGGACGCGGCGCGCAAATTCAACGTCTGGAACGACACTGTGCACATCAAAACGCTTCAGCGGGGCTGCTGCACCCTCTGCCGTTTTAGGATAGATATGGCCAATCTCTTTGGTCCACTTCGCACACCAATAGCAGCCGTCTTCTTCGGCCATCATCAAATATGTGTCTGCAAATGCCGACGAGGGCACCATAAGAAGTAGGCTTGTAAAAGCTGCTTTGATCAAAACCTGTACCCGCTCATTGACGTCTACGAACGTGAGACATAATCTAATTTTTGAATATTTCAAGTAAAAGGCTATTTTTCGGATGTTTGACGTTTCTTTTTTTGGCGCGGCGTTCGCAGGGCTTTTGTCATTCTTGTCACCCTGCATCTTGCCAATCGTTCCGTTCTATTTGAGTTATCTCGCGGGCGTTGGAATGAACCAGATTGCAGCAGATGCCGAAGTGTCGCCCCAGGTGCGTCTACGCGCGTTCCTTGCGGCGTGTTGTTTCGCACTAGGTGTGATCACTGTCTTTATGGGGCTCGGAGCGACTGCGACAGTCTTTGGCCAGATGGTGCGCGAGTATTTCGATATTCTACGCTGGATTGCGGCGGCGATTATTATTGCGATGGGTTTACACTTCTTAGGTGTGCTCAAGATCGGCATTTTGTACCGTCAATTCCGAGCTGATGCTGGAAGCACAACGAATGTCGGCTTTGTTGGTGCGTATGTCATCGGACTTGCGTTTGCATTTGGCTGGACGCCTTGTGTCGGGCCTGTTCTTGCAGCGATTCTGTTTACGGCTGCTGGGCAGGAAAGTGCCGGGCAGGGCGCGGTCCTGCTATTTGCATACGGAACCGGGATGACATTGCCGTTCGTCATCGCAGCGCTCTTTATCGGCCCGTTCATGAAGTTCATGGCGCGATTCCGCCGCCACCTGGGGCTTATCGAAAAACTCATGGGCGCGTTGTTAATCGTGTTTGGTCTGCTTATTGCGACCAATACCATCAATATTATTGCCCAGTGGATGTTGGAAAATGTCCCATGGTTTAGCACCATTGGTTAAAGAGGAGATACGACGATGCTAAGATTTTTAACACTCGCATTTTGCGCACTATTTGCGGCAACGACACTGGCTGCGGAGATTGGTGATGATGGTCTGCACAAAGCGCCTTGGATGCGAGATACCTTCAAAGATTTGAGCGAGGATCTTGAGGAAGCCAACGCTGAGGGCAAACGGCTGATGATCATCGTTGAGCAGCGTGGCTGCATTTACTGCAAGAAAATGCACGAGGAAGTCTTCTCAGTTCCTGAAGTCCGTGACTACATCGAAGAGAACTTTTTCGTCGTTCAAATCAATATGTTCGGTGACGTTGAAGTAACTGATTTTGACGGTACCACGATGGCTGAAAAAGACATGGTAAAGCGCTGGGGCGCATTGTTTACGCCAAGCATTTATTTCTTCCCGACCGAAGTTGCGGAAGACGCCATGGCGACGCAAGCGGCGGCTGCAAATATGCCCGGTGCGTTTGGGAAATGGACAACGCTCAACATGCTCACTTGGGTGGTCGAAGAAGGCTATAATAGTGACGAACCTTTCCAGAAGTACCACGCACGTAAATTTACGGAGCAAAAGGGTTAATGCGTAAGTGCGCTTCGAGAGTAGTCAAATCTAAAAATTCAATTAGTTGAATTTGTTCTTGCCATCTCGGAATTGTGTGCATTAGTGTACAGGAACAATAAGGGAGGCCACATGAAAATTCTGGCAACAAGCGCAGCGCTGGCTGCGGTTCTAGCGACGAGTGTTGCGGCGGAGATGATTGCGCCGTCCGACGTCAAGTATGAAGACGGATCTGTTGCGATGTCGCTGAGCGGAAAAGCTGGTGACGCTGCTGAAGGCGAAAAGATCATGAACAAAGGTGCGGGTAACTGCATCGCGTGTCATCAGATCTCATCGCTCGACTACCTGTCCTTTCAAGGTGAGATCGGGCCAGCACTAGATGGTGCTGCTGATCGCTGGACAGAGGCAGAGCTGCGCGGGATCGTCGCGAATGCGAAAATCATGTTCGAAGGCACAATGATGCCATCGTTCTATAAAACAGAAGGCTTCACACGCCTTGGCGATGCCTACACAGGCAAAGCGCATCCTGGAAACCCTGAGCCACTTCTCACTGCACAGCAGGTCGAAGACGTGGTGGCATATTTGACGACGCTTAAAGAATAAGCGCGCTACGACTTAGGAGAGAATGATGAAACTCACACGACGTAATATGATTGCGATCAGTTCGGGTGCTGCGGTTGCGGCAAGCTTTGGCGCGATGCCAGCGTTTGCTTCGCTTACAGACGACGCGATTGCTGAGTTTACTGGCGGCGCAGACGTGGGCGAGGGTGCTTTGTCCCTGACAGCGCCGGAAATCGCGGAGAACGGCAACACAGTTCCAGTCTCGTTTGACGCGCCTGGTGCGGTATCTGTGATGCTGCTTGCTGCTGGCAACCCAACACCAAAGGTCGCGAGCTTCAACTTTGGTAAGCTTAACCCATCCCACAGCGCGTCCACGCGTATCCGCCTTGCGGGCACACAGGATGTCATCGCGGTTGCTAAAATGGAAGACGGTTCCTTCCAGAAGGCGCAAGCGAACGTAAAAGTAACAATCGGCGGCTGCGGCGGCTAAGCGAATAGACGAGGAGAAATAAGATGGCATCAGGTGTAAAACCCCGCGTCAAAGTCCCAAAAAAGGCGTCTGCCGGGGAAACGATCACGATCAAAACTTTGATCAGCCACAAGATGGAAAGCGGTCAGCGCAAAGACGGCGACGGTAACGTGATCCCACGTTCCATCATCAACCGTTTCACAGCTGATTTTAACGGCGAAAACGTCATTGACGTGACGCTAGAGCCAGCGATCTCGACCAATCCGTATTTTCAGTTCGATTCTGTTGTACCAGAAAGTGGCGACTTCAAGTTCACTTGGTATGACGACGATGGCTCTGTCTACGAAGAGATGAAATCTATCACAGTGGGCTAACGCGTCAGCGTCAGGGAGGAAAAATGAAAAATACGTTTAACCTAAAAACAGCTTTCGCGTGCGTCGTTGCGGCAGGGATAGCGTCTACTGCGTTTGCGGACGCAGATGACGATAAGCTTACTGTCAATGGTGAAATAGAAATGGTCACAGAAGCCAGTGCGCCTGCGCATTTGGAAAATGTTGACACGATCTATTCTGGCTGGCGTTTTCGGTCTGATGAAACACAAGCGTTTCAAATGGACGACTTTGACAACCCCGGCATGATCGGCGTTGAAAAGGCGAGCGCAAACTGGGATGCCGTTGACGGATCCGAAGGTAAGTCTTGCGCAAGCTGTCACGGTGCTGCTGAGGACATGGCGGGCGTGCGTCCGGTCTATCCAAAGTACAACGAAGAGATGGGCAAAGTTACCACGCTCGCGATGGAAGTTAACAACTGCCGTACAGAACGTATGGGTGCTGAAAAGTGGAAATACACTGGCGGCGCTATGACGGACATGATGGCGTTGATCTCTTCTGTATCTCGCGGCATGCCTGTGAACGTTGCGATCGACGGTCCTGCACAGTCTACGTGGGAGCAGGGCAAAGAGCTCTACTACGAGCGTACGGGTCAGCTTGAGCTGTCTTGCGCAAACTGCCACGAAGACAGCTATGGCATGATGATCCGTGCGGATCACCTCAGCCAAGGTCAGATCAACGGTTTTCCAACATACCGTTTGAAAAACACCAAGCTGAACTCTGTGCACGCGCGTTTCAAAGGGTGTGTACGTGATACACGCGCCGAGACGTACAAGCCGGGTTCAGATGAGTTCGTCGCACTTGAGCTTTATGTCGCGTCCCGCGGCAACGGTTTGAGCGTCGAAGGACCCTCTGTCCGAAACTAAATCATAGTGAACCCCGCGCCTTAATGGTGCGGGGTTTTCTTTCTTTATCGCATTCAATTATGCGCATATGTATTAAGGACTAAGTAAACCATGATAAATCGTCGCGATTTTCTTCAGGTCAGCATGGCAGCTTCCGCGCTTGTCGGTGCGTCTGGTTTTGGTAACTGGGCGCGTTTGGGCGCGCAGCAAAGCCTTAGCCAAGATCAGCTTCTTGAGTTTGAAACCTTTGGAAACGTCTCCCTGATCCACGTCACGGATATTCATGGCCAGCTTAAGCCTATTCACTTCCGCGAACCTTCAATCAATATCGGCGTTGGTGGTAACAAAGGTGTTGTCCCTCACATCACAGGTGCGGATTTCCGTAAAGCCTACGGTATCGCTGATGGCTCTCCGAGCCACTATGCACTCAGCTCTGGCGATTTTTCCGCGCTGGCGCAGGCCTATGGTCGGGTTGGCGGGCTAGATCGCGTCGCGACTGTTATCAATGCAATCCGCGCTGATCGTCCTGACGCGATTCTGCTTGACGGTGGTGATACATGGCATGGGTCTTACACGTGCCATAAGACAGCCGGTCAGGACATGGTCAACGTCATGAACGCGCTGAAGCCAGATGCGATGACATTCCACTGGGAATTCACGCTGGGCAGCGAGCGCGTTAACGAAATTGTTGAAGGCCTGCCATTTGCAGCCCTTGGTCAGAACATCTTTGATGCAGAGTGGGATGAACCTGCTGAGATGTTCAAACCCTACCAAATGTTTGAGCGCGGTGGCACCAAGATCGCCGTGATCGGTCAGGCGTTCCCTTATATGCCGATTGCGAATCCCGGATGGATGTTCCCTGAGTACTCCTTTGGTATTCGCGACGAGAACATGAACGCGATGGTGCAAGAAGTCCGTGCCGCAGGTGCTGAATGTGTTGTCGTACTCAGCCACAATGGTTTTGACGTCGACAAGAAGATGGCAAGCGTTGTACCGGGCATTGATGTGATTTTGTCTGGCCACACGCATGATGCTTTGCCTGAGCCAGTTGTTGTGGGTGAGACGATCATCCTGCCATCAGGCTCAAACGGTAAGTTTGTCAGCCGCGTTGATCTTGATATTCGCGATGGTCGCATGATGGGCTACCGCACAAAGCTCATCCCGATCTTCTCTGACGTGATCGAGCCAGACAAAGAGGTCGCAGCGCTTATCGATGAGCAACGCGCGCCTTATGAGGCTGAAATGTCAGAAGTCATCGGCAAAACCGATAGCCTTTTGTATCGACGTGGTAATTTCAATGGCACATGGGACGATGTGATTTGTGACGCTTTGCTGTCTGAGCGTGACGCAGAGATCGCGCTGAGCCCGGGTGTGCGTTGGGGGCCATCTATGGTGCCCGGTCAGGACATCACACGCGAGGACATCTTTGGTGTAACCTCCATGAGCTACGGCGAGGCATACCGCACTGAAATGACAGGTGAATTCCTTCAAGTCATTCTCGAGGATGTGGCCGACAATATCTTTAACCCAGACCCCTATTACCAACAGGGTGGAGACATGGTGCGTACGGGTGGCCTTGGCTACCGCATTGATGTGTCCAAGCCGCAAGGGGAGCGCATCTCGAATATGACGCTGCTCAGCACGGGTGAGTTGATTGATCCTGCGCGCTCTTACGTGGTCGCGGGTTGGGCGTCTGTCAACGAGGGCACTGAAGGGCCGCAAATTTGGGACGTGGTGGAAAGCCATATCGCAAAGCTTGGTACGGTCACAGTTGAAGAAAATAACAGCGTCGAAGTCGTCGGCGTATAATCGAAACAAAAAGAGAGAGTTTGAGACATGGACGAGATGCATAAACCCTCACGTCGCGCGTTTTTACGCGGAGGTGCTGCGATCGCGGCGGGTACCGTTGCGGGAGGTGCTTCTGCACAAAGCGCAGACCCACTGATCACAGATGTACAAGAATGGGCTTCGATCACGGGCGTAGGCGTTGATGAAACACCCTACGGCATGCCGATTGAGTTTGAATCCCACGTGGTGCGCCGCAATGTGGAGTGGCTAACGGCCTCACCAATTTCGTCGATCAACTTCACACCAATCCACGCGCTTGAGGGCACGATCACACCACAAGGCTGTGCTTTTGAGCGTCACCACTCTGGTGCGATCGAAATGCGAAAAGAAGATTATCGTTTGATGATCAATGGCTTGGTGGACAAACCTCTTGTGTTTACCTACGCTGATCTTGAGCGTTTGCCGCGCGAGAACCATGTGTATTTCTGCGAATGTGCAGCGAATACAGGTATGGAATGGGCCGGTGCCCAGCTCAATGGCGTGCAGTTCACGCACGGCATGATCCACAACATGGAATACACAGGCGTTCCGCTGCGGACATTGCTGAATGAAGCGGGTCTTGGCGCTGCTGGTGATCTCAAAGACAAATGGGTCTATGTCGAGGGTGCAGATGCATCGTCCAACGGACGTTCCATTCCGATGGAAAAAGCGCTTGATGACGTGCTCGTCGCGTTCAAAGCCAACGGCGAAGCGCTGCGCATGGAGCACGGCTACCCTGTGCGTCTTGTTGTGCCCGGTTGGGAAGGCAACATGTGGGTCAAGTGGCTGCGCCGCGTTGAAGTGTCTGACAGCCCGACTGAAAGCCGCGAAGAGACGTCAAAATACACTGACGTGCTTGAGGACGGAACCGCGCGCAAGTGGACATGGGTGATGGATGCCAAATCTGTCATTACATCACCAAGCCCGCAGATGCCGATTACGCATGGCAAAGGTCCTTTGGTGATCTCCGGTCTCGCATGGTCCGGTCATGGCCAGATTACCCGCGTTGATGTGTCTAAAGATGGCGGCATCACTTGGGAAACTGCACGACTTGGCAAGCAGGGCGACACCAAAGCGCTGACGCGTTTCTACCATGACGTGGATTGGGACGGCGCGCCAATGCTGTTGCAAGCCCGTGCAATGGATGAAACCGGCTATGTCCAGCCGACAAAAGAACAGCTGCGCGACACGCGTGGCGAAAACTCCGTATATCACAACAACTGTATCCAAACTTGGTACGTGAACGCAGAAGGGATCGCTGAGAATGTCGAAGTCTCCTAATATTTTACTCCCAGCCCTTGGCGTAACAGGCATTGTCCTTGGCGGTGCCTACGGTGTGATGACACGCGGCTACAAAGCGGATGAGGCCGAACTGGCGCGTGCACAAGCGCAAGCTGCCCAAGCGCAGTTGGTTGAGCAACAAGCGATGGCAAGTGATCTCAAAACGCAGATTGCTTTGGTGCAAGACACGGCGAAAGCCAAGATTGCAGAGCTTGAAGCGCGTCCAGCGGTAAGCGCATCTTTGACCGCGCCTGCGCCTGAGCGCGACGGTGCTTTTGGTCTTGGTCGTGTGGCTTTGCCAGAAGAAATCGCAGCGTGGGACGTTGACGTTCTTCCAGATGGGCGCGGCTTGCCTGTGGGAACAGGGAATGCCTATGACGGCGAAGAACTGTTTGCCGATAAATGCGCGGCTTGTCATGGTGACTTCGCAGAAGGTGTGGATAACTGGCCTGTTTTGGCAGGTGGTTTCGATACGCTTGGCGATGAAGATCCTGTCAAAACAGTTGGATCTTACTGGCCGCATCTTTCAACGGTTTATGACTATGTCTATCGCTCCATGCCATTTGGCGAAGCGGGTACGCTTAGCCCGGATGAGACCTATGCCATCGTTGCCTACATTCTCTATTCCAACGATCTGATCGATGATGAGTTCGAGCTTACCAACGAAAACCTTGGTGCGTTTGAGATGCCAAACAAAGATGGTTTCGTAATCGATGATCGTCCTGAAACGGAATACGCAGCCTGGAGCACCGAGCCTTGCATGAGCAATTGTAAGGAAGAAGTGACCGTTACAATGCGTTCGGTCTTTTTGGTGAACACACCTGAAGATGGTGGTTCTGAATCTGTGATGAACAACGCAACTGTTGACGGGCTACCAAGCTTTAGCGCATCTGGTGCGGCGTTTATTCCAGAGCCTGAAGCAAAGCCGGAGGCAGAGGTTCAAGTGGCTGCTGTTGAAGCGCCTGTTGATGAGGGTGCTGCATTGATCAAGGCAGGTGAGAAGGTCTTTAAGAAGTGCAAGGCCTGCCACGAAGTCGGCAACAACGCGAAAAACAAGTCTGGACCACAGCTTAATGCGCTTATGGGCCGCACAATCGGAGGCATCGACGGGTTTAAGTACTCCAACGCCTTCAACGCGGCTGCCGAAGAAGGCCGTGTTTGGGATGAAGCGTCATTGAGTGAATTTCTTGCTAAGCCAAAAGCTTACATGAAGGGCACCAAGATGAGCTTCTCTGGATTGAAGAAAGAGAAAGATCTGGAGGCGATCACTGCTTATCTAGCGAGCTTTTCGGAATGACGCATAAGCTTGTAACCTTTCTACCTGCTGCTCTGTTCGCACTTTGTGCGGCCGGAGCAGTTGGCGCGGAAGTTATTGGAGATGCAGAAGCGGGTGCGAAGGTCTTCAAGAAGTGCGCGGCCTGTCATCAGGTTGGCAGTGGTGCAGTTGATAAAGTTGGTCCACATTTGAACGGTGTCTTT
This sequence comes from Planktotalea sp., assembly GCF_965659345.1. Taxonomy (GTDB): domain Bacteria; phylum Pseudomonadota; class Alphaproteobacteria; order Rhodobacterales; family Rhodobacteraceae; genus Planktotalea. The sequence goes on along the minus strand of NZ_CBFHVK010000009.1, from coordinate 45,084 downwards.
GGCAGTGCTGCGGGCGGGCATGAGGGGTATCGATACTCCAAGTCCATGGTCAGCGCAGGTGAAGATGGGCTGATTTGGACCGCAGAAACGCTTGACGCGTTCCTTGAGAAACCCAAGTCTGTCGTCCCTAAAACAAGAATGAGTTTTCGCGGGCTGAAAAAGCCTGAGGACCGTGCAAACCTATTGGCATATTTGCGCACGTTCTCGGACAATCCCGCGGATATTCCAGAAGCAGAGCCTACAGCGATCGGAACAGATCACGATCTTGATCCAGCTATCTTAGCGCTGGAGGGAGACCCTGATTACGGTGAATACCTCGCGAGCGAATGTCTGACGTGTCACCAATCTGATGGAACATCCGATGGCATCCCGTCGATCACACTTTGGGAAACCGAAGATTTCGTAGTCGCAATGCACGCATATAAACGTAAGATCAGACCACATCCTGTGATGCAAATGCTCGCAGGCCGTCTGAACGACGAAGAGATCGCAGCTTTGGCTGCGTATTTTAAGACCCTCGAAGAATAGGGCATAAAACTGGGAGAGAAATATTATGTCTATCAACAGAAGAATGTTCCTTGGAACATCCGCAGCTGCGGCAGCCGTTCTTGCGGCACCGATGGTGAAAGCGGACGGTCACGGCAAGCCTCGGGTTGTTGTTGTCGGTGGTGGTGCAGGCGGCGCAACAGCGGCACGCTACATTGCCAAGGACAGCAAAGGCGAGATTGACGTAACGCTGATCGAACCGTCCCGCATGTATTACACTTGCTTCTTCTCGAACCTCTACCTCGGTGGATTTAAAGAGATCGAAGATATCGGCCATTCCTATGGCACGCTCGCATCTGGCGGTGTGAATGTTGTGCATGATTGGGCCATTGGCGTTGATCGCGATGCAAAAACAGTCGCTCTCGCGGGTGGTGGTTCCGTTGCATATGACAAATTGATCCTGAGCCCAGGTATCGACTTTGTTGAAGGTGCCGTAGAGGGCTGGGATCTGAGCGCGCAAAACGCGATGCCCCACGCTTACAAAGCTGGTTCACAGTCTGAACTGTTGAAAGCACAGCTGATGGCGATGCCGGAAGGCGGTACATTTGCAATGGTTGCGCCACCAAACCCATACCGTTGCCCTCCTGGCCCATACGAGCGGGTGTCGATGGTTGCGCACTTCCTCAAGAACAACAATCCAACGGCGAAAATCATCGTTGCTGACCCTAAGCCGAAGTTCTCCAAAATGGCGCTCTTCCAAGAGGGTTGGGCAGACAACTATGATGGCATGGTTGACTGGATCGGATCTGACTTCGGTGGTGACAACGTTTCTGTTGATCCAAACGCGATGACAGTGACAATCGACGGCGAAATCACCAACGTTGATGTATGTAACGTGATCCCTGCGATGAAAGCAGGCCGCATTGCGGAGCTTGCGGGCGTTACAGATGGCAACTGGGCACCAGTCAACGCGATCGACATGTCCACGAAAGCGGACCCAGATGTCTATGTTCTCGGCGATGCGTCCCAACAGGGCGATATGCCAAAGTCCGGCTATTCTGCGAACAGCCAAGCGAAGGTTTGTGCGAACGCAGTGCGCGGTGCTTTGACAGGTTCCAAAGTGTTCCCTGCGAAGTTCTCAAACACATGCTGGTCACTGATCGACACAAACAACGGTGTCAAAGTCGGCGCGACATATGAAGCGACGGACGAAAAGATTGCAAAGGTCGACGGCTTTATCTCTGCAACAGGTGAAAGCGCAGAACTGCGCAAGGCAACCTATGAAGAGTCTGAAGGCTGGTACACAGGCATTACGTCTGACATGTTCGGCTAAACAATACTGGTCCGGCTCCTCAAAAAGGGGCCGGACCAACCTTTTGGGGAAATACTATGCGCTTTGCCGTTATTACAGCGATGTTTATCAGCTTTGCGCAAATGGGTGCCGCCCAAGAACCAATCCTAAAAGCGTATGACGGCAGTTTCGATGATGCGACCTTCGCAGTCGAAAGCGCTATTGTCGGGCAAGGCTTGGTCATTGATTACGTCAGTCACACAGGAGACATGCTTGCACGTACGGGTAGAGACGTTGGCAGCGATGTGACCATTTTCGACGCGTTGGACATATTTTTGTTCTGCTCTGCCGTGGTGTCGCGCGAGGTTATGGAGGAAGATCCCATGAACCTTCAGCACTGCCCTTACAGTATTTTTGTGGCGCAGCGCGACGAGGATGTCATGATCGGGTATCGCCAGTATCCAGACGGTGCGATGCAAAAAGTGCAAAGCTTGCTTGAGGGGATCGTCGCAGAAGCGGTCGATTTTTAAAGTTTTTCCAAAAGCTGCTTTAAAAGACCGAAACCTTTGATTGAAGGGCAGCGTCTAGGTCCTTCATTCTGCATATTCTGTTGCTTTGGAATTATATTCTGGAATGTCCTAACATACTTGGCTTTCGTCCCATTTGGCGCGCTTTTGTTTTTGAAATTCGGGATTATCTACCTACTCACGCGCGCAGGCGCTGCAAAAGAGGTATGACCCATGTTTTTAGAATTTCTCCCATTCGACCTTCCGGTTCAAACGGTCCACGTCATTTTTGGCCTAATCTTGGGCCTTGTCTTTGGTATTGCGGCGCAAATCACTAAGTTCTGTTTACGTCGCGCAGTTGCGGGCGAAGACGGTGCAAATAGTTCAGCAGCGGCAGTTTGGTTGATGGCACTTGCAGCAGCAATTGGCGGGTTTGCTTTGGCGCAGAACTTTGGCCTTGTTGCACTGGAGGATCACCGCTTGCTCGCTTCGTCGGTGCCGGTTCTTGCTATCGTCCTTGGCGGCCTGGCGTTTGGCGTTGGTATGGTGCTGACACGGGGCTGCATGTCGCGTCTGACTGTTTTGTCGGCATCGGGCAACCTTCGTGCGCTTACGGTTATTTTGGTTTTCGCCGTTGTGGCCCATGCGACCCTGAAAGGGGTTTTGGCGCCCGTACGCGTCGCGCTTGGGTCTGTTCAACAGGACTTTGGCATCGCATCGCTGGCTGAGATTGGTGGCATTGCCCCTGTGATCGCATTGACGTTGGTTTTGGGGGCTGCACTTCTGGCGCGTCGCTCGCAAACCTCGTCGATTCAGCTTGCGCTTGGTGCGGTCATTGGCTTGGTTGCTGTTGCAGGTTGGGTCGGCACGTCGGTCCTATTGATGGATGAGTTTGACCCGCTGCCGGTACAATCGGCTGCCTTCACTTTGCCCTGGGCCGATACGTTGTTCTGGAGCATCGCATCCAGTGCGATCCCTGCGGGTTTTGGTACTGGTCTGCTGGGCGGTGTATTTGTCGGTGCGTTCCTAAGCGCTGCGATGCGGAAGGAACTTCAATTGCAAAGCTTTGAAAGCCCAGAGCAAACATTGCGCTATTCGCTCGGCGGCGCTTTGATGGGTGTCGGCGGTGTTCTTGCAGGTGGGTGCACGATTGGTGCCGGTCTCTCTGGAAGTGCAACGCTTAGCATAGCGTCGCTGCTCGCGCTTGGCGCAATCGTTTCAGGTGCTTTGCTCGCGCGTGTCATCTTGCAGCCACGCACGAACGCTTTGACGGCTTAAAACGGGGTTACTCAAACTCCATCTGCTCGTAGACGCGCCCAGCGTTGCGCGTCGCGAGCTCTTCAAACGTATGAAGTCTGGCATAGGCGCTTTGATCGACATAATACGCCTCTGCCAGATCACCGCCGTCCTCGAGGTGAGCGCCGATCACGGTGCGAAGATGGACAAGGTAATCACGGGTATAGCGACGCACTTGCGCCATGTTGGTCGGATGTCCGTGACCAGGGATAACATAGGTGGCGTTCAAGGCTTCAAAACCAGTGTCCCAAGTCTCGATCCAATCATACACAATCGTATCTTCAAAGATTGGCAGCATACGTTCGTGAAAGGCCATATCGCCTGCAATGACCAAGCTTTGCTCTGGTAGCCAGACCTGCGTGTCACCGGGGCCATGCGATGGACCAAGGTGCATCACTTCAATCGTGAAATCGCCCATCGTAATTGTGCGTGGTTCGTCAAACGTTTCGGTGGGTAGGGCTACAAAGGTGCCCTCCGCCTTGTCCCGATTATAGCGTTTCATGTTGGCAAGAATGCTACTGCCACGCTCTTCAAACTCATGCGCTGCATCAACGTGGGCAAGAATAGGCACGCCTTGTTCGGACCAATAGGAATTGCCAAGCATTGCATGGCCTTGGCCGTTCTCATCAATCACCAGCTTAACAGGCTGATCGGTGATCGCTTTGATTTCATCATGGAGCGCTTTGGCAAGGATATAGGCTGCGCCGCCGTTGATAACGATGACACCATCGCCCGTCACGATGAAGCTCAGGTTGTTGTTGTGGCCTGAGTTTTCATAGGTTGGCGGGGCCGTTGCGCCAATTGCAGACCAAACATGCGGAATGACTTCTACGGGCTTGGAATAAAGCGCAGATGCTGGATATTGATCCGCGATATTTTCATCCGCGAGAATCGGTGCAGCAAGGACGGCGGTTAGACAACATGCAACTCTAAACATCACAGCGTTTCCGAGATGAATGTGTAGGCGTCGGTTGTTTTCTCTGCTCGGCCAATTCCACCATTAGGCAGGTGAAACCCGATGACGTCCATTTGTTCCGTGCTCATACGGTCAAGCAACATATTGCGCGTCTTGATCGCGAGGTCTGCATCCTGATCGGAGCCGCTGCGCCAATCCGGCTTGCGAAACGCTACGTGATGATTGCCAATGGCATCGCCTAAAACCATCGCGGCGTTGCTGCCATTTCTCACCTCAAAGGACATGTGTCCGGGCGTATGACCTGGGCTGGACACTGCAGCGATGCCCGGCAGAACCTCTTGCCCGTCATCAAATAAAGTGACCGCATCTTCGATCATTTCCATACGCCGTTTTGCACCCACTGCGAATGCAGCGCGTGCATCGCCGATGGTGTTGACGGTCTCAGGGTTCCACCAATAATCCCATTCTGCTCGACCCATCATATATTCTGCTTCGTAAAACACAGGCTCATCGAAATCATCGAGAAGGCCCCAAATATGGTCTGGATGGGCGTGGGTGAAAAGAACATGAGTGACGTCTTCGGGCGCGACACCGATCGCATCAAGGCTGTCAACGACACTCCCCGCGCTTGGCATAAAATCGGGGCCAGAGCCAACGTCAAAGAGCACTGTGTTCGTTCCGTCCTGATAAAGGGCGAGATTGCATTCTGGGGTAAAGCGTTCGCTTGAGAGGCCGAATTCTTCGATCAATGGTGCAAGTTGATCCTGTGGCATCGTTTCGAAAATGAAATTTGCTGGGAGGACGAGATTACCATCGCTTACGGTGGTCAATGTCGCGGAGCCAAGCGACAGTTCGGCCTTGGCGAGGGTAGGGAGTGCGTTAAGCACAGGCAAGGCGGCTGCGCCCTGAATGAAGGTGCGACGGGTAAATGACATGATTTGCTCCCAATAAATTCTATTACTTGAATGTGAGGGATAAGCCTGTGCAAAGCAAGGCTGGAATTGGTGTAAGCGAAGGGTGCTTTTAGACGACTGCGCTTAGCTGCAAAGAAACGCGCGAATCTGCTTGCCACCAATGCGATCCAGCCATAGTAAGTCCCAGATTTTGACCGCCGCAGACGCCTCTGCGGCCCCTACGACATGGATAAGGACGACATGCAGGTCACCGAAACGCTTAATGAAGGCCTAAAGCGGGGCTACTCCATCACGATCGCAGCTGCAGAGCTAGACGCGAAAGTTAACGAAAAGCTTGAAGAAGCACGCCCAGAAGTCGAAATGAAAGGCTTCCGTAAAGGCAAAGTGCCGATGCCATTGCTGAAAAAGCAGTTTGGCCAGCGCATTCTTGGCGAAGCGATGCAAGAAGCCGTCGACGGCGCGATGTCTGAGCACTTTGAGACATCTGGTGATCGTCCAGCACTTCAACCTGAGGTCACAATGGTTGACGGGGAAACGTGGAAAGAGGGCGACGACGTTAACGTCACAATGTCCTACGAAGCGCTCCCAGAGATCCCTGAAGTTGATTTAGGCAAGATCGAGCTGGAGCGTTTGGTCGCAAAAGCGGACGACGCATCTATCGATGAAGCATTGGCGAACCTTGCAGAGACAGCGCAAGATTTCAATGATCGCAAGAAAGGCTCTAAAGCCAAAGACGGCGACCAGGTTACAATGGATTTCCTTGGCAAAGTTGATGGCGAAGCGTTTGAAGGCGGTGCCGGCGAAGATTTCCCACTCGTGTTGGGCTCCAACCAGTTCATCCCTGGCTTTGAAGAGCAGCTTGTTGGCGTAAAGGCGGACGAAGTGAAGGACGTCACTGTGACGTTCCCTGACCCGTATCAAGCCGAGCACCTCGCAGGCAAAGAAGCGGTTTTCACCTGCACAATCAAAGCAGTGAAAGAGCCGGTTGCGGCGGAAGTGAACGACGAGTTGGCGACAAAGTTTGGCGCAGAAGATTTGAATGCTTTGAAAGAGCAGATCAAAGAGCGTCTTGAAGCGGAATACGTTGGTGCAGCACGCGCTGTCATGAAGCGCAGCTTGCTCGACAAGCTCGATGATGTTGTGTCCTTCGATCTGCCGCCATCGTTGGTGACAGCGGAAGCGGATCAGATTGCGCATCAGTTGTTCCACGAAGAAAACAAGGACATGGATCCGAACGATCACAGCCACGACAAGATCGAGCCAACAGATGAGCACAACTCATTGGCTGAGCGTCGTGTGCGTCTGGGTCTTTTGTTGGCTGAGTTGGGTCAAAAGGCAGAGGTACAAGTGACCGACGCTGAGATGACACAAGCGATGATGAACCAAGCGCGTCAGTATCCTGGTCAAGAGCGTGAGTTCTTTGAGTTCGTTCAGCAAAACCAGCAGATGCAGCAGCAAATGCGCGCACCTTTGTTTGAAGACAAAGTCGTGGATTACATCGTTGAGTTGGCGCAAGTCACTGAAAAAGAGATCAGCAAAGACGATCTTCAAAAAGCCGTTGAGGCGCTTGAAGAAGAGTAAGCTTTACTCTTTGCGAGATTTAGAAAACCCCGCTTGTTTCAGGCGGGGTTTTTTGTTGGCTTAGGGGCATAGTGTTGTCAATTCAGCGATCTCTTGTGGGGTCGCATGTTCGGTGATGTCTTGATCCTCAAAGAAGGGGACGTATTCATCCAACTCAAGCGTTTTGATGAAAACGCTTACCAAAACTTCTGACGGAATTTCCTCTGCCAATCGGCATACTTCAGTGCCCACAGAAATAGATCCGCCGCGTTTGCTTGCCTTTGCAAGTGCAGCTTTGCGTTGATACGTGCGGAACCTATCCAGATCCTCATCTGCAATTTTATAACCATAGAGCGGCGCACCGGCGCGGCGCATCCAAGACGGCAGGTCCGGATTCTCTTGCCGTTCAATGTTAAAGCGCACTGTTTCTGCCGGTTCTGAATCGCTCGCTTTCAGCTTACCAATCAACGCTATGCCATCGGGGCTTGGGCGAAACCCTTGCGGAATGCGCACAGCGACGCGAATGCCCTCGGGCGCGGTCGTCATCGGGTCCACATTGCGCAGCGCCCACATGGTGCGCACTGGAGTCATATCGCAGGCAGCAAGGCCGCCTGCGAGAAACAGCGCAAGAAGCGCCTTGGTGAGTGGTGGTGTCATGTCTTGCTTTGCCTTAGAAGCTCTTGGTGAGACCAAGCGTGATCTTGTCCATTTTAACCGACGTGTTACGCGTTAAGCCGTTGAAAATCTGGTTCTTTTGCCCAAGATCTGTACGCGTAAGATCCAGTCGCGTCGACCAGCCGTTGCCCATTTTCATTTCAGCGCCGATGCCATAGCTCACACCCATTGTGTAGTCTTTCGTGGTTGCTCCGGCACTGCGCACAACCGCGTCAGAGATAGCGACACCCGCTGTGCCATAGAGAAACAGATTTCCCGTGGCAAAACCAGCGCGCAGGCGCGGGTTGACCACAAACTTGCCGTTAAACTCTGTCGTGCCGAGTGCGCCAGTGGTCAAATTTGGAGTGCTCTCAGCCGCTGAAAGGCCGATTTCACCACCCCATATAAGGCCACTTTTGGTGCTGCGATTGAAGCCCGCATAAGCGCCTAGGCTCGCGGCTTGAATTTTGCGCGATTGCGAACCGTTGCCCCCAACAGATGCATTTGTACGCGTGCCGTCAAGGCTCAGGCCCATGTAAAAACCATCCCAAGAGCTGTCCGCAAGCAAGGCGCTCCCGTGCACCGAAACGCAGAGCGCGGCGGCGAGAATTTTAGAGTACTGCATGTCATTCCTCATTGATGTAAGATCGACTGAAATGTCCGATCTGCTTGAAAAAATTATCGTAAAACGATAATTAAAGCAAACAAGATTTTGACTTAGGGATGTGGGAGCTAGGTAAGTCGATGAAACAGAATGATAAAATTATCCGTCTCGCAGGCTTTGGAATGCTGGCAAGTGGCTTTGGCATTGCTGCGCTCTGCGTGCTTTTCGCATCAATGCTGCTTTATCTTTTTGGGTTGATAGAGGGATTCGATTTGCTAAAGGCGTTCGGTATAAGCGACATTGTTGCGTCGTTGGATTTCAAAGGACGCGCGGTGGCAGCGTTTTTTTGGTTGATGACAGATGTTTTAGGGCTGTGGTTGTGCTGCGTGGCATTTACATTGTTCAAAGGGTTTCGCGACTTTGGTGTGTTCACGCTTGAAGCCGCTAAGCGGCTTCGCAAAATCGGATGGATCATTTTTGCGTTTTCACCAGTAATTATCTTGAGCAATGCCTTTGGTACGATGGCGGTGAGTTGTCTTTACAACTGCAACGATTCGATCGAGGACAATGTGCGCTTGAGCGTGTCTTTGGATGACACGAACGTTTATGCAATCGTGATAGGACTATTGATTGTGGCCGTTGGACATATCTTTGTCGAAGCGGTCCGTTTATCCGAAGAAAACGAGGCTTTCGTGTGAGACAGCGGTGCAGCATCTGGGACAGAAGGGTTTGATATGGCGATCATAGTCACCCTTGATGTCATGTTGGCACGGCGAAAGATGCGTTCAAAAGAGTTGGCTGAGCGCGTAGGCATTACTGTGCAAAACGTTTCGCTTTTGAAGTCAGGAAAAGTAAAAGGCGTGCGTTTTGAGACGCTTGAAGCGATTTGCGATGCGCTTGACTGTCAACCAGGCGACATCCTGACCTACGAGGCAGACCCGTAAACAAGGCGGACCTCGGGCTGTCACCGAGGTCCGCGAAACTGGCTTGGGGCACCTTTAGGGGAGTTGTGTGAGTGGCGGCACCCTTCGTCAGCTTAACCCTTAATCATCCATTGTTGCGATGAGCTTCAGCGTCGCTTGCAGCTCATCCATAGTACTAGCTGCGTGCAATTGTTCGCTTAAGTAACTCATGACTGGAGCGGCCGACAGCAGGCTCTGAGCAGCGCTGTCGCCAAACCGTGCAATGGCGTCTTTCTCGTTAAGAAAGACATCGTCATACATGCCGGACCGATCACGCAGGCGATCTACGCGCTCTTTGTTGCAATCCAAAAGTCCAGCCATCGCAGTGACTTTGCCCATCGGTGTCGGCTTGCCAAGATAGTCATATGGCGCATTGCCAGAACGTTTTAAGACACGGTTCATCAACGGGTCAATCACGGCGACTGCATCAGTGACACCAGCTTCCATTGCGTACTCACACGCAGCCACCATGATTTCAGACGTGACATAGCTGATAGAATTCTGCGCGCGCGGACTGCCCGTTGCACTCAAGCGATCAGTATCAACGCATAAACGCGTTGCTTCCCAAATAAGTGGGCTACGCGGCGCAGGTTCACCCTGAAGGATCGCATAAAAGACGTCCGCAAGCATATTTGGGCCAGTCGTCTGCAAAATGCGCATAGAGCCTACAACGTTACCCGACGCGTCGATGCTGACCAAGGTCGTTGGGTTGAGCGTATCAAACATGTCGGTTTCCATGCCGTCTTCAACATTCACGTCCCAGCCGAGCCGGTCTTGAAAGACGCGCGCGCGCAATTTGTAGGTTTGGCTCAGAATGTTTTGAAAATGGTGCGCGTTGATACCATCGATAGATATGATCATGTTTTTGAATTCCCCTAATTCCTAACAACTTATTAACCATTGCAGCATAAGGCGCTATTAGGGGAATCCCGTAGCCGTCATGCGAGAGGCTGATTTTGCTAGGTTGTGAACGGGGGGAAGACGTCAAAGATACCTAGAGCGGACTGACTTTATTTGGGGTGAATAAAGCCCATTCCGATAGCACGCCCAACAGCTTGCGCGGTGCTGAGCGCAAAAAGCTTCGAACGCGCGGATCTTAGGTGGACCTCCACAGTACGTGAGGAGATGGACAGGATGTCACCAATATCCATTTGGCTTTTCCCCGCAGCGGTCCATTGTAAAATTTCACACTCGCGCGATGAAAGCTGCGGCCGCCTAAGAACGTATCCAAGCGTATCGGATTGCATCACAGTATCATGAAGGGACACTGCGGTTGCTTGAAGCTCTGCAATCACGTTTTTGCGTAGTTTTTCCCAAGTGCTTAATGAGCAATCGCGCGTCACACTTATTAGTCCGATTTCACCATACGGGCCGTGGATTGGGATGCTTAAACCTTGATCCTTGATCTTGAAATCGCGCGCATGTTCAAAGACACGGCCAAAATCTTTGTGCGCGCTAAGACGTTGCCAGTCTACCGGCGCGATGGAGCGCATCGATAAATGCAATGTCGGATCTATGTTTTGAAATCGTTGCTCAGCGTAGTGTCTTTTCCACTCATCGTCATATGTCGTGAAGCCAATAACTTGATCTGACACTGTGTTGACTGAGCAATAGGTGGCGTAGTCCAATTCCAATTTTTCGCACAAATCGTGCAGGAAGGATGTGAATCCTGCCTCCGTCTTTTCCAAAGTCGCTAAATCTAGAATTTCCAAAGAATTACTCATCCAAAAGCTTTTTACCAAGCCTTTGGATGGTCTCACGTTATACGTTCCAAAGCAATCGCTGTGGCGATGTTCTGGAAGATTACGCCGTCTCTGTTTCAGACGTCTTAGAAAGAGTACGCAAGAAGGCCAGAACGGCCATCTGTTGTTCAGTCGGAAGTGTCTCAACTAGAGCGAGTATCTCCGATACACGCGCGTCGCTTAATGCATTCATCGGCGTAGTTGAACGAGCGCCTTCTGAGGACGGGGTATCATCTCTGGTCGTCGTACTATCGAGGCCTTGGAAGAAGTATGCGATTGGAACGCCGAGCGTTTCTGCAATGAGCAAAAGCCGGGACGCGCTCACGCGGTTGGCTCCTGATTCATACTTCTGAACCTGTTGAAACCGAACGCCCACGGCCTCCGCAAGTCTTGTCTGTGAAATTTTTAATGCGATGCGGCGACCCTTAATTCTGGCCCCAATTAACACATCCACGTTACTCATTCTATTCACCTTGCTTGCTTGGTTCTTTTGCCCAAAGCGTTGACGTAAGTTACCTTAACGTCATATGGACCGAAAAAGCTCCTAGTTGCAAGCTCTTGTGAGTTATGTGGTTAAGGCTGTGATCCGATTTACGCTCGATTTAGGCGGAATAAGGCTCATGCGTGCAGATAATTATTTAATTATTTCAAACAAAAACAAGGCCGCGAAAAAAAATCGCGGCCCTGTCAAAACATTGTTGATGATACGGTTTACGTTTCGTCAGCTTGATCAGCCGCGGCTTCGGGCGCCGCTGGCGCTGCGTCATCGTCGTCCATTGCTGCGGAACCGATATCGTCGAAGAGTTCTGCGATTTCGAAATCAGCTGCTGCTTCTTCCTCTGCCGCGAGTTCTTGGATGGATTTACCGGAGGCCTGAAGCTCTGCTTCTTCGGTAGAACGTGCAACGTTCATGACGATTTCGGCATCAACCTCTGGGTGCAGACGTACTGTAACTGCGTGAAGGCCAAGCTCTTTGATGGGCGCTTGCAGGATGACCTGCTTGCGATCAACTGAGAAGCCGCCATCTGTTGCAGCATCAGCTGCGTCACGTGTTGTGACAGAGCCGTAGAGGTAGCCAGCATCAGACGCTTGGCGAATCACAACGAACTTCTGACCATCCAAGCGAGATGCCATTTCTTCGGCTTCTTTTTTGGTTTCCAGATTGTTCGCTTCAAGCTGCGCTTTGCGCGCTTCGAAGCTTGCAATGTTCGCTTGGGATGCGGACAGGCCTTTGTTCTGTGGCAGCAAGAAGTTACGTGCGTAACCTGCTTTAACGTCTACAACATCGCCCATTTGGCCGAGTTTTGCGACGCGCTCAAGAAGGATAACTTTCATGTTCGTTCTCCTCTTATTTCACAGCGTATGGCAGAAGCGCGAGGAAGCGGGCGCGTTTGATGGCACGAGCCAATTCACGCTGCTTTTTCGCAGATACTGCGGTGATACGGGACGGCACGATTTTGCCACGCTCAGAGATGTAGCGCTGAAGCAAACGTGTGTCTTTGTAGTCGATCTTTGGTGCATTCTCGCCTGAGAAGGGGCACACTTTACGACGGCGGAAAAATGGTTTTGCAGCCATGGTTTAGGATCCTTTCTTCAGGTTAAATTAGCGACGCTCACGGCGTTCGCCGCGCTCTTCGCGTTTTTGCATCTGGACGGATGGCAATTCAGCATGCTCATCCACTTTGATCGTCAGAACGCGCATGACATCTTCATGCAAACGCATCAGACGCTCCATTTCCTGCACAGCTGGTGCAGGCGCGTCAGAGCGCAAAAAGGCATAGTGGCCTTTCCGGTTCTTGTTGATTTTGTAAGCCATCGTTTTGACGCCCCAATACTCGTGATCAACCAGCTTGCCGCCGTTGTCCGCGAGGACTGTGCCAAAGTGTTCGATAAGGCCTTCTGCTTGCGTGTTGGACAAGTCCTGACGCGCAATCATGACATGCTCATATAAAGGCATGTGTGCTCCATTCATGTATCGGCGCATTTCAAAGACCAGAGCATTAAACTTTCCGCGCCCCGGTCACGAGAGACTGCGCAGTGAAAACGTCCTGCGGAAAGCTTTGGCTCGTTTAGCTGGGATGGGGGAAGGGCGCAAGGGTTGGTGACACGAGTCATGAAACTGTCTTTGGTGTGCCGTATTTCAAACGCATTAACCATCGAAGTTGAACGGGAGCAGTTTAAAAACCAAGGGATTAACCCATGACTTATATTTCTGAACACACAATGATCAAACCGCTGGTCAAAGACCCAAAGCAACGCGAAGTAGGTCCGCTTTTGTCGGAACGTTTGGTGCGCCGTTTCTTTGGACTTGTTTTTGGATTTGCTGCGATTGGCCTATGGCTTTTGCCCAGCGCAAATGAGATTGCTGAAGTGCTTTTGCTGAAAACTGGCTTCACAGCGATCCTATGTTTCTGCTGTATTGTCGCGTTAATGCCACGTTCAACGGACTAACACGGGATTTTATTCGCGCGCTTTGTGTTCATTTGCGCACACGATCTGTTGATCGGCGATGAGTTGCGCGCCTATGGCGGCGGGCTACATAGTGGGACATCTTTCAAATAAGGAGTTGTCTCATGAAATCAGTTCTATTTGCCGCCGCAGTCGCCCTTGCTGGTACAAGCGCTTACGCCGCACCTGAAAAATATATGCTCGACGCGAGCCACAGCCAGATCGTGTTCACATATGATCACATCGGCTTTTCCACGACATACGGCATGTTCTCCGGTTTTGAAGGCGAGATCATGTTCGATCAAGAAGATCCGTCCGCATCGTCTGTGACAGTATCTATGCCAGCAAAGTCGATGATCACTGGCTGGGAACAGCGCCTTGGTCACTTCATGTCACCAGACTTTTTCGACGCATCCGACGATGAAATGATTTCCTTCACATCCACAGGTATCGAAGTCACTGGCGACAGCACGGCCAAAATCACGGGTGATCTTACGTTGAACGACGTTACAAAATCAGTCGTGCTTGACGCGGTTTTGAACAAAGTCGGCCAGCACCCGATGGCGGGTAAAGCTTGGGCAGGTTTCGATGCAACAACAACATTGCTGCGCTCTGACTATGGCTTGGGAGCATTTGCACCAGCAGTAAGCGACGAAGTCAAAGTCATGATTTCTATTGAAGCTGCAAAAGCTGAGTAAGTTTTCAAAGCTTTATTAAAAGACAAAGGCCGCTGAGAAGATCAGCGGCCTTTTTGTATTTGCGTTGGGGTCTTTGGATTATGGACTACGCGTCGCCGTAAGATCGATGTTCACCGCCACTCCAAAGGCGAGCGAGCTTTCGTCAGGCATGTTGTCGCCTATCTTAAAGTCGCGACGATCAAGTGTCAGACGACCGCTCATCGTCGCTTCGTTACCATCGACGCTCAGATCAAAGGGCATCACAACAGGCACTGCATTGCCACGAATGCTCAGCGTGCCCTCAGCGGTGTATCCATCTGCTTGGAACATGAGCTCCGCGTTAAACTCTGCGGTTGGATGCGCTTCGGCATTGAAGAAGTCAGGGCCTAAGGCTTGCCCAGTGACAGACCCCAGGGTCAAAGAACCGATCGAGATAATCGCAGTGACAGACCCATGTGATCCGGGACCTTCTTGCTCTGCGTAGGTGATATCAGCAGTCCAATCTTCAAAGCTGCCGCTCACTTCTGAGCCGAATTGTGTGATGCTCAAGGCCAAGGTGCCGCTATTCACGGTCCAATCGCTTTGGACCTCTTCAAGCTCCGCTACGGGGGCGATTTCGCTGTGGCTGTTGTATATACCGAGAGCAGAGCCAATGCCCATCGCACCGAACCAAACAACAACTGCGGCAACGAGTGGCACTGTTTTGTTCGAGGCATGCGGGGTGCCTGCTTCGGTTTTGCCAGGCAGCATCCGGCGCAGCGTGTCGTCTTTATCAATGAAGTGATGCTTGAGTGCGCCAATAACATGCAAAAGGATCGACACGACTAGGACGCGTTCAAAGACGATGTGCAGGCCTGCAGTAAGAGCCGCGAGTGTTTCGCTTTTTGGGACAAGCGGTAGGTTTTGGCCAAAGGGCCACCAGATTGGCGCGAAACCAGCTGTGGAGGCATGATGAATCCAACCGGTGATTGGAACCAACAGCAACGATCCATAAAGGAGCCAATGAACGAGTTCTGCTAGAAAACTCTCTGCGCGACGCTCAGGATGCAATCCTGCGGGTTTGGGTTGGCTCAGCGCCCAAACGATGCGCGCAAGTGCTAAGAAAAAGGCAGTGATCCCGACAGTTTTGTGCATTGAGAACAAGAAAGCTTTGAAAGCCAGGGCTTCGCTCGTGTCATATGGTAGACCATTCGCGATGATGCCCAAAGGGATGGCTGTCAGGATCAAAAGGACGGTAAGCCAATGAAAGGTTTTAGTGACCGAGCCATAGCTGCGGGCAGTGTTTGAGGCGGACATATGGGGCTCCAATGTCATATAATACAAATACATAACGCGCAGCGCGCGCGCTTTATTCGACTTTACAGTGAACAACCTAGGGCCGCAGTCTTTTTAATAAAACAATTGATGTGCAAAAATGCAGGCAGACTTGCGGTGCAAGCACTGTGGGTTTAGAGCGCAAGAAGCTAATTTCAGGAGACGTAAGATGATCAAAGCCTTTGTATTCCCGGGTCAAGGGGCGCAATCCATCGGTATGGGCAAAGCGCTGGCAGAGACGTATCCCGCCGCGAAGGCCGTGTTTGATGAAGTTGACGATGCTTTGGGTGAAAAGCTGAGTGCGTTGATCTGGGAAGGCGAGCAGGATGAGCTGACGCTGACGCAAAACGCGCAGCCCGCGCTTATGGCGATGTCTTTGGCCGCGTTACGCGCGCTGGAAGCAGAAGGTGTGGCGATCACTGATGCCTCTTTTGTGGCCGGCCATTCGCTTGGCGAGTATTCCGCGCTTGCAGCGTCTGGTGCGCTGAGCATTTCGGACACAGCGCGATTGTTGCGTACGCGTGGCAAAGCAATGCAAGAAGCCGTGCCCGTAGGCGTTGGTGCAATGGCGGCCTTGCTTGGCTTAGACTTTGAAGCGGCACAAGCCGTCGCGAGCGAAGCCGCGCAAGGCGAAGTCTGCCAAGCAGCGAATGACAATGATCCGGGGCAGGTTGTGGTGTCTGGTCATCTTGGTGCGGTAGAGCGCGCTTTGGTGATTGCGAAAGAAAAAGGTGCCAAGCGCGCAGTGATGTTGCCTGTCAGCGCACCATTTCACTGTGCTTTGATGGAGCCAGCAGCGCGTGTAATGTCAGAGGCATTGAATGCAGTCACGATTAATGCGCCTGCGGTGCCAGTCGTGGCGAATGTGCGCGCTGAAGCTGTGAGCGATCCTGATTTGATCCGAAAGTTGTTGATTGAGCAAGTGACAGGTTCTGTGCGCTGGCGCGAAAGCGTGGGTTACATGGCCGCACAAGGGGTCGACACCATTTGGGAAGTCGGCGCAGGCAAAGCGCTTGCTGGTATGATCCGTCGGATCGAACGTTCCATTACTTGCAGCGCTGTCGGAACGCCTGAGGACATCGCAAAGCTAGAGCGTTAAGCGCTTTAGCTATTCATTCTGCAGCGATTGCGGCCGCGTGTGCTGGCCTGACAGGGCGCACGGGGCGCTTTGGCCGCTCCGCTCGCGGTACTCTTGGCGTATCTAAACTGGCGTTCTGAGGGACGCGTGCTGTTGCTGACAGATGTGGCGCGATCTTTTTGCGAATGTCCGATGGCGTATCTTGCATGCTTATCACCGCCAGTGGGATGTTGGCTTTTGCAATGGCTTGCTGCACAATGGCTTTGTCTTGTCCGATGCCCGCTTGGGCCGACACTGTGCTTGATACGTCCAGTGCGAGAAGGCATCGGCCTGTGCGATCAAACACGCCGAAATCTACAAATTTATCCTGAATGGCGCGTAGTCCATGTGCGCGTTCTGCGCCGACAGCATCTGCGCTTGGTTGTAAAAGGGCGCTCAGCGCAGTGCGCGCCATGATCATATAGCCTGCGCCGAATTCATTAAGCACAGATTGAACGAGGACGCGCGTGCGTGCTTCATCGGGTGTCAGGGCAGGGCGTGAACTGAAAGAAATAGCGCTGACGTCTTGAAGTTGTTGTGCAGGCGTGCGCGTCGCAGGCTGTTCTGAAGCTTCGTTTTGTTGCTGAACATCTGGTGTTACAACTGGGTCTGGGATCATCGAAGTAAACTCGCTCGCTTGATCCAGTAGGGGGCTCTGTTCGAAGCTTGCAGGCGCTGTTTCATTGGTATGCGCGTGATCTGCTTCGCCAACATAGGGTGTCGGCATAAAGAGGCCAACGTTCTTTACCGCGGCTTTGCGGCGTTGTTTCAGTTTCTTGAGCGCGAAAAGAGCGACAACAATTCCGCTTACACCATAAAAGATGTATTCAGGATTCTGTTGAAACATCAGATTATTCTTCAACACAGGAATATGTTGCAACACGATTGAGGGATCAGAATACTCACTGGCAAGATTGGTCAGGGAGCGTGTGAAGCTTTCGATCTGTTGTTGAATCATCTGGTGGCCTCAATCATAAAGTAAATTCGCGTATGAAGTATTGCGAACACGCTATAATTGAATTTTGCCGAAAGCTGGGCGAGGGTGTGAAAACTCTGGTCGCACAAGGAACGGCATAGTTTCGGCGGCGTTTTGCCGAAAATTTTGCATGATCGGCATAGATTGACCGAAAGCAGTATAGCTTCATTATTGCTGCACAATGGAAACACAGTGTCGCCAATTTTGACGTTGAGAATTAATCAAAGTGCAGCCACGCTGCGCGTGAGGCAATTTTATAAGGGTGGTAATAATGAATAAGCGCGCATTTTTGTTAGGATTGTCAGCTGTGAGTTTGTCTGGGTGCGGCATGTTTCGCCGCTCGGAACCGGTTCCTGTGGCGCGCGAAGGTTTTGTTGTGCGTGAAGCACCGGTACCGCAAACCAATATGACTGCGTTTTTGCCTGAGGGTGACACGATCTTTCTGTCCGGTTCCATCAATGAAGACACCGCAGTTGGTTTTGCATCGGTGCGCGAGGCTAATCCTGATGCGCGCCGTTTGGTGATGCTTGAAGCAGATGGTGTTGCGGGTAGCCCAGAAACGCTCGCCTTTGGCCGTGCGGTGCGCGAAGCGGGATTTAGCACGCATTTGCGCAATGATAGCGTGATCAGCGGCGGTGCAGTGGATGCGTTTATTGGTGGCACACAGCGCACTATGGAAGATGGTGCCGTCATTGCTGTGAAATCAGGTCAGGATTTTGAAGCACATAAAGCGTTCGCCACTGAAATGGTGGGCGGTGATGGATATGCGCGCTTTGCGCAAGAATTTGGGCAACGGCGCCGTCCTCGGGCGATGACAATTGCTGAGATTGGCGCTATGGGAATCGTGAGTGCCAATGTTGGCAACGTTTTAGAGACAAACTAACGCCGCCTTCTTTCTCGCGAAGGTGCGCAGAAAGAAGGACACTCTTATGTTCGATTTGACAGGAAAGAACGCGCTGATCACAGGTGCGTCGGGCGGAATTGGTGCTGATATTGCGCGTGCTATGCACGATGCGGGCGCGAGCGTCGGTTTGTCGGGTACGCGCGTTGAGCCGTTAGAGGCCTTGGCGGCCGAGCTTGGTAAGCGTGCTTATGTTCTGCCTTGTAACCTATCTGATCTGGACGCCGTTGCGGAATTGCCCAAACAGGCAACAGAGGCGATGGGCAGCGTTGATATCTTGGTTAACAATGCTGGCATCACACGCGACAATCTTTTCATGCGCATGTCTGATGATGAATGGCAGTCTGTTCTCAATGTGAACCTGACTGCGACGATGAAGCTTTGCAAAGGTGTGATGCGCGGCATGATGAAGGCACGTTGGGGCCGGATCGTGAATATTTCGAGCATTGTCGGGGCGACGGGCAATCCGGGTCAAGCGAACTACGCGGCGTCCAAAGCCGGTATGATCGCGATGGGCAAATCGATGGCCTATGAAGTAGCGACTCGCGGAATCACTGTAAATGCGATTGCGCCGGGGTTCATCGAAACCGCGATGACGGACAAGCTTAACGATGACCAAAAGGCTGCTATCTTGGGGCAGGTTCCTGCGGGGCGCATGGGCACGCCGAATGAAATTGCCGCTGCTGTGATCTATCTTGCAAGCAATGAGGCGTCTTATATGACGGGGGCAACGTTGCATGTGAATGGTGGCATGGCGATGCTATAAACGGATTACCTAAGGGCAAGCGATTGTGTTTGCCTTGTGCGTCGCGTGTGTTATAGGCGGCGCATCGTTGGCCCTTTGGGGCAATATCAAGTGCCCCGCTGGGGACAGGCACCAACGGGTCGATGGCCCAAGATATAAGGATTTCGAGATGAGCGACGTATCAGATCGTGTTAAGAAGATCGTAGTTGAGCACCTTGGTGTGGAAGAAGATAAAGTTGTTGAAGGTGCATCCTTCATCGACGATCTGGGCGCAGACAGCCTCGACACAGTTGAGCTGGTCATGGCGTTTGAAGAAGAGTTCGGCATCGAGATCCCTGATGACGCAGCTGAGAACATCCAGTCCTTTGGCGACGCGGTAAAGTTCATCTCTGAAGCGGCGTAAGCTATTTGAGATTTAGAATTGAAAGCGCCTCTTGCTGAAAAGCAGGGGGCGTTTTTTGTTTTTTGTACAGGTTTAAGTCTTTTTGCAAAAAGACTTGGAAAAACCCTTTGCAAAGGGTTTTCATTTTCAAGCGGAGCTTTGCGCATCCTCTTGCCCCCATCCCCCTACCCAAGGTAAGTGTATGCAACGCGAATGCTATATAAAGAGGGCAGTCTTATGCGCCGAGTAGTTGTCACAGGTCTTGGATTGGTTACGCCGCTGGCTAGCGGTGTCGAGGAAACTTGGAGCCGTATCTTAGACGGCAAGTCTGGCGCGGGTCCGATCACGCGGTTTGATGCGTCTCGAGTGACCACCAAATACGCCTGCGAAGTGCCGCTTGGTGATGGCACAGACGGGACGTTCAACGCAGATGACTGGATGGCACCAAAAGAGCGTCGTAAGGTCGATGACTTCATTTTGTATGGTATCGCTGCGGCTGAGCAAGCGGTTCAGGATGCGGGCTGGATGCCTGAGGATGAAGAAGACAAATTACGTACGGGTGTCATGATTGGTTCTGGCATCGGTGGTCTCAACTCCATCGCGGAAACGGCTATTTTGATCCACGAACGTGGTCCTCGGCGGGTTTCGCCGTTCTTCATTCCAGGTGCGTTGATCAATTTGATTTCGGGACAGGTGGGTATTCGTTATGGCTTTAAAGGTCCTAACCATGCTGTTGTAACTGCGTGTTCGACGGGGGCGCACGCCATTGGTGATGCGGCGCGTCTGATCATGACGTCCGATGCGGATGTGATGATCGCGGGTGGTGCTGAAGCGTCTATTTCAGAGATTGGTATTGCCGGTTTCAACGCGTGTAAGGCACTCAGCACAAAGTGCGGAGATGATCCGACCAAAGCAAGCCGACCATATGACAATGACCGTGATGGGTTTGTCATGGGCGAAGGTGCTGGTGTGGTTGTACTGGAAGAGTACGAGCACGCCAAAGCGCGCGGTGCGAAGATTTACGCGGAAGTGATTGGTTATGGTTTGTCTGGTGATGCATATCACATTACAGCCCCAAGTGAGAGTGGGGAAGGTGGCGAACGCTCTATGCGCGCTGCACTCGCGAAAGCGGGACTTGAGCCCAAAGACATCGACTATATTAACGCCCACGGAACGTCGACGATGGCCGACACTATCGAGCTTGGGGCGGTTGAGCGGATGATGGGCGAACATGCAAGCCAAGTGACGATGTCCTCGACCAAGTCGATGACTGGGCATTTGCTTGGTGCAGCTGGCGCGATTGAGGCGATTTTCTCGATCCTTGCGATCCGCGATCAGGTGGCACCACCGACGATTAACCTTGATAATCCAGCAGTTGAGACGGCGGTTGATTTGGCACCCAACGCGCCCGTGAAACGCGAAATCAATGTGGCTTTGAGCAATTCCTTTGGGTTTGGCGGCACGAACGCAAGCGTGTTGTTCGGAAAGGTCAGCTAAATGTGGCGGCACATTGCGTCTAACGCGGTGACATTTCTTATCGTAGCGCTTTTCTTGCTAGCGGGTGCTATCCTCTGGGGCCAAGGACAATATCGCGGCGAGGGTCCACTTGCGCAGGCAATCTGTTTGAAAGTCGATCGTGGGTCTACGATGAGTCGTGTCAGCGACAATTTGGCTGAGCAAGGGGCTATTTCGAGCCCCTCTGTGTTTCGCATTGGTGCGGATTATGAGGATAAGACGAACCAATTGAAAGCGGGCAGCTTCTTGGTACCTGAGAATGCGTCGATGGAAGAGATCGTAAGCATTATCACGCGTGGTGGTGCGAGTTCTTGTGGAACAGAAGTTGTTTACCGGATCGGTGTGACACGGGCAACGGTGCAGGTGCGTGAGCTTGATCCAAGTTCGAACCGGTTTGTTGAAAAGGCGAGCTTCAATCCAAAAGAGGAAGAGGCTCCAGAGGAATACACGCGCGTGCGCGGCGAGGCAGACACGCGTTATCGTGTTGCTTTGGCAGAAGGCGTGACAAGCTGGCAGGTGGTCGAAGAGTTAAAGTCGGTGGATCTGCTAAGTGGTGATGTGGCTGAGGTGCCCGCTGAAGGAATGCTGGCGCCAGACAGTTACGAGATTTCAGCGAATGATACGCGCGCGCAATTGATCCAGCGGATGCTTGATGCGCAGCAACGACGGATTGCAGAAGTTTGGGGGCAGCGACGAGATGATGTGCCGCTCAACAGCCCTGAAGAGATGTTGACGCTTGCGTCGATCATTGAAAAGGAAACGGGCGTTGCGGAGGAACGTCGTCAAGTAGCGTCTGTGTTCACCAATCGTTTGAACCAAGGCATGAAGCTGCAGACGGACCCGACAGTGATTTACGGCGTTACGCGAGGCCAAGGCGTGCTTGGTCGTGGCTTGCGTCAAAGTGAATTGCGTCGTGAAACGCCTTGGAACACCTATGTAATCGACGGCTTGCCGCCAACGCCGATTGCAAATCCGGGACTGGCGAGTTTACGTGCTGCAGTGGACCCTGATGAGACCCCATACATCTTCTTTGTGGCGGACGGTACGGGTGGTCACGCGTTTGCGGTCACATTGGCAGAGCACAATACTAATGTCGCAAGGTGGCGTCAGATTGAAGCAGAGCGGGCGAACAATTAGAGTGTCACGGGCATCTGGAAATTAACTTTTTGTTAATGATACCGGACGGTTAAGGTAAACGGCAAATCGGGTTTTGCTTGACTTTGTGAACGGTCTCGCCTATAAGTTGTGACATGCTAGGAGAAGTGGCGAATCGGCCTTGAGTGAAGAACTCGGGGCCGTTTTTCATTTTTCTCGTGCGGAGGAAACTCGCATGAGGAGTAAATATGTATGACACACACACCTCCACGCGTGTCAGCTCAGGAGTTATCTGAGCTACAAACATCAGCCAAAGCGCAACTGGTGCGCGCCATTGTGGCGTTAAATCAGCTAACAGCGAAGGTTGATGCAGGGACTATTGGACCAAAATCCGAAGCGAACAAAACCCTTGGGGACATTCGGGACTGGTTGAAAATTGCTCATGAAATGGAGTTGCGTCTTGAAAAGTACGAACAAGAAAGAGGTGGCAGAGATTGCGCACATGGAAGCACCCTTGATTTGGCCGAAGCACGGAACACGATTGGGGGCAGATTGGATCGCCTCCGCCGGCAAGGTTGTCCGGGATGCCTTCCTAGATGAGTTAGAAGAGGGGGAGCTTTTGGCTCTCCCTTTTTTATTCGAGTTCTGGGCAATGGAGCACCAGTTGCCCCCTGATGGTGATTGGCGCGCTTGGATCGTTATGGGCGGTCGTGGTGCGGGAAAGACACCTGCGGGCGCTGAGTGGGTGCGTGCGCAAGTGGAGGGCGCTGCTCCAACGGATAAAGGCAAGTGTACGCGCATTGCATTGATCGGTGAGACAATTGATCAGACGCGCGATGTCATGATTTTTGGCGAGAGCGGCATACTCGCATGTTCACCGCCTGACCGAAGACCAGAGTGGCAAGCGAGCCGGAAACGGTTGCTTTGGCCCAATGGTGCGGTGGCACAAGTTTTCTCGGCGCATGATCCTGAAGGTTTGCGTGGTCCGCAATTCGACGGAGCTTGGGTTGACGAATTGGCCAAGTGGAAACGTGGCCAAGATGCATGGGATATGTTGCAGTTCGCGCTTCGTCTCGGGGATGATCCGAGGGTCTGTGTGACGACGACACCGCGCACGGTTGGCGTGTTGAAGGATTTGATCGCATCGCCGAGTTCCGTCGTGACCCATGCGGCCACTCAAGCCAATAGAGCGAATTTGGCGAGCGGTTTTTTGGAAGAGGTCGAGCGCCGTTATGCAGGAACGCGGTTAGGACGGCAGGAGTTAGAGGGTCTGTTGCTTGAAGACGCAGAGGGCGCACTGTGGAGTAGCGCTTTGTTAGAGGCCAATAGGGTAAACATATCTCCAGACCTTGATCGCATCGTTGTTGCGGTTGATCCACCGGCTGGATCGAAGTCAGGGGCTGATGAGTGTGGAATTATTGTTGCTGGTGTTATCTGTAAAGGCCCGCCGCAAGACTGGAAAGCGGTGATTTTGGAAGATGCAAGCGTACAAGGCGCATCGCCAAATACTTGGGCGCAAGCAGCGACCGATGCAATGCAACGCTGGGAGGCAGAGCGATTGGTGGTCGAAGTGAACCAAGGTGGAGATATGGTGAGTTCAGTAATTCGTCAGGTTGATCCGATCATGCCGATCACTGCGGTGCATGCCTCAAAGGGCAAGGTTGCACGGGCAGAGCCGGTGGCCGCGCTTTATGAGCAAGGGCGTGTGACGCATATGCGTGGTTTGGGTGCTTTAGAAGATCAGATGTGCTTGATGACAGCGCAGGGCTATGACGGAAAAGGATCACCAGATCGCGTGGATGCGCTGGTTTGGGCCTTGTTTGATTTGATGATTAAGCCAACGCAGTCCTGGCGTAGGCCGCAGATACGCTCGCTCTAGAGCGCTTGACGTTACTGAACATGAAGCGACTGACGTGGCCTGACGTGATGGGCCACGATCAAGACAGCTGTGCGAAGAGGAAAGCAAATGGCATTCGATTTTTTCAAAAGGCGCAGCGAAGAGGCTGGCGCGATTGAGAGTAAAGCAAGTGCTGCGGGACCTGTGATTGCCTATCACGGCGCAGGGCGTGTTGCATGGTCTGCGCGCGATACGGTGTCGCTGACACGATCTGGTTTTGCGGGCAATCCTGTTGGATTTCGGGCTGTGAAACTGATTGCAGAGGCTGCCGCATCCGTGCCGTTAGTCTTGCAAAATCATCAGCAACGTTATGAGAAACATGCGTTTTTGCAGCTTGTCGCTACGCCGAATGGATCACAAGGGCGGGCTGAGTTTTTTGAAGCTTTGTTTGGGCAGCTTTTGCTGTCTGGCGACGCATATGTGGAAGCGGTCACGAGTGAAGGCGGGGCGCCCTTTGAGATGCATGTGTTGCGCTCTGATCGGATGAAAGTTGTTCCCGGTACTGATGGCTGGCCTGTTGCATATGAGTACGCTGTTGGCGCACGAAAGCATCGGTTTGATGTGAGCGGTGACGTTCCTTCTGTCTGTCATATCAAGAGCTTTCATCCGCAAGATGATCACTATGGTTTGTCACCAATGCAGGCGGCGGCAACGGCGTTAGACGTTCATAATAGTGCATCGCGGTGGAGCAAGGCGCTTTTGGATAATGCGGCGCGACCCTCTGGTGCGATTGTGGTGCATGGCAAGGATGGCAACGCCACGCTGGGGCCTGAGCAGTTCCAACGCTTGCAAGACGAGATGGAAGCCTATCACCAAGGTGCCAAGAACGCGGGGCGTCCAATGTTGTTGGAGGGTGGTTTGGATTGGAAACCCATGGGGTTTTCGCCCTCTGATATGGAGTTTCAGAAGACCAAAGAGTCAGCGGCGCGTGAGATTGCAATCGCCTTTGGTGTGCCGCCGATGTTGCTCGGAATTCCTGGCGATGCGACTTATGCGAATTATCAAGAAGCGAACCGTGCGTTTTATCGCCAAGTGGTGGTGCCTTTGGCGAGCAAAGTGGCGGGCAAGATTGGTGACTGGCTCGCGCAGCATACTGGTGAAGCTGTGGAGTTGAAACCTGACTTGGATCAAGTCGCCGCATTGGCGGTTGAGCGCGATGCGCAATGGGCGCGAGTTTCAAGCGCGGATTTCCTCACAGTTGATGAGAAGCGCGCGCTACTTGGACTACCGCCTTTAAGTGCGGAGGCGAGCACATGAGCGAGCGGTATGGGTTTGAGGCTTTTGATTGTGCCCCAGCGCTGCGGTTAGAGGCGCATGAACGTGTCGCAACGCTGCAATTTGAAGGCATTAGCAAGCGGTTGGACCGGATCGAGACGCTGATTGAGCGCTTGGAAAAACGACTTTGGCTGACGGTATACGGCGTGGTTGCAGTGATTTTAGCGGAGGCTGTTCAGCCGCTTTTGGTTAACGTTTGAAAGGGAAATATATGCAGATTGAAAGCGATCTAGAGCGTAAATTTAGCCGTTTTGGCGAAACTTTGAAAGTGACCGATGGGGTTGAGATTGAAGGGTATGCATCTTTGTTTGGGCTTTCTGATCAAGGCGGCGACGTTGTTTTGAAGGGCGCATATGCCAAGTCACTGGAAAAGCTAAAGGAGCAGGGGCAGCATGTGAAAATGCTCTGGCAGCATGATGCAAGTGAACCAATTGGCGTGTGGGATGCGGTGCATGAAGACGACAAAGGGCTTTATGTAAAGGGCCGCTTGCTTGAGGGGGTCGCGCGGGGGCGTGAGGCGGCGGCATTGATCGTGGCAGGTGCGCTCGATGGTCTGTCGATCGGTTATCGTACAAAGAAAGCAAAGCGCGATACCGGCGGGTTGCGTCAACTTGAAGAACTGGAACTTTGGGAGGTGTCACTGGTGACATTTCCGATGCTGGCAAGTGCGCGCGTAGGTTCTAAATCGGGAGATCTGTATGAAGAAGACAGCGCAGGTTTACGAGATATCGCAAGCGTTTTGCGTGGGATGTTGCCGCAGATGCAAAAGATGAGCAGCGCTGGACACTAACTTCTAACACCTAATGAGGACGAAGAGATGAGCGATCCTGAGATGATGTCTCGGGCCGGGGAAGATTTGTCTCCTGCCCAGGAACTGAAGTCCGCTTTGACGGATTTCGTAGCCGGCTTTCAGAGCCATAGAGCTGCAACAGAGCAACGAATTCAACAGCAAGAAGAGCGATTAACTATGTATGAACGTAAGTCACTAGCGCGCGCGGCGCGTCCGGCCTTGTCTTCCGCAGTGTTGGAAACGGCCCCCCATGAAAAAGCGTTTGGCGCCTATGTGCGTAGCGGCGATGAAGACCAGCTGCGCGGAATTGAAATGGAAGGCAAAGCGATGTCTACGTCTGTTGCCGCAGATGGTGGATATTTGGTTGATCCCCAGACCTCTGAGACAGTGCAAAGCGTGCTGAAAGGAGCGGCATCTTTGCGGGCTGTGGCGAGTATCGTGAATGTTGAATCAACATCATACGATGTGTTGGTTGACCACACAGATGCGGGTGCCGGTTGGACAAGTGAAACGGCGGATGCAAGTGAAACAGGTTCTCCGCAAGTGGACCGGATTTCCATTCCCCTGCATGAATTGAGCGCTTTGCCAAAAGTGTCTCAGCGTTTGCTCGATGACAGTGCGTTTGACATTGAGAGCTGGCTGGCTGGCAAGATCGCGGACAAGTTTGCGCGTGCTGAGAGCGCCGCGTTTATTAGCGGTGACGGTGTTGATAAGCCCAAAGGTTTCTTGACCTATGCAACGGCAACGAATGGTTCCGAAGTCTGGGGGGAGTTGGGCCATGTGTTGAGTGACGCAGATGGTGATTTCAACCCAGCGGCACCCGCGGATGCAATTGTCGATCTGGTTTATGCATTGCCTGCGCGCTACCGCGCGAATGCTGCGTTTGTCATGAATTCAAAGACGGCCGGCGCGGTTCGCAAGTTGAAAGACGGTGACGGGCGGTTCTTATGGTCTGACGGTTATGCAGCTGGAGAACCATCGCTTTTGATGGGCTACAAAGTCGTCATTTGTGAAGATATGCCTGATATTGCGAATTGGTCGCCAGCGATTGCCTTTGGTGATTTCACGGCAGGGTACACGATTGCCGAGCGCCCTGATTTGCGTGTTCTTCGTGACCCGTTTTCAGCCAAGCCCAACGTGTTGTTCTATGCAACCAAACGTGTCGGCGGCGATGTGACGGACTTCCAAGCCATCAAACTTTTGAAATTCGCCGCCAGCTAAAACGCGCTGAGTTGCGAATGCGAAAGGCTAAGCTTTCGCTTGGTCTTTTGCCCTCTGGGCGTGTGCAGAGAGACCCTGAGTTGTCTAGCTGCTCCCCTCCGTCCGAGCAACTCAGGCTGTGCGCGCCCACCTATGCCAAAGGGGAGGTATGACTATTTTGGAGATATCGATGATGTTGATCGAAGAGGCCTCGGTGCCAGATGAGGTTTTGCCTCTCGCTGCCTTTAAAGCGCATTTGCGTCTCGGGACAGGATTTGCGCAAGAAGACGTGCAAGACCCCGTCTTAAAGAGTTTTCTAAAAGCGGCCTTGGCCGCAGTCGAAGCACGAACTGGCAAGGCGCTGATTTCGCGTGTGTTTTCATGGTCAGTGACACGCTGGCGGGATCCTTGCGCTGAAGGTTTGCCGATTGCGCCTGTGCGCGCGATTGAGGCGTTGGAAATTAGCGATGCGGACGGTGCAGATTTGATTGTATCGCCCGAGAGATACGGGTTGGAGATCGATTCACAGCGTCCCAAAATAGTTGCACGCGGTGGTGGCTTTGGTGCGATCCCGTCTGGGGGGAAGGCGAGCATTCGCTTCCAAGCCGGTTTTGGACCGGAGTGGAGTGATTTGCCTGATGATCTGGCTCAAGCGGTGTTTTTGCTCGCAGCTCATTATTATGAGTATCGAGATGAGACTTCGTTGACGCGTGGCTGTATGCCTTTTGGTGTGCAGACTTTGATCGAACGCTATCGACCGATGCGTTTATTTGCCGGTGCGCGGGGATGAGCGCGCCCTGTTTAAATCGGGCTTTGGTTCTGGAGGAACGTGTTCAACTTCCCGATGGTGCTGGCGGCGCGCATTCGGGTTGGACTGCGCTTGGGACATTGTGGACCGAAGTGCGTAGTTTTTCTGGTCGTGAGGGCGGTGGACTGGGTGTTGCCAAGTCAAAACTAGCAATGAAGATCAAAGTGCGCGCGATGCCGCATGGGTCTGAAATGCGGCCCCGTCCGGAACAAAGGTTTCGCGAAGGTGCACGTATTTATCAGATCACAGCAGTCGCAGAGGCAGAGCCAATGGGGCGGTATCTGGTGTGTTATGCGGTCGAGGAGAGAGCGGTATGAGCGACCTTTTATCGGATGCTTTGCAAACCGCTGTTTATGATCGTTTGTCCGCAGACAGTGAGCTTGCATCGATCGTCGGCGCACATGTGTATGACGCTGTGCCCGCGGGTCCTGTGCCTGATCTCTACGTGTTGATTGGTGAGGAAAGCGTGAAGGATGCGTCGGACATAAGCGGCGCAGGTGCTGTACATGATTTGTCGATCTCGGTCATGAGCACAGCAAACAGTTTTCTTGTGCTTAAACAGGCGGCTGCCACGATTTGGGCTGCGCTTGATGCCACCGCTTTGGTCCCATCAAGGGGGCGCGTCGTCGGGCTTTGGTTTCGCGCAAGTCAGGCCAAGCGCAGCAGCGCCGGGCAACGCAAGATTGATCTAAAATTTCGTGCGCGTTTGGAAGCGTAAACGCTGCAATCCTGAAATTCTTGAACGAATGGAGTAAGCATCATGGGTGCACAAAACGGTAAAGATCTGCTGATTAAAGTGGATGTGAATGGCACGGGCATGTTTGAAACTATGGCGGGCCTGCGTGCGACGCGCGTAAGTTTCAATGCCGAAACGGTCGATGTCACAAACCTGAGCAGTGCCGGTGGCTGGCGCGAATTGCTGTCTGGTGCGGGTGTGAAAACGGCGGCTTTGTCTGGCTCTGGCGTGTTTCGCGATGAAGCGACGGATGAACGTGCGCGACAGATATTCTTTGATGGTGAGATTCCTAATTTTCAAGTGATCATTCCTGATTTCGGAATTGTCCAAGGGCCATTCCAAATCAGTGCGATTGAATATGCTGGCGCGCATAACGGAGAGGCAACTTACGAGATGTCGATGGCCTCTGCGGGCGAGCTTGTCTTTACGGCGGACAGCTGATGGACAATCCATGGAGCGGTCGTGTGTCATTGGTTGTGGACGGGGTAGAGCGCCCGATGGCGTTGACCTTGGGGGCTTTGGCTGAACTTGAAGTAACCTTAGGCGATGACACGTTGGTGGCTTTGGTGGAACGCTTTGAAACAGGTGCTTTTTCGAGCGGCGATGTCTTGTCTTTGATCGTGGCTGGCTTGCGCGGTGGAGGCTGGAGTGTGGCGCGCGGCGAGTTGCTTTCAGCAGACATCAAAGGTGGGCCGATGGGTGCTGCAAAAGTGGCGGCACAGCTTTTGGCGCGCGCGTTTTTGTTGCCCGAAGAGCGCCGTGCATGAGCGCTGTAAATTGGCCGCAATTGATACGCGCGGGGATGAGCACACTTCGTTTGCGCCCAGAAACATTTTGGTCGCTGACACCGTCGGAATTGATGGTGATGCTTGGTCATGGCGGTGGTGATGCTCCGATGGGGCGTGCGCGATTGTCTGATTTGTTGCGGCTTTATCCAGACGACAAACGCGGTCTCGATAGAAAGGAAGGCTCAGAATGAGTGATTTTGATAGCTCTAGTTCGGTGGAAACACAGCTTGAAGCGCTTGAGGAAAGCTTTGCAAATGCGGCTGGTATGGCTTCGACCTTTGATGCGGAGATGAAACGCATTCAAGGGACGTTTGAGACGACGGGCAGGGGGGTGCAAAGCCTTGATGCATCGCTATCGCGTTCGCTGCGGGGCGCATTAGAGGGCGTCGTGTTTGACGGACAAAAGCTGAGTGATGCCTTGAAAGACGTTGGGCGCTCTATGGCGAATGCTGCGCTGACGTCAGCGATCAAGCCTGTGACCAACCATTTCTCAAGTTTGATTACTGGCGGTGTTGATACGTTGATGAACGGGCTCATGCCATTTGAAAAAGGCGGCAGCTTTACGCAGGGGCGGGTCACGGCGTTTGCAAACGGCGGAATTGTGAATGAGCCGACGACGTTCCCGATGCGCGGTGGCATGGGTTTAATGGGTGAGGCGGGACCTGAAGCGATCATGCCGCTGACGCGTGGTGCAGATGGGCGGCTTGGTGTGCAGTCGAGCGGTGGCGCAGCAAGATCTGCGCCGATTGTTGTAAATATTTCAACGCCTGACGTAGAAGGCTTTCGCCGTTCACAAAGTCAGATTGCCGCGCAGATGAGCCGTGCTTTGGGCCGTTCCCAGCGCGCGCGTTAGACGATTTGTTGGAAGGATTAATGATGCAGTTTCACGAGATACGATTTCCTGCGGCTTTGAGTTTTGGCTCTATGGGTGGCCCAGAGCGGCGCACAGATATTGTCACGTTGAGCAATGGTTATGAAGAACGCAACACGCCTTGGGCGCATTCACGACGTCGCTATGACGCGGGCGTCGGCCTGCGCGCAATGGATGATGTTGATGAAGTGCTCAAATTCTTTGAGGCGCGCCGAGGGCAGATGTTTGCCTTTCGTTGGAAGGACTGGTCGGACTTCAAATCATGCAAACCCTCTGAAACGGTCGCCCATGGGGATCAAACGATTGGCTTTGGTAATGGCATCACGACGGAATTTCAGCTTACAAAAACGTATCGTTCGGGCGAGGAAAGCTACACGCGCAACATAACGAAACCTGTGAGCGGTTCGGTTTTGGTTAGCCTTGCCGGTGATCCCTTGAGTGAAGGGGTACATTTTGAGGTTGATCTCGCGCGCGGCGTTTTGATTTTTGAACGTGCGCCGGATGAAGATCGTGAAATAACAGCAGGCTATGAATATGACGTGCCTGTGCGATTTGATGCTGATCGCATTCATACCTCTGCTGCGAGTTTTCAAGCGGGTGAAGTGCCAAGTATTCCTATGGTTGAGGTGCGCTTATGAGCGTGCTTCCTGCGGAGTTTCAGGCGCATTTGGACACTGGTGTCACGACGTTATGTCGGGCGTGGTTGATTACGCGCCGTGACAAGGTGAAATTTGGATTTACGGATCACGATCTTGCGCTGACGTTTGAAGATGTCGTGTTCAAACCCGACAGCGGGTTATCAGCGTTGGCTTTGCAGCAAAGTACGGGCTTATCAGTTGACAATACCGAAGCGATTGGAGCGTTAAGTGACGCTGCAATCAAAGGCAGTGATATCGATGCAGGACGCTTTGATGGTGCGGAAGTCACGTCGTGGTTGGTGAATTGGAGCGCGCCCGAGCAGCGCATCATCCAATTTCGTGGCAACATAGGTGAAATTCGTCGCGCCGGTGGTGCCTTTCAAGCTGAGCTGAGGGGGTTGACGGATTTGCTGAACCGCCCTGTGGGTCGTGTTTATCAAAAGCCTTGCGGCGCGGTGTTAGGTGACGGCGCATGTGGCGTTGATATTAAGAGCGATGAATACTCCGTTGAGCGCGCTGTTGCACAGATCGGAAATGAACGGGTGTTTCGGTTTAGCGGATTGAATAGCTACGCTTCGAGCTGGTTCGAACGCGGGCGTTTGGATATTTTGAGTGGTGAAGGCGAGGGACTAGGCGGGGCGATCAAAGTGGATCGCTTCTTCGGAGAGTTTCGCGAAGTCACGCTTTGGGAGCCTTTGCGTGCGGATATTCAAGAAGGTGACTTTGTTCGACTGGTGGCTGGTTGTGACAAGCGATTTGAAACCTGTGGCAGCAAGTTTTCCAATATCCTGAATTTTCGAGGGTTTCCGGACATTCCTGAAGAAGAATGGATGATGGTTCATCCTAGTAAGGCACCTGCGCGCGATGGCGGAAGTCGTCGATGACAAGTGATGTGATGCCGTCTTCTAAGGTTCTGGACTCTGCGCGCGCATGGATTGGTACGCCGTATCGTCATCAAGCGTCACTGCAGCATGTGGGGACCGATTGTCTCGGGCTTTTGCGTGGTGTGTGGCGCGCGCTTTACGGGGCCGAGCCTGAGATCGTGCCTGCCTATTCGAAAGATTGGGCAGAGCCGCAGGGTGATGAGGTTTTGCTGCGCGCAGCGTTGCAGTATTTATTGCCATGTCAAGCCGCCTTGAGTGCAGGCGACGTTTTGCTGTTTCGCATGCGCGAAGGGGCGATCGCGAAACATATTGGGATATGTGCGACGGCCGGGTCTGAGCCAACTTTTATTCATGCTTATAGCGGTCATTCGGTAACGGAGAGTCCGCTCAGTCAACCTTGGCAACGCCGCATTGCGGCGCGTTTTGCATTTCCTTTGGGAGTTTAACCATGGCTACAATTCTTTTGTCTGCGGCCGGCGCGTCGCTTGGGTCTTCTATTGGTGGCTCTATCCTTGGTCTGTCTATGTCTGCGATTGGGCGGTTCGCAGGGGCTATGGTTGGAAGCGCGATTGACCGACGTACAGTACGCACGGATCAACACATTATTGGCGGTGGTTCTGAGACCGTGCAGACAGGGCAAATGAACCGTTTCCGGCTTACAGGGGCAGGCGAAGGACGTCCTATTGGGCAAATTTTCGGGCGCATGCGGGTTGCGGGCCAAGTCATTTGGTCAAGTGAATTTGAAGAACGGATCTACACCTCGACGGGCACACAGGTGAGCACCCAAACGCAAGCGGCGTAACAATCGGGGACTAAAGGCGGGGCGCGAGCCGAGGTTGGATCTGTCACAACGACGATGCGCGATACGACTGTCACCCAGAGCTATGCCTACATAATTTCTATTGCTGTGGCATTGTGTGAGGGTGAGATCACTTCGATTGGACGTGTTTGGGCCGATGGCGTGGAGATCAGTTCAGTAGATTTAAACATGCGCGTTTATACGGGCTCAAAGACCCAACAACCTGATCCTAAAATTGAAGCTGTGGAGGGAAGCGGCCAAACGCCTGCCTATCGCGGCACTGCTTATGTGGTTTTTGAAAACCTACAGTTGGCTGATTTTGGAAACCGCGTTCCCCAGTTCACTTTTGAAGTTGTTTGCGGTGGAGAAGCAGTGCCGGACGTGCGCGCAAGTGATATGACACAAGACATCAAAGCTGTCGCGCTTATGCCCGGGTCGGGCGAGTTTGCGTTGGCGACGACGCCGGTTTACTACGATCTTGGCTTGGGTAAGAAGCAAAGCGTTAATGTGAATTCACCAAGCTATGGCAGCGATATTGCGACGTCTTTGAAGATGCTCGAAGAGGAGTTGCCGAACTGCAAAGCGGCGTCGCTTGTGGTAAGTTGGTTCGGCAATGATCTGCGCTGTAATTTTTGTGAAATTAGGCCGAAAGTTGAGCAAAAGGCGCTAGAAGGGGATCGGCAGCAATGGTCTGTCGCGGGGCTTGATCGTTCTTCAGCGGAGGCGGTTCCGACGGCGGATGAGCGGCCAGTTTACGGGGGAACGCCGTCAGATAATTCGGTACTTGAGGCGATTGCAGAGCTGAAATCGCGCGGTCAGGCGGTAATGTTTTATCCGTTTGTGTTGATGGATCAGTTGGCTGGTAATGGCCTGGCAGATCCGTGGAGTGATGCAAATAGTCAGCCAAAACTGCCTTGGCGTGGAAGGATCACTATATCTGTAGCTCCGCTGCGACACGGTTCACCTGATGAAAGCGCAACTGCGAGCGGGCAGGTCGCCGCATTTTTTGGTTCAGCAAGCGCGAGTGATTTTAATGTTTCAAACGGATCCGTGAGCTATTCTGGACCAGATGAGTGGCGCTTGCGGCGGTTTATTTTACACAATGCAGCGCTTTGTGCCGCCGCTGGGGGGGTAGAGTCGTTTTGCATTGGTTCTGAAATGCGCGGATTGACGCAAATTCGAGGCACTGCACACAGCTTTCCTGCTGTATTTGAGTTGATTTCTTTGGCAAGAGAGGTTCGCACGATTTTGGGGCCTGATTGTAAGATCGGCTACGCTGCAGATTGGTCGGAGTATTTCGGCTATGCGCCGCAAGATGGCAAAGGCCATCATTATTTCAATCTTGATCCGCTTTGGGCGGACGAGAACATCGATTTCATTGGGATAGATAACTACACGCCCCTTTCGGATTGGCGCGATGGGGAAGAGCATTTGGATGCGCCTTGGGGGTCAATCTATGCATTGGATTATCTCAAGAGCAATATCGAAGGCGGTGAAGGGTTTGATTGGTATTATCATTCGGACGAGGCGCGTGCGGCGCAGATACGAACACCGATAACGGACGGGGCACATGATGAGCCTTGGTTATTTCGTTATAAAGATTTGAAGAGCTGGTGGAGCAAACCGCACTTCGACCGGATCGCCGGCGTACGTCAAAGCGTAGCAAGTCCTTGGGTACCAGAGTCCAAACCAATTTGGTTTACTGAATACGGTTGTGCTTCTGTCGATAAAGGCACCAATCAACCGAATAAGTTTCTTGATCCCAAGTCATCTGAGTCTGACTTGCCGTATTATTCCAACGGTCAGCGCGATGAGTTGATGCAGATGCAATATGTGCATGCGCTAACCGAATACTGGGAGGACAATACCCATAATCCGGTTTCTAAAGTCTATGGTGGTGCGATGATTGACATGGGTCGTGCGTTTGCATGGGCTTGGGATACGCGTCCTTATCCACATTTTCCGAACCGTTTGGACCTTTGGTCGGATGGGGAGAACTATACGCGCGGGCATTGGTTAAACGGACGTACAAGCGCGCGTTCACTTGCGTCTGTTGTCGCGGAGATTTGTGCGCGGGTTGGTGAGGTGCGTTTTGACGCCAGTAAGCTTTACGGCGTTGTGCGCGGGTACCAGATTGCAGATGTATTGGAAGCGAGAAGTGCGCTGCAGCCGTTGATGCTGCGCTTTGGGTTTGACGCGATTGAGCGTGAAGGTGTTTTGCATTTTGTAATGCGTGACAGGCAAAGCGATGTTGAAATCAATGAAAGTGATTTGGTCAATCATTCAGAAATCAAAGGCGACTATGAGGTTGTGCGCGGCTCTGGTGCCGATCTTGCAGGACGCCTGCGGGCGAGTTTTGTGCAGGCAGATGCAGATTTTGATGTGGTCGTAGAAGAGACCGTGTTGCCACATGATGATAATCATGCGATTTCGTCAACTGATCTACCATTGGCAATGACGCGGCCAGAAGCGCGGCAGATGTTAGAGCGTTGGTTAAGTGAGGCGCGTGTTTCAAGAGAGGCGATCCGCTTTGCGTTGCCGCCTTCCAAGCTAGCGATCAAAGCGGGTGATGTAGTTCGTCTTAAAGGCGGGCAGGGCGATACCCAGTTCCGCGTTGATCGTGTGGAGCAAGGCGAAAGCCAACTGCTCGAAGCTGTTCGCATTGAGCCAAATATCTATCGCCCATCGCCCTTTGCTGACGACATTGTCGCGACTCGACCCTTTGTGCCCGCTGTGCCGGTACTTGCGTATTTTCTTGATTTGCCGCTCATCACGGGGAATGAAATTGCGCATGCTCCGCATGTGGCTGCAACGGCGACGCCTTGGCCGGTTGCCGTGGCTCTATATGATGCGTCAGTTGATGCGGATTACGGGTTCAATACCTATACTCAAGGACGGTCTGTCATTGGTGAAACTCTGACGCCTCTGAATTCGGGTGGGTTTGGAGTTGTGGATCGTGGTGCACCGCTGCGGGTAAAACTGGCGAGCGATCAATTGGAGAGTATTGCGCGTGAAACGATGCTGGCAGGTGGGAACCTGGCTGCGATTGGAGACGGGTCTGCTGGAAATTGGGAAGTGTTTCAGTTTCAAAAAGCGGAGTTGGTAGCTTCAGATACGTACGAGCTGAGCCTGCGGTTAAGAGGGCAATTTGGTACGGATGGTTTAGTGCCGGATGCTTGGCCAACTGGATCGGTTTTCGTGTTGTTAAATGGGATGCCAAACCAGATCGGTTTGCGTCGTTCTGACCGAGGTGTTGAGCGGCATTACCGTATCGGCCCTGCAACGCGTGGCTATGATGACCCAGCTTACGAACATCGCGTCGAGAGCTTTCAAGGGGTGGGATTGCGGCCCTTTGCGCCAGTTCATTTGAAAGTTGTTGATGATGGTCCAGACATGCATTTTACTTGGGTCAGGCGTACACGAATTGAAGGCGATGACTGGAGTTGGGGCGATGTGCCTTTGGGGGAAGAGCACGAGCAATATGTGGTGCAGGTTGTTGCCAACGGAAGCATCTTAAGTACTGAATTGGTGGAGAATGCGAGCTACTCCTATTCTTTAAGTCAGCGGAGCGAAGATGGTGTGATAGGCGGTTTTGAAATTCGCGTGGCGCAAGTGTCTGAACGCTTTGGTCCAGGATTGTTTGCACGCTTGTCTGTGAACGGGTGAAATCGTTGACACCGACAGTTCAAGATCTGATCAATCTCGCGCAGTATTGCGCTGGATTTGAACCTAAGGAACGTGCGAAAAAGTGTCGCTTGGCGTTAAGATGCGTTTATGACGCTGCGTGCTTTGTAGAGATTACGGGCAAAGCGCACCCGTTTTATGGAGACGGGTCTATGTCCAGTTTGCTCTTAAGGCACAGGGCAATAAAAATACCCTATTATCTTGATAACAATGTGTTATCTGCCGCGGGCATCGCCGTTCAGGGGCTTTTGGAAGCGCGCCAAGAGACCCCATAGCGCCAAACTATCACTCATATGTTTGTGAAGTATCACCTATTTGCATTTGTGACATGAGGGTTTGTTGATGTAGAGATAGTGCAAATTAAGAGGAGCGTTCATGATGGCGCAAGTTGACGGCCCCCTTCGCAGTATTGATCCGGTCTGGGATCGCATTTCGCACGAAGCTCAGACAGCGGTACAAAATGAGCCGCTTATGGGTGGGTTGTTGCATGCTTGTGTTTTGCATCATAGCAGCCTTGAAAAAGCATTGTCCTATCGCTTCTCAGCGAAGCTTCATTCGAACGAAATGAGCCAGATCATTTTGCGCGATGTTGCAGACGAAGCTTATGCCAAGGATCCAAAAATCGTCGAATCTGCGCGCGCTGATTTGATGGCAATTTTTGATCGTGATCCCGCGTGCCACCGCTTGCTACAGCCTTTGGTGTTTTTCAAAGGCTTTCAGGCTATTCAAGCTTACAGAATTGCGAATTGGCTGTGGCGGACAGGCCGCAAAGACTTGGCTTATTTTGTGCAAATGCGTGTGTCTGAGATATTTGGTGTGGATATTCATCCTGCTGCGGGTATCGGCAAAGGGATCATGATTGACCACGCACATTCGATTGTCATTGGTGAGACGGCCGTTGTTGGTGACAACGTCTCTATGCTTCATTCCGTAACGCTTGGCGGAACGGGTAAGGAAGAGGAAGATCGTCATCCGAAGATTGGCGATGGCGTCCTCATCGGTGCTGGCGCAAAAGTGCTGGGGAACATCAAGATCGGTCACTGCAGCCGCGTTGCGGCAGGATCGGTAGTTCTTGCGGAAGTACCGCCATGTAAAACGGTCGCGGGTGTCCCTGCTAAGATCGTTGGCGAGGCTGGCTGTGATCAACCGTCCGTCTCCATGCATCAATTGATAAATTCAGCGCCTAACTAATTTTTAGGATTTAGGCTTGTTGTTAATATGACGGGTTACCCCGCCTGACTCTTAGGGTCAGACGGAGCCTGCGGCGGGAGTTTATAGGAAAAATGAAATGCGATGCTGAGCGCTTAAGCGAGCATTGCAATTGGGTTCTCCAGGTTATCTTTGATTGCAGCGAGTAATTGCGCACCAAGCGCGCCATCAATAACCCTGTGATCCACAGAAAGTGTGACAGACATCACTGTCGCAACGTCGAGCTCACCCTCTGCATTCACAACAGGTTTCTTGGCGCCAGCGCCCACAGCAAGAATTGCACCGTGTGGCGGGTTGATGACGGCATCAAAGTTTTCAATACCCATCATACCAAGGTTTGATACTGCAAAACTTCCGCCCATGTATTCATGCGGTGCCAGCTTGCGGTCACGCGCGCGGCTTGCGAGATCTTTCATCTGCGCTGACAAAGCGGAAAGTGTTTTCGTATCAGCATCTTGCAAGACAGGTGTAAAGAGACCACCCTCAATCGCGACCGCAACAGCAACGTCAGAGGCTTTCATTTGCAACACGCGATCGCCAGCCCAGACGGCGTTGGCTGCTGGCACGTCTTGTAGGGCAAGCGCGCATGCTTTGATGATGAAGTCATTGACGGAGAGCTTGACGCCGCGTTCAGAGAGTTGGCCGTTAAGCTGACTGCGGAACTTGAGTAGGGCGTCAAGATGGATATCCCGTCGTAGATAGAAATGTGGGATCGTTTGTTTTGCTTCAGTAAGCCGTGCCGCAATCGTTTTGCGCATGCCGTCGAGAGGGACTTCGGTAAATTCGCGCCCTTCATACATCTTCGCAACCTGGCTTGGGTTCACGTCTGCTGTTTCAACTTTAGGTGCTGGTGTCGCATCTGATGATGCGGCTTTCTGAACTGGAACAGAAGATACGTTTTCGACGTCTGCTTTGACGATACGGCCTTTCGGACCGCTTCCGTCGATGGTGTTCAGATCAATCCCTTTATCTGCCGCGATACGACGAGCGAGCGGTGAAGCAAAGACGCGGTTACCACCTGACGTATGCTTGGTCGCTTGCACAGGTGCAGGCTCATCAACCGGCGCAGGTTCAGAGGGTGTTTGCGCTGCCGCGGGCGCGGAGGCCGACGGCGTTGCATCGGCTGCATCTTCACCATCTTCGAGCAACACCGCGATAGGGCTGTTCACCAACACGCCTGCAGTGCCTTCTTCGACTAAGATCTTGCCGATTACACCTTCATCAACGGCTTCAAACTCCATCGTGGCTTTGTCGGTTTCGATTTCAGCAAGAAGGTCACCTGAGGATATGGTATCGCCCTCTTTCACCAACCATTTCGCGAGTGTGCCGTCTTCCATCGTGGGGGACAGCGCGGGCATGAGAATTTCTATTGCCATTTTAGATCTCCCTTAACGATATGTTACTTTTTTCACTGCATCGATCACTTCTTGTGTCGTGGTCAGCGCGAGTTTTTCTAGATTGGCGGCGTAGGGCATCGGAACATCTTTGCCTGTGCAGTTGATCACGGGGGCATCGAGATAATCGAACGCTTCTTGCATCAAAACTGCTGAGATGTGATTGCCGATCGCTCCGACTGGAAACCCTTCTTCGACTGTGACACATCGGTTGGTTTTCTTGACGCTTTCGATGACTGTTTGGGTGTCCATAGGCCGCAAAGATCGTAGATCTATCACCTCTGCATCAATCCCGCTTTCAGAAAGTTTTTCAGCGGCTTCCATTGCGTAGCTCATGCCAATCCCGAAGCTCACAAGGGTTACATCGGCGCCCTCGCGTGCAATGCGTGCTTTGCCGATTGGCACGGTGAAGTCATCGAGCACAGGCACGTCAAAACTGCGCCCATATAGAATTTCATTCTCTAAAAATATCACTGGGTTAGGATCGCGGATCGCTGACTTCATCAAGCCTTTCGCATCCGCTGCAGTGTAGGGCATGACGACCTTTAGGCCGGGAATATGTGCATACCACGCCGCATAGTCTTGCGAATGCTGAGCGCCGACACGCGCAGCCGCGCCATTGGGGCCGCGGAACACCATAGGGGCACCCATCTGTCCGCCCGACATGTATAGTGTTTTTGCGGCAGAATTAATAATGTGATCAATGGCTTGCATGGCGAAGTTAAATGTCATGAACTCGACGATTGGCTTCAAGCCGCCAAAGGCAGCACCAACAGCAATGCCTGCAAAACCATGCTCTGTGATTGGAGTATCAATGATACGCTTTGTGCCAAATTCATCCAACATACCTTGCGATATCTTGTAAGCACCTTGGTATTCGCCAACTTCTTCACCCATCAAAAATACGCTGTCGTCGCTGCGCATTTCTTCGGACATGGCGTCACGCAAGGCTTCGCGCACGGTTTGCTGCTTCATCTGAGTGCCTTCAGGCCAATCAGGCTGAGGTGCGCTCCATTGCGGTTCGTCGTCAATGTCATTGTGTTGAACAGGCGCGGCTGGAACGCTGGGCGCGCTCGCGGCGACTGGGGCAGGTGCCGCCACATCATCCGCGCTCTCACCGTCTTCCAACAGCAACGCAATCGCGGTGTTTACGGCAACACCTGCACTGCCCTCTGGAACGAGGATCGAGCCAATGACACCTTCGTCGACAGCTTCAAACTCCATTGTCGCTTTGTCTGTCTCGATTTCAGCAATGATGTCGCCCGACGAAACTGTGTCGCCTTCTTTGACCATCCACTTGGCAAGTGTGCCTTCTTCCATCGTTGGCGAAAGTGCGGGCATTAGGATTTCAATAGCCATGATTTAAGCCTCCACTTCTGCATAAATGTCTGTCCAGAGTTCCGACACATCTGGAAGCGGGCTGTCTTTGGCAAATTCTGCGGATGCGTTCACCACTTTTTTGATCTCTTTGTCGATCGCTTTAAGATCGTCCTCGCTCGCGTGTTTGCCTGTCAGCAACACCTCGCGTACTTGTTCGATCGGGTCACGTTCGTCGCGCATTTTCTGCACTTCTTCGCGGGTGCGGTACTTCGCAGGGTCCGACATGGAGTGGCCACGATAGCGATAGGTTTTGATTTCCAAAATATAGGGGCCTTTGCCAGAGCGGCAGTGTTTAACGGCCCTCTCACCAGCTTCCTTAACGGCCATCACATCCATGCCATCTACAATTTC
The DNA here is from genome assembly GCF_965659345.1 of Planktotalea sp. Lineage (GTDB taxonomy): Bacteria > Pseudomonadota > Alphaproteobacteria > Rhodobacterales > Rhodobacteraceae > Planktotalea. The sequence continues at coordinate 4,279 of NZ_CBFHVK010000009.1, read as the reverse complement.
ACCAGGAATGCCAAAGGCTTCACCGCGTGTATGCAGATCAGGCGTGGAGGTGGAGCGGTTCTGAGAGGTGCCCATCGCATACTGATTGTTTTCGATTACAAAAATGCAAGGGAGGTCCCAAATCGCGGCCATATTGAAGGTCTCGTAAACTTGACCTTGGTTTGCGGCACCATCACCAAAATAAGTAAAGGTCACGCGTCCATTGTCTTGGTATTTATCCGCAAAAGCCAGTCCTGCACCAAGCGGAACTTGCGCTGCGACAATGCCGTGACCACCATAGAAATGCTTCTCTTTGCTAAACATATGCATCGAGCCGCCTTTGCCTTTGGAATAGCCGTCGATACGACCTGTCAGCTCAGCCATGACGCCGTTTGGATCCATCCCGCAAGCAAGCATATGCCCATGGTCACGATAGGAGGTGATACGCTTATCGCCTTCTTCTGCCGCTGCCTCGAGGCCGACGACGACGGCTTCTTGTCCGATGTAGAGATGGCAAAACCCGCCAATCAGGCCCATGCCATAAAGCTGTCCGGCTTTTTCTTCAAAGCGTCTGATGAGAAGCATGTCTTTGTAATGTTTCAGCAATTCGTCAGCAGAAACATTCGATTTTGCGGTCGATTTTCGCGCGGCCATATGAGGTGTGTCCTCCCAGAAACAACAGTGGTTTAGCGTTAAACAATAGTCTAGCGCAGGAAAGCGATGCTGACCAGAGTGCAATAATGTTGGTAACGAATTGGTTAACGTACAACAATCTCATCCGAGCGCAGAAGGCCCAAGACATCACGGGCTTGTTGATCCAATAGATCAAGGTCCAGGTAAGTGTCCGACAAACGCTTGGTGAGGTTTTCCATCTCTTTTACTTCGCCTTTGAGTTGGCTCAGTTGAACCTCGAGATCTTTTGCAGCAACCGTGATTTCCGCGCGCCGAAACACGCCATAGTCACCTTGCACAGCCGCAAATGTGAAATACGTCGCAAGGCTGAACGCCGTCGCGAAATAGATCAAAGCGCCAAGCGCTGGTTTTGCGGTTTTTGGTTTCATACTGCCCTCGGTAGCGACTCTTACGGTCACTGTGGGGACTTAGTGCCATGAAGTTTTGATGCGGGTCAGCCTTTTTTCCCCTTAGTGGGGAAACTGGTAAGGAAGGTGTGTGCTTGAAGGCACAATTGCCGCTGAGGGCGCTATCTAAAGAGAGTTAAGCACGTCTGCGGCCATCTCAAACGAGCGAATGCGCGCGCTGTTATCATGAATGGCACCCGTCAGTATGATCTCATCTGGTTGATAACGCGCAATAATTTCTTGGAGTTTCTGGCGCACTGTGTCTGGCGATCCTGTCGCTGAGCAAGACAATGCATGATTAACCTGATTCAATACCGTTGGTGCCACATGATCTTCGACACGCTCAACGGGCAGGGGCAGCGGACCGGGGGCTCCCGTTCGCAAGCGCGCAAAGGCGAGTATTTGCGATGATCGCAAGATCTTTGCTTCTTCATCGCTTTGCGCGACGCAGACCCCAGCGGCAAGCGTAGCATGTGGTTTCTCAAGATGTTCAGATGGCTGAAATGTCGTACGATATATGTGCAAGGCCTGTTCTAGCGCATCGGGTGCAAAGTGGGACGCAAACGCATATGGCAAGCCCAGATAGGCCGCCAGTTGCGCGCCATACAGGCTAGACCCCAAGATCCAGACTGGGACTTGTGTGCCAACGCCCGGAACTGCGCGCACAGACAATCCGCCACCATCTACTGAGAGATAAGCGATCAACTCCTGCACATCTTGGGGAAAGCTGTCTTCGGGTGCCATGTGACGGCGTAACGCACGGGCCGTCGCCATATCACTGCCCGGCGCGCGTCCAAGGCCAAGATCAATGCGATCAGGGTAGAGTGTCGCGAGCGTGCCAAATTGTTCTGCAATGACCAAAGGCGCGTGATTGGGCAGCATAATGCCGCCAGCGCCCACACGCATCGTTTCTGTAGCCGCTGCAACTTGTGCAATAACGATGGACGTCGCAGCGCTTGCGATGCCTGGCATGTTGTGATGTTCAGCAAGCCAATATCGATGGTAGCCCGCTTTTTCAGCGGCTTTTGCAAGCGCTACGGTATTTTCTATCGCATCGCGCGCAGTCTGGCCTTGTGGAATGGGGGAAAGGTCTAGCAGCGAATAGGTCGGCATTTTAGTACCCACGCCAAATCCAGCCACCACCAAAGATGCGGGTGCTGTCGGTGTCATAAAACACACAGGCTTGACCGGGGGACACACCATCTTCGGGTGTGAGCAGTTCAACGCTCGCTTCCGTTTCGGACATTGGGCGAATAATCGCTGGCTTTGGCGGGCGGGTGGAGCGCACACGTACCAGAACATGCCATTCTTCTTGTGACATCAGCGGCGCATCCCCAAGCCAATTGATTTCACGTACCGGAATAGTTCGCGTGCTCAATAGCTCTTTGGGACCAACGATCACCTGTTTGGTGTCCACATCAAGGCGCACAACGTAAAGCGGATCGGCCAATCCACCGATACCAAGTCCGCGACGTTGCCCTATGGTATAGTGAATAACACCGTTGTGCTGACCCAACACAGTGCCCTCGACATCGACAATCTCACCGGGCTCCGCAGCACCGGGGCGCAATTTTTCGATCACAGCTGCGTAGTTGCCATTTGGCACAAAACAAATGTCCTGACTGTCGGGCTTGTCAGCCACGCTTAGCCCGAATTTGCTCGCCAATTCACGCGTCGCATCTTTTGAGGGCAGGTGGCCCAGCGGAAAGCGCAGAAAATCAAGCTGATCTTGTTTGGTCGAGAACAGAAAATAGCTCTGATCGCGCGCGCCATCTGCGGCGGCATGCAACTCTGCTTTTTGCGGACCCATTTTGCGCTGGATATAATGTCCGGTGGCCATGCAATCAGCCTCAAGATCCTTAGCAGTTTCCAACAGGTCTTTGAATTTCACACGTTCATTGCAACGAATGCACGGTACTGGTGTTGCACCTGCTAAATAGCTGTCTGCGAACTCATCAATCACCGCATCTTTAAACACGTTTTCATAATCAAGGACGTAATGCGGAAACCCCATCTCTTCCGCAACCCTGCGTGCATCGTGGATATCAAGCCCGGCACAACAGGCCCCTTTTTTGGCCAAAGCAGCACCATGGTCATAAAGCTGTAGGGTCACGCCAACGACATCATAGCCCTCAGAAGCCAGCTGCGCGGCGACAACAGAACTGTCGACACCACCGGACATCGCCACAACAACCCGCGTTTCTGAGGGCGGCTTTGCGAAACCAAGGCTGTTCAATTTTTCAGACGTGTCCAGCGCCATGACGGCAACTCCTTACCAAAATCTAAGGAAAGATAGGCAAATCCTATCTATTCTCAAGAGGCGGGTTCACGTCGCTTTAAGAGATTGGGGGCAGAAAGGCCAGAAGTAGAGAAGAGGCGATCAAATGTATCTCAAGAAAATCGATGGGCCGCGTGCGGTTACCCTTCCAAACGGCGATGTGATGAGCCGCGCTGACCTTCCCGCCGAAACAACGCGGCGGTGGGTGGCCTCCCGCAAAGCGGCGGTGGTGCGCGGCGTAAGTTACGGATTGATCACGCAAGACGAAGCGCTGGAGCGGTATTCATTGAGCGAGGAAGAATTCGCGCAATGGGTCAAAGCCGTTGCAAAGCATGGGGAAAAAGCACTTAAGACCACGAATACCCAGGTGTATAGACAACTTTAGGTTGATTGTGATATAAAAACATTAACTTGAGTAACGATAGGTTAACTATTTTCGCCCAATTTGCATTTGACGAGAAGCTAAACGGAGTGAACCCAATGCGCGTACTCTTGGTCGAGGACGATCCTACAACTTCCAAAAGCATCGATATGATGCTGACCCATGCAAACCTGAACGTATATACAACGTCCTTTGGTGAAGAAGGGATAGATCTGGCAAAACTCTATGATTACGATTTGATCCTTTTGGATTTAAATTTGCCGGATATGAACGGGCATGAAGTGCTCCGCCAATTGCGACTTGCGCGTATTGACACCCCAATTTTGATACTGTCCGGCTCTGATGACACAGAGAGCAAGATCAAAGGCTTCGGTTTTGGCGCGGATGACTATCTCACCAAACCATTTCACCGTGATGAGCTTATTGCGCGCATTCACGCGATTATTCGACGCTCCAAAGGCCACTCTCAGTCAATTATTCACACAGGCTTTGTTGCACAAATCGGTCTGAGGCCGATCTCCCCCTTACCCCAGACGGATTTAGCCTACAGCCACGGTACTT
>NZ_CBFHVK010000008.1:0-185402 GCF_965659345.1 Planktotalea sp. | reverse complement strand
AATAGGGTCATGAGAACCGCTGAGCGAGGGTAAGCACGTTTGTGAAAACCTGTGAGCTAGGCGACAACGGTTCACAACAACGGATGTGGAAGGGTAGGGCAGGCGCGAGAGGCAGGTAACTTCATATTCAGTAGGAGGTCATATTTGGTACTAGAAAATTTCCAGATATGGTACATAAACTGAAATAATGATTTTAAGAATTTTTAATGTTTACAAGATATTATTTGTATTTTATCATAACCTATGAGCCCGTGTGGGGGCACCATTTAACTCTTAGATATAGTTCACAAACATCTGTTAAGCCCTGTGTTACAAGGTTTGATTGAGATGATTTGTACTGCTGTTTTACAGTCTCTAGCACCGTACCCCCCAGATTAGGGGTATATTTGGCGGTAAGATGAAAACTTGGAAAAGAGCGTTCACCAGCACGCCTTTTCGCGTCATTCAGATTCGAAACATCAAATCACGTGATAAGCCCTACAACTTGCGTGACTTTGAAGGCCTGCTTGTTCTTTTCAAAATAATCGGATCAAGGTTCAGGCGCTTCAAATGTCGACCTGATGGCAAGGAAGGTTTGCTTGTCATTGGCGGCTATCCTGCGGTTAGTCTGGCTCGTGCCTGTAAAACGCACGACATAGCACAGGCCTTGCTGGCTGATGGCATTGATCCGAATGAAGCCAAGACAAGACCCTCATGTACGACAAACACAGTTAAAAACCGTACCGTATCGAGAGAATGCTCCGCAGGCTCAAAGATCGATTAAGCATCTCAACTCGCGATGACAGATCCCTAAGGAATTTCTCTCTGCAATTGCCTTCACAGCTGCCATGATCTTCTTGTTGTGAATCCTGACTCTAACTGCTTGCTATATTTTCAGCTTAAGCGCTCAACTCAGACGCTCGTTATCGTCCTTTCCAAACTGGATCACGCTTTTCCGCAAATGCTCTCGCGCCCTCCAGTTGATCTTCGGATGTGTAGAGAGTTTCCACAGTTTTAAACTGGCTTTTGGTGATCTTGTTGAGCGTGTCTTGAAACTTTTCATTCTCTGCTTCGCGTACAACTTCTTTGATCGCGGCATAGACAAGCGGGGGACCGGCTGCGAGCAGTTGGGCGAGTTTGCGGGCCTCCGACATCAATTCAGACGCTGTATATATGTGGTTAATCATACCCCAACGTGCCGCCTCATCTGCATCCAGCCAACGGCCAGTCAGCAACATTTCCATGGCGATATGGTAGGGGATCCGCTTGGGAAGCTTGATACTTGCCGCGTCAGCGACAGTGCCAGAGCGAATTTCCGGCAGTGCAAAACTCGCATGATCAGCAGCGAGAATGATATCTGCGCTCAGGGCGAGCTCCAATCCACCGCCGCAGCAAATCCCATTCACGGCAGCGATCACAGGTTTGTTTAGATGCGGGAGTTCTTGCAAACCACCAAAACCACCAACACCATAATCGCCGTCAACAGCGTCTCCATCTGCTGCGGCTTTGAGATCCCAACCGGGGCAGAAAAACTTATCTCCACCGCCTGTGATAATTGCCACACGCAAATCAGGATCATCTCGGAAGTCCCTGAATACTTGACCCATTATACGACTGGTTGCCAAATCAATTGCATTTGCTTTCGGCCGATCAAGCGTGACCTCAAGTACATGGCCATCGCGATGTGTTTTGACTGGGGTATCGCTCATTGTGCGTCTCCTTGGACGATAAGTGCGTCGACCGCGATTGCTTGGGTCGACGTACAAATCAATGGATTTATTTCAACTTCTTGCACCTGACCTTGATGCGCAATGACATAGTTTTGTACGGCATCGATTGCTTGCCAAAGAGCGTTGCGATCGATCGCTTGTGCGCCGCGATACCCGTCAAGAATTGGAGCGCAGCGCAAATTGTTCAGGGCTTTGGTGACGTCTGCTTCGGTGACGGGCAGAATAAGCGACATGGTGTCTTGCAACAGCTCGGTCAGTGTGCCGCCAGCGCCAAGTGTTAAAACGTATCCATGAGCTGGATCCAAGGTGACGGCAATGAGCAGTTCTGTAATCGGGTTTTCTATCATTTCTTCAAGAAGATACTCGGCGCAGTTCATAGTTTTTTGAGCGTCAATGACTTCTGCGAGGTTGGTTAATCCAACACGCACCGCGCCATTTTCAGATTTATGTGCGAGGCCAAGCCCTTTCAAAACCCACGGTTTTTGCAGCGAACCGTCTGCTTTTTGAAAGTCTTTAATCGAGCTGCCTTTGAGTGACTGTGGAATCCGTAATCCGAATTTCGCAAGCGCTGTTTTTGCCTCTGCTTCGCTGATTGTTGCTACGTTTTCAGGAGTTTGCGGCGCAAGGATTGGAATAGCGCTGGGTTCATCAATGCGCGCTAAAGCAATGGCGCGCAAAGCGGTATCCATGCCGTTAAAGGGGATCACATTTTCGCGGATCAACTGCTGTGCCATTGCTTCGGGCATTGTGTCTGGTAGTGACCCAACAATGCCAATAGGGGTATGCGCGTTTTTTCTGCACGCGATGATCGCCTCAAGCGCACATTCCCAATCTGAAATGTCGCAGCGGTCGGCGCGTGGAAAGTCCAAAACTACAAGGCCAATCTCGATATCAGTATCGAACAATGCGTCGAATGTTTGTTGCATCAGGTTTTTGTCAGGCCAGATATAAGTATGATAATCCAATGGGTTCGCAAGCGCGACCTTAGGGCCAAGGGTCGTGCGTAAGCGCGATATCTGCGTTCCGCTCAACTCTGGAAAGCGCAACCCGAATGCGCTGCCTAGATCGGCCATTAAACTCGCTTCTCCACCTGAACATGATGCTGATGCGATTTCGTGAGACGTTAAAGGGCCTGCAACGTGCCAAATTTTTAAAACTTCTAAAAATGTGCTTAAATCATCGACTTGAGCGCAGCCTAAGCGGTTAATCAATGCACTGGCACCCGTATGGTTTCCAGCAAGTGACGCCGTGTGTGAAACAGAGGCGAGTTGCGCTTGATCTGACTTGCCTACCTTTAGGATACAGATCGGCTTTTTTAGTTCACACGATAGATTAGATAACTTCTCTAATGATCTGATATTATTTATACCTTCAATATGAAGGCCAAGGCAGGTTACGCGCGGATCTTTCAATAATGCCATGCCAATTTCGCACAGATCAACCTGTGCTTGATTGCCCGCAGTGACGATGTAAGCGAGCGGTACCGCACGGTTCTGCATTGTTAAATTGATTGCAATGTTCGAGCTTTGCGTAATGATTGCAACACCGCTTTGAACGCGTTGGCAGCCATGTTGATCGGGCCAAAGTGCACATCCATCCAGGTAGTTAAGAAAGCCGTAACAATTTGGCCCTAAGAACGGCATATCCGCTGCTGCGTTCAGTAGCCTTGCTTGAAGGTCTGCCCCATCTTCGAGTTCGGCTGTTGCTTCTGCAAATCCGGACGCAAAACAAACAGCGCCTCCTGCGCGGCGCTCGGAAAGAGAGGTCAAAACGTCAATGCTTGCATTTCGATTAACGCCGATAAAGCTAGCGTCAGGCGCGTCGGGAAGGTCTTCGATGCTTGCGTAGGCTTTAAGGCCTTCAACAGTTGATTTGCTCGGATGTACAGGCCAGATCGCGCCATCAAAGCCAATCGTGTGACAGGTCTTGATAACATTGCGACACCAAGCGCCACCACCGATGACCGCTACGGACTTTGGTCTTAACAATCGCTCAAGTGACTTACGCGTCATGGATTATGCGCCAAGAGGGCGGAACAAGTCGCGACTGATGATATGGCGTTGGATTTCACTGGTACCATCCCAAATCCGCTCAACCCGCGCATCACGCCAGAAGCGTTCTATCGGGTAGTCATCCATAAGGCCCATACCGCCGTGAATTTGCAGCGTCGTATCGGTGACACGCGCCAACATTTCGGTGGCGTATAGCTTCGCGCTCGCAATTTCGCGGTTCGCGGGTAAGCCTTGATCAAGACGCCATGCCCCGGACAAGGTGAGCCAATCAGCGGCATCGATTTCAGTGACCATATCGGCGATTTGAAAGCTTACGCCTTGGAATTTGCTAATTTGTTGACCGAATTGCTTTCGCTCAGCAGCATAATTCAAAGCATATTCAAAACAACGACGCGCGCGTCCGACACTAAAGGCGGCGACAGTCAATCGGGTCGCATACAACCATTCATTCATCACGGCGAACCCACCATCGACTTCTCCCAAAACTTGCGCATCGGGAAGGCGGCAATCGGTGAAGTCCAGCACGTAATTCTTGTAGCCGCGGTGCGAGACTGATTTGTACCCCTCACGTGCTTCAAAGCCAGGTGTTCCGCGATCTACAAGAAATGCTGTGATCCGTTTTTTCGGCCCCTTAGGGGTTTGGTCTTCGCCAGTCGCTACAAAAACGATAAAGAAATCAGCGTGTTCGCCACCTGAAATGAAGTGTTTTGAACCATTAATAACCCAATCCCCGCCAGAGCGCACAGCACTGCATTTCATCCCGCGCACATCTGATCCAGCCTCAGGTTCTGTCATAGCGAGCGCGTCCATTTTTTCGCCGCGTACGGCAGGCAAAAGATAACGCTCACGCTGATCGCCTTCGCAGGCCATTAAGATATTCTGTGGCCGACCGAAGAAATGCGTAAGTGCCATAGAGCCGCGGCCAAGCTCACGTTCGACAAGTGTAAAATCAAGGTGGGACAGGCCTGCGCCGCCAACCTCTTCAGGAAAATTGCAGGCGTAAAAGCCCAAATCAACTACCTTTTGCTTTAGTGCTTCACCAAGTTCATGTGGCACTTGACCTGTTTGCTCAACCTCGGTTTCAAAAGGATAGATTTCATTTTCAACAAAACTACGGACCGTATCAACGATCATATTCTGTTCTTCGCTCAGGCCAAAATGCATGCTAACTTTCCGATTATTCACAACTCAGCGTCGCCTTAGTCGTTAGCGTGTTTCCTGTTCACGCGCGACATTGCACGACTGTTTGCGACGGACTTTGCCAAGTTGAGCCGAGCAAGGTGTTGAATTGGTACAATTGTTTGCTTGGAAACCTATGAGGTTTGCGGCAAACCTTTTGTCATGACACAAACAAAAACACGTATTGCACTTAATGGCTTTGGTCGCATTGGCCGCTCGATCTTGAGAATTCTCAGAGCGCAAGATCTTCCCTTTGAACTGGTCTTGGTCAACGACATTCAGTCGCTTGATGTTTGTGCCTATCTCTTTGAATATGATAGCGTTTTTGGGCGTTATAATGGCGTGGTCAAGCATTCTGATGGCATTTTGGAGCTCGACGGTGATACGATCCCGTTTCATCATGAGACTGATTTGAGCAAGCTTGATCTATCATCGGTTGATGTTGTGCTGGAATGCACTGGACTTGCGGGCAACCGTGCAATCGCGACCCGCGGATTGGATGCAGGGGCAAGATCGGTCCTGATTTCTGGACCGTCTGAGACGGCAGATAAGACCATTGTTATTGGCGCAAATGACGAAGAGCTCGGGCATGCCAACATCGTCTCAAACGCGTCTTGTACGACCAATGCGCTTGCGCCGTTGTTGCGTGTTCTAGATGAAGCCTATGGGGTCGAGAGCGGCCATATGACCACGATCCATTGTTATACTGGAAGTCAGCCAACCGTGGACAAACCGGGTGCTGACTTTGCGCGTAGCCGCGCTGCTGCATTATCGATGGTGCCGACGACCACAAGTGCGCAGCGTTTAACGGATGAGGTGTTGCCGCACTTGGCAGGGCGGATCGAAGCGCGCGCGATCAGAGTGCCGACCGCAAGTGTTTCCGCAATTGATTTAACAGTGCAAACGCGCGCCAGTGTGACGGCGCAAATGGTGCGGGATCATTTGAAATCGCAAGCTGCCAGTGGCGTGTTAGGCTGGACAGAGCAGCCGCTGGTGTCTTCTGATTTGCGCATGCGGCCGGAGTCGCTCGTGCTGGTGGGGCCAGAAATTTCGGTCTCTGTCGGTGGGTTGTTGCGCGTGTTTGGCTGGTACGACAATGAATGGGGTTTTTCCATGCGCATGCTCGAATTGGCGGAGCGTATGGCACAAAGATAGGACAGAATATGCATGCTTTGGTGACAGAAGAACTGGTTGAAAGCTATCAGCGCGACGGTGTTGTGCTGATCAAAGGGCTTTTTGCTAATCATGTGGAAACCCTGCGCAAAGGGGTTCAGCGTAACATAGATGAGCCGGGGCCGTATGCTGCGGAAAATCTTAAAGAAGGCGAGGGTGGCCGCTTTTTCGATGACTATTGCAATTGGTCGCGTATTGCGGAGTTTGAGGACGTCGCGCGCCACAGTGATGCCGCAGAAGTTGCTGCTGATTTGATGCGCTCAAAGACTGTGCAGCTTTTTCATGATCATGTGCTTGTGAAAGAGCCGGGAACGTCCAAGCCAACGCCGTGGCACACGGATGGGCCCTATTATTTCGTGCAAGGGCAGCAAACGGTGAGCTTTTGGTCCCCACTTGATCCTGTAACAGACGCATCTTTGCGCTGTGTCGCGGGGTCTCACCTATGGGAAAAACCAGTTTTGCCCACGCGGTGGTTGTCCGAGACAAGTTTTTATCCTGATGAGGATGCTTACATGCCAGTGCCTGATCCTGACGCTGAGGGTATGATTGTGCGCGAATACGAAATGGAGCCGGGGGACGCCGTGGCGTTCAATTATTCCATCTTACACGGGGCGCGGGGCAATGAAACAAGTCAGCGCAGGCGAGCATTTTCATTGCGTCTGTTAGGCGATGATGCGCGATATGTGGACCGCCCAGGGCCGACGTCTCCGCCGTTCCCGGGTCATGATATGGTGGCAGGTCAAAAGCTGCGCGAGGATTGGTTTCCAATCCTTTACAAGCGGTAGAGGTACGGCTTTTCAAAACCGTACCGCATCAGCAAGTTTTACAGGAATTTCGCCATCGCGACTGCGGTGTCGGCCATGCGGTTCGAAAAGCCCCATTCGTTGTCATACCAAGCGAGGATACGGCACATGTTGCCGTCCATTACCTTTGTTTGATCTGACGCGAAAATCGAGCTGTGCGGATCATGGTTGAAATCCATGGAAACGAGCTTGCGCTCATTGTATTCCAAGACGCCTTTTAGCGCTCCCTCGGCCACGTTTTTGATGGCTTGGTTGATCTCTTCAGCAGTCACATCGCGCGCTGTTTCAAAGGTCAGATCTACAGCGGAGACGTTTGGTGTGGGGACGCGGATGGCTACCCCGTCAAGTTTGCCTTCAAGTTCCGGCAAAACTAGGCCAACGGCTTTGGCAGCTCCTGTCGACGTGGGGATCATGCTCATCGCAGCAGCACGCGCGCGATAGAGATCTTTGTGCATCGTATCGAGCGTTGGCTGATCGCCTGTGTAGCTGTGAACCGTCGTCATAAAGCCGCGCTTGATGCCGAACGCGTTGTTGAGCGCATACGCCACAGGCGCGAGGCAGTTTGTGGTGCAAGAGGCGTTGGAGACGATCAGATCATCTGCCGTAAGCGTGTCACTATTCACGCCGTAAACGATTGTTTTGTCAGCCCCTTTAGACGGCGCAGAGACGAGAACGCGGCTTGCGCCGTTTTCCAAATGTACTTTGGCTTTTTCTTTGTCGGTAAAGACGCCCGTGCATTCCATGACAATATCAACATCAGCCCATGGCAGATCGGCGGGGTTGCGAATTGCCGTTACAGCAATCGGGCCACGACCGACGTCGATGGACGTGTCATCGTGCGTGACGGTTGCAGGAAAACGCCCATGAACACTATCGAATTGCAAAAGGTGTGCATTGGTTTCCACAGGGCCTAAGTCATTGATCGCAATGACTTCGATGTCTGTGCGGCCACTTTCAATGATCGCGCGCAAAATGTTGCGGCCGATACGACCAAATCCGTTGATTGCTACTTTTACTGCCATGTCCACATCCTCATCATTTGCAAGATCGACTAAGTTAGCGCTAACAATGACAAACCGAAGAAAAAGTCAAGAGCGGCAGCAAAGAACACTGCTGCTTAACGCCAGAAGGCGAGCCACTCGGTCATATCGGTGAATTTTTTGGCCAAGAAAATGATATTCGTTGAGCCTGTTAGGATAACATCAGCCACAATAGCGACGGTTATAAGTAACCCTAGAATGATCGCGAGTGTGTTAGACATTTAATGCTCTGCTTTCTTGCTTGTGTGCAAGATGCGTCAGTGCAGCGCTTTTGCCAAGCCACAAAACCCCAAGGTCGCATTTTGCGAAAAGGGGTAAGTGGCTTTGCAATTAGCATGAATTTATTGGTTCAAGCGCCCCAAAGTCGCAGCTACATCGGCCATACGCGCAGAGAAGCCCCATTCATTATCGTACCACGCAAGAACGCGCACTGTGCGGCCCCCGACAACCTTTGTTTGATCAGGTGCAAAGATGCTGCTGTGCGTTGTGTGATTGAAATCAACAGAAACCTTTGGTTCCGGATCATATGAAAGCACGGCACCCATGTGGCCTGCTGCGGCTTGTTCTACGATTGCATTGACCTCTTCAACAGTCACATCGCGTTTTGCTTCAAACGTGAGATCGACGGCAGAGACATTGGGTGTTGGGACGCGCATGGCTGTGCCGTCCAGTTTCCCTTTCAGATTTGGGAGCACTTCGCCCAGAGCTTTCGCAGCACCCGTCGAGGTCGGGATCATTGCCATCGCAGCTGCGCGCGCGCGGTAGAGGTCTGCATGACGACGATCGAGCATTGGCTGATCGCCCGTGTAGGAATGGATGGTGGTCATGATGCCGCGCTCGATGCCGATGCCCTCATCAAGAACCTTGGCAAGAGGGGCGAGACAATTGGTGGTGCAAGACCCGTTTGAAATCATCTTGTCGCCTTCGCGCATATCACGGTGGTTTACACCGAACACGATTGTGCGTTCCACATTCTTAGCAGGCGCGGAGATTAGCACGGCTTTTGCACCGCGCTCTAGGTGAACTTTGGCTTTGTCGCCATCGTTAAACTTGCCTGTACATTCAAGCACAACGTCGCAACCGGACCAATCAAGTTCGGACGGGTCGTAGGTTGAAAACATCTCCATCGGGCCACGGCCAAGATCCATCGTGTTGCCAGATACTTTGACGTCGCCGGGAAAGCGGCCATGCACACTGTCGTAGCGTAGCAAATGTGCACTGGTTTCAATCGGACCAGTTGCGTTGACCTTAACAACTTGAACATCATTGCGCGCTGCCTCGGCAATATATGCGAGTGTGGAGCGTCCGATGCGGCCAAAGCCGTTGATGCCAATTGTTACGGTCATGAAAGTCTCCTGAGTGCGCTCGTGTTAGGGCCTGTATAGCGAGCCGCTCAGACAGGGGCCAAAGGAAAAGCCGAATATTGGCAATGTGTTAGCGATAAACTTGGTCGGTTTGCACATGGTGGCGCTAACGTTTGGAGGTACGCAGTCTACGATTGCGATAACACGCGCGCGGTATCCCGAACTGTGATTCGTTGTAGAAAGTCTAGTTTTCCAATCATTTCATGATCGGACCGACTGGGGGCTCGCCCGCAGACCCCCAGAGTTTATTGGAAAAATGAAGGCTATCTGATGTGCTTATTTAAGTGCTGCAGTTTGATGCAAGCGCACCTTTAGTCCGCCGTGAGGAATAGGAGCGCTGGTTTCTGAAAAAGGTAGACCGCATGTGCGCGCGAGTGATGTGTCCGTTGTGATGATGGCAATGCGCCAGCCTGTAAAGCGGCTTTTGAGTGTGGTTCCGAGTGCGCCATAAAGCGCGAAAAGTTGTTTCTTGTCGCCAATGCGCGCGCCGTAGGGTGGGTTTAAAATCACAAGGCCCGGGGCACCAGTTGGGCGCTGAAGATCGCTGATGGAGGCATGGCTGAAATTGCATATATCCGAGATGCCAGCGCGTTTGGCGTTTCCGATGGCGTTGTCGATGGCACCGGCATTGCGATCTGAGCCGTAAAACTGCGGTGTCGCGCGTGTTTCAAGTGTCGTAGACCGCAGCTTTGCCCAGCGATCTGGCATAAAGGTTGCGAGGCGTTCAAACGCAAAGCTGCGTGAGCGACCGGGAAGAAGGCCTGTTGCGATCTCTGCGGCTTCAAGTGGAAAAGTCCCGGAGCCGCACATTGGATCGAGCACTGGTTCGTGACCTGTGTAGCTGCTTGCGCGCAAGAAAAGCGCGGCGAGTGTTTCACGCATAGGGGCTTTGCCAACCGCTTCTTTGTGGCCACGTTGGTGAAGTGGCGCTCCAGAGGTATCCACGGAGAAAGTGCACATGTTATCTTCGATCCGAAGCATTATCTTGATGGGATCGTCAGAGAGATCGGCGGCACCTAGACGTTCGCGCAAGGCTTTTTCGACCCGTTCTTTTGCGGCACCAGCGTGATAAATCTTCGACTTGCGCGTTGTTACATCAATGCGCACATCGCTGCCCTGAATCAACAGCTCCGCCCAGTCTAGCGAACGGGTCTGCTTTTCAAGTTGACTGAGGTTGAAGCTTCGGAAGTTAGCGAAACGCGCAAGCACTTTCGTGGCACCGCGTAAACACAGATTGGCGCGCATCACATTGGGCCAAAGGCCATAGAATGTGATGCCGCCAGCAGTCATTTGTGCACCTTTGAAACCGGCCTCCAGCGCTTCTGCGTGGAGGTAGGGTTCTAGTCCTGGCGGGCAGGCGCAGAAGATTTCAAAGGGTTTCATAAGGTGGCAAGGGTAGGGTGCGTGATATCACGCACCCTACATTTCGCTTAGAGGCCCAAAAGCTTTTTGACAGAAGCAACAGTCGCTTCAGGCGTGATTTCGAAATGGCTGTAAAGCTCATCCGCTGGGGCAGACGCACCAAAACCATGCATGCCGACAAAGGCTGATTTCTCACGCTTGCCACGCTCACCAAAGAGCCAACGATCCCAGCCAAAACGAATGCCCGCTTCAATCGCAACGCGCACAGGGCCACCTGGAAGAACGCGCTTGCGGTAGCTTTCGTCCTGCTCTTCAAACAGCTCCCAGCACGGCATGGAGACAACGCGTGTGCCAATGCCTTCTGCTTGCAGCAACTCACGCGCTTGCAGTGCAATTTCAACCTCGGAGCCAGTTGCCATCAAGATCGCCTGGCGTTTGCCCTCAGCATCAGCCAGAACATAACCTCCTTGGGCGGTCAGGTTCTTTGTTTTGTGCTCAAGTCGTACCGTAGGTAGGTTTTGGCGCGACAAGGCCAGAACGGATGGTGTTTCTTTGCTGCTTAACGCAACTTCCCAAGACTCGGCCGTTTCGACAGTATCTGCGGGACGGAACACATAGGTATTGGGCGTCGCGCGCGAAATTGCCAAATGCTCAATTGGTTGGTGTGTCGGGCCATCTTCGCCCAGACCGATGCTGTCATGTGTCATAACGAAAACAGTCGGGACTTTCATCAGAGCCGCCAAACGCATTGCAGGGCGTGCATAGTCGGTGAAGCACATGAATGTACCGCCGTAGGGGCGAATACCGCCGTGCAATGCCATGCCGTTCATCGCAGAGGACATGCCGTGCTCGCGGATACCCCAATATATGTAGCGGCCCGCGCGATTGTCCGTGTCGAACACGCCCATATCACCGGTCTTGGTGTTGTTGGATCCAGTAAGGTCCGCAGAGCCACCAACCGTTTCCTGCATG
The DNA here is from genome assembly GCF_965659345.1 of Planktotalea sp. Classification (GTDB taxonomy): domain Bacteria; phylum Pseudomonadota; class Alphaproteobacteria; order Rhodobacterales; family Rhodobacteraceae; genus Planktotalea. The sequence continues at coordinate 173,788 of NZ_CBFHVK010000008.1, read as the reverse complement.
ATCGGGTTAACAACCTGCAACGTCATTTCAGAGGACTTGCGCGTTGCCACTTTCGGTGCGCTCTCGCTCATTTGCTTTTTGAACGCTTTGATCGTTGCCGAAAGTTTCTTTGGCGCATCCAGTGCATAGGCGCGGTTAAACTCTGCCTGCTTATTGCCCGAAATAGATGCGAAACGCTCTTTCCATGCCGCGTGCTCGGAGGCGCCGCGTGATCCAATCGCTTCCCATGCGGATTTGATGTCTGCCGGCACTTCAAATGGACCTGACGTCCAACCGTAGAGTGCTTTGGCCTCTGCCATCTGTGCATCATCGGTCAAAGCGCCGTGGCCTTTGGATGTGTCCTGTGCCGCGTGACCCAGAGCGATATGTGTCTTGCACGCGATCATCGACGGTTTCTTGGACTTCTTTGCTGCACTCAAAGCGGCATCGATTTCTTCGGGGTTATGGCCGTCAATCTCTTGAACATGCCAGCCGGACGCTTTGAAACGCATGACTTGATCTGTGCGATCAGAAAGCTCAACAGTGCCGTCGATGGTGATGTTGTTGTTGTCCCAAAGCACGATCAGCTTGCCAAGCTCATGACGCCCCGCAAGACCGATGGCCTCTTGCGACACACCTTCCATCAAGCAGCCATCGCCAGCGATAACATACGTGTTGTGATCGACGATTTTTTTGCCGTAGCGCGCGCGCTGGATTTCTTCGGCCATCGCGAAACCGACAGAATTGGCAATGCCTTGCCCCAATGGGCCTGTCGTAGTCTCAATCGCATCGGCAAGAAAGTTTTCGGGGTGACCCGCTGTAAGCGCACCCTTTTGACGGAAGTTTTTGATCTGATCCAAAGTGATTTGCGCATCGCCCACAAGATAGAGCAAGGAGTAAAGCAGCATAGAGCCGTGACCTGCAGAGAGGATGAAGCGATCGCGGTCGGCCCAAAGTGGCACGCTTGCGTCAAACTTCATGTGCTTTTCAAAGAGCACAGTCGCGACATCCGCCATGCCCATCGGCATCCCAGAGTGGCCAGAATTGGCGGCGTGGATTGCGTCCAAAGTCAGCGCGCGGATGGCGGCTGCTTTGTTCCAGTGATCAGGGTTGGCGGAGCGGAGAGCTGCAATATCCAAAAGGGTCGTCCTTTGTGAGAGGCGGAGTAAGTTTGCGCGTTGCATACCAAGCTAGGGGCAAAGATCAAGCGCGCCTCTTAAGTGATTGGCATGAAAGGGGGGAGTATTTTGCAAAAGCATTGGCTAAAGTTGTAAAAAGCCGCGCACTCAAGCGATTCGCCTGAACCTATTGTTGGTGCGTGGCGGTAAAAAGAAGCAGACGAGGGAGAGCACGATGAGCGATATCACCGAGCTCGAGCGCCGTATCACAGCGGCGCTGGATCGAATTGGGACTGGGTTGGATGGTTTGGAGGCCCCTGCGCCTGCGGGCCCAGATCCTGCCGAAATGCAAAATTCGTTGGACATTGCCGCGGCGCGCGTTGAGGAACTCGAAAAAGAGCTTAGCGATCTCAAAGCTGCATCAGCCGATATGGATGCACTGAAACAGTCGCTGAGCGATGAGAAGTTGGCGAATGCCCAGCTTGAGGAACGCATGAAAAGCGTGCGCGACACGGCGGATCGTCATGCCTCCGCAATGGATATTCAAGCGCTTGAGCAGCAAAAGGCCACCGCAAAGCTTGACAGTGATCTGCAACGCTTGCGTCGCGCCGCTGAAGATTTGCGCGCCTCCAATCTTAGCTTGCGCAATGCGATGCAAGACGGGTTGAGTGAGCCGCACCTTATTAACAAAGCAATGCTTGCCGAGCTTGAAACACTGCGGGCAACACGCGCGGTGGAAATGGCGCAAGCCGATGCTGTTCTCGCGGCCCTTGATCCACTGGTAAAACGCGCAGCCCAAGAGGCTGCGAAATCTGCTGATGAAGAGGAGGGCTCTGATGCCTGAGGTCACGATTTCCATCGGTGGGCGCAATTTCGAAGTGTCATGCCAAGAGGGGGAAGAGAGTTATCTACACTCTGCCGCAAAAATGCTCGATACCGAAGCACAGGCGCTTGCAAGTCAGATTGGGCGTATTCCAGAACCGCGTATGTTGCTTATGGCAGGTTTGATGCTTGCGGATAAAACGGCAGCAATGGAAGACAAAGTAAGCAGCGTTGAAGAACAGCTAAGTGCGGTCCAAGCCGAACTCACCGCCTTGCAGAATAAACCAGCACCGGCACCGGAGCGTGTAGAAGTGCCAGTTGTGCCGCCACAGGTCACAGACACGCTTGCTGAAATCGCGGCACGCACGGAATCGATTGCGGCGGCGATAGAGGACAAGAGCCGCGCTGCGGACTAAAGCGCGCTGATGATCCTGCACTCAGTTTATTGCAACCTGCGTAGCGGTGTTCAGAGCAATGCAGTCACTGCGGTTTTTCAAGAACTGGACACGCTGTGCAAGCGTATCGATGGGGTGCTTTCCTTTGAGCACGGACCGAATAGGGATTTTGAAGCGAAATCGCCGCAATTTGCAGTTGGCTTCGTCATTCGTTTCACAGATCGCCATGCGCTAGAACAGTATGCCGAGCATCCAATCCACAAAGAACTGGGCGCTCAGCTTTGTACGCTTTGCGTTGGCGGGGCGGATGGGATCATGGTCTTTGATCTTGAGGTGGAGGCAGCCCAAGCAAACGCTTGACACTGAAACCCCAAGCCCGCATAAGCCGCGAACCTGCACGGGGATTCCCGTTTGGGTGCTATAGTAATGACGCACAGGATGTGCGCGCTGTTTACGGGTGAGGGCAACCTCGCAAACGCCGCCTAGCGGGACCCCAAAGACGCGGGATAACAAGGAAGACGACATGTTCGCGGTAATGAAAACCGGCGGCAAGCAATACAAAGTACAGTCGGGCGATATGCTCCGGGTGGAAAAGCTGGCTGCAGATGCGGGTGAAACCGTACAATTCAACGAAATTCTGATGCTGGGCGGCGACAAGACTGTCGTAGGCGCACCTATGGTTAACGGCGCTGCTGTTCAGGCCGAGGTCGTGGACCAGATCAAAGGCGAAAAAGTTATCAATTTCGTCAAGCGCCGTCGTAAGCACGGCTCCCAGCGCACTAAGGGTCACCGTCAAAAGCTGACTTTGGTACGTATTGGTGACATCCTTGCGTCCGGTGGTGACAAGTCTGGTGTTAAAGCAGCTGTTGGCGCAGGTTCTGTTGCAGGTGTGGCTGTTGCCGCAGTCGCAGCGAAGGCCGCTCCGAAAAAAGCCGCAGCGCCTAAGAAAGAAGCACCTGCAAAGAAAGCCGCTGCTCCTAAAGCAGAGGCGGCTCCAGCAGCTGAGGTTGCAGGCGTAGAGCCAACGAACCTTTTGAAAGAAGCACGCGGCGGTCAGCCTGATGATCTGAAAAAGATCAGCGGCGTTGGCCCAAAGCTCGAAGGTGTATTGCACGAAATCGGTGTTTTCCACTTCGACCAAATCGCAGCATGGGGCCCAGCAGAGATCTCCTATATGGATGATCGTCTGTCTTTCAAAGGCCGCATCGAACGTGACGACTGGATTGCGCAAGCAACTCAGTTCGCAGCAGAATAAGAGGAGCACGACCCCATGGCACATAAAAAAGCAGGTGGTTCATCCCGTAACGGTCGCGACTCAGCTGGTCGCCGCCTCGGTGTAAAACTCTACGGTGGCCAAGCGGCGATCGCAGGAAATATCATCATTCGTCAGCGTGGCACAAAGTTCTGGCCAGGCGAGGGCGTTGGCCTTGGTAAAGATCACACGATCTTTGCTGTGACTGACGGCGCGGTTAAGTTCCACAAGGGCCTTAAAGGCCGCACGTTTGTTTCGGTTCTCCCAGTGGCGGAGGCCGCTGAATAAGCCGTTTCTGAATACGTAAGACATTCAAGGGATCGGCGGAAACGTCGGTCCCTTTTTCTATTTTAGATCACCTAAAGCGATGGAGCAGTGTCGTATGCGAGAGTTAATATATCTTCGTGCAGCACGTGATGCTTCTGGCTTAACCATCAGATTACAAAGAAATAATTCACAACAGCGACGTGGTGCTATCTGATGTCAGTCGCAGCAGGAGCTTTCCTCATTTTCGCCGCCTCGCAAGTGGGCACGCCCGGGCCTGCGAATATGGCGCTAATGGCCACAGGTGCGCGCTATGGCTTTAAGGCTGCGCTGCCTTTTGTGGCTGGCGTCGCTTTGGGAAAGCAGCTCATAATTTGGCCCATCGGGTTTGGCCTGATGGAGATCATCGCAGCGGTGCCGTTGCTCTTTAACGCGCTCAAATATATCTCTGCGGCCTATATCATTTGGCTCGCTTGGAAGGTGGCTAATCTGCGCCTTAATACTGATCAAAGTGCTGCCAAAGCGCCCGGTTTTGCTGCTGGTCTGATTGTACATCCGCTTAACCCGAAAGCTTGGGCGATGATTGTGGGGGGCTTCACGGCCTTTGTCGAGCCTGGCACATCGACGCTTTATGCGACTGCGGTTATCGCGGCTTGTTTGCTTGCGTGTCAGATCGTCTTGCACCCGATTTGGACATTTGCTGGTCACAAGATCGCGCAAACTGTCGCTGGCACGCGTGCTGAAGCTTATTTGATGTGGACACTTGCAGCGCTCACTGTGGCATCCGTCCTGTTTGTTTTGTTCGGAGGAGCGAAAGTATGAATAATCTTAGCGCGACGCCACAGTTCCTATATGGACCTATTTGCGCAAGTTGAACTTAGGGCGTAAACCGCCTTTGAATTTGTAGAAAGCACTGACATGAAATTCCTCGATCTTGCCAAAGTCTATATTCGCTCCGGCGGCGGTGGCGGCGGGGCTGTAAGCTTTCGACGTGAAAAATTCATCGAATACGGTGGCCCAAATGGGGGCGATGGCGGCGGCGGCGGCTCGGTCTGGGTCGAAACAGTCGATGGTCTCAACACGTTGATCGACTTTCGCTACCAGCAGCACTTCTTTGCCAAAAGCGGCCAGCCTGGAATGGGGCAGGGGCGCACGGGCAAGGACGGCGACGATATTATTTTGCGCGTTCCTGTAGGCACAGAAGTTCTGGATGAAGATCAAGAGACGGTCATCGCGGATATGACTGAGCTGGGTCAACGGGTGTTGATCGCCAAGGGCGGTAATGGTGGATTTGGAAACCTGCATTTCAAATCCTCAACCAACCAAGCGCCACGCCGTGCAAATCCGGGTCAAGAAGGGGTTGAGCGCACGATTTGGCTGCGTCTGAAACTGATCGCTGATGTAGGTTTGTTGGGTTTGCCCAACGCAGGTAAATCGACATTTCTGGCGGCCACTTCAAACGCACGTCCGAAGATTGCGGACTATCCGTTTACCACATTGCATCCGAATTTGGGTGTCGTTGGTGTCGATGGTATCGAATTTGTCGTCGCAGATATTCCGGGACTGATTGAGGGTGCGCATGAGGGTATTGGCCTTGGTGTGCGCTTTCTTGGCCACGTTGAGCGATGTGCCGTCTTGTTGCATCTTGTGGATGGGACGTCTGAAACGGTGGCGGAAGATTACAATACCATCATTGGTGAGCTTGAGGCTTATGGCGGCGATCTTGCGTTTAAGAACCGTGTCACTGTGTTGAACAAAGTTGACGCACTTGATGACGATGCATGCGCAGCTGCGAAAGCCGCGTTGGAAGAGGCGTGCGGCGGGCCGGTCATGGAGATGTCAGGGGCTGCGAAGCTTGGCACAACTGACGTCTTGCGCGCCCTGCGTGTGCAGATTGATGATGACCGATTGCGCGCCCAAATTGGTGAGCAAGAGGATGTGCCGTGGCAACCCTAAGCGACGCCAAACGCATTGTTATCAAGATTGGTTCCGCACTTTTGGTCGAGAACGGCACCTTGCGTGCGGCGTGGTTACAAGGCTTGGCGCAGGACGTCGCAATGTTGCGCGCGCGTGGTTGTGACGTTGTTTTAGTGTCTTCGGGCTCTATCGCTTTGGGGCGCGGCGCGCTGAAGTTGCCAAACACTGCGCTGCCCTTAGAGCAAAGCCAAGCGGCTGCTGCGGTCGGCCAGATCAGGCTTGCCCGCGCCTATGAGGAAGTTTTAGCCCCGTTTGGAATAACTGCGGCGCAAGTGCTTGTTACGCTTGAGGACAGCGCCAATCGGCGGCGCTATTTGAACACAAGAGCAACGCTTGAACAGCTTTTGGGCCTCGGTGCCGTACCAATTGTGAACGAGAACGATACTGTTGCTACAGATGAAATTCGCTTTGGCGACAATGATCGCTTGGCGGCGCAGGTGGCTGTGACGATAGGGGCGGACCGGCTTGTTTTGCTCTCTGATGTGGATGGGCTTTATACGGCGAACCCTTCGCTTGATCCCTCAGCGCAACATATCGCTGAGGTCGAGCTGATCTCTCCTGAGATCGAAGATATGGCTGGTGATGCGACCTCTTCCTTGTCCAAAGGTGGCATGAAAACCAAAGTGATGGCAGCGAAAACCGCGACGCTTGCGGGGTGCGCAATGGCGATTACGGAAGGGTCTGTTTTACGGCCCATTACCGCTTTGGAAAATGGCGCGAACGCAACTTGGTTCAAAGCGCAGCTTGATCCACATGCTGCACGCAAGGCTTGGATTTTCGCGATGAAACCGCAAGGTGTCGTGCGTCTTGATGGGGGGGCTGCTAAAGCCTTGGCCTCTGGGAAAAGCTTATTGCCTGCAGGGGTGACCGATGTCAGCGGTGTGTTCGATCGCGGCGATAGCGTTGCAATCGAAGGACCCGACGGGCATGTTTTGGGCTATGGGTTGAGCCGGTACAGCAGTACAGAGGCGTGCGCGATCAAAGGGCATCAAAGCGGTGAGATTGAAGAATTGCTTGGCTATGCCGGGCGTGCAGCCCTTATTCACAGAGATGATATGGCGCTATAGATGGAGGCCGATATGAAAGATTTTGATAGCATTCCGGCCTTGATGGCTGACATAGGTGCCCGTGCAAAAGCAGCATCGTTGGAGCTTGCCAGCGCGAGCGCGGAGCGAAAGCATGCAGCCTTGATTGGTGCCGCACAAGCGGTTTGGGCGACACGTGACGCGATCATTAAAGCGAACAAGCTCGATCTGGAATATGGTCGCGACAAAGGTTTGTCTGATGCGATGATGGACCGCTTGATGCTCGATGAGGATCGTATTCAGGGCATTGTCGATGGCTTGCGTGCGGTTGCCGAACAAAAAGATCCTGTCGGTGAAGAGCTTGCGCAATGGGATATGCCATCTGGTCTTAACATACGCCGTGTGCGCACGCCTTTGGGTGTGATTGGCGTGATTTACGAAAGCCGTCCAAATGTGACGGCGGATGCGGGGGCTTTGTGCCTTAAGTCCGGCAATGCAGTCATTTTGCGCGGCGGATCAGAGAGCTTTCACAGCTCTGCTGCGATTCATGCCGCGATGGTGGACGGTGCAGTAAAAGCAGGATTACCCGCTGATAGTATTCAGCTTGTGCCAACCCGTGATCGCGCGGCAGTTCAAGAAATGCTGACGATGACGAATGCGATTGATGTGATTGTGCCGCGTGGTGGCAAGGGACTTGTTGGACTGGTGCAGCGCGAAGCACGTGTTCCTGTTTTCGCGCATCTTGAAGGGATCGTGCATATCTATGTCGATGTTGCCGCTGATCCGATCAAAACGCTTGATGTGGTCTTGAACGCAAAGACGCGGCGCACTGGCATTTGCGGGTCTGCTGAATGTCTTTTGATTCACAAAGACGCGCTCGACACGCTTGGGCAAGGTGTTTTGAAAGCCTTGATAGATGCGGGTGTCGAAGTTCGCGCAGAGGGTGCTTTGGCTGAAATCGCAGGTACGCACAAAGCGAGTGCAGATGATTTTGGCCACGAGTTTCTCGATATGATCATAGCCGCAAAAGTGGTGGACGATGTAGACGATGCGATTGCGCATATTCGCAAGCATGGGTCGAACCACACGGATTGTATCATGACCGAGGACGATCAAAGTGCAGCAAAGTTCTTTGCTGAGTTGGATAGCGCAATCTTGATGCGCAATGCGTCGACGCAGTTTGCGGACGGGGGAGAGTTTGGAATGGGTGCCGAGATTGGTATCGCAACGGGCAAAATGCACGCTCGCGGTCCGGTGGGTGCAGCTCAATTGACCAGCTTTAAGTATCTAGTGATCGGCGACGGTACAACGCGTGCTTAAACGGTGAGAACCACTTTGGTATCATCTTGAGTATAGCGCACATGTCGTCCTATTGCGTGCGCATGCATTGGCAGTAGGACAAATTGGACATGTGCAGGAACGACTGTGTCATGAGCGCAGTCGTTTCGCATTTCGCGCTGAGCCGCGTGTTTTTCAAACGTGGCCCAAAGATCAGGGTCAAGGTTGATACGGTCTGCTTCCAACGTGAGTTGCCATCTGTCTTGCGCTCGCTCAATAGTCACCTGCCCGCCGTAGGGCAGGGCTTGTTCGGCGCACTGTATCGCAAGGAAGGCCAGCTGCACTTCACTGCGTGTCATATCTTCGTTCGGCATCCAATTGAGAAACAGTCGCGAATCTCGTGTGATATCGCGTAACAGCAATGTCACTTCGGAGCGGCCCATAAGCTGCGTTTCGCTAGGGGCTCCAAATGCGATCCGAAAAAAACGGATGCGCGCATTCGCAGCTTCCACGCTTTGCGAGATCAATGCCATTTCAGGGCTTGGGGGCGTTCCGGACATGGACAAAAGTTCCATCCCGTTGTTTATCGCGCCAATAGGGCTAATTAGATCATGGCAGATCCGCGATCCGACCAAGGCCGAAAAATGTAGGTTTTGTTCACCCATTGTGGATATCCTTTAATGAAGTGCCAAAAGGTTGAACGAAGATGACAGACTTGAACGCGTTTCTTGAGCCAGGCATGATTGTACGCCACCCGAATGAGACTGAGTGGGGCCTCGGGCAGGTGCAATCCGTCATCGATGGTCGGATCACCGTGAATTTCCGTGAGATGGGCAAAGTGGTCATTGATGGCTCTCGAATAGCGCTTGTGCCTGTCTTTGATGGGGCGTGAACGTTAATTATTCGTGAATCAACTATAGGTTGAATTTTGGGTCAATCAAGACCGTCTTGGTGTTTTGCTTGAACTCATGGTGCGCTTTACCTAAATCTCTGCACAATTGCGCAGGTCAGCGCGAAGGAACCCGCGTTCATGCCAAGCCTAGAGTTCGACGTTATTTTTGCGCGCACGCCGGAAGAGCGTCGTGCAGTGCAAGCGCTTCGTTACGATGTTTTTGTAACGGAACTTGGCGGTGATGGGCCAATGATCGATCATGTAAACGGGTTGGAAATGGATCAGTTTGATCCGTTTAGTATGTATCTGATGCTCCTTGATCGAACCCGTGGAGACGATATTTCCCAACAGCTGGTCGGCGCTTATCGTTTGATGGATCAAAGCGGGGCCACGCGCGCGGGTGGTTTTTACTCAGCAAAAGAGTTTGATCTGACACCGCTCACGTCAGTTCCGATAAAGCTGTTAGAATTGGGGCGGTCTTGTTTGCATATTGAGTATCGTGGCGGGACAGCGATGTATCATTTATGGTCTGCTTTGGCGCGATATGTTTTCGAGCAGCGCATTGACATCCTCTTTGGCGTTGCGAGTTTTCAGGGCACAGACAGCACACAGCTGGAGGCACCTTTGCGCCTGCTACATGATCGTCATCTCGCACCTGAGGATTTGCGACCAATTGCCCAAGACCCTTCTATTGTGCCTTTGGACCAGCAAGGCGGACAGATTGATCGTAAATCTGCGATGACGCAAATACCTGCGTTGATCAAAGCGTATTTGCGACTTGGCGGGTATATCGGGCAAGGTGCCTATCTAGATCATGCGTTTAACACAACAGACGTATGTTTGGTTCTCGACGTTGCACAGATTAGCGAAAAGCAGCGTAAACTCTACCTTATGGAACGCACGTGATGGCAGATGTTTGGAAACCGAATGAGGATGACCATGTCGATTTGAGCCAGATTGGCACGATGGGATGGTTGCGTTTTGCGCTTCGTGCGATCCCGATTGTTATGTTGATCTTGATGTGTCTCACAGTGCTTTTAGTCCTGCGTTTGATCGAACGCCCCTTGTTTGGCCTTGGCAGACCGATGACGCCTTATGTCACGCAATTTGTCTGTCGGAGTGCGTTTCTAATTATGGGGATGTCGTTTAGCGTAAAGGGCATGCATATGACGCAGCGGGGTGCTGTGGTGGCCAATCATAGCTCTTGGTTGGACATCTTTGCACTGAATGCGGCGAAACGCGTGTATTTCGTTTCCAAATCCGAAGTTGCTAGCTGGCCGGGGATTGGAGCGCTCGCCAAAGCCACGGGGACCGTTTTCATCGAACGTAACCCGCGTAAAGCAAAAGCGCAAAAAGAGGTGTTCGAGGCCCGTTTGAAAGCGGGACACAAGCTTTTGTTCTTTCCAGAAGGCACGTCGACGGATGGCTTACGTGTTTTGCCGTTTAAATCGACCTTGTTTGCCGCATTCTTTGCACCGGACTTAAAAGAAATTTTGTGGGTGCAACCGGTTACGGTGAATTATCACGCCCCGAACGGCGAAGAAAAACGTTTTTATGGTTGGTGGGGCGACATGGATTTTTTTCCACATCTGATCAAGACCTTAGCAGTGCACAAAGCTGGGCGGGTTGAGGTGGTGTATCACCCGCCGCTGCGTGTTTTGGATGCGCAAGACCGCAAATCACTGGCTTTGGATTGCGAACGCGCCGTGCGGCGCGCCCACCATATTGCAGGATTAGAGGACTGAAAGACGCACGATTCTTTAAAAAATCAGCGTTTTAAATCAGCCGTTTGCTTCGCGAATTTTATCCGCGGCGTCTTTGTCATAGGTGATCGCTTGATCATCAAAGAGCGTGTCGAGTTCGCCTGACAAGGTCATTTCCGTGATGATATCACAGCCGCCTACAAACTCGCCTTTGACATAAAGCTGTGGAACCGTTGGCCAATCAGAGAAATCTTTGATCCCTTGGCGCATGTTTTCATCAGCAAGCACGTTCACGTCAGCAAATTCAACGCCCATATAATTCAACACACCGGCGACGCGGGATGAAAATCCGCATTGCGGCATCTCTTTCGTGCCTTTCATGAACAAAACAACAGAATTGTCAGTCACAGTCTTTTGGATGGTTTCTTTAACGTCGCTCATTGTCGTCTCCATTCGCGCGGCTGCGCTTGTCTTTTAGCTTGGGGCTTTGGTTGTCAGGGCCAGCGCGTGTAGCTCGCCCGCGCTGCCATCCATTTTACCTTTTAACGCGGCATACACAGCGCGCTGTTGTTGCACACGGTTCTTGCCCTCGAAAGAGGCATCGATCACTTCGGCGGCGAAATGCTGGCCGTCATCACCTTGCACGGTGATCTGTCCTTCGGGAAAACCTTCGCGCAAAAGCGCTTCAATCTCTTGTGCTGTGATCGCCATGGATCGTGCCCTTTCGTGTCTAACTTGGGTCGAATGTAGAAGCGGGGCGAGGGGCTCGCAAGAGCCGCTTAAGAAAAGAGTGTCGGAAACACGCTTTCTGACACGTCTCTAAGCTCTGCCAAGCTCGCGCTAGACCCGCCAATGGTCACATCAGTACCGCCAAATTTACCAACGAATGCGATAGAGATGCCTGCTTGACCCGCCGCACTCATCAAGGCTTCGGCTTGATCGAAGTTACACGCCACAAGGTAGCGCGCTTGATCTTCGCCGAACAGTTCGGGGGTATCTGCGCTGTCAAGTGTCACGCCCACATCTGCACTGGCCGCCATTTCGAACGCGGCAAGCGCAAGACCACCATCTGACAGGTCAGTACAAGCTTTGATCCAATCGCGGTTGGCGCGGATGAAATCGCCGTGCTTTGCTTCGGCGTCCAGATCGACGCTTGGCGCGTCGCCCTCAACACGGTTGAACACTTCAGCCAACAGGGCGGATTGGCCAAGGTGGCCAGTTGTTTCACCAATCACCATCGCGACATGACCATCACGTACGTCCGCAATGATCAACTCTTCCTCTGAAGCAAGTAAGCCGACGGCACCAATCGTTGGTGTCGGTAGAATACCCGTGCCGTCAGTTTCATTGTAAAGCGAGACGTTGCCAGACACGATAGGCATATCGAGCGCTTTAACAGCCTCTCCGATGCCTTGGATCGCGCCAACAAACTGGCCCATAATTTCCGGTTTTTCAGGGTTGCCGAAGTTCATGTTGTCTGTGGTGGCCAAAGGTTTTGCCCCCACGGCGGTCAAGTTGCGGTACGCCTCTGCAACGGCTTGTTTGCCCCCCTCAACAGGGTTTGCCATCACGTAGCGAGGGGTCACATCAGACGTAAACGCGAGCGCCTTAGGTGTGCCATGCACGCGCACAATGCCTGCACCTGCGCCGGGAATACGGATGGTATCGCCCATGACTTGCGCATCATATTGCTCGTAAACCCAACGTTTGGACGCGTAATTCGGGCTGCTCAGCAGTGCTTTCAGACCATCAATCGGGTCAATCTGCGGCACGTCGCTGAGTTCCTCAGCCGCAGGTGTCGGTACCCAAGGGCGGTCATATTCAGGCGCAGAAGAGGCGAGTTTGCTCAAAGGAAGATCTGCTTTGACCTCGCCGTTGTGCACGATCAAGAAGCGATCTTCTTCGATAGTTTCGCCAACGATTGCGAAATCGAGGTCCCATTTGTCGAAGACCGCTTTCGCCTCGGCCTCAAGTTCAGGCTTGAGAACCATCAACATGCGCTCTTGGGACTCCGATAGCATCATCTCGTAGGCGGTCATATTGACCTCGCGTACAGGAACGCTTTCAAGATCAAGGCGCACACCAAGCCCGCCTTTGTCGCCCATCTCAACAGCGGAGCAGGTTAGACCAGCCGCGCCCATATCTTGGATCGAAATCACAGCGCCTGTTTGCATCAGCTCAAGGGTCGCTTCCATTAAGCGTTTTTCGGTGAACGGGTCGCCAACCTGAACTGTAGGGCGTTTGTCTTCAATCGTGTCGTCAAACTCAGCCGAGGCCATCGTCGCGCCACCAACACCGTCGCGGCCCGTTTTCGCGCCCAAGTAGACCACTGGCATACCAACGCCCGACGCTGCAGAGTAGAAAATTTTGTCTGTGTCTGCGAGACCGGCGGCAAAAGCATTTACAAGACAGTTGCCATTGTAAGCAGGGTCAAAGCGTACTTCTCCGCCAACTGTAGGCACGCCAAAACAGTTGCCATAACCGCCAACGCCTTCAACAACACCGTTTACCAACTGGCGTGTTTTATGGTGCGATGTTTCGCCAAAGCTTAAAGAATTCATCGCTGCAATCGGGCGAGCGCCCATCGTAAAGACGTCGCGCAAGATGCCACCAACGCCTGTCGCCGCACCTTGATAAGGCTCGATGTAGGAAGGGTGGTTGTGGCTTTCCATTTTGAAAACAACAGCTTGCCCGTCGCCAATATCAACGATCCCTGCATTTTCACCGGGGCCGCATATGACCTGAGGGCCGGTCGTGGGCAAGGTGCGCAACCATTTCTTGGATGATTTATATGAACAATGCTCATTCCACATCGCGGAAAAGATGCCCAATTCTGTGAAGCTCGGCTCACGTCCGATGATTTCTAAAATCACCTCGTATTCATCTGGTTTCAGGCCATGAGAGGCGATGAGATCGGTGGTGATAGCAGGCTCTTGCATCAAGTTTGGTCCCCAAAACGTAAACTTGCGCGTGTCTTAATGCCAAAGCGTCCTAGGGGCAATGCAACAAGCAAGCGATTTGAGGCGTTGACCTGTGATGTTTTTTGTCCTGAGGTATCGCAAATACTGGGAGTGAACGATGCAATTTTTGGAAAACCCATATCGCGGGCAGGGGATCGACGTTGGGCTGGGAAGCGTGCCGTCACCTTCGATCAATTCAAATGCGCCACGTGCCTTGCTGGAACGATGCCCTGTGCATCACGCGACACCGATGGTTCGCGCGCTTGGTTTGCACATAAAAGATGAACGTGGCCGCATGGGGCTCGGGAGCTTCAAAGCGCTCGGAGCGGCCTATGTTATCGCCCACGAAGCTCAACAAGGATCGCTTGAAGGGCGCGTATATGTAACCGCGAGTGCGGGCAATCACGGTATGTCCGTTGCTGCGGGTGCAAAGGTCTTCGGTGCGAAGGCGGTGATCTATCTTGCCAAAACTGTTCCAAGCGAGTTCGCAGATCGTTTGCGCGAGAAAGGCGCGGACGTGGTCATTGAAGGCGATGATTATGAGGCAAGCATGGCTGGGGCTTTGAAAGCTGCCAAAGACAACGAATGGACTTTGTTGTCCGACAGCTCTTGGGATGGTTACTTCGATCTGCCACATCGCTTGATGGAGGGCTATCTCGCCATGGCGGCGGAATGCACGGAACAGATGGAGCAACCAACGCATATCTTTTTGCAAGCTGGCGTTGGTGGCCTTGCGGGGGCTTGTGCGGCGCTGTTTCGTGATGTTTGGGGAAACGGGCCCAAGATAACTGTGGTTGAGCCTGAATTTGCACCGGCGATTTTCGACTCAATCAAAGCAGGGGCGTTTGTGTCGAGCACTGGCGCGGTTTCTGACATGGGGCGGCTTGATTGCAAAGAGGCGTCGCTCATCGCGCTCAAAGGGCTATCGCGAGACGCGGACGCGTGCGTTTTGATCTCTGAAACAGAAGCTGCGGATGTTTTGCCTAAACTTGCAGAACAAGGTTTGGCATCAAGTACATCTGGTGCCGCCGGGATTGCCGCGGCGTTGCTCAGTGATTTGCCAAGCGATGCAAAGGTGCTGTGTATTCTGAGCGAGGGTGCATAGTGTTTGAGCGAAGTGAATATCTGACGCGGATCAAAGCCGTGCAAACGCGCATGGCGTCGCATGATTTATCTGCGCTGTTGCTTACTCAAGAAGCCGATATTCGCTATCTCACTGGCTACCTCACGCGGTTTTGGGAAAGCCCGACGCGCCCTTGGTTCTTGGTTTTGCCTGCAAGCGGCCTGCCTATCGCTGTGATCCCGTCAATTGGTGCGGCTTTAATGGGACGCACGATCGTGGAAGATATTCGAACCTGGTCTGCCCCTGATTATTCTGACGACGGCATTTCGCTTTTGCGTGACACGCTAGGCGAAGTTGCTGGCACTGGTCGCATCGGGACACCGCAAGGGATAGAGAGCCATTTGCGCATGCCGCTTGGCGATTGGATTCGCCTTTCAAAAGACGTGGACATCGGTAGCGACATGCAAGTGATGCGCGCCGCGCGGATGGTGAAAACACCCTGTGAAGTTGAAGCTGTTCGTGAGGCTTGCCAGATCGCGGGGCGTGCATTTGCTAGGGTTCCAGAAAAAGCCTGTGCTGGCACAGCGTTAAGCAACGTGTTTCGCAGTTTTCAAATGCTTTGCTTGGAAGAAGGCGCTGACTGGGTGCCGTATCTTGCTGGTGCTAAAGGCAGCGATGGGTACGACGATGTGATTTCCCCCGCGAGCGATGATCCATTGCAGGTTGGTGAAGTTCTGATGCTCGACACCGGTGTTATTCGGCAAGGGTATTTCAGTGACTTTGATCGCAATTATAGTGTGGGCGCGCCAAGGGATGCGGCGGCGCGCGCCTACGATAAACTCATGGACGCCATGCGCGCTGGCGAAGCCGTTTTGAAACCGGGAAACACTGCTGCGGATATTTTTCATGCGATGGATAAGCTCTGCACAGGTGGCGCAGGTGGTCAAAGTGCGGGTCGTTTGGGGCATGGCCTGGGCTTGCAGCTGACAGAGGGACTATCCTTCATCGCAGAGGATCATACGGTGTTGGAGGCGGGGATGGTGATTACGCTAGAGCCGGGTGTGTCTGTTTCAGGGGGGGCTGGATTGATGGTTCATGAGGATGATTACGTGATTACTGATACTGGATGGGAACGCTTGTCACCTACGCCCCCAGAGCAAATGATGCGGCTCGACAAATGAGTTTGCCTTACACACTCGCCCCGCAAATCGGGACAGATGGCCGTATAGGCCTTATCGTTTTGCAATCTGACGAGACGATGGAACATGAATTGCGCCAAGTGGTTCCTAACAGCGATGTGGGGGCTTTCATCTCTCGTATCCCGAGCGCGTCAGAAGTTTCGAACGATAGCCTTGCCGCGATGGAGACGGACTTGCCCCGTGCGGCGGAACTGTTGCCCAAGACCGTTAGCTTTGATGTCGTCGGCTATGGCTGTACATCTGCGTCAAGCATAATTGGGACAGAGCGCGTTGCTGACTTGGTTGGCAGTGTTTGTGAGACGAAAGCTGTGACGAATCCGGTGAGTGGTTTGGTCGCTGCGTGCAACACGTTGGGCGTTAGTAAATTGGCACTTCTGACACCTTATACAGAGGCAGTGAGCGAAAGCTTACGATCTGCGCTTCTTGCAAAGGGTATTGAAACGCCAGTTTTTGGAACGTTCGATGAGCCAGTTGAAACCAAAGTCGCAAGGATTGATCCGAGCAGCGTGCGCGATGCTGCAATCAAATTGGGACGCGACACTGGGGCTGATGCGGTGTTTATGAGCTGCACAAATCTTCGCACTTTTTCCATTTTGCAAGACGTTGAAAGCGCGATTGGAAAAGCTGCGTTGTCGTCTAATCAAGCGTTCTTTTGGCATATGCTTGGCTTGGCAGGCACCACTTGCGCGCGTCCCTGCGGATTACTTTGGGACCACGCGGTGCACTGATTTATTTTTAGCTTGGTCCGACGACGGAGATTCTGCGTAGTGGTAAAAAGCGTTTGTTATAGAGGCGCTGATTGTACGGAATTGCGACGCCCTTCAATCCCGCTTTGAGGTTTGGCTTAGAGCCAAAAAAAAGGCCGAGCGCAAAGCTCGGCCGAAGTCCAACAGGGAGGTACAAGAACTAAGCACCTCAGCGCCATCGTCGTTCTTGTACGACCCAATTAATGTGCGTAATGCCCGCAATCAAGGCATAAAATGCCGCAGTCGCAGCATGGCCGCTATGCGGATTCTGCATAGCTTCTTTCCGGCCCTACTGACGGACCTTAAAAACAGAGTGCCTAAGGGCATTGCAAAGCCCTCTGTCAGACCATAGGTTCTGGCAAAATTCAGACAGTGCTTGCACGGGCAGGCCACTCTTAAAAAGGATATACCACATGGATGCTGGCGCACTTGGCCAATTCGTTCCGCTTATTTTGATCTTTGCGATCATGTATTTCTTGTTGATCCGCCCTCAGCAGAAAAAGCTGAAAGAGCACCAGAAAATGGTCGAAGGTCTGCGCCGTGGCGATCAGGTGATCACGCAGGGTGGCCTGATCGGTAAGGTGACCAAAGTCAAAGACGACAATGAGATCGAAGTTGAACTTGCCGAGGGCGTGAAAGTCCGCGTTGTTCAGTCAACGATCACCAATGTCATCAACAAAACCGAGCCAGCCTCCGCGTAAATAACGCGCGGCGCTTGGATGGTGTGAGAGGCCTGACAGATGTTGCAAATTGACCTGTGGAAACGGGTGGTGATCTGGGCGCTGTGCGCGCTTGGTTTGCTCCTTGCGGTTCCAAATGCCTTTTACTCAAAAGTCGAACAGCATAATGATGGCTTGGCAGCGATTGAGGTGTCTGGAAATTCACCAGAACGCGATGCAATGGTCGCGCTTTGGCCGACGTTCATGCCCTCAGGTCTTGTGAACCTTGGTCTTGATCTTCGGGGTGGCGCGCATTTGCTGGCTGAGGTGAAGGTCCAAAACGTTTATTCCGCCCGCATGAAAGCGTTTTGGCCAGAGGTGCGTGATGCCCTTCGCCCTGAACGAGCAACGATCGGTACGATCCGGCTTCAACCCTCGGCTGATGATGAGCTCAAAGTCCGAATCTCAGAGCCAGACCAGATGGCCCGCGCAATGGAAGTTGTGCGTGGTTTAGCGCAACAAGTCGTTTCGCTGTCCGGCGTCGGGGCGTCTGATATTGAGGTCAGCGCGGACGGGAGCATTCTTACTGTGCGACTGTCTGAGGCGGAAAAGCGCGCCACGGATGAGCGCACGATGCAACAGTCGCTTGAAATCATTCGACGTCGAATCGACGAAGTGGGCACGCGTGAGCCAACGATCCAACGCCAAGGAACTGATCGTATATTAATCCAAGTGCCCGGCATCGGTTCTGCTGCGGAACTCAAAGCGATTATTGGCACCACGGCGCAACTGACATTCCAACCAGTTGTTGGTCGCGGCTCGGATCCGGATGCGAATGCTGGCATTGGTAATGAAATTCTCCCGTCACTCGATGAAGAGGGGGCGTATTACACACTTGAATCCGCTCCGGTGGTTACAGGTGAAGAACTGGTGGATGCACAGCCTGCATTTGATCAAAACGGCCGCCCTGCGGTGAATTTCCGATTTAATCCAGCAGGCGCTCGCAAGTTTGGTGACTACACGGCTGAAAATATCGGTAATCCGTTTGCGATCGTGCTCGATAGCGAAGTTATTTCTGCTCCCGTGATCCAAAGTCATATTCCGGGCGGCTCGGGAATCATTACGGGCAACTTCACAGTGGAAGAATCAACAAACCTTGCGGTGTTGTTGCGCGCGGGTGCTTTGCCTGCTGGGCTCGACTTTCTTGAGGAGCGTACAATTGGACCAGAGCTGGGTGCAGACAGCATTAAAGCGGGTCAAATTGCGTGTATCGTCGCGTTCACGGCCGTCTTGATCTTCATGTTCTTGAGCTATGGTACGTTTGGATTGTTCGCCAACATTGCGCTTATCATTAATGTTGGTTTGATCTTTGGCCTGCTCAGTTTGGTCGGTGCAACGCTCACGCTGCCCGGTATTGCTGGTATCGTTCTGACGATTGGTATGGCGGTTGATGCCAACGTGTTGGTATTTGAGCGGATTCGCGAAGAAATCAAATCGAAAAAGGGTCCGGCCCGTGCGATTGATCTTGGCTACGAGAAAGCGCTGAGCGCGATTATTGACGCCAACATCACAACCTTCATCACGGCTGTGATCCTGTTTGTTATGGGCTCCGGCCCTGTACGAGGCTTTGCGATTACGCTTGGCCTTGGCATTCTCACTTCGGTCTTTACTGCTATCTTCGTCACACGGCTTATTGTTGTGATGTGGTTCGAGCGTAAACGCCCCAAAACATTGGAGGTGTGAGATGCGCCTGAGATTAGTCAAGCAAGATACGAATTTTGATTTCTTTTCCCGTTGGAAAATGTGGTTAGGGATCTCTTTGGTGCTGATGATCGTTGGTTTCGCCTCTTTCATGTATCAAGGGTTGAACTTCGGCATCGACTTTAAAGGTGGCACGACAATCCGAACGGACAGCAGCACGCCAATTGACGTTGGCGCATACCGCGACGCGATTGCACCACTTGAGTTGGGCGACATCACGATTTCCGAAGTGTTTGATCCGACTTTCGAAGCAGATCAAAACGTCGCCATGGTGCGGATTGAAGCGCAAGACGGTCAAGAAGCGGTGAATTCTGATATCATCGCACAAGTACAAACTGCGCTGCAGGTCATCGCGCCAGACATCAAGTTTGTGTCTGTCGAATCCGTTGGTCCGAAGGTCTCTGGCGAACTGATCCAAACTGCCGCAATTGCCGTTGTTCTCGCGATTGCAGCCGTTTTGATCTACATCTGGCTACGCTTTGAATGGCAATTTGCCTTAGGTGCGGTTGCGGCGCTTGTGCACGATGTGATCCTCACAATCGGTATCTTTTCCGAGCTTCAGATCAAGTTCGACCTCGCGATTATCGCGGCACTGCTCACCATTGTTGGTTACTCGCTCAACGATACGGTTGTTGTCTTCGACCGGGTCCGTGAAAACCTGCGCAAATATAAGAAAAAGCCGCTGAATGAAGTGCTTAACATTTCGATCAATGAAACGCTGAGCCGGACATTCATGACCTCTGTCACCACGCTTCTGGCGTTGATTGCATTGTTTGTGCTCGGCGGCGATGTGATCCGTGGCTTCGTGTTTGCGATGATCTGGGGCGTCATTGTTGGAACGTATAGCTCTGTCTTCGTGGCCTCTGCGATCCTACTCTATCTCGGGGTAAAGCGCGATTGGACCAACAAGCCTGACGCCAATGCGGGAACGCAATTTGCCAACATAGATGCCTGACATCCTTGTATCAGCCCTCGCAACAGATGGGCTGATATGGATCGCTTTGGGTAGTTTGCTCGCAGGGCTTGTGCGCGGTTTTGCTGGGTTTGGCACTGCGATGATCTATCTGCCTATCGCCGGACAATTCCTGACACCGCTTGGCGCGGTCATGACACTCATGGTGATCGATAGTTTCGGCCCGCTACCAGCGCTTCCACGTGCGGTGCGCGAAGCAGACTGGCAGGATCTGCGTCGTCTCATCTTTGGTATGTTTCTATGCATGCCCGTTGGAATTTGGGTGCTGATCAACGTTCCGGCGGATGTGTTTCGCAGTGCTGTATCACTTGTTTCGCTCGCGCTTCTGGCGGCTCTGATCCTTGGGCTGCGTTATTCGGGACGCCTAAGCGCACCAAAAATCTATGGCATTGGCGCAATGTCGGGAGTTCTTGGTGGCGCAGTCGGTCTTCCCGGTCCGCCTGTTATCCTACTTTATATGGCGAGCACACATGCGCCTGCCATTATTCGTGCGACGACCATGGTGTTTCTCGTTGCTTTTGATGTGATCTTTTTCGCAATGGCAGGTGTCCAGGGTCTCTTATCAGGTGCCACTTTGGTCTTGGGGGCGGTCTTGATCACACCTATGATGATCGGAATTCTCATAGGAACATGGCTCTTTCGCCCCGCATATGAAACGGTTTATAGAGCACTGGCTTATGTCATTATCGGAGTGTCAGCACTCTATGGTTTGCCAACTTGGGGGTGATGCGCAATGCGTTTGACGGAACTTGAATTTGACGATGCTCAGCCTGTGCAAGGCTATGGCCCCGGGTTTTTCCGCATCGCAGGCGAAGTGGTTGCTGCGCCCTTGATTGTGACCGCAAGCGGTGCAGGCCCTTGGGGGGGGTACACCGATTTGGATACACTATTGAACATGAAGGGCGAGATTGACGTTATCTTCTTCGGTACAGGGGATGAAATCGGGTATTTGCCGCGTGAGTTGAAAGACGCGCTCGATGATGCGGGCATCGGGGTTGAGGCGATGAACTCCCCTGCAGCTTGTCGCACGTACAATGTGCTCGTGTCTGAGGGCCGCCGCGTAGCCGCAGCTCTCCTTCCTGTAACGAAGACCTGATCAGGGATGCAGCTTAGCGTTGATAACCTTTCTGTCGCACGGGGTGGCATTGCCGTACTGGAAGGGGTGTCGTTTCGTGTGACCCCCGGCGAAGCACTTATTTTGCGCGGGCCCAATGGGATCGGCAAGACCACGCTGTTACGTGCACTTGCGGGTCTTCAAACCGCGCTGAGCGGTGACATAAACGCACCCAGCGAAAGCATCGCTTATGCCGCGCATTCTGACGGCATCAAACATGTCCTAAGCGTGCGCGAAAATCTTGAATTCTGGGCCGACGTGTTTGGAACAACAGATATTTCCCCCGCGATGAGCGCCTTTGAGCTGGAGCCCTTGGCCAGTCGCTCCGCCGGCGCGCTTTCGGCAGGTCAAAAGCGCCGGCTAGGTCTGGCGCGTTTGCTCGTGACGGCGCGGCCCATCTGGATCTTGGATGAACCGACGGTGTCTCTCGACACCCATGCGGTTGCGATGTTTGCGAATGCAATTAGGTCCCATCTTGCGACAGGAGGCATCGCTCTTATCGCAACCCATATTGATCTAGGACTGGAAGCAGACATCCTTGACATTGCGCCATTCAAAGCAAAACCAGTGAACATACAAAATGATGAGATGGAGGGCTTTTTGTGAAGGCCCTTCTTATTCGCGATCTGCGTCTCGCCATCAGGGCAGGGGGTGGCTTTGGGCTTGGGCTTGCGTTCTTCTTGATCGTGACGGTTCTTGTGCCCTTCAGCGTTGGCCCTGATAGCGCTCTGCTGGCAACGATCGCGCCTGGAATTTTGTGGCTTGGTGCGTTGCTTGCGTGCCTTCTTTCGCTGGATCGCATTCTTGCGCTTGATTGGGAAGACGGCACATTGGATCTGCTTGCCTGTGCCCCCTTGCCGATGGAGGGGACTGTGTCGATCAAAGCTTTCGCGCATTGGATCACAACAGGCTTGCCACTCATCTTCTCTGCACCACTTTTTGCGCTTCTGCTCAACTTGCCAAGCCAAGGATATGCGCCGCTCATTCTTTCGCTTTTGCTTGGAACGCCTGCGCTGAGCGTGATTGGCACCTTTGGTGCAGCCCTCACAGTTGGTATCAAACGCGGTGGTCTTCTTTTGTCGCTGCTTGTTCTGCCGCTCTATGTGCCAACGCTGATCTTTGGTGCTGAAGTGGCACGCCGTGGAGCGGAAGGGCTTACATACAGCACACCGATTATCATGCTCGCGGGCATTACTTTTGGCACAATCGCACTGCTACCTTTTGCCTCTGCCGCTGTTTTGCGGGTAAACATTCGTTAATGTGAATTGAAGCCACAATCGTTAGGGACTACATCGACCTTATGTCTTTATGGGAATACGCAAATCCGGTGAAATTCATGGCTCTTTCGGGCCGTGTTTTGCCGTGGACAGCCGCGCTTTCAGCGATCTGCCTTGTGGTAGGTTTGATCTGGGGGTTTTTCTTCACGCCTGACGATTTCCGACAAGGGTCAACCGTCAAGATCATCTACCTTCACGTACCGTCAGCCCTTATGGCGATTAACGTGTGGTTTATGATGCTTGTGACATCGCTCATCTGGATCATTCGCCGCCATCACATCAGTGCGCTTGCGGCCAAGGCGGCAGCGCCTATTGGTGTCGTCATGACGCTGATCGCTTTGATCACTGGGGCCATTTGGGGTCAACCGATGTGGGGCACATGGTGGGTCTGGGATCCGCGCCTTACCTCGTTTTTGATCCTGTTCTTATTTTATCTTGGTTACATCGCGCTTTGGGCTGCGATCGAAGACAATGACACAGCAGCAGACCTCACTTCGATCCTGTGTTTGGTCGGTTCGGTTTTCGCGATTCTATCGCGCTATGCGGTTAACTTCTGGAACCAAGGGCTCCACCAGGGCGCGTCGCTTTCTCTTGATAAAGAAAAGAACGTAGCGGATGTCTTTTATCAGCCGCTGTTGGTCTGTATCGCAGGGTTTGTTCTGCTTTTTGTGGCGCTTATGCTGTTGCGCACGCGCACTGAAATTCGCGCGCGCCGCACAAAAGCGCTTCTGGCACGGGAGCGCATGGCATGATGCCCGATCTTGGAAAATACGCGGATGCCGTTCTCAGCGCCTACGCTGCGACAATCGCTTTGATCCTTTTGCTTGTTATTTTTAGCTGGGTGCAAAGCCGCCGTGCAAAAGCCGCGCTGAAAGAGATCGAGGATCGCCGCAATGGCTAAAATCTCGCCCCTCATGATAGCGCCGCCGGCGATATTCGCAGGGCTGGCAGTGCTTTTTTACGTGGGCATGTTTCGCGAGGGCAAAGATGATTTGCAATCAGTCTTTATAGGCAAGCCAGCGCCTTCAATAGAAACCACTGCTGAGCTGCCGGGCTTTACGCCCGCTTCACAAAGCGATCTCGCCAAGGGCGAAGTCACGCTAGTGAACTTCTGGGCCAGCTGGTGCCCCCCGTGCCGTGCGGAACATCCAAAACTGCTCGAACTGGCAAAAGAGCATAATATCATAGGCGTGAATTTCAAAGACACGGCGCGTGCGGCAAGCAGTTATCTGACCGATGATGGCAACCCTTTCGCGGGTGTTGCGTTCGATCCACTGGGCCGCACGGCGATTGACTGGGGCGTGACGGCACCGCCAGAAACCTTCATTCTGGATGGCGATGGCACGGTTCTTTATCGGTTCGCAGGCCCGTTGATTGGCAGTGACTATGAGCAACGTTTCTTGCCGGAACTGAACAAAGCTTTAGGGAAATAACCCCAGCTTCATTTTTCAAAATAAACTCATCCGATCTCTCAATGCGCGCGACAGCTGGTATCCGCCCGACGCGGATAATATTTTATCAGTGATGAAGCTTGGATCATCGGATGCCAAAAATTGAACGGCTTTTGCGATATCTTTGGGTAAACCAGAGCACGCCAACGCAGTCCTTTCAACAAACTTCGCAATGAGGTCTGGTGGGCGAGGGCTTACAACTCGTGTCATGATCGCACGCACACTCTTGTGCGATATCACGTCCGCTACCACGTGTGCCGCCTGTAATTACCACTGTTTCGTACGCTATCTTGCGCGTATATCGCCGCGATGATCAAGAGCCGCAAAAAAGGGGCCCGCAAGTGCGAGGCCCTTTTTCAAAAGTATTCAGAAATACTTTTACGCCGCCGCGAGGTCGCGCAACACGTAGTGTAGAACTCCACCGTGCTCGATATATTCGATCTCGATCGCTGTATCGATACGACACTTCAAGCTGATCTCTTTCACTGTGTCATCGGCCATTGTGATCGTGCATGGCACGACTTGCAGTGGTTCGATCGTGTCCAGACCAGAGATTGAAACGCTTTCATCGCCCGTCAGACCAAGTGATTTACGGCTATCGCCACCCGTGAATTCGAACGGGATAACGCCCATGCCTACAAGGTTGGAGCGGTGAATTCGCTCAAAGCTCTCCGCGATCACGGCCTTCACACCCAAGAGTGCTGTGCCCTTAGCGGCCCAGTCACGTGAAGATCCCGCGCCATACTGCTCACCGCCAAAGATAACCAGCGGTGTGCCCGCGTTTTGATGCGCCATTGCTGCGTCAAAGATTGAGGTTTGTGCACCGTCTACGCCTTTGGTGTAACCACCTTCAACACCATCGAGCATTTCGTTCTTGATGCGAATGTTGGCGAATGTGCCGCGCATCATGACCTCATGGTTACCACGGCGTGAACCGTATGAGTTGAACTCACGTACAGGCACCTGACGATCCACCAAATACTGACCCGCAGGGGAGCTTTCCGCGAAGGAGCCCGCAGGAGAAATGTGGTCCGTCGTGATCATATCACCGAGCAATGCCAAGACCTTAGCGCCCTCAATGTTGGTGATCACGCCTGGTTCCTTGGACATGCCTTGGAAATAGGGTGGGTTCTGAATGTAGGTCGATGCCGCTGGCCAGTCATAAACTTCCTGCTGCGGCACAGAAACGCCCTGCCATTTCTCGTCACCCTTGAACACGTCGGCATATTTTGTCTGGAACGCTTCGCGTGTCACAGTCTGTTCAACCAGTTCAGCTACTTCTTGCGTGGTTGGCCATATGTCTTTCAAGTAAACGTCCTTGCCATCCGCTGTTTGCGCGATTGGATCGGTTGCAAGGTTGATATCCATCGTGCCCGCAATCGCATACGCCACAACAAGGGGCGGTGATGCAAGGTAGTTGGCGCGCACATCTGGGCTGATACGGCCCTCAAAGTTACGGTTGCCGGACAGAACCGACGTCGCGACCAAATCACCCTCATGGATGGCCTTACTCAAGTCTTCCTGAAGTGGGCCAGAGTTACCGATACATGTTGTGCAACCATAGCCAACAAGGTTAAAGCCGAGCGCATCAAGATCGTCCTGAAGCTCTGCGGCCTCAAGATACGCAGTCACAACCTGTGACCCTGGGGCGAGGGATGTCTTGACCCAAGGCTTGCGGTTTAGACCCAATGCTGCTGCTTTGCGCGCGACAAGGCCCGCGCCGATCATGACGTATGGGTTGGATGTGTTGGTACAAGATGTGATGGAGGCGATAACAACTTTGCCTGATTCCATTGTGTAGTCTTGGCCCGCAACCGCGACTTCTTTGCCCATCGGACGCTTGAAAGTCTTTTCCATTTCCTCGCGGAATGCTTCTTTTGCACCGGTCAGAGCCACGTAATCCTGCGGACGCTTCGGGCCAGAAATCGCAGGAACGATTGTGCCCATGTCGAGGCTCAAAGTGTCCGTATAGATCGGTGCATAATGGTCGCCGCGCCAGAAACCGTTCTCTTTTGCATAAGCTTCGACCAATGCAATGCGGTCTTCATCACGGCCTGTTGTGCGCAAGTAACGCAGTGTCTCGCCATCGATCGGGAAGAAACCACATGTCGCACCATACTCTGGCGCCATGTTGGCGATTGTTGCACGATCTGCCAGTGGAAGCGTGTCCAAACCTTTGCCGTAGAACTCAACGAACTTGCCAACCACGCCTTTCTCGCGCAGCATTTCCACAACCTTAAGAACAAGGTCCGTGCCTGTCGTGCCTTCCATCATCGCGCCTGTCAGCTCGAAGCCGATAACTTCGGGGATCAGCATGGAAATCGGTTGACCGAGCATGGACGCTTCCGCCTCGATGCCGCCAACGCCCCAACCCAGAACAGCGGCACCGTTCACCATGGTTGTGTGGCTGTCTGTGCCCACAAGCGTGTCAGGATAGGCAACTTCAACGCCGTTTTGGTCAACATCGGTCCAAACGGTTTGGCTGAGATACTCAAGGTTCACTTGGTGGCAGATGCCTGTGCCCGGAGGCACAACGCGGAAGTTGGAAAACGCGGATTGGCCCCATTTGAGGAATGTATAACGCTCCATGTTGCGTTCGTATTCGCGATCAACGTTCATCTTGAACGCACGTGGATTGCCAAATTCGTCAATCATTACAGAGTGGTCAATGACAAGATCAACCGGGTTCAGCGGGTTAATTTTCTGCGGATCGCCGCCGAGGGACTTAATGCCGTCGCGCATTGCTGCGAGGTCAACAACCGCTGGAACACCGGTAAAATCCTGCATCAAGACGCGGGCAGGGCGGTACGCAATCTCGCGTGGGTTTTTACCACCTTGAGCACCCCATTCAGCAAATGCTTTGATGTCATCGACAGAAACCGTCTTGCCGTCTTCAAAGCGCAGCATGTTTTCCAAAACCACTTTCAAAGCAGCCGGTAGTTTGGAGAAATCACCAAGGCCAGCTTCTGTCGCGGCAGGGATAGAGTAATAGGCGATGGACGCGTCGCCGACCTTTAAGGTCTTGCGTGTCTTGCTGGTGTCTTGACCGACTGTGATGGGCATAAAAGCCTCCTGATCTAGATGCTACATTACTGACGAATTGGTTGCTATTTGCCCTATGGTGAAGCTTCAATCAAGGGGTGCAAAGCAAATTGTATACGATTGTACACTGAAATTTAATCAAAATAGGAAACAAAGTGTTCCAGTGGCTCGCGCGCCTCTCGCAAAAGGGTGATTGGTCATTACAAAGGTTTCGAATTATCACACCCGTGACGCAATAATATCAGATGGACCGACCTATATGAAAACGCTCTCCGCACTCTTCGTCGCGCTTTGGATCGGTTTGACTGGGACGGCACAGGCGCAAACGCAGCCGCAGCCGGTGGTCATAGAGTTGTTTACGTCCCAAGGCTGCTCGTCTTGCCCGCCTGCGGATGCTTTGATGCATAAACTTGCACAGCGTAGTGACGTTATCGCGCTTTCGATGCATGTGGATTATTGGGATTATATCGGCTGGAAAGACGAATTTGGCCGTCCAGAAAATGCGGCACGCCAGCGCGCTTATGCGCAGACTGCCGGACGTCGCTCTGTTTACACGCCGCAGATGATTATTGCAGGTGAAGATTCGGTTGTTGGCACGCATCCCATGGACGTGGCCGATCTTATTCGCAAACACGCGTCAAAAACTCAGGATGTTGCAATGAACGTCGCACGTTCTGGCGGCAAGTTGACAATCTCTGCAACGGCGCGCCGTGCTGCGAAATACGAAGTTAAGCTGGTCAGCTATTCCAAAAAGCGCACAACAGCGATCAGGCGCGGGGAAAATGCAGGTAAAACAATTACCTATGTCAACGTCGTGTCTGATTTCAAAACAGTAAAGAAATGGGACGGGCGCGCACCACTGTCCTTGGCCGCAAACGTGGGAACCGGTCCTATGGTTGTCTTGATCCAACGCGTGGGTCATGGCCCCATAGATGCGGCAGCCGCGGTTAACTAAAGCTTAGGTATTCTTCCAGCGACGATGGATCCAGAACCATTGGTGCATATTTTCACTCACCAGATGCTCTAAACCGTCGTTTACCTTTTGGGTCATTGTCTCGGCATCACTATGTGCAATTTCGTCTTGGACGACGATCTTGAAATCCAGTCCGTTGTCTTGTCGGATTGCGTAGACTGGAATCAGCGCCGCATTGTATTTCAATGCGAGTTCTGCAGTGATCAAAGAGGTGATCGCAGGTTTTCCGAAGTAATTCAGACGTGCGCCACCATGTGCGTGCAGGTCCGTCAAAATCCCTAAGACGCCTCCTGACTTAATGTGACGTACCATTTGAGACATGCCTTTGCGACCTTGCTCAAACATCGGTGTGCCAATCGTCGTGATCGATTTTACGTAATGTTCATTGAAATATGGGTTCGACATGCGCCGATATAACGCCCCCATATTGTGACCCTTTGCGATCAGCGCGGCGCGGCTCACATCGTAATTTCCAAAGTGACCCGTGACAAGGATCACCGGGCGCCCTTCCGCCCGTGCGGCTTCAAGGGCCGCGTAGCCGGGGCCTGTGATGGGGGCTGTGATTGCGCGGCGCACAAAAGCATCGCCGGAATAGAGTTCGATTAATGTGCGGCCGGCATTGTTGGGCACGGCTTTGCACAGCCGCGCAATTTCTGTTTCGGGCAAGTCTGGCAGCACATGCTTAAGATTTGCGCGGATGCGTTTTGGATACCCTGCCAGTGGCGAAACGATTTTTTCAACGAGCCAACCCATTGTACGCACACGCGCGGCGTAGGGCAACAAAAGCGCCAGCCCGATGAGACTACGCAAAAAGAGATTTATGATATACTGCGAGACGCGTTTCATATCGGCGGCTTACTGCGCTTACGCGTAATGCTCAAGCGTTTGGCGCTAATGCCAAACCCGTTCCAATCATAGAATCGCGCGTCACCAGCTTGGCAAGCTCTGCTTCGTCTAATGCCTCGCTGCCAATTGGGCGGGCGGGGATAACGACGTAACGCATATCCGCAGTGCTATCATGTACCCGAATTTGGGTGGTTTGGGGCAAGGTCACACCAAATTCAGACAGAACTTTACGCGGCTCTTTGACCGTACGTGACCGATACGCGCGCGATTTATACCAATCCGGCGGTAAACCAAGAAGATTGCGTGGATAGCAAGAACACAGAGTGCACACGACGATATTGTGTGTATCGGCCGTGTTCTCGAGCGCGATAAGATTCATTGGACCGACATCGAAGCCCAGCTCTGCCGTCGCGGTGGAGCCGTTATCCAACAAACGCGCCTTGAATTCAGGATCAATCCAAGCGCGTGCCACCACTGCGGCGCCGATTGCGGGGCTGCGCGCATCCATCTTTTCGATCTGCGCCGAAATTTCTTCAAAGTTGGTGATCTCTTTTTCGACAAGCAATTCGCGCACAGCTATTTCCATGCTTTGCCAATAGCTTAGTGGCGTATCATCATCCTTGCGGTATGGGTGACCAGACGGGGAGAGGTGGTCATGATGATCATGTGGCATCGACGGTGTCCAATTCATCTATCCAGTGCGCATAGACTTCTGCTTCTATGACGTCGTCTGGTTTTTCTGCGGCTTTTTCCCAAAGCTCAGCTGCGCTGAAACGCACGCGATAAAGCATTTGGTTTTTGGCAGGTAGGCCATAGGCGAGTTGTTCTGGGTTGGGGAATGGAGCGATCGCGCGCTCGATTACCCCTGATTTACCGCGAAGATAACTTGGCGCACGTACGTGCCCTGGGGGCATGATCGCGCGGATGTGCACTTTGGTTCCCGCTTTCAGCACCTTATTTTCAGCGATAGGCGTCATCATCCGAGACTTGCTTCGCCATAGGTTTCCCCACGCGCTTGAACCTCAGCCATTTTTGCACCTAATTCTTCGATCGTATAAGCTCCGCTCTCGATCAGGTTTTGATTAATCGATGCGATCCAACGCTCATAATACGTCATGGTTTCAAACGCATCCTCGCCCATGTCTTCTAGGGCGCGTCGAAGGCCATCTACTGTGAAATACCCTTTCGAGCTGCACAAAATCATCAAGGCGTCGACGCGCTTTTCCCACAAAGAAAAGTCGTGTTGGTCGTCACAGATTGGTCCCGCCTCTTGGCCACCCATATCGTGCCACCGGCGTCCGTTAATACGTTTTTCCATAGTCCAAAGCTAGCGACGCGCGATTGTTCTGTCTAGCGTTTGGTCGATTGATTAAGCTGTTTCGCTTTCCTTCAAAAGGATTTCGCCGGTCTGCGCCAAATCGCGAACGGCGGTGACAACTTCTGCCATCGCGATTTCTCCATCTTCATCACCGACTTGGCCACGTTCTTGCACCGCTTCGCGCAGCTGTTCCGCCATGCGGCTGGAAATATTGGCAAAAATAAAGTCAGCAGACGCTTTCGTGGTTGGAGCCGTCGCACTTGCCAAGGCTGTCACGAGCATATCGTTGTCCACAGATTTCAAAACAGCAGGCACATCGCGTTCATCGACGCGTTCTGCAATGTGCTTGAACGTGAAAATGGCTTTGCGCACCTCTGCTGCAAACGATTGATCGGCTTCATCTAGGCCATCCAGAAGCTCATCGCGTGTCATGCTACGTGATGAATTTAAGATTGCGCCAAGGCGTTCTTCTGGCTTGTTTGTGAAGGCTAGGATTGGCTCATCATCAAGTTGGGAAATCAATGAGCGCCCTATACGATCCACCGCATCAGGCGTTACAGAATTGGTCAGTGACACAGCATATGTAATGCGTCGCGCGCGTTCCCCCGGCATTTGTCCCAGCATTGTCGCTGCTTTCTTCACGTCGATCTTGGACAGTAACACCGCCGCAACCTCGATGCTCTCGTCTTCAATTAACGATAAGAGCTTTTCAGCTTCGAGCTCAAAGAGCTGCTCCCAAGGATCGCCAATCGCACGAACGCCAGTGCGCTTGCGAATTCGTGCGGCGGCACCGGGGCTGATCTTGCCATCTAATTCATTTAATGCGCCAGCGACCCCCTTTGGAAAGGTCAGGCCAGTTTCTTCGAGTTCAGTGGCAAATTCTTCGATAACGCTGACAAGTGTTGCGCGATCTATCCTTCGTAGACTGCCCATTTGGTGGGTCAGCTCTGCCTGCAAACCCTCTGGCAATGTATCGATAGGAACATGTGCACCTTCATTCATAAAAAAGCGCACGACAATCGCGGCTTTTTCAGCGGAGGTGACAGTGCGTGCTGGCAGCCGCGCTTGCGCGTTCGCCGGCGTTATTTGACCTAACTGCATATGCAATCGCCTTATCGTTGCGGATTGCTTTTGTGTTTGACGTCAAATTGTAAACATTGGCTGAAGAGGTCACCTTTTTCTTCAGCCAATGATCTTTTATCGATGTATCAGGCACTTAGCTTTCGCCGAAAACTCTGCGGAAGATCGTATCCACATGTTTCGTATGATAGCCGAGATCGAAATTTGCTTCGATCTGATCAACACCAAGCGCTGCTACGACTTCTTCATCTGCCAGCAGCTCTTCTTTGAAATCACAACCGGTTTCCCAGACTTTAAGGGCGTTACGTTGCACCAGACGGTATGCATCTTCGCGGCTTGTCCCCGCCTGTGTGAGCGCCAAAAGCACACGTTGGCTCATCACAAGACCCGGGAACTTGTTCATGTTGGCCATCATATTCTCTGGGTAAACCAAGAGCTTGTCGATCACAGACGTCAACCGCGCGAGTGCGAAATCAAGGGTGATCGTCGTATCTGGCCCGATGTTACGCTCTACCGAGCTGTGCGAAATATCGCGTTCATGCCATAGCGCGACGTTTTCCATGGCAGGAATAACGGCCATACGCACAAGGCGTGCAAGACCCGTCAGGTTTTCCGTCAAAACAGGGTTCTTTTTATGTGGCATGGCCGATGAACCCTTTTGCCCCATGGAGAAAAACTCAGCCGCTTCAAGCACTTCTGTACGTTGCATATGGCGAATTTCTGTAGAGATGTTTTCGATAGAGGACCCGACAACCCCTAGCGCTGCAAAGAATGCAGCATGGCGATCGCGTGGAATGACTTGTGTTGAGATCGGTTCAGGGGACAAGCCAAGTTGCGCACAGACATGCTCTTCAACAGCGGGATCAATATTGGCAAATGTGCCGACAGCACCTGAGATAGCACCTGTCGCGATCTCATCACGTGCCACTTTGAGACGTGCGAGGTTGCGATCCATTTCCGCATAAAAACGCGCGAAGGTAAGGCCCATTGTCGTAGGTTCTGCGTGAATGCCGTGGCTGCGACCGATGCGGATGGTGTTTTTATGCTCCATCGCACGGCGCTTTAGCGCGGCGAGCAGACCCTTAGTGTCTTCGATAAGGATGTCAGCGGCACGTACCAATTGAACGTTGAAGCATGTGTCGAGTACGTCGGAGCTTGTCATGCCCTGATGCACAAAGCGTGCTTCTTCAGAGCCAACATGTTCCGCAAGGTGGGTCAGGAACGCGATGACATCGTGCTTTGTTACCGCTTCGATTTCATCAATGCGCGCGACATCAAATTCAACGTCCTTGGCTTTCCAAACAGCGGTGGCGTTTTCACGCGGGATCACACCAAGATCAGCCATCGCGTCACAGGCATGGGCTTCAATCTCATACCAAATGCGGAATTTGCTCTCTGGCGACCAGATAGCGACCATGTCGGGGCGGGAATAACGAGGGATCATGCGCGATTGTCCTTTTGTGACTTTCAGCTTGCGTTACGCTCTCTTAGTCTGCGCGCGATTTTGGTTCAAGCGAGGAGGGCAAGATGAGACGCTTTGGCATCTACGTTGGCGTTTTGGTGTGTTTTGCCGCTGCTGCGCTAGCACAACAGGAAGATGATTGGCGTATGCTTTCGGGATCAGAGATTGCTGATGTGTTGATTGGTGTGACCTTGGAATATGATAACGCGTGGCAGGACTTCAGAGCCAGCGGCAAGACGCTTTATAATGCGGGGACGAACAGTTGGGGCAACTGGCGGGTGGAAAACGATCAATATTGCAGCCAGTGGCCGCCGCGTGATCTATGGGATTGTTATGATGTTGCCGTGTTTGAAGATCAGGTGCGATTTACAGGCGCCTATGACGACGTAAGTTTCGGAACGATCCGCAAATGACTTTGACAGCCGAGAACTTTTTGCGCCGTTGGACAATAGAGCGAAACATCTTTGATGCGTTGACTGGACAACAGGTGGTTTTTACAGGCGTTGCAGACATTTCAGATGGGGCTGATCACTGGCTTTATCGCGAAACTGGCGAATTGAAGATGGGGACCGCGCCTTTAATGACAGCAGAGCGGTGCTATCTTTGGCGAGCAGTTGAGGACGGCGTTGACGTGTACTTTGAGGATGGGCGCTTTTTTCACTGCATGGCTCTCGCAGGCGCAGCAAAAGCGGCGCATTGGTGTGACCCTGATCAATATGATGTATCGTATGAGTTTACTGATTGGCCGGTTTGGCGTGTGACCTGGTCTGTAAGAGGGCCACGTAAAAACTACACAATGAAAAGCACTTACAAGCCTGTTTGAAGAAACAAGGTTAAGACTAAGCGACACCTCCAACGAATTTGCACTTGCACTTTTGCATTTGGCACGCCCATATGCTGCAACGCAATATAACAGGAGAGAAATTATGAACCTGTCGCTTACTCACAAAACACTCAGCGATTTAATCGCACCGCAGGATGGCTCGCTTTTGCTTGTCAAAAAGATGGCATTGGTTGTCGCTGGGATCCTGTTTCTAGCGATCGCTGCAAAAATCAAAGTTCCGATGTTTCCGGTTCCGATGACACTCGGAACGTTTGCAGTGCTTACAATGGGTGCCGCCTATGGTGCGCGTTTGGGCTTGGTGACGATCCTTGGTTACATGATCATTGGTGCGCTCGGGTTTGATGTGTTCGCGGGCTCTTCGGCTGAAAAATTTGGTCTGGAGTATATGATGGGCGGCACAGGCGGCTACTTGGTAGGCTATGTGCTTGCGGTACTCGCACTTGGAACGCTCGCGC
The DNA here is from genome assembly GCF_965659345.1 of Planktotalea sp. GTDB lineage: Bacteria > Pseudomonadota > Alphaproteobacteria > Rhodobacterales > Rhodobacteraceae > Planktotalea. The sequence continues at coordinate 139,860 of NZ_CBFHVK010000008.1, read as the reverse complement.
GTGCTGGTTGGGATCGCTCTGCACCCAAAATGGCAGGTGCAATGCTGCTGGGTAATGCTTTGATTTACGTTCCGGGCTTGATCTGGCTTGGCATGCTTTACGGCTGGGACAAGCCAATCTTGCAGTGGGGTTTGACACCGTTTTTGCTCGGCGATTTTCTAAAGCTTGCTTTGGCTGCGGTTGTTTTGCCACTTGTTTGGAAAATGGTCGGTCGCGCACGCGGCTAAAGTTTGCAGCACAGAATAATAGAAAGGGCGCAGCACAATATGCTGCGCCTTTTTTGTTTAAACGAGTTCGGTCACAACTTCAGAGCTACGCTCTAACGTTTTGTGAACAGGGCATTTATCCGCAATCTCAAGCAACCGCGCGCGCTGGGTGCTATCAAGCTTACCCTTTAATGTTATCACACGTTTGAACGCATCCACCTTTTCCAAAGTGCCGCTATCCTGTGCGTGCATCTTATCATGGCTCACGTCGACTGAGATATCTGTTAGGGGCCACCCTTTTCGACGCGCATACATGCGTATTGTCATAGATGTGCACGCGCCAAGGGCCGCAGACAGAAACCCATAAGGCGACATGCCGCGATTTGTACCACCATACGCAAGGGGTTCATCCGCAAGCGCGTGATGGTTCGAACCACCGTACACGTCTTGTAAAAACCCACGCGCGTCTGCTTCGCGCACGCGCACAATGCCCTCGGGTGTGCCAATAGGCGGGGCTGGTCGCGCTAATTTAAGGTATCGCGTGCTCCACGAGGCAATGACGTCAGCGGCGTAGCACGCATCGTCCGCATTTGTGATCAGGTGATCTGCATCATCCAAAGTAACAAAGCTTTTCGGGTGATGTGCCGCAACAAAGATATTCGTCGCATTCTCAACGCCAACAATCGCGTCAAGCGGGGCGTGCATCACAAGAAGCGCAGCTTTTGACTTGGCTATGGATGCTTTCAGGTTGGTTGCGCTGACGTCTTCGACGAAGTCTTTGCCAATCGTAATCGGGCGTCCACCAAGGTTAACACTGGCCTTTCCAGTCTCAGCGATCTCATCCAACGCCCCTGCAAAATTATGCGTGACATGATTGGGATCAAATGGCGCACCCAATGTGACGACCGCTTTGATGTCTTCAAGATCAGGCGCGAGTTTCAAGACTGCTGCGCCACCTAGTGAATGTCCGATAAGCAAGCTCGGTGCCATTCCCCGTTTTGCAAGCATTTCAGACGCGGCTTTCAGATCCGAGACGTTAGAAGAAAAGGTTGTGTTTGCAAACTCCCCCTGCGAGTGGCCCAAACCTGTGAAATCAAAGCGTAAAACGGCAATGCCTTGATCCGCAAGACGCTGCGCGATGCGGCGCGCGGCGGGGATGTCTTTGGAACAGGTAAAGCAATGCGCGAACAGCGCGGTCGCCAAATGTGGACCGTCGGGCATATCAAGCCGCGCGGCAAGGTCGTGACCAGAGTGGCCGGGAAAGGTCAGGCGTTCAGTGGGCATGGGGACGACTCCTAGTGCTGGTCCCTAGGGTGGGGGTTTTCCAGCACTAAGGAAAGGTGTGTTACAACTGGGTCGCGCGGAGGTGATGAGAAACCAAGCCGTTGAAACGCATTGCTCCCTATCGTCCCATTAATGCGTCATCAAATGGATAGGTCGTTAAATTCTCGTAGCCGTCTTCAGTGATCAGCACCTGATCTTCTAACTTGATAGAGAAATCACCCCCAACTTCGCCACATGCGGCTTCGACACAAAGCACCATACCGGGCTCGAGGGGGTACTCGAACGAGCCGGGGACATAGTGGTCTTTGTGCGCGATCAACGGCCACTCATCACACAAACCAACCCCGTGCATCATACAGCCATATTGCTGGGCTTTGAACTTTGCAGGGTGTTCCATGCATTGATCAATCAGATCAGGAATCATCACACCGGGTTTGAGCAAAGACATGTTGTGCATGATGAAATCATGCGAATGACGCATCGTATCTATCATGTCTTGGCGTGGTTTTTGATCGCCAATCCACCAAGTGCGGGAAATGTCGATGCAGATGCCATATGAACCAATGAGATCGGTATCGAATGCGATAATTTCATTGTTTTGGGTAATCCTTGGGCCGCATTCCTGAAACCAAGGGTTGGTGCGTTGACCTGAGGCGAGCAAGCGGGTTTCGATCCACTCGCCTCCGCGCTTGATGTTCTCGGCATGAAGGATCGCCCAGATATCATCTTCTGACGTGGTGCCATTGGGTACGTTTGCGCGGGCAAAGGCTTCCATTTCCGCACAAGCCGTTTCGCAGGCATGATTGGCGCAGCGCATCGCAAGAATTTCATCCGGCCCTTTGATCGCACGGGATTTTTCGGTGACTTCCTCGCCCTCCATGATCTCAAACCCTTGCGCTTCTAGACTGCGCAGCCCATGGAGCATGATCTTATCAACCGCGAGGCGTTTGTTGTTGCCGCCATGCTCTTCGATCAGCACGCGCACTTCGTTGGACAAAACATCCGCTGCGACATCAACTTTATCGCCACGATCAAAATAGAACAGGTCTGCGCCAGATCGTTGTTCGCGGACCAAGGGGTTGAATTCGCTTAAGAAAGGAGAGTTTTTGTAGTCCCAAATGACCATGTAACCGTCAGCGCAAAGCAAGACCGCGCGAAACGGGTTGTGGGTGTTCCAGAGCTGCATATTGGTGCTGTCAGTGGCGTAGCGAATGTTAAGTGGATCAAACATGAGCAATCCGCCATAACCGCGATCTACGATATGTTGGGTCAGTCGTTTCCAGCGATATTCGCGCATACGTGCAAGGTTTGGCAGTTCTAAACCCGCGGCACGCCATTCATGAAACGCAAGTTGCGTTGGCCCAATCTCGATCCGATTGTTGTCATTGGGTGTGCCGTCGCCAAGGATTTCGCCTTGATGTGGATCAATCTTGCGGATGTCGCGGTAGTGTTGGTTCATGTGTAGGTCTCCCAATGACATCAAGATGAGCATCGATTCGTCATTTGGCATGCACGGCTGCGACTTCTTTCTGCGTCGTTTTTAGTCAATAAAGAGCGGGTGACGCGGGCAGGCGGCTTTGTTACCACTTTTAGCATGAGCGAGATTTTTCAGAGTAAGCTGCCAGAAGAGATGCGAATTGAGCGCGCTTTGCCGGGTGTTCAGCCACTTGATATGCGCGATTGGCTGCGCGTCGATGATGCCTATGCGGAGCAAATGGGCGAACGCATCAGATTGATGGCCCATAAGCCCGACGCAGTTCGCGCAACAACAGCAGGAAGTCACGAGGCTGTTTGTGAAACACTAGATCTGATTATTGAAGCGGTTCAAGAGCTTTCGGGTTTCCAAAGGGACGGCGATCAAATGCGTTGTCCCGATGGGCGATGCGTTGAGTTGAGTGGCGATCCATTGCTGGTCATGGGCGAAATTATACAAGAAGACATTTGTATTCTGGAAAAACCAAAAGACGGCAGTGAGCATTTTCTAAGCGCAGCTTTGCTTTGTTTTCCGGCGCACTGGACGTTGAGCGAAAAAATTGGCAAGCCGATGGGGCGCATTCATGAACCTGTCGAGGAGTATGATGAAAATATCCGTCGCCGCGTGCAGCGGTTGTTTGATGGTGTGCAGGTTGATCGTCCGTTGTGGCGTTTCAATCGCGCCCATGCGGGTGCGAGTTTGTTTCAACCGCGTTTAGAGAAAGATTATGGAACGACTGACATGACCGTATCGCGAGATTTTTTGCGATCAGAGCGGCAATGTTTGGTGCGTTTGCCAAAAACCCGTGCAGTTGTGTTTTCTATCCACACGTATGTGATCGATCTACGGCCTGCGTAGAACGCGAAAAAGCCCAGCGGAATAGCTGGGCTTTGCAAATAAAAGATCTGTGTCAGTGGTTTAGCGACCCCAGACGCGCACAGGACCGCAATCCATGTGGACGAAGTTGGAGCCTGAATAACGTCCGACTCCACCACCCTTACAAGCTGCTGCGGCACGAGAGACTTGGCTCACAGAGCGAGAAGACAAACGCAAATCTGCCGCTTGGCCCTTCATGTGCAGTGAATTCTTTGCTACACCCTTTGAGCGCGCGCGCAACATATTGTTTGTTTTCGGGCTGCGGTAGCCAGAGAGCAGCATGTAAGGCTCGCTCGAATCCAACAGGTTATGTGCCGCTGCCATCACGTCGATGGTGCGCAGGTCGATAAATTTCACATCGTTTGTACGCCAGTCGCGCATAAAGCGGTGCACTTCTTGTAAGGATTCTTTGATGTATTTACCTTCAACCCAGTAAATCATGTCGATGCGCTCGCCCGTACGGCCAGAGTACATCTTAATGCGACGAATGTCGCCGCCGCCGCGCAAAAAGCCTGCTGCGTTCGAGTAGGTCGGTGCTGCTACGACTGCCGTCGCTGCAAAAGCGCGAAGCAGGCCACGGCGCGTTACGCCGGTACTTTTGCTGTCTGTAGTCACTTTTTTCGTCCCGTTCTTACCTGTTCGCATCCGATGTTACGGATACTCTGCCTAATCATCCCCGCAGTGCTGCTTCTATTGCATAATTCGAATCGCCAACCAAGCATCGATTTCACAAACCAAGTTTTAACAACATATTTCGGCATTTTTTTGCTCAATCGTGTAAATATATCATTACTTTGTCTCTCGCCTAGCCAACTGGTGCGCTGTGTCGGTGCAAGGCTGCACCACACTGTGTCTTTTGTGTGTTCTGTTGAAAATGTGAATGGACTCATGCTCGGGCTATGAAGGATGCCATTTTACATAACTTTGCGTCCTGCCGACGCGAACAGGGTACATAACGGGGGACAACGATGCACATGCTTCGCAGTCAGACAGTTTTTTCAATCAAAGCGCTCTTTACAGCGCTCGCTCTTTTACTTGTCAGTTTTTTTGCTTCGCCAGCAGATGCTCAGGTCACAGCCTTTAAACAGGCCGTTGCTGAAGCTGCCGCGAAAGACAAAGACATCGCGGCGTTTTATCAAGCGAACAAATACAAATCGATCTGGACAGGGCGGGGTAATAAAGACCGCCAGCGTCGCAATGCGCTTTTGAATGCTGTGACAAATGCAGCTGATCACGGCTTGCCCGTGAGCCGTTATAATCCAGAGCAGCTCAAAGCTGTTTTGAAGCAAGCCCGCAGCCCAAGAGATCGTGGTGCTGTTGAAGTCGAGATGAGCCGCATTTTCTTGCAGTATGCGCGCGATTTACAGACGGGTGTTTTGACCCCCTCTAAAGTCGATAGCGAGATTGTGCGCCAGATTCCTTTGCGCGATCGCCTGTCTTACCTTACTAATTTTTCGAAATCGTCTCCGAAACGCTTCCTTCAGGCGCTCGCACCGACCGCGCCTGAGTATGCGCGCCTAATGAAAGCAAAGCTTTTGATGGAGCGTCAATTGGCAAAGGGGGGCTGGGGCCAGAAAGTACCTGCGAAGTCCTTGAAGCCAGGTCAAAGCGGCAATGCTGTTGTGATCATGCGCAACCGTTTGCAGACGATGGGCTATCTCAAGCGCTCTTCCGCGCAAACATACGATGGTGCGATGCAATCTGCCGTTCAGCAGTTTCAAATTTCACGAGGTTTGAATCCTGACGGCGTTGCTGGCCCGGGTACAATGAGTGAGATCAACCGCCCGATCGAGTCCCACCTTCAGGCCGTAATGGTTGCGATGGAGCGTGAACGTTGGATGAACCGCCCACGCGGCAAACGTCATATCTGGGTTAATTTGACTGATTTCTCCGCTGTTATCATGGACAATAACAAAGAAACATTCAGAACACGTTCCGTCATCGGCAAGAACCAGAGTGATCGCCGTAGCCCTGAGTTTTCTGATGTTATGGAGTTCATGGTCATCAACCCGTCCTGGTATGTGCCGCGCTCGATCACAACAAAAGAGTATCTTCCTTTGATGCAAAGCAACCGCAACGCGGTTAGTCATTTGCAGGTGATTGATAGCCGTGGGCGTACTGTTTCGCGTTCTTCGGTGAATTTCGCAGCGTATAATGCCAGGACATTTCCGTTCAGCTTGAAGCAGCCGCCAAGCCGTGGAAACGCGCTGGGTTTGGTGAAGTTCATGTTCCCGAACCGTCATAACATCTACTTGCATGACACGCCTGCGAAGAACCTGTTCAGCCGTGAAGTACGCGCATATTCCCACGGCTGTATCCGACTGCACCAGCCGTTTGAGTTCGCTTACGCTTTGCTGGCCAAGCAGACAAATGATCCCGAAGGGTTCTTTCAAGCCAAGCTAAAGACTGGCTCAGAAGCACGTGTGAACCTAAATGAGCCTGTGCCAGTGCACATCGTCTATCGCACAGCTTACGTAACGGCGAAGGGCAACGTGAACTTCCGCCGCGACATCTATGGTCGTGATGCGAAGATCTTCTCTGCGCTTGTAAAAGCCGGGGTTCGGTTGCGTGCCGTTGGTGGCTGAGAGCACTAGCTATCAAGACGAGCTATAAAGAATAGAGAAAGCCGGGGGAAACCTCGGCTTTTTTTCGTTACAACCGCGTGTTATCGCCTTCGTGATACAATCGCCGCGATGAGGTTTCAGATGACATATACGATCAAACAAATCGCGGATGCGCTCGGTGCGAAAGCTGTCGGTGATGTTGATATTGTCATTCACTCTCTTGCTGAACCTGCCGCCGCCAGCGCTGATCAACTCGCGCTCGCATTGAAACCCGAATTTGCAAATACGTTGACAGAGGGTCACGCCAAGGCCGCGCTGCTTTGGTCAGATGCACCGTGGCAAGAGTATGGCCTAAGCGGCGCGATCCTTGCCTCACGCCCGCGTTTTGCGATGGCTGGCTTAAGCGCGATGATGGACGCGGATGTTGATTTTGAAGCAGGTGTCCATCCATCCGCCGTGGTGCACCCCGACGCGGTTCTGGGAGACGGCGTTTCAATCGGACCACTTTGCGTCATTGAAGCGGGTGCCCAGATTGCTGCGGGTGGCCGGCTATGCGCGCAAGTATTTATCGGGCGCGATGCGCTTATTGGTGAAAACGTTTATCTGCGTGAGGGTGTCAGGATAGGCGCACGCACGCGCATTGGTGCGAATTTTATCGCACAGCCAGGGGCAACCGTGGGCGGAGATGGCTTTTCTTTTGTCACGCCTGAACAAGGTGCTGTTGAGCGCGTGCGCGACAGTCTTGGTGATCAAGGGGAGACGCAGGCCCAAAGTTGGGCGCGCATTCATTCGCTTGGCGCTGTGCAGATTGGCGACAATGTCGAGCTCGGCGCAAATACCTGTGTGGATCGCGGTAATGTGCGCGACACAGTCATCGGCAATGGCTGCAAGTTCGATAACCTAGCCCAAATTGGCCACAACGTGGTGATTGGGGATGACTGCCTCATCTGTGCTCAGGTCGGTGTCGCAGGCTCTACGCGCATTGGCAACAATGTGGTGCTTGGCGGGCAAACCGGGGTCAGCGACAATGTTTTCATCGGGGACAATGTGATCACTGGTGGCGCGACGAAAGTCCTTTCAAATGTGCCAGCAGGACGTGTGATGCTTGGCTATCCAGCCGTTAAAATGGACAAGCAAATAGAGCTTCATAAATTGCTGCGACGTTTGCCACGTCTGTTCAAGGATGTCGCAACTTTGCAAAAGGGTGTTTCCAAGTCGCATGACAGTGACTAAATCCACCTCATCGGATCATGCACAAAGGATACGTCCATGAGCGTTCGTGAAAAAGTCTTCGAGATTATTGCCGAGCAAGCGATGCTCGATGCGAGTGATGTAACCGCGCAGAGCACGCTGGAAAGCCTAGGTATTGATAGCCTTGGCCTTGTTGAGAGCATCTTTGCGATTGAAGAAGAGTTCGATGTAAGCATTCCCTTCAATGCTAATGAGCCATCCAAGAGTGACTTTGACATATCGTCAGTCGAGAGCATAGTTGCGGGCATCGAAAGTTTGCTTGCAGCGAAATCGTGAGACGCGTTGTCATCACCGGTGCAGGCGCGATCAGTGCGTTGGGTCATAGCGCAGAGGCCAATATGGCCGCGATGCGTGAGGGCAAATGCGGTATTGGTCCGCTGGAGTTTCGCGATGTAGAGCGTCTTTCGATCCAGATTGGCGGGCAGGTCAAAGGGTTTGAAGCTGAAGGTCTGTTTAATCGACAGCAGATGACGCTTTATGATCGTTTCACTCAGTTCACTCTTTGCGCCGCGCGAGAAGCGATTGATCAATCAGGTCTCGAATTCACCGGTGATCTGTCTGCGCGCTCTGGCGTTGTGTTGGGTACGGCTGGTGGCGGCGTCAGCACATGGGATGATAACTATCGTTCTGTCTATGAGGATGGCAAGAATCGTGTGCATCCTTTTGTGGTGCCTAAACTCATGAACAACGCTGCGTGCAGCCATGTTTCGATGCAGCATAATCTTAAAGGGCCAAGCTTTACGGTCTCAACCGCCTGTGCCTCTTCCAACCATGCAATGTCGCAAGCTTTCACAATGGTGCGCACTGGAATGGCGGATGTCATGGTGACGGGTGGCTCTGAATCGATGCTGTGCTTTGGGGGCGTAAAAGCCTGGGAAGGGCTGCGGGTCATGTCTAAAGATGCCTGTCGTCCGTTTTCGGCCAACCGCAATGGCATGGTGCAAGGTGAGGGGGCGGGTGTTTTTGTTTTTGAGGAAATGGAACACGCCAAAGCGCGCGGAGCAGACATTCTTTGTGAAGTGGCTGGGTTCGCGATGTCTTCTGATGCAGCCGACATTGTGATGCCTTCCAAACAAGGGGCTGCACGCGCAATTGCGGGGGCCTTGAAAGATGCGGGGATTGATCGCTCTGAAGTCGGCTACATCAACGCTCATGGCACTGGAACAGCTGCAAATGACAAAACAGAATGTGCCGCAGTTGCAGATGTGTTTGGACCATATGCAGATGATTTGATGATCAGTTCGACCAAATCGATGCATGGTCATTTAATTGGCGGCACTGGGGCTGTCGAATTGCTCGCCTGTATTATGGCGCTGCGGGATGGCGTGATCGCCCCGACGATCGGGTATGAAGAAGCCGATCCTGAATGTGCGCTAGATGTTGTCCCGAATGAAGCACGTGAGGTGCGCGTCGACGTTGCCTTGAGCAATGCGTTTGCCTTTGGTGGGCTGAATGCTGTTTTGGCGCTGCGCAAAGTTCCCTAACAAAAAACGCGCCCAAAGGCGCGCTTTCGTATCAACTGAAATGCGATTTGATTATTGCTGAGCAACGGTTGTCATGTCGTAGCTTGCCGTGAAGCCGCTCAACGACATGTTCAACTGGATTTGCTGATCTTGTGCAACGAATGGGACAATCGTTACGACTGCTTTCGCGCCACGCTTGAAACCGTTGAGATCGCTCTCTGTCAGACCAATACGCGCAAAACATCCGATTTGGTTGCATAGGGAATAGGGGTAGCGTTTGCTCTGCGCACCATCAACCGCGATACGCAATTGCGCTTGAAGGGCGGTTTCCAAAGGCACAATCACTGTAGCGCCCGCAACCGCCTGACCACCTTGCGGCAATTTAAACAGGCTTACTTCCGCGACAGGGTTACCTGCTTCGTTCTGCAATAACTGATACATCTGGCAAGGTTCGCCTTCGCCAGTTTCAGTCTTTACGCATTGGATTTCCCAATCTTGAACGACTTCGCGCACGTATGTTTGGCCGACCTGCGGAATGGATGTGTCCTCACCAAGGTTAAGATCGCCTTCGCTTGAGGGAACTGTGTTGGGCGTTTCTTCTTCTGTCGCAGTTTCCTGCGCCATCGCGGCGCCAATAAGGGCAAAACATGCAAGCGCTGCAAGCGCGGTCATACGATTGAACATAGAAAATTCGTCCTGAATTAGGGTCGTTTGTGGGTGCCTATCATGTGTAAAAAGAACTGTCAGCGCTTTGGACACAATAGAGCGGCGAAATTACGCTTATCTTGCTTAAACCGACTTGGTTGGCAAGACCCTTCACCACGTCGAGAAGCTTCAGGCGGCTATCAAAATAGATGCAGGACCCTCAACAAAAAAAGGAAGACCTCTGCGGGTCTTCCTTTTCTTTTATTCTCCCCGTCGGACCGGCCAACTTATTGAGTGTAACCTATTGTTGGGTTTCCAAAGCGTCAACAGCAAAATCGACAAATTGTCGCAGAACAAGCTGCGAGATGCCCAGAAATAAACGTTTTCATAACAGGCAGAATATTAAACCGATCCACCCAACGAAAAAAGACCGCGCCACAAGGGACGCGGTCAGTCTGACAGGGAGGAAGTCCGCCCACAACACAAGGACACTTGGCTGTGGACGATTGCACTCTGACATGAATAAGTTAACGTGCCGTTTCGCTGAGGAGGCCTCAGCACTAAATTTTTAAGTTAATTCTGGAGTGCGCAATGGAACATCATATTTTCGTCGGTGGTGGCGGCCCGGAGTATACGGACAAACAATGGCTTAATCTGAAATATGCCAACCGGCACGGTTTGATTGCAGGCGCGACAGGCACGGGTAAGACTGTGACGCTGCAAATTTTGGCTGAAAACTTCTCAAATGCTGGTGTTCCGGTATTTTTGACCGATGTGAAAGGTGATCTTTCGGGGCTCGCGGGTATCGGGTCTGAGACATTCAAGCTGCATGAGGCTTTTACCTCGCGCGCTGAAAAGATCGGCTTTGACGATTATAGCTACGATCGCTTTCCAGTAACGTTTTGGGACTTGTTCGGCCAACAGGGCCATCCCGTGCGCACAACCGTCGCGGAGATGGGGCCTTTGTTGGTTTCACGTCTTCTTGAGCTGTCTGAGCCACAAGAGGGTGTCGTCAACATCGCCTTCCGCGTGGCCGATGAGCAAGGTATGCCGCTGCTTGACCTAAAAGACTTGCAAGCTTTGCTGGTTTGGGTGGGCGAGCACCGTGATGAATTGACACTGCGTTATGGCAACGTCTCCACAGGGTCCATCGGCGCGATCCAGCGGCGCTTGTTGGTGCTTGAAAACCAAGGTGGTGCGCAGCTTTTTGGCGAACCTGCGCTCGCGCTGAGTGATATTATCAGCACCGCCAGCGATGGTCGTGGTCGTATCAACATTCTAGCGTCTGACAAACTGATGGGCGCACCGCGCCTTTATGCGACGTTCCTACTATGGCTCTTGTCCGAATTGTTTGAAGAACTGCCCGAAGTCGGGGACCCTGACAAACCCAAGCTGGTGTTCTTCTTTGATGAAGCGCATTTGCTCTTTGATGGCGCACCCAAGCCGCTAGTGGACAAGGTCGAGCAAGTCGCGCGTCTGATCCGCTCAAAAGGGGTTGGCATCTACTTCGTGACGCAACGCCCGTCCGATGTGCCCGAGGATATTCTTGGCCAGCTTGGCAATCGTATTCAACACGCTTTGCGCGCCTTCACAGCGCGGGATCGTCGCCAATTGAAAGAAGCGGCAGAAACCTACCGCGATAACCCGCGTTTTGACACGGGTGAAGCTATTCGCGAAGTTGGTGTGGGCGAGGCAGTTACATCGATGCTGCAAAAGAAGGGTATTCCCGGCGTTGTGGAACGCACCCTTATTCGCCCACCAAGTTCGCAGCTTGGACCGATAACGCCAGCAGAGCGCGCGCAAGTCCTTGCCACGTCGCATATCGCGGGCAAATACGAAAATAAGATTGATCGCAAATCTGCCTACGAAATTCTGATGACCCGTGCGGATGAGGCCGCCAAAGCCGCAGCCGAGGCGGAGGCGAAAGAAGAAGAAATGGAGATCGCAGAGCGCGAGTATAAATCTGCGCGCCGCTACAATGGAACACGCGTCAGTCGTTCAACCAGTCGTGGCCGCAAAAAGAGCGACGGTTTTGGCGCAGCGATGGCGCAAGTGGTGATCAAAGAACTCAAAGGGACCACAGGACGGCGCATTGTGCGCGGCATCCTCGGTGGTCTGTTCAAAGCGAGATAAGATAAATGACAAAGCTGCGTATCAACCTCGCTCTACAAGGGGGCGGGGCGCATGGGGCGTTCACTTGGGGTGTTCTAGATCGGCTCCTGCAAGAGGATGATCTAGAGATCGCTGCTATTTCAGGGACTTCTGCGGGTGCATTGAATGCCGCTGCTTTGAAATCAGGTATGCTGGGCGGTGGACATGACGGCGGTCGTGCCGCGCTTGATGCGCTCTGGGAAGCAGTGGCGCGCAGTTCTACAGCCGGTATGAGACAATGGTTTGGGCAAGAGCTGTTTTCGCCCTCGATTATGAGCAAAGCACTTGAGCTTTCGCCAGTCTATGCTTTCGCCGATGCGATAAACCGCATGACATCGCCCTATGCGTCTGGCCCGTTTTACAATCATCCGCTGCAATCCATCGTCGAGGGCTTAGATTACGGTGACGTTTGTGCATCTGAAGGTCCGGATCTGTTCATCGGCGCGACAAATGTGCGTAGCGGCAAGGTCAAAGTGTTCCAGGGTGCAGAAATTGGTCCGGATGCTTTGCTTGCGTCGGCTTGTCTGCCAACGCTGTTTCGCGCGGTCGAGATTGAGGGGGAAGCCTATTGGGATGGAGGTTACACAGGTAATCCACCGTTGTTCCCGCTGTTTGCGCGACAGTATCCAGAGGATATTTTGGTCATAAATATCAACCCTTTGGAGCGAGATGAGGTGCCTCAAACGCCGCAAGCAATCCAGAACCGGATCAATGAAATCGGGTTCAACACATCGCTTCTGCGCGAGTTGCGCGCGATCTCTTTCGTACAGCGTCTTATAAGTGACGGCACAATAGATCAGGGGGCGATGAAGCGTGTACACGTGCATATGATTGCGGATGATGCGCTGATGAACGAACTGTCTGTCGCAACCAAGACCGTGGCGATTCCGTCTGTTTTGACAGCCCTGAAAGGGGCGGGTCAGGCCGCTGCAATCACGTTTTTAGAAAAGCATCGAGGCGATGTGGGCAAACGCAGCAGTGTTGATCTTCAGGCGATGTTCGGCTGAACCCTAGTTCTTTGGTTTGCTCGGGTCTTTTTCATTTGGATAAACAAGGCCGGCTGAAATTACCAACTTAGCAGCGTCTTCAACACTCATATCGAGCTCGATGATGTCCTCGCGCGGGAAAAACAGCAAAAAGCCAGAGGTTGGGTTTGGTGTCGTCGGAACGAATACGCTGATCAAGTCACCACTTGTTGTTGCGCGCTGTGCAACTTCGCCCTTCGCCGTTGTCGAAATAAAACCGATCGCCCAAATCCCTTTGCGCGGGTATTCAAACAAACACGCTTTCTCAAACGAGCGTTCTGACTGCGCAAATACGGTTTCGGCGATTTGCTTCACACCTGAGTAGATCGAGCGCACGACAGGTACGTTTTGCACCATATTTTCAGCGATGCGGATCAGCGAGCGACCCAATAGGCCCTTTGCCAGCCAGCCCACCACAATAGTGAAGAGCAAAAAGATAATAACGCCGATGCCGCGGAGATTGATACCGATATATTTTTCCGGCTGGAAATCATATGGCACGAGCGGCAGAACAACACCGTCAATCCAACCGATGACCGACCAGATCAGCCAGATCGTCAGGCCAACAGGAGCGATAACAATCAATCCGGTCAGAAAGCTCGCACGCAGCGAAGCAAACAGGCCAGGACGGCGTGGTTTCTCATCAAAAGGGGTGTTCATAGGATCATTCCAAACGTCATTGACGCTTAGTTAAGCGCAGCTTTGCAAAGGCACAATGGCTGGTCGCTCACTTACGCTCTATTGTCCGCCATTTCGCATGCAATCTGTGCAGCAAGTGCTGCATTGTTGAGCACAAGCGCAATATTCGCGGTGAGTGAACGTCCTTCGGTCAGTTCATAGACGCGCTGCAAAAGATAAGGCGTTACAGATTTTCCGATGATTCCATGGGTTTGCGCATCTTGGAGCGCGCGTTCGATGACAGGTTCCATTTCAGAGCGTACAATCTCTGCATCTGCGGGAATGGGATTTGCGATCAACTGTCCACCGGGTAACCCAAGGCGTGCGCGCATTTTATGCGCTTTGGCGATTTCTGCGGCCGTGTCCAGCCGTAAAGGGGCTTTGTAAGTGCTTTGCGACGACCAGAATGCCGGCACAGCATCTTGGCCAAACGCAATCACAGGGACGCCCAATGTTTCCAGCACTTCCAGTGTTTTAGATACATCCAAAATTGCTTTGGGACCTGCGGCGACCACCGTCACTGGAGTTTGTGCAAGCTCTTGCAAGTCGGCTGATATGTCAAAGCTTTGCTCTGCGCCGCGGTGCACGCCACCGATGCCGCCGGTTGCGAAAACTGAAATTCCTGCAAGGTTTGCAGCAATCATGGTGGCCGCTACAGTTGTGGCTCCGGTGCGACCTGTCGCCATACACACCGCCATATCGGCGCGGCTGAGCTTGGCGGCGCCTTTGGTTTGCGCCAGCTTTTCCAATACATCGTCGGTTAATCCGACATGCAAAACACCATCCAATACCGCGATTGTCGCAGGTTCTGCGCCGCCTGCGCGCACAGTTGCTTCAACCTTGCGCGCCATTTCTAGGTTTTGCGGATAGGGCATGCCATGGGTGATGATCGTCGATTCCAAAGCGACGATGGGCAAGCCTGCGTCTTTTGCGGCTTGCACAGCCTCGGAGCGAATAAAGGGAAGGGGGCTCAATGTGTGGTCTCTCCTGAAACGTAGCGCGCGGCGGCTTGCAGCGCTTGTTCTAATGCATCTTGCTTTGGTGCGCCGCTGAGTTCTGCGCTGATGTGTGCGGCCATGAACGTATCACCTGCACCTGTCACGCGCGATACCAAGACTTGCGGCGGCGCAGCTTGGCGCACACCGTCAGCATCGGCTTCGGCAGCGAGTTTGCCACCATCTGTAACCAATGCTCGTGCAGCGCCGCGCTCGATCAGGGTTTGCACCGCGTCAGTGGCCGTTTCGAAAGTTGTTTGGCACAGTAATTCTGCTTCTTCTAGGTTCACATAAAGAGTTGCACGCGTCTGATCTAGGAAAGGGCGCAGCCGTTCTGCCTTGCCCGGGGATGCGGGGGCAACTCGAAGATCAGACTTATCAAACAACGGGTCTTTCGCAATTTTGCTGAGCAGCGATAGGGTTAGATTGCCATCAAGGGCAATCAAGCCAGAGTAGGGCGCGTCTAGGCTCCCCAATGTGCCGTCTCGCAAAGGCGCGAGGATTTTTTCGCCAGCTGCCTCTAACGAATGCGCGTCTGCGATGGCTGCAATCAAACCATTCGCGCCCTCGACAGCCATATACTTATCTGTCGGCAAATCAGCTGAGCGGTAAAGATAATCGCAATTCAGTCCTAACGCTTTGGCTTCGGCAATCAACTGTGTGCCTGCAGGGTCTTGGCCAACCGCACTGAGCAACGCAGGGCTTAGCCCAAAGCGGCGCAAAGTCATGGCGATGTTCAAAGCAACGCCACCGGGCAATTGTGTGATGCGTCCTGGTACATCACTGCCTTGGCGCATCGAACTGCTTGATCGTCCAATTACGTCCCAAAGGACGGAACCGATGCAAAGGATATTTGATGTGTCGCTCATGCCCTCTTAGTGCCGCGCGCACAGCCGGTTCACAAGGGGGTTAACGCACCTCAAAAGTTAGCGCAGCCCAAAGCGTTTCCCATACTGCGCCTGTTTCTTTTGCAAGTGCTTCACTCGGTTCTCGTAAAACAACGTTGTCGAGCAGGTATGTATATCCTGATTTTACAGGAACCATCGCAATACCTTCCGCGTTTGTTTGAACTGTTGATACCTCGGTAATCCCCTCTGCATTGCGCTCAAAGATTTCGACTTGCGCATTCACGCGCGGCATTTCGCGGTAAAATACCTGCACAGGTAAACCATCAGTGACATCATCCGTGTAGGGGTTTTTGAGCGCAACGATTTCAACCTCTAAACCTTGCAAGGCATCTTGGCCTGCACCGTCGCCAACCGCGAACAGGCCTTTGGCAAAGCGAGAATAAGTTTCTTTGAACTCTTCTTCGCTCAAATTGCGTGCGCGATGTTTTTCGAGCACGTCGCCAAACGCTTTGTGCTTGGCAAATTTGTCAAACTTCGCCCATTCCCTGTATGTGAGTTTGTCAGGCTTGCTTTGATACACGAGCGTGAGTAGCCCATCGTTCTCAATCGCGTCGATTGTCATCGGTGAATCGCCCAAACGTGGTGTCACGGCTGCACGACCATCCGCATCAATACGATCAAAGAGCACAACCCGACGGGTGAAATACGCCAGATCAACCCCTGCGAATTCTTGCCCGTTCTTCGTATAAACTTCGAGATTCTCGCCCGTTTCGACTTGAAACGCCTTGCTATCAATCCAAAACTCATGTGCAACGAGGGGTGCTGCGGTGATGCTCATCAACGTGGCGAAAACGAACTTTTTGGGGGTCATTATGTCTGCTTTCTATAATTTAAAGAACATGCTGGTGCAGATGCTGGCCGTGTCAACCCTTTTGCTTATCACGATGACGTCTGCGCGTAGTCACGAAGTCGTTCCGACTGTCGCCGATTTGAGCGTTGAGCAAGACGAAGTGATTTTGAGCCTCCGCATCACTCTGGAGAGTTTTATTGCTGGGATCGATCTGGATAGTGCGCAAGATACCGACATTGTTCCGCAAGCGGCTGATTACGACGCGTTGCGCGCTCTTTCTGCGGACGAGCTAGAAGCCCGAGTGCGTGATTTTGCACCGCAGATGCTTGGTGCGATGACGTTGAGTGTCGATGGAAGTGCAGTGCCGCTTGATATTAACAGCTTAGACATTCCTGACGTGTCCAATCTGGAATTGCCTCGCACATCAACGCTCGAATTGCGCGGGGCAGTTGCGGGCAATTCAAAGACGATGCAACTGAGCTGGCCCGATGAGTATGGGTCATTGCTACTTCGCCAAATCGGACCCGAAAACCCCTTCACAGGCTACATAGCGGGGGGGCAAACAAGCCCTGAGATTTTGATCGCTGGCGGTGAAGCACGCGGCTTCTTTGCCGTTTTTGCCGAGTACATTCCTGTCGGTTTTGACCACATCTTGCCTAAAGGACTTGATCATATCTTGTTCGTCCTTGGGCTTTTCTTTTTCTCGACCGCATTGCGGCCTTTGTTGATCCAAGTGACGTCTTTCACCTTGGCGCATACCGTCACCCTAGCGCTCGGCGCGCTTGGCCTTGTGACGATCCCGGGCAGCATTGTAGAGCCGATCATCGCCGCATCGATCGTTTACGTTGCAATCGAGAATGTCTTCTCAAGTAAATTGAACCGCTGGCGTCCTGTCATTATTTTCATATTCGGCTTGCTGCACGGTCTTGGGTTTGCGTCTGTGCTTGGTGAATTTGGCCTTCCGGCAGGACAGTTTGTTGCCGCATTGATCGGCTTTAATATTGGTGTCGAACTTGGTCAGTTGACAGTCATTGCACTCGCATTCCTGGCTGTAGGTTACTGGTTTGGCTCGAAAGAGTGGTACCGCCAACGTATCGCCATCCCAGCATCACTGGTGATTGCTGCAGTTGGTGCCTATTGGTTCGTAGAGCGCGTTTTCCTGTAAGATCACACCTGCGCGAGCGCCGTTTCAAGATCACCGTAGCCGGTGAAGCGGCGCTCAAAGCGCAAACCTAAACGGTCTGCGCAGTGCTTGGCCTTTTCGGTCAACTCTGCATCTTCAGTTTGTGCCTGATAGACCAGTTTTTCATAGTTTCCAAAGTACATATCGCGAAGTTCAGGGTGGCGGTCCAAACCCATGGGCTTGATCACGAAGGCATCGAACTGACGAACCAGAAAGTCCGTCAGATAAAAGGCGGTAAACTCATCCTCAGAGATTTTTTCAAATGCGGCATTGCCCTCGAAAAAAGAATAGCAATGGGGGCCCTTGATCAGTTCGACACCTAGTTCGGCGCATTTGGCAGCCAACAGACTTCCGGTACCACAATCTGCGTAGGCGATGAAAATCTGTGCGTAAACTGATCTGTGTTTTACAACAGATGCTTCCACGGCATCGGTAATCTTTTCAGGATGGACATGATAGATCGCAGGAAGGCAGGTGAGATCCAGGTGATCCCAACCATTGAGCTCTTTGAGCGCAAGGATCTCGCGCGCAAGGGCACCACAGGCGATAATCAAGGACTTGCCGCCCTCGTGTAGCGTTAGACCGTCTTGGGCTAGAACATCGTCTTCAATCTGCATCTCACTGTCCTTAAACAAAAAAAGCCCCGAACGCTTTCGCGCCGGAGCTTTTTGTTTTCAAGCTAAGGCGCTTAGCCTGCCAATTGATTGTGCTTGCGACCAACCCATTCTTTTGCGGTTTCAACTGCAACAGCAGCGTCACGGCAATAGGCGTCAGCACCGATGGCTTTACCGAACTCTTCATTCAGCGGAGCACCACCAACGAGCACGATGTAGTCGTCGCGCTTTCCTTGCTCAACAAGCGTATCGATCACGACCTTCATGTAAGGCATCGTGGTGGTAAGCAGGGCAGACATGCCAAGAATGTCAGGCTCTTCCGCTTCCAGCGCCTCAAGGTAGGAGTCGACGGCGTTGTTGATACCAAGATCAACAACTTCGAAACCGGCACCTTCCATCATCATCGACACGAGGTTTTTGCCGATGTCGTGGATGTCGCCTTTGACTGTGCCGATCACCATTTTGCCAACACGTGGCGCACCAGTTTCTGCAAGCAGTGGTTTGAGGATGAACATGCCACCCTTCATCGCGTTTGCAGCCAAAAGAACTTCGGGCACGAACAAGATGCCGTCTCTGAAGTCTGCGCCAACAATTGTCATGCCACCGACCAGAGCTTTGGTCAGAATGTCGTAAGGGGCCCAACCACGGCTGAGAAGGATGTTCACACCTTCTTCGATTTCTTCTTTCAGACCATCATAGAGGTCGTCGAACATTTGTTGGACAAGTTCTTCGTCGTCCAGTTCCGCCAGGATGATGTCGTCTTCTTCGTCGGACATAAGCCGTTCCTTTGATGGTGGGCAATTGCCTGTTTTCTTTACAATATTTGGTCAGAATGTCGCAGTTACACTTCGACGTTAGCGACATTGCCGCGTTCACATCCGACCTATTGCCAGTTTTTAAGAACTTCTGAGGTTATGACTCGCGTCGGCGACGTCGCGTTTGGCGCGCAACAGGCGCATCCGCCTCGGTGCCATCCCCTGTAGATGAAAACGGGCCAAGTGCGGTTGTGATCTGATCAAGGCTTGGCACGTCAGCTTTTGCATTGCTTTCGAGAGCGGCGCGCATCGCACTTAAATGCTCTGGCATCGTTCCACAGCATCCGCCGATGATTTTCGCGCCACAATCGCGCGCAAGACATGCATATTGGCCCATAAGCTCTGGCGTTCCATCGTAATGGATGTGCCCATCAACATATTTCGGGATTCCTGCATTGCCTTTGGCGATGATTGGGGTGGTATTTCCTTGGGCTGCAAAGCCTAGAACTGTCCTCAACAGATCAGACGCGCCCGTGCCGCAGTTTGCGCCATAGGCTAACGGTGAATTCTCAATTGTATCAACCATTTCAGCCATCGCAGCACTTGTCATACCCATCATGGTGCGACCGGCCGTGTCAAAACTCATGGTCCCAACCCAAGGCATGTCAGCCAGCTTGAAGGCTTCCGCAGCCGCAAGATACTCTTCAGGCGCTGATATCGTTTCGAGCCAGAGAACATCGACGCCGCCAGCCTTCAGACCTTCGGCTTGTTCGTGAAACATTTCTACAGCATCGCTATGTGACAGTGTTCCGACAGGTTCCATGATGTCGCCAGTCGGACCAACAGAACCTGCAACAATTATCTGACGTCCTGCGCTATCGGCAACATCGCGACCGATTTCCGCGGCCATGCGAGACAGGTCAAATGCGCGATCTTGTGCATCGTGCAACTTCAGACGCGACGCATTGCCGCCGAAAGAATTTGTTAAAAACAGATCGCTCCCCGCATCAACCGCGGATTTATAAAGTGTTTTGATTTTCTCGGGATGTTGTTCATTCCAAAGCTCTGGTGCGTCGCCAGACATCAGACCCATGTTGAATAGGTTCGTGCCGGTTGCGCCATCCGCCAAAATCCAGTCACGGTCGGCGAGCATTTTCTCAAGAGCGTTTGTCATATCTGTACCTGTGTTTTTCTAACCGTGTTTCACAATCGAGATGCTGAAACAAATTCATAATCATCATAATGATAATGAGCTAAGCATCTATTGCGCTTGGAGCAGGGCACCTTTGAGACTTTTTATAGAAAGGTTTTTGGGGCAAGGCTGCTCAGGAAATAGGTCTAAGCAAGAGTGTCAGCGTTGCTTTTGGCGACGAGAGGCTGGGGCGTTTTCGCAACGCATTCCCATCAGTGCTAACAACTGAGTTCCTTCACGCGTCCAGTCAAAGAATTTGGGCGAGACTAAATGCAACAGTCAAAAAACCGCAGCCTGTCTGGAACAGGCTGCGGTTCAAATCGTACAGAGATTAAAAAATCAGGTGTCTGACATCAGCTGCGACTTCGCAATCGCAAGGCACTCGTCCATTTTCGCGCGGATTTCTGCATCGCTGGCTTTATCACCCAAATCAGCAGTCAGTTTGCGCACAACGTCCTCATGGCCTGCTTCTTCAAAGTCAGCCTTGATGACCTCTTTGGCGTATTCTGCGGCGTCATCACCGAATTTCCCCATCAACTCAGCGGCCCAAAGGCCCACCAGTTTATTACGGCGTGCATCGGCTTTGAACTGCATTTCTGCATCATGTGCGAACTTGTTTTCAAAGGCGTTTTCACGGTCGTCAAATGTGCTCATCTTATTCACACTCCTCAAGTGTCACTGCTTTGCAAATGAATATGCGTTGCCACGAAGCGCGCTGCAAGGCCCAAGCGTACAGTGGGTGAACAGATCGGCCAGACAAATCGCCCAGAGAGGTAACTTGCCCCGACGTGCCCCTTGTCCTATGAGAGCCCTAGAATACGCCGCGATTGGAATCGCGCATCGCGTATCAGCTGCAAAGAAAGTCACTGCCATGGCGCGCGGAAAAAAGATTTACGAAGGAAAGGCGAAGGCCCTTTATGAGGGCACAGAGCCGGGAACTTTGATCCAATACTTCAAAGATGATGCAACCGCGTTCAATGCGGAAAAGAAAGACGTGATCGAGGGCAAGGGCGTGTTGAATAACATGCTGTCCGAGTATTTCATGGTCGGTCTTGCTAGCATCGGTGTGCCGACACACTTTATCAAGCGCCTGAATATGCGCGAGCAATTGGTGCGCACCTGCGAGATCGTTCCTCTGGAAATTATCGTGCGCAACTATGCCGCTGGCACCATGTCCAAAAGACTTGGCATTGAAGAGGGCACGCAATTGCCGCGCCCGATTATCGAATACTGCCTGAAAGACGACAAACTTGGCGATCCGCTTGTTTCTGAAGAGCATATTGCTGCCTTCGGCTGGGCGTCCCAGCAGGACATGGAAGATATCCTGTCTTTGACACTGCGCGTGAACGACTTCTTGTCTGGCATCATGTACGGCGTCGGGATCAAACTGATCGATTTCAAGATCGAGATTGGTCGCGTGTACGAGGGTGACTACCAACGCCTTATCCTTGCGGACGAAATCAGCCCTGATAGCTGCCGCTTGTGGGATATTGAGACCAATCAAAAACTCGACAAAGATGTTTTCCGCCGTGACCTAGGCTCGCTGACTGATGCTTACACAGAAGTTGCGCGACGCTTGGGCGTGTTGCCCAAGAACCAACAGCCGGTGACCAAGCCGACTTTGATTAACTAACTCTGACTAAAGAACGCCATAAAGGACTTATCGATGAAAGCTCGTGTACACGTCATGTTGAAGAATGGTGTCTTGGATCCGCAAGGCGAAGCTGTGCGTCACGCGCTCGGGGCGCTTGGTTTTGAGGGTGTGGACGGTGTGCGTCAGGGCAAAGTGATCGAACTTGATCTCGCGGATGGTACGACAGAAGCTCAGGTAAACGAGATGTGCGAAAAGCTGCTCGCGAATACTGTGATCGAATCCTACACGGTGGAGCTGAGCTGATGCGCGCGGCAGTCATTACGTTTCCCGGTTCCAATTGTGATCGCGACCTTGCTGTCGGTTTGGAAATGGTCGGCGCGGAGGTCACGCGCGTTTGGCATAAAGACAGCGCATTGCCAGAGGATATCGACCTTGTCGGCATCCCCGGTGGTTTTTCTTATGGCGACTATTTGCGCTGTGGGGCAATTGCCGCGAATTCCCCGATCTGTGCCGCTGTAAAAACGCACGCTGAAAAGGGCGGATTTGTTTTCGGTGTTTGTAACGGTTTTCAGGTTTTGACTGAAATGCGTTTGTTGCCCGGCGCATTGATGCGCAACGCTGGGCTTAAGTACATCTGCAAGACCGTTGGTCTTGAGGTGGGGGCTTGCGACAGTGATTTTCTGAGCAACTACACGGCGGGTCAGACCATCCAAGTGCCCATTGCGCACCATGACGGTAACTATACAGCCACGCCGGATGAGCTTGACCGCTTGGTCGGGGAGGGGCGCGTTGCCTTTCGCTACACTGACAATCCGAATGGCTCTGATCGCGATATCGCCGGGATTACATCGGCCAATGGCCGTGTCCTTGGAATGATGCCGCATCCGGAACGCGCAATGGAAGAGGCACATTTGTCTGCTGATGGCGCGCGGCTTTTCGCTGGTTTGCTTGGGGCAATGACGACTGCGTGAGCAAGCTGTCTTGAGCGATCCTGATCGGCGCATTAGCATCAAGCCCATGAGTGATGCGCCCACATCTTTGCCAAAACCAGTTAGACCCCAACGGATCCCGCGCAGAACTGCGCGATTTGATCCTTGGCGGGTTAGGTTTTTCCTGTTTGGGCTGATTGTGCTTGCGGGCGTAACAGTCTTTTTGAGCAATCGTTTTCTAACGGATCGCTTTACGGAAACCACACGCAACCAAGCAGAGCTACGCCTTGCGCTTTATAGTGGCAACATCCTTTCAGAACTGCGCCGTAACTCCATTGTGCCGCAACTGCTCGCGCGCGACCCAGCGCTTATCGGTGCTTTGAATTCAAATGATTTTACCAATTCGACACAGCGCTTGATCAGCTTTGTGGAAGAAATTGGGGCCGCATCGTTGATGCTGTTAGACCGCGATGGCCGCTCTGTCGCCGCGACGGACCGCAATCGACTACAGTCTTTGCACCGCTCTGATCAGTATTTTGTCAATGCATTGCGTTCAAAAGAAACGGTTTTTTCCCTAATGCCGCGTGAATCCGGCGGGTACTCATTCACATATTCGCGGCGCGTCGAAAGCAATAATGATGTGCTTGGCGTTGTTGTGGTGGAAGTGGACTTGCAAAAGTTTGAACGCGCTTGGGCAGGAATCTCAGACGCGGTTTTGATCACCAATTCCGAAGGTACGATTATTTTGTCGACCGAGCCGCGTTGGCGGGGTTTGACGGAAGAAGAGGCGTTGCAAAGGCAACCGCCTTCCGGGGCGATCTCGCGCGCGCTTCAAGCGACGGCTGATTGGGGTGGTGTCCCTGGCGATGCGTATCTGCGCGGAGAAACGTTGATGCGCTCGCAAGCGCGCGTACCGTTTCGCGGCTGGCAGATCGCCAGTTTTACGTCCTATGCGTCTGTGCGCGAACGCGTGAATGGTGTGCTTGCCCTCGAAATTATGGGATTCGCGATTCTGCTGGCGCTGGCATTTTACTTTTTGAACCGAAAAACGGCTGTGCGCATGGCGCTCTTCCAGCGTGAATCGGCAGAACTTCGCCAACTCAACATTCGTCTCCAGCGAGAAGTCGCCGAGCGTCAGAAGGTGCAAGAGAACCTTGCAGTCGCGGAGCAAACTCTTGCGCAAAGCTCGAAACTTGCGGCCCTGGGTGAGATGTCCGCAGCCGTGAGCCACGAGTTGAACCAACCGCTTGCTGCGATGAAAACCTATCTTGCGGGCGCGAAGCTTTTGGTCGGACGCGGGCGCCCAGACGAAGCGCTGGCAAGCTTTCAGCGCATTGACGATTTGATAGGGCGTATGGGGGCGATCACACGACAACTTAAAAGCTACGCGCGCAAAGGCGGGGACAGCTTCGCCCCTGTAAACCTGTGTGATGCGTTGGCGTCTAGCCTATCCATGATGGAGCCACAGCTGCGTCAAAGGTTGGTACAAATCAATAAAACGCTACCACAGGAACCAGTCATGGTGATGGGGGATAGAGTGCGCGTTGAGCAAGTGATGATCAACTTGTTGCGCAATGCTCTGGATGCGACCAAGTCGGTTGAAGATCCACAGGTCGATGTTTTGCTGGCGGCTGGGGAAACTGCAATTCTGACTGTGCGTGACAATGGGCAGGGTATTGAAAACCTCGATGCATTGTTTGAGCCGTTTTACACCACCAAAGCCCCCGGTGATGGTGTCGGGCTTGGCCTTGCCATTTCGTCGGGCATCGTCAACGACTTGGGCGGTCGCATGACTGCGCGAAATGCAGCGCAGGGTGGGGCGGTCTTTGAAATCCGTTTGCCGATCTTACATGAGTCAGCAACAAGCTTGGATGAGACGAATTTGGATGAGGCGGTTATCGCCAAACCCGCAGCGGAGTAAAAGACATGGCAAATGCAATGAAGATCGCGATCGTCGATGACGAAAAGGATATGCGTCAGTCAATCTCACAGTGGCTCGCGCTGTCAGGGTATGACACGGAAACCTTCGCCTCTGCGGAGGATGCTTTGTCAGGGATCAGCTCTGACTACCCGGGTATCGTGATTTCTGACATCAAAATGCCCGGCATGGACGGGATGCAGTTTCTAAAGAAGCTGATGAGCACGGACAGCGCTTTGCCTGTCATTATGATAACGGGGCACGGGGATGTCCCGATGGCCGTGAATGCGATGCGCATCGGCGCTTTCGATTTTCTAGAGAAACCCTTCAATCCGGACCGGATGTCCGAATTGGCGAAAAAGGCTGCGAGTGCGCGCCGATTGACGCTCGACAACCGCGCATTGCGGCGCGAGCTGTCAGACGGCGGTCAGTTAATGAAAAAGCTGATCGGCGCATCACCGGTTATGGAGCGCTTGAAGGAAGATATTCTTGATTTGGGTCAAGCTGATGGTCATGTCCTGATCGATGGCGAAACTGGTACTGGCAAGACTTTGATTGCACATGCTTTGCATGCTGTTGGCAGTCGCGCGGGGAAACGTTTTGTGCTCGTGTCGTGCGCCGCGATGGATGAGGATGCGTTGGCCAAGCGCTTATTTGGACCCGTTGCGCCTGAGGACCCCTATCTTCCTGCTATTGAAGAGGCGCGTGGTGGCACATTGGTGCTTGAGGACATAGAGGCGCTCAGTGATCCCCTCCAAGCGCGTTTGCTTAGCGTTATAAATGAACAAGGTACTCCTGCTGAAACGCGCATCATTGCGATTTCAAACTTGCAGGAGCAGGATCGCACTTGCGAAGACGCGCTACGCTCTGACCTGTTCTATCGGCTTGCAGCTTTGCGCATCACCATCCCACCATTGCGCGCGCGGGGGGAAGATATCTTATCCTTGTTCACACGTTTGTCAGAGCAGTTTGCAGAAGAATATGGCTGTGAGGCACCAACGGTCTCCGCGCAAGAGGCAGCACAACTTTTGCAAGCGCCATGGCCAGGCAATGTGCGCCAACTGATTAATATTGCCGAGCGCGCAGTTTTGCAGACCAGACGTGGCTCTGGAACAATCGCGTCGCTTTTGATGAACGATCACGATGAAATGACCCCTGTCATGACGACTGAGGGCAAGCCGCTCAAAGAATATGTAGAAGCGTTTGAGCGCATGTTGATCGACAATACAATGCGTCGCCACAAGGGTTCTATAGCTGCTGTCATGGATGAGCTGTGTTTACCGCGACGGACCTTAAATGAGAAAATGGCTAAATATGGCCTACAACGCTCTGATTATCTGTAATTTGATTGTGCGGCTGCGCCGCTCTTGATTTTGAAGAGAGAGGGGCGCTGCCCCGTCCATTAAAATGGACTCCCCGGGATATTTATAGAAAGAGGAATACGAGGGCTGTGTGCCTTCCTCTCTAAAAATATCTTGGGGTCTGGGGCTGGCTCCAGTTAGGCTTTTATGCGTTTAAGAACGGTAGATTGCCCACATCCAGATCACAAATAAACCTAACGAAGCGATCATGTTCCAGCTGGCCATAGACAGCGTGAACAATTCCCACGGCACATCATCGCAGCGTACAAGCGGGGCTGACATAATTTGTGCCATGAGATCCTCGGCACTCATGTCGCCTACTGCACCTGAGGTGCAAGACGTTGGTCCTGGCCACCAGCCACGTTCAACACCTGTGTGATATGCGCCGACAGCAGCGGTAGAGAGAGCGGCTAACGCACCAAGAACGGGCAGGGCGCGCCCCGCAACGAAGATTGCAAGTACGCCAATCGCGATTGCAGCAATATGCGGGTAGCGTTGCCAATAGCAAAGCTTACAGGGCGGCATGTCGCCAATGTATTGAAAGCCAAGAGCGCCAAGCATCAAAGCCGCAGAACCGCCCGTCGCGAAAAGGAGGAGTAGACGACGCGTCAAAGGAACTTCAGAGCCGCGAAGCCGCCTACCAGTAACAAAACGAATAGAACAAACATCAAAGGAAGTCGCTTTTCGATAAAGGTGCGAATGGGTTCACCATATTTCCACAAAAGCAACGCCACGATATAAAAGCGCAAGCCGCGCGCCAGAATAGATGTGACTATGAAAGTGCCTAGGGACATGCCTGTCCAGCCTGACATGATCGTAATTACTTTGTACGGGAATGGCGTCAGGCCTGCGGTCAGAACCGCCCAGAAGCCTAAGGCGTTAAAGCGTGTGCTAAATTCAGCCATAGACTCTGTTTTGCCAAGGCTTTCCAAGATCGGAAGTCCAATTTGCTCATATGCAAGCGCGCCTATAGCGTAGCCTAAGAGGCCACCGAGCACCGAGGCGATCAAAGCGACGCTCGCAATCAACCAGGCCCGCGAGGGGCGCGCCAGGATCATCGGTATCATAAGGATGTCCGGTGGAATCGGGAAAAACGAGCTTTCTACGAAAGAGACCACCGCCAGAAGCCAAAGCGCATGCGGATGTTCAGCCCACGACAGTGTAATGTCATATAATTTACGTAGCATTCGCCTGCTCCTTTGCGTTGTGTGCAGTGACCATGTGCACGCAAATGGGTCAAGGGGGCAGTACCTGCATTTTCTTTGAATTTGCGTGTTGTGAGGTCTGGACCTTGCCACAGAGCATCGCTAAAGAGAGCGCATTGTGCCCAAGTGGCGGAATGGTAGACGCAGGGGATTCAAAATCCCCCGCCTTAACGGGCGTGCCGGTTCGAGTCCGGCCTTGGGTACCACTTGCTTTGCAAGTTTCCGCAGTTCCTTCTTTTTCATGATCAGGTGAATTGCGCGGCCCTCATCGCAGTCACGCAGTGCGAATCTCTCTACAATGTATCTTTCGATTTTCTGGGAGTGATTCTGATTGTTGAGGTCTCGTGTTACAAGTTTGAGTATAACAATGCGGGGATTTTGCAACGTTTGAGGTATGTCTGGAAACAGTGTGGCCTTATTTTGAATGATATTTCTTTCGATAGCGGTCAAAATTTTGGCAATAGGTTAACTGTTTCGACTTTTCATACATTCCTGTTTTTGCGGGGTATTGTATCTTGCCTGTCATAAATTCGACGGAAAAAGCGGAAATATTCAGAAAATATCGTCTTTTTTGACGAGGGCTTGGTGCAAAAATTGACGTCATGTTGTTCATTTTCCCATGCAGAACACGACCAAATAGTTTAAAAATCTATTTATTGTTTGCTGCGTGCGAGAGGCACGTTAGTAAAGAGAGTGTCCGACTGGGGGATGCTCTTTAGGCCATGGGGGTGGCCGACAATTGTTACGTCGTGTGTGACGTAAAGCTGCCGAAGTGATCCATTCATTAGATCAGTTCGACTCAAAGCCCGCTGTCGTGGGCTTAGCTTTTCGTTTGCGTCGTTTGTTTTGGACTAGGGCTTTGCTGTGCAAAGTCTGGCTCGTGTGAGTGGCGAGTTAATAAAAAGGGTTGTGTAATGCCAGATCTTAGGTTGACGTGGGCGGATTATCCAGGTGGATACGGGACGCAAGTAGCGGGTCCTCAAACGATCGATGCCGGTGGTGTGGATGTGACTGTCGATGTCATTAATGACATCGAGTCCTCTGTAGCCTTTGCGCTGAACTTGGAAACCTATGATGATCCTGGCGATAGCTTGCCGCCGAGCTCCCAACTCAAGTTGGTTGGAGATTCTGGTACAGCTGGCGTTAACGGCACCTCAACCACCGTTCTGACATTTGCTTCGTCTGATCCTCTTTATTCAGATGGTGTGACAGGTCTTCGCTTCCGTATTGATGACATCGACGCAGGTGATGCGAACGATGTTGATGGTTCTGCTGTAGGTATCGATCCTCACATCGATATCGTAAACGTGCGTGCCTTCGATCTGCTTGGTAATGAAATCCCTGTTACCATCACACCTGGCACAGGCATGTCCCAAACCGGTCAGACATTGACAGGCGTGACTGAAGGCGCTGCGACTGATGCCGCGCAATCCGCACTCATTGATATCCCTGGCCCTGTTGGTCGCGTTGAAATTGACTATGACAACGGCGACGCTGGATCCCACGAAATTTTGGTCAGCGACTTGTTGTTTACGACAATTGACGTCGATCTGGACGCGCCTGATGCGGTAAATGACCTACTCCAAATTACTGAAGTCGACACGGCAATCGCTGACATTGACGTTTTGGGCAACGATACAGACCCTAACGGTGATACACTTACAGTTACAGATGCGACGGCTCCAAACGGTACTGTTGCAATCAACCCTGACGGCACATTAACTTACACGCCTGACCCTGGTTTTGTAGGGTCAGATACGATTACCTACACGATTTCAGACGGGAACGGAGGCTCTGACTCCGCTATCGTTCCTATTACTGTTGGTGATCCCGGCGAGCCGCCTGTTGCGGTTGATGATCTGCTTCAGTCAACACCTGAGGACACGCTGCTTGAGGACATTGATGTTCTTGGCAACGACAGTGATCCAGACGGTGATCCGCTGACGGTCACGGCTGCGACTGCTCCGAATGGTACGGTGACGATCAATCCGGACGGGACGCTTGACTATCAACCTGACCCCGGTTTCACCGGTACGGATACGATCACTTATACGATTGATGATGGTAACGGCGGCACAGACACTGCTGAAGTGCCTGTCAGCGTCGGTGGTGCAAACAGCCCGCCCACAGCGGTAGATGACCCCGCGTTGACGACGGGTTTTGAGACACCGATTGAATCTATCGATGTGCTTGGCAACGACAGTGATCCAGATGGCGATCCATTGGAGATTACGGCGGCGTCTGCTCTGAACGGTACAGTTGTTGTCAATCCAGATGGCACACTCGAGTATATTCCAAACAATGACTTTCTCGGGGAAGACACCGTTACCTATACGATCACAGACAATATCAGCGGTTCTGATACAGCGACCTTTACGGTCACTGTTGGCGATCCAAATGGACCACCTGTTGCGGTCGATGATATACTTGAGACGACGCCTGAGGACACGCTGCTTGAGGACATTGATGTTCTTGGCAACGACAGCGATCCAGACGGTGATCCGCTGACGGTCACGGCTGCGACTGCGCCGAATGGCACAGTGACGATCAATCCGGATGGGACGCTTGACTATCAACCTGACCCCGGTTTCAACGGTACGGATACGATCACTTATACGATTGATGATGGTAACGGCGGCACAGACACTGCTGAAGTGCCTGTCAGCGTCGGTGGTGCAAACAGCCCGCCCACAGCGGTAGATGACCCCGCGTTGACGACGGGTTTTGAGACACCGATTGAATCTATCGATGTGCTTGGCAACGACAGTGATCCAGATGGCGATCCATTGGAGATTACGGCGGCGTCTGCTCTGAACGGTACAGTTGTTGTCAATCCAGATGGCACACTCGAGTATATTCCAAACAATGACTTTCTCGGGGAAGACACCGTTACCTATACGATCACAGACAATATCAGCGGTTCTGATACAGCGACCTTTACGGTCACTGTTGGCGATCCAAATGGACCACCTGTTGCGGTCGATGATATACTTGAGACGACGCCTGAGGACACGCTGCTTGAGGACATTGATGTTCTTGGCAACGACAGCGATCCAGACGGTGATCCGCTGACGGTCACGGCTGCGACTGCGCCGAATGGCACAGTGACGATCAATCCGGATGGGACGCTTGACTATCAACCTGACCCCGGTTTCAACGGTACGGATACGATCACTTACACAATTGATGACGGTAACGGCGGCACAGACACCGCTGAAGTTCCTGTCACCGTTGGCACTAACGATCCGCCCGTTGCGGTTGATGATGCGCCGGAGACGACGGATCTTGATACGCCCATCACGGGTATCGATGTTCTGGGTAACGACAGCGATCCAGATGGTGATCCGCTGACAGTGACGGACGCGATATCGCCGAACGGCACGGTCACGATCAATCTGGACGGCACTTTGGATTACGCGCCTGACCTTGGTTTCCTTGGAACAGACACGATCACATACACGATCACTGACAGCATCAGCGGGTCCGACACCGCGACAGTGCTTGTCACTGTGACAGATCCTGCGGCTCCAAACGATCCGCCAATTGCAGTAAACGATGCGGTGACTGCATCGACGGATATTCCGCTTGAAGACATCGACGTGCTTGGCAACGACACGGACCCGAATGGTGATCCGCTGACTGTGACGGCGGCGACGTCGGACAATGGTGGCACGGTTACGATCAATCCCGATGGCACGCTCGATTACACGTCGCCGCTTGGTTTTGAAGGCACAGACCTCATTCGCTACACCATCGACGATGGCAATGGCGGCACGGACGAAGGCATTGTGCGCGTTTCTGTGCGTGACGATGGCCCTGCGAACCAAGCGCCAACGGCAGAGGACGACACAGCGTCCACACCTGAGGACACGCTGCTTGAAGACATCGATGTTCTTGGTAACGACACGGATCCAGAAGGCGACCCACTGACGGTGACCTCTGCGACGGCTCCGAACGGAACCGTCACGATCAACCCAGATGGTACGCTTGATTACCAGCCTGATCCCGGTTTCTCTGGACCAGATACGATCAGCTATGTGATCGACGACGGCAATGGTAACACGGACATCGGCACAGTCGCGGTCACGGTTGGCACGCCACCTGCGAATGATCCACCTGTTGCGAACGATGATGCTGCGCTGACAACGCCTGTTGATACGTTGATCGAAGATATCGATGTTCTGAGCAACGACAGCGATCCTGATGGTGACCCAATCACTATTACGACAGCAACTGCGCCAAATGGTACTGTGACGATTAACCCAGATGGCACACTTGATTATCAGCCAAACCCAGGGTTTGTGGGGACGGATACCGTCAGCTACACAATCACGGACAGCATCAGTGGAACGGACGATGCGACGTTCACGGTAACAGTTGGCACGACGGCAAACTTACCGCCTGAGCCGAACAATGACATCGCTTCAACGCCTGTCGATACGCTGCTCGATGATTTGAACGTCCTTGGCAATGACGCTGATCCAGATGGTGATCCTTTGACGGTGACCAGTGCGACTGCGCCGAACGGCACAGTTACGGTCAATCCTGATGGAACGCTTGATTATCAGCCTGATCCGGGTTTCGAGGGCACGGATATCATCACCTATGTGGTGGATGATGGGAACGGCAACACAGCACCCGCTGAGGTGATCGTTACGGTTGGCGAAGCGCCATCCAATGCGCCACCTGTTGCGGTGGATGATGTTGATCAAGTCACTGACGTTGATACGCCAATCGCGAATATTGATGTTCTTGGCAACGATAGCGATCCAGATGGTGATCCGCTTACGGTGATTGATGCGGTTGCGCAAAACGGCACGGTGACAATCAACCCAGACGGCACGCTAAATTATCAGCCTGATCCCGGCTTTGAGGGTGAAGACACGATCACCTATCAGATCACCGATGATATCAGTGGGAACGATACAGCTGAGTTGACGGTTTTTGTTGGCACGCCGAACACTGATCCTAATGCTGATCCGGATACGTCGAGCACTGATCCGGTCACACCTGTGACGATCTTCCCGCTGGGCAATGATACAGATCCAGAAGGCGATCCGCTGATCATCACATCGGCAACTGCGCCGAATGGCACAGTCACAGTTGCGCCTGATGGCTCCTCGGTCACCTACACACCGAACCCTGGTTTTGAAGATGACGTGGACACGATCACTTACTCCATCTCTGATGGGAATGGCGGCACAGACACGACGACGATCCAGGTTCTTGTTGGCACACCGCCACTTGACGGCATTGTCGAAGGCACTGGCGCTGGCGAATACATCGGTGAAGATGACCCAACCACGACGCCTGTTGATCCGTATCTTGGCGATCCTGAAGGCGATCAAGTCGACAACGACGATGCAATCGAGCCTGAGGCCGGTTCCAACGACGATGTGATCCAAGCCGGTGGCGGGGATGACACGATTGAAGCGGGCGAAGGCAACGACAACGTCGATGGCGGCGAAGGCGATGACATCATTGACACTGGCGAGGGGGACGATTTTGTCCTCGGTGACGGCTTCGGCGATCCATTGACGGTCAACGGCAGCGATAGCATAGACACCGGCGATGGTGACGACACGGTCTTTGCAGATGATTTCGGATCCCCTTCACCGGGCGGTGATGACACGGTCACAACTGGCGACGGCAATGACTCTGTCGGAACTGGCGGCGGCGATGATGTCATCGACACGAGCGGAACTATTCCGCTTCTCGATGAAGCACCGTTCCCATCTATTCCAACCGATGATGATCCAGAAGATGACCGTGACTTTGTTGATGCGGCTGAAGGCAATGATCTGATCACCACTGGCGACGATGATGACACGATCATCGGGGGCGAGGGCAACGATACGATCTTCTCTGGTATTGATGACGACTCTGTCATTGGTGACGGTGGTGACGACTCTATTATCGACATACAAGGTGCTGACTTTATTGACGGTGGCGACGGCGACGACACGATCAATGCAGGGGTCGACAGCTTTACCGATTATGTTGGTGATGATCCAAACTTGCCGATCACAGATAGTGGCATCACGTTTGTCACCGATCCGAGCCAAGACGATGGCAGAGACACTGTCTTCGGTGGTGCAGGGGAAGACGTTATTTCAACTGGCGATGATGCGGATAGCATCGATGGCGGCGATGATAACGACACTATCTTTGCGGGTATCGACGACGATACGGTCCGAGGCGGCGACGGCGACGACAGTATTGAAGGTGGCCACGGTGCCGACACCATTGCTGGTGGTGCAGGTAACGACTACATCGATGCAGGTCACACAAGCACGACCACTTTGTTCGAAGACGAGCCGGATGCAACAGAGCCAGTTGGCCTTGAACTGAACGACCGAGACGTTGTCTTTGGCGGCAATGGCGATGATACGATCATCGGCGGCGACGATGACGATAGCCTTGTTGGTGGTAGTGGTCTGGACAGCATCGACGGTGGTATCGACGAAGACACGATTGATGGTCAGAGCGGTAACGACACGCTTGAGGGCGGCGAAGGCGACGACTCAATCCTCGGTGGAACTGGCGCTGACTCCATCTTAGGCGAAGAAGGCTCTGACACGATTGATGGTGGTTCCGGTAACGACACGATCACTGGTGGCGAAGACGCTGACAGCATCTTTGGTGGCGCTGGCGAAGACAGCATTATCGGAGCGACGTCTGGCGATACCATCGACGGTGGAGAAGGTCCGGTAGACTTTGACGTTCTCGATCTGCGCGGTGCGGGTGAGCTTGAAAACGCAGGTGGCCGTGTCACGGTCGACTACGATGCTCCAGGCTCTGAGGGAGGTGTTGTCAACTTCCTTGATGCTGCGGATGTGGTGACGGGTACGGCGCGTTTCGATAATATCGAAAACATCATTCCTTGCTTCACGCCAGGTACGATGATTGCGACGCCGACTGGTGAACGTGCAGTAGAAGACCTTAAAGTCGGCGACCGTGTTATCACACGCGATAACGGCATTCAGGAAATCCGCTGGGCGGGTGCAAAAGAACTCTCCGGAGCGCAACTTGCAGCCAATGATCACCTTCAGCCGGTGTTGATCCAAGCGGGAGCTCTTGGGCACAACTTGCCAGAGCGTGACATCCTTGTGTCTCCGCAGCACCGTATGTTGCTGACGACAGATCAGGCGACAATGTACTTTGAAGAGCGCGAAGTTCTCGTGGCGGCAAAGCACTTGACGATGCTGGATGGCGTGGATCGTGTGGAAAGCTCCGGCACCACATATATCCACATCATGTTCGAGCAGCACGAGGTGGTTCTGTCCAACGGTACATGGTCCGAGAGCTTCCAGCCGGGCGAATATACGCTCGACGGGATCGGCAAAGAGCAGCGCGACGAAATTCTGGAACTGTTCCCGGAACTCGCGACGCAGGTCGGCACCGAAGCGTATCAGTCTGCACGTCGCACACTGAAGAAATACGAGGCAGCCCTGTTAATCGGGTAAAGTCCCCCTGTCGGGGCCAAAGTCTCAACCTAATATGCAGCTCTGATGTGCAGGGGGCTGCCCATCAGAAATGAAAAGAGGCGGGGAACCGCCTCTTTTCTTATGGTTAAAGCATAGGTTGGCATACCAAAAAGCGTGGCGAGTTTTACCACTATCCATTGTACGCAGTATTTTAGGGAATCTTTATTTACAGAAGCGGCCCATCTTTGCGCGGCGGTCTTTGAAAGGCTCCGAGAGTGACCTTCTATTGTCAAAATTGTAGAATGTCAGGAATGCACCTTGTGATTGTTTTTGCGGTGATTTATTTTGATTTCCCGTCTGTGAAACACGGAGACGCCTCATTCATGCCCCAATGCATCAGCAAATGTAGACCTGTATAATGACTAGGGCCGTTCGGCTTGCGAAAGACAAAAGTGATGAGTGCATACGGTAACAATTTAGTTCTTCGTAAATCTGAAGAGCGTATTGTGTCTGCAGACCTTGGTGCGGTGCCTCAGATGCCGCACCAAGTGATCGCATATTGCCCGTGCTTCACGCCCGGCACTTTGATCAAAACCAGCATCGGTGAAGTCCCTGTCGAAAAGCTTACAACAGGTATGCAAGTCCTTACGCGCGACAATGGCTACCAGTCCGTTGTTTGGGTCGGGAGGCGCGCGCTCGTCGATGCTGATTTGAGTTAGACACCTGCGTTAAAGCCGATAAAAATTGCACAAGGTGCGCTTGGGCAAGATCTGCCAGAGCGGGACACATTGGTGTCACCGCAACATAGAATGTTGCTTGGTAATGAGCAAATTCGTGAGTGGTTTGATGCCGATGAAGTACTTGTTGCAGCGCATTTATTAACATGTTTTGAAGGGGTTACGCACGCAGACGTTTCGCATGTGACCTATATTCACTTCATGTTCGAACAACATGAAATCGTGCTTGCGGATGGTGCGTGGTCTGAGAGCTTCCAACCCAGTGACATGCGCGCCGGCGCAATGGATGAGCGTCACCGCGAAGAGCTTCTGACGCTCTTTCCCGAACTGGATGAAGACACTCAAGAAAAATATCCAGCCGCGCGCAAAAGCGTCAGTGCTAATGATATGAAGCGCGTAATACGCTCAGAGCAGTGATGCGCGCCATTTAGCCCAAGCTTCGGGCGTATCCAGATCAAGTCTTGCGCGATCCCCTTTGAGCTTCACACATACGACGCTTTGCTGATGGTTTTTCACAATTTTCGCGGCGCCCCGATCCCCTGAAAGTTTTGCAAACTCAGACAAGAGTTGCCGGGGAAAGATCACGGGATGCCCAGGAACACCATCTTCGGTGGTTGCTTGAACGATCCGCGTCTGGTCTTCTTCAAACACCTTCATCAAAGCTACCAGGTCTTCAGTTTTAAGCGCGGGCATATCAGGCGGGAGGATCATTATGCCGTCACTGTCTGGATGAACGGCGCTTGACCCACTGCGTAAAGACTCGGCCATGCCTTCGGTTGCATTTGCCACGCCCAATACATGAAAGTCTTTGGTGCGAAGCGCAACAGCGCGGGGATGATCCAGACTTGGAACAGTGACCAAAATATCCATACCTGCGCTTTGCGCGCGCGTCGCCATAAGCGCGAGGCAGGGCATGCCTTCAACCAATTCCATCAATTTATCACCGCCGCGCATGCGCGAAGACGCGCCCGCAGCTGGTAACAAACACGTCAGTGTCATGCGCCGCGCATCCGTGCGCCATCTGCATCAAACAAAGGCTCTGTGATCAAAGTTGCCTTGCGCATGGCGCCGAGGATTTCAATCTCCACAGCAAGGCCTTCATGCGCAAGCGCGCGCGGAATGAGAGCCTGCGCGATGCTCTTGCCTGCAAAATGCGAATAGCCGCCAGAAGTGCAGAACCCTTGGACTGTGCCGTCAATCCAAATTGGTTCATAGCCCACGACATCTGCGTCATCTGCATTCACTTCAAACGCGCAGAGTTGGCGGGCAGGGGGTGTTTCGCGTTCCGCTTCAGCTGCGGCGCGTCCGATGAAATCGGTGTTCTTTTTGAAACTTATGAACCGATCCATACCGGTTTCTGCGGCGGTATAATCGGGCGAAAATTCCGACAACCAAGAGCCAAAGAACTTATCGAGCCGCAGGCTCATCATTGCGCGCATTCCGAAAGGCTGCATGCCATGGGTTTGTCCTTCATTCCAAAGTGTCCACCATAACTGGCGCTGCGCCATGGGGTCGCAATAGATCTCAAAGCCAAGATCACCTGTGTAGCTAACGCGTTGCACAATGCAGTCCGTCATGCCGACGCATATTTTGCGCACATCCATAAAGCGCATGTCGCTGATATCTGTGCGCGTACATGCGGCCAAAACTTCGCGTGCATTCGGTCCTGCAATCTGGAAGCCGTTGCGCTTGTCCGAGATATTCTCGAGGGCCACGCCATCCACCATATTCTGTTCAAACCAGCGTGTGTGAAAGGCTTGACTGCCATATGAGGCAGTCAACTGGAACTCTTCTTCACCCAAACAAGAGACTGTGAAATCTCCGATCAATCGCCCCTTTGGGGACAACATAGGTGTCAAAGACAATCGGCCTTGTTTGGGGATGCGGCCTGCCATCACCCTATCAAGCCATTCCCGTGCATTTGGTCCTGTAATCAGATACTTACCAAAGTTATGCACTTCATTGATACCAACTGCGTTGCGCACGGCTGTGACTTCTCGCGCAGTTGCGTTGAACGCGTCAGAGCGGCGGAAAGAGGGCGTTTCATAGCTTGGCTCACCCTCAGCGCGCGCAAAATAATTGGCAACCTCAAGCCCATATTGCTGACCCCAAACAGCGCCCATATCGCTGAAGATGTCGTACATCGGCGTTGTTCGAAAGGGGCGTGCGGCGGGCAGTTCTTCGTTAGGGTAGGCGACAGAAAAACGTTTTTGGTAATTCTCGATCACTTTTGGCAACGTATAACCCGGCGTGATCACCCCTTGACCGAAGCGCGCTACGTCCATCGCAAATGTATCACGCTCTGTTTCGCCCTCGATCATCCACTGTGCGAGCATCAAACCAACACCACCGCCTTGGCTAAAGCCAGCCATCACACCGCAAGCGCTCCAGTAATTGCGCAATCCCGGCACAGGGCCAACCAATGGGTTTCCGTCAGGGGCAAAGGTGAAAGGTCCGTGGATCACAGATTTGATGCCAGCGGTTTCGAGCACAGGAAAGCGTTTGTATGCAAAGGCAATACTGTCTTCGATCTTGTCATAATCGTCGGGCAACAACTCATGCCCGAAGTCCCAAGGTGTTCCGTCCACAGCCCAAGGGCGACAAGGTTGCTCATAAAACCCGATGCACAGGCCGCGACCCTCTTGGCGCAGATAGCTCTCGCCCGCTGGGTCCATCACATGCGGATGCTCGCTGCCCATCTCATAGATGTCGGGAATGTCGTCGGTGACAATATACTGATGCTCCATCGGATGAAGCGGTAGATACACACCTGCCATCGCACCGACTTCGCGCGCCCAAAGTCCGCCTGCGTTGACGATATGCTCTGCGTGGATCGTACCTTTGTCTGTCACCACATCCCAGCTTCCGTCGCTGCGCTGGTTGGTTTCGATCACCTTCGTATGTGTTTCAATCGTTGCACCGCCCATGCGCGCGGCTTTTGCGTAGGCATGTGTTGTCCCTGAAGGGTCCAGATGCCCATCAAGCGGATCATATAGCGCGCCTAGAATTCCGTCTGTGTTGGTGACAGGGGCGATTTTTTTTATCTCTTCGGGGTCTACGATCTCTGTCTCAAGCCCCATGTAGCGATGCTTGGCGCGCTCTGCGAGCAACATATCAAAACGCTCTTGGTTGTCCGCAAGGGTGACACCGCCTACGTGGTGCAAGCCGCAAGACATGCCTGTAAGCTCTTCTAACTCCTTATAAAGCTTGATCGTATAGCCCTGCAACGCCGCCATGTTCGTATCGCCATTGAGTGTATGAAACCCACCCGCTGCGTGCCAGGTTGAGCCTGACGTCAGCTCTGAGCGTTCGATCAGCATCACGTCAGCCCAGCCGAGTTTGGTGAGGTGATAAAGCACGCTGCATCCGACAACGCCGCCGCCGATCACGGCTACTCTGGTGGTGGTTTTCATACTTGTGTCCCTCTGCATTTGGCGCGAGTGTTTCAAAGCGCCCGCATTTTGGGCTATCCTAATGGCGACAGATCGTGTCGCAAAGGTTGTGTGAGTTATTATGCTGCAATCCGCCCTCGATTTATTATCGTTTTACGCCCGTCGGCTGATTGTGCGCGTCAGTCTTTACGCGCTCATCGCACTATTTAGCGTGATTGGGGCATTGTTTATTGGGCAATTTATCCCGTCAAACTGGGTGTCTTTCGTTGGCGCAGATGCGCTGGAAACGGTACTCACAACGCTGGCTTCTTCAATGCTTGCTGTGACAACGTTTTCGTTGACGATCCTTTCTTCAGCCTTTCGCGCGGCGGAAAGCAGCGCAACCCCGCGCGCCGTGATCATTTTACGCGAAGATCAAACCACCCATCGCATCCTGTCTGTCTTTATCGGCGCATTCTTGTTCTCGCTTACGGGCATCATCCTGCTCGCGACCCCGTTTATGACAGCGGCTACGCGCTTTGTGTTGTTTCTGGTTGCGATTGTCATAGTGCTTCAAGTGATCATCGCAGTAATCCGTTGGATTCATCATATTGAGCAACTTGGATCATTGGTGAATATCCTAGATTGTTTGCAAGCCAAAGTACGGCCCGTGATCAAAACTGCATTCCAACGCCCAAGCGCAGGCGCACATGTGCTTGAGAAAGGCGATGAAGAGCGCGGCAAAGATGGTGTTGATATTCGCGCAGGCGCCAGCGGATATGTGACGATGATTGCGCTTGATGCCCTGCAAAGTGAAGCCGAAAGCTGCGAAGGCCGGATATTTATTCACGTACGCGCAGGTGATTTCGTACATGAGGGCGCACTTCTGTTGCGTGTCGATGGGCTAAAAGCACCAACCGAAATGCGCCAGCGGATGTTGCGCGAGATGGTTCTGATAGGCAGCGCGCGAAGCTTTGAACAAGACGCTGAATTTGGTTTGATCGTGATGAGCGAAGTCGCTACTCGCGCGCTCTCTAGCGGAGTAAACGACCCGCAAACCGCCGTTGATGTGGTTCATCGACTGGGCGCTGTATTACTTCCGGTCGACGCGAGTGCTCAAGATCCCGAAGACGCGCTGTGCCATGATCGGCTTTGGCACCAAGCCATAAACCGCGATGACTTTTTCAAAAGCAGTTTTGACGTGATTGCGCGCGAGGGCGGCGAAATCCCTGAAGTGCGAGACGCATTAAGCGCAGCTCTCGGTAGGCTCGGCGCGCGCGGCTCGAGGAGCGACCGCGAGGCTGCAAACTCTTGCGCGGCGCGGATAGGGTTGTCGCCGAAATAGGCTCGACTTGTATCACTGCGACATATTTTGTCGCCTTGAGTCACATGAAGCATATTCGGCACGCTAGTTTTGAGACAAATTTGCAGTTTTCTGGAGTTAAGCAATGCGCACCACAGCACAGGCAGTCGTCATCGGGGGCGGGGTAATAGGCTGCTCGATCCTCTATCATCTTACCAAACTTGGATGGTCCGATGTGGTGCTTTTGGAGCGCAATGAGCTGACTTCAGGGTCTACTTGGCATGCAGCTGCAAACATTCATGGTCTGCACGATAGCACGAACATCAGCCGTATTCAGCACTACACAATGAACCTTTACAACGCGTTAGAAGAAGAGACAGGTCAGTCTTGTGGGGTGTTCCAACCCGGCTCGCTCTATCTCGCACAGACCGAAGAACGCGTGCACCAGCTGCGCCTTCAAGCGGCCAAGGCCAAACTCTATGGCATGAATTTTTACGAGATCAGCATTGAAGAGGCCAAAGAGCTGAACCCGATGGTGAATTACGACGGCATCAAATGCGTGATGTATGAGCCCGATGGCGGCAATGTGGACCCATCAGGGGTGACCAACGCCTACGCCGTCGGCGCGCGCCAACGCGGCGCTGAGATCAATCGCTTTACCCCTGTCACCGCGACAGAGCCGCAAGCAGATGGCTCATGGATTGTGAAAACGCCAAAAGGCGACATTCATACGCAATGGGTGGTTAATGCCGCAGGGCTTTGGGGTCGCGAAGTCGCGGCGATGGCAGGATTGACCTTGCCTTTGCAACCCACAGAGCATCAGTACTTTGTCACCGAAAGCATTGCCGAGATCCAAGCGTCTGATCGTCGTTTGCCCTCTGTCTCTGATCGCGATGGCGAGTATTATTTGCGTCAAGAGGGGCAGGGCCTGCTTGTCGGTGCCTATGAAAAAGACATGAAGTTTTGGGCGGAAGACGGCACGCCACTGGATTTTGCCCATGATCTGTTTCCTGACGATCTGGAGCGCATCGAAGAAAACATGATGAATGCGATTGAACGTGTTCCTGCCGTGGCAGAAGCGGGGATCAAGCGGGTGATCAACGGACCAATGATTTGGTCACCCGATTCAAACGTGCTCTTTGGACCTGTGCCAGAGCTTGAGAATTATTTCTGCTGCAACGGCATTATTCCGGGCTTCTCGCAATCTGGTGGCATGGGGCTGATGGCCGCACAGTGGATGATCGAGGGCGAAACGCAATATGATATGTTCGGTTGGGACGTTGCACGCTTTGATGATTGGGCCGACAAAGCCTTTACCAAAGCGCGTGTTGAGGACAGCTATGCCCACCGTTTTGCAATCCACTTCCCCAATGAAGAACGCGCCGCAGGGCGTCCTGCGCGGATGCGTCCAGCCTATGCAAAACAAGCAGAACTGGGCGCGGTATTCGGCCTAAATGCTGGATGGGAGCACCCGCTGTGGTTCGCT
Organism: Planktotalea sp.; assembly: GCF_965659345.1. GTDB lineage: Bacteria > Pseudomonadota > Alphaproteobacteria > Rhodobacterales > Rhodobacteraceae > Planktotalea. The sequence continues at coordinate 98,475 of NZ_CBFHVK010000008.1, read as the reverse complement.
GACACGCCAGGTGCATCAGACACCAACGGCTTTACGCGGCAAAATTGGTGGGGACCTGTTGGTGAGGAATGCAAAATGCTGCGCGACCGCGCGGGCATCATCGATATCTCCAATTTTGCAAAATACATCTGCAAAGGAGCGGGCGCTGCGGATTGGCTGAATGCTATTTTCGCAAACAACATGCCCAAAACTGTCGGGCGCTCTTGCCTCACCCCGCTGATAGGCAAGCGGGGTGGCATTGCGGGTGATTTCACAGTGACAAAGCTGGCGGAGGACGAGTTCTGGATTATCGGTTCAGGCATGGCCGAGCGCTATCACAAGCGCTTTTTTAAGCAGGTTCCGCTACCTGAAGGCACCGTGTTTGAAAGCAAAACCAACAACATTTGTGGTTTTAACATCGCTGGTCCAAAGTCACGCGAGATGCTGCAGCGCATGACAAATGCGTCACTTAGCAATGAGGATTTCCCGTTTATGCGCTCTCAACGCATCGAACTTGCAGGCGTTGATGTTCTCGCTTTGCGTGTCAGCTTCACAGGGGATCTGGGCTGGGAGCTACATTGCGCCGAAGCTGATCAAGCGCGTCTGTATGATGCGCTGTTGACTTTGGGCGAAGAGTTTGGCGCTGGCCCTGTTGGCGGGCGCGCGCTAATGAGTTTGCGTGTTGAAAAGGGTTATGGCTCATGGAGCCGCGAATACAGCCCCGAATATTTTCCGCAAGAAGTTGGCTTGGATCGTCTTTGCAAGATGGAAAAGGACTTCCTCAACAAAGACGCGGTGCAACAAACGCTAGGGCAGGAGGCGCGCGAACACATGGTGCTCTTGCATCTGAACGAAGCAGATGTCACCGCCTCGAACGCAGATGCAACTGGGGGTGAACCAATCTTCAAAGATGGCAAAGGCATAGGGCGCGTTACATCTGGCACATACGGCTACAGCGTCGGGATGAGTCTCGCACTTGGTTTTGTAAAAGACGCTCAAGCGGGTGACGAAGTCGAGGTCATGGTGCTTGGCCAACCACACCGCGCCAAAATCCTAAATGAACCGCCCTTTGATCCTAATGGAACCCGCTTGCGCGCTTAACCCTGTTCTTCCTCTTTCCAAAAATATCCCGGGGGAATTTGCCTCAGGCAAATGGGGGCAGAGCCCCCTCCGTCTGGTAGAGTGCGTGATGGCACGCACCCGCATCAAACCTAAGGACGTTCGCTTTTCTCGAACTTAACAAGCATGGCGCTGAAGTCTTGGCCCAAACCATCCTCATCTTCCACAAATTGCGCATAAAGTGCCTGTGCCATTGCGCCCATGGGCGTATCCGCTTTGACCGCAACCGCGGCTTCTTGTGACAAGCGCAAATCTTTAAGCATCAATTCGGCTGCAAATCCGGGCTTGTAGTCATTGTCCGCAGGGCTTTCAGGGCCGACACCGGGTGCTGGACAATACGCGTTCATGCTCCAAGAATAGCCTGACGAGGTGCTGACGACATCAAACATTTTCTGACGGTCCAAACCCAATTTATCGGCCAAAGCAAAGCTTTCACAGGTTGCAATCATCGTCGCTCCCAAGATCATATTGTTGCAAATCTTAGCCGCTTGCCCATTGCCCGATGCACCGCAATGAACGCTTTTTTGCCCCATAATCTCAAAGAGCGGCAAGGCTTTGGCATAGCCATCTTCGGTCCCACCAACCATAAATGTCAGTGTTCCTGCAGAGGCCCCGCCAATACCGCCCGATACAGGCGCGTCCAGCGATGAAACACCAGTTGTCGTACAAAGTTCAGCAACCGCACGCGCGCTCTCAACATCGACGGTGGAGCAATCAAGAAAGACCGCGCCTTGACGCATCGCGGGAACCACTTCATCCGCAACCCTGCGTAAGATTCCACCATTTGGGAGCATTGTAATGACAACGTCAGCATCTTTGGCTGCTTCTTGTGCGCTGGCGACATTTTGAACGCCGTTTGCTGTCGTGCCAGCCACATCAAACCCTAAGACGCTGTGACCCGCGGCTGCCAAATTAGTGGCCATCGGCCCGCCCATATTTCCGAGCCCTATAAATCCGATTTTCATGGCTGTGTTGTCCTCTTCAAACGTCAGCTTGTCCTTGCCCAAAGGGCGCAACATGAAAGAGACATCAACAGCAGGTACCTTGTCCAGAGCGTGTTTCCATTTTGGCGCGCGGTCTTTGTCGATGATCGCTGCGCGTATGCCCTCCAGAAAATCGCCATGCTCCATCGCACGATACGTGAAGCGATATTCCAGCTCTAGTGCGCGTTCGATGTCTTTCACGCTGCGCAAGCGGTGGATCATTTCTACAGTTACAGCCATCGCTAGCGGAGAATTTCGACCTATGGCTTTCAGTGCGGTATTGGCAAAATCAGACTGGTCGTTTTGAAGGTTGCGGACAATATCATCCAAACTTTCACCGCAAAAGCAGGTGTCAATTTTCTCCATATGCTTGGCGACGCTTGAAGCGGGGGGATTTTGACGCGCGCTCTTAACAGGCGCAAGCTGACCCGTCTCGCAAATCGATTTTTTCAAATCATTCCATGCGGCCTCTGGGACAAAGTGATCCGCAAAACCAGCGAGGATCGCGTCGCCAGGACCCATTCGTGCCGTTGTCAGTCCGAAATACTCCCCCAATCGTCCAGGCGCATGTGCGAGCAACAAAGATCCGCCGACATCTGGTACCAAACCGATTCCACATTCAGGCATCGCGATACGGCTGCCTTCTGCGACGATACGGTGCGATGCGTGGCATCCAACCCCAACGCCACCGCCCATGGTGAACCCTTGCAAAAAGGTGACGATGGGCTTGCCATAGCCTGCCAATCTTGCGTTCAAGCGATATTCATCACGCCAAAAGCCTTGGCCGAAAGTATAATCACCCGCACGTCCTGTGTCATAAAGCTGTGCGATATCACCCCCAGCACAAAAGGCTTTTGATCCCTGCGCATCGATGACCACCAAAGCGACATCAGGATCGTGAGCCCAATCGCACAAAGCCTGATCAATCGCGCGCACCATATCGTAGGTCAGCGCGTTCAACGCATCAGGACGGTTCAGGGTGATTTGGCCAGCTTTGCCGTTAACACGGATTTGGATGTCGCTCATGTGTAGATGCCTTATCGTCTTGTATCTGGTTTTCCGGCTTTGTGTGACGCTTTGGAGGCGTAAGGGCAACACATTGCACGCAATATCGCATCGCCCAGCGTGGTACACGTTGTGAATCAATGGGGCCAAGCACTACCTTATGTCTCACTCACTTGGGGTGAACATCATGGAGCGCACTGCCACGCGCATCACTATCGCAGCGGCGACACGGCAACGGCCGCGTATGCTTTCAGACCTTCTTCAGTCTTTGCAGGCCTTGGATGTGCCGCAAGGGGCAGAATTGTCGTTCGTTTTCGTTGAAAATGATACCGCTTTAAATATCCAAGCTGAGGTAGACGCATTTTATAAGCGGACAGGATGGCCTGCAGTGGCTGTATTAGAGCCAAACTTGGGGATTTCACATGCCCGCAATAAGGCGATCGAAGTCGCCCTTGCGAGCGACTCAGACTGGCTTGCGTTCGTGGATGATGACGAACAAGTGCGCCACGATTGGCTTCGCATTCTTTGGGCGGGAGCACGTGAAGCTGGTGCACAACTTGCGGGCGGCCCTGTTTTGCCAGTTGCGCCCGTAACAGGCTGTTCCGATGTCGAAACTGAGGTGCTCTCGTATTACGAGCGCGCAGCATCCGTGAATGACGCGCGCAAAGCGGCAGCGATGGAGGCTGGGCGACGGTTTGATTTAGAAACCAACAACTGGATTGTCGACCTTCGCAAAATTGATGCAGCGGGATTGCGTTTTGATCCTGAGTTTGGCCTAAGTGGCGGTGAGGACACAGATTTCTCGCGCCGTGCACATAAAGCCGGGCTGACGTTGGCATGGGTGCCGAACGCGATTGTGCATGAGGAAGTGCCCAACGAGCGTTTGAGTGCGACATATATTTCAGAGCGTGTGCGTGCGCAAAGTATTACTAAGTTTCAAATGATGATGGTAGAAAAGCCTGGCACCGCAAAGCTGAGTGCTTGCGTTCAGATCGCAGCCAAAGGTCTGTCTGGTATAACGCGGATCATTCTGTCGCCGATTTTAGGACGTTATAGTTATTTTCGCGGTGTACGTTCATTGGGGATCGCGCAAGGCTTTTGGGCAGGTTTGCGCGGCGAAGGACAAGCACGCTATACGCAAGTCACGGGCGAATAAGTGCGCGACCCTGCGGGGCGAGTTTATATTGAAAAATGAAGAGTTAAGGCGCGCCCTAAGATCAGGAGCGCGCCTAGTTTTAAGCTTAGTCCATCGGTTTGAAATTAAATTCGCCGCCTTGCTTAATGCCTGATGGCCAGCGCGCCGTTACGGTTTTGGTGCGAGTATAGAATTTGAAAGCATCCGGACCGTGCTGGTTGAGATCGCCAAAGACTGACTTTTTCCAACCACCAAACGTGTGGTAAGCCAATGGCACTGGAATTGGCACGTTAATACCAATCATGCCTACATTGATACGGCTGGCAAAGTCACGCGCGGCGTCGCCGTCACGGGTGAAGATCGCAGTGCCGTTGCCATACTCGTGATCCATCGCCAATTTAAGCGCTTCTTCATATGAACCAGCGCGCACCGTAGACAAAACAGGGCCGAAGATCTCGTATTTGTAAATGTCCATTTCGGGTGTGACGTTGTCAAAAAGGTGCGGACCAACAAAGAAGCCGTCCTCGTAGCCTTGCAAATTAAAGTTGCGGCCATCGACAACAAGATTTGCACCTTGATCAATGCCCGTTTGCACCAAACGTTCGATGTTGGCTTTCGCAGCGGACGTGACGACTGGGCCGTAATCCACATCATTGCCAGCGGTGTATGGCCCGACTTTCAGCTTCTCGATTTTGGGAACGAGCGCTTCAATCAGACGATCTGCTGTCTCTTCGCCCACTGGAACTGCGACCGAAATTGCCATGCATCGTTCGCCCGCAGCGCCATAACCGGCACCGACCAAAGCGTCAGCAGCTTGCTCCATATCCGCGTCAGGCATAATAATCATGTGGTTCTTTGCGCCGCCAAAGCACTGCACGCGCTTGCCGTTCGCGCAGCCCGTTGCGTAGATATATTCTGCGATTGGCGTTGAACCAACGAAGCCAACGGATTGAATAGTCTCATCGTGCAAAATCGCATCAACGGCTTCTTTGTCGCCGTTTACAACTTGCAAAACACCCTTTGGAAGCCCTGCTTCTTCGAGCAATTCCGCTAGCATCAAAGGAACAGATGGATCCCGCTCGGAGGGCTTTAGAATGAAGGAGTTGCCACATGCAATCGCGGGCGCGAACATCCACATTGGGATCATCGCGGGAAAGTTGAACGGCGTGATTCCTGCTGTAACACCAAGGGCTTGGCGCATGGAATACATGTCGATACCAGGCCCAGCACCGTCTGTATATTCGCCTTTGAGCAATTCAGGGGCACCGATACAATATTCAACAACCTCTAGGCCACGCTGAACGTCGCCTTTGGCATCTGGTATCGTCTTGCCATGTTCACGGCTCAACGCTTCTGCAAGCTTGTCCATATCGCGGTTCAGCAATCCAACGAAAGCCATCAACACGCGTGCACGGCGTTGCGGGTTTGTTGCGGCCCAGCCTACCTGTGCTTCAGCCGCGATCGCCACGGCGTTTGCCATTTCTTCGCCATTGGCGAGCGGAACTTTAGCTTGCACTTCACCGGTTGCGGGATTGTAGACCTCCGCGAAACGGCCGGATGTGCCTTTGACATGCGCGCCGCCGATATAATGTGTGAGTTCTTGCATTGAGAATCCTCCTAATTCATTGATGCTGTGTTTAGTCTTGCAAAAACGCCCTGAAAAGACGTAAAAGCCCCAAAAGGTTTTGCATTTTTGCAAAGGTGTTAGCATGGCAGACAATTGGGATGATTTGCGCGTATTTTTAGGGGTGGCGCGAGGCCAAAGTCTTTCCGCTGCGGGTCGAATTCTCAAGATTGATCCTGCGACTGTGGGCCGTCGTATTGCACGGCTTGAACAAACTTTGGGCACAGCACTTTTTGCCAAATCGCCCCTTGGATATGAATTAAGCGCGGCCGGAACACGCCTTTTGCCGTTGGCTGAGCAAGCTGAACAAACCATGGGCGCTGCGAATGATTTACTGGGTTTTCAAGGTTTGCAAGGGCAGGATATCAGCGGCAGCATTCGTATCGGGGCACCAGATGGCTGTGCGAACTATTTGCTCCCGCAGGTTTGTGCACAAATTGTTGCGCAAAACCCAGAACTCGATATCCAAATCGTGGCGTTGCCTCGTGTAGTGAACCTCTCCAAACGCGAAGCGGATATGGCTATCACCGTAAGCGCACCAACTGCTGGACGGCTCACAGTACAAAAACTGAGTGACTACCGGCTTCATCTTGCAGCGGCACCTGATTATTTACAACATCGCCCTGCGCTGAGTAGCCTTGCGGATCTTAGTCAGCATCGCATGATTGGCTATATCCCCGACATGATCTTTGACAAGGAGCTCGACTATCTAGGTGCTTTAGGGGTGGAGCGTGTGCCGCTCGCCTCTAACTCTGTTTCGGTTCAATTCAATGCAATTCGTCAGGGCGCAGGACTTGGCATCGTGCATGATTTCACATTGCCGGCCGCGCCAGAATTACGCCGCGTGTTGACCGATGAAATCAGTCTGACACGCAGCTTTTATCTGGTGCGACATAGCTCGGACCGTCGTTTGCAACGTTTGAACAGATTTGCAGAGGCATTGGTCACTGGCATTCGCGCAGAAATTGCACGGCTTGAAGCATGGAGTTCTGAGCTGGGTGAACCTCAAGCTTGACAGAATGTCGCTTTGCGGGAACTCTGGGGGCCTTCACATATAAAAGGACACGTGCCTATGTTGGTTCAGCAAATCCTTAATTCCAAAGCCAGCAATGACGTTGTGACAGTTGCGCCTGGCACGTTGGTGCGTGACGCGGCGCAAATCTTAGCAGAAAAACGCATCGGTACTGTCGTGATCTCCAAGACGGGCGCGACAGCGGATGGTATTTTGTCGGAACGCGATATTGTACGCGAATTGGCAAATCATGGGGCAGGGTGCCTGGCTAAGAAGGTTGATGACTTTATGACCACAAAGCTTATCACTTGTACGCGCTCGGATTCTGCGGACGATGTTTTGCATCAAATGACCGAGGGGCGCTTTCGCCACATGCCTGTGGTTGAAGATGGCGAAATGGTTGGCTTGATCACCATCGGTGATACCGTCAAAGCGCGCCTGAGCGAGCTTGCGATGGAGAAGGACGCGCTGCAAGGGATGATCATGGGGCATTAATTTGCCTTAAATGCATGTTCTGACTTGCGTCCCTTGGCGCAATAATGTTGCGTGCACCCCAAGAAAATCTGGAGCACAACTATGCGCGTAGGCCTATATCCCGGCACTTTTGACCCCGTCACCCTTGGCCATATTGATATTATTCGTCGCGCGTGCGGCTTGGTGGATAAGCTGGTTATTGGCGTCGCGATCAATCGAGACAAGGGACCGCTGTTTTCGCTTGAAGAGCGCGTCGCGATGATTGAGCAGACCTGTGCGGAACTCAGTAGGCAAACTGGCGTTGAGATTGTGGCGCATCCGTTTGAGAACCTTTTGATTGATTGCGCGCGCGATGTTGGCGCGCAGATTATCGTGCGGGGCTTGCGCGCTGTTGCTGATTTTGAGTATGAATATCAGATGGTTGGCATGAACCGCGTGCTCGACAACAGCATTGAAACCGTTTTCTTAATGGCCGAAGCGCAGCATCAGGCGATTGCGTCCAAGCTGGTGAAAGAAATCGCCCGCCTTGGGGGCGATGTGTCTCACTTCGTAACGCCTGAGGTTAACATCGCTTTGAAAGAACGCTTGAAATAGCGCGTTTTAACTCGCGTCGAGCGCTTCGATAATAGGTCCGAAATCGGCAGCTTTGAGGCTTGCACCGCCTACAAGCGCACCATCGACGTTCTGAACTGCGAAAATTTCAGCAGCATTGGTGGGTTTGACAGAACCGCCATAAAGCAAACGGATGCTACGGGCGATTTGCGGGCCAAAGCGTTGCTCAAGGCGTATGCGGATGAAATCATGCACCTCTGAAATCTGCGCGATGCTCGGAACTTTACCCGTACCAATCGCCCAGATCGGTTCATAGGCGATAACAAGTGTCTCGCCCGAAATATCATCAGGGATCGAGCCAGCAAGCTGACCGCCGATGATATCGAGCGTGTTGTCTGCTTCGCGCTCTTGCAGTTCTTCGCCCATGCAAATGATGACCCGTAGCCCGGCTTTCAATGCAGCACGTGCTTTTGCGCGCACATCTTCATCATGTTCATCGTGATCGGCGCGGCGCTCAGAGTGACCAAGAATCACGTAGCTCGCCCCTGCATCGAGAAGCATTTCAGCAGACACATCACCGGTATGCGCACCAGTTTCGTTTTTGTGACAGTTTTGGGCACCAAGGGTGATGGGGCCGCTTTTTGTAAACGCAGAGGCACGGTGCAAAAGCGTGTCAGGCGTGGCGATCATGATTTCAGAGAGCGCACCGGTGTGCTTTTCGGCGAGCGCCTCGATCTGTGCGAGATCCGCGCTTGTACCATTCATTTTCCAGTTGCCTGCTGCCAATTTACGCCGCATCGTGCTCTCCGTGTTCTAGATGAACCCTAGGTCATCTAAATCGCGACAGAGGTCAAGGCTTGGAGGCGGCAACCGCTTCGGCTTGGAGTTCTTCGACGTCTTTGAACTTGATTGATTCACCACAGCCGCAGGCATCGGTCACATTTGGGTTTCTGAATTTAAAGCCAGATTCCAAAAGCGATGTTTCATAATCGATCTCTGTGCCGAACAAAAACATTTGCGCCATAGGGGCGATCATGACGCGCGCGCCATTTTGCTCCACAAGCTCATCGTTTTTATCGACTTCATCGACGTAATCCATGGTGTATTCCATACCTGCACAGCCGCCTTTTTTGACGCCAATGCGAAGACCCATGTGCCCATCCTTTTCCATCAGCTTTGCAATCTGCGCTTCCGCTTTTTGCGTGATGGTCACAGCTTGCTTGCCAGGAATGCCGAACATGAATGTATCTCCGAATAACTATGGTACTGTAAGGATAGGGGCCCTAGCGCATCCACACAAGCTTTGAGCGCCGCTACATGAAGCCCAGTTCAAGCCGTGCTTCGTCGCTCATCATTTCCATGCCCCAAGGGGGCTCCCAAACGAGCTCCACGCTGACAGTTTTAACACCGGCCATAGGTTCAATCGCTTCCGCGACCCAGCCGGGCATTTCACCGGCCACAGGACAGCCGGGCGCGGTAAGAGACATCAGAACTTTGACCTCGTTCTCTTCATTTACGTCGATCGTATAGATCAAGCCAAGATCATAGATATTTACAGGAATTTCAGGGTCATAGACCGTACGGCATGCTTCAACCAAACCCTCATAGAGCGGATGATCCGTGCTGGAGGGGGCGATGAGTGGAGTGCCTTCAAGCGGCGTTGCGTCGTTCATGGTCTGCCTCATTCATGTACTTGAGCATTTATATAGGGTTTAGCCAAGCGCGCGTAAAGGGTGGTGGCGCATAGGAATTGTGCGGTGTAGAGTTTCGGCTGTGCTCACACCGAGCCACTCAAGGACTTTTGATGAGCGAAACCAGCCCTCAGGCACTGCGCACGCCACCGTCTCGCGCAACTTTGATCATGATCACCGCAGTTTCCGTGCTGACGCTCAATCTGTTTTTACCCTCACTTCCATCAATGGCAAACGACCTAAACGTAAGCTACGCCAAGATGAGCTTTGCGATTGCAGGCTATTTGTTCCTTTCCGCGGGCTTGGCCTTAATACTTGGGCCGCTGGCTGATCGTTTCGGTCGTCGCCCAGTGCTTATCATTAGCTTTTGCGTTTTTGCCCTTGCTTCGATGGGCGCTGCGCTGGCGCAGGATTTCACTACATTTATGGCATTTCGCATGATCCAAGCCGTCTGTGCAACCGGATCGACGCTGTCGCGCGCGATTGTGCGTGACATGTATCCGCCAGGAAAAGGCACATCTGTGCTTGGCTATATCGCAATGGCGATGGCGGTCGCGCCGATGATCGGGCCACTGGTTGGCGGCCTTTTGGAAGAAACACTTGGCTGGCGGTCTGTCTTCTGGGTTTTTGCGATTTTGGGATTGCTCAGCGTTGTGTTGCTTTGGTTTGATCTAGGTGAAACTGCGAAAGGCAAGGTAAAGACCGCTGCGGAGCAACTCCAAGGTTACAAAGACGTGACACGTGCAGCTGCGTTTTGGACCAATACTTTGGTGTTGGGGTTTTCGATTTCTGCATTTTTCGTCTTTTTATCAGGCGCTCCTTTGGTGGCGTCGCAGATTTATGGCCTTAGTCCCAGTTTTGTCGGTGCTGTGATGGGTGTGACGGCGATTGGTTATTTTATCGGAAGTTTTATCACAGGACGTATCGCGGAAACTGTGCCCCTAGGCGGCATGATGATTTGGGGCCGCTGGATCGGCCTGCTTGGACCTACTGCAGCGCTGGGTGTTGTTATGCTAGGGTGGGATACAGCCTACCTTGTGTTCGGCTTGATGACGACTGTTGGCATCGGCAATGGTATCAGTCTGGCGGCGGCCAATACCGGCGCAATGAGCGTGCGACCTGATCTTGCTGGCAGTGCGGCGGGGCTTTCTGGTGCAATGGGCACCGCGATGGGCGCAGTGTTTAGTGCAATCACTGGTGCGCTTTTGACGGCGCAAAATGGCGACTGGTTGTTTTGCGCTTTGGTGATGCTGGCGTGTCTAGGGGCGTTGATAGCGGCATATCCAGCGGCTAGAACATTCGAGGGTATTCAATAGCCGCTTTTGGCTTTCCAATTCAAATCCCTGCAAGTAGGAAACGCGCCATGACAGAACGTTTCTCATATACTCTGAATGCGACCGATGGTCGTGCGCGCACTGGCGTGATCAACACACCGCGCGGCGAAATTCGCACCCCCGCGTTTATGCCTGTCGGCACCGCTGCAACCGTCAAAGCGATGATGCCTGAAAGCGTGCGTGCAACGGGTGCCGATATTCTCTTGGGCAACACATACCATCTGATGCTGCGACCCACGGCGGAACGCATTGATCGCTTGGGCGGTTTGCACAAATTCATGAATTGGGATCGTCCGATTTTGACCGACAGCGGCGGGTTTCAGGTGATGAGCCTTGCCGAACTGCGCAAACTGACGGAAGAGGGCGTTACCTTCAAATCCCATATTGACGGCTCCAAACACCACCTCACGCCTGAACGCTCGATGGAAATTCAAAAGCTGCTCGGCTCTGATATTGTAATGTGTTTCGACGAATGCCCGGCGTTGCCCGCATCCGATGAAGATGTGCGAAAGTCGATGGAACTTTCCATGCGTTGGGCGCAACGCTCGCGTGATGCTTTTGGGGACAGACCGGGCCACGCACTCTTTGGTATCCAACAAGGTGGTGTGACAGAAGAACTGCGTGGCATTAGTGCGCAGAAGCTGCGCGAGATTGAATTTGATGGCTATGCCGTTGGCGGCTTGGCTGTGGGGGAGGGGCAAGAGGCGATGTTCGGCGTGCTTGAGTACGCGCCTCAGATGCTGCCAAAGGACAAGCCACGCTACTTGATGGGCGTAGGAAAGCCCGATGATATCGTCGGCGCGGTTGCGCGTGGCATCGATATGATGGATTGCGTCTTGCCGTCGCGTTCTGGTCGCACAGGCCAAGCATGGACGCGTCGTGGACAGGTTAATATCAAGAATGCACGTCACTCAGATGACCCACGACCTCTAGATGAGGCGTGCACATGCCCAGCTTGCTCGAATTATTCGCGCGCCTATCTCAATCACGTTTTCCGTTCTCATGAGATGATCTCGGGCATGCTGATCACTTGGCATAATCTACACTATTATCAAGAGCTTATGCAGGGTATGCGCGATGCAATCGCCGCTGGGACGTTTGACGCGTTCCAAGCTGAGTTTCACGCGATGCGCGCGATGGGTGATATCGAGCCTTTATAGACGATCTTCATCAGGCTTTAAGATTCATCGGCTAACCCAAGATGCATGAGCTTTGTACAACTCACATGTAGCGCCTTGGTGCTCGTGCTTTGCGCGACATTTGTGGAAGCGCGCGATCCTGCACATTTCTTTTTCAAGCCACACAGCACAAATCACTGAAACGTATTTGAACAATAAGTCGCTTGAAACTCACCTCATAGCGCCCCATGTATCTACCCTGAGAAGGAGACGACAAGTGTTGCCGCGAAGCGGGGCCAGATCGTCTTGCCCATAGTAAGGACAGAGCATGCAAGAGCCCCTTAATTCCTCCTATCCGGTGCTACCGCTGCGCGATATCGTGGTTTTCCCACATATGATCGTGCCGCTTTTTGTAGGCCGTGAAAAATCAGTGCGCGCCTTGGAAGAGGTGATGGCCGATGACAAACAAATTCTGCTGGCTGCGCAGCGTGATCCGTCTGAGGATGATCCGCAGGTTGACGGTATTTTCGATGCAGGTGTGATTGCCAACGTGCTGCAATTGCTTAAACTTCCAGATGGTACGGTGAAAGTACTTGTTGAAGGTCAATCACGCGTTAGCGTAACGGAATACCTTGAGAATGATAGCTTCTTTGAAGCGCGCGCTGAGCATCTTGATGAGATGCCGGGCGATGCTGCCACGATTGAAGCTTTGATCCGCACCGTCGGTCAAGAGTTCGAGCGTTACGCGAAGGTCAAGAAGAACGTCCCAGAAGAGGCGCTCGCCTCTGTTTTGGAAACAGAAGACCCAGCGAAACTCGCTGATTTGGTTTCTGGTCACCTTGGGATTGAGGTGCATCAAAAGCAGGAGCTGCTTGAGACGTTGTCCGTCAGCGAGCGTCTTGAAAAAGTTTACGGCTTGATGCAGGGCGAAATGAGCGTGCTTCAGGTTGAGAAAAAGATCAAAACGCGCGTCAAAACCCAGATGGAGCGTACCCAGCGCGAGTACTATTTGAATGAGCAAATGAAAGCCATTCAGAAGGAACTTGGCGATGGCGAAGATGGCCAGAACGAAGTGGCGGAGCTAGAGGGCAGGGTGCTTGCCACAAAACTCAGCAAGGAAGCCCGTGAAAAGGCCGACGCAGAAATCAAAAAACTCAAGAACATGAGCCCGATGAGCGCTGAAGCGACTGTTGTGCGCAATTATCTCGATTGGATGCTTGCGATCCCATGGGGTACAAAGTCTCGCGTTAAGAAAAACCTCGTAGCCGCACAGCAGGTGCTAGACGCGGATCACTACGGCCTTGAAAAGGTGAAGGAACGCATCGTCGAGTACCTTGCCGTTCAGCAACGCAGCAAAAAGTTGAAGGGGCCTATTATGTGCCTCGTCGGCCCCCCCGGTGTGGGTAAAACCTCCCTTGGTAAGTCTGTTGCGAAAGCGACCGGGCGTGAGTTCATTCGCATTTCCCTTGGTGGCGTGCGCGATGAGAGCGAAATTCGCGGACATCGTCGGACCTATATTGGCTCCATGCCTGGTAAGATCATTCAAGCTTTGAAGAAGGCGAAAACGACCAACCCTCTGATATTGCTCGATGAAATCGATAAGATGGGTCAGGATTTCCGTGGGGATCCCGCGTCTGCGATGCTTGAAGTGCTCGATCCGGAGCAGAATGGCACGTTTGTGGATCACTATCTTGAGGTTGAGTACGATCTATCCAACGTGATGTTCCTGACGACGTCGAACTCGTACAACATGCCGGGCCCACTGCTCGATCGTATGGAGATTATCCCACTCGCGGGTTACACCGAGGACGAGAAATGTGAGATCGCGAAACAGCATCTGCTGTCTAAGCAGGTCAAGAACCATGGCTTGAAAGAGGCTGAGTTCACCCTGACAGACGAAGCACTACGCGAAATGGTGCGTGTTTATACGCGTGAAGCTGGTGTGCGAAATCTGGAGCGTGAAATCGCGAAAGTTGCACGAAAAGTGGTGACGAAAATCGTGAAGGGCGAAGAAACCCATGTCACGGTGACGCCTGAGAACCTTGATGACTATCTTGGTGTTAAAAAATACCGCTACGGTTTGGCAGAGCAAGAAGATCAGGTCGGCGTTGTCACTGGTCTGGCGTATACGTCAGTCGGTGGTGAGCTGCTGAACATCGAGGCGCTACGTCTACCAGGCAAAGGTCGTATGAAAACAACGGGTAAGCTTGGCGATGTAATGAAAGAAAGCATCGATGCAGCAAGCTCTTATGTGCGTTCTATCGCGCCTCAAATCGGTGTGAAGCCACCGAAATTTGAGAAGTGGGATATTCACGTACACGTGCCTGAAGGGGCGACGCCGAAAGATGGTCCATCAGCTGGTTTGGCGATGGTCACTTCGATCGTATCTGTTCTGACGGGCATCCCTATTCGCAAAGACATCGCGATGACGGGAGAGGTGACACTACGTGGTAACGCCTTGCCAATTGGTGGTTTGAAAGAAAAACTTCTTGCCGCGTTGCGCGGAGGCATCAAAACGGTGTTGATCCCTGAAGAAAACGAAAAGGATCTGCGCGATATTCCTGATAACGTCAAAGACGGCTTGGAAATCATTACCGTGGGCCATGTCAGCGATGTTTTGCAACACGCTCTCGTGGAAACCCCAGTTCCTGTCGAGTGGGACGAGGTCGCGGAGGAGGCTGCAGCTGCGGCGCTTAAGGCTGGCGAAGGTGCAAGCAAAGTCGCGCACTAAGCACCTCTTAAGAAACAAAAAAAGGCGGCTCAACCTGGGCCGCCTTTTGCAATTCTGGTTTGTATTTTTGCGAGATCTTATTTTACGACCGCCGCTGTGAATATGAGCAAGCTCATCAACGCAACGATCGTTGTGCCGGAACTAGAGCTGGCAGCTTGGGCTGCTTCGATGATTATTTCTTGTTCCAAAACCGGATCTGTCAAACCGCCTGCATGTGCGAAAGGTGCGCCAGATATAGTTAATGCGATGGCGACTGCAGCTATATGTTTCATGTTAACCCTCAACCTTGTGTGCGGTAAAAATGACAAACTAGAAAGATTCGGTCAAGGAAGCGGGTGGTCGGATGGTGTGAGTTTTGCTACATTGTTGCCAATCCAAGAACAAAAGGCAGGTAATCATGGCAAAGAGCACAACAGCGAGAACAACAACTACAAGTCGTAGCACACCCAAATCGTCGACTGGCGCAAAGTCTAGCAAATCTACCAAAGCAGAAGCCGCTAAATCTGCGGTGACATCTCAGCCCAAGCCAGTCGTTGTGACAGACAACACGCTAGTCGTCTCTGATCCTGCGCTAAAAAAGAAAGAGTTGATTGATACAGTTGTTGAACGCTCTGGCATTAAAAAGAAAGATGCAAAGCCAGTCGTCGAAGCGATGCTTGCCGTCCTTGGCCAAACGCTCGCAGACGGGCGCGAAATGAATTTGCAGCCACTGGGTAAGATCAAGATCAACCGTGCTAAAGACGTGCAAGGCGGTAAGGTATTGGTGACAAAAATTCGCCAAAGCAATAGGGTGCCAAGCCCAACGCAGGAAGCTGCAGAATAAGATCGACTAAGTGAAAGCGGACGCTGCACTCACCCATTGCGTCCGCATCAAACTGCAGTACTTTCAACTGATCTGATCAGACAAGAGTAGCTCTGCATATATGGCATTCCCAAAATTCTATATCTTGCGCCATGGTCAAACCGAGTGGAATGTCGCGGCGCGCTTGCAAGGTCAGCTCGACTCACCATTGACGCAAGCCGGGCAAGATCAGGCGCAGCGACAAGCTGAAATTATGCGCCCCGTTTTGGAACAAAACCCAACGCTTTCAATGTTTACCAGCCCACAAGGGCGTGCGCGATCTACGGCAAAGATCGTTGGAGATTCGTTGATGTATGGCTTTGTGACCGATGTGCGTCTTCGCGAAATAGGGGCTGGACCATGGGATGGCAGCTATCTTACTGATATAAAACAAAGTCACAGCGCACTTTTTAACCAAGCTCGCAATGCGTTTGAGTTGATGTTTCTTGCACCGGATGGGGAAGGGCAGCACGCAGTACAGAGGCGCTGCGAGGCATTCCTTACCGAACAAACGGCTCCTGCAATTTTGGTGACGCACGGAGCAACGCTGTGTGTTTTAAGGGGCATTTTGCGTGGTATGAGTTTCGATGAGACACTAAATTTAGAGCATGAACAGGGTTGTGTTTACGTGATTGAAAACGGCAAGGAAACGATCTTACGTTAAACTTAAAAAAGCGTGATTTTTGAGTTGCGCGGCACGCGAGAACTGTCTAAACGACACCTCATCGGGTGATTAGCTCAGTTGGTAGAGCGCTTCCTTTACACGGAAGATGTCGGGAGTTCGAGCCTCTCATCACCCACCATTCAGGCAACTGAATGAGCAGTGAGCGGTTGTAGCTCAGTTGGTTAGAGTACCGGCCTGTCACGCCGGGGGTCGCGGGTTCGAGTCCCGTCAACCGCGCCACTTTCTCTAAGACTGTTGATCCAAGAAACTTCGTAGTTATGCGAGCGTTTCATCTGGGTAATGATCCGGAAAGAAGTGTCCGCCGGGCATAGGTTTTGCCGCGAAACGCGCGAGTTTATTGGCCCAGACAGCCTGCATGTCATACGATTTGTCCATCATACCGCCCTGTGCGTAGAGCACGAGAGAGGGCAGCGAGACACGTTTGTCGAGATCGCTTGCATCCAGTTCGAAGTCGAGCGTCGCGCCCGCGCGGTAATCATCACACATCGCGCGGATCGTCTCTGGATTACGCCATGAAGCGCGATAGGCATTTAGTGCAGTTGGATCAAAAGGAGGTTCGCTGCCTGTGCCCCAAGCTTTCAAACAATGTTCGAAATAGCTATCAGGATCATGGCGGATCATAGTGTCCGGCAGAGGTTCCGCTTGGGCCAAGAACAGCCAATGATAGTAGCCAAGTGCAACCTCGCGCGTGAGATCACTGAAAAGCGTATGCGTTGGAACAATGTCCATCAAAGTCAGCGACTTAAAGCGATCTTCATGATCAAGCGCAAGACGATGAGACACGCGGGCACCGCGATCATGACCCATGAGATGCGCGCGCGCGATCTGGAGGTGATCCATTAAGAAAAGGATGTCAGTGCCCATCTCGCGAAAGCTGTAGTTTTCAACACCGATTGGTTTCGCAGAAAAACCATATCCGCGCAGGTCGGGGCAGACGACTAGGTAGTCATTGGCAAGTTTCGGCGCAATCCCATGCCACATCGTGGCGTTTTGGGGAAAGCCATGAAGCAGGATCAAGGGTGTCCCTGATCCTGCGATTTGATAGGAAATCGGACCTTTGGGCCCATCGAGGGTTTCGCGGCGAAACCCTTCTATCATACTGATAAAGCGTCCAAGATTCGCGCCCAAGAGCGCATTCCTTTATGAAAGCTTTCCAGATCGTACTTTTCGTTAGGGGAATGTATTTGATCATCGTCTTTGCCAAATCCGATGAGCATTGCATCAACACCTAAGATGTCTTTGAAGTGGCCTGCGATAGGGATTGAACCACCACATCCGACATAGGCGGCGGGGTTAGGCCATTCATCGCTAAGCGCTTTAAGCGCTTTTTCAAAGGCGGGGTCTTTGATAGACATTTGGCTAGCTTTGGACCCTTTGCCGAGCGGGAATTCGACAGTGTAATCTTCTGGTAAGCAGCTGCGCACGTACTCTTCGAACGCCTGATGGATTGCATCGGGGTCTTGTTGTCCGACAAGTCGGAAGCTGATCTTAGCACCTGCTTCTGCGGGGAGGACAGTTTTGAAACCGTCGCCCGCATAACCTCCCCAGATTCCATTGACGTCGCAGGTCGGGCGCGACCAAATCATTTCGAGCGGCGTGCGGTCCTGCTCACCCGCCGGCACGCTGAGCCCCACATCGCCCAAGAATTTCGCATGATCAAAGCCAAGCCCTTGCCATTGCGCACGAATTTCGTCCTCAAGCTCTGGTACCGCGTCATAAAAACCGGGCAGTGTGATGCGCCCTGTAGCGTCATGAAGGCCGGTGATTATTTTGCTCAAAACGCGGATCGGGTTCATCGCAACACCGCCATACATGCCGGAGTGCAAATCACGATCTGGCCCTTTGACGATGATTTCTTCTGCCACAAGTCCCCGCAGCATGGTGACGATTGAGGGAACTTTGCTTTCAAACAGGCCAGTATCACAGATAAGGGCGATGTCTGATTTCAGCTCTTCTGCGTTCTCGACCATGAATGGCACAAGGGAGGGGGACCCACTTTCTTCTTCGCCCTCGAAAAAGAAGCTGATCTTACAAGGAAGCGTGCCATGCACGTCCTTCCAAGCGCGACAGGCTTCGACAAAGGTCATCAACTGGCCCTTGTCATCGGAAGATCCCCGGCCGCGAATAACTTTTCCCGCTGGCGTATCTTCGATTGCGGGCTCGAAAGGGGGCGTATCCCATAGATCAAGGGGATCAACGGGTTGCACGTCGTAGTGGCCGTAGAACATCACATGCGGGCCTGGCCCATCAATGTGGCCAACAACCATTGGATGCCCCGGTGTCATGCGTTTGGATGCGTCCGCGCCGAGCATCTTCAAATCGGCAACAAGCCAATCTGCAGCATCGTCGCAATCGCGTTTGAACGCAGGATCGGTGGACACAGAGGGAATGCGCAAAAGGTTGAGCAGACGTTCTGTTGCATTTGGAAGATCGTCGTCGATCTTCGCAAGGACGGCATCAAGTGACATGGCGAGGTATTTCCGTATTTGTGAGAGCGTTGAGCGGACGCTACCGACGCTGTCGGCGACTGTCCAGATAACGCAGTGTTTCCAAATCTGGGATCAGAAAAGTTAAAGCTTGATTTAGATCAAGGCTGCGACAAGTCATGCACTGCTAAAGTGTTGCTTACGCGCTATGTAAAGGTTAAGTATTCAAGAAATGGAATACTGACGAGACATGCCGCCAATTCGTTGCTTTTAAAGTAAAGTGATTGGATTACGATAAGGGATCAGGGGGAGACACCGCTTGGATTACACAGCACAGCTCGACGCGAGTTTGCAGCGCCTTCATGATGAAGGCCGCTATCGCACGTTTATCGATATCGAGCGTGAAAACGGTCAGTTTCCTAATGCAACATGGCGTAAGGACGATGGCAGCGAGCAACCGATTACGGTTTGGTGCGGCAACGATTACCTCGGGATGGGGCAAAACCCTGTCGTTTTGCAGGCGATGCACGAGGCGCTTGAGGCAACTGGTGCTGGCTCTGGCGGGACACGCAATATTTCTGGAACGACTGTGTATCATAAGCGTTTAGAAGCAGAACTGGCTGATTTGCACGGCAAAGAATCAGCTCTTTTGTTCACTTCTGCCTACATCGCGAATGACGCTACATTGTCGACTTTGCCTAAGTTGTTTCCTGGATTGATCATTTACTCAGACGCGTTGAACCATGCGTCGATGATTGAAGGTGTGCGCCGCAACGGGGGCTCTAAGCGTATTTTCCGTCACAATGATGTGGCTCACTTGCGAGAGCTTCTTGAGGCTGACGATCCTGATGCGCCTAAGCTGATTGCATTCGAATCGATTTATTCGATGGACGGTGATTTTGGCCCGATTGAGGCCCTTTGTGATCTCGCCGATGAGTTCGGAGCACTGACCTATATCGATGAAGTGCATGCCGTTGGCATGTATGGCCCGCGCGGGGCAGGTGTCGCGGAGCGGGACCGCTTAATGCACCGTTTGGACATCATCAATGGAACCCTCGCGAAAGCGTACGGTGTGATGGGGGGCTACATCGCCGCGTCGGACAAGATGTGTGATGCGATACGCTCTTACGCGCCTGGGTTTATTTTTACCACGTCATTACCGCCAGCGGTTGCGGCGGGTGCTGCGGCATCTGTGGCCTATCTCAAGCGTCATCCTGAGTTGCGTGAGCAGCATCAAACACAGGCTAAGATATTGAAAATGCGCTTGAAAGGGATGGGTTTGCCGATCATCGATCATGGCAGTCACATTGTCCCTGTTATGGTCGGAAATCCGGTTCATACCAAAACGCTTTCAGACATGTTGCTTGAGGACTTCGGCATCTATGTCCAGCCCATCAATTTCCCGACTGTTCCGCGCGGCACAGAGCGGCTTCGCTTTACGCCATCACCGGTACATGGTCCCAAGGAAATGGATAAGCTTGTCAAAGCGATGGACGGCCTTTGGTCCCAGTGTGCGCTGAATCGTGCCGAATTAACGGCTTAACCCTTATTTAGTGCAGAATCGCTTGCAGCATGTTAACCTCTCGCTAATAAGGCCATAAGGCGAGTCGGGCTTGTGGATAAGTTGTGTGCAGACCGACAAAGCAGGTAGGCAACGCGTAGCATGGGGCAGAGTGAATGATCAGGCGCAAAAAATCGCGTGATGTTGAGGAAGTGGACGTCGCCCCCAAAGGGTTTGACGACTACGATCTACAGCTTGGCGATATGATGCGTGGTGAGCGAGCGACGCTCGGGAAGTCGCTTCTCGATGTTCAGCGTGAACTCAAGATCAAAGCATCCTACATCTCCGCGATTGAGAACGCTGATCCGTCTGTTTTTGAAACGCCTGGGTTTATTGCGGGCTATGTGCGTTCATATGCTCGCTACCTCAACATGGATCCAGAGCGCGCGTTTGAGATTTTCTGTCGCGAGAGCGGCTTTTCCACAGCGCACGGCATGTCGGAAGAAGCATCGAGTATCAAAAAATCCCGCGCCGCTGAAATTATCGCCGGATCTTCAATCGGGCGCGACCCGTTCGCGCAGCCGAGCACGCCGTTTGTGCCCACGAATGATGCGTTCATGTCGCGGGTTGAGACAGGCGCAATTGGATCGACGCTCGTTTTAGTCACGCTCTTGGGCGCGATTGGTTTTGGCGGCTGGACCGTGTTAAACGAAGTCCAGCAAGTCCGCGTCGCACCCGTCGACGAGACACCGATTGTTTTGACGGACCTTGACCCGATTGCGCGCGCAACTGCGCAAGTTGATCCGGTCGAAGAGGACATCACAGTTGGAATTGCTCTGCCAAGTAACGACGGTTTGGATCGTCTTTACCGCCCCAAAGCGCTTGATACACCTGTTCTCGTTGCGCGGGACGCACCTATTTCTATGATCAACCCACAAAGCTTCGGTGCTTTTGCATCAGAGCAGCAAACGCAAGCGGCAGAGCTAGACGCACAGCCAACATTGCTAGCAGATGGCACTGTTCAGGTTGCGCCGAACGGTGTTGCTGTTCCACAGGTTGTTGAGCAAATTCCGGGGCAAGTTCAACTTGTTGCGGTGCGCCCTGCTTGGGTGCGCGTCAGTGCAGCAAATGGGACATCTGTGTTTGAGGGTATCTTGAACGCGGGTGATACATACGCAATTCCTATGACTGACGATCCGTCTACGCTTCGTGTTGGCGAATCTGGTGCGATCTATTTCGCTGTAAACGGTCAGCATTTTGGTCCTGCGGGCCCACGGGGGCAGGTGACGTCTAAAGTTGCGCTGTCTGCGGATGCGTTAACGGAAAAATACGAGGTTGCGGACATCAGCGCAGATCAGGATCTTGCGCGGGTCGTGGCCGAGGTCCAAGGGCTACAACTTCCCACCGAATAAGCTGCTTTAAAGCGGCCGCGCTCCATTGCCTGATTTGCACCTGAGGCTTATGTTGGGTGTAACAAATTGCACGTGCGTAAAGGGAATCCCAATGTCGCTCAATCATGTCCGCCCTTGGAAAAACATCTACCGTCGTAAATCGCGTCAAATTTTGGTGGGCAATGTGCCTGTTGGCGGCGATGCACCAATTGCAGTGCAGACAATGACCAACACGGACACATCGGATGTGGCCGCGACGGTCGCCCAGGTGCACGCGGCGGCAGAGGCGGGCGCAGATATCGTGCGCGTGTCCACGCCGGACGAATCCTCAACCAAAGCGCTGAAAGAGATTGTACGTGAAAGCACGGTTCCGATCGTTGCGGACATACATTTTCACTACAAACGCGCGATCGAGGCGGCGGAAGCAGGGGCTGCCTGTTTACGGATCAATCCCGGCAATATTGGCGATGAAAAGCGCGTCAAAGAAGTGATACAAGCTGCGAAAGATCACGGATGTTCTATCCGCATCGGTGTCAATGCGGGCTCTTTAGAAAAGCACTTGCTTGAGAAATACGGCGAACCCTGCCCAGATGCGATGGTGGAGAGCGGTTTAGAACATATCCGCATTCTACAAGATAACGACTTTCACGAATTCAAGATCAGCTGCAAAGCATCTGATGTGTTCATGTCTGCAGCGGCTTATCAGCAGTTGGCCGAAGCAACGGATGCGCCCATCCACCTTGGCATTACAGAGGCGGGGGGCCTTGTCAGCGGCACGATTAAGTCAGCGATTGGTCTTGGCAATTTGCTTTGGATGGGGATCGGCGACACAATTCGTGTGTCCTTGTCGGCTGACCCAGTTGAAGAGGTAAAGGTCGGTTTCGAAATCTTGAAATCACTGGGCTTGCGTCATCGCGGCGTGAACATCATTTCTTGCCCATCCTGCGCGCGTCAAGGTTTTGATGTTATCAAAACTGTTGAAACGCTCGAAAAGCGTCTTGAGCATATCAAAACACCGATGAGCCTGAGTATCATCGGATGTGTCGTGAATGGTCCAGGCGAAGCGTTGATGACTGATGTTGGTTGGACAGGTGGCGGGGCTGGCTCAGGTATGGTCTACCTTGCAGGAAAGCAGAGCCATAAAATGAGCAATGATGATATGGTCGAGCATATTGTTGAGCAGGTTGAAAAGCGCGCAGCTGTGATTGATGCCGAAATGGCCGCGGATGATATTCAGGCGGCTGAATAGCCTCAATCATGGCACAAGGCACTGTAGCTAAGGCGAAATTTGCCGAGTTTTTCTCTGGTGGTGGTATGGTGCACGCGGCCCTTGGGTCCACGTGGGACTGTGTGTTGGCCAATGACATCGATGCGATGAAATGCGACGTCTATCGCCAGAATTGGGGCGGTGCGCACTTGCTTGAGGGCGATGTCGCAGACTTAGCGACCGACACATTGCATCAAGACGTTGATCTGGTTTGGGCATCGAGCCCGTGTCAGGACTTTAGTTTAGCGGGCAAAGGCAAAGGTCTGAAAGGGCTGCGCAGCGGTGTGTTTTACCATTGGATGCGGCTGGTGTCACAAGGTGTTAAAGCTGGGTTCGCGCCCAAAGTGATTGCCTTTGAGAATGTCACAGGCTTGATGAGCCGTGCGAGTGGTCAGGATTTCACACATGTTCTCAATTCTTTAGCGGCGCTTGGCTACCGCGTTGGTGCACTCGAAATTGATGCGCGTCATTTTGTGCCGCAAAGCCGGCCCCGTTTGTTTGTCATCGCGCTGCGCAACGATATTGAACATGATGGTTTGACGCTTGCCGCACCCACAGGGATTTTTCACACGGAAAAATTACGCCGTTATGTGAATACAGCGCGTGCCGATTTGAAGTCGCCATTTATGTGGTGGGCACATCAACCACCGCAGCTGAGCACAATGTCGATGGCGGACGTCGTGGATCGAAAGCCTGACACGCATTGGCACAGTGATACAAAAGTCGATGCACTTTTGGACATGATGTCTGAACCAAGCGCCGCACGCATTGCACAGGCACGCAGAACGGGAAAGCGCGAGATCGGCTTGCTCTATAAGCGGGGCCGTCCTGACGAGACTGGCAAGATCCGTCAGCGCGCGGAGGTCCGCTTTGATGGTATCGCAGGTTGCTTGCGCACACCTGCGGGCGGATCATCGCGTCAGACCATTATGTTCGTAAAAGGCAATTCCGTGAAAGCGCGTCTGCTCTCGAGCAAGGAAGCGAGCCGTCTGATGGGTCTGCCTGAGAGCTACCAAATGCCAGCCCACTACAACAGCGCTTATAAGGTCGCCGGTGACGGTGTGGTGGTGCCGATTGTGAGCTATCTGGACGAGATGCTGTTTCAGCCGATGCTTGCGAAAGCATCCGCGCAATGAGCGGCGCGCAAGATTTTCGCAAAGTTGCATTGTCTGCGTTAACAGATGAGATCGGCGTTTATGCGTTGTGCGATTTGGATGGTGTGGCCATGTATGTCGGGCAATCCGTGGATGGCATACGCTCGCGGGTGCGTCGGCATTTGACGTCTGCACGCTCTGACATCATTGCAAACAGACAGGTGGATGTTTGGGAAATTGCTTATGTGTGGGCATGGCCTGTTGCGGCCAAGGCAGATATCGAACCTTTGGAAGCGGCGTTGTTTCAACGCTTTGATGCGCAAAAACCGTTGATGAATGGTAAGGTTCTTCCGTTGAAACCTGACCCAGTGAACGAGCCAAAAAGACAAGTTGTTCAAGTGATCGAGGAAGTCGAACGCTTGCGCCGCTTGCGCCCGGATCAAAGGTTAGAGCGGCAAATTCGCCAGTACGGAATTTTGGTCGATTACATTCAGACAGTAAAAAGCGCGCCCCATTTGAAGCGCGCTTTGGATGCTCATTTCGAGCGTCTGGTGAGCTATCACAAAACGTTTTTATAACGTTTAGCCGCGCGCTTCGTCCACGATCTGCTTCATTGCATCGAGCGGGACGTAACCGCGGACAAGCTGGCCACCCATCACAAATGTTGGCGTTCCACGGATCGCCAAACGCTGTGCAAGTGCGCGCGTATCATCGATTTCTTTTGTGACGTCGTCACTGCCCATCTTCGCAACAATCGCCGCCCCATCAAGGCCAAGGCTTTCCGCCAAACGACCGAAGGCTGCTGCTGTAGGTTGGCCGCCGTAGGCCATAAGCGCGTCGTGAACGGCTTTATATGCGTCATTCCCTGCAATCTGTTTTGTAGCAATCGCAAAGCGCGATGACAGGGTGGAGGCTTCGCCAAGAATGGGCAGTTCTTTGACGATCAAGCGGATGTTGCCATCGCTGGAGAGCAAATCAGCAACTTCGTCATGTGCCTTGCGGCAGTATCCACAACGGTAATCAAGAAACTCAACGACTGTGACGTCGCCCTCAGGATTGCCGCCAACCCAAGAAAAGCCATCCTCAAAAAGTGCCTCCGCATTGGCCGCAACAAGCGCAAGATCATCGACCGCTTGTTGTTCTTGCTGTTGCGCTTCCATCTGGTTGACAGACTCCAGAATGACTTGCGGGTTGGCCATAATGTAGGCGCGAATTTCTTCTTGTAGTGCCGCACGCTCTGCATCGTTCATTGCAGTAATGTCAAAGGCGTGAGCAGGCGCAGTAAGTGCTGCAATACAAATGCTTGTTGAAGCTAAAAATCGTTTCATGTGATCGCTTTCCCAATCAATCGTCTATTTTTCTCTTTGTGCAGCACTGAGCACATCTTGCGCCCTTTGCCAAGGACCGGACCCTCGCGGTAAGCGGCCAGCTGCGCGTTTGGCATGGATTTCTGCGTCTTTCAGACGGCCCGTCAACGCGTATCTCTCGGCTACAGCAAGAGATGCCATTGCGGGTTGGCCTGTCTGTGAATACGCGCTGCCAAGATCGCGCAAGGCTGATGGATCTCTAAAATCTCGTGAACGCGCGTTTTCCAGAACGCGAAGTGCATTCTTTGGTTGGCCGGCAGCCAGCAACGCGCGGCCATAGCCCGCAAGGATAAGAGTGTTGTTCGGTGAAAGCTTAGCTGCCCGCGCATACGCATTCACTGCTGCACCATATTGACGACCCTCCAGTAAGATCTGCCCCAAAAGCTCATGGTAATATGCGTCATTCGGGCGTGATTTCAGCAGGTTTTGCATCACGCCAGCGGCTTTTCCTGTTTGAGCACGGCGATGATGAGCGACGGCTTGCATCATCAGTTTGATGTCCGCAACGTTCATTTTATTAGCGCGGCGCAGTGTACTTTTGGGGGCCTGCTGGAATGCCCAGATTTTCGCCTTTGCGCGCTCGAACCAATAGCTGCTTGTTGCATTGTAAGGAATGTCGCCACCGTACCGAGCGACATAAGCTTGCATCGCGCGCACGCGGTCTCGACTAAAGGGATGGGAGCGTGCGTATGGGTCTTGGCGCGCTTGTGACAGCACGTCTTGACCTTTGAAAATATCATGCACTTCGATGGCACCGCGCGTGGAAATACCAGCGGCTGCGAGATACCGCACAGCAGACTGATCAGCAGAGCTTTCTTCCGCGCGGCTATGACTGAGAAAGCTACGCTGCGCAGAGGAGGCCACGCCAAGCGCGATTGCGCCAGAGCCGCGCGCACCGCTCGCAGCGACAGCGGCAGCAAGCGCAATGCCGAGGCCCGTGACGTTATTGCGGTTGTTCATAACTGCTCTGCGGCGGGTAAGATGACCGTTTGCAATATGCGCTGCTTCATGGGCAATGACCGATTGCAAAGCTTCTGCGGATTTAAGTCGGGTCACCATGCCTGTATGCAAAAAGATCGCGTTTGAATCGAGCACGAAGGCATTTGGAACACGGCTGTCGATCAGCAAAATCTTTACGCGGTTTGGGTTTAGATCCGCCGCTTGCAAGATTGGCCGCGCAAGTTGGCCAAGCGCATGTTCAATATCTGCATCGCGAACAAGAGTTTGGGCGCGCAAAGGCAGTGCGCAAAGACTAAGCATCACAAGTAAAGTCGTGAGCAGACGCATTGACTGTTCCTTCAATTCGCGGTGAAACCGCAGTTAACTCAGGATGGGAGAGAGTAGTGCGAAACTCAAGTCGTGGAATGGTTGATCCCTTTATTGTGATGGACGTCATGGAAGCTGCGCGCGCGGCTGAAACTGCAGGGCGTCACATCATTCATATGGAAGTCGGTCAGCCCGGAAGTGCGGCACCAGAGGGGGCACGCATGGCTGCCGCAGCGGCGATGCAAGATGATGCGCTTGGCTATACTGTCGCGCTTGGTCTACCTGCACTTCGCGCGCGCATAGCGCAGCTATATGGGGAGTGGCACAACGTTGATCTCAATCCAGAACGTGTTGTTGTGACCTCTGGTTCGTCAGCGGCCTTTTTGCTCGCATTCACAGCGCTTTTTGATGCGGGGGATCGCGTCGTGATTGGTGCACCGGGGTACCCGAGCTACCGGCAGATCCTAAAGGCTTTGAGCCTTGAACCCGTTTTGATCGACGCCCAACCTGAAAACCGATTGCAGCCGATTGCCGCAGATTTGAAGGGGTTAAACGCGCAAGGCTTGATGGTCGCCTCGCCCGCGAACCCGACGGGAACGATGCTAAACCACGCCGCGATGTCGTCACTCATTGGCGCCGCTCAGGACGCAGGCGCGGCATTCATTTCTGATGAGATTTATCATGGCATTGAGTATGAGGCGAAAGCAGTAACTGCGCTTGAGATCACCGATGAGGCTTATGTCATCAATTCGTTTTCCAAGTATTTTTCGATGACGGGATGGCGCATCGGTTGGATGGTTGTGCCAGAGGATCATGTGCGCATTATCGAACGTTTGGCGCAAAATATGTTCATCTGTGCGCCGCATATTTCACAAGTGACAGCGCTGGCAGCGATGGATTGCCATGACGAACTGCGCGCAAATATGAAGGTCTATAGCGACAATCGCGCTCTCATGCTTGAGGAGTTGCCGAAAGCAGGCCTAGGTAAATTCGCACCACCTGATGGCGCGTTTTACGTCTATGTGGATGTGAGTGAATACACCGATGACAGCCGTCAATTCGCCGCTGAAATATTAGAGCAGGCAGGTGTTGCAGTCACTCCGGGGCTCGATTTTGACAGAAAGCGCGGGCATCAAACCCTACGTCTGTCTTATGCGCGAAGTACAGAAGACATTATCGAAGGACTTACGCGCCTCAAAGCGTTTATGAGCAATCGGCGCGCTTAGTTATCAAGCTCAACCCAGACAGGCACGTGATCAGAGGGTTTTTCTTTCGCCCGCACGTGCTTGTCGATCTGACAATCAAGCAAGATGTCAGCGACAGCAGGACTTAATAGGAAATGGTCGATGCGAATCCCGTCGTCTTTGTTCCACGCACCGGCTTGATAATCCCAAAAGCTGTAATGCTCGGGTCCTTGAACGCGCGTACGAAACGCTTCTGTTAAGCCCAAATTTAGTAACCGGCGATAGGCTGCGCGGCTTTCAGGGCGCGCAAGTGCATCTTCTTGCCAAGCTTTTGGTCTGCGCGCGTCTTCGTCTTGTGGAATGATGTTGTAATCACCTGCCATCAAGAACGGCGTTTCATCGGCAAGCAAGGCTTGTGCGCGGGCGTGCAAACGCTCCATCCATGCGAGTTTGTAATCGTATTTAGGACCGGGGGCAGGGTTGCCGTTGGGCAAGTATAGACCACAAATACGAATGGCTTGCTTGCCGACAACTGTGGCCTCGATCCAGCGGGCTTGCTCGTCACTCTCGTCACCCGGCAGGCCACGGGAAACGTCCTCCAGTGGAAGCTTGGACAGAATCGCGACGCCATTAAATGATTTCTGACCGTGAGTTTCGACATTGAAACCCATGTCTTCGAACAACTCGCGCGGGAAGTTTTCGTCCACCGATTTGATCTCTTGCAAAAGCGCGACATCTGGCTGCGCTTCTTCAAGCCATTCTGGCAAAGCCGCAATGCGCGCTTTGATGCCGTTGATGTTAAACGTGGCGATTTTCATGGCGCGCGCTCCTGATTGCTTGCGTGTTGCTATCTCCTAAAAGGTCACTCTTGCAAGCGATCAGCTCATCAAAACGTGAGCGGGTTGCGGCATTTTTCCCCCGTGCGCAGATGCGCGCTGGCTATTAAACCAAAAGAAATTCAACCTTTGGGGGCGACATGCTTAAGATTTTCAGTTTTTTAAAGAAAGAAACAGGCGAAGTTAAACTGGTCACAATGCGTGAGCGGTTTGAAGCGGCACAAAGCGAAATCAACGCGGTACTTGGTGATATGGCAGAGATGCCCGCTATCACTATCGATGCACATGCGCGCCGGATAGAAATCGCCACGCCTGATCATTTCGCCGATGAAGCACTCGCGTTGCCTGCGCCAGAGCCAGAGCCAGAGCCTGAAGTTGAAAGCACGTCATCAGATGAAGAGCCGACAGACGTCAAAGCGGATAACGCGGCATCCAACGATGACGCTGAGGCCAAGGACGCGCAGAGCGAAAAACCTGCCGCTTGATTCGTCAAAAACCCTGATTTTTGAGGGACCGGTCTGCGTTTTGCAGGCCGGCCTTTTTTTATTCCCTGTGGAAAGGTCTGTGGGAAACTTGTGTATTAAAAAAAATTTTAGGCTGAGGATAAGTTTTAAAAAAGTGACAAAGCACAACCCTTTAATGTATATTTAAATTGTGGATAAACTTAAAGGTTAACGCGTATTAATAAAGTTAAACTTTAAAATGCACGTTATGGGTGCAAGCATTGGGGTACTGAAACCCTATTGGAGAAATTTGATGTCTGCACTTTTGAAGGTAAACACACGTAGCTCAGTAACACTTGATGGACTGCATGGCGGCAGTGACACTGCTTTGTTCACGTCCGGTTCTGCGCCAAGCATGGATAGCTCACTGCACGGCGGACACGGTGCTGCGTTGTTCACATCGGGATCTGTCCCAACACATAGCGGTGAAAACACAGCTTTGTTCACCTCCGGGTCCGCACCAAGCAGCGTTTCCGCACAATCAAGCGGTGCATTGACTGAGCTTTTCACGTCCGGCTCTTAAGGCTGACGCGAAGGTAAAGGCGGCCGAGACAGCGGCGTCGCACATGGGAGAATTTAAATGTCTATGAATGTGATTTCATTGTCTCGCCACCAAAAACAGCGCACCACAAAAATGGGTGCGCTGTTACAAAGCTTCGCGACCCAGCGGCGATCTGAAGACGATGTCTATTGGCTGAAAGAAAACGCTGAGGTTTTGAACATTCTTGAGTGCACAGGGACAAAGGTGTCGGCACAAGAACTTGATCCATATGCGCGATATTATGATATTCTTCCCGAACGAATTTACTTCTTTCCTCAATATTACCGGTTTTTCCTGTCACTGGCGCTTGATCTTGAAGCGCTTGGTATGGCGGGGGAGCATGCAGAGCAGCTTTGCGAATTCGTGAGCGCGCATGATCTTCATAAAGCAGAACTGTCGGATTTGCAGCGCGCTGAAGCGATGCGGCTGCTATCAAGGCGCGGGTATAGTATTGAGGGCAACGTCGCTTTGCGCGAAAGGCTTCATGATTTTATCGATCACCCACAAAGCTTTGCATTGCCGAATAGAAAAGCGGCTTATGAACTTACCCATATCATCTTTTATCTGTCTGAATATGGCCGTTGTGATCCGAAGGTATCTCCAAAAGCGGTTCAAAGCTTGATCTTTACAGGGCTTTTGGCCTTCCTTGAGCAGAACGCTGACTTGCTATCAGAGGTCTGTGTTGCATTGCGCTATGCAGGTCAAACCCCGCCCGAGGTTTGGGAGGCTTGGATTAAAAACCAAACAAACGCGTTTCAAATTGTCGCTCAAGGACAAAGCGCGGCCGATCAGTATCACGAATATCTTGTGTCAAACTGGGCATGCTCAGAGATGGGGGCACAGGCGTTCAACAAAGCCTACACACCATCTGAAACAGCGTTTTACAATGCGGTTCAGCCGCTTGGTGCGTTGGGCGAAATTTCACAAGTATTGCTTGAGTGGAGCGGTCCGCGCAGCGCTAGTTGGGATCTGATGGAACAGAAGGTGTTTGCTGCACTGCCTGACAGCGTCGCCTCGCATCTTTTTGATGTTGTGAACTCTACATCAGAATTCCCCGCGCTCTTTCAATATTTCGCGCGTGCCAATGCAAATCAAGAACGAGTGCACCTGCCCAAACGATTGGAGCGTCTCAAATGAGCGGCGCGCGTTTTGCTATCTTTGCGAGCAGTGCACTCGGCGGCCTGATCTTAATTCTGCTCTATTGTGTTTTGGCGACGGGGGCAGATGCGATCACGAGGATGGTCGCACAAGACTTTGAAGCGCCGCAGTTGTTCTTTTTCTCAGGTGGGATTGTTGCTGCCTTAAGTTTGATAATGTGCCATGTAAAAAAGGACAGCGTGACATCCCTGCGCTCAAAGCGTCCACGCACGCTCGCGCTAAGATCGCTGCTGTTTATTGCGGCATGTGTGTTTTACTTTTTCGCATTCCGCTCACTCCCTTTTGCAGAAGTTTTTGTTTTCATAGCACTCGTTCCGATATTTGCGGCGTTTCTAAGTGGCCCAATTTTGGGCGAGCCTGTGAGCTGGAAGAACTGGCTTGCGTTGTGCGCGGGGGTTTTTGGCATGTTTTTGCTCTACCCGGAGGGGCTGGGCACGCTGACGTTCGCGCACCTGAGCGCCGCTTTAGGCGCGCTTAGCGGATCAGCAGCAATGGTTCTTGCACGCCACATCAGCCGGGATGATGACAATGCTTTGTTACAGGTATTGTACCCGAACCTTGCTTTGTTTTCGGTGATGGGGTGCGTCTTGCCCTTTGTGTATAGACCGATGGATGCGCTCGATTTGGTTTTGATCGCGTCTTATGCCAGCTTGTTGTTTCTTGCACGCTGGGTGTTGGTGTTGGCACTGACACATATGAAAGCCTACGTTGCGACGCTCTTGATGAACCTTCAGTTTGTTGTGATGATCATTGTAGGTGCTGTACTTTTTGCAGAGCTGCCAAGCCTAAATCTGATCATCGGTGCAAGCGTGATTATTCTAGCCAGCGCATATCTTTTGCTTGAAACCAAAGGAATTCATTTACGTGCGCGCCGCGTCGTAACCGCTTGATATTACATAGAGAAGCTGGTTCCACATCCGCAAGAGCTGCTCGCATTGGGGTTTTCAATTGTGAAGCGCGCGCCGATGAGTTCTTCGGAAAAATCAATCACCGCGTTTTCAAGAAATGGTAACGACATAGAGTCGACAACAACCTTTTCGCCAGATCCCTCAAGCACAAGATCATCGCCTGCGGGCGCATCAAGCTTTATGTCGTATTGAAAGCCCGAACAGCCGCCACCTTCTACAGCCACGCGCAAGGCCTGGCCTTGCTCGGCGGCACCGATTTCGGAAAGGCGCTCAAACGCGCGTGCAGTCACTTTTGGGGGCAGGTTCATATGTGTTTCCGCCTGTGGGCTTTTTCTGTTGCTATCAATATAAGCGTGCACGGGACAAGCGGCAAGGACGGGACTTCATGCGCGCAACATATTCTTGTGATCCAGCGCAAACGCGCGGGCGGCTGGTGGCTGAAGAAGAAAGCGCGCATCGCACGTGCTTTCAACGAGACCGTGACAGGATCATTCATTCAAGCGCCTTTCGGCGGCTGAAACATAAGACGCAGGTGTTTGTCGAACATGAGGGCGATTATTTCCGCACGCGCTTGACGCATTCTATTGAGGTCGCGCAGGTCGCGCGTACGATGGCCGGCGCTTTGGGACTCAACGAAGAGCTGACTGAAGCCATCGCTCTCGCGCATGATTTGGGGCATACGCCGTTTGGGCACACGGGTGAGGATGCGCTCGATGCGCTGATGCAACCTTACGGTGGCTTTGATCATAACGCGCAGGCCGTGAAAATTGTGACGGCGCTAGAGCGTCACTACGCTGATTTTGACGGGTTGAATCTCACTTGGGAGACGCTTGAAGGGCTGGCCAAACACAATGGTCCTGTGGTGGGTGATTTGCCCCATGCCTTGAGCGAGTATAATGCGCGTCATGATTTGGAGCTGCATACGCATGCGAGTGCGGAGGCACAGGTTGCGGCATTGTCAGATGATATTGCCTACAATAATCATGACCTTCATGACGGTCTTCGTGCGGGTCTTTTCACGCAAGATGACATTTGTGAACTGCCGATTGTGGGCGCTGCATTTGCTCAGGTGGACGGACTTTACCCTAAGCTTGATCCGACGCGGCGCATGCATGAAGCGCTACGCCGTGTATTTGGCGTGATGGTGTCTGATGTGATTACGACGAGCCGTGCAAATATTGCACACAGCGGTGTTAAAACTGCGCAAGATGTGCGTGACCTTGGTTCCACAACTGTGTTGTTTTCCAAAGATTTGTGGCGCGACTTGAAAGTTATTCGCAAATTTTTGTTTGCCCGCATGTATCGCGCGCCCTCTGTCGTGGATATGCGCACGAGAGTGACCTCTGTGGTCGAGAATTTGTTTCCTTTGTTTATGCAGCAACCCGATTTGTTGCCCAGCGAATGGCGCGCCGATGTGGATCGGGCCGAAGGAAAGACTGAGCTTGCACGGATCGTCGCAGACTACATTTCTGGCATGACGGATCGATTTGCGCAGCAAGAACACGATCGGCTTCTGGGTTAAAGAAAAAAGGGGGCCAGCCCCCGTCGCTTGTGCGACTCCCCCGGAGTTTATTTGGAAAAATGAAGAGCTTGCTTGGGCTAAAGCGTTGAATGTAGCGCTATGCATGATATGAGCGGTCCAAACCCAATAGGACCAGTTCGATGAACCTTTTTGACGATATCCGCGCTGCTGTTTTGACCGCTCTTGAGGCGATGCAAACGGCTGGTGATTTGCCGAGTGATCTTGATTTTGCGAACGTTGCTGTCGAGCCACCGCGCGATGCAGCGCATGGCGATATGGCAACGAATGCGGCGATGGTTTTGGCGAAACCTGCGAAAATGAAACCGCGCGACATTGCGGATGCGCTGGCGGTGCATTTGGTCAACGATGCGCGGATTGAAAGCGCAGATGTCGCAGGACCGGGCTTTTTGAACATGCGTTTGTCTGTTTCGCTTTGGCAGGATGTCTTTTCTGCTGTTTTGGAGCAAGGGGATGCCTTTGGTCGTTCTGACATGGGGCAGGGCAAAAAGGTCAATGTGGAATACGTGTCTGCCAACCCGACGGGTCCTTTGCACGTGGGTCACACGCGGGGCGCGGTGTTTGGGGATGCTTTGGCGAGCCTTCTGGATTACGCGGGATACGACGTCACGCGGGAGTATTACATCAACGATGGTGGCGCGCAGGTCGATGTGCTGGCGCGGTCTGTTTACCTTCGCTACCTCGAAGCGCATGGCCAAGAGGTTGCATTTGAGGATGGCACGTATCCAGGGGATTATCTGATCCCGGTTGGTGCGGAGCTGAAAGACAAGGTCGGTGACGCCTATGTGGGTAAGCCCGAGAGCGAGTGGCTCTTGGAGGTGCGTGAGTTTTCGACAGAGAAAATGATGGATCTGGTGCGGGCCGATCTTGCATCCCTTGGTATCGAGATGGACCGTTTTTACTCCGAGAAATCGCTCTATGGCACAGGCCGGATTGAATCTGCGATTGATGCGTTGAAGGACAAAGGCTTGATCTACGAAGGCGTGCTTGAACCACCAAAGGGCAAGAAGCCTGAGGATTGGGAGCCGCGTGAGCAGACTTTGTTCAAATCGA
The DNA here is from genome assembly GCF_965659345.1 of Planktotalea sp. Classification (GTDB taxonomy): domain Bacteria; phylum Pseudomonadota; class Alphaproteobacteria; order Rhodobacterales; family Rhodobacteraceae; genus Planktotalea. The sequence goes on along the minus strand of NZ_CBFHVK010000008.1, from coordinate 64,157 downwards.
CCGAGCATGGGGATGATGTGGATCGTCCTGTGATGAAGTCTGACGGTGCTTGGACCTATTTTGCGCCTGATATCGCGTATCACTATGACAAGGTCACCCGTGGCTATGACATGTTGATCGATGTCTTTGGTGCAGATCATGGTGGCTATGTGAAGCGGATGAAGGCGGCTGTGTCCGCATTGTCTGACGGCGAAGTGCCACTTGATATCAAGCTTATTCAGCTTGTGAAGTTGTTCAAGAATGGCGAGCCGTTCAAGATGTCCAAACGGGCAGGGACGTTCGTGACCTTGCGCGACGTTGTGGATCAGGTTGGCTCTGGCGCGACGCGGTTTCACATGCTCACGCGTAAAAACGATGCGCCGCTGGATTTCGATTTTGACAAAGTGTTGGAGCAATCCAAAGACAACCCTGTTTTCTATGTGCAATATGCCAATGCGCGGGTAAATTCTGTTGTGCGCAAGGCAAAGGATGCGGGCTTTGATTTAAGCCTCGCACCTGACTTGAGTGTTTTGAGCCATGAGGCGGAGATAGCCGTTGCCAAGAAGCTTGCGGAATGGCCGCGTATGGTTGCGCTTGCTGCACGCACGAATGAACCACATCGGATTTCCTTCTATCTCTATGATTTAGCAAGCGAATTTCATGCGCTTTACAATCGTGGCAATGATTTGCCAGAACTTCGGTTCTTACAGGATGACTCAGAAGCCACATCTATTTCTAAAATAGCGCTCGCGCGCTCTGTGCAGGTTGTGATTTGTGCCGGCCTCGGTATCTTGGGCGTCGAACCGGTAGAAGAAATGCGATAAACGACATTCCTCACGCCGGACTAGAGTAGGCAAAAGATGCGCGCGGCACGGTATCGCGGGCACGGATGTGAGGCAAAATGGCAGATTTTCCAATGAATGGGCGCGGATACGCGCCCCAAGCGGGATCGTATCAAGCGTATCAAGGCTATCAACAGCCTCCTGCGCAACCACCTGCTGCGCAGCCTCAATCCGCCGGTAATTCTGTGCGCGCGGCAGCTGCTTTGACAGGTGCGGGTATTTCGTTGGCTTTGCTCGTGGGCGTCGGTGCTTGGAGTTACCAGCTGATCGCGCGGGATGTCGCCGGTGTTCCTGTCGTGCGCGCTGTGCAGGGCGAGATGCGTATTCGTCCAGCAGATCCTGGTGGCGCGGAAGCGCAGAACCAAGGGCTTTCTGTGAATAATGTTGCTGCGGCTGGCGGGACCGCGGGGCCGTCTGATCGTATCGTGCTTGCCCCCGAACCAATCGATCTGGCGAGCGAAGATACAGCACTTATCGATCAACTCGCAGCAGCGCAGCCGCGTTTTGCGCCAAGCGAAAATGCGACTGATACGCTGACATTGACGGCACCTGTTGAAGAGGTGACCGCTGAGATCGACCCGAAGATGGCGTCGATTGAAGCATTGGCCGCACAAATTGCTGCGGGTGCCACGCCGTTGACCACCCAAGGCCAAGTGCAAAGCGCGCCAGTTGTAACATCCGTTGCGAATGTGCAGCCCACAGCTGCGCCAACACGTGCGGAACCTGCGCCGCTTGTTTTAAGCCAAGATGCGATTGCAGGCAGTATTCCAGGTGTGACGATTTCGTTGCGGCCAAAAGTCCGCCCTGATGGGGTGAGAGCCGCCTCGCTTGGCACTGTTGCGACAGGCGCGAGCGGCGTAAATGAGATTAACCCTTCTGCAATTCCCGCAGGAACGCGGCTTGTTCAACTTGGTGCTTATGAGAGCCCGGAGATCGCGCGCCAAGAATGGACGCGTTTTTCAGAGCGGTTTGCAGATTATATGGCAGGCAAAGATCGCGTTGTTCAGAAAGCGACAAGCGGCGGACGTATCTTTTATCGTTTGCGCGCCCATGGATTTAGCGATCTTGCGGATGCACGACGGTTTTGCTCGGCTCTGACAGCTCAGAACACCGACTGTATCCCAGTGGTCACACGCTAATGGCAAACGGGGCAACCATCCTCGGCTGCCTTGGCACGACGCTTAGCGCGCGCGAAATCAGTTTCTTCAAAGAAGCGGATCCTTTCGGCTTTATCTTATTTGATCGCAATCTTGAAACACCGGATCAAATTCGTGCTTTGTGTGACAGCTTGCGCGATGCTGTTGGCTGGGATGTGCCTATCACGATTGATCAAGAGGGTGGTCGCGTGCAACGGCTACGTCCTCCGCTTGCGCATCAGTGGTTACCGCCTCTGGATGATGTTCAGCGCTTTGGTAAAAACGCGCCGCGCGCAATGTATCTACGCTACCGCATTATTGCCGATGAGCTGTTCTCCCTTGGGATCGATTCAAATTGTGCGCCAATGATGGATATTGCCAGCGAAGACACGCATGATTTTCTCAAAAATAGATGCTATGGCAGTACGTTAGAAGATGTTGTTAAGGTGGGTCAAGCAGTGGCTGGTGGCTTGCTTGATGGCGGTGTCCTTCCTGTTTTGAAGCATATTCCAGGACATGGACGGGCCGTTTCTGACAGCCACCTTGATCTACCGATTGTCGATACCAACGGTGAAGTCTTGCGTCAGAGCGATTTCGCGGCATTTGAAGCCTTGAATGACCTACCAATGGGCATGACCGCGCATATCACATATACCGCTTTTGATGACCGTCCTGCGACATTGTCCCCAAAAATGATGGCTGTCATCCGTGATGATATCGGCTTTGACGGGCTTATGATGACCGATGATATCACCATGAAAGCTTTGACCGGATCACTCGCCGAATTGTCGCGTCTGTCAATTGATGCAGGATGCGATATCGTTTTGCATTGCAATGGTGATATGGCGGAAATGGAAGAAGTTGTCGCTGCATCTGGGACTATGAACGACAAGAGCCAAAGCCGTGCTGATGCCGCGCTCGCATGTCGTCGCACCCCAGATCCGGTTGACATTTCTCATTTGCACGCGCAGCTTGAAGCGCTTGCAAATGAGGCAGGACATGACGTCTGATACCACGGACACGACGAATGCATTTGAGACAATGGGCGAGAGCAAATTGTCTGTTGAAGAACGCATGGCCGCAGAAGCGCTTATTGTCGACGTAGATGGATATGAGGGCCCGCTCGATATTCTTTTGTCCCTGTCGCGCACTCAAAAGGTGGATCTGCGCAAAATTTCGGTTCTGCAATTGGCTCAACAATATTTGCTATTCGTTGAACGTGCGAAAGAGCTGCGTTTGGAATTGGCTGCCGACTACCTTGTGATGGCGGCCTGGCTTGCGTTTTTGAAGTCGCGTTTGCTTTTGCCGCCTGATCCGAGCGAAGAGGGCCCAACTGGTGAAGAACTTGCGGCACACCTTGCGTTCCAGCTGGAACGTTTACAGGCGATGCGTGATGTGGCGGCACGGCTCATGGCGCGTGACCGACTTGGGCGCGATTTCTTTGCGCGTGGTATTCCCGAGGTTGTCGAGCGCGTGCGTAAAGTAACGTATTCCGCGACTTTGCTGGATCTGATGCAAGGTTATGCGCGAATAAGGACCAGAGATGAATTTCGCCCGTTTGTGATGGATCGCGATGCGGTCTACACAATGGAGGAAGCGCTTGGGCATATGCGTGGCTTGATCGGGTTCGCAGGAAAATGGACGGATATTTCATCATATTTGCCGGAAGGGTGGCAAAATGATCCCATAAAGCGCCGCTCTGCGACGGCAGCAACATTTGCGGCATCCTTGGAGCTTGTGAAAGAGGGCAAAGCAGAGATCCGCCAAAGCGCGATGTTTGAGCCCATAGAATTACGACGGAGAGAGCAGGGTGAGTGAGCCACACGCCGCGGATGAAGAGACATCCGAGATAGAGCAAAGCCTATTTGAAGCGCCGCCAATGGGCGAACAGGAGCGTATGGTCGAAGCTGTGCTTTTTGCAAGCGCGGAGCCTGTCACTGTCGCTGAGTTGAATGCGCGAATGCCCCATGGATGTGACGCTGCCGAGGCATTGGTACACGTCAGAAAACGTTATGAAGGTCGCGGTGTTACGTTGATGAAAACAGGCAACGCCTATGCCATGCGCACCGCAGGTGATTTAAGTTTTCTAATGCAAAAAGAAACGGTTGAGACGCGCAAGCTATCGCGCGCGGCGATCGAGACTTTAGCGATTATTGCCTATCATCAACCGGTGACCCGAGCTGAGATCGAAGAAATTCGCGGCGTGTCTGTGTCGCGCGGCACGGTGGATCAACTGCTCGAGATGGAATGGATCCGATTTGGACGTCGCAAGATGACACCGGGACGGCCAGTGACATTCGTCGTGACGCCTGATTTTCTGGATCAATTCGGCCTTGAGAGCGCGCGAGATTTGCCAGGGCTTAAAGAATTGCGCTCTGCGGGGCTGTTGGAAAACCGCCCACCGCCTGACCTCAGCGCAGCCCTTGATGGCGATGAAGAAGACAGTGACGAAAATCAGAGCGAGCTTTTTGAAGAGTAATTGGGTATAATGCCCTGAAATCTGCACAATCGAGCACTACATGCATCTTCGAGGCATAAACAGGAGCAATCCCATGAATATGAATACAATCATTAATATGGTAATCCGTCGTGTTATGAGCATTGCGATCAACAAAGGCATCAACGCAGGTGTCGATCAGATAGCGAAACGCAAAGGGCGAAATTCAGATGGCCCGCAGCAAAGCGCGGACATTCAACAAGATAAGCAACGTATGCGTCAAACGGCGCGTTTAGGTCGCCGTATCACAAAGCTTTAGCGCTTTAGACGGGCCGCACGGCCGCCGCGGCGCCCCTTTGGAACCGCTTGACGGCTTGGCAGTTCTGCCATGATGGACGCGCGGGTTGCGGGCGTCATCTTGGACCATTTCGTAATTTCATCGATTGATCGGTTGCACCCAGTGCAAAGTCGCGTTTCTGGATGGACCACGCAAATTTGCACGCACGGGCTGTCGATTTCATTTCGGGTCCAGACTGGAGCACTCATGCGGAAGCCGCTCGCTTGATGTGTGACAGGCGATCCAATGCACCCTGCAAGATGTAAGCTGCCGCGATATTATCAATCACTTCAGCGCGCCGTTTGCGCGACGCATCAGCTTCGAGCAAAGCGCGCTCCGCAGCAACGGTAGACAGGCGCTCATCCCAATAGGTGATCGGCAGGTCAGACTGACGGGCGAAATTGCGTGCGAAGGCGCGCGTAGATTGGCAACGCGGGCCTTCTGATCCATCCATATTGAAGGGGAGGCCAAGGACAATGCCAGCAATATCGCGTTTGGCAATTATCTCGCTCAAGCGCGCTGCATCGGCGGTGTATTTGCTACGCTTAATCGTTTCCAGAGGACTCGCCACCGATAAAAGCCCATCGCTCACGGCGACACCGATTGTCTTTGTACCAAGGTCCAAACCAATCAGCGCGCGCCCTGACTTTAGGCTTTGAGCGAAGTCTTCAACACTCTCTATAATCATTGGGTGACACCGAGATCACGCGCAGCGTTGCGCACGACCGCCAAGGCATCGGGTCGGTCGCTGAACACATCTTTAGCATTTTGCCAGATGAGCGCCGCTTGATCAGCTTCGCCTAAAACACCCAAAGCTGAAATCAGTCGCGCCCATTCCTCAGGGCTGCCACCTTCTGTCGCAAGACGATCAGAGAGTTGTGCAACCATGCCTCGGATCATGTCTGCGCGGTCTTCTTCACTTAGCTCTTGCGCGTTTTGGATATCTTCTGCGCTTGGTCCTGTCAGAGACGCATCGCGCAGGGGCGGAAGCTCGTACTCGACGCCAGCGCGAAATGCGAGCTCTTCGATCTGTTCGCGAATTGCGGGGACCCAACCTGCGTCATCCGGGCTTTCTTGTAATAGTCTTGCCCATGCACGAAATGCTATGTCGGGACGGCCCACTTGCAACATCATCAAGCCTGTATAATAGCGTGCTACGCCGTTCTTAGGGTCCTTTTGCAAGGTCAATGCCAATGCACGCTCTGCGAGGGGCGAGACATATCCACCAGCGGCGATCACGAGCATATCAGCATAAGTGGCATAGTCTTGCGCGGTTGCATCGCTGTCTTTGAGGCTTATCACAGTGGCTTGCGCCTGATGCGCAGCAACTGCGTTCCCCAGTCGCATTTCATGCATCGCAAGAAGTTTTGCACCTTCAATATCGTCAGGGCGCTTTTCGACCGCTTCGCGCAGCTTTTCAATCAAGTCGAGGTAGGATTGCGGTGCATTAGGATCGATCGTTGCAGCGGGCAGGGAGGCTTCTGCCGTTTCCTGGCTTGGTCGTTCTGCGCGCGCGACGGCGGCTGCTTCAATGCGGGTTGCCAATGCAAGGTCGCCATAACCCGGTGCACCAAGGTCGCGGTAAAAGTAGAATGCCCCCCCAACGAGGACCACACCAAGCGCTACTATCATGCCATACCGGAGGGCAATCGGGCTGTGCGCATCACTTTGCTCGTCTTGGAGCGCCTTGTCTGCTGCCAATATACGCCGTGAGATTTCGGTGCTCAAGCGTTCCGCATCATCACTGTCGATGACGCCGCGCGCATGATCGCGCTCTACCTCGGCGAGCTGATCGCGATACACGTTAAGGTCAAACTCCGCCGCGGGTCTCGCGCCTTCATGGCCGCGCCACAAGGCCAGTGCCAGCAACCCGCAGGCTCCAATCGCTAAAACAGATGTAATCAGCCAAAAGGTCATGTCGTCTCCTCATTCGCCACACATTTAGTCTGCAATCGCCGCAAAAAAAAGAGGCAGAGCGCACACGTGCGTGCGAAAGCGCGAGATTGCAGCTTATGTCGCAGGCGACGTTACTGAGCGGCTTTGCATTTGTGATTGCTTGGCTTAGATCAGGATTATCAGGCTTCGTCGCTTTCGCGTGTTTTTTTGTCGGTCGGAGTATCCTCTTTTCCGCCATCAAGCCCAAAACGAAAGGGTCGACGAATCCGTTTGCCAAAGTCGAACTTACTGCCGTGTTTCTAACCTGAGGGTGCCCATCATGAAGCGTTATTCAGCCTTTGCAGTCGCGCGTGAAGCTTTGCGGTATCACACAGGATGGGAGCGTGCATGGCGCTCACCGGAGCCAAAGTCGAAATACGATGTGATTATCGTTGGCGCGGGCGGTCATGGTCTGGCGACGGCCTATTATCTGGGCAAGAACTTCGGCATCACTAATGTTGCTATCATCGAAAAAGGCTGGCTTGGCGGCGGTAACACTGGGCGCAACACGACAATTATTCGCTCGAACTACCTGCAAGATCCGTCCGCGGCGATCTATGAGAAATCTCGCTCGCTCTATGAGACCTTGTCGCAGGACCTGAACTACAATGTGATGTTTAGCCCGCGCGGCGTTTTGATGTTGGCGCAAACCCAGCACGAAATTCGCGGCTACAAACGAACAGCCCATGCGAATGCGTTGCAAGGGGTTCCGACCGAATGGATCGGACCCGGCAAGGTGAAAGAAATTTGCCCGATTATCGAACTCAACGGCCCGCGCTATCCTGTGCTTGGCGGCTTGTGGCAAGCACGTGGTGGTACGGCACGTCACGATGCTGTTGCGTGGGGCTACGCGCGTGCCTGTTCCGATATGGGCATGGATATCATCCAGAAATGCGAAGTCACCAATGTGCGCACAGAGGGCGGCAAAGTTGTTGGGGTCGACACCACCAAAGGTGCGATTGATTGCGACAAACTTGGCGGTGTTGTTGCTGGGCATAGCTCTGTGCTCGCTGAAATGGCGGGCTTCCGTTTGCCGATGGAAAGCGTCGCGCTGCAAGCGCTGGTGTCAGAGCCGATCAAACCTGCGATGGATATCGTCGTGATGGCGAACACGGTGCATGGTTATTTGTCGCAATCAGACAAGGGCGAGATGGTCATTGGTGGTGGCACGGATGGCTATAACAACTACACGCAGCGCGGTTCGTTCCATCATATTGAAGAAACAGTGCGTGCGTTGATCGAGACATTTCCGATGTTGTCGCGCCTGAAGATGCTGCGCCAATGGGGCGGTATCGTGGATGTGACGGGCGACCGCTCACCCATTCTGACGAAAACACCTGTCGAGGGCATGTTCATGAACTGCGGTTGGGGCACAGGGGGCTTCAAGGCCATTCCGGGGTCCGGCTGGGCTATGGCGGAGCTGATGGCGAAGGGGGAGTCGCCGTTGACCGATGAATTCTCCATGTGGCGCTTTAAAGAGGGCAAGTTCATCGATGAGAGCGTTGCTGCGGGGGTGGCGCACTAATGTTTGAGATGCGTAAAAACCGTTCTGGCAGCCATTTCATCTTTGACACGTGTCGCGGTGCGATCCGTTTCGGTTTCGGCGCCAAGTTGGTTGAAGTCATGTGCGAGCAGCAGCTTTTTCTTGCGTCGCTCATAGAGTGCGATGCCAAGACCAAGCGCGAAAACGCCGCCAAGAACCCAAAAAATTCCATTCATGCGAAGATACTATGCGTGAAGGAGCAATTTTTCAAGTTGGAGGCAGTGCCATGCTAATCCTTGATTGTCCTTGCTGTGGCGTAAGCGGCGAAGAAACGGAATTCCACGCAGGGGGTGAGGCGCATTTGAAACGCCACTCCGTCGGCTCTACTGATGATCAATTCGAAGAATACCTGTTCATGCGGGAAAATCCGCGGGGGGTGCATTTTGAGCGTTGGCGTCACAACAATGGCTGTGGCAAGTGGTTTCATGCGGCGCGCTGCACACAGACGCTTGAGGTCTTCGGCACGTATCCTGCCCAGACCTTTGAACCACCCCAAGAGATCAAAGATGCAATTAGCGCCAAACGCCCCGGTTGGACGTGGAGGAATTTCTCATGAGCACTCGTCTTAAACAGGGCGGTCGTTTCACAGACGGCGGCGCGCAGCTTTCTTTTGATTTCAACGGTAAGAAACTGAAGGGCGTTGAGGGCGACACGCTTGCCTCTGCCTTGCTTGCCAACGATCAGATGATGGTCGCCCGCTCGTTCAAATATCACCGTCCTCGCGGTATTGTCGCCAGCGGTGGGGAAGAGCCGAACGCGCTGTTCAATATGGGCGGCACGGATGATTTCGAGCCGAACCAACGTGCGACGGTGACCGAATTATTTGATGGTCTAAAGATTGCCAGCCAAAATCATTGGCCGAGCCTCGAGTTCGATATTGGTGCAATCAACAAGCACTTGAGCCGCTTTTTGCCAGCGGGTTTCTATTACAAAATGTTCATCCATCCGCGTCCTTTGTGGAAGCATGTGTACGAGCCGTTCATCCGTCAGTCTGCGGGTCTTGGCAAAGCGCCGCGTGCCGAGGATCGTGATCCTGACACCTATGAGCATTTCTATCACTTTACAGACGTGATGGTGATCGGTGGCGGTGTCGCGGGTTTGCAAGCTGCGAAAGCAGCAGCGTTGACGGGTGTGAAGGTACTTTTGGTAGAGCAGACTGCCCATTGGGGCGGACGCGCACCAGTTGATGGCGGTGAAGTCGATGGCCTACCTGTGGAAAACTATGTGGATAACTTAGTTGCGGAGCTTTCCGCAATGGACAACGTCACCATGCGCAACAGAATGATGGGCGCGGGTGTTTATGATCATGGTTATGTGCTCGGTTACGAACGTTTGCGCGATCATAAGCCTGCTGATGTTGGCCCACGCCATCGACTTTGGCGCATTCGCGCGACGCAAATTGTAACAGCTACAGGCGCAATCGAGCGTCCGCTCAGTTTTGCTGGCAATGACATTCCGGGTGTGATGCTGGCGGGTGCTGTGCGCGATTATGCAGTGAATTACGGTGTTTCCGTCGGAGACCGCACAGTTGTTGTGACGAACAATGATGACGCATATCGCACGGCGCTTACATTGAAAGGGCTTGGCCTTGAAGTGCCCTGTATCATTGATGCGCGCGCAAACGGCGGCGGTGCTTTGGCCGAAGAGGCAAAAGCGCTAGGGATCCGCGTTGAAAATGGCAAAGCCATCGCAAAGGTCAAAGGCAGCAAACGTGTGATCGGAGTGTCGCTTTGCGCGCAGGCTGGTGAAGGTGCGGAACTGGAAGAGATTGCTTGTGACGCGGTCGCAATGTCAGGCGGTTGGTCACCTGTTGTGCACCTGTGGTCACATTGCGGGGGCAAGCTGACTTGGGATGAACAGCAATCGCATTTCCGTCCCGATGCAGAGCGTCCACCGCTTGGCGCGAAAGGCGAGGGCTTTGTGTCTGTCGCAGGCTCTGCGAACGGTCATATGCAGCTGGCAGAACTGATTGGTGACGCCCATGGCGCGGGTCTTGCCGCGGGCAAAGCTGCCGGTGGCAGCAGCGCCAAAGCTGTCATTCCTGAAGGGGTGCCGACGTCTGAAAACCCTGTTGAGCCTGTTTGGCTTATGCCGCAGGGCGCGGGGATCAAATTGCGCTCCAAAACGTGGTTGGACTATCAAAATGATGTTAAAGTGTCTGACGTACAACTAGCCGCGCAAGAAGGCTTTGAAAGTGTTGAACACGCTAAGCGTTACACCACTTTGGGCATGGCGACAGATCAAGGTAAATTAAGTAATATCAATGGATTGGCGATCCTTTCTGATGCATTGGGTCAACCTATTCCACAGACAGGGACGACAACGTTCCGTCCGCCTTACACGCCTATTTCGATGGGCGCGATTGGTGGTGAAGCGCGAGGCAAAGTGTTCCAGCCTTTGCGTAAAACGCCGCTCTATGAATGGAGCGATGCGCATGGGGCCGACTGGGAGCCAGTGGGCGCGTGGCGTCGTCCTTTTGCATATCTACAGCCCGGTGAAAGCGTGCATGACGCGGTCAATCGTGAAGTGAAAAATACGCGTGAAAATCTGGGGCTGCTGGATGCCTCGACGCTTGGCAAACTCATCGTTAAAGGGCCGGACGCGGGCAAGTTTCTCGATATGCTCTACACCAATATGATGAGCACTTTGAAGGTCGGCAAATGTCGCTATGGTTTGATGTGTTCAGAAAATGGTTTTTTGATTGATGACGGCGTTGTCGCGCGGCTCGATGAAGACACGTTCTTGTGCCACACGACGACAGGGGGCGCGGACACGATCCACGGTCATATGGAAGAATGGCTGCAAACCGAGTGGTGGGATTGGAATGTGTACGTTGCCAATGTGACGGAGCAATTTGCGCAGATCGCGGTGGTTGGTCCAAATGCGCGCAAAGTCCTCGAGAAGCTCGGTGGTATGGATGTTTCGAAAGACGCATTGGGCTTCATGGAGTGGGCCGATGGTACGATCGGCGGGTTTGACGCACGGGTCTTTCGGATCTCTTTTTCGGGCGAGTTAAGCTATGAGGTCGCTGTTCCTGCGTCCCAAGGGTTGGCATTCTGGGAAGCGTTGAACGCTGCTGGTGAAGAGTTCGGCGCGATGCCATATGGCACAGAAACGCTACATATTTTGCGCGCTGAAAAAGGCTTCATCATGATCGGCGACGAGACCGATGGAACAGTGATCCCGCAGGATCTCAACTTGCAATGGGCGTTGAGCAAGAAGAAAGATGACTACCTTGGCAAGCGTGCGCACCAGCGATCTCATATGGTAGATCCAGAGCGATGGAAGTTGGTCGGCTTGGAAACTGTGGATAAGTCGGTGCTGCCTGATGGTGCATATGCAGTCGAAGAGGGCGTAAACGCCAACGGACAACGCAATATGTTCGGGCGTGTGACGTCGACGTATTACTCAGCGAACTTGGAGCGCGGTATCGCGATGGGACTTGTAAAGAACGGGCCGGATCGTATGGGCGACGTTATTGATTTTCCAAAGACCGATGGCACAGTTGTGAAAGCAAAGATTGTTGATCCAGTGATCTATGACCCAGAGGGGACGAAGCAAAATGTCTAATGTTATGAGTGCTTTGCAAAATGCCTCCTTTGTGGATGGGATTGCGGATGTGCGTGAAATGGGCTTGCGCGGAATGATCACTTTGCGTGGTGATTTGAGCGACAAGAAACTGATCAAGGCGGTGAAAGCGATTGCTGGCGCGATGCCTGAACAACGCATGATTGCTGTAAAGGGCGAGGCTGGAGCCGCTTGGATGAGCCCAGATGAGTTGCTTTTGATGGTGCCGCATGGCGACGCGCTGAGCACTGCTGAAACTTTGAACGCCTCATTGAAGGGAACGCATTTTCTTGCGGCCAACGTTTCTGACGCGCGTGCGGTGTTTGAAGTATCGGGTCCGTGTGCACGCGAAGTTATGGCAAAACTTGCCCCGGTTGATTTTGCGCCTGTCGCGTTTGAAATGGGTATGTTTCGCCGCACACGCATGGCGCAGGTGCCTGCTGCGTTTTGGATGAATGGTGAAAATTCATTTACGATCGTGTGTTTTCGATCGGTTGGCGAGTACATGTTTGATTTATTGAGCGTTGCGGCGCAAAACGGGTCAGAGGTAAACGCGCTATAAAACGCGTTTAGGCGCTTTGATCAGAGGTGTTGTGCAATTTTTCTAGAAAAATCAGGGGTTGCGGCCCTTGACGGCAGCTGCTTGTCGCTCTCTATCTGATGTAGGAAATACCAACTGAGGGGTCCATATAATGGCATTCGAACTTCCAAATCTACCTTACGCGCACGACGCATTGGCCGACCACGGCATGTCCAAAGAGACGTTGGAGTATCACCACGACTTGCACCACAAGGCTTATGTGGACAATGGCAACAAGTTGATCGCGGGTACCGAGTGGGAAGGCAAATCCCTCGAAGAGATCATCACAGGGACGTATGATGCGTCTTCCGTGGCACAAAACGGCATTTTTAATAACATCAGCCAGCTTTGGAACCACAACCAGTTCTGGGAGATGATGGGTCCAGGCAAATCTGCGATGCCTTCCGAGCTGGAAGCAGCGTTGAAAGAGAGCTTTGGGTCTGTTGACGCGTTCAAAGAGCAGTTCGCGGCTGCGGGCGCGGGTCAGTTTGGCTCTGGTTGGGCTTGGCTGGTCAAAAATGCAGACGGTAGCTTGGCAGTGACGAAGACGGAAAACGGTGTGAACCCGTTGTGCTTTGGCCAAACAGCTTTGCTTGGCTGTGATGTTTGGGAGCATTCCTATTACATCGATTTCCGCAACAAACGTCCTGCTTATTTGTCCAACTTCATGGACAACTTGGTCAACTGGGAGAATGTTGCCTCACGTATGTGAGACAGGCTTTCTTAAGAGATTTCAAACGCGCCGCCAGAAAGCATCTGGCGGCGTTTTTTGTTGCTGTAGGACGCTCCGCGGGGAGTTTATTTGGAAAAATGAAGCGCTGGTTTAGCGTAGAAGCTCAATCGCCTCTGTCGGGGTGGTGGCTATTTTGAAGAAGTCTTTTACAGAAGCTTGGGCGAAGCCTTGAGTGATTATATGATCAAGAAGAGCGAGCAAGGGATCCCAGTAGTTCTTTACATTGATCAACACGATGGGTTTTTGGTGTAATTCGAGCTGTGCCCAAGTGAGCACCTCGAAGAATTCATCGAGCGAGCCTGCGCCGCCAGGAAGCAGCGTGATTGCGTCTGAATTCATGAACATTACTTTCTTACGCTCATGCATGTTTTCGGTCACCACGTAAGAGGTCAGATCAGTTTTGCCGACTTCCCAATTTACCAAGTGCTGAGGGATCACACCGAAGGTGGTCGCCTGATTTGCTTGAGCTGCACGGGCAACGCGCCCCATGAGCCCCACATCGCCTGCGCCGTAGACCAAGCGCATTTTGTGATCAGCTATAAGCGCGCCAAGCTGTTCGGCTGCCGCACCATAGGCCGGATCTACCCCATCAGATGCGCCACAAAAGACACAAATTGAACGTTGTTGCATCACGTGATCCCTATTTTCAGTGTTTTGACCGCGTGGGTCATGTTTGTTATAGACGCGCAACGTCGGCGCAAGTCGTTGGCATATCGGAGATAGAGTGCAATGAGCAAGCTTGCTTTTTTGACATCAGGAACGGGCATTACTGTTGGTGCCGGGACTGTTTTGGTCGGCGCGTTAGCGGTTGCAGGCTACATGAGTGGTGCGTTCACGTCAGAACAGTTTGTGACGGATGAAGCGACTGACGTTGCTGTTGGGCTTCCGGTCCCTTCAGAAGAGGCGGAGTTGCTTGCGCCGAAGGTTGCAAGTGTTGCAGCCGCGCCCAAGACGCCGACGTTCGATGTGGTGCGGGTTGAAACTGACGGTGCCGCAATGATTGCGGGCAGTGCCGAAGCGGGAAGCACAATTGCTATTCGTTTGGATGAGGATGTGGTCGCTGAGGTAAAGGCGGACGGGTCTGGTAAATTTGCGAGTTTCGTTTCATTGCCGCAAAGCGAAGATGCGCAAGTTTTAACGTTGGACAATGGGTCTGGCGATGCCCCCAATGAACAAGTTATTGTTGCTCCGATAGCGGCGGCACCGACATCTCAGAAGGTTGCCGAAGAAGCACCAGCGCCAAAGTCAGTTGTTGCATTAGCTGCGGATGCAGAGCCTAGGCCTCCAGTCGTAGCCGATGTTGAACTTTCCAATGAAGGACTTTCTGAAGCAGTCTCTGATGTTGCGCTCGAAGCAGTTCAAGAGGTCACCACTGTTGCTAAGACGGATGCGGTATCTGAACCGAAAATCGAAACGGCTACTAACCTTGTTGATAAAGGACTTTCTGGACCAGTTTCTGATGTTGGTGTCGAAGCGGTTCAAGAGGTCACCACTGGTGCTAAGACGGATGTGGTATCTAAACCAAAAATCGAAACGGCTATTAAGCTTGCTGATAAAGTACTTTCTGAACCAGGATCCGATGTTGGTGTCCAGGCAATCGAAGAGGGCAACACTGTTGCTAAGGCAGATGTCGTGGCTGAGCCTGAAATCGAAACGACGAACGCTGAACAATCTGAGCCCGAAGCAGCCCCAGAGCCACAACGGCCCGTCATACTTTTGGCCACGGACGAAGGTGTGCGGGTTTTGCAGGCACCAAATGCTCCAAAACCGGACGCTATGACGGCTTTGCTCGGCTCGATCTCATATGATGACGCAGGCGATGTTGCTTTGACAGGAACAGGCGCTGGGGAGTTTGTGCGTGTCTATTTGGACAATCGTCCGGTGGCCACGTCGCAGATCGCAGTAAGCGGAGATTGGCAAGCGGGTTTGCCGGCGGTGGACACTGGTATTTATACCCTTCGCGTGGATGAGTTGAACAAGGCGGGCGATGTGGTTGCACGGGTCGAGACGCCCTTTAAACGCGAGGAACCGGAGGTTTTGGCTGCTGCGACAGAACCAAAAAAGCTAATCCAAGCGGTGACTGTCCAACCGGGTGCGACGCTTTGGGCAATCGCGCAAGAGCGGTATGGCAGTGGCACGCTATATGCGCGGGTGGTCGAGGCAAATGCAGAGTCGATCAAAGATCCAGATTTGATCTATCCAGGGCAAGTTTTCACAGTTCCAGACTGACCTTCACTGGTCATTCCCAATTCGTATGCTTATTTGTGAAGTCCACGCTTGAGGACTCCGCGATATGAGAAGTATGATCCCTACAGACGCAGCTCTTTCTAAAGAGCAACGGGTTTCAGGCTGGCGTGTCATACGTCGTGTCGCGCCCTATCTTTGGCCCGAAGATAAGTTATGGGTCAAACAGCGCGTTGTAATCGCTTTGGCGATGCTCTTGATCGCTAAGATTGTTGCTGTTGGAACCCCGCTTTTATATGCGCGCGCGGTGGATGCGTTGTCTGATGCGGGCGCACCTGATTTGGCCGTGGGCGCGGTTGGTCTCACAATCGCCTACGGTTTGGCGCGCTTGATGTCCAACGGGTTTCAACAATTGCGCGATGCTGTTTTTGCAAAAGTTGCGCAGGGTGCGTTGCGCGCGCTTGCATTGCAAACCTTTGAACATATTCACAGATTATCGATGCGGTATCATATCGGGCGCAAAACAGGCGGTTTGAGCCGGATTATCGAACGTGGTGTCAAAGGCGTTGAATTCTTGTTGCGCTTTTTGCTGTTTTCGATCGGCCCGTTGATCCTTGAGCTGCTGATGATCGCTGGCGTTCTCTTCTTTTTGTTCGATGTTTGGTATCTGGCGGCTGTTTTTGTCACGATTGCATTTTATGTGTGGTTCACATTCGCGGTGACAGAGTGGCGCGTGAAGTTGCGCAAGCAGATGAATGACCAAGATACAGACGCGAACCAAAAGGCGATTGATAGTCTTTTGAACTTTGAAACTGTGAAGTATTTTGGTGCAGAGGCGCGCGAGGCACGGCGCTATGACAGCGCTATGGCACTGTATCAAGAAGCTGCCTTGAAGACCTCATACTCACTTGCGTTTTTGAACTTTGGCCAAGCTTTTCTAATCACAACGGGTTTGGTTGTGGTTATGGTGATGGCGGCCATGGGCGTTCAGAATGGCAACATGAGCGTAGGCGATTTTGTGATGGTGAATGCCTACATGATCCAAATCACGATGCCGTTGAACTTTCTGGGCACGGTTTACCGTGAAATTCGCCAAGCCTTGGTCGATATGGGCGAAATGTTTGATTTGCTTGAGCAACCGCCAGAAGTTGCGAATAAAAACGGTGCCAAGGATCTGAACATTGCGGGTGGGCATGTGACCTTGAATGATGTTCACTTTGGCTATGATGAGGCGCGCCCGATCTTGAAAGGCGTAGATCTTGATGTACCTGCGGGTCAGAACATTGCGATCGTCGGGCCATCTGGATCTGGCAAGTCTACGATCGGGCGATTGCTGTTCCGCTTTTACGATGTGACAGGTGGCAGCTTGGAGATTGATGGGCAGGACGTGCGTGATGTGACGCAGACCAGTTTGCATGATGCCATTGGTGTCGTTCCGCAAGACACAGTGCTGTTCAACGACACCATTCGCTACAATATTGCCTATGGCAAAGACGGTGCGAGCCATAGCGAGATTGAAGAGGCCGCGCGCGCGGCCCAGATCCACGACTTCATTATGGCGCTGCCCGAAGGCTATGAGACGACTGTCGGTGAGCGAGGGTTGAAGCTCTCTGGTGGGGAAAAGCAACGTGTGGGCATCGCACGCACATTGCTCAAAAACCCGCCCATTTTGTTGCTTGATGAGGCGACATCAGCGCTGGACAGCGGGACCGAGCATGAAATTCAGGACGCTTTGGCAAAGGCAGCCGAAGGGCGCACCGTGATCACGATCGCGCACCGTTTGTCGACAATTGCGGATGCAGATCGGATTGTTGTTTTGGCGGATGGGCAGATTGCAGAGCAGGGCAGTCACGCGGAGCTTTTGGAGCTTTCTGGGCGTTATGCGGGCCTATGGCATCGTCAGCAATCCGAAGATGCAGCATGATATGGGGGCTTTCAGCGCTTTCGTGTTTGGGATTTTTGATCATTTTAGGGCTGTCTTTTGTCGGCCCATATGTGGGTTTGGGTCGGTATTGGCCGCCTGAAAAAACCGCAAGCTGGCAGCGTCAGAGCTTTCACGCCTTGTTCCGTCTTGGGCTTTATCCGTTGGTCGCAGCAAGTGCGATTTGGGCACGAGAGGTTGGTTTCGCTTGGCCGTGGATCGGCTTTGCACTCGTCATTTTAGGCCTTGGCTGTGCTTTGCTTTTCACTGGTAAGCTCGGCTGGAAACAAACGTTCGGGGCGGCTGAGGGATTGGTCAGCAGCGGTGTGTACGCGTATTCTCGCAACCCAGTTTATGTGGCAACGTTATTTGGCATGTTAGGTTGGGCGGTCTTGCTGCCTACTGTTGCGATCCTAGTGCCGTTGTTGTTGTGGGCTGTGCTGTATGTCCTTGCACCGTTCTTGGAAGAACCGTGGTTAGAAGCGCAATTTGGTGAAGAGTACATTGCTTACAAAGCAAAGACGCCGCGCTTTATTTGGAAATAGAGGTGGGTGCGTGAGATCACGCACCCTACGTTTGCCGTTACTCTGCAGCTTTGAGCGGTGAGACCATGATCATCGCTGGTTCTGCCTCTGGCGCGTAATCCTCGTCCGTCTCTTCGTCGTCTTCCCAAAGGATCATGGGCGCTTTTATGCGACGTGCTTCACGTTGCAGTGCCCAGTCTCTTGCAGCTGCGCTTGAACGCCCCATCGACAATTTGGCCAGCAGACGCGCGATCCATTGAATGTAGGTCGTTGCCCAGACGCGAAGAGCTAGCATTGACGGTGTAAACACAAGTGTCAGAACCGTCGCAATACCAAGTCCGAAGACCACCGCTGTTGCAAGTTGCTTCCACCAGAGAGCTGTCGGGCTATCGACTGTGAAACCACCTCCGATGAAGTCTAAGCTCAGACCGAACATCATTGGAGCCAGACCAGCCATCGTTGTAATCGTTGTCAGCAAAACTGGGCGAATACGATCTTCGGCAGTGCGCACGATTGCTTCAATCCTTGGCATGTAGCGACTGTATTCTTGGTAGGTATCGATCAGAACAATGTTGTTGTTCACCACGATTCCAGCAAGCGCAACAATACCTGTACCCGTCATAATGATGGAGAAGGCCTGATCCATCACAAGCATACCAATAAGCACACCTGTTGTAGACAAGATTACTGCAAGAAGGACCAAGACAGAGTTATAAAAGCTATTGAACTGCGCAAGCAAGATGATGAACATCAAGCCCAACGCACCAGCAAAAGCTGTCGAGAGGAAGCGCTGGCTTTCGGCCTCGTCCTCTTGATCGCCAGTCCATTCCCAGTCCACGCCAGCAGGAAACGGCTCTGCTTCCAACCATTCGGTAAGCGCAGTAATGCGTTCATTCGGGGTGATGGGCACGTCTTTTGCCTCGCCATCCTCGCCAACAACTGACTTTGTAAGATCGCTTTCAACAGCTGCTTTTACATCAAAATAGCGCTTCTGATCGATCCTATTGATCTCGGCCAGTTTCTGGACAGGTTTGCGAGTGGTGAAATTGCTCAGTGGGATTAGGCCATCACGTGTGCGCACCTTGAGCGTGTCTAGTGTGCTGAGAACGCGATCTTCTTCGGGCAAACGTACTCGAATTTCGATCTCTTCATCCGAGCTGTCAACGCGCATCGTGTCCAACAGCAAGCCACGGGTCACAAGCTGAACCATGCCGCCAACCGTTGCCACGTCCGCGCCGTAGCGACCTGCTTTTTGCACGTTAACGTCAATTTGCCAGTCAATACCCGGCAAAGGACGGGTGTCTTCAATCAGTTTCAAACCTTCGGTGGTTTCAAACTGTGCGCGTGCGATTGCAGTTGCGTCTAACAGGTCATCCCAATCATCCGCTTTCAAGCGAAGTTGAACTGGCTTGCCAGAGGCAGGACCACGCGCTTGGGCGAGGATCTCGATCTCAATACCCGGGATCTTTTGCAGCTCTCGCGTGAGCTCTGCAATCACGGTATCACCGTCAAGTTCGGGGCGGTCTACGCGATCTTCCCAAGGAATTGTTTCAAGCTGGATTTGACCAATTGTCTCTTTTGGCGTCGATGCACCTGAGGCGTCTGTATTCAAGCCGCCTTCGCCAGCGAACGCAAATGCGCTTTGCACGCCGGGGTGCTTAAGGACGACGTCTTCGGCTTTGGCGACCAGACGGTCTTTTTCAGACAGGGACAAGTTTCCGCGTGCGAGCACATAAACGATGGCCTGTTCTGGTTCACTCTCGACAAAGAATTCAACGCCATTGTTGTTCTCGCCAAAGTAGCTGAACGTGCTCATGACAAAGAAACCAACCGCTGCAATGGAGACCAATGGCATGATCGGATTGCCAGTGATACCTTTGATCAAAACACCAAAGAGCGTGCGACGATGACCAGCTTTGATCTTGGTGCGCTTGCGCTCGAATTTGGCAGCACCCAGCGTGACAGAAGCCGCGAATGCGCCAAACAGGAAGAGGGCGATACCTGGCAGTGCGCCAACGAAGCCATCAGCAATTGGAGTTCCGCCGAAAAGATAACCTGGGTTGAGAACCTGCATGGCCCCCAAAAAGACAGTGTAAAGCGCTGGCGGCACCAAAATGGCGCGTACGATCCATGGAAATTTGGCGCGCAATGCATCGGACGTGTTGCCAAATGCGCGGCTCAAGCGACCTGTTACGCCGCCCATAACTGGCAGATAAACAAGCGCGACGACCAAGGACGCAGACAAAACGAAGATGAGCGTGACCGGCAGCATGCCCATGAATTGACCGGGGACACCAGGCCAGAACAGCATCGGCAAAAACGCACAAAGCGTTGTTGCTGTGGACGAAACGATGGGCCAGAACATGCGCTTTGCGGCTTCAACATAGGCGTCCATTGGGCCAGAGCCATCAGCGATGCGTTTGTCTGCATATTCGACCACAACGATGGCGCCATCGACCAACATCCCAACTGCAAGGATCAGACCGAACATCACAATGTTTGAAATGGTCACTTCCATTACGGCAAGAAAGACAAAGCAAAGCAGGAACGACGTAGGGATCGCGAAGCCGACCAATAGGGCAGGGCGCGTGCCTAGGGCTGCAAGCACCACGATCATCACGAGGGCAATCGCAGTTAGAACAGAGCCCTCGAGCTGGCTCACCATAGAACCAACGGTGCGGGATTGATCATTAGAGGTACCCACGTCGATCGAGGCTTGTAGCGCTTCGGGCCACTCAGCGCGGGCTTCTTCAACAGTGGTTTTTACGAGCTCGGCTGTATCGATCAGGTTAAAGCCTTTGCGCTTTACCACCTGCAACGCGACGGATGTTTCACCATTAAAGCGTGCTGTGCCAACGCGGTCTTCAAAGGTCAAAGATATGTCTGCAAGATCACCAAGCGTCACGACACGGTCGCCATTTACCTTCACTGGAAGCTCATAGACATCCCTTTGATCGTTGAAGGAAGAAGGGATTTTTACAGCGAAAGAGCCTTGCTCTGACTCAATTTCGCCTGCCGCAATCAATTGGTTGTTATTTTGAACGACGGAAATCAACTCGCCTGCGGTGACGTTATACGCCTCTAGTCGCAAAGGATCGATGATCACCTCAAGCATCTCGTCACGGTTGCCAGCGATGCCCGCTTCTAGGACGGCGTCGAGTGCTTCGATGCGCTCCTGAAGGTCCTTGGCAGTTTTGGCCATGGTGCGCTCTGGCACGTTGCCTGTGAGGTTCACAATGATGATTGGAAACTCAGAAAAGTTGATTTCATTGATGGAATAAGTTTCTGCGCCAACAGGGAACTTGCCCTGAGCGGCATTCATAGCGTCGCGCACATCGGCCATGACTTTGGTTTTGTCCCAACCAAATTCGAACTCCATCGCGATGCCTGCATACCCCTCTGCGGCTGTTCCAGAGAGCGATTTTAGACCATCGAGATCCGCCAGTTCTGTTTCCATCGGTTTGACAAGTAAGGTTTCGCTGTCAGCAGCAGAAATGCCTGGGAAGGGAACGGAGACAAAGAGCGCGGGAATTTCAATATCCGGCTCGCCTTCTTTGGGAAGACCCCAGTAGGCAAAGCCCCCCGCAAGAAGCGTGAGGGCGATAAAGGCGATGACCATGCGGGCGCGTTCTGCGGCCCAATCAACGATACCTGTCATTGCTTTGTTTCCTCATAGGTTGGCAACACCGACACGCCATCGATGACGTATTCTTGCCCTACGGTTATAACGTTGGCAGTTTCGGGTAGGCCTGCGACCCAAACGCCTTCTGCGGTGTCTCGCAGCAGGGTCAGTTTTGCAAACTGCGCTTGATTGTTCGTATCGACGGTGCGCACGCCCAGATCGCCGTCATCATTCAATGTCAAAGCTGATTGCGGGAGCAAATGCGCGCTTGCGCCATCCGCGGCGACAATGATTTCAGCTGTTTGACCATCACGAATCTTCAGATCTGCGTTCGGCACCTGTATTTCGACGCGAAATGTCCGCGTGGTTTGATCAGCGGAGCGCGATAGAAACGTCACGCGACCTTGAACGTCTTGACCACCTGCAAGGCGCGCACCAGCCAATGCGCCGATTTCAACGCGGTCAACATCCGTTTCTGGCACAAACCCGACAAGCTTTATGGGATCAAGTTGTAGCACCGTTGCACAGAGAGCGCCGGGCTGCATGAGGCTACCGAGCTCCGCCGTGTCTGTTTCGAGCAGACCCTCGAAAGGGGCAGTGATTTGTAGGCGGTCGATATCTTTCTGGACACTGGCGATCGCAGCTTCTGCGCTTTGAATGCCAGCACCTGTGCTCTCCAGTCCGCTCTTGGCAGAGGCAACAGCCGCTTCAGCAGCACGTACGCTCGCCTGTGCAGATGCTACGCGCGTTTCGGAGGCAAAGCCACCTTGGCTTAGTTTTGATGCTGCATTGTCGTTAATTTTTGCTTCATCAAGGCGGGCCATGGCTTCATCCAAACGCGCTTGCGCTTCGGGAACACGGGCGCGCGCTTCTGCGAGGCGTGCATTTGCTTCGGCAAGCGACGCTTCACGGGTTCCGACGTCAATCTGGCACAACAACTGGTCCGCAGTCACATAATTGCCTTTGCGCAGTGGTTCTGAAGTCACTTGACCCGACGTTTGCGCGCGTACCTCTACAGAGCGTGCAGCTTCTGTTTGACCCCGTAAGATCACTGCGCTGTCAATCATACGTGCTTGCGACTTCACCGCGAAAACGCGGATCGCTGTTTCGTCTTGATCGCCATCTTGTGCAACGTCTGCATCACCGTCTTGTGCCGTATCAGAGGTTGTCGATTGCGCAAATGCCATGAGCTCTTCGCGCTCGAACACCAGAAAGTAGAGAAATCCTGTCACCAAAATGGCGGTGATCAATGGAATGAGTTTCATCTGCGGGCCATCCTCAATTCGGTCTTTGTACACAACGTCGGCGTCTTCGTCCGACATAGGCTTGTTCTTAAAAAGTACAATGTCATATAGGCTATACGCTAAACTCGCGAGTTCAGATTAGTTTTTTAGCGGCGCTTTCGCAACATATTGTCTACGATGGAACGCCTTAGGTCACTGCGCCAAAGTGCGCGCATCACATGGCAAGGGTGTGACGGCCCCTTGGCAGGGCTGTGACATCGCGATATGAGAGGCAAAAAGTTGGGGGTAAATAAGTTGGGGCAGGCGCATGAGCGATACCGATAGTTTTATTGAAGAAGTCAGCGAAGAGGTCCGTCGCGACCGTCTTTATGGCTATTTGCGCAAGTATGGCTGGATTGCGGTTCTTGCTATCTTGGCGATTGTTGGCGGTGCGGCCTATAACGAATACTCCAAAGCGCAAACCCTCGCGAAAGCACAAACTGCAGGTGATGCTATTCTTGCGGCATTAGAAGCAGATGAGCCGGAAGCACGTGTTGCCGCGCTTGAAGAGGTGCGTGGCCAAGACATCACCCAAGGAGCGAAAGCTGTTGTGTCGCTGATGCAAGCAGCAGAGCAGGGCGCATCGGACGATGCCGCAGGTTCGCAAGCTGCGCTTGAGAAAATCGCGGTGGATGGCAGCTTGCCAGAGATCTACCGTCAGATCGCATCTTTCAAAGCGGCAAGTCAAAGTGACGGATCGCTGAGCGTGGAAGATCGCCGCATCCGTCTAGAAGCGCTCAGCGCACCGGGCACGTCTTTGCGCCTTTTGGCAACAGAGCAACTTGCTTTGATTGACATTGAAACCGCAGACACAGAGGCCGCGCTTGAAAAGCTACAAGGCATTGTTGTGGATGCAGAGGTCACAGCGGGCTTGCGTCAACGCGCAACACAACTCATTATCGCACTGGGCGCAGAGCCTGAGGTTCTGAGCGGACAAAATTGAGCAATCGGCGGCTTTGTCGCCGATCATAAAAAGCCCGCATTAGACGGGTTGCACTATCAAAGGGGGCTTTGAGCAGTGACACACGCAAAACTTATTATGGCAGGGCTGACAGCGGCTGTGTTAGCAGGTTGCGCTGAAAATGACGTTATTTTACCAGGCAAGCGCGAAGATCTGCGCGCGCCTTTTGGTGAAACGTCAGAGCAGCGCGTGCTGACAGAAAATGTTGCACAGCAGATTTCACTGCCGGGTCAAAGCGCCAACGCAAATTGGCAACAACGCATAGGGACACCAGCCACGCGCACAGCGCACCCTGCGCTCGCAAGTTCATTGACTGGCGTGCAGTGGTCTACCCCGATTGGTGCGGGTGATAGCCGTCGTCATCGTATTACAGCAGATCCGGTCATCGCAGATGGGCGCATCTTTGTGATGGATTCGAAAAGCACTGTGACTGCCGTATCGCTGAGCGGTGCGCCGCTCTGGTCCGTTGATCTAACGCCGGAGCGTGATCGCGAAAGCGATGCAGGGGGCGGTGGCCTCGCGTTTGGTGATGGAAAATTGATCGTCACTTCAGGGTTCGGCACCTTGCGTGCGCTTGATCCATCCAGCGGTGCGACGCTTTGGGAGCAAGATTTGCTTGCGGCGACAACGGGAACGCCAGCGATTTCGCGCGGTTTGGTGTATGTCGTCGGTGGCGACAACGTCGCTTGGGCCGTCAATGCGGATTCGGGGCGGGTTGCTTGGCAGCTTGATGGCTCTGCGGGTATATCACGCGTGTCTGGCGGACCCGCACCTGCGGTCGGGGAAGACCTCGTTATCTTTGCGAATGGCACGGGCGAGTTGCAAGCCGCGTTTCGTCAAGGCGGCACACGGCGTTGGGATGCAACTGTTGCAGGCAGCCGCCGCGGCATAGCTGCGACAACTGTAAGTGACATCACGGGTGATCCTGTCATCCAAGGCGACACAATATACGCAGGCAGCTATTCAGGCCGCATTGTTGCGCTGAACAAAGACAGCGGGGCGCGTTTGTGGACGGCAAAAGATGGCGCACTTGGGCCTGTTTGGCCTGTCGGTGGCTCTGTTTTTGCTGTGACGGATCGCAATGAATTGGTGCGTCTTGATGCCGGCTCTGGTGAGCGGATCTGGGGCACGCGTTTGCCATTCTTTACCAAAGAAGTGCGTCGCCGCAGTGTTGAGATTGTCGCGCATTATGGCCCTGTTGTTGCGGGTGGCCGTGTGATTGTGGGTTCAAATGATGGTGTTATCCGTAGCTATGACCCTGTGTCCGGTGAGCTGCTCAGCTCTGTCGAAGTGCCGGGTGGTGTGACGACAAACCCTGTGGTTGCTGGCAATACTCTATATGTTGTCTCTGCCAAAGGTGTATTGCACGCGCTGCGCTAACCGCAGCTCTGCACAAGCGCTCGTGCGATAGCCCCCTTTTATATAGCGCCGTTCTAGGTTAGAGCGGCGCTCTGACCATTTGTTTTGGAGCTTTTCATGAGCTTTACCCTCGCCATTGTGGGCCGCCCGAATGTGGGCAAATCCACGCTTTTTAATCGCCTTGTTGGCAAGCGCCTCGCGCTCGTTGACGACCAGCCGGGTGTGACGCGCGATCTGCGTGAAGGCGAAGCGCGTCTTGCGGATTTGCGCTTTACCGTCATTGATACGGCGGGTTTGGAAGAAGCGACCGATGAAAGCCTTCAAGGTCGCATGCGCCGCTTGACTGAGCGTGCTGTCGATATGGCTGACATTTGTCTGTTTATGATTGATGCGCGGGCAGGGGTCACACCTGCGGATCAAGTTTTTGCTGAAATTTTGCGTAAACGATCGGCGCATGTGGTTTTGGCTGCGAACAAGGGCGAAGGCTCTGCGGCCGATGCTGGTGTGATCGAAGCTTATTCGCTTGGTCTTGGAGAGCCTATTCGCCTCTCTGCAGAGCACGGCGAAGGTTTGAATGACCTTTATTCCCAGCTTATGCCCATCGCTGATGGGTTTGAGGAGCGCGCGGTTGAGCAAGCACCTGAGGTTGACGTGAGCTTGGATGAAGATGGCGAGTGGGACGAAGACACAGCCTTTGTGATGCCAACTGCGAAAAAGCCTATGCAGATTGCAGTTGTCGGTCGTCCGAACGCTGGAAAATCAACGCTCATCAATAACATTCTGGGTGAAGATCGCCTTTTGACAGGTCCTGAAGCAGGTATCACGCGCGACGCGATTTCGCTGCGTACAGAATGGCTTGGCACGCATATTCGCATTTTTGACACCGCAGGTATGCGCAAGAAAGCGAAAGTGCAGGACAAGCTTGAAAAGCTGTCTGTGTCTGATGGTCTGCGCGCTGTAAAATTTGCCGAGGTGGTCGTTGTACTGCTGGATGCAGCTATTCCGTTTGAGCAACAAGATCTGCGTATCGCGGATTTGGCCGAGCGCGAGGGCCGCGCAGTGGTCGTTGCGGTGAATAAGTGGGATATCGAAGACGACAAACAAAACAAACTGCGGGATCTGCGCGAGAGTTTCGAACGTTTGCTGCCACAGTTACGTGGTGCACCTTTGGTAACGGTTTCTGCTAAGACGGGTCGCGGATTGGATCGTTTGCACGATGCGATTATACGCGCATACGAGACGTGGAACACGCGTGTGTCTACAGCGTCCTTGAACCGTTGGTTGGCTGGTATGGTCGAAGCGCACCCGCCGCCCGCACCTGCAGGCAAACGTATCAAACTACGCTATATGACCCAGGCTAAAACGCGCCCGCCTGGCTTTGTTGTTATGTGTTCATTGCCGGACAAAATGAGCGAAAGTTATTCGCGTTATTTGGTCAACGGTTTGCGCACCGATTTTGACATGCCGGGCACGCCGATCCGTCTTTATATGCGCTCTCAAAACGACGCTAACCCGTTCAAAGGGCGCAAAAAGGCAGGACCGTCGAAGCTGCGTAAGCACATGAAATCAAACGTAGAGCGTCAGCGCTAAGCGCGCTGGCTCTTGATCAGCGTTAGGGTGAGTAGGGAAATTCCGACTGCTGCAAGGATGCTGATCGTTAAGGTTTCAGTGGTGTTTGCAACAATGATTCCGATGAGCGCCCAGATGATGCTTGCAAAATACTCCGGTGCAGAGGAGCGTTGGCGAAAGACCAAAAGGGCGATTATCAAAGCGCCCGTAATGCCTACGATGGCCCAACCAAACGCATCCATTAAGATGCCATAGCCTGCAAAAACCGTGGCGATGGAGACCCAACTCGCTGCTGTAAGCCAACCTGCGTATAGTGCCACCGGCGCTTGAAAGAGCCAGCGGTCACGTTTTGGCGCTTTGATGAGTGCCATGATCGCGCCGATTGCCATAAGGATGATTGTGACACTCGCCCATATCGCACTTGTTGTCGCGATTGCGATCCAAGGGACGCCAATAAGCAAACTCACAACAAGTGGTTTACGCGCATCATGCCAGTCGATTGCCGTGTCATCAGAGCGTTTCCAAAGCCCAAACACCGCTGAAATAATCAGCCAAAGGTAAATCACACCCCAAATAGCAAAGGCATACCCAGCGGGTTGCACAGGGGGATTAACCTGCGGAATTGGCAGTTGATCAGGTGTAAAGCCCGAGAACGGTGCAGTAAAGACAGGGGAAACTGCAAAAGCTATTGCAAGCAAAGCGGTGACGGCGGCTGTAAGTTTTATCATATGTTAAAACTTAGCCGCCGCCTTAGTCTTTTCAAGCAGTTACGCGAGAACGCCTGCGCTTGTGAGCGTGGTTTTGCCGCCCAGATATGGCGCAAGCACGCTTGGTAGGCTGACGGATCCGTTGTTTTGCTGACCATTTTCAAGCACAGCGATCAAGCAACGCCCAACCGCAAGGCCAGAGCCGTTCAACGTATGAACAAACTGGGGTTTGCCGCCATCCTCTGGCTTGAATCGCGCATTCATGCGGCGCGCTTGGAAATCACCGGTTGTCGAGACTGAGCTAATCTCGCGATAGGCATTTTGACCGGGAAGCCAAGCTTCGATGTCAAAGGTGCGGCGCGCGCCAAAGCCCATGTCGCCTGTGCACAAAACCACTGTGCGATATGGAATTTCCAAAGCTTCCAGCAAACCTTCGGCACAGCCGAGCATGCGCTTTTGTTCAGAATCGCTTTCATCAGGGTGCGTGACAGAGACCATTTCGACCTTTTCAAACTGGTGCTGTCGCAGCATGCCAGATGTGTCACGCCCCGCACTTCCTGCTTCGGAGCGAAAACATAGCGTGTGAGCAGTCATGCGAATGGGAAGCGCGCTTTGCTCAAGAATATCGCCCGCGACAGAATAGGTCAGCGGCACTTCAGACGTTGGGACAAGCCACCAACCGTTGGTTGTTTGATAGCTATCATCGCCAAATTTCGGGAGCTTATCTGTGCCATACATCGCCTCGTCCCGCACAAGCACAGGGCTGTTGACCTCTGTTAGCTCATTTTGATCCACATGCGTGTCGATCATGAATTGCGCCAAAGCACGGTGGATACGCGCAACCGCACCTTTAAGCATCACAAAACGCGCGCCGGAAATTTTGGCAGCGGTATCGAAATCCATGGAGGCTACAACGCCTTCGAGTTCAAAGTGCTCTTTTGCTGTGAAATTAAAGCTTCGCGGCGTGCCCCAAAGCTTTACCTCAACGTTGTCTTCTTCGTCAGCTCCTTCTGGAACGTCGTCGGCTGGAAGGTTCGGAACACGCGCGAGCATATCTGTTAGGCGCGCGTCTTCGGCCTTGGCTTCCTCGTTAAGCTGCGCGACGGCTGCTTTTTTTTCAGCGACCAGCGCACGGAGGCGTTCAAATTCTGCCTCATCGCCAGACGCTTTGGCGGCACCGACAAGTTTAGACGCTTTGTTTTGTTCAGCTTGCGCTTCTTCGGCAGCTTGGATTTTTGCGCGGCGTGCAGCGTCAATACTCAGCAGCTCTGAGGACAATGGTGCATCTCCGCGACGCGCGAGGGCGGCATCAAAATCTGTCGGATTTTCGCGGATGGCTTTGATATCATGCATGACCATTGTCCTTTTGTCGTAGTCTTCGTGATAAGCGCCTTATGCAATACCATGCGTGCGTCGTGAAGCATCATTCGCATGATGTCTCAGAAATATGTGAACAGCGCCTTTTAAATAAATGAGCTACCAAGGCGTTGGGGCACCTTGATAGCTCTGCATGCAAAACCGAAGTTTTGGTCGTCCTGAAAATTAGTTAGTGCCTGTGGTGGAACCCCCACTGGTCATCACGCCGATCAACACAGCAGCACCTAGAGCCGCGCCAATGCCTGCTGCCCCACCTAATCCGCCGAGTCCTGCGCCGCCAATTGTGTTGCCGATTGTGCCGCTCGTGGCACCAAAACTTGCGGAACGACGACAGAGCCGCGCAACGACGCCGTTTACGATGCTCGTGCCAGATTGGCAGAAATAGTTTACCCCATCAGCGCCGACAACTTCGACAGGATATTGGGTTTCACCAGAGGGACCCACGATAGCGCTTTGCGTTGTTGTGGCTTGTGCAAAAACTGTAGATGCACAGAATGTTACCGCAACACAGACGGCAGCAATTTTTAGTGTCATTGTCAAAACTCACCTAATTAATCGTTAACGAGGTAAGTGTATCTGACGTGTTATTGTGAGTTATGGGAAAACAACTGAGGTCTGTGCTCAACTTTCGCGCGAACACGTATAAATTTTATAGTGTTGTTTTTATTCGTTATTTTCAGAAATTTCGCGTTGTGCTTTGCGGTATGCGATGATTTCGTCCTGTACGAAGTCGCGGAATACTTGAATGCGCTTGGATTGGCGCAGCTCTTCTGGGTACGCAAGGAACACGGGGACTTCGTTTGAGCGCAGATCAGGAAGAATGCGCACAAGATCAGGAAAGTCTTGCGTCACGTAATCTGGAAGAACGCCGATCCCAAGCCCATGCACAACAGATTGAAGCACGCCAAAATAGTTGTTCACTGTTAACATCGAAGGAACATCATAGGCCAAAAGGTGTTGAATAAGCATAAGGCCGGCGCCAACTTGAGCCGAGCGCGGGTTTTGACAAATGAGGCGACGGTTGCCGATGTCTTCAATGCTCTCAGGCATGCCATGTTTGGCGACGTATTCAGGTGAGGCGTAAAGCTGCATGTGGACCGTCATCAAGCGTTTGCGGATGAGGTCCGCTTGGCTTGGCTCTTTCATGCGAATAGCGACATCCGCCTCACGCATGGGAAGATCGAGCACTTTTTCTTCGAGCATCAAGTCGATTTTGAGATCTGGATATTTTTCGTACAAATGCGGCAGGCGCGGCGCGAGCCAAAGTGATCCAAAACCGGTTGTAGTGGTGACACGAAGTTCACCAAACACCTCTTCTTCACTGTCTTTGATGCGCGCTTCGGCGGCGTCGAGTCGCTTGATCATAGCGCTGGTGGCATCAAACAAAAGCTCGCCTTGCTCCGTCAGGATCAATCCACGGGCGTGGCGGTGAAACAGTGTTGTATTTAGACTTTCTTCTAAACCACGCACCTGACGCGATACTGCAGATTGCGAAAGGTGAAGCTTGTCTCCTGCATGGGTCAAGCTGCCAGCATCAGCGACGGCGTGAAATATTCTGAGCTTATCCCAATCCATCGTGACAACTTTCTATCTGGTGCAAATTCACGGGCCTTATACACTCCTAACTGAGCGCGTCGCGCTTATCAACGCGGCGTCATTTGAGATTTTACTAGTAAGGTCAGTCATTGTGACCTAACGTACCGGTAACAGCACATCAGTTTTGTCTTGGGAGGGACCCACATGAGCCTGCAAACGACATCTTTGAATGACAAGTTTGATCTGGAAAAAACTCAGGTTCTGATGAATGGCACGCAAGCGCTCGTGCGTTTGATGTTGATGCAAAAGGCACGCGATGAAGCCGCAGGACTGAACACCGCAGGGTACGTTACTGGGTATCGTGGATCGCCACTGGGGGCCGTAGATTTTCAAATGACGCGCGCCGCGAAACAACTCGCGGCTTCAAGTGTGAAGTTCGAAGAGGGTTTGAACGAAGATCTCGCAGCCACAGCTCTTTGGGGCGCGCAGCAGGCGGAGCTTCGGGGTGAAGGCAAATACGACGGCGTCTTTGGTCTGTGGTACGGCAAAGGGCCGGGCGTAGATCGCACAGGCGATGTCATGCGGCACGCCAATATGGCTGGTACGTCTAAGAATGGCGGAGTGATCATGGCTATGGGCGATGATCATACGGGCGAAAGCAGCACAGTGCTGCATCAATCTGAATTTGCGTTGGTCGATGCCTACATGCCGATTGTCAGCCCCGCAGGTGTGCAGGAAATGATGGATTACGGGCTTTACGCCTATGCATTGTCGCGGTTTGCCGGTGTTTGGGTCGGTCTGAAAACTATGAAAGACACGGTTGAAGTGACCTCTGTCGTCAACGGTGATCCGCACCGCTTGCAATTTGTCGAACCTGAATTCGAGATGCCTGATGGTGGCTTGAACATCCGCTTGGTGGATGATCGCCACGTGCAAGAGGCGCGCTTAACTGACTACAAACGTCAAGCGGCCGAAGCATTTAGCTATGCCAACAAAATGGACAAAGAGGTCTGGAGCAAAGCCGGTGCCAAGATCGGCTTTGTTGCTGCGGGCAAGAACTGGCTCGATCTGGTACATGCTCTGTCTTTGCTCAACATTGATGAGGCAGAGGCCGAACGCATTGGTTTGAGCACATATAAAATTGGTCAAACCTGGCCGATGGATATGAAAGGGTTCAACGAGTGGGCCGCTGATCTTGATCTGATCGTTGTGGTTGAAGAAAAGCGCAAACTGATCGAGGTCCAGATCAAAGAGGCGCTATTTGATAACCCCAAGCGCGCCCGCGTTTACGGGGAACGCTGGAATGGCAAAGAGCTGTTTCCAGTGCGTGGCGCGCTTGATCCGATGATGATTGCGCAACATTTGGGTGACATTTTGGTGGATGAGGGGTGTTCGACCTCTGGTATCAAGTCCGGTCTTGCGACGCTCGAAGAGGCGCGGCGCGCAGACAATGCGCCCGAACTCGCAGCAAGATTGCCGTATTTCTGTTCGGGGTGCCCGCACAATTCATCAACAAAAGTGCCGACCGGCAGCCGCGCCTATGCAGGCATCGGATGTCATTTCATGGTGCAATGGATGGACCGTGATACGCTTGGCTTTACTCATATGGGCGGTGAAGGTGCGAACTGGATTGGTGAAGCGCCGTTCAGCACGCGTGATCACGTTTTCCAGAATATCGGTGATGGCACATATAACCACTCTGGTATCCAAGCGATCCGTGCAGCTGTCGCGGCTGGCACGACGATGACATACAAGATTCTTTATAATGATGCTGTTGCAATGACAGGCGGTCAAGGCAATGACGGTGGACTTGATGCCCCACGGATCGCTCGCGAGATTGCGGCGATGGGTGTTGAAAACGTTGCTGTCGTCTATGACGACAAGGAAGATGTGGAGAAAAGCGCCTTCCCAAGCGGTCTGGCAATGCATGAGCGCGCTGAACTTCAAACGGTGCAAGAGAGTTTTGCTAAAACTTCGGGTGTGTCTGTCATTCTTTACGTACAAACCTGCGCAGCTGAAAAGCGTCGTCGTCGCAAGCGTGGCTTGTTTCCTGATCCTGACAAACGCGTGTTTATCAACTCTGATGTTTGTGAAGGCTGTGGCGATTGCGGTGTGCAATCCAATTGCGTTTCGATCGTGCCGCATGAAACGGAACTGGGGCGCAAACGCGCGATTGATCAATCAAGCTGCAACAAAGATTTTTCCTGTGTGAAAGGGTTTTGTCCGTCTTTTGTAACTGTCGAAGGGGCAACACCGCGCAAGGCCGCGACCACGGAATTGAAACTTCCCGATCTTCCAATGCCAGACCTGCCCAGCATCAAGGGGACGCATAATGTTGTGATCACCGGGGTTGGTGGCACGGGTGTTGTCACGCTTGGCGCGGTGCTCGCGCAAGCGGCGCAACTGGATGGCAAGGGGGCTGGCATGATGGAGATGGCAGGGCTCGCGCAAAAAGGGGGGGCGGTACACATTCACTGCCGCCTTGCCAATCACCCTGAGGATATTTCTGCCATTCGTGTGGCGACAGGCGAAGCGCACGCGCTGATTGGGGGGGACTTGGTCGTCAGTGCCGGTTCTTCCACGCTGGGCCTTACGAAAGAAGGACAAACCGGCGCAGTGGTGAACAGCCATGAGATCATCACAGGTGATTTTACGCGCAATACGGAATTCAAACTTCCGTCAGAACAACTCCAACTGTCGCTGACAGCACGTTTGCGCGACAAAGTTGACCTTTTTGATGCCTCTGATCTGGCTCGCGTCGTATTGGGCGATGCGATTTTTTCAAACATGTTGGTGTTTGGTGGGGCTTGGCAGCGGGGCTTGATCCCTCTGACGCTTGAAGCGATGCAAGGCGCGATCCGCTTGAATGGTGCAGCGGTTGAAAAGAACCTTTATGCATTTGATGTAGGTCGCTGGGCGGTGCTCTATCCTGATCAAGTTGAAAACCTGCTCGCGCCAAATGTGATTTCTTTACCCAAAACCTTGGAGGAAAAAATCGCGTTTCGCGCGGATCATCTCGTGAAATATCAAGGCAAGCGTTTGTCGAAACGCTACCGCAAACTGGTGGATTCCATCGACAACCAGACCCTGCAAGAGGCGGTGGCCAAAGGCTACCACAAGCTGCTGTCGTATAAGGATGAATACGAAGTTGCGCGTTTGCACCTGAGCACAGCTGAAAAGGCGGCAGAAGCGTTTGAGGGGGATTTGAAGCTCACGTATCATCTTGCGCCACCCATGCTAACCAAAACCGGTGCTGATGGACGTCCTATTAAGAAAGAATACGGATCGCGAATGCTGCGCGGCTTTAAAATGCTTGCGAAGCTTAAACGTCTGCGCGGCACGCCGTTTGATCCGTTCGGGCGCACCGCAGAGCGCAAGATGGAACGCGCACTGATCAAACAGTTTGAGTCGGACATGAAAGCTGTGCTGCCCAAGCTTAACGCACAGACAGAAGACGCGATTGTTGCGCTTGCGGAACTGCCTTTGTCGATACGCGGTTTTGGCATGGTGAAAGAAGCCAATGAACGCAAAGCGGCCAAACGACGTGAAGAACTTTTGAGCGTCATCAACGCTGGCGGGACCGAAATGGCGCGCGCTGCGGAATAACCATATGGATTTTTGAGTAGCACGCGCGTATGAGACGCTTAAGGATCGGTGTGTTCGGTGGAGTGACATCATGGCAGTAGGGATTTTCGACAGTGGCCTTGGCGGTTTAACCGTTCTGGACGCTGCTCGCACACGTCTGCCTGACGTTCCTTTTGTCTATTACGCCGACAGCGCTCACGCGCCCTATGGAGTGCGCGATTCCGAGGATATTTATAAGCTGACGAAAAAGTCGGTTGAATACCTTTGGGACAATGGCTGCGATCTGGTGATTTTGGCGTGTAATACGGCGTCTGCCGCTGCGCTGCGTCGTATGCAAGAAGCGGGCGTACCAGAAGGCAAGCGTGTTCTGGGCGTGTTTGTACCATTGATCGAAGCGCTCACAGAACGCCAGTGGGGTGATAATTCACCGCCGCGCGAAGTTGCCGTGACCGAAGTAGCCGTTTTTGCGACACCTGCCACTGTGGCAAGCCGTGCGTTTCAGCGCGAGTTGGCGTTCCGCGCGATTGGCGTCGATGTGGAAGCGCAGGCGTGTGGCGGTGTTGTCGATGCGATCGAGGACGGCGATATGATCTTGGCCGAAGCCTTGGTGCGCTCACATGTGGATGCCTTGAAGCGTAAGATGCCATCACCCCAGGCTGCCATTCTGGGCTGCACGCATTATCCGTTGATGGAAACGCATTTTCAGGCTGCACTCGGAGCTGATGTTAAGGTGTACTCTCAAGCGAATTTGGTGGCAGAGAGCCTTGCGGACTATATAGAGCGGCGCCCAGACTTTATCGGAACAGGCAAAACACACCGCTATTTCACAAGCGGTGATCCTGCGCGCGTCAGTGATCGCGCGACACAATTTATGCGACGAGAAATCTCTTTCGAACAAGGCTGAACGAACAGACATTTCTTTAGAAAGACCAATGACATGACACATAGTATCGCAATTCTTGGCGCTTCGGGCTACACGGGCGCGGAACTCATCCGGTTGATCGCAACTCATCCGAGTATGCAGATCAAAGCGCTTTCTGGTGAGCGCAAAGCAGGCCAATCACTTGCGCAGGTTTTCCCACATCTTCGTCATCTTGATTTACCCGATCTGGTGAAGATCGCGGATATCGATTTCAGCGAGATAGATTTGGCGTTCTGCGCATTGCCACACAAGACCAGCCAAGAGGTGATTGCAAAACTCCCGCGTGATCTAAAAGTTGTGGACCTTTCCGCTGACTTTCGTTTGAGCGATCCCGAAGCGTATGAGAAATGGTACGGCAATGCCCACAGCGCTGTCGATCTCCAGAAAGAAGCGGTTTACGGCCTGAGCGAGTTTTACCGTGAAGACATAAGATCGGCGCGCCTTGTGGCAGGGACAGGATGTAACGCGGCGACGGGGCAATACATTTTGCGGCCTTTGATTACTGCGGGTGTGATCGGTTTGGATGACATCATCCTCGACCTCAAATGTGCTGTATCAGGGGCGGGGCGGAGTTTGAAAGAAAACTTGCTTCATGCGGAACTGTCAGAGGGGTACAACGCTTACGCTGTTGGCAGCACACATCGCCACCTTGGTGAGTTTGATCAAGAGTTTAGCAAACTTGCAGGCCGTGATGTGCGTATACAATTCACGCCGCATCTGTTGCCTGTAAATCGGGGCATTCTGGCGACGTGTTATGTGTCAGGTCATGCAACGGCGGTGTACGATGCGCTTGTTGCGCAATATGCGAATGAGCCGTTTATCGAAGTACTTCCGATGGGCGAAACACCAAGTACGCATCATGTGCGTGGATCGAACTTTTGCCATATTGGGGTTGCAGCTGATCGGATTGAGGGACGTGCAATCGTTGTTGCAGTGTTGGATAATTTGACAAAAGGTAGCAGTGGGCAGGCCTTGCAGAACGCAAATCTGATGTTAAATCTTCCTGAGACGGACGGGCTTATGCTCGCACCGTGTTTCCCTTAACCGCTCGGAGTTCTCGATATGGCAATGACAGGTCTCAAGAAAAAGCGGCGTATTCAGATTGTCGCGCTCGCGACTGTCGCACTCGCTTTGTCTACGGCTCTGATTGGCTACGCAATGCGTGACGGGATCAACTTGTTTCGCGCGCCAAGCCAGATTATTGCCGAACCGCCACAGCCTAATGAAGTGTTTCGTATCGGCGGTCTTGTCGAAGAAGGGTCTATCGAACGCGGTGTCGGCGAAATCATTCGTTTTTCCGTAACCGATGGCGGCGCGAGCATTCCAGTGACGTATACTGGGGTGCTGCCTGATCTCTTTGAGGAAAACCAAGGTATGGTTGGGCAGGGGAAATATATCAACGGCGTCTTTGAAGCCTCTGAAATTCTTGCCAAACATGATGAAACCTACATGCCTAAAGAGGTCGTCGATGCGCTCAAAGCGCAAGGTGTTTATCAAGAGCCCGACGCCTAAGCGCGCGGCTCTCTAACGGATCATTAACCAACACCCCCGCATTTTCAGCGAAGTCTGGAAGTGGGGGAATGGTACATGCCAGAAGTTGAGAACGAAGATGTCCGCGCGCTTGCCGCTGAGATTGTTCAGCGCGAAGGGGGCTACGTCAATGATCCAAGCGATCCAGGTGGTGCTACGAAGTTTGGCGTAACCATTCATACAATGCGCAGACTTGGACTGGATCTCAACGGTGACGGCAGTGTGACAAGCGCGGATGTGAAGCGATTAAGCCAAACACAAGCGATCGATATCTTCATGCTGCATTACTTCGATAAACCGGGCATCGCAAAGCTACCGCAAGTGCTGCAAGCAAGCGTGTTTGACATGTATGTGAACGCAGGCAGCAATGCGGTGAAGATCCTACAGCGATTGTTCGTCAAAATGGGATTTGAATGCGGCGCTGACGGTGCGATTGGGCCACAAACGATTGCCGTGGCTGTGCGCGCCAATGAAGCTGCGCGCGTATACCTAAGCGATGCCTATGCGATTGAGCGGCGCAATTACTATTTTCGATTGGCAGACAAGCGAAGTGCCAGCCGAAAATACGCGCGTACACGGGCAGGTGGCAAAGGTGGTTGGATCACCCGTGCAGAGAGTTTCATGTCTGCAAAGTATCACCTTAGCACCCAACAATTTCAGCAAAGGATCGCAAAATGGGCTTGATTGATCGCCTCTTTGGATTGGTTTTTGGTGGTGGGAAAAATTTGATCCGCGACACAGCCGAAGTTTTTGTCGAAAACGCCGAAAAAGGGGCCGCGCGCGAGGCCGTCATGCGTGGCGATGCCTTAGCGCAATTCGCGGGCGAGTTTGCGCTGCACCAGCGCGGGTTATTTGATCGCTTTATGGATGCGCTGAATCGCATTCCAAGACCGGCAATGGCGATTGGCACGCTTGGGTTGTTTGGGTCCGCGATGACGGACCCGATTTGGTTTGCATCGCGCATGCAGGGGATCGCGCTGGTGCCTGAACCGCTTTGGTGGCTTCTTGGCGCGATCGTATCGTTCTATTTCGGCGCGCGGCATCAACTCAAAAATCAACAATTCCAAAAGCAGATTGCGGCGTCACTGGCATATACACCAACTGTTCTGCAAAATATTAAGGCGTTGGACGCAATGACTGATGCCGCGCCTGCGTTGTCTAAGTCAGATCAAGCCAGACACCCGATGCGCACGGCATATCCAAATAACGCAGCTCTGAGGGATTGGGCAAAAATACTTTATTAAACCCGCGACAATGTGAACCGTAAATCCGTTCGAAAACTATTGGCGACGGGCAGGGCGCGCCCTATAGTTTGGTTCATGATTACAGAGCTCGGACATTTCGCCCTCATCCTCGCCTTTTTAATCGCAATCGTGCAAGCGATTGTGCCCTTAATAGGTGCCCATAAACACTGGTACGGCTGGATGGCCGTGGCTGAACCTGCTGCGAAAATGCAGTTTTTGTTCACGGCATTTGCCTTTGCCGCGCTCACGTACGCTTTTGTGACTTCAGACTTTTCGTTGCGCCTTGTCTGGCTTAATTCGCATTCGGCCAAGCCAATGCTTTATAAAATCAGCGGTGTTTGGGGCAATCACGAAGGATCAATGCTTCTTTGGGTGCTTATTCTGACGCTGTTTGGTGCATCGGCGGCTTGGTTTGGCGACAATCTCCCGCCGACTTTGCGCGCAAGGGTCTTGGCGATCCAATCTGCCGTTGCTGTCGCGTTCTTTGCCTTCATTCTTTTCACATCGAACCCATTCTTGCGCCTCGCGGTGCCACCGTTTGACGGTCAAGACCTGAACCCGTTGTTGCAAGACCCCGGTTTGGCGTTCCATCCACCCTTCCTCTACCTCGGGTATGTGGGCCTTTCCATGGCCTTCTCATTCGCCGTAGCGGCCTTGCTTGAAGGACGTGTTGACGCCGCTTGGGCGCGTTGGGTCCGTCCTTGGACCCTGGCTGCGTGGGTATTCCTCACAATCGGCATCGGTCTGGGCTCTTGGTGGGCCTACTATGAGTTGGGTTGGGGTGGCTTCTGGTTCTGGGATCCTGTCGAGAACGCATCATTCATGCCTTGGCTTTTAGCGGCTGCTCTGCTGCATTCTGCGATCGTTGTTGAAAAACGCGAGAGCCTGAAAAGCTGGACAATCCTACTCGCCATTCTCGCCTTTGGTTTCTCTCTCATTGGTACGTTCATCGTCCGCTCCGGTTTGCTTACGTCCGTACATGCCTTCGCCAATGATCCTGAGCGCGGTGTTTTCATCTTGATGATCCTTGCTTTCTTCACAGGAGGGGCGCTTATCCTATTCGCGATGCGTGCATCCGCGATGGAAGCGAAAGGTGTATTCAGTGTCGTTAGCCGCGAAAGCGCGCTTGTGAGCAACAATATCTTGCTCGCAGTGTCGTGTTTCGTGGTCTTCGTTGGAACACTTTGGCCAATGTTTGCGGAGATGTTCTTTGATCGCAAACTCTCTGTCGGACCACCTTTCTTTAACATGGCCTTCACGCCATTTATGATTGTTCTAGGTCTGATCTTGCCGATTGGGTCAACTCTTGCTTGGAAGCGTGGCAAGATTGGTCAAGCCGCTTATCAGATGCGCTATGTATTTGGGCTAGCGTTGGCTTTGGCACTGTTGGCTTGGGTCATGCAAACGGGTCGCTCCCTGATGGGGCCGATTGGCTTGTTCCTGGGCGCATGGATGGTCTTCGGCGCGGCACTTGACCTTTGGATACGTGCGCAGCGCAAATGGAACCGCCTGCTTCGTCTTCCACGTGCGGATTGGGGCAAATCTGTCGCCCATGGCGGTTTGGGTGTGACGATGTTTGGTATCGCTGGATTGCTGGCTTGGCAGGTTGAGGATATTCGCGTTGCGAAGATTGATGAGCCTTTCACGGTCGGGCAGTTCGAACTTGAATTGAAAGGTGTCGATCGCGTCGAAGGGCCCAACTATCTATCAACGATGGGCAATGTCGTTTTGCGTCGTGACGGTGTTGAGCTTGCAGTTTTGAACCCTGAAAAGCGTAATTACCTGGTGGCACAAATGCCAACGACCGAAGCTGCGATTGATTATCGCTTTTTGCGCGACGTTTATGTGGTGATTGGGGATCCGCAACAGGATGGTGGATGGACGTTACGTACCTACATCAAACCGCTTGCGAATTGGATCTGGGCCGGAACGTTGCTAATGGCTTTGGGCGGTTTCCTAAGCCTCTCTGATCGCCGTTTCCGTGTCGCTGCCGGCGCACGCCGCCGTCGCCAAGCCCAAGTGCCAGCGGAATGAAGCACGCGCTCGCTGTAGTACTGATGCTCATCGCGCTCCCTTTGAGCGCGGTGCAGCCTGATGAAGTCCTTGATGATCCCGTGTTAGAGCAGCGCGCGCGTGACCTTTCTAAAGGGCTGCGCTGTCTTGTGTGTCAAAACGAATCCATTGATGAAAGTGAGGCACCGCTGGCCCGTGACTTGCGCCTTTTAGTGCGTGACCGTTTGGTCGTTGGCGACACCAATGACGAAGCAATCGCGTTCATTGTTGATCGGTACGGCGAATATGTGCTGCTTCGACCCACCGTCACAGGCTCCAACTGGTTGCTTTGGGCTGCGGGTCCGCTCATGCTGTTGTTAGCCGGCGGGGTTGGTTTCGGTTATTTGCGTACACGTCAAAGTGCGGATGAACCGGAAATGATTGCGCTAAGTGACACGGAAAAAAACAGATTGGCTGAGTTGCTCAAAGACGAGTGACGCCGCCCTGTCTTGCAGATGAGGACGAGCATGGACTACCAAACGATCACATACGCAGTCGCGGATAATATCGCGGTTATTACTCTTAATCGTCCCGATGTGATGAATGCACTCAGTACTCAAATGCGCGCCGAAATCACCGATGCTGTGCGCTCAGGCGGCCGCGAAGCGCGCTGTGTTGTCCTCACAGGTGCAGGACGCGCGTTTTGCTCGGGGCAGGATCTAGGGGATCGCGCAAACGCGAGTAACATCGATCTGGAACGCACCCTGCGCGATGAATACCAACCCATGCTCGCTGCGATTACCGACTGTCCTGTTCCAACAATCAGCGCAGTAAATGGCGCTGCAGCTGGGGCAGGTGCCAACCTTGCACTCGGTGCGGATGTGGTGATCGCGTCAGAAAAGGCGTTTTTCATGCAAGCGTTCACCAAGATCGGGTTGATCCCTGATGCGGGTGGAACGTACTTCATGCCGCGCCAAATGGGCATGGCAAAAGCAATGGGTGCCGCTTTGTTCGCAGACAAAATTTCAGCGACGCAAGCAGAACGCTGGGGCATGATCTGGGAAGCCGTGCCCGAGGCCGAGTTCGCTCAAACGTGGAAAGCGCGCGCAACGCACCTCGCGAATGGTCCAACGGCAGCTTATGCAGAGGCGAAAACAGCGATCCGTGCATCGTTTGAGAATTCGCTAGAAGAACAACTGACCCTAGAAGCCAAACTACAAGGCAAATGTGGACAGACGCGCGACTTCAAAGAGGGCGTTCTTGCATTCCTTGACAAACGCACTGCCGACTTTGAAGGACGCTAAGTCGTATTGCTTCCTCTTTCGAAAAATATCCCGGGTGAGGCTCAGCGAAAGCTGAGACGAGGGCAGAGCCCTAAAATGTGAAAAATGACAGTGTAGGTTTCTGTTGCAGTGTGCGTTTGTTTACAAACGTACAGCCCCCTGCGCGTTGATTAATCAATGCGGCAGTGACCAAGCGAGTGTTCGTTGAGATGCTTTAAAGCAGAGGAAGTAATGTAGGTTTCTGTTGCAGTGGACGTTTGTTTACAAACGTACAGCCCCCTGCGCGTTGATTAATCAATGCGGCAGTGACCAAGCGAGCGTTCTTTGAGATGCTTTAAAGCAGAGGAAGTAATGTAGGTTTCTGTTGCCAGGTACCTACGAACCCCGCCTTAAGTCGCTAAACCTAAGGAGTTAAGTTTCAGAAGCTGAAACTGCTTACGCAGCCATCGCTACTGGAGCACGATTGTCATTTGCAATTGTACATTTTGGGCCGATACGGTGGCACCCAGCCGAAACAAAGCTAACCCCTTTAGACGTTCGTCGATCCTATTTCGACCCCCTCCGCCGCCAAATGAACGGGTTGTTGGTGGAGTCGCCGGGTACCGCCCCCGGGTCCGAACCGCTTATTGCGAGCGCGTTTATGTCCATAGTCCTTGCGGACATCCCATATATAGGAAGGGCTTAGAGGTTTGCCAAGAGCAGATACGCCGCTGGTCCAGCTTCCAGCCCAAAATATAGCATGGCTTTCTTGAATGGGGGCTTGTCGAGAAAGATCGACACCAAGCGCCCTATTGCGGCTCCTGTGTAGGCGACACCAAGCATGGCATTGGCCATGGGCAGGCCGCTCCAGATCGCAAAAAGCCCCATCGCGACAAACAACCCACCGACAGAGGCACGCAGTTCGCTAAGCCCCATATTGCTTGGTCCGATCTCAAGATCCAAGGCAGAGGCTGTGTAGCGTGGTGCAATAAAGCCAAAAGCTCCAAAAGCGATGGTCATCAAAGCTATAAGAATATTGAGCGTATCGATCATTGAAGTCTCCAGCCGTTGTGTCAGGGCGCAATTTTTTTACAAAAATTGAATATGTCGCCAAATTTAGCGCGCCGCTTTTTTGTCGGCCATTTCTTGACCCAATTTCAACGTATACGCTGCAAGCTCTTCCAAGGTTTGATCAATCGCATGTCCCTCACCAGCATCGCAAAAATCCGCGATTTTTGTGTGAAGCGCGATGATGTGTTCGCGGGAGCGGGCAGTAAATGTGATCATATTCATCAAAGGCTGCATCGCCTCAACCGCCCCGGCGAGTTGGTATGACAATACCGGGTTACCTGCGCCATCGACTAAAGCGCGATGAAATGCGACGTCGCTGGCACACCAGCTTTCGTCACTCAGTCCCGGTTGGGATTGGCGCGAGATCTCTGCGCGCATTGTTGCAAGGTGGTCGGGCGTGCGACGTGTTGCAGCGAGCGGCGCGCAGGCGCGTTCCAATGCGAAACGTGCCTCGCACGCCGTTTCAAAGCTGACAGCGTTCATAGATAGCAGCAAGGTTGAGGTGGTGATTTGCTGGCCATAGGCTTCTTCAAAGCTGAGACGGTTCACAAATGCCCCGCCAAACGCCCCGCGCTGTGTACGGATCAAGCTCTGAGCGGCGAGTCGTTTCAAGGCTTCGCGCACTGTCGCGCGCGATACTTCGAACTGCTCTGACAATTCAGCCTCTGAGGGTAAACGTTCGTCGACAATCAACGCGCCACTCACAATTGCGTCGCGGATGGCTTTGGCGATCTGCGCAGATAGGTCTGCTTTGGAGGAGGGATCAATTTTCATTTGTCAGACGTTTAAATGTCTGACATTAAAAATGCAACTCAAA
This sequence comes from Planktotalea sp., assembly GCF_965659345.1. Lineage (GTDB taxonomy): Bacteria > Pseudomonadota > Alphaproteobacteria > Rhodobacterales > Rhodobacteraceae > Planktotalea. The sequence goes on along the minus strand of NZ_CBFHVK010000008.1, from coordinate 21,602 downwards.
CCTCAAGGTGATTCCGCACGATATGGTCCGTTCTGCGCTCTGGCTTAGCTTTTTTACCATCATTCTGCTCGCATGGTGGATGATGTACATGATGGCAATGCAAATGGACCTCGATTTGATCGGGCGACCCGGCGAAATGGGTCAACGTATGGCGGCGATGGACCCACGGATGGACATGAAAATGCCCATGGCGGAGTTTGGTCCACTTTTCGCCATGTGGGCGATTATGATGGCGGCGATGATGTTGCCGACGATGGTGCCAACCCTACGCGCTTATGAGATGTTGATGGTCTCCGCAGATGGCACGCGGGCAGGGTGGCTAGGCATTCTATCAGGTTATATGATCGCTTGGGTCGCCTTCGCGGCACTTATCGCGGGCGTTCAACTCGCGCTATTGTTTGGTGGCGTAATTGATATGCTTGGCATTCCCAATTCGACGCTTTTCGCTGGCGGATTGCTCATTGTCGTTGGTTTATTCCAATTCACCCGCGCAAAAGAAATCTGTCATGGCGTCTGTCACAGCCCAATAAATTATTTTCTGGGCCATTGGCAGACAGGCTACTTGGGTGGCCTTAAAATGGGTCTTGGGCTTGGCGCGTTTTGCGTTGGGTGCTGCTGGGGCTTTATGGCGCTTGGGTTTGTCGGGGGCGTGATGAGCCTTTTGTGGATGGGCCTGGCGACGTTCTTTATGGTCATAGAAAAACTGCCCCAAATCGGGCATTATGTAACAAAACCAATGGGGGTGACCTTGATCGCCGCCGGTGTCGGGGTGCTCCTCTGGGCCCCCATTATGGGAGGATAAAGCAATGGCAGTGAAAAAGAGACCCGAAGCAGATCGTTTGCCGATATCGCAACGCATCGACAGTCGTATGAGTAACCCAAAGCGTCGCCAAATGTCGCACACGGATTGGGTGATCAAGGGCGAATTGTTCCTAAATTGCTCGTGCGAGCTGTTTTGCCCCTGTGTTGTTTCTCTTGGTGCGCACCCTCCCACGGAAGGGCACTGCAACGCATGGATGGCGATTGCAATTGATGAGGGTCACTACGAGGGCGAAGACCTGAGTGGGTTGAATGTTGGCCTTATGGTTGAGATTCCCGGCAAGATGGCGGAAGGCGGCTGGAAAGTTGCGGCCTATGTGGATGAGCGCGCATCTGGCAAAGCTTACAACGGCATCTTGCAGATCTTCTCTGGCGCGGCGGGCGGCACGACAGGCCTGTTCACCATGCTGGTCAGCGATATCGTCAACGCAGAGCGCGAAAAGGTAGAGATCGTGCGCGATGGCAAGAAGCGTGGGCTTTATATTGGCCGCAAGATCCAAGGCGAGATCGAGATGATCGACGGTGCAAGCCCTGATCATCCTGTGATGATCTCCAACTCAAAATACTGGATGGGGCCGGATATCATTGCGGCGAAAGGCATAAAGTCCAAAGTACGTGATTTCGGACGTATCTGGGACTTTGGTGGGAAGTCTGCTGAGATTTGCCCAATTGACTGGAGTGGTTCCAAGAAATGATCACGCCTGAGTATTGCTTGCTAATGGCGCGCTATAATCGTTGGCAAAATGCTGAGTTGTTGAAGTCGATGGAAAGCATGACAGATGCGGAACTTCGCGCTGATCGTAGCGCGTTTTTCGGCTCGATCTTTGCCACGGTGAACCACTTGCTCTGGGGCGATACGCTTTGGATTTCACGGTTTGACGGTGGGGCTGGTCCGGCTGAAACAGACTTAACCAAGACTGACACGACGGATATGACACACACGTTAGCCGAATGGTCCACAGAACGGTTTCGCACGGATGCGCGTCTCGTGACATGGGCGAAAGGGGTGACCCATCTCGATTTGACGGGTGATCTAACGTGGTACTCAGGGTCTGTTCAGAGCGATGTCAGCAAGCCACGCGCGATGTGCATTGTGCAAATGTTTAACCACCAGACCCACCACCGTGGGCAAGTTCACGCCATGCTCGGCGCTGCAAATGCACCGATGTATACCACTGATATCCCCTTTATGCCGGAGTAGCCCTTATGGCTCTTATTTCTCCTTCGCGTCGTTTGCGCCGCACGCCGTTTTCCGATGGTGTCGAGGCGGCAGGCGTCAAAGCCTATACGATCTATAACCGCATGCTTTTGCCGACTGTGTTTCGCTCAGTCGTGGAAGATTATCATCATCTTAAATCAGCAGTGCAGATTTGGGATGTCGCAGTCGAGCGTCAGGTTGAATTGCGCGGCCCTGATGCGGCGCGTTTGATGCAAATGCTGACACCACGTGACCTGCGCGGGATGAGCGCGGGTCAGTGTTATTATGTCCCCATCGTTGATGAAACCGGGGGCATGTTGAATGATCCGGTCGCAGTCAAACTGGCGGAAGATCGTTGGTGGATTTCGATTGCGGACAGTGATTTGCTGTTGTGGGTCAAGGGCATTGCCAACGGCTATCGTTTGGATGTGTTGGTTGATGAACCAGATGTGTCGCCGCTAGCTGTGCAAGGCCCGAAGGCAGAGCAGTTAATGGCGCGAGTTTTTGGCGATGGCGTGAAAGACGTGAAGTTTTTCCGTTATGGTATGTTCGAGTTCCAAGGACGGCAGTTGGTTGTTGCGCGCTCTGGCTATTCCAAGCAAGGCGGTTTCGAGATCTATGTCGAAGGTTCTGACATTGGCATGCCTTTGTGGAATGCCTTAATGGAAGCGGGCAAGAACCTGGACGTATATGCGGGCTGTCCGAATTTGATTGAGCGTATTGAGGGCGGATTGCTCTCTTATGGCAACGATATGAACGACGATAACACGCCGCATGAATGTGGTCTTGGAAAGTTCTGTAATACCTCCACAGCGATTGGATGCGTAGGTCGCGATGCGTTATTGCGGGTTGCGAAAGAAGGTCCTGTTAAACAATTGCGTCCGATCGAGATACATGGAGATGCGGTGCCGCCTTGTGATCGGCTTTGGCCTTTAATGGATGGGGACCGTCAAGTAGGAACGGTGAGTTCTGCAGCCTATTCGCCAGACTTTGCGACGAACGTAGCAATTGGTATGGTGCGCATGACGCATTGGGATACAGGCACGGAGTTGGATGTTGTGACACCGACAGGGATTCAACCTGTCACGGTGTGGGAAACGTTCTGGATTTGATGGGAGAGGCGGGGGCCAGCCCCCGTGCCTCCGGAGTTTACTTGGAAAAATGAAGGATAAAGAGATGTTCAACGCATTGATCGTGAATAAGAATGAAGAAGGAAAGACCAGTGCGGCTGTCGAGCAGATCGAGCTTGATGCCCTGCCAGCAGGCGATGTGACGGTTGCGGTCGAGTATTCCACAGTAAATTACAAGGACGGTTTGTGTATTGGGCCTGGTGGTGGCCTTGTGCGCAATTACCCCCATATCCCTGGAATTGATTTTGCGGGCACTGTCGAAGCATCTGATGATGCGCGCTACAAGGCAGGCGACAAGGTTGTTTTGACAGGTTGGCGCGTAGGTGAGGCGCATTGGGGCGGGTATTCTCAAAAAGCGCGCGTGAGCGGCGATTGGCTTGTGCCACTGCCTAGTGGTTTGGACACACGCCAAGCAATGGCTGTTGGAACGGCGGGCTTTACCGCGATGCTTGCAGTGATGGCGCTTGAAGATCACGGTATCAAAGACGGGCCTGTGTTGGTCACTGGTGCTGCTGGTGGTGTCGGCTCTGTCGCGACGGCGATTTTAGCGCATTTGGGTCATGAGGTTGCCGCGGTTACCGGACGTCCGGAGACGGAAGATTACCTCAAAGGGCTCGGTGCAACACAGATCGTTGCCCGTGAAGAGCTGAACGAGACGACGAAACGCCCACTTGAAGCGGAAGTTTGGGGTGGCTGTGTTGATGCGGTTGGCGGTGAGATGCTTGCGCGGGTTCTAGGGCAAATGAAATATGGCGCATCCGTTTCTGCTGTTGGTCTTGCAGGTGGTGCAGGATTGCCAGCGACAGTCATTCCATTCCTGCTGCGCGGCGTGAACTTGTTGGGGATCGACAGTGTGATGCAGCCCTACGACAATCGTTTGCGTGCATGGGAGCGTGTTGCGAAGGATTTGCCAATGGATAAGCTCGAAGCGATGGTGCAGCCTGCTGTTTTGTCTGATTTGCCACAGCTCGGTCGCGATATTTTGAAAGGTCAGGTCAAAGGGCGCGTTGTTGTTGACGTGAACGCCTAAAGTCGTGGCGCAGGCATCGCCCTTGCGCGGTGTCTGCGGATCGACTAACACAAGGTCATGACACTGATTGCTCAAATGATTTCGTTTTATCGCTTTGCTTTATAGCACGGCGGGTAAATGATATTTGAGTGAATATGAAACCGCCCAGAGGGGCGGTTTTTTTTATGGATCATACGTACCTCTGGCACAAACAGAGAGACAGTATGAAACAGGTTACCATACGAAATGCACGCGCGCAGGATGCTCCGCGGATTGTGGAAATGATTGGGCTTCTGGCGCATTTTCACGAGGATCAGGCACAGATCGAAATTGAAGATTTGGTTTTCCTTTGTTTTGGCCCGACACCCTGGCTGAAGTTAATTGTTGCCGAACGCGATGGGCAGATCATCGGCTACGCGGCACTGCAAAAGAAAGTGCAGTTGCAATTTGCACGACGCTTGATGGATGTGCAGCACCTGTTTGTTGATGCTCATATGCGCGGGCAGGGCGTTGGACGTGCTTTGATGCAAAATGCGGCCGAGCAAGCGACGTATTTGCGGTGTGCGGGCGTTACGCTTGGGGTGATGGCCGATAACACAAGCGCGCAGGCTTTTTACAAGGATCTAGGATACGAGATGAGCGAAGAGCATGGTGCGCTAAAAATGGTGCTGCGCTTGCCCTTGCAGACCGCTCCTTGCGCACCCTAAGGTCTGATCAACACAATTCTTAAGTGAGGCGACACATGCAATATGATCCCGAAAATATCTTTGCCAAAATTCTGAAGGGCGACATCCCGAGCTTCAAAGTATATGAGGACGAAGAGACCTATTGCTTCATGGATATTATGCCACGCAGCGATGGGCATTGTTTGGTGATCCCGAAAACGCCCTGTCGCAACATTTTAGATGCCAGCCCTGAACAGCTTGCGGCGTGTATGACCACGGTGACTAAAGTGGCGAACGCCTGCATGCGCGCGTTTGAGGCGGATGGAATTAGTTTGCAGCAATTTTCTGAGGCAGCTGGGGGGCAAGAAGTCTTTCATCTGCATTTTCATATTCATCCACGTCACGAAAGGGTGTCGATGCGCCCAGCAGGAAAAATGGGCGATATGGACGTAATCAAAGCGCAAGCGGAGGCGATTGCAGCAGCCCTTGAGACGTGAACTGTCACGAATGTGATTCTTTTGGTAGCCTCGCAAAGCGGGGTGTATCAATTTCCGAACGGGTGACGCGTGCGAGCGGCATTCCTTCATGAAATCAATGTCCTGAACCGTTTTTTTCTAGATTGGTAGTAATATTGAAAAGCTGTGTTAGGCTTTTCGTTACTTAATAAAATAAACGAACAATAGGGACATTTTTAAATATGAAGCCTCCTCTTACGGACCTTCCAATTAAAACCGCGGATAGCGGTTTTTATGGAGGATTTAGTGTCAACGTTACCGTTGTCTCAAAAATCATAATCAGCGTGCTGGTTGTGTGGTGCATTTTCTGGCCTGTTCAGGCCGGAGCTGTTTTGGGCACTTGGAACGCTGCAATTCTCAACAATTTCGCTGCTTGGTATATTTGGGTCGTCGCCTTTTTCGTAATCGTTTGTCTTGGACTGGCGATTTGGCCGACAGCGGGGCGTTTGAACCTTGGTCAGGATGGTGAAACGCCAGAATTCAGCAATTTCTCGTGGTTCTCGATGATGTTTGGTGCAGGAATTGGTGTTGGAATGCTGACATGGGCTGTCGCAGAGCCTGTGGCGCATTTCAAAAACAACCCGGCCGTTATTCAAGGTGTCAACACGGCACTTGGGGCGGACAATGTCCGTGAAGCGTATGTTTGGTCGTTCTTGCATTGGGGTCTTGGGGCATGGGCGTGCTACGCGATTGCGGGGCTTGCTCTGGCGTTCTTTAGCTATCGTCGCGGTCTTCCGTTGACGATCCGCTCTGCGTTGACACCACTGTTTGGCAAAGCACTGTCGGGCACTTTGGGCCACATCATTGATATCGTGGCGGTTGTTGCGACTATCTTGGGCGTAGCTCAAACGCTCGGGTTTGGTGTGGAGCAGTTTGTTGCTGGTCTCACGCGCATTGGCTTTAATGGTCTTGCTACCGCGGATGGCTCTGCCACGACGTTTGGTATTGTGGTCGCACTGCTTGTTATCATGGGCGCATCAACGCTTTCAGCGTTGTCAGGTGTTGGCAAGGGTATCAAGTGGTTGTCCAACATTAACATGGTTCTGTCGATCTTGCTCCTTGGGTTCTTTATTATCTTTGGTGCAACCTTCTTTGGTGCGACAGCCTTTTTGGTAGGCATCTGGGATTACATAACAGCGCTGCCGTTTCTCAGCTTCAATGTTTACACGTCTGATGGCGTCGAGGGTTCCGAAGCGTTCAAGCTTGCGCAGTGGCAAGGTTGGTGGCCTGTGTTCTACTGGGCTTGGTGGATCGCATTCGCACCATTCGTAGGTTTATTCCTTGCGCGTATTTCGCGTGGGCGCACGATCCGTGAGTTTGTACTTGGTGCGATGATTGTTCCATCCTTGATGTGCTTTGTTTGGTTCGCTTGGGCCGGTGGAACAGCGGTTGACCTAGAGCTCAATGGCGATGCGAACGGGGTGATCTTGGACGCTGCGAATGGCGACAAAATCTTTGCGATGACGACATTCATGCTTGAGCCGATTAGCCAAGTTTTGTCATGGTTGATGGCTGTTATGATCGTGGTCTTGTTGATGACCTTTTTGGTCACATCTGCGGACTCTGCGGTATTGATCGTTAATACGATTAACGCAGCAGGGGATGAGGGGCCAAAAGCGCGTCCACATATTCTGTTCTGGGGTGGTGCCTTGGCGCTTGTGGTCGGTGGTTTGCTGATCTCTGGCGGAACAAGTGCCATCCAGACAGCGATGGTTATTGGTGCTTTGCCATTCTCGATCGTTATGGTCTTGATGTGCCTAGCGCTGATTAAGGCGATCTACAACGATGGTCGTCGCCAAGCGGTTGGTGTGCCGACAACGCACACTGAAATCGCGGCAGTCACACCCGCTGAGTAATCAGCACGATACAACATTATGAGGCCCCGACAGCTTGCGCGTCGGGGCCTTTTGCGTTTGTGTGGCTCAAGTTGTTTGGGGATGACATATGACACTTGATCTAGATTTCGTGCGCGCGCAGTTTCCGGCCTTTTCACAGGCCTCTTTGCAGGGCCAAGCATTTTTCGAAAATGCTGGTGGCAGCTATACGTGTGGCGCAGTGATAGATCGCCTCACGCGGTATTACACGCAACGCAAAGTGCAACCATACGCCCCCTATAACGCCTCACGGCTTGCGGGCGAAGAAATGGACGAAGCGCGCACGCGTCTTGCAGCGATTATGGGTGTAGACACCGATGAGGTCTCTTTCGGCCCCTCTACAACTCAGAACACATATGTTCTGGCCCAAGCTTTTGCGGAGTTCATGGCACCGGGGGAAGCGATTGTTGTTACCAATCAAGACCACGAAGCAAACTCTGGACCTTGGCGCAGGCTCACAGAGCGCGGGATTGAGATACGAGAATGGCAGATTGATCCGGAGACAGGTCACCTTGATCCTGAAACGCTCGCGAATATGCTTGATGAACAGGTGCGCCTTGTCGTGTTTCCCCATTGCTCCAACGTGGTGGGTGAAATCAATCCGGTGACGGAAATAACATCAATCGCCCATGCGGCGGGGGCGTTTGTTTGCGTTGATGGCGTATCATACGCGCCCCATGGCATCCCCAACGTGGGTGAGTTGGGGCCGGATATTTATCTGTTCTCTGCTTACAAGACCTACGGCCCGCATCAGGGCATTATGGTCATGCGACGCGTGTTAGGAATGACATTGCCGAACCAAGGCCACCATTTTAACGGCGATACTCTTTATAAGCGGTTCACCCCCGCCGGACCGGATCATGCGCAGGTCGCAGCCAGTGCTGGAATGGCCGACTACATTGATACAATGGCATCGCATCACAACATTGCTGGAAGCGCTGCCGAGAAGGGCGCAGGCGTGCATGATTTGATGCGCGCGCATGAAGAAGTGTTGTTGCAGCCGCTGCTAGATTACGCGTCTTCAAAGAATTCCGTACGCCTTATCGGTCCAGCACAGGCGGCTTCGCGTGCTCCGACAGTTGCGTTGGCTTCGCAAGAAAATGCTGAGGACTTGGCGGAGAAATTGGTCAAACACGGCATTATGGCGGGCGGCGGTGATTTTTATGCGCAGCGACCACTTGGTGCGATGGGGGTGGATCTGAGCAAAGGGGTGCTGCGTTTGAGCTTTACACATTACACGTCCAAGGGTGAAATTGATCAGCTTTTGAATGCGTTGGATGATATTCTTTGATCTAATCGCCGGTCTCTCGCGTAGATTAATAAAACAATAATACCGGGGGCTCGCGTGAGCACACAAAAACCTATACTGGTTTGGTTCCGGCGTGACTTGCGCGTCTCAGACCATCCAGCTTTGCACGCGGCCGCGCAAAGTGGCGCGCCTGTCATCGCAGTTTTCATCAAAGATGAGCAGGTGGAGCGGCTTGGCGCTGCTCCCAAGTGGCGACTTGGTAAAGCACTAGGCGTTTTTGAGAAAACATTGAATGATTTGAACATCCAGCTGGTTCTACGCAGTGGACCTGCTCTGGAAGTGCTTCAAGCCCTGATCAAGCAAACAGATGCACAAGCTGTGTATTGGTCGCGCCTGTATGATCCCTCAAGCGTTGCACGAGACACAGACGTGAAGTCCAGCTTGCGGGCTCAGAATGTTGAAGCGCGTAGTTTCGGCGGTCATCTGATGTTTGAGCCTTGGAGTGTGGAGACTAAAACTGGCGGAATGTACAAGGTTTACACGCCATTTTGGCGTTCCGTGAAAGATCGGGAGGTCGAGGTGCCATTGCCAGCACCGTCGCAGATCGCAAAATCGGAAGCCGTCAAAAGTGACACATTGCAAGAGTGGGCCCTTGGCGCAGCAATGCGACGCGGTGGTGCGATTGTTGAGCGCCATGCGCAAGTGGGCGAACGCGCCGCGCAGGATCGTCTCGCAGAGTTCATTGACAATGATGTCGCAGACTATGTGCAAATGCGCGATATCCCTTCAACGCGTGGCACCTCTGGCTTGAGCGAAAATCTCGCTCTTGGTGAAATCTCTCCGCATCAATGTTGGCATGCTGGGATGCGCGCGTTGCATGAAGGCAGCGCAGATGCAGAAGTCTTTTTAAAAGAACTTGTCTGGCGCGAATTTGCCTATCACTTGATGCATCACACACCGCATATCCTTGATAGCAATTGGAAACCTGATTGGGACAAGTTCAAGTGGAACACAGATGCGTCGCACCCTGATGTGATTGCATGGAAGCAAGGCCGCACAGGGATCGAATTTGTTGATGCTGCAATGCGCGAAATGTATGTGACAGGCAAGATGCACAATCGCGGGCGCATGATCGTGGCGAGCTATCTGACCAAGCATCTTCTGACACATTGGAAAGTTGGGCAGGCTTGGTTTGATGAATGCCTGACGGATTGGGACCCAGCGAGCAATGCGATGGGCTGGCAATGGGCGGCGGGGTCCGGGCCTGATGCATCACCCTATTTTCGTGTTTTCAACCCTGTGACCCAACTTGATAAGTTTGATCGCGATCGCGGCTATGTGCGCGCATGGATCGCAGAAGGTCACGGAAACCCTTCAGAAACGTCGCTCAGCTTCTTTGATGCGATCCCTGAAAGTTGGTCTTTGACGCCTGATGCGTCATATCCGCAGCCTGTTGTTGACGCTGCGACAGGGCGCCAGCGTGCGCTTGATGCCTATCAAGCCCGAGGGTTTTAGGGCTACATATACAATAACACGGGCTACCTCTATGAAAAGACGCACCGATTCACCGATTGGGGGGTGATATGATCTTAACAACCACTGACGGCCAAAAGGGCCTTCCGCGCTATTTTTCACAGGTGTTCGCGATGTCGAACAACATGAACTACGGCCGCGTTGATTTTCACCTTCCAGATGGGCGGATCTTTCGCGCTGAGGGCAAGAATCCGGGTCCTGTCGCAGAACTTCATGTTAAAAACCCTGATCTTTTCGCGCGTTTGATACGTGAAGGGGACCTTGGATTTTGCGATGCCTATCTCGATGATTGGTGGTCTACACCTGATTTGCAGGCCTTTATGGACCTTGTGCACATGGACAATGAAGACGTCTATGACGGTTTTCCAGGCATGGGTTTGGTTCGTTTGGCAGAAAAATTTCGCTTTTGGTTGCAACGCAATCATAAAGAACAAGCGCGCAAAAACATCTCTTATCACTATGACTTAGGCAACGAATTTTATGGTCTCTGGCTTGATGAAACCATGACCTATTCATCTGCTATTTTCGAAACGGGGCAAGAAAGCACCGAGAAAGCACAGACAGCCAAATACGCGTCGATGATTGATGAGATGGGGGCCAAAGCGGGCGACCATGTTCTTGAGATCGGCTGCGGCTGGGGTGGCTTTGCAGAGTATGCCGCTAAAGAACGTGGTATCCGTGTGACGGGTCTCACAATCAGTGAAGAACAGTTTAAGTATGCGCAAGAACGCATTGAAAAAGCTGGTATTTCTGATCTTGTAGACTTTAAGCTACAAGACTACCGCGACGAAAAAGGCACCTATGATGGCATCGCGTCAATCGAGATGTTTGAAGCGGTCGGTGAAAAATATTGGCCTGTGTATTTCGAAACTGTACGTGAACGGCTTAAGCCCGGTGCGCAGGCAACGCTCCAGATCATCACAGTCGCGGACCGTCGTTGGCAGGTGTATAAACGTGGCGTGGATTTCATACAGAAATACATCTTTCCAGGTGGGATGCTTCCAAGTCCCGGTGCATTAAAAGCTGAGGTTCACAAAGCAGGATTGGACGTCATTAAATCCAAAGAGTTTGGCGAAAGCTACTCGATCACGCTGCGACGCTGGTTTGAGACGTTCAATGCGAAATGGGACATTGTCGCAGGCATGGGGTTTGATGATCGTTTCCGGCGGATGTGGAACTTTTATCTCACCTCTTGCGCATCGACGTTTCACAGCGGAAACTGCGACGTAACACAGATTACCATTCGCAAGCCAAGTTAAGCGCAGAAAGCACAATATCATGCCTACAGCCGCACGCGTTATCGCCGCCCTTTGTCTCGCTGCGTTAGCGTGGCTCGTTTCGGAACAGATCAAAGAGCTGTTTGAAGACGATAAGCCTTTTGGGAACTTCAACCTGATCAATACCGGCATTGCGTTAGTTGTTGGCTGGCAAGTTGTCGGCAGCCGTGCCGGGCGGGGGATGTCAGCTGCAATTAATAATGGGCTGACAGGTGGTATCATGTTGTTTTTGTGGTGCTCGCTTGCGCATGGCGCGATTGAGATGTTTGAACGCTCCATGCGCAATCGCTACGATGGCGCGCTTGAAGCGCTTGCCGCGATGTTCCAGTTGATCGCAGAAAATGCAATTTTGGTCGCAACGCCATTGATCCTTGGCACTTTGGTTGTTGGCTCTGCGTTGTCTGGCTTATTTGCTGAGTTCACGGCCAAACGCGCCTCATGACGCAATCTTTGTTTTTCTACGGAACGCTGCGTCACATCCCACTGCTAGAAATCGTCTTAGGGAAATCCCGCGCTGACATTGAGATCATCGAAGCGCATTTGGCAGATCATCTGGTAAGTTGGGTCAAGGACGAGCCATTTCCGATGATAGCCAAGCAGCCCCGAGCGCGTGCGCGCGGGGTAGTGGTGCAAGACCTGTCTGCTGAAGATGTCGCGCGCCTGCGGTTTTACGAAGGTGGGTTTGAGTATGATCTAGCCACACTGAACGTTCAGCTCAGCGATGGTCGCTTTGCAAAGGCAGATGTCTTCTTGCCTCAAGAGGGTGTCTGGCACGCCGGTGCCGAGTGGGTCTTGGACGATTGGATCGCAGATTGGGGCAGGATCAGCGAGGCGGCTGCCAAGGAAGCGATGGAGCATTACGGCAAGCGTAGTGTTGAAGAGGTCGCGCGCCTTTTGCCATTCTTTCGGGCACGCGCTTGGGCAAAGGAACTTGCGCGCGACACTGCTCCTTCGTCTCTGCGTCGCGCCACCAAAAGCGCAGAGGTGAACCTCAGCCCCACAGCAGAAGGCTATGCTGAGTTCTTTCGGCTCGATACGTTTGAGTTGAGTTATCCGCGATTTGATGGCTCACCAAGCGAGACACTGCAAAGGTCCGCTTTTGTTGCTTACGACGCAGCTCTGGTCTTACCATATGACCCTAAAAATGATCTTATCTTGTTAATCGAGCAGCTGCGCTATGGCCCCTTGATGCGCGGGGATCCGCAGCCTTGGGTGTTGGAGCCGATTGCCGGGCTTGTGGATGCGGGTGAGCCACCAATAGAAACAGCGCGCCGCGAGGCGGTCGAGGAAGCTGGGCTTGATCTGCAAGACATTCGTCCGATGATGAAAGCCTATCCAAGCCCCGGTTACTCGACCGAATTCTTCCATTGTTTTCTAGGCATTTGCGAGCTTGATAAGGTCGTCGAGGGCACCCATGGATTGGCGAGCGAGAACGAAGATATCCGCACCCATATCATCACGTTTGATCATGCGATGACGCTGATGGACAGCGGGGAGATCAATCTCGCGCCGACAACGATGATGCTTTTGTGGATCGCGCGACATCGTGACTCGCTGCGTTACGAGGCGTGATCTCTGATTGGTGACTTGAGTTAGCAAGGGCAGGGGCATAGACATGAGCTGCAGCAAGGAGAGATGCACATGATCGTCGCGCAGGATCTGGCTCAGGCCATCGGAAACACACCACTTATCAAGCTCAAGGCCGCATCTGAGCTGACGGGTTGTACAATTCTAGGCAAGGCGGAATTCATGAATCCCGGCCAGTCTGTCAAGGACCGCGCCGCACTGTCAATTATCCAGAATGCTGTCGCAAGCGGTGAGCTGAAGCCAGGCGGCACAATTGTTGAAGGAACTGCGGGAAACACCGGTATTGGCCTTGCGCTTGTAGGGTCTTCGATGGGGTTTAAAACGGTCATTGTGATCCCTGAAACCCAGTCTCAGGAAAAGAAAGATATGCTGCGGCTTGCAGGCGCTGAATTGGTGCAGGTTCCAGCAGCCCCATATCGCAACCCTAACAATTTCGTGCGTTATTCTGAACGTTTGGCGAAAGAGTTGGCGCGCACAACGAATGAAGGTGTGATCTGGGCCAACCAATTCGACAACGTCGCCAATCGCCAAGCGCATATTGATACGACGGGTCCTGAAATATGGGCACAAACCGATGGCAAGGTTGATGGCTTTATCTGTGCTGTTGGTTCTGGCGGCACCCTCGCGGGCGTTGGCATGTCACTTCAGTCCAAAGGCGTGAAAATCGGCCTTGCTGACCCAGACGGTGCGTCGCTCTATAACTACTACACGAATGGTGAGCTGGTGATGAGCGAAGGTGGATCAATCGCCGAAGGCATTGGCCAAATTCGTATCACAAAGAATCTAGAGGGCTTTACGCCTGATATGTCGTTCAACATTCACGATGATGAAGCTTTGCCAATCGTCTTTGATTTGCTTGAGAGCGAAGGGCTCTGCCTTGGCGCGTCCTCTGGCGTGAATATCGCGGGCGCCATCCGTATGGCGCAAGAAATGGGGCCGGGGCATACGATTGTGACGATCCTGTGCGATTTTGGCACGCGCTATCAATCCAAGCTGTTTAATCCAGAGTTTTTACGCTCAAAAGATCTGCCCGTGCCCGCATGGCTGGATAAAGAGCCAAGTGCTGTGCCTAGCGTATTCGAGGACGTTTGATGCGTATGACATCGCTTTTGCGACTGCTTTGCACAGTTTTTCTGCTGGTATTGCCACTGTCTGCGAGCGCGCAGGCCACTGTTCCAGATTATGCAGCTTGGCAAAGCGTTGCGCAACGTGCTGAAATTGCAGTTGAAAATGGACGTGCATCATCCAGCGCCTTAGAAGCGCTACGCATGCAAGTTGTCGACTGGCGCGAGCAATTTCTTGAAGCGCAAAGCGCCAATGAAACGCGCATCGCAACGCTTAATTCACAGATAGCCAGTCTTGGAACCCCAGCTGAGGGTGTTGAAGAAGCGCCTGATATCGCCGAGCGCCGTGCTGAATTGACCATCCAGTTACAACGTTTGCGCGCCCCAATTCTTACGGCCGAGGAAGCTTATAGTCGCGCAGATGGGGTCATCAAAGAGATCGATAGCTTGATCCGTGAACGTCAAACCGATGCTTTGCTGAGCGCAGGCCCAAGCCCGCTAAACCCCGTGCATTGGGCCCCCGCGCTTGAGGCCTTGGCGAGGTCAAGCAGTGCACTGGCCCACGAAGTGAGCCAAGCGTTTAAATCAGATGCGCAGCGCAGTAGTGCGGGGCGCGCATTGCCAGAAATTATCATTCTCGCTTTAGTCGGAGTGGTGCTTTTATTACGAGGGCGTCGCTGGGCCTATAGCATTGTTGGCTTTCTGAGCCGTCATACCCAACGTGGCGCGCCTGTTTGGCGTTTTGTCGCGTCATTGTTGCAGATTTTTCTTCCTTTTGTTGGCCTAATTGCGCTTGTTGAAGCTGCAATCGAAACGGGTCTGCTTGGATTGCGCGGCACCCTATTGCTTGACGACGTCCCCTGGTACGGCCTGATCCTACTGAGCTTTCGCTGGCTCGCAGGGCAGCTGTTTCCGCGTAATGACGACGAAGAAGCAATCTTACACGTCGAAGACAATCATGCGCGAGAAGCGCGTTGGTATATCGCAGCTGGTGCGGTGATATTGGTCACGGCGTTGGTTTTCAATGTTCTGGCTACCTACGATGCTTGGAGCGATGCTACGCGCGCTGTGATTGGTTTTCCAATACTGATTGTCACAGGTGTCGTGCTGTCGCGTTTGGGACGCATCTTGAGCGATGGCTTGATCGACAGCTCATCCGAAGAAGAAACTCCGTTATATCGATTGCGGATTTCTCGGCTTTTGGGACGTGCGCTGCTGCTGGTAGCGATTGCTGGGCCGATCATTGGCGCGCTTGGCTATGGTAATGCGTCTGCGCGATTGATGTTTGCGACCGTCGCAACGTTGGCTGTGTTCGGTTTGGTATTGGTACTGCAATCGTTCATTGGTCACCTCTACGCCTTTCTCGTGCGCAAAGGTGATAGCGAAGAGGATGGCTTGATCCCCATTCTTATGGGCTTTGTCTTGCTGCTTGGTTCTGTGCCAGTCCTTGCGTTGATCTGGGGTGCCCGTGCGGCAGATATCACAGAGGTCTGGACACGTTTCCAAGAGGGGTTCGCGATTGGAGACAGTCGCATTTCACCTGTTGATTTCCTGACTTTCGCCGTGATCTTTAGCGCTGGCTACATGCTCACTCGCTTGCTTCAAAGTGCGATGCGCACGTCCATTCTGCCACGCACCAAGATCGACACAGGTGGGCGAAATGCCATTGTCTCTGGCATCGGCTATATCGGTATCTTCCTTGCCGCCGTAATCGCCATTAGCTCTGCTGGCATCGATCTGAGCAACATTGCGCTTGTTGCAGGTGCGTTGTCCGTTGGTATCGGCTTTGGCCTTCAAAATATTGTTTCTAACTTTGTCTCTGGCATCATCCTGTTGATCGAACGCCCGATTGCTGAGGGCGATTGGATCGAGGTGGGTGGCAAGATGGGGTATGTGCGCGGTATTTCAGTACGCTCAACCCGGATTGAGACGTTTGATCGCACGGATGTTATTGTTCCAAATGCAGACCTTGTGTCGGGCATGGTCACTAACTGGACGCGCGGCAAAACGGTTGGGCGTGTGATTGTTCCCGTCGGGGTCGCTTATGGCAACGATACCCGCAAGGTGGAGAACATTCTGCTGGGGATCGCGCGTGAACATCCGATGGTTTTGCTAAATCCAGCGCCGTCGATTGTATTTCAAGGCTTCGGTGCTGACTCGCTCGATTTCGAAATTCGCGCGATCTTGCGTGATGTGAATTACGTGCTTAGCGTAAAGTCTGATATGAACCATGAGATTGCCAAACGCTTTGCCGAAGAAGGGGTCGAAATTCCCTTCCAACAACGCGACATCTGGATCCGCAATCCCGAAGCTTTGTCCTCTGGTGGCTCGGATGTGAGTGAAGATGGCGAAACATCTGATCAATCCACAATTGAGAAGCCTGCGACATGACACATCCATTGTTCCTCGATGACGCCTACATGCGCGATGCGGATGCGACGGTGATCGAACACACGCCCGAAGGTGGGGTCGTCTTGGACCGCTCGATTTTCTATCCGACAGGGGGCGGACAGCCCGGGGATAGCGGGATGATACAATGGGATGGCCAACGCCTTCCTATAGCGACCTGTGTGAAGATCAAAGATCGCAGCGATACGACATCTGCGCTTGTGCCAGCAGAACCTGCACCGCTACCGCCCGTTGGCGCAAAGGTTTCGCAATCCCTCGATTGGGAGCGCCGCCATGCGCATATGCGGGTCCACACGGCCTTGCATCTTTTGTCGGTTGTAATCCCGCTGCCCGTCTCAGGTGGGTCCATTTCGGCGACTAAGGGCAGGCTGGATTTCGATATGCCTGAAGCGCCGGATGATAAAGAGGCGCTGGAACGCTCTTTGAACGCATTGATCGAGCTGGACTATGTCGTCTCTGAAGGATGGATTTCTGACGAAGAGCTGCGTGCGAATATGGATTTGGTGAAAACCATGTCTGTGCAGCCACCAATGGGGGCAGGGCGCGTACGTCTCGTGCGCATTGGCGATGAGACGCGACAGATTGATCTGCAACCTTGCGGCGGCACTCATGTGGCACGCACCTCCGAGATTGGCCGCGTGCGTCTTGGCAAGGTGGAGAAAAAGGGCAAGCAGAACCGTCGTGTGTACTTGCACTTAGATAGCTAAATTCCGCTCAAACGCGGTGTTGCCCTAAAGACTCGGTCGCGCTGGTTCGACCTAAACGTGTTTACCTAGCCGCAAATAACTCCATAGATGTATAAAAAATTATATAAATACATTGAGGTGGCACCATGACCTACGCACACAGGTTGTGCGAGAAGGCTTCGCTGAATTTCAGCGATCTTTTTGCGTATCAGTATTTAGTTTCCCCTGGCAAAAAATCTATTGATGGGTTTGACCCACTTCCTTTTGGTAAATTCTCGGTTCACGTCGGCAAAAAGCTGCACCGCGCAGTTGTGACTGACGTGAAAGGGCGTTTTTTCGGCTATGTGCTTGGGATTGGCGTCGACAAGACAGGCGTTATTCAAGGTGTGTGGCAGCTTGACTGTCTCGATCTTGATGATCCGCGTGTGTTCGATAAGTTTGCAGAGTATCTTGACGATGTGTCTGGGCGTTACGTCTTTGTCTGTGCTGCGGGAATTGAGCAGCGCATTTACACCGATCCCGTCGCGATGATTGGCGCGGTTTATAACCCGTTGACCAAACGTGTTGGGTCGTCGCTCAACCTCGTGCTTGATGACGACCCTGTGCTGCATCCGAGCTATGACCATTCTGCCAATGAGAAACGCGGTGGAAAATACACGCTCTTTCACACGCGCGACGCCACAGCGCGCCGGATGAACGGAAGCTTTTATCTTGATCTTTATAACATGCTCGAAACACGGTTCTGGCCACGCACCGAACAGTTTGAAGTGCCGCGTGAGCAATACGGAGCCGTCTACGACGAGATCGCGGCGACAGCGCGCCACTCGATTGCGTCGATCACACAGATGTTTAAAACCTCCTTGCCACTGTCCGGCGGGCGCGACAGCCGATTGATAGCGGGGTTCGCTGGAGAGCACATTAAGAACGTCAATCAAGTATATACACATATTACAAATTTTTCGACGCGTTATGATGCCTCCGTTGCGACTCTGATTGCTGATCATTTGGGCGTTGATCATGAAATCCACGCTTGGCGGCAGCCGAGCCCGCCCGCGCGCAGCCGTTTCAAATACCGTCACCAAACGCGTCAATTTCAAACCGCTGTTGGTGCGCCTGTGCCCATTCCAGATGAAATCGAAAAGAACGTGCATCAATTTTTGACGCCAGATAATGTTGTGCTGCGCGGGCATTTGACCGATCTTTTGCGCGCCGTCTATGTCTTCACTGGCAAACGGAGCCGTTGGAAGGATCTGGATTGGCAGATGCAGCGATTGTTCCCTGTGCCAACGCAAGAATTTAATCAAGACGTGTACGAACGGTTCTTGCCTGACTTCGTGAGTTGGCGAAAAACCCTACCCAAAGCGGCGATGGATCTGCCGCTCGATTTCATGTTCATCGAGGTTTATTATAACTCGTCCGTTGGCTTTACCTTCAACGGGTTGCACAAGCAGTTTTACACATCGCCCTACAACAGTCGTCGTCTGATCGCGCTCAGCCTTGCAATCAACGTGGATTATCGACGCACGATGAAGCCTGTGGACGACATTCTTTACCGGCTTGATCCTGATCTATGCGCCATTCCTTACTATAAAGAAGCGGGCGCTGACCTTGGTGCGCTTGCTCAAAATCAGGATTGGCGCGAGATTTCTCAGCTTCGTATGGAGGATGTGAAAGAACGTTTTGAGAGTAACTATGCTTCTGCAGAGGCCACACCTCCAAGGCAGCACCCCGCGCCAATGAGTGTGCCGAGATTGCGTATAGTAAATGGATGATTCTGCGTGATCAATCGCGAAAGGGGGCCTGATGCTCTGGCTTAGCCCAACTCGCTTGTGCCAACTGGCCGCGCTGATCTTTGCGGCGCTTTGCGTCACATTACTATTCATTCCAGGGTTGTTTTTCTGGCTCTTCCAAATGGAGAACGACGCAGGCGGCGCGATCCTCGCGGCCCGCGCGGCGATGCTTTTCGCGGGGTTCTCCTATTTAACATGGAGCGCCCGCGCTTTGACACCGTCGCCAGCACGCCGCGCGATTTTCCGCAGCGTTGCAGTCGCGATGGCAGGGTTGGCACTTGTTGGCGTGCTTGCTTTCGTCCGGGGCGAGGTGGGGGGCGGTATCGCTTTGGCGATTGTGACCGAAGTCTTTTTCGTCGCTCAGTTTTTGTGGCTTTCTCGACAGGGTATCTAACACGCGACGTTGGTGGAAAAACGCGCAGCTGAACGAAGTGCAAATCCCTGCATTTTTACGCTTGCGTTTGTCCGTCTCTTAACGCTAAACCCCACCCCAACGGACAGGTGGCCGAGTGGTCGAAGGCGCACGCCTGGAAAGTGTGTAGGCGGGAGACCGTCTCCAGGGTTCGAATCCCTGTCTGTCCGCCATTTAATTTTAAATTGTTATTTATTATCAATACCTTGCAGGTATTGTTTAATTCTGGCCCCTCAAATGGCCCCCCAATCGGCTCTGGGTAATTTTTTAGTATACAGGCGGCTGTGGGGGGGGGCTAAAAACATGAAGGCTTCTTGTTGCTAGTGAATCTGCTCTCACATTTTTTTGCTGAAAAGGCCTGCTGAAATTTTTTACTTATTGATGGCCTAGTCAATATCTAGTTCCATCAGTAGGCTCTTCCGATGAGTACCCGAATTGTTTTGTCCTTGGTTGTGGTCTGGCTGACTGCGTTTTCTAGCCAGCTTCTTGCGGCTCCGTATGCAGACATCATCATCGATGCAGATAAGTATGAGGTGCTGAGTGAGCAAAACTCTGAAACGCTGTTACATCCCGCCGCGCCGCGGTGCTTGGCGCTTCAACGTTTGCATATCTACAACCCGAGGAAGCAGTAAAATGAAAAACCTATACACGACATTGATATTTTTATTTTTTAGCTCAGCCAGCATTGCTGTTGCCGCCCCTTACGCTGCTATAGTTGTAAATGCGAATAACGACGCAGTCCTTCATGAGCAGAATGCTGATGTGCGCCTGCACCCTGCCGGATTAACCAAACTTATCACACTCTATGCTGCCTTTGATGCGATCCGACTTAATGAATTTACTCTAGATGATATGGTTACAATTTCCGAAAAGAGTGCGGCTGAATCAGCTGTCAGTGTGGGTCTAAATGCAGGTTGGAAAATTAAAGCACGGTACTTAATAAGAGCTGTCGGGGTGAAAGGCGCGAACGATGCAGCCACAGCACTGGCAGAAGGAATTTCAGGCTCGGAGGCTGAGTTTGTAGACGAGTTAAATCGTACTTCGAAGCGGTTGGGCCTTACAGGAAGCTCTTGGAGCAACGCGCATGGCTTGACAGAGTACGGGCATCTTTCGACGGCTCGAGATATCTCGACCCTAATGCTCAGTCACAAAAGAGAATTTCCAGACTTCTTTAATTTATTTGGCAGATTATCCACCGACGCGGGCACGAGGATTGTGTCTAGTAGTTCAAAGCGAGTACTTACTTCGATAGAAGGAGTTGAAGCTGCGCGATATGGCTATACACGGGCTGCTGGTTTTTGTGCTGCTGTCTATGTGACGCGCGGTAGCAGAAGTATCGTTGTCGTCGTAAATGGTGCGAACTCAACAAAAGATTTAGTGGATCGTTTGAGCGCCTTAATCGACGCGCATATATAAGCCACACCAACGATAGACACCGAAGCGAAGAGGATTAATCACAGATGGAAATTAGTGGAAAAATTATTGAGTGTCTGCCTTTGAAGTCGGGTCAGTCGTCTAATGGTGAGTGGCGGAAGCAAGAGTATGTTTTGCAGACAGATGGTCAGTACCCGAAAAAGGTTTGCTTCATTGTTTGGGGTGAGAAGGTCGAGCAGTTTGCAATTCAGCAAGGTGAGAGTGTTGAGGTGTCAGTCGACCTCGAAAGTAGAGAGTATAATGGCCGTTGGTATACTGATGTGAAGGCATGGAAGGTAACTCGCAATACTTCATCTGAAGAGCGAGTTTATTCGATTAGTGATGAGATGGGTGATCCCAATAGTTCAGCAATGTTAAATGGTGATGATATTCCATTTTAACGCTAAAAAATAATCAGTGATGATTTCGTCATGGATCAATTCAAAACGGAAAAGCAAAGTAAGTCTGGCAGATTGGACCTTTTCGACAGTGAAAAATAACAGTTCAAAGGAGATTTAAAGTGCCATCATTCTGTGCTGGATATTTTCCCGGAGACATTCTTTTCGAAGTTGATGGCTTGAAATCTAGACCTGCTCCCGTACCTTCCTTCGTCGCAAATACTTTTGATTTACTCACAAGGGGAGCGCCCACTCGGCCTGCTCCACAACTTCTGGATTTAATCCTACCTCACCGAGGCGAAGAAGATATTGATTGGAAAGAGTTTCTGGGGCAGCCGCTGCGTCTTATCTCAGACAGTACGCCAAAATGGGAACATACCATTCGAGGTGGTACCTTCGAAAACAATCCAGCTCTAAAGTTTTTTTATACAATTCTGCCAATAGAGTTACCGAGCCTTAAGTTTCTTCAAAGCCTACTGGTGCCAGAATATCCACTGTTTAAAAAGTTGAATGCCCCGAAGAAGCTGGTTGCTAACCCTAATGATGAACGGGTGGATTTTTACCTTCCTCAGGC
>NZ_CBFHVK010000007.1:0-197881 GCF_965659345.1 Planktotalea sp. | reverse complement strand
CAATAGCCTGTTTGAAAAGCCGCAAGGAGAGCAAGATGCCATCAGAACGCTTAAGTGTTGTCGTGACGCGACGCCTGCCGGAGGCGGTGGAGACACGGATCAAAGAGCTGTTCGATGTACGCTTGCGCGATGATGACGCCCCGATGTCGCGGGCTGAGTTGACTGAAGCAGTCAAAACAGCTGATATTTTGGTGCCTACGGTCACTGATGAAATTGATGCAGCCTTGCTTGCCGGGGCAGGCCCGCGTTTGAAGTTGATCGCAAACTATGGTGTTGGCGTCGATCACATTGACGTCGCCACGGCGCGCCAAAGGGGTATTTTGGTGTCGAACACGCCTGGCGTGCTAACGGATGACACTGCCGATATGACAATGGCACTGTTATTGGCAGTGACGCGGCGCATCCCTGAGGGGCTAAGCGTTATGCAATCTGGTGAATGGGGCGGATGGGCCCCGACGGCTTTACTGGGTGGACGCGTCAGCGGGCGTCGTCTGGGAATTCTAGGAATGGGGCGCATTGGACAAGCCGTGGCGCAGCGCGCGCGGGCATTCGGGATGCAAATCCATTACCACAATAGGCGTCGTTTGCGGCCTGAAGTCGAGGACGCGCTTGAGGCGACCTATTGGGAAAGCCTTGATCAGATGGTCGCGCGGATGGATGTGATTTCGGTGAATTGCCCGCACACGCCTTCGACCTTCCACCTTTTGAATGCGCGCCGCCTGAAATTGATGAAACCGAGTGCGGTGTTGGTTAACACTTCGCGAGGTGAAGTAATTGATGAAAACGCGATGACGCGAATGCTGAAAGCCGGAGATATTTCGGGGGCTGGGCTGGATGTGTACGAGCACGGAACCGAAGTGAATCCAGATTTGCAAGGTCTGCCAAATGTTGTGCTGTTGCCGCACATGGGATCGGCTACACAAGAGGGTCGCCTGGAAATGGGTGAGAAAGTTATCATTAATATCAAGACCTTTGCGGATGGGCATCGCCCGCCGGATCAGGTTGTACCGGGCATGTTATAAAGCAGATATAGGGGGACAAGACTATGCGCCAGAAGTTGATTTCAACAGGATTGGCGCTGCTTGCGCCCTTTGCTTTGCTCGCTCAGGAAGCTGCGGATGCAGTGCAACCTGAGACGACGATTTCACTAAATTCCAAAGCTTCTGGTGCGCCGGTTGAAGCGCAGGATTGGATGATTGTTGCCGCCAACCCCTTAGCGTCGCAAGCCGGTGCAAAAGTCCTTGCGCGTGGTGGGACAGCCGCGGATGCGATGGTGGCAGTGCAAGCGGTGCTTGGTTTGGTTGAGCCGCAAAGTTCTGGTCTTGGTGGTGGCGCATTTCTGGTTTGGTACGATGCCGAGAGCGGTGCGCTCACCACACTTGATGGTCGCGAAACCGCACCTGCCGAAGCGACGCCGCGTCTGTTTCAGGATGAGAATGGTGACCCTTTGAAGTTTTGGGATGCTGTGGTCGGTGGACGTTCTGTTGGGGTGCCAGGAACGCCAGCGCTGATGGAGCACGCGCATCAGAAATGGGGCAACCAGAAATGGGATACGCTGTTTGAGGACGGCATTGCGCTTGCGGCTGGCGGTTTCAAAGTATCCCAGCGGTTGGCTGGAATGATCGCGCGCGACGCTGATCGTCTTGTAAGGTTTGGTGCTGCGGCTGCGTATTTCTATCCTTTGGGCGCGCCTTTGAAAGAGGGCAAAGTGCTGCGCAACCCCGATTATGCAGAAACGTTACGCGACCTTGCGCAAAACCGGACGACGAATTTTTATAGTGGTGACATCGCGCGAGATATTGTGCGGACGGTTCGAAACACCACCGGGAATCCCGGCGTTTTAAGCATGGCTGACATGACAGGGTATGAAGTCAAAGAGCGTGCACCCGTCTGTGCGAGTTATCGCGAGCATGAGGTTTGTGGGATGGGGCCACCCTCATCTGGTGCTTTGACGGTTGGGCAAATCCTTGGAATGCTAGACTCTTATGATCTTGCAGCTTTGGGGGCGGAAAATCCACAGAGCTGGCGTTTGATCGGGGATGCATCCCGCCTCGCGTTTGCGGATCGTGGGCGTTACATGGCCGACAGTGATTTTGTGCCTGTGCCGGTAAAAGGGTTGGTTGATCCTGAGTATCTGGCCTTGAGGGCTGAAGCACTGGATGGCGGGCCTGCGCTTGGCTCAGTAAACGCCGGGATGCCAGCGTTTGATCATACTCTGCTTTGGGCCGATGATGAGAGCATCGAGCTGCCGTCGACCTCACATATTTCCATTGTTGATAGCTATGGTAACGCGCTTTCCATGACGACAACGATTGAAAATGCGTTTGGCTCAAGACTGCTGGTGCGGGGGTTTCTGCTGAACAATGAACTGACAGATTTTTCATTTCGCTCTCACAAGGATGGTGTTGCGATTGCAAATGCTGTTGCACCGGGAAAACGTCCGCGTTCGTCCATGGCACCTACGATTGTGCTCAAAGATGGTAAACCTGTTTTGATTGTTGGCAGTCCAGGAGGAAGCAGAATTATCGGCTACGTTGCAAAAACGATCGTGGCGCATCTGGATTGGGGAATGGACGTGCAACAGGCGGTGTCTTACGGGCACGCGGTGAACCGTTTTGGTACCTATGATCTGGAAGCGGGTAGTGGGATGGAAACATTGGCACCAGAGCTTGAAGCGCTTGGCTATAAGGTGAACATTCGGGATTTAAATTCAGGAATTCATGCCATTTCAATCGGCAAAAGCCTGCTTGGGGGTGCTGATCCACGGCGCGAAGGGGTTGCGCTGGGGGAATGAGTTTATTTTGAAAAATGAAGGATGGGGTTGCTGCTAAATTGGCGGTGCACCTTGTTGCGAGCCATTCGCAACACCATATCTGTAATATGAATAGACGTTCTTTTACCGCTTCGCTTGCTGCATTGTTTGCCGCACATGCCTTGCCTGTCGTTGCCTCGGTTGCACCAAGTGCGGTGTCTCAGACAGCGGTTTCACATTATGCGACAGCGAAATTGTTGGCGCGTGCCCACAATCGCTGTTCGCCAGAGATGCTGCAGCGTTTGTTGCGCGTCGATGGGGCGATCGCGCGAGAGTTGAATGCGATGTTGATTAAACGTGGCGTCATCTCAAGCGCAGGAGCGCGCGGCGCTTTGATCGCGGTTGAGCCGCTCAATACACATTGCATCACGAATGAAGCGATGCGCACCTCTAATATCGCGCAGAAACTGCGTGATGCGAAAGCGCAGTTGGACAAGCTTTCACAAACGATGGATGCGCCAGAGCAAGAAAATCCGGATGATATGGATGTACAGCGTTTCTCTGCCACAGAGGCGGGACAGGCAAAGCTGTAAGTTAAGGTCGGTTTCCAGCGGTTTTGCGTCGGCCTGACCCTGCGCGCGTCTGCGACATTTGCGACAAGGGATGAAAGTGCATCTCAGGGAATCGCAGATCATGAAAACTCAGGTCAAAGCTCTTGTTGTCGGCGGCGGTGCTGTCGGAACCTCCATCGCGTATCATCTTGCTAAAGCGGGTTGGGATGATGTCATGCTTCTTGAACGTGACGAGCTGACGTCAGGATCGACCTGGCATGCCGCGGGTTTGCTGCCTTTGTTCAATATGAGTTTTGCGACAACCCACATTCATCAGTATTCTGTCGATTTTTACAAAGAGCTAGAGGCGGAAACAGGGCTGAACGCAGGCTTCGCAGTTGTTGGCAACTTGCGCATGGCACAAACCAAAGAGCGTATGGACGAATACATGGTTTATGCCTCTACGGCGGAAACCTGTGGTGTGCCTTACGAATTCTTGACGCCCGATGAGATCAAAGCGCGCTGGCCGTTGATCAACACCGAGACGCTTGAGGGCGCCTTGTACCATGCGACGGATGGCTACATTAACCCTGCGGACGTGACCATGGCGATGGCCAAGGGCGCGCGTCAACGAGGTGTTGAGATTGTCCGCCGTTTGCAAGCGGATAGCTTTGAATGGACCGGCACACATTGGAATGTGACCTGCTCCAAGATGATCGAAAAGGGCGGTAATCTGATCGCGTCTGATGAGCAGGTGGTCATCACCGCAGAACATGTTGTGACGGCATCTGGAAACCATGCGCAGCGTACTGCCAAGATGCTAGGCATCAAGATTCCTGCGATCCCTGTTGAGCATCAGTTCATTGTCACTGACGTTGACCCCGCACTTCAGCAATGGCGCAAGGATGGCAATCCAGAGCATCCAGTGATCCGCGACGCGGATGCGCAAAGCTATGTGCGAGAGGAACGCGGTGGTTGGATTCTTGGCGTCTACGAGAAGAACGCGCCTGCGGTGTTTGAACATGGTGTGCCGGATAGCTTCCGCGCTGACTTGTTCCCCCTCGATCTTGAGCGGATCGAAGATCAGTATATGGCGATGATCCACCGGATGCCGTCTTGCGAAGAAAGCGGTCTTAAGGACGATTTCAACGGTCCGATCTGTTATACACCAGATGGTAACCCACTTGTTGGCCCTGCGCCGGGTCTTCGCAATATGTGGCTTGCTGAGGGCTTTTCCTTTGGCATCACTGCGGCGGGCGGCACGGGCTATTATCTCGCACAAATGATGGTTGAGGGAGAGGCCGAGATCGACATGGCGAGCCTTGATCCCAAGCGCTATGGCGATTGGATGACGACCGAGTTTGCCGCACGCAAGAACGAAGAGTGCTACGATCACGTCTATGTTTTGCACCATCCCGATGAAGAGCGTCCTGCGTGTCGTCCGTTGCGTACGGCCCCTGCTTATGACCGTCAGAAAGCACGTGGTGCGCAGTTTGGCTTTGTGAATGGTTGGGAGCGTCCGAACTATTACGGGCCTTTGGATGCCCCGGATAACTTCGATGAAGAAAGCCGTTCTTTCCGCCGAGGTGATTGGTGGCAGCATGCGGTTGAGGAAGCGAAGGCAATTCGCGAAGGCGTTGGCCTTATTGATGCGACGGCCTTTACCAAACACGTGGTCAAAGGGCCTGGTGCGACGGCATTCCTTGATTGGTTTACGTGTAACAAATTGCCAAAGATTGGGCGGATCAATCTGACCTATGCGCTCACTCCAGCGGGGACAACGCGTACGGAATATACAATCGTTCGCAATGGTGAGAGCGATTATTATCTTGTAAGCGCAGGGGCTTGGACAGCCTATGATGCCGATTACCTGCGCAAATGTGCGCAGGACAAAGCGCCTGAGTTTGGCTACATTGAAATTCAAGATGTCACAACGCAATGGGGTGTGTTTGCAATCGCAGGTCCTAAGTCACGTGATGTTTTGAATGCTGTGATCAAGGACGCGGATTCTGCGACAGCTTTGAGCAACAAGCGGTTCCCGTGGCTATCTGCGCGTCAGATCGAGTTGGGCATGTGCCCTGTGAATGCGATCCGAGTTGCCTATACAGGAGAGCTAGGCTGGGAGCTGCATCACCCGATGGAAATGCAGAACTACCTCTTTGATCTGCTTGAAAAAGCGGGAGAGCGGCACGGTATGAAGCTGGTCGGTGCGCGTGCGCAAAACTGGTTGCGTCAGGAAAAGTCCTACCGCGCGTTTGGCAATGAGCTGGGCCGTGATGCGACACCTGCGGAGGCAGATTTGCCGCGTTTCATTGATCTCACGAAAGGCTTCAATGGTAAGGCGGAGATGGAGGCGATTGGCATACGTTCAAAGTGTGTGACGCTGTTGATTGATGGACCGAGCGATGCAGATCCTTGGGGCCGCGAAGCGCTTTATGATGGTGAGACCAAAGTGGGGCGTCTTACCTCTGGCGGATATTCTGTGCACTTTGGGAAGTCGATTGGAATGGGATATGTATCGCCCGAGTTGGCGGTTGTTGGACAAAAGCTAAAGGTGAAGATGCTCAACGAACTTTGGGATGCTGAGGTGGTCGAGGACAGCCCTTATGATCCTAAAAACACAACAATCCGCGTAGACGGCTAAGCAATTTCAATGGCATTTAACGGGTACAAGGGCGGCGATAGTCGCCCTTTAGGTTGTCTGGTCAGCGAACAGCGCGTGCATCGCGCCATTGTTTCCATTGGGCTTCCGTGCCGTTAAAACAGTTCAGATCTATCTCTTTTTCGACGCCGTCCAACACACCTGTGGCTGTGTATTGCCAGAAACGCCAACCTCTGACGCGATAGCGTTGTTCGACGTGATTTGCGGTAGAGCGCAGCCAAAAATCACGTTTCAGTCGCGCGACATCGTTGCGTTCCCAGAAATCAGGAGCGGTGTAAACGACGACGCGGGTTTGATAGTGACGTTCAACGATTTTGATAAAGCGATTGGCGACACGGCGGACTTCTGCGGCAGGTGGTCGCAAAGTGCAGGTCGGAGAAAACGGGTTCCATTCCAGATCAAGCACAGGTGGCATGCCACCACGCAGGCGCGGCACGTTCTTGATAAACCATTTGGCCTGTGTGTCGGGATCCGTGCAGAAATAATAGAAATGATAGGCTCCAACGGGCACGCGCGCGCGTTTGGCGGCGCGCCAGTTGGCTTTGAATTCAGGATCGAGTAAATCTCCCCCCTCGGTCGCTTTAAGCCACGCGAACCGAATGCCCTGTCGACGAATTTGACGCCAATTCATTTGTCCTTGAAAGCGCGCAGCATCAATGCCGTGCACCGGAAATGACGACGGGCCGCGTGGGCCGAAATTAACCGGATCATTGTCACGAAACGTGGAGCGGGCAAGCAAAAGCGAAGGGGCGGCAAGCAAAGGCACGCTTACAAGCCCCGCAAGGGTTGCGCGTCGGGTCAATGTCATTGTGGGTTACTCCGGTTTACGAATTAAAAAGCTCAAATTATTTGCGGGCATTTCAAGAATTTCATTGACGGCCAAACCATTTTGATTGACCCAAGTCAGAATATCAGTGTCGTCTTTATAGCCAATTTTTGGATCTGCAGTGAGCAGGCTTTCATGAAAACGCGCATCTCCAACGGAGGTCAATGCGCCATCGCATTTGAACGGCCCATAGAGCAAGAACATGCCACCGGGCGCGAGCGCTTGCGCAACTTCTTGGATAAGCGTGCGCGCAGCGTCAGCAGTGATCAGATGAAGTAAGTTCACCAGAACAATTAGATTGAGGGGTCCTGTGCTTGCGCTCCAACCGGCTGCGCTGGCGTCCAGCTTGACGGGCAATGTCAGGTTATCGAGCTGCGCCTCACTCACATAGATCGCGATCGAGGCCAGACGCGCGTCATCAATATCGGTGGGCACCCAAATGAGGTTTGGACAAACCTTGGCAAAAGCCACGCAATGCTGGCCTGTTCCGCTTGCCAGTTCAATTGCGCGCCCTTCCTTCGGGGCAAAGTCGCGCAAGACTTGGCAAAGCGCATTCACATTCTTTTCGGCAGACGGTGCGACGAGACGACCATCGTCCATTCGTTCCGTGATGCTTGCAGTTGCGGGTAGCGTCATGCGCGTTCTTCCCAACGATCTGTGGCCGGCGGTGGTGTAGGGCTGAGCGCGCTGATCTCTTTGTACTCAGCATCGTCCATTCGGTAGCCGAGCGCATCTAGCGATGGCTTTAACTGCGCAACCGAACGCGCAGACAAGAGTGGCACGGGTGCTGCCGGATGATGCGCCACCCAAGCGGCGGCCAAGGTTGCGGGATGGATCGCGCGTGCTGCGGCATGTTTCGCCAAAGCTGCGGCTGTTTCGTGCATAAACGAAAGCGAATAGCGTTCGTTATATCGGGGATCACTGTTAAGCCGACCTTCACTATTTTCGCTATACTTACCTGTCAAAAGTCCGCCGCCGAGCGGTGAGTAGGGCGCGCAGGTAATGCCTTGCGCCATACACATCGGTAGGATTTCCACCTCTGCCTGACGTTTTACCAGATTATACATTGGCTGCATGATGTCGATGCGCGTGCCGTTCTCTTTGGCATGTGCAATCGCGTCCATGACTTGCCATGCCGCGAAATTGGAAAGGCCGATGTAGCGCAGATTGCCTTGCTGCTGTTGGTTGGCGAGCCATTCTATTGATGCAGCAAGATTGTCGCCTACGTGCATGTGAAGATATAGAATATCGACACACTCCATCCCCAGACGTTCCCGCGATACATCAAAATCTGCTTGTAATTTTGCAGGGTCGCCGTTGCCATCGTAGGCGACTTTGGTGGCAATTATCAGATCGTCACGCGTGTCTTGCGCGAGTTTTCCCAGTATTTTCTCGGATGCGCCGTCG
Organism: Planktotalea sp.; assembly: GCF_965659345.1. Taxonomy (GTDB): domain Bacteria; phylum Pseudomonadota; class Alphaproteobacteria; order Rhodobacterales; family Rhodobacteraceae; genus Planktotalea. The sequence goes on along the minus strand of NZ_CBFHVK010000007.1, from coordinate 189,683 downwards.
GTGTAAATATAGGCAGTGTCAAAGTGGTTTATTCCAGCTTTGACGCAGGCATCAAACATCTCTGCGCTTGCGGTGCTATCGGCGGTGCCGCCAAATTGCATTGTACCAAAAGCAAAAGAGCTCGCGGCGGTTCCGTTCAGGGTTTGCATATCTGTCATCGTGTTAAAATGGCACGCGCTTAGGGGTTTTGAAAAGGGGGTTAGCGCGAACTGCGAAGCGTGGTTATCGCGCGCCCCAAGAACTGACCTGCGGGGGCACAGGTGAAGGCAGTGAAAAACACCAAGAACAAGGCGGATTTGGTAAGCTCTGGCAGAGTATCTGTTAGGAAACCGTTCACAAAACCGGCCATAAAGATCAGCATCATGGCGCTTAGTGTGATCCACTCGCCCTGAAGTTCGACTGTTCTTCCTTGAAACGAGATGATCCAATCTTTTTGCCAGCGCATCCCAAAGAAAATGCCAATGCCATAGGCAAGTGCAGCCATGAGCCAAATCCAACTTGGCGCTTCTAAAGAGACGATATTGTTAAGGGTTAAAATGCCTAGCAACGGCAGCGCATATATAACCGCGATGGGAACCCGCCGCGTCTTGCTTGCGCGCAGTCCAAGGATGAGCAGCAGTAGGAAAAGCGGAAACACCCAGATTGGGATGCTTGAAAAGAAAGTGGACATGATATGCTCCGTTTAGGGTGGGATCATGCTTATTTAAGTATAACTTTACAACGCGTTCGAGCGCTTTCACTTCAGTTGCGTGGTCAATTCGTGAACAATGAGATCCGCACTTTACGAAGCGTGAAACACCCAAAAGAAAAGGCCCCGCTTGGTTCCAAGCGAGGCCCTATTTAGGTCAAGCAATCCAAAGCTTAGTTTGGAATTTCACCTGTGATACCTTCAACATAGAAAGACATGCCTGCAAGCGTGCCGTCGTCAGCGGTCTCACCTTCTGCAAGCCAGGCTGAACCGTCCTGCTTGTTGATTGGGCCTGTGAATGCGTGATAGCTGCCGTCCGCCAATGCGTCGATCATTGCCAGTGCTTCGGCTTTGACCTCCGCAGGCACCGCATCAGAAATTTCACCGATGGCAACCATGCCGGCGCCGATCCCATCCCATGTGGATGTGCTTTCCCATGTGCCGTCCATCACAGCTTGTGTGCGGGCGATGTAGTAGGGTGCCCAGTCATCAATGATAGAAGATACGCGTGGGAAGGGGCCGAATTCTGCCATGTCGGATGCTTGGCCGAATGTGACAACATTGCCTGCTGCTTCAGCCGCAGCTTGTGGCGCGGTTGAGTCTGTGTGCTGTAAGATCACGTCTGCGCCTTGTTCGATCAACGCTTGTGCGGCGTCTGCTTCTTTCGCAGGATCGAACCACGTGTAAGCCCAAACAATAGAAAACTCGACATCAGGGTTCACTTTTTTCGCGTGGATATACGCAGAGTTGATGCCGCGAATAACCTCAGGAATTGGGAAAGATGCGATGTAGCCAACTTTGTTGGTCTTTGTCATCTTGCCTGCAATATGGCCCTGAACAGCGCGGCCCTCATAGAAACGTGCGGAATAGACAGAGACGTTGTCCGCTTGCTTGTAGCCTGTTGCATGCTCGAACTTCACGTCAGGGAACTTCGCCGCAACATTGATCGTCGGGTCCATGTAGCCAAAGGATGTTGTGAAGATAAGATCAGCGCCTGAAAGCGCCATTTGCGTCATCACACGCTCGGAATCGGCACCTTCAGGGACACTTTCCTGAAATACGGTTTCAACCTTATCGCCGAAGTGCTCTTCCACCGCGAGGCGACCTTTGTTGTGCTCATATGTCCAGCCGCCGTCGCCGACAGGGCCAACATAGACGAAACCAACCTTGGTTTTAGCGTGACCGTCCGCAAATGCGGTGCCTGTGAGCGCGAGCGCGACAGCTGCGCTTGCCAGTAGTGTTCTGCGTTTCATGTGATGCATTCCCCTGTGGATGACTGTGTTTTGCCGCTCTTACCGAGAGGCGTGGAAAATCTTGCCCAGTGCAGCGGGCGCGCCATGATTGCCGCGCGCCGAGATGATCACGAGCACAGCAATAGTTATCAGATAGGGCGACATCGACAAGACCTCGATCGGGACCTTAGCACCAGCGGCCTGTAGATTCAGCTGTAAGACAGTGACTCCGCCAAAAAGATAGGCACCAATCAGCACACGCCATGGTTTCCAGCTTGCAAAAACAACAATCGCAAGAGCGATCCAGCCAGCGCCAGCGGTCATACCTTCCGTCCATTGCGGCACTCGAACAAGGCTGATGTAAGCCCCCGCCAAGCCAGCACAAGCACCGCCAAAAAGGATCGCGAGGATACGAATACGCACCACTTTGTAGCCAAGCGCATGGGCTGCATCATGGCTTTCGCCAACAGCGCGCAGGATCAGGCCAGCGCGCGTATATTTCAGCACCGCCCAAGTGGCCGCAACAAGCGCGACAGATAAGTAAACCATCGGATCATGCGAAAACAGCATCGGTCCAACAATGGGAATATCAGAGAGAATCGGCAGCTCCATCTTTTGCAAGGTTGGCGATTTGATACCTTCATAAGGCTTACCAATCAGTGAACTTAAACCGAGCCCAACAAGGGTAAGGCCAAGCCCTGTCGCAACTTGGTTAGAAAGCAAATATTGTGTGAGAATTCCGAAGGCCAAAGACAACAATGCGCCACAGACAGCCGCGAACATAAAGCCAAGCACGGGCGAGCCTGTGTTGACGCCAATCGCAAAACCACAGATCGCACCAGTGATCATCATGCCTTCAACACCGAGGTTTAAAACACCTGATTTTTCGACAACAAGCTCACCAAGCGCAGCGAGCAAAATTGGTGTCGCAGACACCATAAGCGACGCGATGAGAAGGGCAGGGTTGATGGAAGAAAGGTCCATTATGCAGTCTCCCCAGAAGTTAGTCTTATGCGGAAGTTGATGAACACATCCGTTGCCAAAAGGAAGAACAAGAGCATCCCTTGGAACAATTGAATGGCAGCTGACGGGATGCCAAGCATGAGCGACGCAAGCTCACCGCCGATGTAGGTGAGTGCCATCAAGAGGCCCGCGAAAAGGATGCCAATGGGGTGCAGGCGACCCAAGAACGCGACGATGATCGCAGTGAACCCATAACCAGAATTGAAGTCGATGGTGATTTGACCTGCAGGACCAGAAACCTCGTACATGCCTGCCATCCCTGCAAGAGCACCAGCAAGACCCAGACACAAAAACACGATGCGTGTCGGGTTCACGCCTGCAAAACGCGCGGCGCGCGGCGCCTCACCCGTCAAGCGGATTTGAAAACCAAGCATGTGGCGCGAAAGCAAAATATACGCAAAGATCACCGCAATGAATGCAGTAAGTACGCCGTAATGCATTCCCGTGCCTTGGATAATTTCGAGGTTCGCCGTGGATGGGATTTGCGCCAGATTACGGCTGCCGGGAAAGCCCATGCCATCAGGGTTCTTTAACAAACCAGACGCAACAGACGCCAGCAAAGCTTCGGCAACATAAACCAGCATCAAGGAGACGAGGATTTCATTCGTACCAAAGCGCGTTTTTAGAACCGCGGGTATCATCGCCCAAGCCCAGCCCCCAAGCGCGCCAGCAAGGATCATAAACGGGAAGATGAGGGCACTCTCCATCGGGTAGAAAGCAAGCCCCATCCCCGCACCGCAAATGGCACCCATGATGTATTGCCCTTCGGCTCCGATGTTCCATATGCCTGCTTTGAAGCCCATTGAAAGGCCGATTGCAATTAGGATCAGCGGGCCAGCTTTCACCAGCAATTGCGGACGTGAATAGGCGGCGAATTGTTCACTAAATAACGGGTCCCAAAAGATCGTGCGGATTGCTTCAAAAGGATCGCTGCCAAGCGCTGCGAACATGATGCCACCAACGATCATAGTCAGGATCACCGCTAAAAAGGGTGTGGCGAACGTCCAGAACTGACTTGGTTGAGCGCGCTTTTCGAGGCGGATCATGCGGCACCCTCCATGCTGTCGTGAACGCCGCCCATCATCAGGCCAATCTCTTCGACGTTTAGTTCGTGAACCGGGCGGATCGAAGACAAGCGCCCTTCATTCAATGCAGCAAAGTGATCTGAGATTTCCATCAGCTCGTCCAAGTCTTGAGAGATGACAACCAGTGCAGCGCCTTTTTCAGCAAGATCCATCAAGGATTGCCGGATTGCTGCTGCCGCTGAGGCATCCACCCCCCACGTGGGCTGGTTTACAATCAACACATCTGGATCTTGCAACACTTCGCGACCGATCACAAATTTCTGTAAGTTACCCCCAGAGAGCGAGCGCGCCGCGTTCCCCGCGCCGGGCGTGCGCACGTCAAATTCGTTGATGACATGCTCCGCGTAGGACTTTGCCTTGCCCCAATTCACAAAACCAAAGCTCATCATGTCCTTGCGCACTGCGGCGGATAGCAAAGCATTCTCGCTCAGGCTCATGTCAGGCACAGCTGCATGGCCAAGTCGTTCCTCTGGCGCTGCTAGAACTCCAAGCGCGCGTCGCTGCTGCGGGCCAAGCTTGCTAATGTCGTTCCCGCGCAGGCTTACCGCGTTGCTGCTGCTCACTTCACCAGACAAAGCGCCTAGCAATTCGTCCTGACCGTTGCCCGCCACACCACCAATACCCAAAATTTCTCCAGCGCGCACTTTAAAGGTCACGTTCTTCAACGCCGTGCCAAATTCGGTTGGGGCGCGAAGCGATAAGTCCTTCACATCAAGAAGAACCTCACCAAATGCGCCCGCTGCACGTTCAGGCACGTGTAGCGTTTCGCCAACCATCATTTCAGCAAGCTCTTTGGCGCTGGTGTCCGCAGGCGTACATGTCGCGACTTTCTGACCCAAACGCAGGATTGTGGCGGTGTCACACAGGCTGCGAATTTCCTCTAGCTTGTGCGAAATATAAAGGATCGCTGTACCTTCCGCCTTGAGTTGGCGCAGGGTCTTGAACAGTATTTCCACCTCTTGCGGCGTCAGAACCGATGTTGGCTCATCCATGATCAAAAGTTTCGGGTTTTGCAAAAGACAGCGAATGATTTCGACACGCTGTCTTTCACCAGCAGAAAGATCACCGACCCGCATATATGGATCAAGCGGCAGTCCGTATTGATGAGAGACCTCTTTGATCTTGGCAGCTAGATCGCGTTGCTTTGGGGCATTCTCCATCCCCAACGCGATATTCTCTGCGACGTTAAGCGCATCAAAAAGCGAGAAATGCTGGAACACCATGGCGACACCAGACAGGCGCGCCGCACTTGGTGCGCTGGGCGCAAAAGGCGCACTATTAAGCGTCATACGGCCCGTGTCAGGTTTCACTAAACCATATATCATTTTGACCAGCGTCGATTTTCCGGCCCCGTTCTCACCAAGCAAAGCGTGAACTTCCCCTGCATGAATGTCGAACGAGACGTCGCTGTTGGCGACAACCCCGGGGTAGGCCTTTGTCAGGCCGCTCAAGCGTAGAAGTGGGTCGCTCACGCTGAGTTCCTTTGTGTTTGTGCCACACTCTGTGACGTCCTCAATAAAGAAGAGCCCACCCCAATCGCAATAGCTTGCGGATGTTTGCCTAAGCTCGGGTTCCCAATTGGACAGGTTATGCGCGTAATTTGTGCGTTCTGGTGGCCAAGTGCGGCGAGACGACTTTGAAAACGCGCCCATTTGCTTTTTGACCCGATCAGCCCCGCGAACCGAAAGTCGTGCAAGAGCAGTTGATGACACAGTTCAAGATCAAGTGCGTGTGAATAGGTCAGGATGATATGCTCAGCACAGGCAGGTGCATGCTTGACCAGTACCGCCGGAGTGTGCGCCGGAACTTGCTTAACACCCGAAGGAACATCGCTCGGGAAGCGATCCTCGCTGGTATCAATCCAGGTCGTCGCGAAGTCCGGCAAAGGCGCAAGGGTGTTTACAAGCGCACGTCCGACATGCCCCGCGCCCCAAATCCACAATTCACGCGTGGCTTTATGTTCCGCTTCAATGAACCAACCTTGGCAAAGTTGAGTGTCGATCACGGCCCCCCCACGCGCATCCATAAGCAGTTTTTGAACGCGCAAAGGCATCGTGTCTGATCCATCAACGGCACGAGCAATTATCCCGTGATGCGCCTTCGGAAGCGTATTTTGATCAAATACTTCTGTCACAATCTGGACAGCACCACCGCAGCACTGACCCAGCTCAGGCCCAAGTGCATGACGGCTTAGGCGCTTTCCATTCACGTTCAATGCCGACTTGGCGAGTTCAAATTCTAAAGCGCCGCCGCCAATCGTACCGCTTTGTCCGTTGCGCCAGACAAGCATTGCCGCTCCAACTTCGCGCGGTGACGATCCTTGAATCCCTGCAATGGCGACACGTGCTACACGTCCATGCTGTGCAACCGCGCTCGCAAGTTCTTGCACATCAAACCCCACGTTTCACCCGCTCAACCGTGTCCAAGATGCGTTCAGGCGTGGCCGGAGCATCAAGCGCCGGATAGCTGGCCCCACAAGATGATATTGCATCCGATAAAGCCATAAGTGCTGAAATCCCATGCATAAACGGTGGTTCCCCGACAGCTTTTGAACGATAGACCGTCTCTTCGGAATTCGAACCCTGCCAAAGGGAAACGTTGAAAATATCAGGGCGATCAGAGCACGCAGGAATTTTGTAAGTCGATGGCGCATGGGTCCGCAGAACCCCTTTATCGTCCCAAACCAGCTCTTCCATCGTCAACCAACCCGCGCCTTGCACATAGCCGCCCTCGACCTGCCCAATGTCTAGCGCAGGGTTCAAAGATGCGCCCGCGTCGTGCAAAATATCTGTGCGCAAAATTCGGTTTTCGCCCGTCAGCGTATCAATCACGACTTCACTTACCGACGCTCCATAAGCGAAATAGAAAAACGGACGTCCTTGTCCTTTGATCCTGTCCCAAGCGACTTTCGGTGTTTTGTAAAACCCTGTTGCAGATAGCGAAATGCGATTTTCGTATGCGAGCTTTGCGACATCGGCAAAGGCCAACACATGTTCACCTATCTGCACACTCCCATTTTCGAAACAGACGTCTTCGTCAGGCAAAGCATAGTGTTTGGCTAAAAACTGGCTCAACCGCGCTTTGATCGTGTCACAGGCCGCTTGCACGGCCATCCCGTTTAAATCCGTCCCTGATGAGGCAGCCGTGGCCGAGGTGTTGGGCACCTTGCCCGTATCGGTGGCGGTGATCTTTACCTTGCTCACATCAATGCCAAACCGTGAAGCTGCAACTTGCGCGATTTTAAGGAACAAGCCCTGTCCCATTTCTGTGCCACCATGGTTCAAATGCACAGAGCCGTCTGCATAGACATGCACCAATGCACCGGCCTGATTAAGATGCGTTAGTGTAAATGAAATCCCGAACTTCACAGGTGTGAGCGCGATCCCCTTTTTTAAAATTGGATTGTCGGCGTTCCATGTTTTGATGGCCTCTCGCCGCGCTTCATAATCTGAAGACTGCGCCAAGGTTTCTGTCATTTCGTGAAGGATGAAGTCTTCGACCTCCATGCCATAGGGCGTTGTCTGTGACTTCATTTTTCCAGATAAACTCCCGCCGGAGGCTCCAGAACCCTCAAATGCCCTGTCACGATAGTAATTGACGCGCCGTACGTCTAAAGGATCCTTCCCAAGCGTGTGGGCAACGTGGTCCATCACACGCTCGATCCCTAGCATGCCCTGGGGCCCGCCAAAGCCACGATACGCCGTAGCACTTTGCGTGTTTGTTTTCAGACGGTGGCTTTCGATACGCGCGTTTTCAAGCAAATAGGCGTTGTCTGAATGAAGCATTGCACGGTCCGCAACAGGCAAAGAGAGATCCTGCGCCCAGCCACATCGTGCATATTGGATGAAATCAACGCCACTGACGCGCCCATCCGCATCAAAACCTGCTTTGTAAGCGATACGAAAATCATGACGTTTTCCTGTAATAACCATATCGTCATCGCGGTCGTATCGCATCTTACAAGGCTGCCCTGTGGCGCGCGCGGCAACAGCACAAGCAACAGCCAGTGCATTGCCTTGGCTTTCTTTGCCACCAAAGCCACCTCCCATACGACGCACTTCGACACGCACAGCGTTCATAGGAACGCCAAGTGCTTCTGCAACTTTGTGCTGAATTTCAGTTGGGTGCTGCGTTGAGCTATGTACAACCATGTCAGCATTTTCTTGTGGCAGTGCCAAAGCGGCTTGCCCCTCAAGATAAAAATGCTCTTGCGCACCCATTTCAATCACACCTTCAATCGTGTGTTCTGCGGTTTCCAAAGCGCGTGCTGTGTCGCCTTTTTGATAAATGCGCGGACCGTCCTCAAAACGGCTATTTGCCGAGAGCGCATCGTCGATACTTATCAGGGCTGGTTTTTCCACATATTCAACGCGCGCTAAACGAACAGCTTTGCGCGCGTGCAAATGCGTTGTGGCAACGACCAAAAAGATGGGTTGTCCCACATAATGTACCGATCCTTTTGCCAAGAGCGGCTCGTCATGCGCAGACGGGCTGACGTCATTTTCGAAGGGCAGATCATCTGCTGTAAGAACGCCAGTCACGCCAACGGCACACCGCACCGCGGAAAGATCAAGGCTCTGGATCTCCCCATGTGCGATCTCGCTTTGACCAAAAGCCAGATGCAAGGTGCCGCGTGGCGTCGGGATGTCATCCACATATCTGGCCGCACCCGTCACATGCAATTTTGCTGCGTCATGGGGGAGAGGTTTTGCAATGCTCATGCCTTTACCTCCAAGACAGAAACCTTAAGGCCGGAAGCTTCGGCAAAGTAGCGTCGCAGCATGTTTTGCGCCGTAAGCAATCGATACGCAGCAGACGCGCGCATATCTGTGAGCGGCGTGAAATCATCGGCCATTGCTTCTGCGGCTTTGGTCATATTTTCATCGCTCCAAGCTTGACCGATCAAAGCCTTTTCGGCCTTTGCAGCCCTCATCGGAGTTCCGGCCATGCCGCCATAAGCAATGCGCGCATTTGTGACCGCACCGTTTGACACCTCAATATTGAAGCAGCCGCAGACCGCAGAAATATCTTGATCAAAGCGTTTGGACAGTTTGTAGCAACGCAACGCGCTTGCGTTTTTAGGGATTGTAATGCTCTCAACAAACTCACCCGCTTCGCGATCTTGTTTGCCGTACTGGATGAAAAATTCCTCAATCGGCATGTCGCGCCGCCTCGCCCCTTTGCGAAGGTGGAGCGTTGCGCCAAGCGCGATCAAAGCAGGAGGATTGTCCCCTATTGGGGATCCATTTGCGATGTTGCCGCCAAGGGTTGCCGCTTGGCGGACTTGCTCGGAGCCATAGCGCCGCACCAGTTCAGCGTAGCTCGGATGATGTTCTTTCAAAACGGGAAGAAGTTGCGCCATCGTGACGCCAGCGCCAATCCTTAGATGATCCCCATGGTCTACGATGTGCTGCAAGTCGCGGCATCGATGCAAAAACGCGATGTCTGTGAGCTCTTTGAGTTGCTTGGTGACCCAAAGGCCCACATCCGTCGCACCCGCAATGAGCGTCCCGTTAGGATTTGCTTCATACCAAGCCGCCAGTTCATCGCTGGTTTCAGGGGACAAGGCGCTTGCGCCAACCTCGGGTGGGATGTCTTGGACCCAATCTGGTATTTTCGCATGTGACGCTGCTTCTGCGGCGCGAATGATCGGGGCATAGCCAGTGCATCGACACAGGTTTCCGGCCAATGCATCATCGAAATCGCTTCGCCCATTGCGGTGCGCTGTGACCATTGAACCGATGAAACCGGGTGTGCAAAACCCGCATTGTGATCCGTGGTGCTCGACCATGGCTTCTTGCACCGGATGTAGCGCGCCATCTGGGCCGCTAAATCCTTCAACGGTGCGCACCGCTTTGCCATGCAGTTGCGGCAGAAAAAGGATGCAAGCGTTCAACGCACGCGCGCCGCTGTCGTCGGTGACCATGACAGTGCACGCCCCGCAATCGCCTTCGTTACAGCCTTCTTTGGTTCCCGTCATCGCGCGTGTTTCGCGCAGCCAATCGAGCAGAGTAACTGTGGGTGTGTCCTCAGTCAGCTCCACCGTCTCTCCGTTCAGAAGAAACTTGATGCTCATGCTATATGCCCGCCGCGGTACCATTTGCCCAGAATGCGCAGCTTCGATGCGGCGTAGAAGCGACACGGGCGGTCGCGCTCATATTTGGCAAGATTGCCGAAACTGGCAAGAGTTTTCTTGTGCGCGGTGCTTTAGCGATTTTCTTGCCTTGCCGACGCAAGTAGGGTGGTCGCATGACAAATGCTCCTCGATTCATCCACCTACGCACACATACTGAATATTCCCTTCTTGAAGGGGCAATGCGGCTGAAAAAGCTACCTGATTTGTGCGTGTCTATGGATATGCCCGCCGTCGCCGTGACGGATACCAACAACCTCTTCGCGGCGCTTGAGTTCTCGGTCGGTGCTTCAGGTAAAGGCGTGCAACCGATTGTCGGCTGTCAGGTTGATCTCGCCTATCTCAAGGCCCAACCGGGCGAGCGTGAAAAAGCGCCTGCGCCAATAGTGCTGCTAGCTCAGAACGAACAGGGTTATGAGAACCTGATGAAGCTCAATTCCTGTCTTTATGTGGATAAAGGCGGGCAGTTGCCGCAGGTAACGATTGATGAGTTAACCGAACGAAGCGCAGGCCTGATCTGTCTCACCGGCGGACCTGAAGGTGCGGTTGGGAAACTGTTGCAAGGGGGGCAACGCCCGGCGGCAGAAGCGCTGATGGATCAAATGCACAGCGCCTTTGGAGATCGGCTCTATGTGGAACTCCAGCGCCATCCCGAGAATGGGGGACAGCCGGAAGCGGAACGCCTCTCCGAGCGTGGATTTGTTGAAATGGCCTATGCCAAGGGTATTCCGTTGGTTGCAACGAACGACGTCTATTTCCCCAAGTCCTCGATGTATGAAGCCCATGATGCCCTGATTTGTATTTCAGAGGGTGCATATGTTGATCAGCAAGACCCACGCCGCAAATTGACCGCGCAGCACTATTTCAAGTCGCAGCAAGAGATGGTCACGCTGTTCGCAGATTTGCCTGAAGCGATTGAAAATACGATTGAGATCGCCAAACGCTGCGCTTTCCAAGCCTACCGCCGTGATCCCATCCTTCCCAAGTTCGCTGATGATGAGGTGGCAGAGCTACGCCGCATCGCTAACGAAGGCCTGCAAAAGCGTCTTGCGGTGATCCCGCATGCGGTGACGGTAGAGGAATATCAAGAACGGCTCGATTTTGAACTCGGCATTATCGAGGGCATGGGATTCCCTGGATACTTTTTGATTGTTGCCGATTTTATCCAATGGGCGAAGGACAACAATATACCTGTGGGTCCGGGCCGTGGGTCTGGTGCGGGGTCGCTTGTGGCTTATGCATTGACTGTCACGGACCTTGATCCACTGCGCTACTCGTTGCTGTTCGAGCGTTTCCTGAACCCTGAACGTGTCTCCATGCCGGACTTCGATATCGACTTTTGTATGGATCGTCGCGAAGAGGTCATTCAATACGTTCAACAGAAATATGGCCGCGATAAAGTGGGGCAGATCATCACCTTTGGTGCTTTGCTGTCTAAAGCGGCGGTGCGCGATATTGGGCGTGTTTTGCAGATGCCATATGGGCAAGTGGATCGTCTGTCCAAGATGATCCCTGTGGAAGGTGTGAAACCGGTTTCTATCGAAAAGGCCTTGGCCGATGAGCCGCGCTTGCGTGAGGAGGCGCGCAATGAAGAGGTGGTCAAACGCCTTCTTGATTATGGTCAACAAGTTGAGGGGCTCTTACGTAACGCCTCGACCCACGCGGCGGGGGTGGTGATTGGCGACCGTCCATTGGATGCGCTTGTACCACTCTACCAAGATCCGCGCTCTGATATGCCAGCAACCCAATTCAACATGAAATGGGTCGAACAAGCAGGTCTGGTGAAATTTGACTTTCTTGGCCTCAAAACACTGACGGTCATTCAAAACGCGATGGAGCAGATTACGGCCAGTGGTCGACAGTTGCATGTCGCGGCGGATGGCACCGAGCTTTATCAACCGCCAGCAGGCACTGTGGATGATATTGGTGCGATCCCGCTTGATGATGCGAAGAGTTATAAGCTTTACGCATCAGCCAAGACAGTTGCGGTGTTTCAGGTGGAAAGCTCGGGCATGATGGATGCTCTGAAGCGGATGAAGCCGACCTGTATCGAGGATATTGTTGCTCTGGTGGCGCTGTATCGCCCCGGTCCGATGGAGAATATTCCGACCTATTGCGAGGTAAAGAACGGTCTCAAAGAGCGTGAGTCAGTTCACCCGCTGATCGACTACATCCTTGAAGAAACTCAAGGCATCATCGTTTACCAAGAACAGGTGATGCAGATCGCTCAGGTCATGGCGGGTTACTCGCTAGGCGGCGCTGATTTGCTACGCCGTGCGATGGGTAAGAAGATCGCCGAAGAGATGGCGAAAGAACGTCCCAAGTTTGAAAAAGGCGCTAAGGAAAACGGCGTACCTGCCAAGAAAGCGTCGGAAGTTTTCGACCTTTTGGAGAAGTTTGCCAACTACGGTTTCAACAAATCCCACGCTGCGGCTTATGCAGTTGTTAGCTACCAAACCGCGTGGCTGAAAGCGAACCATCCTGTCGAGTTCATGGCGGGTGTCATGAACTGCGATATCCATCTGACGGATAAGCTTGCGGTGTATTTTGAAGAGGTCAAGAAAGGGCTTGATCTGCCTTGGGTTCCGCCTTGCGTGAACCGTTCTGATGCGACGTTCAAAGTCACTGAGGGTGCGTTGGTTTACGCGCTGGGCGCGTTAAAGAATGTCGGCGTTGAAGCGATGAAACTGGTCGTGGATGGACGCGGCGACAAGCCGTTCAGTACAATTTACGATCTGGCGCGACGTGTTGATCTCAAGCGTGTCGGCAAGCGTCCACTGGAAATGCTCGCGCGCTCTGGCGCGTTTGATCAATTGGATCCAAACCGTCGCCGTGTTTTTGATAGTCTCGATGGTTTGGTGAACTATTCCCAAGCGATTTTTGAGCAAAAGAATTCAAATCAGGTGTCTTTGTTCGGTGAAGCGGGGGCTGATTTGCCAGAACCACGGCTAAGCCCTGTGCAAGATTGGATGCCAGCAGAACGCCTTAACGAGGAATTCCGCGCAGTTGGTTTTTATATGTCTGGTCATCCACTTGATGATTACATGGCTCCGTTGAAGCGCAAAGGCGTGATGACTTTGGATGAGGTCACCGCCAAGGCTGAAAACGGTGCTTTGGTTGCGAAACTCGCAGGCGTAGTTGCGTGGCGGCAGGAACGTAAATCCGCGCGTGGCAATCGTTTTGCTTTTGCACAGTTGAGCGACACCACTGGGGCTTATGAGGTGACTTTGTTCTCTGATACGCTCGACAAATGCCGCGAGTTTTTGGAAACAGGGGCAAAGGTTGTCGTTACTGTGGAAGCAAATATGGAGAGCGATCAGTTGAAATTACTGGGTCGTTCCGTCGCGCCAATTGATGTCGTGGTTGCTGATGCAGGTCAAACGAGTTTGCGCATATTTGTGGAAAACTCAGGTGCCGTCGCGAATATCGCCTCTGTGCTGACGCGCGCGCAAGAGACCGTCAAGCAAGGAGCGCGCGGGTCTGTTTTACTGTGTTTGCTCGATAGTGAGCTGCCCGGTGAAGTTGAAGTGGACCTTGGCCGTGAATTCCCTGTGAACCCGCAAATCAAAGGCGCACTTAAGAGCCTTGATGGGGTCATGCAGGTCGAAGAAGTCTGATCTTGAAGAAAGATCAGAGCCTCCGGCGGGGATATTTTTAGAGAGAGGATGCTTAGTGCGGCGCCCTTTGGCGGGCTTGATCCGCAAGATCTGGGAGACCCGTTTTTTCATAAACCTGTGCGAGCATTTCATTTAGTGGAACGCCATCGGGATCAAACGTTCGGCGCATTTCCAAGACTTGCTGCGCTTGCGCAAGGCGGTCTGTTTTCATCAAGGCGTCTAGGTGCACTTGTTCAAACAGGTCGCGTTGCGCATGGCTGCCACCGATCTCTGCCATGCGTGGTAGAGCATTGCCCAGCGCGCGCACAGTGGTTTCAAAATCACCGCGCGTGTATGCAAGCAATCCCTCGCAGGCGGGCAAAGCCACGTTTCGCCAGACGTCTTGTTCAAAGCTCGGCGCGCTTGCCTTTTGTTTGATCGCGCTGATCAGAGTATCGGCCATGGGGTCATTTGAGCGACCAAGCGCGTAAAGATATTGCATAGTCAGGAACGGCAAAGTTGTATCAGCGCCGCGCAAAGCGATGTGATCTGCGACGTCTTTCCACCGGTCTTGCACATCGATGCCTGCAAGTTCCATCCGTGCAAGCAGAGAGGCTGCGCCAATTTGATCCTGTGCAAAGGTCTTTTCCAATCCCCAAACATGGCTGTCATAGGCTTGGCGCACCTCATCATGTTTGCCCATGGAGATGTAGAAGAGCGCGAGATGCCACCAATTGTGGCTATACATAAAGCTGTTAAGCCCTTCCCAGCGCGGTGCCATCTCTTCCATGAAGGCCGCCCCTTCGATCACGCGCCCTTGGGTAAGCATGACATGCGCGATCGCGTGGTGCGCCCATGCGTCTGTGGGTTCGATTTCGATGGCGAGGCGCGCGCTGGCCTCGGCTTGTTCGAGCTGGTGACATTGTTCATAGCCAAAGGCGATCATACCGTGCACGAAGGGTTCGTTTTGGGCCGCCGGGATCGCTTTCAGCCCTGCGCGCAACATTGAAGGGGCGTCGCCCGCGTTAAAATAGAGATATTGGGCAAGCTTGATAATGACGAGATCTCGCGGATATTCATAAGCGTGTGTTTCGCACAAGCGCATGGTTTCAGGGACATTGCCCGAGGCCCAAGTTTGCGCGATTTTCAGGGTCGAGCGTTCCCGTGGATTGGCCAATTTTGCGTTTTGTGCGCGCGCCAGATAAGGCGCAGCTTTGTCTGGCGCAACAGGGGCTTCGAGGAACATCCAAAGCATACCTGCATATGCATTGATCAGTGCGCTGGAAGGGGTGTTTTCAGCGGCTGCCAAGATATTTGCGGCTTTCGGCTGATACGCAAGGAACCCATGCACGAAATCATCAATCGCTGCCGCATCAGTTGGCGCAGTCTCCGTGAAGGCGTTTCCAAAGCGATCAGATGTCATTATCATGCTCCTTCAAGAATGCAGTGAGATGCGCAAGCACGTCTGCTGGGGCATCCCAATGAACTGAGTGACCCGAGTGCGGGATTGTCTGCACTTGAGAGTGCGGGATTTGTGAGAGCAGGTCTAGGGCCTCTGCATGTGGAACAATAAGATCGTTTTGCGCTAAGAGGGCGAGAATGGGAAGGTTTTGCTTGTTTGTAATGTTTGTCGGCACATACGTTTTGAGTGCGTTGAGCTGATGCTGCATTGCATCAAGGGATTGCGCGTATGGGTAGGCAAGGCTTGCAGCGACAGCGCCTTCAATTTGATCAGGCTGATCGAAAAAGCGGTGGTGAAAGAGCCACGGGAAGAGGCAGCGCAGCCAGAGGCCTTCGGGACCCTGCGCGCGAATATCACATAGGTTTTGGAACAAATGCCAAGAGCGTTTTAGATTGAGGGGCGCGCTGCACAGTAGCGTCAGCGAGATGGTGCGCTTTGGTGCCAAAGCCGCAAATTCAGACGCGATGTAGCCACCCATAGAATGTCCCACAACATGGGCTCTCTTGATCTGGAGGTGATCCATCAGCGCGAGAATATCAGAGGCGTTTTGCTGCGGCGATGTTGGCGCAAGTTTTGGCTCTGTGCGGCCGGTTGTTCGGTTGTCGGGGCGGATAACGGTGTGTCTTTCTGAGAGCGGAGCCACCAGCGGACCCCAACTTGCGCTATCACTCAGCATGCCAGCGATAAGGACTAAAGGCGTGCCATCCCCATCGATTTCATAGTGCATTTGAATGTCATTGAGCGTTGCATGAGGCATTGATCAGGTCTCGTTCTTCTCGCGCCATGTGGGGAGTAAATCATTGGGCGCGGGACTTGCTTCATACACCGCGCGCGCGATAGCGCGGGTGACACAAAGTGCGGCGGCATGGCCGATCATAGCCAATTCGAAATCTGGATTGGTGAGGTCTTTGTCCCCTGTCGTCGTGCTGAAAATCAGGTCGCCATCCATGGGAGTGTGCGCTGGAACACATGCGCGCCCGATGCCATCATGCGCCGCGATCGCAATACGTTTGCATTGGGCTTTGTTAAGTTTGGCGTCTGTGGCAACGATCCCGATGGTCGTATTCGCGTGCTTAAGCATGGCGGTGATTTTTTCAGAGTTAAGATCGCGGCCCAAACCTGTGCTGGGATCAACGCCTTTGCCACCAAACTCGCCATCAATCTCATAAGGCGCTGCCCAAAAATGCCGCTCACCGGGTGTTGTGACAGAGCCAATTGGATTGGCAATCATAAGCGCACCGACCGTAATTCCAGAATCAAGAACCAACGAGGCTGAGCCAGTGCCTCCTTTCAGCATAGCGCTCATCGCGCCCGTGCCGGCCCCGACCGAGCCGAGCGCGAAATTGGCCTCTAGGTTGCTTAGCGCGGCTTGGCCGAGTACGGGATAGGGGCTGGTACGCCAGTCCTTGTCACCACCATTAATCAAATCGAAAATTATCGCAGCTGGGACAATTGGGACGCGCGCTGTGTGAACAGGAAATCCGCGGCCCATGTCGCGCAGTCCCTGAACGACGCCCGATGCGGCATCAAGTCCGAACGCAGAGCCGCCAGACAGAACGAACGCATCCACGCCGGGGGCTGATTTATCCGGATCCAGCAGATCTGTTTCGCGGCTGCCCGGTGCGCCGCCCATGACATGCACTGAAGACAGGAGGGGCTTGTCTGCGGTGAGAACTGTTGTGCCAGATTTGAGCGCAGCATTGTGAGCTTGGCCGACTTTGAGCCCTCGCACGTCAGTGATCAGATTTAAGGGGCCTGGTTGCATGGGATGGGTGCCTCCGGCGGGAGTTTATTTTGAAAAATGAAACAAAGGTTAGATACAGCGGCCACCATCCACTTCCATACAGACTCCTGTGATCATACTGGCCTCGTCAGAGCACAGGTAGCATGCTGCGTTGGCCATATCTTCAGGTGTGGAAAAACGGCCAAGTGGAATGGTAGATAAGAACTGCGCGCGTCGCTCAGGCGTGTCTTCGCCCATGAAAGATGCAAGCAGGGGTGTTTCGCCAGCCACAGGGTTAAGCGCGTTGACGCGGATACCGAAAGGAGCGAGCTCTACGGCCATGGATTTGGTGGCAGTGTTCATCCAGCCTTTAGAGGCGTTATACCAGCTCAGGTTGGGACGCGGGCTGACACCTGCGGTAGAGGCAACATTAAGGATATTGCCTGACCCCTTGGCTTTCATATGTGGCATGGCGGCTTGTGAAATAAGGTAGACAGACTTGCAGTTGATTGCGAAGACGCGGTCAAAATCATCCTCGCTTATTGTTTCCATCGGTGCTGGCAAATGCGTCACGCCTGCGTTGTTGACGATAATATCAATTTGGCTAGATGCAGTCAGGGCGGTTTCAATCATTGCTTGAACGCTTGCTGTGTTGGCAACATCGACGGTGCAAGCAGTGGCACCGATTTCATCAGCGACCTTGCGCGCAGCGGCTGCGTTAATATCTGCAACGATCACATCAGCCCCCTCAGCTGCAAATTTCCGTGCGATGCCCGCGCCGAAGCCTGAACCGGCCCCTGTTACAATTGCTGTTTTGCCGTTTAAACGCATTGTTATCCCCTTCGATCATCCATGTTTTGCTGCTACCGTTTTCAGGGTTGAAAAGCCATAAAGTGCCTCAAACCCTTTCTCGCGACCATGACCAGACTTACCTACGCCACCGAAGGGAAGTTCGACGCCACCACCGGCACCATAATTGTTGATGAAAACCTGCCCTGATTTGAGCGTTTTGGCGAGGCGCATTTGGCGCGCGCCGTTTTGTGTCCAGATGCTTGCCACAAGGCCATAGTCAGTCCCGTTGGCGATTTTGAGAGCGTCTGCGTCGTCCTCAAACGGGATGACGACTTGGACTGGTCCAAAGATTTCTTGCTGAGCGAGAGGATGGTCTGGATCTGAGCAAAGCAGCAGATGGGGTGCAACATAAGCGCCCGTTTTTGGCGCATCTGATTTGATTTTGCCGACCGCTGCGATTTGTAGATCTGCTCCCTGTTTCAAGAAGCCTGTGACAATGTCCTTTTGGCGGTCTGAAATGAGTGGCCCGAGATTGCAATCATCCATGGCTGGACCAACGCTTAAGGCTTCGTAGCGCGAAGACATCGCTGTCACGACCTCATCGTAGCGTGATTTGTGCACAAGGATGCGAGATGAGGCAGAACATGTTTGTCCAGCGTTCTGAATTCCGGCATTCACAAGAAACGGCAATGCTTCTTCAAGGTTTGCATCCTCAAACACCAACTGTGGGGATTTCCCGCCGAGTTCTAAAGTAACTGGCACAACATTTGCGCCTGCGGCCTGTTGAACCAATGCACCCGTGCGAACAGAGCCAGTGAAAGAAATGTGCTGCACATCTGTATGGCTTGAAAGGGCGGCACCGGCTTCTGCGCCAAGCCCCGGAACCACGTTTAACGCACCATCGGGAAGGCCCGCTTGGCGTGCTATGTCTGCGAACATGAGTGCGGTCAGACATGCTTCCTCTGCAGGTTTCAATACAGCGGCATTGCCCATTGTCAGCGCTGCGCCAACAGAGCGTCCAATGATTTGCATCGGGTAGTTCCAAGGCACGATATGGCCGGTGACACCATGGGGCTCGCGCAGAGTGTAAACGGTATAGCCATCAAGGTAGGGGATGGTTTCGCCGTGCACCTTGTCTGCAGCACCACCATAAAATTCCATGTAGCGCGCCAGTGCCACAGCGTCTGCGCGCGCTTGGGTAAGGGGCTTGCCAACATCACGTGCTTCGAGCTCAGCAAGCAGTTCGACGTTTTCGAGCACCAGTTGCCCGATCCGTGTTAGGATACGACCACGCTCTAACGCCGTGGTCTTACCCCATACGCCATCCAATGCGGCTTGGGCAGTGCTGACTGCGGCGTCAATGTCTTCAGAGCGCCCCCGTGCGATTTGTGTCAGTTCAGTGCCGTCAGAAGGATCGAACAAAGCAATCGTTTCGCCTGCTTGAGGCGCGCGCCATGTTCCGCTGATAAGGCAATGAGCAGGATTAAAAGGCAGATCAGGCAGGGACATCAGAGAGGGCTTTCACATCAGGAAGAGTTGGGGCAGCGGCAATTAGGCTGGCCGTGTAGGGATGGCGCGGGTTGGAGAAGACTTCTTCTGTTGCGCCGTCTTCGACAATTTCACCATCTTTCATCACCAGTACGCGGTCAGTGATCGTGCGTACAACGCTTAAATCATGGCTGATAAAGAGATAGCTCAGCTCCTGGGTTTGCGTCAGCTCGGCGATAAGATCGAGAATTTGAGCTCGGATTGACACATCAAGCGCGCTCACGGCTTCGTCGAAAATAATGACGTCAGGGCGAATGATCAGCGCACGTGCAATGGCAATGCGCTGGCGTTGCCCACCGCTGAAGGCATGGATGTATTTATCCGCGTCATCAGGGTGTAGGCCCACCGCCAAAAGCGCGTCGTTGATCTGGCTTTTGCGGGCCAATCCACTGGGTGGCGTATCGAGCAAATGGAAGGGTTCTGTGATGATGCGCGCTACTTTATGGCGCGGGTTGAAACTGCCGTATGGGTCTTGAAAAACGACTTGCAAACCGGAGCGCAGAGCGGCTGGCATGTTTGGCCCAACCTCTCGTCCGAATGCTCTGATAGATCCACCCTGCAATGGCTCTAGCCCCAAAATGGCGCGGGTGAGTGTGGACTTGCCACACCCACTTTCGCCAACAAGACCGATACGCTCACCCTTGTTTAGGGTAAAACTGACGCCGTTCACTGCACGGGTATACGCGCGCGGGGCAAAGAGTGTGGTGCGCGGTTTGGGGTAGTCGCGGATTGCATCTTGAACGACCAACAATGCATCGTCTGGCTCGGGCGCTTGCGGTAGGCCAACCTCATGCGTGGAGGCCGCGAAAAGTGCGCGCGTGTAGGGGTGTTGCATGTTGGCAAAAAGGGTCTTGGTTGCACCGGTTTCGACAACTTCGCCACTGCGCATCACAACGATCCGATCCGCCATATCGGACACGACGGCGAGGTCGTGCGTGATCATCAAAAGCCCCATGCCAAAATCCTGAACGAGGTCTTTCAAAAGTGCCAATATCTGCGCTTGAGTGGTGACATCTAGCGCCGTGGTCGGCTCATCCGCAATCAGTAGACGTGGGCGCAGGGCGATCGCCATTGCGATAACAACGCGCTGGCGCTGACCACCTGAAAGCTCATGCGGGAAGCGGCTAAGGCTGTATGCCTCTGGGGGCAGACCAACACGGGCAAGGACGTCTTTAGCGCGTTGCCGCGCTTCATCGCGACTTTGACTTGTGTGGAGCAAGATCGTCTCCATCACTTGGTCACCTACTGTTTTTAACGGGTTTAGCGCAGTCATGGGTTCTTGAAAGACCATACCAATATCATTGCCACGCAGCTCACACATGTCTGAATCTGGCGCGTTCAGCAGGTCTTGGCCATCGAGTTTGATAGATCCAATGGTGACTGTTCCTCGGGGCAAAAGCTGCATTACGCTAAAGGCGGTAAGTGATTTACCTGATCCGCTTTCGCCCGTGATCGCAACGATCTCACCCTGCGCCAGCTCTAGCGACACACTTTTCAGGATCGCGGTGCCGTGAATGCTCAGGTTGAGATCTTGGATAGACAAAAGGCTCATGTGCGCTCCACCCGAATGCGCGGATCGAGCAGGTCACGCAGACCATCCCCCATCAAGTTCAGACCGAGCACTGTCAAGATGATCGCGCCGCCTGGAATAAGGGCAAGATGAGGTGCAAAGCTGACCATGGTTTGCGCATCAGCGAGCATACGTCCCCAGCTTGGAAGTGGTGGTTGCGCCCCGAGGCCGACGTAACTCAAGCCTGCTTCGGCGAGTATGCCAAGTGAAAATTGTATCGTTCCCTGCACGATCAAAAGGTTGGTCACGTTAGGCAGGATATGTTCGAGCGATATACGCGATGCCCCTTTGCCTGCGACGCGCGCAGCCATGATAAATTCGCGTTGCCATAGTGGGAGCGCTGCACCACGGGTGAGGCGCGCAAAAACCGGGATGTTGAAGATACCAATTGCGATAATTGCGTTCACCGCGCCCGGGCCAAACACTGCCGTGATAAGAATGGCGATCACGAGGGACGGGAAAGCAAAGACAAGATCATTGCCGCGCATAATCACTTCATCGAGCAGGCTGCCTTGTCGCGCCGCCGCAGCGAGGCCCAGTGGAACACCGACTCCCATACCAATTCCAACTGCGACCAAAGCAACAGCGATAGAGGTGCGCGCGCCCACCATAATCATGCTAAAGATATCGCGGCCAAAGTGATCAGTCCCGAGCCAATGTGTGCTATTGGGTGTTTGCAGTTTTACGGGAATATTCATCTGCGTCACGTCAAACGGGGTCCAAGCAAAGCTGATCAACGCCGCAGCAATAAACAGTGCAGAAAGCGCACCACCGATAATGAGATTACGCGACTTCATGTGCGCGACCTTAAGCGCGGATCCACAAAGGCATAGGCGAGATCAACGATGAAATTTACCATGATCACGGCAAAGACCAAAAGCATCACAACACTTTCGACCACAATCAAATCGCGCTGCGATATGGATTGAAAGACGAGACGTCCAAGTCCCGGTAGATAAAAGACTTGTTCGATGATGATTGATCCAGCCAGCAAAAACGAAAATTGCAAACCGATGATTGTCAGCACTGGGATCAGAGCATTTCTGAGTGCGTGACGCCACAAGGCTTGACGCCGACTGAGCCCTTTTGCGCGTGCGGTTCTGATGAAGTCTTCGTTCAATATATCGAGCAAGGATGAACGCATAACACGCGCTAGGATCGCGGCCTGGGGCAAGGCCAATGCGATTGCCGGCAAGGTCAATGCTTTTAGGCCTGCGAATAAACCTTCATCCCAGCCTGGAAATCCGCCGGCTGAAAACCAGCGCAGGTTTATTGCAAAGACCAGAACCAGCATCATCGCGAACCAGAAATTTGGGATCGCCACGCCCAACTGCGTTGCGCCCATCACCGCTACATCGCCAGGTGCGCCACGACGAGATGCGGCATAAATCCCTGCTGGAAAAGCGATGATGGTAGAAAGGGCGAGCGCATATAGCGCAAGCGGCAAGGACACCCAAAGGCGGTCCGCCACCATTTGTGCGACAGGTGTGCGGTATGTGTAGGACGTGCCAAAATCGCCTTGCAGCATCCCAGAGGTCCAAGAGAGATAGCGCTCAAGCTTGCTTTGATTGAGCCCTAATTCGTCGCGCAGGGCGTTCAGTGTGTCTACTTGCGCGTTTATCCCGAGCATGAACGACGCAGGATCACCCGGTGCGACCTCGATCACCAAAAAGATGACAAGGCTCGCGATGATCAGGCTGATCACAAGGGACAGCAAACGTTTCAGGCTATAGCGCAGCATTGGGATACGCTAGGCGAGAGCTGCGTGAGCGTCCAGAGGCCTTGTCGCATCGTCATGCTGGTGTATGTCAAAGGGGATGTTGCAACGCCCCATTTTCATTGGTTCAGAAATCTATCGCGGATCGTCTTATGGCGGGCTTCATCCGTTGCGGGTGCAGCGTGTGTCGACTGTGATGGACCTAAGCCGGTCTTTGGGTTGGTTGCCTGAGAACCAATATCGCACGTCACCCCGTGCCAAGCCAAAGGCGCTATGGGAATTTCATACACCCGCCTACATCTCTGCCCTCGCGCGGGCGGAGCGACGCGGGCAAGTGAGCGATGAAGACCGCGCTCAGTTTGATCTTGGGTCGCATTCTAATCCAGTCTTTGGTGAAATGTTCCGCCGTCCTGCAACAGGTGTCGGCGGTGTCATGCTTGCGGCTGAATTGCTGAAAGATGGCGGTATCGTGCATGTTCCAGGGGGTGGAACGCACCATGGAATGCCGGATCGCGCGAACGGGTTTTGCTATCTCAATGATCCTGTATTTGCCATCAAAGCTCTTCAACACCATGGTGCATCGCGTGTCGTTTATGTGGATATCGACGCGCATCATCCTGATGGGGTCGAAGTGGGTTTTAGCGGGGATCCGCGCGTGCGGATGATTTCTATTCACGAAGAAAATCGCTGGCCCTTTACAGGCCGCATTGACGAAACGGCGCAGGGAAGTGCGTACAATCTGCCGGTAATGCGCGGCTTAAACGATAGCGAAATGCGAATTGCGTTGCAGGAATTGATCGTGCCTTTGATCGAAAATTTTGAACCCGATGCAATAGTTGTGCAATGCGGTTCTGATGCGATTGAAGAAGATCCGCTGTCGCGGTTGTCACTTTCCAACAATGCACATGCCGAAGTGGTGGGTACCTTGATGCCCATGGCAACACGTCTCATGGTTCTTGGGGGTGGGGGCTATAATCCGTGGAGCGTTGGACGTTGCTGGACGCGCATTTGGGGCACTTTGAACGGATTAGATGCGCCAGACATTCTTAGTGATGAGAGTGCACAAATCTTAAGAGCATTGAAATTTGAGGGCAATTCGCGTGGGCGTAATCCGCCAGAGCATTGGTTCGTTGCGCTTGCTGACCGGCCCAATGAAGGTTTTGTGAGAAACGAAATACGCGCGCGCATTGAAATTCTGCGCGCGCGTGTCTGGTCGTGATTAGTTAGACCAACTTACACCAGTCAGATCTGTTGCTTGGGTCGGTGCGTTTTCCCAAAGCCCAGATACTTTCGCGTCTGCCACGGTCGGGAACGCAAGTTGGAACAAATAGCCGTTCACATAGTCCTGCGAAATTGTGGTCTGCGCCGTTGCAATCATTTCTGAGCGCATCGCTGGATCCGCGGTTGCGTTAAGCGTTGTCATCAAGGCTTGGAATTCAGGATTGTCATACTGAAAATAGTAGTCTGGACGCGCGTAGATGCCGATGTCGAAAGGCTCTGTGTGGCTGACAATCGTCAGACCAAAGTCTTTGCCCCGAAACACAGTTTCAAGCCACTGCGCCCACTCGACATTGATGATCTCTGCTTTGATACCAACCTGAGCCAGTTGCGCTGCGATGATTTCACCACCACGTCGCGCATAAGAGGGGGGCGGCAAGTGCAGCGTCGTTTCAAACCCGTCGGGCATACCTGCTTCCGCCAGCAACGCCTTCGCTTTTGCAGGGTCATGCATGGAACCGGATGTCAGGTCTACGTAATCTGGATTGTGCGGCGCGAAATGTGTGCCGATTGGCGTGCCATATCCAAACATAGCGCCATCGATAATGGCCTGACGATCAATCGCATGGGCGACGGCTTGGCGCACTTTCACGTTATCAAAGGGCGGCATTTTGTTGTTCGTTGAAAGGATCGTTTCACCCTCAGAACTCCCAACCAGTACTTGGAAACGTGGATCTGCTTCAAACTGAGGAAGGTTCTCTGGCGCCGGGAAACCTGCGAAAACGTCCACGTCTTGCGCCATCACTGCTGCAAAGGCCGCTGTCGGGTCAGAGATGAATTTGAACGTTGCACTCTCAAGCGCGGGGGCATTGCCCCAGTAGCTGTCATTGCGTGCCAGTTCGATTTTGTCGCCCTGCACCCAGTTTACGAACTTGAACGCACCAGTGCCGATCGGCATTTGCTTGATATTCTCGATGCTTTCAGGCGCGACAATCACCGCATCTCCCCAAGCAAGGTTAAACAACATCGAACCGTTCGCTTCGGCCAGTGTCAGCGTCACTGTCATTGGATCGACGACGCTCACATCAGTGATGCCCGCATAAAGCGCTTTTTGTGCGTTTGTGCTATCCTCTGCGCGCGCGCGATCAAGCGAGAATTTCACATCCTCTGCGTCCATTGCTGTGCCGTCATGAAAGGTTACGCCTTCGCGCAGCTTGAACGTGTAGCTTAGGCCATCCTCCGAGATATCCCAGCTTTGCGCCAAACCCGCCACAACAGAGCCGTCCGCCATAAAGCGGGTCAAACCCTCAAAGACGTTGGAATAGAGTACACTATCAATCGCGCCAGCAGCCGCTGAAGTCGGGTCCAAATGCGGTGGCTCAAGCTGCAAAGCAACGGTGATATCTGTCTTAGCAAAAGCGGCACCTGCCAGCAAAGCTGCAGCGCTCGCGCCCAGCAAAAGCGTTTTGAAGTTGGCCATGGGTATCTCTCCGATTGTTGTTTGGGGATGATCGTAACGCTATGCCAAGGGTCTTGCATAGGGGGAATTCTGGCCTTGCACGCGAGGGTTATGCTCGGGTATGCGCTCAATTTTGGGAATTGAGGGCTAAAAATGGGTCAACAGGAGAAGGTTTTGGCCGTCGACTTCGGGACATCGAATTCGGCTGTTGGCGTGTGTCGTGATGGCCAAGCTCATATTCTTGAAATGGAAGCGGACCAGAAAACTCTGCCGACCGCGCTGTTCTTTGATTTCGAAGATAAAGTCATCAACTTTGGTTCTGCCGCAGAGCATGCTTTGTTTGAAGGGGCATGGGGGCGCTATATGCGTGCGCTCAAGTCCCTGCTGGGAACGCCATTGATCCGGGAAAGCAGCGTTTTTCTGGGTAAGCGGATGAGTTACATCGACATTGTTGCAAAGTTTTTGGCAGAGCTGAAAGATCGCGCAGAAGTCGCATCAGATGAGCGGTTCGAGAGTGTGCTGTCTGGTCGTCCGGTGCGATTCCACGGCGACCCTAAACGCGATGCGCAGGCGCAAACGGATCTCACAGAGTGTTATGAAAAGGCAGGCTTCAAAGAAATCCGGTTCATGAATGAACCTGAGGCCGCCGCGCGTGCATTGGCGCATGTATTAAACGCTGGTGAGTTGGGGCTGGTGATCGATATCGGTGGCGGCACGTCAGATTTCACCCTGTTTCAGAGCACGTCCAGAACCGAGATAGACATCATTCTAAGCGAGGGCCTGCGTCTGGGCGGCACTGACTTTGATCGTCTTTTGAGCTTTGAACACATTATGCCACTTCTCGGCAAAGGCAGCCAAATTCGCCATGCTTTTGGCAAGGACACGCATTTTGCGCCCAATGGGGTTTTCGCGGATTTGGCGACTTGGCAAAAAATTCCGTTTCTTTACGCACCGGATTCGCGCCGTGCCGCGAAGGACCTTTTGAAATACGCAGTTGAGCCGGACAAACTTGCGCGACTAGATCGCGTGCTTACGGATGAGCGTGGTCATGACCTTGCTTTCGCGGTCGAAGCTGCAAAAATTGATCTGAACAAGAAGCCTTTGGCAAGCGTAGACATCAAACTTGACCCCTTGGAAAAAGGCCTTTCTGCCCCGCTTTATGCGCTGGCCCTTGAACATACGCTGCATCGCCCAGCCGAGCAGATCGCACAGACCGCCTTACAGTGTATTGAACAAGCTGGGCGCGCGCCAACGGATGTGACGCATCTCATTTTTGTGGGTGGATCAAGCCTAATGAAAGTTGTGCAAACATCAGTTTCAAATGCATTCCCAACGGCCCAAACACATCATGGTGCGGCGCTTACTGGGATTATTGAGGGCCTCGCGCTTGCCTCACAAGACCTCTAATCGCATCCCTTTTCCATAAATATCCCGGGGGGAGGCTTGGCGTACCAAGTCGGGGGCTGGCCCCCCCTCAAACCTCTCCAACTAAGAGTTGGGCGAGTGAATGGGCCATGACTTTCGCGCTATCGAGCATGTCTTCCACCCCGACATATTCGTCCGGCTTATGCGCTAACTCCAAAATGCCGGGACCATAAGCGATGCAGTTTTTCAGCTTACCAATGCGGTCAATATGCTTTTGGTCGTAAGTTCCCGGCGAAGCCACGTAGCGTACTTTTTTGCCCATCACCGCTTCAATAGAGCGCGCAACTGTCTGCACAACAGGCGCTTCTTTGTCAGTCATGGAGGGTGCAACATGGTTCAATTCGCGCATTTCATATTCAAAATTTGGCCGCGTGACGCGCAGTCCTTCGAGCAGGTCCTTCACTTCACCACTGACACCTTCGTAGTTTTCTTCGGCTAAATAACGACGGTCAATCACGATGCGGCAACTGTCTGGCACGCAGTGCGAAGGTAGGGCGGTACTGTCTTCGGCCTGCTCATTTTGCCCGCCGTGAATGGAATTGATGTTCATCGTAGATTGCCGCGCGCCTTCGGGGATAACGGGCATGTCCGTATGGCGCGACGCCATGGCAGGATAGAGCGTGTCTTCAAACTTATCGAGCACAGCGCCCATATGGCGAACAGCACAATCACCTAGGAAAGGCATGCATCCATGGGCAATCTCGCCGAAAGTTTCGATTTCTGCCCACCAACCGCCGCGATGACCAAGGCAGATTTGATCCACGCCAAGCGGTTCAGGGATGATCACATGCTGCACGCGTTTGGGATCGTAAAATCCCTGTTCCGCAAGGTACGCAACGCCACCATACCCACCTGATTCTTCATCGGCTGTGCCGCTGATCTCAATCGCGCCTGCGAAGTCGGGGCATTCTTCCACGAACGCTTCCGCTGCGATGACTGAAGCAGCAAGCCCGCCTTTCATGTCGCAGGCCCCCCGTCCGTAAATCTTGCCATCGCTCAATTCGCCGCCAAACGGATCATGTGTCCAGCCCGCCCCGACCTCAACCACATCTATATGGCTGTTGAAATGCACGCACTCGCCTGCACGCGTTCCTTCTCGGCGGCACACCACATTCCAGCGGGGGTACTTCGTGCAATCACCCGGCGCATCAATCGCGCGCACCATTTCCATGGCGAAGCCACTTCGGGCCAAACGCTCACCTAGGAAAGAGCAAATCTCGCGGTAATTTTCACCCGGCGGGTTAAGCGTTGGAATACGGATAAGCGCTTGCGTGAGTTCAATCAGGTCATCGCGTTTGTCTTCAATGCGTTTAGCCAGCCGTGTTTGCAAATCGCTCATATCGCTCTCCCATTTGAAATTCAAAGTGACGCGGCGGCGGCACTCTTGCAAGACCTGTGCGCACATGGCACCAAGTGAGTGTTCTCAGGGCAGGGTGAAAGTCCCTACCGGCGGTGATAGCCCGCGAGCGCTTGGGTCAGATGATTCAGGGTCAGCAGATTTGGTGAAATTCCAGAGCCGACGGTGAAAGTCCGGATGAAAGAGAGCGGTTTGCATGTCCTTCGGGGCAGGTAGGCTAATGCGATGCTCTGGGGCTTTTGTGACGTCTAAAACAAAGGTTCCAAAATGACGAAACTTCTAAAAATTGCGTTTGTAAAAGCGCGCTGGCATGCCGAGATCGTCGACCAAGCGCTTGTCGGCTTCGAGGCGGATATGGATAGCGTCGATGCGACGGTCCAGATCACCACCTTCGATGTGCCGGGGGCGTTTGAAATGCCGCTTCTGGCGAAAAAGCTGGGCGCATCAGGTGACTATGACGCCGTAGTCTGCGCGGCACTGGTCGTGGATGGCGGGATTTATCGTCATGATTTTGTGGCTGCCGCAGTCGTGAATGGCTTGATGGAAGCGCAGATGAGTACGGGTGTGCCGACGTTCTCGGTCTCGCTTACGCCACATCACTTCCAGCCCACGGCGGAGCATATTGGCTTTTACACCGACCACTTCGTGAAAAAAGGCGTTGAAGCCGCGCAAGCGGTGCGCGCAACGTTAGAGCACTACGCTTAACGCAAACGAAACAGCGGGGCGGGTCCAATTGGGATCGGCCCCAGTTTCATCAGGCCTGCGTCTAACGTCAAAGGCAGATCAAGTGTGTTGCGATTCCCCGAAAGGCCAGAAAGTAGCGACAAACCTTGCTCAATCGGGCGGATCAATTGCTCGGGTATGGCACCTGTCGCAGCACTCAGCGCAAGAATATCACGCCAGTTTTGCGCTTTGATCGTGATCTGACCGCTTGCGCGCCCTTGCGTATCGACATCAAAGCCACCTGCTAGTCGTAGTTCAAGCTGGCCCCATTTCGCTTCGATCAGCTTTACATCAATGCGCGTAGGTTGCGGGCGTGCAGATTGCAGCGCGTTCAAATCCCAAGGCGCATCAAAGGCGGCTGTTACATCACCGCGCGCATACTCCAAAGCTTCGGGCAAGATGCCAGCTTCCAGACGCAGACCTTTTGGTTCTGGCAGCACAACGTCTTTTAGATCGACACCAAATTGGTAGGTGTTCTGTGCCGCAGGTACCAATTGCACAGCCATCAAAGCATTGGCTGTCCCTAATGTTTCGCCTGTATCCATTGCGATGTTCACTGCGTCCGCAGTAAAATTTGCCTTTTCAAGCGCCAGCGATGTGTTTTTCTTCACAATCAAAGACGCGCGCATGTCTTCGCTGGTGATCGCGGCTTTGCCAAAAGGGCTGCTGAACGTCTGTTCATTGGGCCAGACAGCGATCAAATGCTCTGGTTTGTAACTTAGCGCAAAAATTTGCAGGAATGGCGCGGAATACGCCAAACCTGTATCGGGGTCCGCCAAGGAAATGCCGCTTAATGTTGTGTCGAAGCGGCTTGGAAAGCCACGTGTTTCGATGCTGTTTACATCCGCAACCCAACCCTCTGCACGTCGCTCTACGAACCAACGTTCAAAGCCTGTGGTTGCGCCGGAGGAGCCGACAAACCAGTAACCCGCATAAAGCGCTGCGGCGGCGATAATTACAAATAACAGTCGTTTCATGTCTTTTCCTTAGGGCTTGGCTCGTATCTAAGGCAGGCATCTGAAAAGGACCAGTGCGATGACGATGTGGGTGTTTGGCTACGGTTCACTTTTGTGGAACCCCGGTTTTGAGGTCGAAGAGACACAGATTGGCGTGATGCACGGATTTGCGCGTAGTTTTTGTATGCGTTCTATCCATCACCGTGGCACGCCAGAGCATCCAGGATTGGTCTTGGCTTTAGACGAACAAAAGGGCGCAAGCTGTGAAGGCGTGGCCTTGCGCGTGAAAGCCGGAACAGAGGCAGAAACGCTTGCATATCTGCGCGAACGAGAGCTGATTTCTTCAGCATATTTAGAGAAGAAGCTTGCGGTGCATCTCAACACTGGTGACGAGATCGAGGCGGTAACATATGTGATTGATCCCGATCATGCGCAATACGGCCATTTGGATTTGGAAGAGCAGGCGCAAGTCATTGCGCACGCTGTGGGTGATCGTGGTCCCAACACCGAATACTTGCACAACACCGCTGCGCACCTTGTGGAACTTGGTATTGAAGACGCTGATCTGAATTGGCTCTCAAAGCGCGTAGAAAGCCTTTGTTCATAAAGCTTGGCTTGAGAGCGCAATCTGCTTAAACTGATGCCTAATAAGAAACGTGTCAGGAGCAGTCCCCTTGGACAAGCCAGACCGCGAGGTACGCGCGCAGTTTTCCCAGCCTTGGCGGCAAATTACGTCAATGCTGATCGTCATCGGCTTGGTCGGAGCCGGAGCATTCGTGGCATTGCCGCGCGTGTTACCCGTCTTTTTGGCCAATCCATGGCTCAATGGTTTTATCATATTCGTGTTCTTTATCGGGGTTATGGCTTGCTTTTACCAAGTCGGACAATTGATCAATTCAGTCCGCTGGTTAGAGGCATTCGCCTCAGAAAATCGTGAAGATACCGGCATCAAGGCCCCTCAATTGCTTGCACCTTTGGCGACGCTGTTGCGCTCGCGCGGGGCAAGGATGCAAATTTCATCCAGCTCAACACGCTCCATCTTGGATTCTGTAGCAACGCGCATTGACGAAGCGCGCGAAATCACGCGCTATCTTGTGAACTTGCTTATTTTTCTGGGTCTGCTCGGGACGTTTTACGGCCTTGCAACGACCGTTCCTGCAATCGTTGACACTATTCGCAACCTAAGTGCAGCTGAGGGCGAAACGGGAGCGGATGTTTTCAGGCGCCTACAATCTGGGCTTGAAGCCCAAATGGGTGGCATGGGCGTTGCATTTGGTTCGTCGTTGTTGGGTCTTGCAGGATCGCTTGTTGTTGGTCTTCTGGAGCTATTTGCAGGGCATGGTCAAAACCGTTTTTATCGCGAGTTGGAAGAATGGCTCTCAAGCATCACGCGTCTTGGATATTCATCTGGTGACGGCGAGGGTGGTGTTGAAAATGCAGCGATGACGGCAGTGATGGATCACATGGCAGAGCAGATGGAAGCGCTGCAAATGATGTTCACGCAAAGTGACGTCAGCCGTTCTATGGTGGATGACAAGCTTGGTTCACTGACTGATGCAATTTCAAGAATGACCGAACGCATGGAGGCAACAGGCACTGCCACAGATGCCTTGATGCGAGTGGCGCAAGGGCAAGAACAGTTGATTGCAAAACTCGATGGTGGGGTTTTGGGTGGCGACGCGGGTATGGATGCGGAAAGCCGCATGCGCTTGCGCTCGATCGACGTTCAGATGCTCAAAATTCTAGAAGAAATGTCAGCCGGACGCGCTGAAACGATGGCTGAGTTGCGCAGTGATATCGGCGCATTGGGTCGAATGTTGACGCAACCGCGCAAGGCACCCGCAGGGGCTGCGAAATCAAGCGCTTCGCGTACGCGTGACGGTGGCTAATGGCACTCTCGCGGCGCACAGGTCAAAGGTTCCAAGGGTCTATCTGGCCTGGCTTTGTCGATGCGATGACTGGTCTTTTGCTAGTTTTGATGTTTGTTCTGACCATTTTTATGGTGATGCAATTCGTTTTGAACGAAACGATCACCGGTCAGGAAAGCGAGCTGGATGACCTTGGCCAAGAGATCGCAGCACTTGCGCAAGCGCTTGGCCTTGAACGGGATCGCAGCGAGACATTAGAGAATGATCTTGGCGCTTTAAACGCAACGCTCGATGACACGACACAGCGGGCAGAAGCACAATCAGCTCTTATCGCATCCTTGCAGCAACAACGTGCAGAACAAGACAGTGCTTTGTCGCAAGCGCAAGCGCAAATCACAAGCTTTGAGGCGCAGGTCGCATCGCTATTGTCCCAACGCGATGATGCGCTGAGCAATGTCGCTGTGTTGGAAGATGCGCAAAGTCAGTTGTTAACTGAGAAAGAGGCGCTTGACCTCGCGCTTGCGTCTGCACGTACAGAGATTGACGCGCAGGTTGAAGCGGCACGGCTGGCCGCTGCTGAACGTGAAGCGATGGATGCTTTGATTGCTGATCTCCGTCGCGAGGGTGAGGATAAAGATGCAACGCTGAGCGAGCGCGCGCTTGAACTTGCAGAATTGCAAGACGCGCTTTCGGCTGAAGAGCGTGCGCGCTTGATAGAAGCAGAAGCCGCAGATGCATTGCGCGCCCGTCTCGAAAACGCGAATGCAGAGCTGACGGCAATGACCCTGAGCTTGGAAGCGGAGCGCAAACAAGCTGAGGAAACATTAACCTTGTTAGCAGCTGCGCGTTCCGCTGGTGAAGACCTCACGGCACAATTGGCTGCTGTCGTCACTGCAGGTCAAGACACAGATGCGGCGAAAACTGCGGTAGAGAAAGAGCTCTCGGAGGTTTTGGCACAGCTCGCGTTAGCGCGTTCAGATTTGGAGGCAGCGCGTGATTTTCAGGCTGTGAGCGAGGCGAATAAACTCACCGCTGAAGAGGAGGCGGCAGCACGTATTGCGGCGCTTGAAGCTGCGCAAAAAGCGGCGGAGGCTTTGCTGGCAGAAAGACAAACTGATCTGGAAGCGGCGAACGCGCAGCTGTCAGCGGCAGACATTAAAGCGGCGCAGACCAATACTTCACTTGAGAGTGCTCAAACACGTCTAAATGAGGTCAACGATGCCCTTGCCCGCGCACAATCGCGGTTGTCTGACGCGACCGGGTCTTTGAATGAAACTCAGACAGAGCTCGCAACACTTCAAGCCGCGCAGGAAAAATCTATTGCGACGATCACTGCGTTAACTGCAGAACTTGCGCGTACACGTGATGCGCTTGCCCTAGCTGAGAGCAATTTAAGTGTCGCAATGGATGATAGCGCGTTAGAACAGACTTTGGCAGCGGCCCTAGCGGAACGTAACGCAGCAGAGCTTGAACGCGAAGAAGTGCAAAAGCAACTTGCCGCAGCGCTCGCGGCGAAGCTTGCAGCAGAGCAAGAAGCTGGTGCGCAACTGAGTGAAGCGCAGCAACAAGCGCTTTTGTTATCGGCTGCACGCGAAAAACTGGAACAAGCACAGGCGCGTTCAAGTCAGGCGGAATTGCAGACCGAAGCGCTAAATCAACAGGTTGCCGCCCTGCGCGCGCAGCTTGGAAGCCTGCAAGCAATCCTGGATGACGCGCGTGTTCAAGATGTCGCTTCACAGGTTCAGTTGCAAAATCTTGGATCTGAGCTGAACGCCGCTTTAGCGCGGGTCGCGGCAGAAGAACGACGCCGGCGTGAACTAGAAGAAGCCGAACGCGTCCGTTTAGAAGAGCAAACCAAAGATTTAGAACGGTATCGCTCTGAATTTTTCGGACGTTTGCGTGATGTTCTGGGGGCGCAAGAAGGTGTTCGCATTGAAGGCGATCGCTTTGTCTTTTCTTCGGAAGTTCTGTTTCCTCCGGGTCGTGCGGCCCTTTCAGAGGTTGGGCGTGGGGAGGTGGCAAAAGTCGCTTCTATCTTGCGTGCTGTTGCGGATGACATCCCCGAAGGCATTGATTGGGTGATCCGCGTGGACGGGCATACGGATAACGTGCCTTTGTCTGGTCTTGGTGAATTCGCGGACAACTGGGAACTTAGCCAAGCGCGTGCGCTTTCAGTCGTGAAATATATGGTGAATTTCCTTGGCATACCGCCGACGCGTTTGGCCGCCAATGGGTTCGGACAGTATCAACCTGTGAACACAGAAGACAGCGATGAAGCGCGCGCGCAAAACCGCCGTATTGAGTTGAAATTTACAGAGAAATAAAACTTGCTAGGTTTTTATCGCGATATTTCAAACGTTGCGCTCTGTGCGTCAATCTCTTCACCGTCTCTTATAAACCGCGCACGCGCTTCGTACACACCTGCTGGCCACGACGCCGTCCGGCGTTTTTTACCGATAGCGCGGAAGAAACGGGCCAAGTTCTTTTCCAGCTCATATACTTGGGTCACTTCAAAACCGTTTGGCCCAATAAACCGCACATCTATTTCATCACCGGCTTTACCGCCGAACATGAAAAAATAGCTGACAAGTGCTGGAGAGTTTTCTTTCAAGTCCTGATCGACAGTACCCATTTTTATGTCGCTAAAATCAGGAACACTTTCAGCAAAACCGATGTCTAGAATTCCACCTTTTTGAAACAACAGCGGCTCCCGCCAAAGTGTTTGCTCGATGGGCGCATCACATTTCGCACCTTCAGGGGCAAAGGGGTCAATGGGTTTGCCATCTTTGCGCACAGAGAGGTGTAAATGGGCAAACTCTGTGCGCCCAGTCATCCCCATTTGACCAAGCTTTGCGCCAGCTTCAACTGTCTGACCCTTGCTGACGCTGACAGAGCCTTCGCGCAAGTGACAATACTGAGTTTGCCAACCATCGCCATGGTCAATCACAAGGCCATTGCCGCACTCGCGCCCCTTTATGGCATCTCGGTCAACCTTGCCGTTCCACACGTCGCGCATACCATCGCGCAAGCCCAGAACGGTGCCGTCAGCGGCAGCTAGAATATCGACGCCCTTTTGCGCATCACGCGTGGTCGCAACAGCGAAATCGGTACCTTTGTGCGTGTTGTAAGAGCGCGGCCCACATTCGAAATCTTTGAAATTCTCTGTCGCGTCGTGGTCCATATACTGCTGGATATAGCAGCTTTCGCCAAGTTCGCAGTCGACAGGCATCTGCAAAAGAGGAGCCCCCGCAGCAGGGGCTGCGAGGGCTATAAATGGTATCAGTAAAAGCGCGTGACGCATCAGTCAGCGGTCAACAGAGGAGGCTTTTTGCCAGACAGACGCGGCTTTTCTGGGCCTTCGGTCTTTAGAACGATCTTCCCATCCTTAACGCCGACTTTGACAATACCGCCCTTGGCGAGTTTGCCAAACAGCAACTCTTCTGCGAGCGGCTTTTTGATATGCTCTTGGATCACGCGACCAAGCGGGCGCGCGCCCATCTTGCTATCGTAACCTTTGTCCGCAATCCACTCTGTCGCTGCTTTGGACAATTCGAATGTCACGTTGCGATCCATAAGTTGCGCTTCAAGCTGCAGAACAAATTTCTCGACCACTTGCATGATGACCTTTTTCGGCAAAGCACCAAAGCTGATCACTGCATCCAAACGGTTGCGGAATTCAGGTGTGAATGTTCGCTCGACAGCCGCCGTATCTTCACCCTCGCGGGCAGAGCGGCCAAAGCCCATTGCTTCTTTCGCTTGCTCTGCGGCACCAGCGTTGGACGTCATGATCAGGACGACATTGCGGAAATCAACGGCGCGACCATTGTGATCCGTCAGCTTGCCGTGATCCATCACTTGCAACAGAATGTTGAAGACGTCTGGATGGGCTTTTTCGATCTCATCAAGCAAAAGAACACAGTGAGGATGTTGATCAACACCGTCCGTGAGCAAGCCGCCTTGATCAAAGCCCACATAGCCGGGAGGGGCACCAATCAAGCGGGACACCGCGTGCTTCTCCATGTACTCCGACATATCGAAACGTAGCATTTCAACGCCAAGCGTATCCGCGAGCTGTTTCGCGACTTCGGTTTTACCCACACCAGTCGGACCAGCGAACAGATAGTTGCCAATTGGCTTTTCTGGTTCACGCAGACCCGCACGGGCGAGCTTAATGGCCGAACTCAAAGCTTCGATTGCAGTGTCTTGACCGAAGACAACACGCTTCAGGCTCGCTTCCAAGTCTTTCAGCACTTCTGCATCAGTCTTGCTGACACTTTTCGGTGGGATGCGCGCGATCTTGGCGACGACGGCTTCAATCTCTTTCGCACCAAGCGTTTTGCGACGCTTGCTTTCAGCAACCAAACGCTGGGCGGCACCGGCTTCGTCAATGACATCAATCGCTTTGTCTGGCAATTTGCGGTCATTGATATAACGCGCAGCCAGCTCCACAGCAGTTTTGATCGCATCGGACGTGTATTTGACCGAGTGGTGCTCTTCGAAATAAGGCTTCAACCCCTTAAGGATCTTCACGCTGTCTTCGACAGACGGCTCATTTACGTCGATCTTCTGGAAACGACGGCTGAGCGCGCGATCTTTTTCGAAATGCTGACGGAACTCTTTATAAGTTGTCGAGCCCATCGTCCGCAGTTTGCCCCCTTGAAGCGCAGGCTTCAGTAAGTTGGACGCATCCATCGCGCCGCCAGATGTAGCGCCCGCGCCAATAACTGTGTGAATTTCGTCGATGAAGAGAACGCTATCAGGATGCTCTTCAATCTCGGAAACGACTGCTTTCAAGCGTTCCTCGAAATCACCGCGGTAGCGTGTTCCAGCGAGCAACGCACCCATGTCGAGCGAGAAGATCGTTGTTTTTGAAAGCACTTCCGGTGTTTCGCCCTGCACGATTTTGCGCGCGAGCCCTTCCGCAATGGCTGTTTTGCCAACACCGGGGTCACCTACCAAAAGCGGGTTGTTCTTGCGGCGACGACACAGGACCTGAATGCAGCGTTCGACTTCGCTGTCACGACCGATCAGCGGGTCAACATCGCCCTTGGCGGCTTTCACGTTCAGATCAACGCAATATTTTGCAAGTGCGCTTTCTTTCTTTTCCTCACCGTCCATCGCGGCTGCGGCACCGTCTTCGTCCATTTCATTGGAACCAGAGACAGGGCGGGGATCGCCAAATGCAGGGTCTTTGGCGACACCATGCGCGATATAATTGACCGCATCATAACGTGTCATGTCTTGCTCTTGCAGGAAGTACGCCGCATTGCTTTCACGCTCTGCGAACATTGCGACCAAAACATTTGCACCTGTTACTTCAGATCGCCCAGAGCTTTGCACATGGATCGCCGCACGCTGGATGACGCGTTGGAACGCGGCCGTCGGCACAGCTTCAGAGCCTTCGATATCGGTGATCAGGTTGCTTAGATCATCATCGATGAAGCTCACCAAAGTTTGGCGAAGCTCCTCAGTATCTACTGAGCAGGCTTTCATCACGCGTTCTGCATCGGGTTCATCGACAAGTGCGAGCAACAAGTGCTCTAGCGTTGCGAATTCGTGGCGGCGCGCGTTGGCCAAAGCCAGCGCAGAATGGATTGCTTGCTCGAGTGTTGTTGAAAATGATGGCACGGGAGTGCTCCTTTTCTTGGACCCTGTCCGAGGATACCGGTCAGCTTTGGCCTGTTGTCTTAAAGTTTGGTCTATATTCAGCCAGCTTCAAGGTCTTTCTTACTTTTTCTCGATCAACTTTGATGTGACGGGTGTCATAAAATGGCTGATCAGCGTTCATGGTTAGAGTTAGGGCAGCGTCAAAATTTGTCACGGCGTTTGCGAATTTCAGTAAACACATCCACAGGCGATGCGTCCGCCATACCAAGATGCGCTGCAATCTGCGTAATATGGGCACGCAAGAAAGGGTTCGTTGCGCGTTCACGTTTGAGGGATGAGGGCACTGTAGGCGATCCTGCCGCGCGCGCCAATTTAGTTGCTTCACGCCTAGAGATAAGGGCGGCATTGTCAGGTTCAATGGTCAAAGCAAATCTTGCGTTGGTCGCCGTGTATTCGTGACCTGAATAAAGCATCGTATCATCAGGCAGGGCGTTAAGTTTGTTCATGCTATCGAACATTTGTGCGGCGGTTCCTTCAAAAAGGCGCCCACAGCCAAGCGCCATAAGACTATCGGCCGTGAAGGCTGCATCCAGTTCAGGCAGATGAATAGCGATGTGGCCTAACGTATGCCCAGAGACGTCAATGATGTTTGCTGGCGTGCCTAAAATGTCGATGGTGTCCCCTTCGCTGACAGTTTGTGTCAGTGGTGGTAGTCGATGTGCATCTGCTGTTGCGCCAATCACAATCAAGCGGTCGCGTCCATTTAGACCGTCAAGCCCATCTACGTGATCTGCATGATGATGGGTCAAAAGAACTTTCGTTAGCGTCCAGCCTTTTGTTCGGAGCGTCTCGTTAATTGGGGCTGCTTCGGGAACATCGACAAGGGCAGCTTCGTTTGTCTCAAGGTTGCCTATCAAAAACGCATAGTTGTCTTGCAAGCAGGGTATTGTCACGATTTCATAAGGCATAGTAATTCAGCTCCGGCTTGTTATGTGATAGGGTCAGAGTGGCTGATCGAGTGAGGCGCTGCAATGCATCTTGATGTGCAAGACCTGCGAAATTTTTACTACCGCTCTGCTTTGGGCCGCGCTGCGCAACGTGCTGTGCGGAATCGAATGCTGAAACTTTGGCCCGAAGCGCAGGGGCAAACAGTCGCTGGCTTTGGTTTTGCTGCGCCGCTTATGCGCCCCTACCTGAAAGACGCACGTCGCGTGATCGCGTTGATGCCGGGGCCTCAGGGGGTCATTCCGTGGCCCGCGGGTCTGCCAAATGTGTCAGTCCTTTGCGAAGAAATGCTCTGGCCGATCGAAACGGGACGCGTGGATCGACTTGTCGTGATGCATGGGCTTGAAACGTCAGAAAACCCGACGGCGGTTCTGGAAGAATGCTGGCGCGTGCTTGGGCCTGGTGGACGCGCACTGTTTATCGTCCCCAACCGCGCTGGCCTTTGGTCGCGCAGTGATGCAACGCCGTTCGGATTTGGCCGACCGTACACGCTGACCCAGTTGGAAACACAGCTTAAGCGTCATGAGTTTTTGCCAGAACGTCACGCGGCAGCGCTGTATCAACCGCCCAGTACCAAGCGTGCTTGGATGAAATCTGGCAGCTTTTTAGAAAAAGTGGGTGGCAAAATCCCCGCTGTGTTTCCTGCGGGCGTTCTTATCGTTGAAGCGTCAAAGCGCGTTCATGCGCCAACAGGACGCGCAAAGCGTTTGCGTGTGCCTAGTCCCTTAGAGGTTCTTTCACCCAAACCGGTTCCTGAATCTGCGGTCAGTTTGAAGGCTGAACGAAAGTAAAATGTTCGGCTGGGGCCAAGGAATCAGCTAAATTCACGAAATCCTTCGGTTTTTGTCACGAATTTACCTGCGCATCTCGTCGCACTTGCCCTATCGTCATAAAAATAAGGGATCGAGTGTTCACGCAATTGTATCAAGATATGTTGCGATACGTGAAACCCTCTGCTACATCGGCCCAGAATTTCACGCACCAACGTTAGTTGGAGCTCCATCGCTCGCGGGCTGCTCACGATAAAGCAAACCAAGAGCCAGAATATCGAAAGGGTGGACGTGTCCGAAACAGCTTCGATTTCTTCAGGTATCGCTGCGCGCTATGCCTCGGCAGTTTTCGATCTTGCCAAAGACGGTAAGGCCATCGCAAAACTCGAAACCAATGTTGATGATTTAGCAGCGGCGCTCGATTCCAGCGCTGAAATGCGCGATCTGATTTCTTCGCCGATCTATTCCCGCGACGTTCAGGGCGCGGCGATTGATGCGATCTCCAAGAAAATGAAGTTGCAGCCGATCATGGCAAACACGCTAAGCCTTATGGCAAGTAAGCGTCGTTTGTTCGTGTTGCCGCAACTTGTGTCCCAGCTGCGTGCCCTTATCGCAGAGGACAAAGGTGAAGTGACGGCGGACGTTATCTCCGCAACTGCAATGACCAAGGCGCAGTCAGACAAGCTGGCGAAAACGCTAAAGGCCAATGTGGGCAAAGACGTGAAGATTAATGCGACCGTTGATGAAACTCTCATCGGCGGTCTTATTGTAAAAGTTGGCTCGAAGATGATCGATACGTCGATCCGCTCCAAGCTCAATTCCCTCCAGAATGCAATGAAAGAGGTCGGATAAATGGGTATCCAAGCTGCAGAAATTTCTGCGATCCTAAAGGACCAGATCAAGAACTTTGGCAAAGATGCTGAAGTTGCTGAAGTAGGTCGCGTACTGTCCGTCGGTGATGGCATCGCGCGTGTTCACGGTCTGGACAATGTTCAGGCTGGTGAAATGGTCGAATTCCCCGGTGGTATTCAGGGCATGGCCTTGAACCTCGAAGCGGACAACGTTGGTGTTGTTATCTTCGGTTCCGACCGTGACATTAAAGAAGGTGACACAGTCAAGCGCACCAACTCTATCGTTGACGTTCCAGTCGGCGACGAGTTGCTGGGTCGCGTTGTTGACGGCCTTGGCAACCCGCTTGACGGCAAAGGCCCGATCAAGACATCCAAGCGTGTTGTTGCAGAAGTTAAAGCGCCGGGCATTATCCCACGTAAATCCGTTCACGAACCAATGGCGACTGGCCTGAAGTCCGTTGACGCGATGATCCCAATTGGTCGTGGTCAGCGAGAGCTGATCATTGGTGACCGTCAGACAGGCAAAACCGCCGTTGCTCTGGACGCGATCTTGAACCAGAAGTCCTACAACGAAGCTGCTGGCGACGACGAGAACAAGAAATTGTACTGCGTTTACGTTGCGATTGGCCAAAAGCGTTCCACAGTGGCGCAGTTGGTTAAGAAGCTCGAAGAGAGCGGCGCGATGGAGTATTCCATCGTTGTTGCGGCAACCGCGTCCGAGCCTGCACCTTTGCAGTTCCTCGCGCCATATGCTGCGACATCCATGGCGGAGCACTTCCGCGACAACGGTCGTCACGCTTTGATCATCTATGATGACCTTTCCAAGCAAGCGGTTGCGTATCGTCAAATGTCCTTGCTTCTTCGCCGCCCACCAGGCCGTGAAGCGTATCCAGGTGACGTTTTCTACCTTCACTCCCGTTTGCTTGAGCGTTCTGCGAAGTTGGGCGATGATGCGGGTAACGGCTCTTTGACAGCTCTGCCGATCATTGAAACACAGGGTGGCGACGTATCTGCGTTTATTCCAACAAACGTGATTTCGATTACAGACGGTCAGATCTTCTTGGAAACTGAATTGTTCTTCCAAGGTATCCGCCCTGCTGTGAACACAGGTCTGTCAGTTTCTCGTGTTGGTTCTTCCGCTCAAACAAAGGCGATGTCCTCTGTTGCTGGTCCGGTTAAGCTTTCCTTGGCTCAGTACCGTGAGATGGCAGCGTTTGCTCAGTTCGGTTCCGACCTTGACGCGGCGACGCAGCAGTTGCTGAACCGCGGCGCGCGTTTGACCGAGTTGATGAAGCAGCCACAGTATTCACCACTGACAAACGCTGAAATCGTTTGCGTGATTTATGCTGGTACAAACGGCTTCCTCGACAAGATCGAAGTGTCTGACGTTGGTCGCTATGAGGCGGGCATGCTCGCACACATGCGTTCCAAGCACGCAGCGCTTTTGGATGAGATCACCAACAAAGATCAGAAGATCAAAGGTGAGATTGCCGACAAACTTAGTGCAGCACTTACCGAATTCGCTTCTGATTTCGCGTAAGGGGATCGATTAGATGGCAAATCTTAAAGATCTCAAAAATCGGATCGAGAGTGTGAAAAACACACGCAAGATCACGAAAGCCATGCAAATGGTTGCCGCGGCGAAACTTCGCCGCGCGCAGGAAGCTGCTGAAGAGTCGCGTCCTTACACAGAGCGTTTTAACGCTGTGATGTCGGGACTGGCTGCTTCGGTCGGCGGTTCAGACTCCGCGCCAAAACTTCTTAGCGGTACGGGTAACGATCAGACACATCTGCTGGTCATTATGACGTCTGAGCGTGGTCTTTGCGGTGGTTTCAACACCAACATCGCCAAGAAAGCACGTGCACACGCAGACACGCTTCTCGCAGCTGGTAAGACGGTCAAGATTTTGACCGTTGGCAAGAAAGGGCGCGACAGTCTGAAGCGTGACTTTGGTCAGTACTATGTCGGACACGTTGATTTGTCTGACGTCAAACGCCTTGGCTATTCCAATGCTCAAGACATCGCATCTGATGTTTTGGCGCGTTTTGATGCCGATGAGTTTGATGTTGCGACATTGTTCTACGCGACGTTCCAAAACGTGGTCACCCAAATCCCAACGGCGCAGCAGATTATCCCTGCCGCGTTTGAGACGGAAGAGGGCGCAGAGGCGGCAACGCTTTACGACTACGAGCCAAGTGAAGAGGCCATCTTGGCTGACTTGCTACCACGCGGTGTCGCCACTGCAATTTTCTCAGCTTTGCTGGAAAATGCGGCGTCAGAGCAAGGCTCTCGTATGTCTGCGATGGACAACGCAACACGCAACGCGGGTGACATGATCGACAAGTTGACGATCCAGTACAACCGTTCACGTCAGGCCGTCATCACCAACGAGCTGATTGAAATCATTTCGGGCGCGGAAGCGCTCTAAAATATCGGAGTTTACGACATGGCAAATGCAGTCGGAAAAATTACTCAGGTCATCGGCGCCGTCGTTGACGTGCAGTTCGAAGACAATCTACCAGAGATCTTGAACGCTCTGGAAACACAAAACCAAGGCAAAACACTTGTTCTCGAGGTCGCTCAGCACCTTGGTGAGAACACAGTGCGCACAATTGCGATGGACGGTTCTGAAGGTCTTGTTCGTGGTCAAGAAGTGATCAACACAGGCAACCAGATTTCTGTTCCAGTTGGTACAGCGACACTTGGCCGCATTATGAACGTCACAGGCGACCCTGTTGACGAGCAAGGCCCAGTTAATGCGCAAGCACGCCGCCCAATTCACGGCGACGCGCCAACGTTTGAACAGCAGTCCACAGCGACAGAAATCCTCGTGACAGGCATTAAGGTTATCGACCTTCTCGCGCCTTACACGAAGGGTGGTAAAATTGGTCTCTTCGGTGGTGCGGGTGTCGGTAAAACAGTTCTCATCATGGAACTCATCAACAACATTGCGAAGGTTCACTCCGGTGTTTCCGTGTTCGCGGGAGTTGGCGAGCGTACGCGTGAAGGCAACGACCTTTACCACGAGATGATCGAATCCGGCGTTATCGTTCCTGACAACCTGCCTGACTCCAAGATTGCCTTGGTCTACGGTCAGATGAACGAGCCTCCCGGTGCGCGTATGCGTGTTGCTTTGACTGGTTTGACACTGGCCGAGCAGTTCCGCGACGACACAGGTACAGACGTTCTGTTCTTCGTTGATAACATCTTCCGCTTTACACAAGCCGGTTCTGAGGTTTCCGCCCTTCTTGGCCGTATTCCTTCCGCTGTTGGCTACCAGCCAACATTGGCGACCGACATGGGCGCGATGCAGGAGCGTATTTCTTCCACGAAGAATGGTTCCATTACATCGGTTCAAGCGGTTTACGTTCCAGCGGACGACCTTACTGACCCGGCTCCAGCGACATCCTTTGCGCACCTTGATGCGACAACGGTTCTGGATCGTTCGATCTCTGAGAAAGGCATCTACCCGGCTGTTGACCCACTTGGTTCCACATCCCGTTTGCTTGACCCACTGATCATTGGCGATGAGCACTACAAGGTTGCAACAGACGTTCAACAGGTTCTTCAGCGCTACAAGTCGCTTCAAGACATCATTGCTATTCTTGGCATGGAC
Organism: Planktotalea sp.; assembly: GCF_965659345.1. GTDB lineage: Bacteria > Pseudomonadota > Alphaproteobacteria > Rhodobacterales > Rhodobacteraceae > Planktotalea. The sequence continues at coordinate 146,258 of NZ_CBFHVK010000007.1, read as the reverse complement.
GAACTGTCTGAAGAGGACAAACTGGCTGTTGCGCGTGCGCGTAAGCTTGAGCGTTTCCTCTCCCAGCCGTTCGACGTTGCGAAGGTCTTCACGGGTTCTGACGGTGTTCAGGTTCCAATGGAAGACACAATCGCGTCGTTTAAAGCGGTTGTCGCAGGCGAGTACGATCACCTTCCAGAAGGCGCTTTCTACATGGTTGGCGGCATCGACGAAGTGATCGCCAAAGCCGAGAAAATGGCCGCAGACGCAGCTTAATCGTTGATTTGGTTGGTGCTGGTTTCGATCAGCACCGCCGACAAAGGAGACGAACATGGCAGATACAGTGCAGTTCAATCTGGTTAGTCCAGAGCGCAGCCTCGCATCCATGCAGGTGAATGAAGTGCAGATCCCTGGCTCTGACGGTGACATGACAGCAATGGCTGATCATGCTCCAACCATCACAACATTGCGCCCAGGCGTTTTGAAAGTGAGCGGTCCAGAGGGTGATGCAGAGTACGTTGTCACTGGCGGTTTCGCAGAGATCGGCGAAAGCGGTATTTCCGTTTTGGCTGAACGCGCAATTGCGAAAGCAGATATGGATCAAGCGACGCTCAAAGGTATGGTTGATGCAGCAACAGATGCGTTTGCTAAGGCACAGGATGCCAATAGCGAAGCAGCAGACGATATTGCTAAAACGCTCGCGGACACAGTTGCTTTGGGCGATGCCCTCGGTATGAGCGTTAACTAAATTAACGTTCGACACAGAATACGAGCCCTTCCGATTTCATCGGGAGGGCTTTTTTAATGCCCGATCATTTGTGGCTTGCCAAATTTGTTGCAGCATTCGATGTTAGTGATCGTTCACGTAATGAACCTACTGATTTGAAAGCCCCATGAAACGCATTCGCAGCCATCTGTTTGGGATCGACCAAGGGGAACACATTATGTTCTCTGACTACGAGAACGACGGCAAAATGTGGTCAGGCAACGGGACGCGACAGCGTAAGAAAACTATAGTGTTTTCTGAACCGTTTGAAGCGCCGCCATCTGTTCACGTTTCGATGTCACTTATGGATTTGGACAAAGAAACCAACGTACGCTCAGATGTACTAGCAAAGAATATTTCGACCACTGGCTTTGATCTTATCTTCCGCACGTGGGGAGACACACGCGTTGCGCGCGTGCGTCTGTCTTGGATCGCAATGGGTGGATTGCGCGATGATGAAGAGTGGGACGTACCCTAAACGGTGTACAATCCTTCGTAGATGGGCCCCAAGGTCTCGTTATCAAACAATGATGAAACGGACGTTCCGTTCCAGATGTTAAGCGTTGCTTGAGCGAACATTGGCGCAGTTGGTACGATGCGGATGTTTGGTGCCGCCTCGACGGGTCCTGTTGCTTCAATCGTGTCGGTGATAACCAAAGACTTCATCACAGATTTAGTAACACGCTCAACTGCAGGACCGCTGAGAACGCCGTGAGTGATGTAGGAGTGTACTTCTTTGGCTCCATTCTCCAGCAATACTTCTGCGGCTTTACACAGGGTGCCAGCGGTATCACAAATGTCGTCTACAATGATGCAGGTCTTGCCTTCAACGTTACCGATGATCGTCATTTCCGCAATTTCACCCGGCTTTTCACGACGCTTGTCCACGATGGACAAAGGCGCGTCGATGCGTTTCGCCAATTCTCGCGCGCGCGCGACACCACCGACGTCAGGCGAGACGATCATCACGTCTTCCATCTGATCCTTAAAGTGGCTCTTGATATCGAGCGCAAAGATCGGGGAGGCATAAAGGTTATCAACTGGAATATCGAAAAAGCCCTGAATTTGTGCCGCATGTAGGTCCATTGTGAGGATACGCTCGACACCTGCCTCAACAAGCATGTTGGCGACTAATTTAGCAGTAATCGGTGTGCGTGCTTTGGTGCGGCGATCTTGGCGCGCGTAACCAAAGTAGGGGATCACAGCCGTGATGCGTTGCGCGGATGAGCGGCGCAAAGCATCTGACATGATCAACAATTCCATCAGATTGTCGTTCGCAGGATTAGAAGTTGGCTGAATGATAAACACGTCCTCGCCGCGTACGTTGTCATACATCTCAACAAAGATCTCACCATCGTTAAAACGCTCGACGCGCGCGTCGACCAAATCAACGCTCATTCCGCGATGCATCGACATGCGGCGTGCAATCGCACTCGCGAGGGGTTTGTTTGCGTTGCCAGAAATAAGCTTGGGATCGGTAAGATTGGGCATGAGCAGGGTCCTTAGCAGCCAATTCGCGCGCAGAGAATCGCGAGGTTGACACCGCTTAGCACGAGGCTACCGTGCAGCAAAGCACGCAGCGCGCGTCATCCTCTAGGAGAGACCAAATGGCTCATATTGATTACTATTTTTCTACGCTTTCCCCTTACGCTTATCTTGCTGGAACGCGACTTGAAGAGATCGCAGCAAAGCACGGAAAAACGGTGAACTATAAGCCGCTTGATTTGCCAGCCTTGTTTTTGCGCACAGGTGGTCAGCTCCCCAAAGACCGTCACCCCAACCGCATGTCCTACCGCGCACAAGAGCTCCCACGACAAGCGAAGAAGGCGGGTTTGCCTTTGAATATGAAACCTGCCTTCTGGCCTATGAATGCCGCACCATCATGCTACGCGATTATTGCAGCGTCGCGGGATGGCAATGGGGACATGGGCAAGTTTATCCATGCCATTGGGCGCTCGATCTGGGCAGAGGACAAGGACGTCTCGCAGGACGATGTTGTGCGTGCGTGTTTGACGGAAGCGGGTTTTGATCCAGCGCTGGCCGATAGCGACATGATGGCATCCGCAGATACATACGCCGCTAACCTTGAAGAAGCGATCAATGCTGGTGCGTTTGGGGCACCTTTCTACATCACGGATGATGGTCAGCAATTTTGGGGGCAGGATCGTCTCGATGATTTGGATGCGTATCTCTCAGGCGATCTCTAACAAATGGTTAAACGCGTTCTGGCAGGTCATTCGAGCGATCTAACGAGTTATGGCAATGGCCCTCGCAAAGGGCTGCTGCTCCATTGCGCGCTTGCGCATGGCGGCGTTTACACGCAGTTGGGTGCAGCACTTGGTGGTGCGCTCAGCCTTGTGAGCTTTGACCAACCTGGTCACGGACGCGCGGCTGATTGGGACGGGGACGGGGATCTTCAGGATCGCACAACTGAAATGGCGCTGGATCTATTGACTGAGCCGATGGATGTGATCGGGCATAGTTTTGGCGCTACGGTTGCACTGCGACTTGCGATAGAGCGGCCTGAGATGGTACGCACACTTACGGTGATCGCGCCCGTGCTGATGGCGATCGCAAAAGCCGATCATCCCAACATCGCAGCAACCCTGAAGCAACAGATGAGCGGATTTTATCAAGCACTTCGGGACGAACAATTCGAAAGCGCCGCACAAATGTTCACGCAGAACTATGGCGATGGGCGACCTTGGGAGAGCTTGGGCAAGGATACGCGACAAGCCATTGTAGATCGTATTCATTTGATCGGGGCAGGTGCGCGCGGGGTCAATGAGGACCACTATAACTTCATTGGTTCTGGTGCTTTTGAACAGATCAAAGCGCCAACCTTGATTTTAGATGGCTGCGAAAAGGGCGAGGTCATGAACGTCGTTTGCGAAGGTCTCGCACGACGCATCCCTAACTCTACTCGCGCATGTATTGCTGATGGTGGTCATATGGTGCCATTGAAGCGCCCGGAAGCGGTGGCGCGTGAAATCTTGCATATGATCAGCCAGTCGCCAATCCAATGAATTGATCAATTTGAGCGTCTGAGATCGACCAATCACATACAAGCCGGCACAAAAGCGGTTCGCTTGGAACATCACCCTCAAGCTCACCCTGCATCAGGTAATAAACTGCGCCGCCCTCATGAAGTCGTTTGTGGACAGCGCGTGGCATCATCGCAAAGACCATGTTGGCGTCTGGCTCCGCGAGGAAGGAAACTCCTTCTATCTGGCGCAACCCATTGGAAAGGCGCGACATGTTGCTGTTCGCGCGCTGCGCGGAGGAGAGCCACAATCCATCGGTGAGATAGGCCTCCATCTGTGCCGCAAGGTAGCGCGTCTTAGAGAACAAATGCGCTCCGCGTTTGCGACGTAGCTCGAATTCCCACGTCTTTTGCGGGTCAAAGAATATGACTGCCTCAACGCCCATCAACCCGTTCTTTGTACCGCCAAAACTAACGGCATCCACGCCAAGCTTCCAAGACATCTCCGCAGCGCTACAGCCAAGGGTAGCTACGGCGTTGGCAAATCTTGCACCATCCAAATGTACGGGCAGATCAAACTCCTTGGCGACGGCGATCAGAGCTTTGAGTTCTTCAAGGGAGTGAACAGACCCTTTCTCTGCCACTTGCGTAATCGATACGGCACCGCGCTGGGGGCCATGCACACCACGTATGCCTTCAGCGGCAATGCTGGCGCGCAAATCATCTGGTGTCATCTTGTCCACGGCGCACGGCACAATGGTCAGTTTCGCACCGCCAGAATAGAACTCCGGCGCACTACACTCATCCTCATGAATATGCGCAACAGCAGAACAAAAGACGGTCTCATAAGGTTGGCACATACATGCGAGCGCCAAGGAATTCGCCGCCGTACCAGTTGAAACCAAATGCACCATTGCATTGGGAGCTTCAAAAATCTCTCGGATCTGCGTCCGTACACGCGTCATCGCGTCGTCGGCACCATAGGGCATTGCGTAGCCCTCATTGGCGCGGCTTAGCGCGGTTAGAACTTCTGGGTGCACAGGACCTGCATTGTCAGAGGCGAAAAACATTAGAGTGGCTCCTCGATTATATGATCTTCCCAATCGTCTTCGTGCACTTCAAATTCGGGGATGGTCAAGCCTTGCACAGATACGTTTGCATCATGCACAGTTTGCGCGGTTCCCGACTTCAAAGGATGCCATGGCTCTAGATCACGGCCCTCATAGACCAAACGATATCCACAAGTCTGCGGCAGCCAATACATGTGTTCTTTGATATTGCTTGGGGTCATTACGATGCACTCAGGCACGAACTGATGACGAATATCATATTGTGCACAACGACAGGTACTGTCATCGAGCAAACGGCAAGCCACGCGCGTCAACGCGACTTCGCCGCTGTCTTCGTCTTCAAGCTTGTTCAGACAACATTTCCCGCAGCCATCACACAGCGCTTCCCATTCTTTCTGAGACATTTGCGCCATGGATTTGCGCCGCCAGAATTCTTTGCCAAGTCCACTGCGTTCAATTGGATCGTCGCTCATAGAGCCGCCAGAATTGTGCGTGCTTTTGCACTGTCTGCATCCATTTGAGTGATCAAGGCATCTAAGCCGTCAAACTTTTCTTCACCGCGCAAATATTCGACCAAAGCGATCGAAAGCGTTGCGCCGTAAAGGTCACCAGTGAAATCGAAGATAAAGGTCTCAAGATTGGGGCGGTTTTCACCAAACATCGGGCGTACCCCCATAGACGCAACGCCGTGATATGTTCCTGCGTGCGGTCCGTCTTGTATGTCCACGAGGACAGCGTAGACGCCAAAGCGCGGTGGATGCAGGCCATCAATCGACATGTTTGCGGTTGGGTATCCAAGCTCGCGTCCGCGTTGTTCACCACCAATCACCATACCTTCAATTTGGTGCCAATGGCCAAGCATGTCAGCGGCGTTGCGCGTCGCACCATCAGTGAGCGCTTTTCGGATCCGTGTCGATGACACCTGACCCTGTGTGCCCTCAATCAGCTCTGCAATTGTGACCCCAAAGCCAAGCTGCGCGCCAAACTTTTGCAAATCCTCTGCTTTGCCCGCGCGCCCTTTGCCAAAACAAAAGTCAGCGCCCACGACAACATGCTTAAGGCCAAGTCCTTCATGGATGACGCGTGTTGCAAACTCTTCTGGTGTCAAAGCGGCCAGCGCTGCGTTGAAGTTCAACTGATAGAGCCGCTCAACCCCGATCTTAGCAAGCTCCGTCGCTTTGGCGGATGGGCTCATCAGGCGGAACGGGTCAGAATGCGGCGCAAAGAATTCGCGCGGATGCGGATCAAACGTCAACACCCCACAAGGTGCGTTGATCGCGCCACCCGCTTCACGCGCGATATCAATCACCGCGCGGTGGCCAAGATGCACACCATCAAAATTTCCAATCGCAGCACTTGCGCCGCGATCTTCAGGATTTACGAATGTATAGTCACGGATAATACGCATAGAACTTGGCCTAGCCCGCCTTTTGGGCCGTTGCAAGTCGTGATGCAGATCAGTCGAACTTGCGGCTTGGTGCTAGAACCGTTGCTTCACCGATCAAGACTTTTTTGCCGTCAACCATGCAACGGCAATCAAGCTTCACGCGACGTTTTGCATGCTCAATGTCAATGACTTCGACTTCTGCATGCACCATATCGCCCGGGCGGACAGGTGCTAAGAATTTCAGGCTCTGACCCATGTAAACCGTGCCGTGGCCGGGCAATTGTTCACCGATTACTGCAGAAATAAGTCCTGCAGTCAGCATGCCATGCGCAATGCGGCCCTCAAAGATCGTGTCATTTGCGTAATCATCGTCGAGGTGTACAGGATTGCGGTCTGTGGACACTTCGGCAAACAGCTCAATATCGCGGTCTGTTACGACTTTGCGTAGATGGCGTACCATCCCCATTTCGATGTCTTCGATACAGATCGTGCCGCGTGGCATGTTATCCAACATGAGAGCCTCCAAAGGTTCGCAAAGCAATAAAAGAGCGCCCTGATGGGAGTTCTTGAAACTTTATTACTTTGCGAATGTGGCGTTTGGCAAGCGAAAACGACTACCTCAGGTACCCGATCGAGTATGTTGGGGCCGATTGTTCCTTGGTAAGGTAACTTTCAAGCGCTTCTGGGTCAGGATCACTGACTGTTTTCGTCTCTTCACGCGCCAAACCACCTGTGATGAACAAAGAATCAATATCCTCACCCATTGCGCCAGCAACGTCTGTCAGAACGCCATCACCAATCGCCAAAATCCGGTCATCCGCGATGGATTTGCCAAGCGCACTAAGACGACGGCGCGCCAGATCATAAATTGGCGGGTGGGGTTTGCCAAAATAGAGGCTTTCACCACCCATTTCCGTGTAGAGCGCTGCTAAAGCACCAGCGCACCATTCACGCGTCTCACCGCGATCTACGACCAGATCAGGGTTTGCGCAGAGCAGTTTAAGCCCCTTTTGTTTGGCGAGCAGAAATTCAGGGCGCATGACAGATGGATCAGCCATAGGCTCAAATGGACCAAGGCATACGATACCTTCGGCTTCATCCAGCGCAACTTGTGTGATGGTTACAGGATCCTCGACAAGGTCGAGCGGTTTGAAAAAGCTTTGGTCCCGGCCTTCACCGATGAAAAACACCTTTTCTCCAACAGCACCACGAAACATCGCAGAGCGCGCCGAATCGCCAGACGTCGCAATTGTGTCCCAAGCATCCTCAGGTACGCCAAAATGGACGAGCTGCTTTTCCACACCCGTACGTGGACGTGGCGCGTTTGTGACCAGCACAACTTTGCCGCCGCTTTTACGGTAAGTCTGTAGCGCAGCAACCGCGTCAGGCATCGCTTTGATGCCGTCGTGCACGCAGCCCCAAAGGTCTACAAACAGCGCATCATATTGGTGAGAAATTTCGGCAAGGGTGGAAACGATACGGGTCATAGCAGGCCTCAATGCAATTACACCGCCTTGCTACACGAGGTGCCGCAGAAACGGCACCCCTTTGTTTTTGCTGACTGAGACTCGTTCAGGTCAAACTTTGAGGTTTGGGATGATTTGCTTTTTGCGGCTCACAACACCCTCAAGAACAACAGTGTCGCTGTCCGCGCTTGCACCAAAGGACTTAGCAGCAACGTTCTTTACCAAATCATTGGGCACCAAAAGCGTGCTTTGCTCATTTAGAATGTCCACAACGAACAAGAGAACCTGATCAACGCCATCCTCAGAGGCAACTGTTGTCATCGTGTCCATCAAGCTGGCTTTGCGATCCAATACAGTCGCAGGCGATGTTGTCTCAAGAACAGAAACACGGAATTTTGTGCCATCGACAGCATATTCCTTAGAATCCATACGAAGCAATTCAGCATCGGAAAAACTCGACACATCAGACTTCGCCGCGAACATGTCTGCCGCATAGGATGGGATGTCGATTCCAAGCGACGCAGCCAAGCTTTCAGCAACTTCGCGATCATGCGTTGTCGTCGTTGGGCTGCGGAATTCCAATGTGTCGGACAAGATGCAAGTCAACGCGGCACCTTTCATCGCATCAGGCATTTTTGCGACATCATCGCCCATCAAATCGTGCATGATCGTGGCTGTGCAGGCCAGCGGCTTGATTGTGATGTCAATTGGACCCTTTGTTGTCAGACCGCCAATCAAAGCATGGTGATCGATGATCGCTTGCACGTCAGCATCATTGATAGACGCGGGCAATTCAGCTGAATTGTTCGTGTCAACAACAACGCAAGGCGCACCCGCTTCAACGTCTGCGATGATCGCAGGCTTTTCCAAGTTCCAACGCTCCAGCATGAACGAGGCTTCGGTATTAGGCTCACCGAGCAGTTTTGCTGTTGCCGGAGTGCCTTTGATCTCGCTTAGGTACCAAGCCCAGATCAATGGTGATCCTGTGCTATCTGTGTCGGGAGATTTATGGCCGAAAACCTGAATTGTCATGTCGTGCGTCCTGTTTCTAAAATGCGTTTGCGCGGCTTATAGCAGCCGCAAATTCAATGTCACCAGTGCCAAATTGGCTCAGATGGTTTGCCTATATTCGCGAAACCTTTTGGGTGCGATCATGGCATTAAACTTCAAGCGGGTGTGCTTTTGCGACTTTGTCGAGTTGCATCAAGGTCTCCAGCAGCGCTGGCATTTGATCGAGGTAGACCATGTTTGGACCATCGCTTGGCGATTTGTCGGGATCTTCATGGGTTTCGATAAACACCGCAGCAACACCAATCGCGACAGCTGCTCTTGCCATGAGGGGGGCAAATTCGCGCTGACCGCCTGTAGAGCCACCAAGCCCGGCAGGTTGTTGGACCGAATGCGTCGCGTCCATCACCACAGGATAACCTGTTTGTCCCATCTGCGGCAGCGAGCGCATATCGGTTACAAGCGTGTTGTAACCAAACGATGTTCCGCGTTCAGTCAATAGAATACGCGTATTTCCAACTGACTCTACCTTAGCGACAATATTCGCCATATCCCAAGGTGCTAGAAACTGACCCTTTTTGATATTGATCGCAGCGCCGGTTTCCGCCGCAGCGAGCACCAAATCAGTTTGACGGCATAGCAGGGCAGGGATCTGCAAAACATCCGCCACATCTGCAACAATGCGGCATTGCTCGGGCCAATGCACGTCCGTCAGAACTGGCACGCCAATCGTGTTTTTGACGCTCTGCAGCATCTTCAAACCATCTTCCATACCCGGACCACGCACGCCAGAAACGGACGTTCTGTTCGCTTTGTCGTAGGACGCTTTGAAAATATACTGCGCACCGACAGCATCACAGGCGGCTTTCAATGTGCCTGCAATCATTTGCGCATGATCCGCGCTTTCTAACTGGCACGGCCCAGCGATAATCGTCAAAGGGGCCGCGTTGCCAACACGAAGGCCGGCGATATCAAGAGTGTTCATATTAGGAAGATACCTGTTCACGAAGGATCGACGCAGTGAGCGAGATCATGAGGTAGAGACCCGCAAAGACGAGAAACGCTAGGATCGTGTTCTCAAATTTACGCGGATATGTGGGGTCTTGGCTTGGCACCGGCTCCACACTTGTTGTGAGATAGCGCGCCTGTGATGCGGCTTCGCGCCGAGTTTGCTCAAGCTGTTCCAATGCCGACGCGAGCATCATATCTCGTGTTGCGACGTCTGCTTGTGCCAGTTGGATTTGAGACGCGAGCTCGGCCAATGAGTTCTCGCCTTGCGAAGCGTTGATCATTTGATCGTTTAGTCTTGCCAAGAGTGCTTTGAAACGACGCACGTCCCCTTGCGCACCTTCAACTTTGGCACGGTTCGGGCGGTTGTTGTCCAGCAGCGCGGCCAGTTCTAGCTCTTTTTCCTGCACTTGAACTTCAATGTTGTTGATCTGACTACGCAAGGAGGCAATTTTGGCTTCAGGATCAAGGATAGATCCTTCTTGCTGCAACCGCACAAGCCGTTCTTGCGCTGCTCTGCGCTCGTCATCCGCGTTTCTGAAGCTGCGTTCTGCGTCCGCCACCTGATTTTCCCGCTTGCGCAGCGAGAGGTTGTCAACGCGTTCTTCGGCATAGCTTATCAACGCCTGTGAAAATTCTGCACTGACTTTCGGATCAGCGGCGATGACTTCCATCTTAATCACGCCCTCCGTCGGATCATAACCGATTTCGATCGCCTTTTTGAAAATCTTGTACGCGTCCTCGTTTGATGGGTTTTCTTCAAGACGCTGAATGACGTCGATGTTTGGATTCATAAAGTGGTTCATGAAACCTTCATCTTCATCCAGCCGTAACATGGCGTCTTTCGAAGTGAGATAGGACTGCACAGCAATCGCGTCTTGGTTTGTTGCGAATTGGGTGCCGGACAAAAGCCCACCCATCGCGCCGCCGCCAGAGCTTTCGGCTTTGAGGATCAGAAACTCGGATTTGGTCGCATACATCGGCGTCGCGATGAAATAGTAATACCACCCCACGATGATCGTTGGCAGGAACACAAAGAACGCAAGGCGTGTAAACAGCAAGGCAAGTTTACGGCGACGGCGTTTGGCAATGTCGCGTTGAATTTGCGTAATCTCTTCTGCGCGTCTCTCAGCCGGGCTTGGGCCCTCTGGATGCGCCGGCATATTCGCGCCCGCTGGCATGGTTTGCGGCAGGTTGATCGGCTCAAGCGTCGGGTCTTGGGGAAGCAACGGTTGCGTCGCAGAAGGGCCGCCCTTGCCCGCGGTCTTGCCCTCGCTGGGAACGACGAGTTCCAGCATGTTGGTGCGCTGGAATGGATCAATCCCGCGCGTGCGCAACTGGCGTACGGCATCGTAATCTGATGTGGGCGCTAGCCCATATTTCTGAGCAGCACGCCGCGCCATCCTAAGCTGGCGACCTGTCAGACCTTCGCGTTTGATCGCATCAATATCTTGGTCGGCGGCGGCTTCCGCAGCGGAGGATACCATCCCAGCGCGCGCCTGTGCTTGGTTTTGAACTTGTGCCTGTGCTTGTGCTTGAGTTGCTCCAACCGGCACTTCTTTCTTCACTGGTTGGATGCGTCCCATAGCTTGTTGCTGGGGCTGTTGTGCTTGTGGAGGCTGAGCTTGCGTTTGCGGGCGCACCTGCTGCTGCGGTGCTGCTTGTCTTGTCGCTTGTGGTTGCTGCTGTTGCGCCTGATCTGGGGCCACACGTCTGGGATTAGGCGCACCAGTGGGCTCTGCAGCAGGGGCCGCAGGCGCTGCAGATTGTTGTCCATCTGCAAGTGAGCCAGTCCGCTTGATGCGGAACTTTTTAGCCTTGGGTTTCGTAGTCATAGAGCTGTTTCGCTTCTTCCAAGGTGTCAAACATCTTCAACTTACCGCCGACGAGAACGGCCGCTGAAGCTGCGAACTTTTCAAGTGTCTCGGCTTGGTGCGAGACGATAATAATCGTTGTTGTGCGCAAGCGTTCGCGCAAGATTTCACCGGCTTTGCGGTTAAATTCTACGTCGGTGCTATTGGGCATACCCTCATCGATGAGGTACATGTCAAAATCGAGCGCGAGCAGCAAGGCAAACGTAAAACGCGCGCGCATGCCCGAAGAATAAGTGCCAAGTGGCTGGTCGAAGTATTCCCCAAGACCACACAGCCAGCGACAAAACGCTTCGACGTAATCAGGATCCAACCCATAGAGCCGCGCAATGTAGCGCGAATTTTCCATCGCAGTGTGGCGGGTTACGACACCACCCATAAAGCCTAGCGGGAAAGAGATTTTGCATGACTTGCGAATCTCGCCCTCGTCCGGTTTTTCCAACCCTGCCATCATATTTACGAGGGTCGTTTTACCCGTGCCATTAGGCGCAAGAATGCCCACAGAGCGGCCAAGCTCTATGCGAAATGACACACGATCAAGAATGACCTTGCGCTGTGTTCCGGTCCAAAAGGACTTACTGACGTTCTCGAACTCTAACATTTTCCTATCCGGCCTGCTCCGCCGCTTCTTTTATATAGGGTGTCTTAAGCATTCTTTATGTGCCGATTTTGTCCACAGTATGTCACATCACTCATTATTGTTTCAATGCCTGCAGATAATTGCGGCCAATTTGAATGGGAATTTCACCTCATTTGTGGCAACTGGCGGGGATGGTCTCAACGTTTCAGCGCCTCTTAACAGATATTAACGCCTGCGCGCTTTGCAAGGAACGCTTTGCAGTGACGGCAACTCAGCACAGTCCGCGTCCGGTTTTGTGGGTTTCACCTGATGCGAAGCCACGTATTTTGATTGCGGGGCAGGCTCCGGGTGCGCGGGTACACCAAAGCGGGCGACCTTTTACAGATCCGTCGGGGGATCGGTTGCGAGATTGGCTTCAAATGGATGAGGCGACATTTTATGATGCGAGCAAAGTAGCGATTGCGCCAATGGCTTTTTGTTTTCCAGGCTATAACGCCAAAGGAAGCGACCTGCCTCCGCCGCCGATTTGTGCAAAAACATGGCGCGCACCGCTGATGGAGTTCCTTAGGGAGGTTCCATTGACCCTCTTGATTGGTGGGTATGCGATGAAATGGCACTTGGGCAAGACTGGCAATGTGAGCGAAACAGTTATGGATTGGCAAAGCCACGCACCTAAGGTTTTCCCCTTGCCGCATCCCTCTTGGCGCAATACCGGATGGCTGAAGAAAAATCCGTGGTTCGAGACTGATCTGCTACCTGTCTTGCGCACGCGTGTGTCAGAGGTTCTGAAATGACTGAACAAACACCGTTAGATATTGCCCATGCCGCGATGGACGCTTCGCCAAACGATGATGCGGCACGCTTGCGTTTTTATGAACGTCTTGCGGACAGTGAGCTGTTCTTGCTCCTGAGCAAAGAAGCGCAAGGCGATCAGATAGAGCCTGAGATTTTTGATCTGGGCGAAGCGCGCTTTGTCTTGGTGTTTGACCGGATTGAACGGTTGTCTCAATTCGTTGGCAAGTCTGCACCCTACGCAGCGCTCTCAGGGCGCTCGATTGCTCAAATGCTGATGGGGCAAGGAATTGGCCTTGGCGTCAATCTCGAAGTCGCGCCATCACAAATGCTGATCCCGCCAGATGCTGTAGAGTGGCTTTGCGATACTTTGGCTCACGCACCTGATGAAGTGGAAGAACGTCCCGAAGAGCTTTACGCGCCCAAAGGACTGCCAGAGGCATTGCTAACGGCTCTTGATGCGAAACTTGCCAGTGCGGCTGGTCTTGCGAGCAACGCCTATCTCGTTGCGGTGCACTATGAAGGCGGGCGAAAGGGCCATCTTTTGGGATTTGTAGGAGCCGTCGAGGGTGCGCAGCAAGCACTTGCTAACGCAGCTGGTGAAGCGTTGACCTTTTCGGGCATTGAGGCGGGGAGCATCGATGTTGGTTTCTTTTCCCAAAGTGACCCAATGGCGGCTGCGATGGCAAAAGTCGGTCTTCGCTTTGAATTACCAAAGGTTGAAGAGCGGGCGCAAACGGTACGCTCAGCGCCCGGGTCTGATCCTGAAAAACCGCCGAAATTACGCTAGAATTCGCGAAGAGGGTCAAGCTTTTTGATTTAAGAGCCTTCGCTCAATATCCCACCGAGCGATCGACAAGGTGTAACAATGGCTCGCCGGCTTCACCGCGCCTTACATTCTCGGCAACACATTGGCTTGCGGTCCAAGTACGTGTTTCAGATGCGATATGGGGGGTGACCGTGACATTAGGATGCGCCCAGTATGGATGCTCAGGTGGCAATGGCTCAACGCGGAAGACGTCCAACGTCGCATGTCCAACTAGACCGCTGTCGAGCGCTGCGAGCAATGCATCATCGTCGATCAAAGGGCCGCGACCAGGGTTGATAATTGTAGCCCCCTTGGCAAGCCATTTGAGGCTTTCGTCGTTCAACACATTCGTTGTCGCAGCTGTATCAGGGAGCAATAGCACCACTATTTCAGTGTTGGTTAAAGCGTCTTTCAGCCCCGCATCGCCATGATGACATGTGATGCCGTCAACGTCTTTGGCGGTGCGGCTCCACCCTGTCACATCAAACCCAATCCTTGCCAGTGTCTGCGCGCAAGCAGTGCCAAGCGCGCCTAAGCCAAGAATGCAGACGCGGCGCTGCTCTGCCAATGGGGGGCTTTCGCCTCCCAAAGGCGATTTGGGTTGATGATATGTACGTCCATTCCAAGGTGATGACGCAGCACATGACCTGTGACCCATTCGATCATGCCTTGGGTTAGGCCGTGATCCACCATGCGCGCCAAGGGCACTTTGAGGGTCTCGTTCGGCGCAACTGTTTCAACACCTGCCCAGAGGTTTAAAACAGCTTTGAGCTTTGGAAAGATCGAAAAATCCTGCACATCAGAATTGGGTGCGTAAACGATATATTCGACATCTTTTGCGGGGATGTCTGTGCCAAGCTGCGCGTCAACTCCAGCCTCTTTCAGCGCGCGTGTAAGCGGCGCTTCATACTCTGACCAACGCTCTTCTTTGGCCGCGAACAAAACTTGTGTAACCATCAGCGCGGCCTATGCACATGTGCACTTTGCACAAGACCAAAGCCGATGAGAAGAATAAGCATGGCAGAGCCTCCGTAGCTCACCAATGGCAGCGGTACACCTACAACAGGTGCGAGCCCCATGACCATTGACATGTTGACTGCAAAAAAGAGGAAAAATGTCGCGGCAACGCCAAGTGTCACAAGCGATGCAAATCGGTTCTTGTTGTTTATCGCGGACACCACACAGAATAAAATGATCAGCAGATAGAGCAACAGAAGGGAAAAGGCACCGATAAAGCCAAATTCTTCCGCGAGTGTCGTAAAGATGAAGTCCGTGTGTTTTTCCGGCAAAAAGTTCAAACGCGACTGCGTGCCTTGCATGAAACCCCGTCCGGTCCACCCACCAGAGCCAAGAGCGATCTTACTTTGAGTAATATGATAGCCCGCTCCCAAAGGATCACTTGCAGGGTTGAGGAAGGTATCAATGCGCCGGAACTGGTAGTTTTGCAGCATTTGCCATTCTGTCCCACGGCTTTGAAAAACAGCAGCTATCAGCCCGACGGCACTTGCGATCACAGCCGCGAAGTAGGCCCAATGCACCCCTGCAATAAACATCAAAAGCCCACCGCCAGAGATGAGCAAAAGCGCAGTGCCAAGATCAGGTTGGCGCAGCACCAGCATTGTCGGCAACAAGATAATCAACACAGGGATCGCCACCCATTGTGGTTTGGACGTGCGGGTCAGTGGTAGCCAGTCGTAATAGGCCGCAAGCAACATCACCAACGCTATCTTCATAAGCTCGGAAGGTTGTAACCGCATAAAACCAAGGTTGATCCAACGTTGCGCGCCCATACCAACAGCGCCGAAAAACTCCACATAAAGCAAGAGTATGATCGATACGCCATATGCCACCCCGGCTACGTTGCGCCAAAACCAAATCGGCACCATTGCAACGATCAACATGAGAACGAAGCCTAGCAAAAAACGTTTAATCTGTGGCTCTGCCCAAGGCGAAAAAGACCCGCCGGCAACAGAATAGAGCATCAAAAAACCGACGCCAGCCACAGTGGTGATCAGCACGATTAAAGCCCAGTTCAAATGCCAAAACTTACCAATCCCAGCTGGGACAGATTTGACCGTGTATTCTAGATAACTCATGCGCGGTCGTTTCCGCGATCGCCATCGTTTGCGCTAAGCTCGCGCAGTCGTTTTTGTTGCGTGCGAATAGCGCTTCTATCTTTGTTCGGGTAAGCCGTTAGCGGGGGATCTTCACCGAAAAGCGCCTGCAAAGTCACGTCGCGCGCGATTGGCGCAGCGGCTGTAGATCCACCACCGCCATGCTCAACCACGACAGACACTGCAATCTCTGGGTTTTCATACGGTGCGAAGTTTACAAAAAGTGCATGGTCACGGCGTTTCCATTCGACTTCACTGTCTTTCAGAACGCGACCAAAACGTCGCCGCTCACTTTCAAAGTTGCGCACTTGCGACGTTCCGGTTTTGCCAGCCATGCGAAATTGGTCGTCAATGATACGGCTGCGATATGCAGTGCCGCGTCGACTGTTAGAGACCTCAAACATCGCTTTGCGAATCTTGCGAAGGTTGTTTTCGTTTATGCCAAGGCTTTCGCCGCCGAGACTGGGCTCCGAAATGCCATCTATCGTATTCACCAAGCGCGGTGACACACTGCGCCCTGTCGCAAGACGTGCGGACATCACAGCCAATTGCAGCGGCGACGCAAGCACAAAACCCTGTCCAATCGAAGCGTTAACCGTATCGCCGATAACCCATTCTTTGCCGCGGTTCTGTAGCTTCCAATCTTTCGTCGGTGCCAGTCCTTGGACAACCGCTGACATCGGCACATCGTGACGCATTCCAAGGCCGAGTTTTTTCGCCATGGCAGAAATCTTCTCTATCCCGACTTTGAGAGCGAGATCGTAGTAATAAACATCACAACTTTCCCGCAGCGATAATTCAAGATTCATATGACCGTGGCCAGAGCGTTTCCAGCAGTGGAACTTGCGATCACTGACTTCCAAATGGCCAGGACAATGAACCGTATCTTCAGCGGTGATAATGCCCTCTTCGAGTGCCGCGAGCGCTGTTACCATCTTGAAAGTGGAGCCGGGGGGATAGGCGTCTTGCACCGTTTTTGAAGCCAAAGGACGGTGATCATTGTCGCGCAGGAAAGAATAGTCAGCGACAGAAATACCGCGCACAAATTTGTTAGGATCGTAGGTGGGTGACGATGCAATCGCTAATAAATCACCACGCTTCAAGTCCATCACAACCACAGATGCGCTTTCTTCGCCAAGGCGCGCTTGAACATAGTTTTGTAGCTTGGAGTCGATCGTTAACTGCACGTTTGCGCCGGATTGTCCTTCACGGCGATCGAGTTCGCGCATAACGCGGCCGATTGAATTCACTTCGACGCGTTTTGCGCCCGCTTTGCCGCGCAGCTTGTCTTCGTATTTTGCTTCAACACCGACTTTTCCAATTTGAAAACGTGGGATGCGCAAAAGTTGGTCAGGATCCTCAATACGTTCCAAATCGCGCTGACTGACGGGGCCAACATAGCCTGCCACATGCGCAAACGGCGCGCCTTGCGGATAGCGACGCGACAGGCCAACTTCGGGCGTGACACCTGGTAACGCGGGTGCGTTGGCCGCGACACGTGACAGTTCTTCCCAGCTGATGCGATCGGCGATGGTTACAGGCAAGAAAGGCGCGGAGCGTTTCATTTCCGTCAAAGCGCGGTTCAGTTCATCATCGTCCAACTCAACGAGCGTGGAGAGCCGTGCGATCACGGTGTTCACATCCCCTGCGTCTTCGCGCACCATTGTGATGCGATAGCTCGGCTCGTTCTCTGCCAGAATAACGCCATTTCGATCGAATAGCTGGCCACGAGCGGGCGGGATCAAGCGGATATTGATGCGGTTTTCATCTGCAAGGAGACGAAATTCATCGGCCTGATCGACCTGCATATACCGCATTCGCGCTCCAAGAAGGCCAACGAATCCAACTTGAGCAGCCGCGACAACCAATCCGCGGCGCGTAATTTTAGCTGCACTTTCAGTGGTTTCCGTAGCAGAGCGTCTCATATACGTTGTCCAAATGCGTCAACTTCACCCGGTGATGGCCTGCGTACATTAAACACGAAATGCGAGATCATCACCACTATGGGGTATAAAGCTATGGTCATCATCAATTCTTGCAAGACCAAACCAAGCGCAGGTGCAGGAATAAAGAACACGGCTAGCAACAAGCGCTGCGCGAAAACAACGCCAATCATCACCCCGGCAACGCTTGCCCACTCCAAGAAATAGGGCATGTCGCGATTTGCAACAGCGCGCGCGCGCAGGGTTTCAGCGCCAACGACAATCAGACCAGCCGTCAATCCCGGCGGTCTTTGAAATAGAAAATCAGCGAGCAAGATGATACCACCGACACATATCGCGGGCACATATTCTGGACGTCGCATGGCCCAAGCAAAGGTCAGGGCCATCATCAAGTCAGGGGCAATCCAGCGATTAGGACCGGTTGCCAACGGGAGCAAATGTAGAAAAATGATAAAGAACGACAGCCCAAGGTAGAGGCTGCGCATCACCCAAACGCGGGCGGGACGGTGCTCAGCCATCGCTTGCCTCACTTGTTTGTTCAGGCTCTGTGGGTGTTTCAGGATTGGAAGGAACCGCTTCAGGGCGGATCAACTTACCAGTGTCTTCGATCCTTTCAGCACCATAGTTTCGCAAAACACGAAGAAACTCGAGCCGTTCATAATCGGCGGACAAGCGCACACGCAAACGCCCGCCGGGGTCTTTGGCGACTTGGCCAATCACAAGACCCGCAGGAAAAACACCCCCATCACCAGATGACACAACGCGGTCACCCGGGCGCACGAGGTCCGGATTTTCGAGAAAATCAATCGGGGGCGAACGGGTATTGTCGCCCACAACCAAAGCATTTTGACCAGACGGTTGGATAACAGCAGGAATGCGGCTTGTCGTATCGGTCAAAAGAATAACCCGAGAGGCATTTTCGCCGACGCCGGAAATACGACCGACCAGACCAAGCCCGTCCATAGTTGCCCATCCATCAAGCAGCCCATCACGGCGACCGACGTTCAGTAACACAGACTGTCGAAAGGGCGATCCACTATCGGCCATGACAACACCTGTGACATGGGTTAGCCGCGGATCCAGCCGCACAGAATTAAGGTCAAGCAAACGTGCGTTCTCTTGCTCAAGCTGCAAAGCGGCTTCTTTCCAGCTTTTCATTTGCTGGAGTTCGCGGCGTAGTTCTTGGTTTTGTTGATAAATTCTTTGATAACTTTGAAAATCGCGCACCAGATTGATCGTGCCGGTTACAGGTACCATCGCCCAGTCAAAATTAGGAACAACGCGATCAATCACGGCGAGGCGAAACCGTTCAACGCGCGGGCTGTCGATACGCCACACCATGAAGATTGCAAAAAGGCACAAAAGCACCACACCCAAAAGCAAACGCTTAAGAGGATTGGTGAAATCTTCGCTTTGGGCGCGATCTTTGGCCAAGGCAGTCTCCGCTAAGAGAGGCTAGATGCTCTCCGATGCTACGATGCCGAAATTAGCTATCGTAATCAATCGCGTGGCGTAATTGTTTTTCGTATTCCAGCGCCTTACCAGTGCCGAGTGCCACGCAATTCAGGCTTTCATCTGCAATAGAAACGGCAAGGCCCGTCTGCTCACGCAGGGCGAGATCAAGATCACCCAGCAAAGCGCCGCCACCGGTGAGCATAACACCGCGATCCACAATATCTGCAGCAAGGTCTGGTGGTGTCGCTTCAAGTGCAGTCATCACCGCTTCGCAAATCTGTTGAACAGGTTCTGCGAGCGCTTCCGCGATTTGCGCTTGGGAAATTTCGGTTTCTTTTGGAACACCATTTAGTAAGTCGCGTCCACGAATTTGCATCGACGCACCACGCCCATCGTCAGGCATACGCGCGGTGCCGATGGATGTTTTGATGCGCTCGGCTGTGGATTCGCCGACAAGTAAGTTTTGCTGGCGACGCAAATAGCTGATGATTGCCTCATCCATACGGTCGCCACCCACTCGTACGGAGCGCGCATAAACGATGTCACCCAAGGAAAGAACCGCGACCTCAGTCGTACCACCGCCAATATCGACAACCATGTTACCGGTTGGATCGGTGATCGGCATGCCTGCACCAATTGCAGCAGCAATCGGTTCTGCAATCAGTCCCGCACGGCGTGCGCCCGCGGAGAGAACAGATTGACGAATGGCTCGCTTTTCAACGGGTGTCGCACCATGGGGCACGCAGACGATGATCTTCGGCTTTGAAAAGGTAGAGCGCTTGTGCACCTTGCGGATGAAATGTTTGATCATCTCTTCGGCGGTATCAAAGTCCGCAATCACACCTTCGCGCATCGGGCGGATCGCTTCGATGGAGCCGGGTGTGCGACCAAGCATAAGCTTCGCGTCCTCCCCCACAGCGAGCACTTTTTTTACGCCATCTTTGATGTGATAGGCCACAACCGAAGGCTCCGACAGAACAACGCCTTTGCCCTTAACATAGACAAGCGTGTTCGCTGTGCCGAGGTCAATGGCCATGTCAGATGTGAAAAGGCCGGAGATTTTGTCCCAAAATGCCATGCGCTATGGTCCTGCTCAGAATGATTTTGAGCTCGCGACTCTTATGAGTGCGAACGAGATGCCCTTATAGGCTCTTTTGGCGTAGGGAAAAGGGGGTCAATTCAGACAATCGGCGCGAACCCGCCCTTATTTTTAGGGCGGGTTCGCATGTAAAGCTGCGAATTTTTATAAAATTCGGTTTAGTCTCCGGCAGGAGTTATCTGGAAAGAAGAAGTTTACGAGACATCTTTGTAGCTCACGCCTTTGGTATCGTAGCCAACGTCGTTTTGATCGCGTCGTACGAGCAAACGGTTCAAAGCACTGACATAGGCTTTCGCTGACGCGACCACAGTATCTGTATCTGCGGACTGACCAGTTACAATCTTGCCGTCTTCTTCCAAACGCACCGACACAGTTGCTTGTGCATCGGTGCCCTCCGTCACGGCGTGGACTTGATAAAGTTGCAAACGTGCATTGTGGTCAAATAGCTCTTTCACTGCATTGAACGTTGCATCTACAGGGCCATCACCCGTCGCGGTGGTGGCGCGATCTTCGCCGTCCACCGCCAATGTCAGTGCCGCTTCTTGAGGGCCATCTGTGCCGCAAACAACGCGTAGTGATTTGACGCTCAGCCGATCGCTTTCAGGATCGCTCGCGGTACGCATCAAAGCGACAAGATCATCGTCAAACACTTCTTTCTTGCGATCAGCGAGCTCTTTGAAACGAACAAAGACGTCTTTCAACTGGTTATCGCCCAGCTCGAACCCCAAGTTCTCCAGCTTGGAGCGCAAAGCCGCGCGGCCAGAGTGTTTGCCCATAACGATATTTGTCTCGGTCAAACCCACATCTTCGGGGCGCATGATTTCAAAGGTTTCGGCGTTCTTTAGCATGCCATCCTGATGGATGCCGCTTTCATGCGCAAAGGCGTTTTTGCCAACAATCGCTTTGTTATATTGAACTGCAAAACCCGAAACAGCCGCGACACGGCGCGAGATGTTCATGATCTTTGTCGTGTCGATCCCCGTTGAATAGGGCATGATATCGCCACGGACTTTCAACGCCATCACCACTTCTTCCAAAGCGGTATTGCCTGCGCGCTCACCCAAACCATTGATCGTGCATTCGATCTGACGTGCGCCGCCCTCGACCGCGGCCAAAGAATTCGCTGTCGCCATGCCAAGGTCGTTATGGCAATGCGTTGCGAAGACGATTTCATCTGCGCCGGGCACTTTGTTAATCAACATGCGGATCAAATCTGCACTCTCAACCGGTGCTGTGTAACCGACTGTGTCTGGAATGTTGATCGTTGTGGCACCCGCTTTGATCGCAATTTCAACGGTGCGGCAAAGATAGTCTTCTTCCGTGCGCGTCGCATCCATTGGCGACCATTGCACGTTATCACACAAGTTGCGCGCGTGGCTGACAGTGTCGTGGATACGCTCGGCCATCTCATCCATGGTTAGGTTGGGAATGGCGCGGTGCAAAGGTGATGTGCCAATAAACGTGTGAATGCGTGGTTTGCTCGCGTGCTTCACGGCCTCCCAGCATCGATCAATGTCACCGAAATTGGCACGAGACAGGCCGCAAATGACAGAGTTGCGTGCATTCTTGGCGATTTCGCTTACTGCGCGAAAATCACCCTCTGAAGCGATAGGAAAACCAGCTTCGATGATGTCGACGCCCATGTCGTCCAGCAAACCTGCGATTTCGAGTTTCTCGCTATGGCTCATCGTTGCGCCGGGACTTTGTTCGCCATCGCGCAGCGTTGTGTCAAAGATGAAGACTTTATCTTTTTGGGAAGTGCTCATTGTCTGTCTCATTTTCATGCGCCCTGCGTTTGCAAGGACTAAACCGGATTTTCATGTGAAGTGGCGCGCTATGAACTCCCCTGAGCGCTCGCGCCAACCGGCACGCTCAGAGGCAGCTAAGAAGGAGGAGGCCACGCAGAGGGCCGGCGCTAATGCGCCGTGCGTCGCTTTGGATATGGCCAAGTATCTTCATAGAGGCCGTTATACCGTGAAAATACTTAAGGAAAACCCCTTTTTGGATTGACCTGAAATGCAGGCGAATTATTTTCGTGTCATGAACTGGAAAAATGCATTGATCATAGGCGCTTCTGGCGGAATTGGCGCTGCGCTTTGTGCTGTGCTGAAAGCGTCTGGAACGGCCGTTACAGAGCTATCGCGCAGCGTAGACGGGTTGGATGTGACCGATGAAACAACGGTGGAACGCGTGCTCGGCGCGTTGGATCAAACCTATGATCTTGTGATTGTTACTACAGGCGCATTAGAGATTGACGGCGCAAAGCCTGAGAAGTCGCTGAAACAGTTAAGCGCGAAAGCAATGATGGATCAGTTTGCTTTAAATGCAGTAGGTCCGGCAATGATTTTGCGCCACGTCGCGCGTTTATTGGATCGTAAATCACCGGCCCATATTGCAGTGCTGTCGGCGCGTGTTGGCTCCATTGGGGATAATAAGCTCGGCGGTTGGTATTCCTACCGCGCTGCGAAAGCCGCGGTTAATCAAATCGTGCACACGAGCGCGATTGAATTGGCGCGCACGCACAAATCCCTTGCATTTGTGGCGTTGCATCCCGGGACTGTTCAAACAGCCTTTACCGAAAAATATGTCGCGCGCCATGCTTCTGTGCCCGCGCCTGAAGCAGCCGAAAACCTGCTTGGGGTTCTTGGCGCGCTTGATTCATCACATACTGGTCAATTCTTTGACTGGGCTGGCGAAAGGGTGCCTTGGTGAAACTCGTTCTTGTTCTAGGGGATCAGTTGAGCGCTTATCTCTCTGCGCTGCGCGCTGCCAATAAAGCTGAAGACATTGTGGTCATGGCAGAAGTCGAAGCTGAAGCGACCTATGTGAAGCATCACCCTAAAAAGATCGCATTTATCTTTGCTGCGATGCGAAAATTTGCGCGCGCATTGGAAGCTGACGGTTGGAGTGTGCGCTACACCCAGCTCGATGACACGCAAAATGCAGGTAGCATCATTGGTGAATTGCTACGCCGTATGGAAGAGACGGGGGCGAAAGAAGTGCTTGCCACGTCGCCGGGGGAATGGCGCCTGATTGAAGCGCTTGAAGACGCGCCATTGAAAATCCAGATGCTTGAGGATGATCGCTTCATCGCCAGCTTGCAAGAATTTGAGGCTTGGGCAGAAGGCCGCAAAGCGCTTCGAATGGAATACTTTTACCGCGACATGCGCCGAAAAACAGGGCTGTTGATGGACGGCGACAAGCCAGTTGGTGAAAAGTGGAATTTTGATCACGAAAATCGCAAAGCTGCCCCGAAAGATGTGAGCTATTCGGGCCCTTTACCGTTTGAACCTGATGCTATCACGCGAGACGTTCTTGCGTTGGTGGAGGCAAGTTTTGCAGATCACTTCGGCACGCTCGATGGGTTCAACTTTGCAACGACCCGCGACGATGCGCTCAAAGCGCTTGATCATTTCATCACGCATGCGCTTCCTCGATTTGGTGACTTTCAAGACGCGATGCTCACGGAGAATAAATTCCTCTATCACGCGGTGATTTCGCCTTATCTGAACGCAGGGCTCCTTGGTCCGTTGGAAATCTGTCAAGCGGCCGAAGCTGCGTATAACGACGGTCATGCGCCAATTAACGCGGTTGAAGGGTTCATTCGCCAAATTATTGGCTGGCGTGAATACGTGCGGGGCATTTATTTTCTAGAGGGGCCGAACTACACCTCGCGCAATGCACTAGATCACACACGGGCGTTGCCTGCGCTATATTGGGGCGGCGAAACGAAGATGCACTGTTTGTCGAAAGCAGTCGCGCAAACACGTGAAGAAGCCTATGCCCACCACATTCAACGCCTCATGGTGACTGGCAACTTTGCATTGCTTGCGGGCATTGATCCTGAACAGGTTCATCAGTGGTATCTGGAAGTTTACGCAGACGCGTTTGAATGGGTCGAAGCGCCAAACACCATAGGGATGAGCCAGTTTGCCGATGGGGGGATCATCGCATCAAAGCCTTATGTGTCGAGCGGGGCCTACATCAACCGGATGTCAAATTACTGCAAATCCTGCGCCTATTCCGTCAAAGAAAAGACGGGCGAAAATGCTTGCCCGTTCAATCTGCTCTATTGGGATTTTCTAATCCGTCATGAGGACCGCTTTGCCAATAATACACGGATGGGCAATATGTACCGCACATGGAACCGCATGCATGAAGATCACCGTGCGACAGTTTTGGCAGATGCTGCGATTTTTCTTGAGAAACTGGATGCTGGCGAAGCGGTTTAACTCTTAATTTCCACTTTGCTCATCAGGCGTAACGAGCTGACCGTTCGCCCAAATCCCTGATGCCACCTTGCCATCAGTGTAGCGCATTTCGCCGACGCCTTGGCGTTTGCCATCCACAAATGCGCCAACATATATGTCGCCGCTTGCGTATGTGGCACGCCCTTCGCCAGTCATAGAACCAGCTGCCCACATCCCCTCATAGACAAATCCATCGGCCATTCGGAAAACACCACGTCCATTGCGCTGACCGTTTGTGAATTGGCCCTCATAGATGGACCCATCAGGATAGGTTGCAGTGCCAACCCCAAGGATTTCATTCGCAACCCAAGCGCCACTGTAGCTGTACCCATCAGGGCGTGTGAGCGTCCCTTGTCCATCGTGTTTGGCGTCTTTGAACTGGCCTTCATAGATTGTGCCGTTGGCATAAACCGCGCGGCCCGTGCCCTCGATCACATTGGCGACCCATTGACCGACATAGCCAGAACCATTGGGGTAGGTGATTTGGCCTTTCCCTTGTGCCAAGCCGTTCAGCATCTGACCCTCATAGACTGACCCATCAGGGTAATTCACGCGTCCCGTGCCTTCGATCAGCCCAAGACGCCATTCTCCTGAATAGATATAATTATCAGCCGCGGTGAACGTGCCGATCCCGTGGCGCAGATCGTCCAGGAAATCACCCTCATACACATCACCGTTCTGGTAGATAACTTTGCCTTTGCCTTCGCGCCGTCCTGCAACCAGCTCGCCCTCGTAAAGGTCGCCGTTGGGCTGAATGACTTTGCCAATTCCGCTAAGCTGCCCGCCGCGCCAAGGACCATCAAGGATCATCCCGTCGCTCAGCGTAAAAATGCCCCGACCTTCACGTTTGCCGTCTTGGACTTGCCCTTGATATTCAGAGCCGTCCTCATAAACAATCGTCGCCGCACCTTCTTTGACGCCATTCACCCAGTCGCCGGTGTATATGTATCCATCCGCGCGTTTCAGAACGCCTTTGCCATGATGTTTACCACCGCGAAAAGCCCCCTCATAGCGGCTGCCATCTGCACTTATCGATACCCCTGTGCCTTGCGGCACGCCATTTTCCCAACTGCCCTCATAGGTGCTGCCATCATTATAGGTGATGCGACCGATACCGTCGGGCTTGCCTTTGGCGAAAGCACCCTCATAGACGGCGCCGTCAGGAAACAATGCGCGACCTTCACCAAGTATTTCACCCATGATCCATTCACCGGAATACTCGTACCCGTTGGGCAAACGATAGGTGCCCAACCCGTGCTGCATCCCGTCTTTGAACGTACCTTCGTAAAAACCACCATCATCATATTGCTTCGTTTGCACATCTGTCGTCTGCGCACCAAGCGGCAGAGCACCCATAGCGAGAGACATTATAAGAGCGAGCGAAGCATTACGCATGAAAGCTATCCGGTTCTAAAGGCCACTGTTTGGACGAGACCCTAGTTCAGCACATGTGCAATGCCAATGGATTTTCGGGCGCAGATGACGTCGAGCTCTTTCCCTTAGCCGCTCCTAGAGCTACATCTTGCCCAACACTTCTTGCCGGAGCGCTTATCATGACCGCAGCATCCAACTCAGATCATTTCCGCATCACGCTGGGCCAGTTAAATCCAACCGTGGGCGATATTGCAGGGAACGCCGCTAAAGCACGTAAGGCTTGGGAAGCTGGACGCGACGCCAAAGCGGATCTTGTTGCATTGCCCGAAATGTTCATCCTTGGCTATAACGCGCAAGATTTGGTGATGAAACCAGCGGTGCAGGCAGCCTGTCTTGCTGCCATTGAAGAGCTCGCACTTCAATGCGGCGATGGTCCAGCGCTTGCGATTGGTGGTCCCGCGGTAGAAGACGGTAAACTTTATAATGCTTACTTCATCTGTCGCGGTGGCAAAATCGCGAGCAAGGCGCTGAAGCATAACCTGCCCAATGAAGATGTCTTTGACGAAGTGCGCATCTTTGACAGTGGCCCATTGGGTGGGCCGTATTCTGTTGGTAACACACGTATTGGCAGCCCGATTTGCGAAGATGCATGGCATGAGGACGTGTCTGAAACGCTTGAAGAAACGGGCGCAGAATTTCTGCTCGTCCCCAACGGCTCGCCCTACTATCGCGGAAAATTTGACGTGCGGATGAACCAGATGGTCAGCCGTGTGATCGAAACAGGACTGCCTTTGATCTACCTTAACATGGTGGGCGGGCAGGATGATCAGGTCTTTGATGGTGGCTCTTTCGCCCTCAATCCCGGTGGCAAGCTCGCGATGCAAATGCCCGTGTTTGATGAAGAGATCACGCATGTCGATCTAACCCGCACGCCCGATGGCTGGCGGGTCGACGATGGGGCAAAAGCAATTATTCCGGGCCAGTTCGAGCAAGATTACCGTGTCTGTGTGCAAGCCTTGCGCGATTACATGGGCAAGACAGGGTTCAAGAAAGTCCTGCTTGGGATGTCCGGCGGGATCGATAGCGCGCTTGTTGCGACGATCGCTGTAGATGCGCTGGGCGGCGAGAATGTGCGCTGCGTGATGCTACCGTCCGAGTATACCTCGCAAGGCTCGCTTGATGACGCCAAAGATTGCGCCGAGCGCATTGGCGCGACGTATAATTTCGTGCCGATCAAAGAGGGCCGCGATGCGATTACCAACACGCTGGCCGATTTGTTCGAGGGTCATGAGCCCGATGTGACCGAAGAGAATATTCAATCGCGATTGCGTGGCTTGTTGCTTATGGCGATGAGCAACAAATTCGGCTCGATGCTGCTGACCACTGGAAACAAGTCAGAAGTCGCGGTCGGCTATGCGACGATTTATGGCGATATGTCAGGCGGCTATAACCCGATCAAAGACATGTACAAAGTGCGGGTCTTCGAGGTCTGCCGTTGGCGCAACCAAAACCATTTTGAATGGATGATGGGCCCCGAGGGCGAGGTGATCCCACCCTCTATCATCGACAAGCCGCCCTCAGCTGAGCTGCGCCCCGATCAAAAAGACAGCGACAGCCTGCCGGATTACCCGATCCTTGATGGGATCTTGGAAATGCTTGTGGACGATGATGCATCTGTCGCAGATTGCGTCGCTGCGGGTTATGAGCGTGATGTCGTCAAAAAGATCGAACATCTGCTCTATATTTCCGAGTACAAACGCTTCCAGTCAGCACCCGGTACGCGCCTGTCTCGGCGCGCGTTTTGGCTTGATCGCCGTTATCCTATCGCGAACAGATGGCGTGACAACAGCTGATCAGTTTTTGATCAGCTCTTCGTCCGGTGTCTCTAATGTCGCCCATTTGTCATCGATTTCTGGCTTTGGCGGCGTTTCGCAGGTGCCCAAGTGAATATTCACCTTGGCAATAAAGTTCGCAGAAATCGGCGCAGTCACGAACAAGAACGCCATGATTAGCAGCTCATGATAGGATGTTTCACCTAGCGTGTAGGAATGGATGATAGAGGCGAGTAAAAGCGCGCCAATGCCAACTGTACCCACCTTTGTTGGTGCATGCAGGCGTGTCATGGGATCGTTGAACTTCAACAGACCAATCACACCGACAGCGACAAAACCCGCGCCGATGAGTAGGAAAATGGCTGTCGCATAGGTTCCAATAATTTCGCCACTCATTCGATGATATCCCCCCGCAAAATAAACCGCGCAAGCGCAACTGTTGATACAAAGCCCAGCATCGCGATAAGCAATGAGACTTCAAAATAGATCTGCGCGCCTTGTGAGATGCCGAGTACGACCACAAGACCAATGGCATTGATGACCATCGTGTCGAGCGCCAAGATACGGTCTCCGGACGTGGGTCCTAGAACAAGACGCACCATTGATAGGATTTGCCCAATCACCAACGAAACGAATACAATTGTCAGCGCGAGGCTCAAGAATTCGGGAGCAGTCATTATACGAAAATCTCCTTCAAACGTGCTTCATAGCGTGTCTTGATTTCTTCAACGACGCTGTCTGGATCATCCGTGTGCAAGACGTGCACCAGCAAGCTGTGCCCTTTGTCTGACAAGTCCGCAGACACCGTACCGGGCGTCAATGTGATCGTCCCTGCAAGCATGGTAATGGCTTCTGGCTGAACCAGATCAAGTGGGACCACAATCCACGCCGGCTTTAGTTTTGAATTTGGGACAGACAGCACAATCCAAGCGACTTGAATGTTTGCAACCACAATATCCCACATCACAATCAGGCTATAGCTGAACATCTTGCGAAGGCGAAAACCCTTTGGCGTATCTGGCCACCAGATTGATGTCATACGTGGGATGATAATTCCCAAGATGACGCCAAACACGGCCATCCCCGCAGAGAATTCGTTCTGAAGGAGTATCCAAACAACAGCCAGTAGAAGCGTTAGAAATGGGTGTGGCAGTAACCAGTGATATGCGCGTGCCATTTTATTGATCCCCCTTCTTCGCATCGCTCAGCTTGCCGGGCGTTTCGACAACAGTGGAAATATACGGCTCTGGAGCGAACAATCCAGCTGCCATCTTGGCTGTGTAACCATGCACTTGCCCCGCAAAAACGGTATGCGCAACAAGCATCGCGACCAATCCACCGACGGCGATATAGGCAAGCGGCGCGGGTGCGTTTGGTACCTCGGCACGATCTTCGTGTGATACACTATGCGCTTTCCAGAATACGATGCTTCCCGCGCGCGCGAACCCAAGGATACTGATCAGGCTAGAGCCAAGAACGATCGCCCAAATCCAAGCCATCTTGCTGCTGTCAAAAGCCGCATCGAGCACCAAAAGCTTGCCCAAGAACCCTGAAAGCGGTGGCAGGCCCGCCATGGCAATCGCACCAACAAAGAACATACCCGCAGTCAGCGCATTGCCTGAAATGACAGGCTGCACCGTCAGATCAAGATTGCTACGTCCGGTGCGGACCAAGTCGGAGATGAGGAACAAGGCGGCACCCGCAAGCGTAGAATGCACGATGTAGTAAAGCGCTGCCGCAATGCTTTCAGGCGTGAACAGTGAGATGGAAATCATCACCATTCCCATCGATCCAATTACCGAAAATGCAACCAAACGGTCCAGCTTTTTGACGGCCAAGACACCGGTCATACCTATCGCGAGGGATACCAGTGCCGCTGGGAGCAGCCAAACATCATGTAGGCCTGCCGTTGCCTCAAGCTCTGGGTGAAAGATCATCGTGTAGACGCGAATGATCGCGTATGCGCCCACTTTTGTCATGATTGCAAAAAGCGCGGCGACTGGGGCAGGGGCCTCTGCATAGCTTGATGGAAGCCAAAAATGTAGCGGCACGAGAGCGGCTTTAATCGCGAACACCATAAGTAAAAGCACCGATGCGATGCGAATGCCCACGGTTTCCTCTGATCCAATCAGCGTCACGCGATTCGCTAGGTCCGCCATATTCAGGGTGCCTGTTTCGGCATAGATAGAGCCCAATGCAAAAAGGAATAATGTCGAGCCAATCAAGTTGAACAACACATACTGCACGCCCGCTTTGAGTCGCGCGTTGCCGCCTGCGTGGATCATCAGGCCGTAGGAGGCGATCAAAAGGACTTCGAAGAAAACGAACAAGTTGAACAAGTCGCCCGTCAAAAACGCGCCCATGATACCCATTAACTGGAACTGAAACAAAGCGTGGAAATGCCGACCACGATCATCCCAGCCAGAACCAATGGCATAGAGCAGCACAAACAGCGCAAGCACCGATGTGAGCAGGACCATCATGGTTGAAAGTTGATCCCCAACCAAAACGATGCCAAATGGTGCCGCCCAATCGCCCATTTGGTACAGTGTAATTGTTCCATCGGACGCCTGCCAAGCAAGGCTAGCCGCAATGATCACCAACGCGATAACCCCAGCGAGCGATAGCACACGTTGAATGCCGATATGGTAGCGCGCGGCGAGTACGATGAACGGCGCGACGAGTGCAGGCAGAATAACAGGGGCTACAATCCAATGTATCATTGCGCGCCCTCCGCTGCTTTATCATCGCCTTCGGGCTGATCATCTACATGGTCGTCGTCAGAGCCAAGGAAGGCACCCAGACCAATCATCACAACGACGGCTGTCATGCCAAAGGAGATCACGATAGCCGTTAGCACCAACGCTTGGGGCAGTGGATCCGCGTAAACGTCGACCCCTTTGCTCAAGATCGGTGGCGCGCCAACGGTTAAGCGCCCTGAGGCGAACAAAAACACATTCACAGCATAAGTCAGTAACGAAATCCCCAAGATCACGGGGAACGTGCGCAGTCGAAGCGTTAGGTAAAGCCCGCCTGCTGTAAGAATGCCGATGGCTGATGCAACAAGAAATTCCATTACACGGCCTCCTTCGTGGCTTGCTCTTTTGGATCATCACGGGATGGGTCAATTTCCATCGCGTGTTCGCTTTCCGGCCCACCCGCTTGACGTGCAAGGCGTGAAAAACTCTCAAGCGATAGCATCACCGCGCCAACGACGGCCAAGAAGACGCCAAGATCAAACAATGCAGCTGTTGCCAATTCGAATTCTTCAAACGGTGGGATGCGGACGTAGGTGAAATCGGAAGTGAGGAAAGGTTTGCCAACAAACCATGACCCGATGCCAGTAAACCCAGCGATCAAAACACCTGCACCAATGACACCGTGATAGGGGTAGCGTAAACGCGCCGACGCCCATCCAAATCCGCTCGCCATATATTGCATGACAACCGCAATCGAGACGATCAGACCAGCGATAAATCCGCCACCCGGTTCATTGTGGCCGCGCAAGAAGATGTAGAAACCGACCAACAAGACAACCGGCATAATGCCGCGTGTGAGGACGACCATCATCATTGGATGCTGGTTACCAGCACGCTTTTGATCTGGCTTACGGTTCAATAAACGCGCACGGACAGGCCCACCAAGCAATGTTTCTGTCAGCGCATAAATCAGCAACGCGGCGATACCGAGCACGATGATTTCACCGTATGTATCAAAGCCACGGAAATCGACAAGGATCACATTTACCACATTCGTACCGCCGCCCCCTTTGTACGAATTCGCTAGGTGGAACTCTGAAATGGGCGCAGTGACAGCGTCGCGCAGCATGTAGTGATAGGACAGTGCAAAGGTCGCGAGGCCACCAAAAATTGCAATGCTCGTGTCACGAACGCGGCGCAAAACAGAGCTTTCAATGGGTGTCTTGTTGGGTAAGAAATTCAACGCTAACAAAAGCAAGATGATTGTCACAACTTCAACGGTGAACTGCGTCATGGCTAGGTCTGGGGCGCTGAAGAAAACGAACCCGACCGAGACCATAAGACCTACAATGCCAATCAAAATAAGCGACAAAAGGCGATTGCGGTGCATCATAACCATGCCAGCGGTTGCCGCCACAAGCATCAGCCATCCGCCAATTGCGACTGCGTTGGCTGGCTGCATGTCACGGGTCGGCGCAGCGATCGTTCCCGTGCTCCAAGCGTGATAGCCCACGGCCACCATAGTGATTGCAGCAATCGCGGCGTAGCGTGAAAACGCACCGTTGTGCAGCGGCAAGATAATCGCGCGTGCCAGTTTGGCGACGCTTTCAACGATGGCTTCAAAGATGACTTTCGCCTCTGGGCGCGGCATTGCATCCCAGATCCGCAAGGATGGCCTGAAGATCGCAAGCATGATCAAACCACCAATAACCGCGACGATAGACATATAAAGTGCGGGCACCAAGCCATGCCAAATTTTGAAGTAAGCTTTCGGAACTTCAGCGGCCTCTCCAAGAACGGAAGCTGTGACAAGCTTGATAAATGGTTCAGCAAGGAACGGCGCGATGCCGATAACGACAACAAGAACAACCAAAATTGCAGGTGGCAGCCACAGACCTGCACCCGGATCATGGGGTTTCGCTGGATAGTCGTCGCGAACAGGTCCAAGGAACACGTGGCCAATCAGGCGGAAGCAATACGCAGCAGAGAAAAGCGATCCGACTGTCGCCAGAAATGGCACCAACCAAGGCGTGTTAAACAAGACGGTGTGATTGGCTTCCTCGAGCATCATTTCTTTGGAAAGAAAACCATTCAAAAGTGGAATGCCTGCCATAGAAAGCGCGGCGAGTGATGCGACGATAAAGGTGATCGGCATGAGCTTGCGCAGGCCACCAAGACGACGAATGTCGCGGGTATGTGCTTCGTGATCGATGATACCAGCGGACATAAAAAGTGCAGCTTTAAATGTCGCGTGGTTAAGAATGTGGAACATCGCTGCCATTGCGCCAAAGGCAGTGCCCGTGCCCAAAAGCATCGTGATAAGACCCAAATGACTGACGGTTGAAAAGGCCAACAGCGCTTTCAAATCATGCTTGAACAGTGCAATGACCGCGCCCAAGACCATCGTGATCAAGCCGGCAGTGGTGACAATGGCGAACCATTCTGGCGTACCCGACAAAACAGGCCACATACGCGCCATGAGAAAAATGCCGGCTTTCACCATCGTCGCGGAGTGCAGATAGGCGGAAACAGGGGTCGGGGCGGCCATGGCGTGTGGCAGCCAGAAATGGAACGGAAATTGCGCCGATTTGGTAAAGCAGCCTAGCAAAATCAGGATAAGCGCTGGCACGTAAAGCGGGTCAGCTTGGATCAACTCGCGGTTTTGCAAAATAACGCTTAGGTCATAGCTGCCTGCAATCTGGCCCAATATTAGCATACCACCGATCATCGCGAGGCCACCCATGCCTGTCACGGTAAGCGCCATGCGCGCGCCTTGACGACCTTCTGGTAGGTGCTTCCAATAACCGATCAGCAGGAAAGAAGAAAGTGACGTTAGCTCCCAGAAGACAAGCAAAAGCAATATGTTATCGCTTAGAACGATGCCGACCATCGCGCCTTGGAAAAGCAGAAGATAGGTAAAAAACTGCCCCATATTATCGTCGCGGCTCAGGTAATTGCGGCCATACGCGATAATCAAAAGCCCGATCCCCAGGATCAAAAGCGCAAAGAAAAAGCCAAGCCCATCAAGCATAAGCGAGAAGTTCAGCCCAAGAAGCGGCATCCAGTCGACACGTGCCATGACGATGTCTCCCGCCAGTACGCTAGGCAGGTTGGTCAACAGCCCGATGAACGCAGCCAAAGTGACGGTAAATGTCACGCCCGCTGTCGCAGCGCGTCCTGCGGAGTTCATTAGGCCAGGGAGCAGCGCTCCAAAGAACGGTAGAGCGACGATAAAGAAGAGGGACACGCGAACTCCTTGGCAAAGATATGGGATCTCGCCTTAATGTGAGGCGAATCGTCAAAAGCACAAGAGTGCCTTGAGCTAAAAACCAAGAAATTCTGTCGGATTTTGTGACCAAAAGTGAATTTTCGGCCCCAAGGATAGAAGATCCGTACAGAAAGGGCCGAAAATTGACAGTTTATTTGGCAAGCACTTCATCAATATCCGCGGCTGAATGCCGATTTGGAAGTTGCGCGTTTTCTTCGCCCCAAGCGACATTCACAATCTTGCCGCGCTTGACTGCGTCACGCGCGCCGATTTGTTTGGTCCAGCGCTGAACGTTCTCGTAGCTTTTCACATCCAAGAACTCGCCAGCATCATATGCTTTGCCCTCGGCCAAGCGACCATACCAAGGCCAAGTTGCGATATCAGCGATAGAATATTCTGATCCCGCCAAATATTCGTTTTCCGCCAAATGACGATCCAGAACATCCATCTGGCGTTTCACTTCCATTGCAAAACGGTTGATCGGGTATTCCATTTTGAACGGTGCATATGCGTAGAAATGGCCAAACCCGCCGCCCAAGTATGGCGCACTACCCATTTGCCAGAATAGCCAGTTAAAGCATTCAACGCGCGCTTGACCCCCAGGAATAAGCGCTCCGAATTTTTCGGCCAAGTGCATCAGGATCGAAGCGCTCTCGAACACGCGGATCGGCTCCTCGCCATCTGAATAATCCAGCAAAGCAGGGATCTTTGAGTTCGGGTTGGCATCGACAAAACCAGAGCCAAACTGATCACCATCCCCAATTTTAATCATCCAAGCGTCGTACTCTGCGCCCTTATGTCCAAGCGCGAGCAGTTCTTCGAGCATGATCGTAACCTTCACACCATTCGGTGTGCCCATGGAATGCAGTTGCAAAGGATGCTCGCCGCGTGGCAGCTCTTTATCATGGGTAGCGCCCGCAATCGGACGGTTGATAGAGGCAAATGTACCGCCGCTTTCTTGCTCCCAAGTCCATACTTTCGGGGGGGTGTACTCGTCTTGATTGCTCATGGGTTAGCTTTCTTTGTTAGCGAACAGCGCGTTGTGCTCATCGCGCAGGATATTCTTTTGAACTTTGCCCATCGTATTGCGGGGCAGAGCGTCAAGAATAATGATCTTGCGCGGATGTTTAAAGCGGGCAAGTGCTGCATGACACGCGTCTGTGATTTGGGTGATGTCGGGGCCGTCGCCCTCAGGCACGACAACTGCAACAGGACTTTCGCCGAAATCAGGGTGCGGCACGCCGATGACGGCGCTTTCTTTGACGCCAGGCTGGTCGTCAATCACCAGCTCAATCTCTTTGGGATAAATGTTATATCCGCCCGAAATGATGAGGTCCTTACCGCGCCCGACAATCTGCACATAACCGTCCGCATCGATCATCCCCAAATCACCCGTAATGAAAAAGCCGTCTTCGCGTAGCTCTTCTGCAGTCTTTTCGGGCATCTGCCAGTAGCCCTGAAACACATTCGGGCCGCGCACTTCGAGAACGCCAATCTCACCTTGATCTAGTTCCTCGCCATTTTCAGGATCACAAACTTTCAACTCAACGCCCGGTAGTGGAAAGCCGACGGTGCCTGCTTTGCGCTCGCCTTCATAGGGATTGGACGTGTTCATGTTCGTTTCGGTCATGCCATAGCGTTCAAGAATACGCTGACCTGCGCGCGCTTCGAATTGCTCGTGAGTTTCACTAAGCATGGGGGCAGAACCAGAAATAAATAGCCGCATATGTGCTGCCGCGTTCTTGGTGAATCCATCGTGATCGAGCAGGCGCGTATAGAAGGTTGGTACTCCCATCATCGTCGTTGCGCGGGGCATTTCGGCCAGGATTGTGTCGGGGTTGAAGGCACGCATGAAAATCATCGCGCCCCCTGAAAGCAGCATAATATGGCTTGCTACAAAAAGCCCGTGCGTGTGGAAAATAGGCAAAGCATGAAGCAGGACATCGTCCTTGCTGAACCCCCAGTAGTCTTTCAGAACTTGCGCATTAGAGAGCAGATTGTTCTGGCTTAACATCGCTCCTTTCGAACGTCCTGTTGTGCCAGAGGTATACAGAAACGCCGCCAAATCATCGCCACTGCGCACGGTTGTTTCAGTGGTCTCACTTTGCGTGCTGGCTGCGCGCATCAAGCTGCCGCTGCCATCTGCACCGAGCGACATCAACGCCGCACCTGTGCGCGCAGTGATTTGAGCGATACTGTCTTCTTTACTTGGATCACAGATCACAAGCTTAGCACCGCTGTTGTCGATGAAATACTCTAGCTCGACAGCGGTATAGGCGGTGTTGAGGGGGAGAAAGATTATCCCTTTCTGCACACACGCCGCATACACAGCCAAAGCTTCGGGCGATTTTTCAACCTGTAGCGCAAGACGATCACCGGCCGTTAGGCCTTCCGCGCTTAAAGCTCCTGCAATCTGCGCCGACATACGCAAGAACGCGTCATGGGTCAGCGTTTGTCCATCTGGCACATGAATGAAAGGCGTTTGTTTGCCCTGATGAGGAGCAAAAAGAGCGTCGTACAGCGGATTGGTCATAGGGCCTCATTTGCAGTCTTGCGGATCAGATCACCGTCAAACTGCCCTTTGAGCCCTATACACACAATCCCTAAAGGCGCATTTGCAGGGGCATCCGTAATTTCAAACCGGCGTCCTACGATGTGCAGTGCTTTCAACGCGCCTGTTTCATCAATAAAGAACCCCTTCGCACGCGCGATATGCATCGCGTCTTGCGTCAATTTTTTTGCGAGCGCTTGGCCGTTCACAGGATGATGGCACGGCAGTGCAATGCTCTCAAACAACCCGTCCGCGTGACCCATTTGCTGGCACTCGCGAGGGTTTACATCTAGGCCGAGCACCATATCAATTGGTGCTTTGCCATGCGCTGCGACCAAAGACCGTGCTTTCGGGGCCAGCGTCGTGAGCCATGTCTTAAGCCGTTCAACATGTGCGTCATCCACAAGGTCGGCTTTGTTGATCAAGGTCAAATCAGCGTCCGCCAATTGCCGTGTGATCGTGTCGCCGATGTATTCATCCATCGCCGCGTCTTGGATGGTTTCTGCATCGACCATCACAACTGTGCCATCCGGTTTAAAACCATCAAGTAAGCTGACAGAGGCCGCGATCGCCGAAGGAATTGCCACGCCAGAGCATTCAATCACCACTTGATCCGGGCGTACGCTGAGGTCTGAGAGGTCCATCAAAGCAGCGCTTAGGTCTGAGCCGAAAGAGCAGCAAATGCAGCCACCTGCGATGGAAATCAAATCGTCGCCCTGCGCTTCGATCAAGTCCTCATCGATCGGGAGTGCGCCAAATTCATTGACCAACACTGCCAGTTTACGCCCATTCGCGGTGCGCAACAGATGGTTCACCAGCGTCGTTTTTCCCGCCCCCAAGTAGCCACCAATAATAGTGACGGGTAAAGGCTCAAGCATCAGAGGCGGCGAACACGCGTCCACCTTGAACCGTGCCCCAAACCTCAACGTCTTTCAGCTTTTCAGGCTCCGCTTCACGGGGATCACTTTCCAAAACTGCGAAGTCAGCGCGCTTACCCACCTCAATGGAACCGATTTGACCATCCATATGCAACGTATGCGCAGCGCCCATTGTGACCGCCCAAAGGGCTTCATCCACAGTGATTTTCTCATGCTCGCCTTGCGTGCGGCCTGACGCGGTCAAGCGGTTGACTGCGCACCAAGCGGTGAACAACGGACCAAGCGGGGTGACTGGTGCATCCGAATGGATAGTCATCGGCACACCACAATCAAGGGCCGTGCGTGTTGCGTTCATGCGCAGCGCGCGATCCGGACCAGCCGTCAGACGGTAATGCTCATCGCCCCAATAAAAATGATGGTTCGCAAACAAGTTCACGCTCATCTTCAGCGCCGCCATCTTCTTGAATTGTGCGCGATCTGCGAGCTGACAGTGTTGCAAAACAAAGCGATGATCATTTGAAGGAACTTTTTTTAATGCCAGCTCCAGCTTCTCAATGGCAAGCTGCGTTGCTTGATCACCGTTGGTGTGCGTGTGCACCTGAATGCCTTCAGCAAGGGCAAGCTCATAGATTTCCTGCATTTGCTCGGGCGAGATATACCACAAACCATTAGGCGCACCGTTGTGATAGCCGGGCCAGCGCATCCGCGCAGAGAAGCCTTGGATCGATCCGTCCGCGACAACCTTGATACGACCCAGCGATAGGCGATCAGTCGAGAGTTTCTTGAGGCGCGCAACCTCTGGGATCAACTCTTTTGGCGGCAAACCAAGGAAAAACCGCAAAGGGACGACGCAGGCTGGAAAGTTCGGCTCGCCTGTAACGCGCAACATTGTTTCCACCGCCTCTGGCTCTAGACGGGCTGCAAGGTCGGTGACTGTTGTCACACCAGTACGTACGCAAAGTCGTGCGAAATCACGCAGACCCCGTTCGTCACTATCGGTCATGGAGCGGTTCAGACCCACATGCTCACCCACGGGTGTCATGGCATCTGGACCTTTCAACTCACCCATCGGCATGCCGTCACTTCCAAGTGAAATGCCGGGATGATTTACGCCGCTTTTCATCAAACCGGCGAGTTCCAGCGCTTTGGTGTTCACATAAAGAATATGGCCCGACGCATTCATCACACCAATCGGACGCGTTGCCGATACGCTATCAAGCTGCGCGCGCGTGATTGGCTTGTTATCAAGGTAAATCGGATCAAGCTGCCAGCCCGTAAGCGGCGCGTCGGGATCTTCGAGCAAGGCTTCAGCGGCTGAAAGCGATGCCAGCACATCTTCGATGCTTTTGTTGCCCTTCCATGTCTTTCCGTTGGGATCCATCCGGTCAAAGTAGCCACAATAGACGTAGCGCCAGAGCGTGCCTTCCATAGTGTGCGCGTGTCCTTCAACGAGACCCGGGAAGAGTACTTTGTCTGCAAAGCGCTCATCGAGCTCATATTCACCCCATGTTGCGATCTCTTCGAGGGAGCCAACTGCCAAAATACGCCCTTCACGAATCGCTACGTGGCTTGCTTCCGGTTTCTGAGGGTTCATCGTCACAATTTTTCTGGCAGAGAAAACAGTCGTCTTCATGGGAATCCCTCGTATGTCGCATCGGTTATTTTTCTTAGCGTAAGCGGGATTTATTTGTGTGCAAACAAATTTCTCAAATCGATGAAGTTTGTTGCATCGCTAAAAAAAATTCCGAAATTTGTTGCCCTCAGGGAAACACGCCGTTTAGGCTGCCCTCATAATAGGTAAGCCTGCCAACAGGTTCCACAAACAAGGGAGTTAAAATGAAACACTTGATCAAAGGCATCGTCGCAAGCGTCGCGCTATCCGCGGTCATGGCGACGGGCGTGATTGCCGAAGGGCACAAGACAGGCGGTACGCTTGTTACTGTGCTTGGTAGCAACGTCCGTAATCTCAACTCTGCGGTCCAATCTGGTATCGTCACGGGCTATCCTGGTGCACAGCTTTTCGCCTCGCCTATGCGCTATGATGAAAACTGGGAACCACAGCCCTATCTTGCCGAAAGCTGGAATGTTTCAGACGATGGTCTGACAGTCACTTTGAACTTGGTGAAAAACGCTAAATTCCACGACGGTGCGCCGATCACATCAGAGGACATCGCATTTTCTGTCGACGTGATCAAAGCGAACCACCCGTTCAAATCCATGTTTGCGCCAGTCGAGAGCGTCGATACGCCTGACGCGCACACAGCTGTTTTGAACCTTAGCAAGCCGCATCCGGCTTTGATGCTTGCGATGTCTGGTCAACTTATGTCGATCATCCCCAAGCATATCTATGGCGATGGCGAAATCACTGACGTGAAAACTCACCCGCGCAACAACGAAAATGTTGTAGGCTCTGGTCCGTTCAAGCTTGTTGAGTTCAAGAATGGTGAGCACGTTATCCTTGAGCGTTTTGACGACTTCTTCATTGAAGGGCGCCCTTATCTTGATCGCGTTGTCATGCGTATTATCACCGATCCAGCAGCGCGCGCGATTGCGTACGAGAACGGTGAAATCCACATGGGTGCATTTGAATCGCTCCCACGGATCATCAATCGTCTGAAGAAAGTGGACACTCTCACTGTGACGCCAGACGGCTATGGTGCGATCGGTCCGATTGACTGGCTCGCGATGAACACCGCGAAAGGTCCGCTATCTGACGTGCGCGTGCGCAAAGCGATTGCTTATGCGGTAGACAAAAACTTCATCCACAAAGCGCTTATGCAGGGCACAGCTGCTGACAGCACATCGGGCATTCACCCAGATAGCCCGTTTTACGCGGCGCAAGATGGGTATGATGTTGATCTCGAAAAGTCGGCAGCCTTGCTCGATGAAGCGGGTTTCCCTGTCAAAGACGGCTCGCGCATGTCACTGACCATCGATTTCGGTTGGCCCGGCGTGAAGCCGCAGGTTGAATATGTCAAAGCGGCTTTGAAAAAGGTGAACATTGACGTTGAAGTACGTGCTTCTGCTGACTTCCCGACCTGGGCAAAGAAGATGGGGACAGGCGATTTTGATATGTCTTGGGACACAGTCTTTAACTGGGGCGATCCGGTTATTGGTGTACACCGCACCTACGACAGCACGAATATCCTCAAAGGTGTTTGGTCTAACACGCAAAGCTATTCCAACGCGCGTGTGGATGAGTTGATGGCGATGGCCGCTGTTGAAACAGACGTTGAAAAGCGCAAAGCGCTCTATGCAGAGTTTCAGGAAATCATCGCAGATGAGCTTCCAGTGTATCACACCAATACTCTGCCCTATCACACGGTCTTTAATGACAAGGTGAAGAATGCTCCGATGGGCATTTGGGGTACGTCCACGCCAATCGATACGGTTTGGCTCGACGAGTAAACACATCTTTCAGAGCGCAGCCTGCGTTGCGCTCTGATCTCTTTCTAGCGAACTGCTGACAATTTTCCGTTCAAATTCAGGGGCCAACATGCAGGTTTTGCAAAGTTTCGCGATCCGCGCAGGATATGCAGTGATCTTGTTAGTTGCAGTCTTAGTTTTGAACTTCTCTATGATGCACCTCGCGCCCGGTGACGTTGCTGATACGATAAGCCAAAGCATGGGCGGTGCGGATCAAGAATTGCTCGATCAAATCCGAGCAGATTATGGGCTGGACCAACCTTTCTACATTCAGCTTGGACGCTATATCGGTGGTGTCTTGCAGTTTGATTTGGGGTTTTCGTTTTTTTACAATCAACCCGTGACTGAACTGATCCTTCAGCGTTTACCCGCGACGCTCCTTCTCGTAATCACTGCACAACTTCTGGCGCTGTTTATCGGTGTGATCATGGGTGTTGTGTCGGCTCGAAAGCCCAACGGCATCCTAAGCCATTTCGTGACATTCCTTGCACTTTTTGGCTACGCAGCGCCTGTTTTCTGGACAGGTATTTTGCTGCTCATTGCCTTTTCACTCAAGGTACAGTGGTTTCCAGTTGCGGGCATGCAAGATGTTACGATTGAGGGCGGGTTTTGGGCCCACTTTGTTGATATCGTACGCCACATGGTGCTTCCTGTTATCACACTTGGCTCCCTATTCCTCGCGCTCTATTCGCGTTTGGCGCGCGCCACTATGATGGAGACACTCGGCTCTGATTTCGTGCGCACGGCAAAAGCCAAAGGGCTCTCAACAAACCAAGTCGTTTATAAACACGCGCTTAAAAATTCATTGTCTCCGGTGATTACGCTTGCGGGTTTGCAGTTTTCGGCAGTGATTTCTGGCGCGGTTTTGGTTGAAGCGGTCTTTAGCTGGCCGGGTCTTGGGACTTTAGCATTCCAATCCATCATTGCGCGCGACACGCCAACGATCCTTGGCATTTTATTCTTTTCTGCATTGGTCGTTATTGTGGGCAACCTGTTGACGGACCTTGCTTTGCGGCTCGTTGATCCGCGTGTAGGAGGCAAAGGATGAGCCTGATCGATCCACAAGAACAAGATACACTACCACCCGCACGATCACCCTTGTCAGAGGCTTGGGAAATGTTTCGTGGCAACACGGCTGCCATGGTCGCGCTGATCGTCCTCGGGCTTATCATTCTGTGCGCCATTTTTGGGCCTTGGATTTATCCAACCGACCCTTTCGACATGGTATGGGCGCCGTTTTCACCACCTGGCGTCGACGGGTTCCTTCTGGGTACTGACTATTTAGGGCGCGACCTTTTGGCGGCACTGATTCATGGTTCGCGCGTGTCTATCGTTATTGGCCTCGCTGCCGCGAGCGTCTCAATCGTGATAGGCGTGACTGTTGGGGCTTTGGCTGGGTTTTACCGTGGCTGGGTCGAAGAACTCTTGATGCGCATCACGGAATTCTTCCAAGTGCTGCCAACCCTGCTTTTTTCGATGGTGATTGTCGCGCTCTTTGGCGCATCACTGCCTATGATCACACTTGCCATCGGTGTTGTAAGCTGGACCGCGGTGGCGCGCGTCACACGTTCCGAGTTTTTGCGCATAAGAGAGCTGGAATATGTGATGGCTTCACGCGCATCCGGAGCTACGAACAGCAAACTGATGTTTCGCGTAATCCTGCCCAACGCATTGCCACCTATTATCGTGCAAGCGGCGCTGATGGTGGGGTCCGCGATCTTGTTTGAAGCAGGGCTGTCCTTTCTTGGATTGACCGATCCGAATGTCGTCAGTTGGGGGCAAGTCATCGGCTCGAACCGTCAATATATCCTTGATGCGAGCTACACCGTCACCATTCCAGGCCTCGCTATTTTCGTGACCGTATTGTGTATCTCCCTTGTTGGTGATGGCCTCAATGACGCGCTCAACCCTAAACTGAGGTCGCGCTAATGGCTTTGCTGAGTGTTAAAAACCTGCGGATCGAGATCAAAACACGCGCAGGGGTCGCACCCGTCATTGATGATCTTTCGTTTGACCTTGAAGCGGGTGAAAGCCTGAGCTTTGTCGGTGAATCAGGCTGTGGTAAATCAATGACCGCTCTCGCGCTGATGGGGCTTTTGCCCGAAGGTGTCGGAAGTGTTGCAGCTGGCTCCATTACGTTTGATGGCGAAGAACTGACGACAGCAACCGAAACGCGTTTGCGCGAAATACGCGGAAATGACATTTCGATGATTTTCCAAGAGCCGATGACCTCGCTTAATCCGCTCTACACGATTGGTGAGCAAATAGCCGAAGTGCTGCGCGCGCATCAAAACCTGTCGCGCAAAGCGGCTTGGAACCAAGCGATTGAATTGCTTGATGCGGTTCGTATCCCCAATGCAAAGGCAAGGGTAAACGATTACCCATTCCAGATGTCGGGGGGCCAACGCCAGCGCGTTATGATTGCCATTGCGCTAGCCTGTCAGCCAAAAATACTGATCGCAGATGAGCCAACCACAGCCCTTGATGTCACGGTGCAAGCCCAGATTTTTGATCTGTTGCAAGACATGCGGCGTCAGACTGGCAGCTCAATTATCCTGATCACACACGATATGGGTGCTGTTGCTGAAATGGCCGAACGTATGATTGTGATGTATGCGGGGCGCAAAGCCGAGCTTGGCCCAGTCGAGGATGTGATCGCACATCCGCGTCATCCCTATACGGCAGGTCTGATCTCTTGCGTGCCACATATCCTTTCTACGCTCACACAAGAACGCGAAGAATTGGTTGAGGTGCCAGGCATTGTTCCAGCGCTTAATGACTTTGGCAAAGATAGCTGTCTGTTCGCGTCTCGTTGCCAACAAGCGCAAGCGCAATGCTTGGAGGCACGCCCGCCAGAAATAGAATTCGGACCAGAGCATCAATCCGCTTGCTGGCGTGCGCAGGAGTTGTGAGATGAGCGATGACACCCTTTTAAACGTAGAAGACCTCGTCGTCCGTTTCGCGGTGAAGCGCGGCCGCGGTTTTGGTAAGAACGCATACCTTCATGCAGTCGACAACGTGAATTTCACCGTAAAGCGTGGCGAAACACTGGCGATAGTTGGTGAATCTGGTTCTGGAAAGACAACCGCTGCGCTTGCTGTTGCGCGCCTTGTGACAAGCTATCAAGGCAAAGTGGAGCTTAATGGGACCGACCTTCTGCACCTAAGCGATGAAGACTTGCGCCAAGCGCGGGCAAAGGTGCAGTTCATCTTTCAGGACCCATATTCTTCGCTCAACCCGCGTTTGCGCGCCAGCGACATTGTGCGTGAACCGATGGACAGCCTTGGCAACATGACCGAGACGGAGAAGTCCGAGCGCATCGATTTTCTGTTTGAAGCTGTGGGACTGCGACCAGAGCAGCAGCGTTTGTTCCCCCATCAATTTTCGGGTGGTCAAAGACAACG
Organism: Planktotalea sp.; assembly: GCF_965659345.1. Classification (GTDB taxonomy): domain Bacteria; phylum Pseudomonadota; class Alphaproteobacteria; order Rhodobacterales; family Rhodobacteraceae; genus Planktotalea. The sequence continues at coordinate 102,247 of NZ_CBFHVK010000007.1, read as the reverse complement.
TATTGGAATTGCGCGCGCTTTGGCGACGCAGCCTGATGTTATTATCTGTGATGAGCCTGTTTCGGCACTTGATGTTGCGGTGCAAGCGCAAATCCTAAATCTGCTGCGCAAACTGCAGAAGGACTTTGGCCTAACTTATCTGTTCATCAGCCATGACCTAGGTGTCGTGCAGCACATGTGCGACTCCATTGCGGTGATGTATATGGGCAAAATCGTCGAATACGGCCCGCGCCTAGATATCTTCAACGCACCACAACATCCCTACACCCAAGCCCTACTCTCTGCCGTACCCTCCGTCGACAAGGCACGTCGCGCCAAGAGCAAGCGCATATTGATTCCGGGTGACCCGCCCGATCCCGTCAATTTGCCGGATGGATGTCGCTTTGCAAATCGTTGCCCTGCTGCACAGGATATTTGTCGCCGCGATGAACCAGAACTCGAAAATGGCGTCGCCTGCCATTTCCCGGGTGCAGAGCTTTAAAGCATGCCGCGCGTTGCTGTCTTTTTGCGTGCCGTAAATGTTGGCGGGACGGGCAAGCTTCCTATGCAAGTGCTGCGAGAGCTCTGTACACAACTAGGGTTTGAAAACGTCCAAACGTACATAGCGAGCGGGAATGTAGCGCTTGAGACAGATGAAGACGTTGTTGCAGTCAAAACCAAGATCGAAGCGGCGTTGATGGCCTATGCTGGCAAGCACGTCGGGGTCTATGTGCGCACCCATGATGAATTGTGCCAGATTGCAGCGCAGAACCCGTTTCATGAAGCACAAGGCAATCAGGTCACTGCAGTATTGATTGATGATGATCCAGAACGCGCCCTGCAAAAAGGCGTACGCGGTCAAGTGGACGAAGAACTCGCGGTAGGGCCCAGCGTTCTTTACGTCCACTATCCAAATAGGATGGGCACATCAAAGCTCAAATTGCAGGGAGCATTGGACGGCACAGCGCGCAACATCAATACGATTGAAAAAATGAGAGCGCTTACCGAACCGGCTTCTCGCTGATCCAAAGATGGATCACACCTTCTACAACGGCTGTGCCATCACTGCGGCGCGCGACAACATTGATCGCTAAATCACCCGGTGCCCATGTGCTTGGATCGCTTACCGCTTCGCAAATCAGGTCAGTGTTGGCCTTGGCAGGGTAGCTAAGTTCCATGCCTTTAGGGATCCACCGCAAATGTTTGGGGATCGTCGCTTCAGCCAAAAAACCCATCGCCATTTCAAGCGCATTGGCGACGGCGATGACATGAACTGTGCCAATATGGTTCTGAACGGAGCGACGTTTTTTGAGGAATATTTCGCAGTGACCGGGCTCAAGCGTCTTAACCAAAGGCCGAATCGTCTGAAAATAAGGAGCTTTGCGCGCGGCATATGCAGAGAAAATCTGCCGACCAAACGGCAGTTTAAGCGTCTTTTCATAGCTGCGCAGAATGAAAGGTTTGCTCATCTTAAGCCCCTTAGGTTACCTTTTTGCTTTTTAGTGCAAGCTCAACGGCCTTGCATCCATGACGCAACGAAAAGGTGATCAGATGGCTGATGCGAAAACCAAAAAGACAGTGATTGATCCATATGACTTCATCCAAGCGCTAGATCATCCAACGCGCAAAGCCGATGCGCTGGTTTTATACGATCTTTACAAACGTATCACCGGATATGAGCCACGAATGTGGGGCCCAACGATTATCGGGTTTGGTCGCTACAGCTACACCTATGACAGCGGCCACTCGGGTGAGTCCCTTGCAGCTGGTTTCTCGCCGCGCAAGACGAGCTTGTCGCTCTATATTGTGCCCGGTTACCAAGACTATGGCGACATCCTTTCAAGGCTTGGCAAACATAAGATCGGTAAATCTTGTTTGTATGTGAACAAGCTGGCAGATGTGGACATGGCTGTCCTAGAGGAATTGATCCGAACTGGGCTGAAAGACCTAGAAAAGCTTTGGCCTGTACTTCCTGAATAGGGGCGCGAATCTGGACAACACGGTCCACCTGTGAAAAAGCAGCCCCAACAGGAGAGCGCCCTCATGACCACCACACGTTTCGCCCCATCGCCTACAGGCTACATTCACGTTGGCAACCTGCGCACAGCGTTGTTCAACTACATGATCGCAGCCAAAAATGGCGGCACCTTCATTCTGCGCATTGATGACACGGACCCTGTGCGCTCTGAAGAGAAATATGTAGACGCGATCAAGCAAGATCTCGAATGGCTTGGCTTGACGTGGGACAAGGTGGAGCGCCAGTCAAAGCGCATGGATCGCTATGCAGAGACCGCAGATAAACTCCGCGAGATGGGCCGCTTTTATGAGGCGTTTGAAACGCCAACAGAGCTGGATTTGAAGCGCAAGAAGCAGCTCAACATGGGCAAGCCACCTGTCTATGACCGTTCTGCTTTAGCTCTGTCTGACGCTGAAAAAGACGCGATGCGCGCCGAGCGCGGCAATGGCGTTTGGCGTTACAAGCTTGACCAAGAGCGTATTGAATGGACGGACGGTATCCTTGGCGATATCTCTATTGATGCAGCATCTGTTTCTGATCCTGTCCTTATTCGCGGTGATGGTCAGGTGCTTTATACGCTGGCGTCCATTGTGGATGACACAGATATGGGTGTGACGAATGTTGTGCGTGGCTCTGATCACGTGACGAATACGGCAACGCAGATCCAGATGATCAGCGCGATTGGCGGCACAGTCCCTGAGTTTGCGCATCACTCTTTGTTGACGGGCCCTCAAGGTGAATCCTTGTCCAAACGCCTTGGCACGCTCGCCCTGCGCGATCTACGCGAAGCGGGCGTTCAGCCTATGGCTCTTTTGTCGTTGCTTGCACGTCTCGGGTCGTCGCAACCTGTTGAATTACGCGCTTCGCTGGGCGAATTAATTGAAGGGTTCGATATTTCGCAGTTCGGCTCTGCTCCGACCAAGTTTGATGTGGACGATCTTTATCCTTTGACCGCGCGCTATAACCACACGCTGCCGCTCAGTGCTGTTGTCGATCGCATTGCCGCGCTTGGTGTACCCGCCGATCAAGCAGAACGCTTTTGGGATGTCGCGCGTGAGAACATCACAGTGCTGAGCGATCTCTCAGAATGGGCAGATCTCGCGCAGAATGGTGCTGATCCGATCATTGAAGCGGGTGATGAAGACTTCATTGCTGAGGCTATGATCATGCTGCCAGATGGACCCTACACTGACGCAACTTGGGGCGAATGGACGAGTGCCGTTAAAGAAGCCACAGGTCGAAAGGGCAAAGGGCTCTTCATGCCGCTACGCAAAGCGGTGACAGGGCGTGAACGCGGGCCTGATATGGCCTCGCTTATGCCACTGCTCCAAGTCATCAAAGCCAAAGGATAAGATCATGTCAGAGCAAGCTAAGTTTCTTACAGGCTCGCTCTTCAAACATGTTTCAGTCATGTCGCTCACAGCTTCTGTGGGATTGATGGCCATCTTCTTGGTCGATTTCGTCGATATGATTTTTATCTCGATGCTGGGAAAAGCAGAGCTGGCAGCGGCGGTTGGATACGCAGGAGCAATTCTGTTTTTCACCACCTCTTTTGGCATTGGCATGTCCATCGCGGCTGGCGCTTTGGTCGCGCGCGCGCTTGGTGCGGGAAACGAAGAGGAAGCAAAACGTAAAGCCACCCATGCATTGATTTATGGCTTCGTATTTGGCTCGATCTTTGCTGGCTTGGTTTGGTTTAATCTAGGGGCGCTTGTCACACTGCTTGGTGCGACGGGGGAAACCCATGTTTTGGCCGTACACTACCTTCAAATTATTGTACCAAGCTTGCCGTTTTTGATGATTGGCATGGTTGGCGGCGCAATTTTGCGCGCGCACGGTGATGCAAAACGCGCGATGATGGCGACGATATATGGCGGCGCGGTCAATGCTGTGCTCGACCCAATTTTGATCTTCGGGCTGGATCTGGAACTGACAGGTGCAGCACTTGCATCCGTTGCAGCACGATTGACGATTGCAGCGGTCTCACTATCGCCGATCATCAAGCACTATGGCGGCTTCGTGAAACCGGAAACACGCGATTTGATGATTGATTTGCGTCCCGTCTTTGCACTGGCGTTCCCTGCGATCCTCACCCAACTCGCAACACCAATAGGCCAAGCCTACGTAACGCGCGCAATGGCGGAATACGGGGAGGCGGCAGTCGCCGGGATGGCAATTGTTGGACGACTTACGCCTATTGCTTTTGGCGTCATATTCGCCCTTTCCGGCGCAGTCGGGCCAATCATAGGTCAGAACTTCGGCGCCGGCCAACACGACCGTGTGCGCGGTGGCTTCAAAGCGGGCATTACATTCGTCGGCTTATTTGTTGTCTTTATGACAATTCTACTCTTCTTCCTGCGCGCGCCGATTGCAGACCTTTTTGCAGCGGATGGTATCACGCGCGAACTTGTGTATCTGTTTTGCGGTCCTCTAGCGCTTGTCTTCTTCTTCAACGGTCTTCTTTTTGTAGCGAATGCGAGTTTCAACAACCTTGGGCATCCCTACTATTCCACATGGCTCAACTGGGGACGTCACACGATTGGCACCATTCCCTTAGTCATCCTTGGCGCGCTTTGGTTTGGGGCACCCGGTGTTTTGATTGGCCAAGCGATTGGTGGAGTGATCTTTGGAGTTCTTTCAGTCGTGCTTGCATGGCGTGTCATGAACAAGGTCGAGATCGAAGCGACACCTGTCCCTGAGCAAGCCCCCTTCGCGCGCGAAGCGCGGCATTTGCATCAGACGACTTGGAAGCGCTAACGCTTTAGGATCGTGCAGTCCAACGTAACAAGCGCTTGATCCACAAAGCTGATTTCATCAGCTCTTAACGTTTGATGTCGTGGATATATCGGCGCTGCCCTATCGTTGAGAATTGGCGCGTCCCAACCCTGTGTCGTATCAAAGAAACGCATTGCGCCTGCTTCACCAAATTCGGTCAAATACCCTTGCACAACAACATCTAAATAGCTGAGCAGAATTGGATGTGTCGCACTTGCTGCGGTGTGTTTACCAGCGGGGATTTCATAAATCACAGTGTTTGCATGATCCACCAAAGGGACGCGGTCATAGGCAAATTCGCGTTCGTCTAAAGCAGCCCAATCGGCGTTTGGCACATCTGCGCTCAATCCTTCAATCTCGCTCTGAGGATCACGAACAGCAGTCAAAAACGCAACGTCGCGCAGCCCTGTATGTCGCCAAGCACGTGCCCATCCTTTGACGCGCAAAGGGCGCACCGATGGATACTCATGCGTTGCGCGGTTCACGAGACTGCCATAACCGAAAAATCGCGGATGGCTCATTCGCTGCTCCTCAGGATCTGCGCGGGTCGCACTGTCAAAGGACGCCATGCAAAAGCGAGCCCGGACAGCATCGTCGCGAAAACTCCACCCAGCACAATTGCCAAGGCGTTGCCCCAGATTATTTCATAGCTGGTTTCCATGATAAATTTGCTCACGGCCCAACCACCCAGAATTCCTGCACCCAGCGCGACAGCACCAGCGCAGCCGCCCAATATGGCGGCACGCATCGCAAAGCTTTTCAGGATTGCGCGCCGTGTCGCACCGAGCGTTTTCAAAACAGCGGCTTCAAAGGTACGCGCTTGTTCACCTGCGGCGGAGGCCCCAATCAAGACCAAGAAACCTGTGAGCAGTGTCGCTGCCGCGCCGTAACTCACAGCGGCCGCCAGTCCCGCAAGGACGCTTGCCACCCGCTCTATCGCATCGCCGACGCGGATCGCCGTGATGTTGGGGAAGGCCGTGCTCAGATCGCGCAGAATGCGTGCTTCTGACTCTGGCGTTGCGTAAACCGTCGAGATGAAACTATGGGGCGCACCAGACAACGCGCTTGGATTCATCGACATGATAAATCCGATGCCTGCCGTTGAAAAATCCACTTCGCGAAAACTCGATACCGTCGCCGTGAAATCGCGGCCCAATATGTTTACGGTCACCGTGTCTCCTAGCTGGATGTTCATCTCTTCGGCCTCTTCGGCTGCGAAACTCACCAAGGGCGGTCCTGTATAATCAGGCTCCCACCAGCTGCCATCCAATAGACGGGTATTATCGGGCAGTTCCGTTGAATAGGTAATCCCGCGATCCCCCTCAAGCACCCAGTGATCACCAGCAATTTCGCTCGCAGGTTGACCATTGATCTGCGTGATGATTCCGCGCAGCATTGGTGCGCTATCAATGCGGCTTACTGCGGGGTCGGCATTGAGCCGCTCTAAATAGCCCGGCATTTGATCCTTTTGGATATCAACAAAGAAATAAGACGGCGCCACGCTAGGAAGATCGCGTGCGATTGCGCCGCGCAGGTTGCCATCAATCTGACCCACGGCAGCCAGAACAGACAGTCCAAGCCCCAGCGATAGCACGACTGATACGGCTTCCTCACGTGGGCCGGAAATAGACCCTAACGCCCAGCGTAGGCTTGCGCGCCCTCTCGCCCATGGCGCAATCTTGCGCGCAAAAAACCGTACTAGATGCGCAGCAACAACGAGCATGAGCAACGCACCCATGATCCCGCCTGCGGTCCAAAGCGTTAAAAACGTTGTGCCAGAGAACCAGCTCGCCAAAGCGAGCAAAGCGGCGACCAATCCCGCCGTGGCTAGGATGTAGCGTAGGGCTGGTAAGCGTGCAGCGCTTTGACCTGCATCGCGAAATAACGTCGCCGCACGGATGTTTTCTGTGCGTGACAATGGCCAAGTGGTAAAAATCAAAGCGGTAAAAATCCCGTAGATCGCTGCCTCGAACAGTGGTTTTGGATACAGTGCAAAGGCCGCGGGGATGGGCAATCGTTCTGTGATAAGCGGCGCAAGCGCAATAGGGGCCGCAGCGCCCAAAGCAATACCAATGGCGATGCCGAGCAAGCTTAAGACACCGATCTGAATGAAATAGGTTTGAAAGATGACTGCGCGCTCCGCACCCAAGGTGCGCAACGTTGCGATAACAGATGTCTTCCCTTTCAGGTAACTGTTTACGGCTGCCGATACGCCGACACCGCCGACCGCAAGACCTGACAGCCCGACCAAGACCAAGAACGCGCCCAAGCGGTCTACAAATTGCGCGACACCGGGTGCACCGTTGCGCGCATCGCGCCAGCGCAAACCGCTTTGCGCAAAAGCTTCATCAGCTTCGCGGTTCAAGGTATCAAGGTCGCTAGAGTCCGGTAGTTTCAAGCGGTACTTGCTGGAAAACAGAGTGCCTGCATCAAGCAAGCCAGACCCTTCAAGCGATTGCCGAAGAACGATGATACGCGGGCCGAGGCCGAAGCCACCCCCAGCACTATCGGGTTCATCCATAAGAACAGCTGTGAGACGAAACTCTTGAGTGCCCAGAGTGAAAATACTGCCAATCTCAAGCCCCAATCTATCCATCAACACGCGTTCCATCACGGCACCTGGCAACACGCCTTGTGTTCCAAGGGCGATGGCGATCGGTAAATTCGGCTCTAGCCCGACTTCGCCGATGAGCGGGTAAAACTCATCAACTGCTTTGACTTGCGTTAAGCCGCGTTCATCGCCAACCACGGCCATCGATCGAAAATCAGCAATCTCGGAGACTTGCTCTGCATTTTGAGACATCCAAGCGCGTTCTTGTGCGCTAGCGAAACGATAGGTCAGTTCCAACTCTGCATCACCGCCCAAAAGTTCGGCACCTTCGCGGGCTAATCCGGCTTCAATTGATGCGCGCACAGTGCCAACAGCGGCAATCGCCGCGACGCCAAGTGCGAGGCAGGCTAAGAAAATGCGAAACCCTTTCAGTCCACCGCGCAATTCACGCCGTGCGAAACGTGCTGCGAGTGCAATACTCATGAACGGCCCTCATCAATGCGCCCATCGCGCAGGCGGATCACACTGTCGCAACGATTTGCCAATGTGTTGGAATGCGTCACCAGAACGAGCGTCGCGCCATCGCGTGCTTGCAACTCAAAAAGTAGCTCCATGATCGCGTTGCCATTGCTTTCATCAAGATTGCCAGTCGGCTCATCCGCTAGCAATATTTTTGGGCGCACGACCATCGCGCGGGCCAAGGCAACGCGCTGTTGTTCGCCGCCCGACATTTGGCTCGGATAATGCGATATGCGGTGCGCTAGCCCAACGGTCTCCAACTCTGCCTCTGCTTTGGAAAAGGCGTCATTATCACCTGCAAGCTCGAGCGGCGTTGCGACGTTTTCCAAAGCTGTCATCGTGGGGATCAAGTGAAACGATTGAAATACGACACCCATTGAAGCGCGCCGAAAACGCGCCAAGGCGTCTTCATTCATGGTAGTGAGATCTTGTCCCAAAGCAGTGATCGTGCCACCGCTCACGCGCTCCAGACCGCCCATCACCATTAACAACGATGACTTGCCAGAGCCCGACGGCCCGACCAGCGCCAGAGACTGGCCTTTTTCAACGTCCAGAGAAATGCCGTGTAAAATATCGACGCGTCCGGCATTGCCATCAAGCGAAAGAGTTGCATCTTTAAGAGAGAGAACGGCGGTCATATCGGGCGGCCTGCAATAAGGAGCGTTGCTTTGAGATATGGGTTTGCACTGGCTATGAGCAAGGCGCTTGCATCATTTGCGCTGATTTTTGTTCTGGTTTTCGCTCAAACAAGCTCTGCACGAGCAGAGCCTGTCTCGATCGTTGCTTTTGGCGATAGCCTGACCCAAGGCTTTGGGTTGCGTGCCGAGAATGGATTTGTTCCTCAGCTGGCCGATTGGCTCAAAGTGAATAGCACTGAAGCTGGCGCAATCCGTGTGATCAATGCAGGGGTGTCGGGTGACACAACCGCTGGCGGCGCAGCGCGGGTGGATTGGACACTTACGGACGACGTGGATGGGATGATTGTTGCGCTTGGCGGCAATGACCTGCTGCGTGGCATTGATCCGGCGGTGAGCCGAGCCAATCTGGAAAAGATATTGCAAGCGGCTGCGACGCGTGATGTGCCCGTCTTGCTTGTCGGGTTGGTCGCGACTGCGAATATGGGGCCGAGTTTCAAGCAAGCCTTTGATCAGATGTATTCAGATCTAAGCGCGCAATACGACACGCTCTATGTGCGTGATTTCTTTATTGGCCTACTAGAACCCGACGGTACCGTTGATCGTGATAAGGTGCGTGCGCGCATGCAGCTCGATGGCATCCACCCGAACAAAGACGGGGTGCGCGATATTGTGCAAGGGCTTGGCCCTGCGGTCATAGAGCTAATCGCTCAGGCGCGTTCAAGGGGTTAAGAGTTTGGTGAATATCTGATCAAGAAACACCCGCGCCCCTTGCTCGCGCGCGTTTGAATCCGGTAGCAATACTTCCGCTTGCGCTGCAAAATCTGCGTAGTGCTGAGTGGTTGCCCAGATCGAAAAAAGCAGATGCGCTGGATCACTGCGCGCTATTTTTCCACTGTCCATCCAACGGGTAATCACGGCTGTCTGTTCATCAAAGAGTGGTTTTAATCCGGCTGTCAAATGCGGCCCCATACGCGGCGCGCCTTGTAAAATTTCGTTGGCAAACAAGCGACTTTCGCGCGGCAGTTCAATCGCCATATCGAGCTTACGATGCACATAGCCGATTATTTCTTTGATTGGATCACCGTTGGGATTCATTTCTTTGAGCGGATCAAGCCATGTCGTCATTAACTGGTTAAGCAATGTGACGTGGATTTCTTCTTTGCCATTGAAATAATAAAGAATGTTGGGTTTGCTCAGGCCCGCTTGCTTAGCGATCTGATCTAGTGTCGCACCGCGATAGCCTTCGCTCGAAAAAACCTCCAGCGCTGCGTCTAATATCACAGAGCGGTTGCGCTGCTGAATTCTGCTCGGCGCTTTTGTCTTGGCAGAGGCACTGTCAGTCACTGCAAAAAGTCTCCCGCTTGGTTTGCTCATGTATTGAGCATGCATTTGCGCTGCGTCCGCATGCTTTAGCATTTCGCGCAAGTCAATCCTTGACAGAGTAAGCGCGCATTGCAATCGTGTCTTTACCAAATGGTAAAAAAGTGACCGATCTGCCAGATCGGCGTAGTCTATGGGGAATTGATCATGGCCGCACCGGGTGAAAATCTGAAAATTAACGCAGATCGTCTTTGGGACAGCTTGATGGAGATGGCCAAGATCGGGCCGGGTGTCGCAGGGGGCAACAATCGTCAAACCTTGACCGATGAGGATGCAGAAGGGCGCGCGCTGTTTCAGAAATGGTGTGAAGCCGTGGGGTGCACAATGGGCCTCGATAGCATGGGCAATATGTTCGCAGAACTTGCCGGTACGGATCCTGATGCACTACCCGTTTATGTTGGTTCACACCTTGATACGCAGCCCACAGGTGGCAAATATGATGGCGTTTTGGGTGTTCTTGGCGGGCTCGAAATTTTGCGCACCATGAAAGATCTCGGTATCAAAACCAAACATCCCATCGTCGTCACGAATTGGACCAATGAAGAGGGCACGCGCTACGCACCGGCGATGCTCGCCTCTGGTGTGTTCGCTGGCGTTCATACTGAAGAATGGGCTTATTCAAAGGAAGATGCTGACGGAAAAACCTTTGGCTCTGAATTGGAGCGCATTGGTTGGAAAGGCGACGAACCTGTTGGCGCGCGCAAGGACAATATGCACGCGTTCTTTGAACTTCATATCGAGCAGGGCCCAATTTTGGAAGCGGAGCGCAAAGACATTGGTGTCGTGACGCACGGCCAAGGCCTGAGTTGGACGCAGGTGACGATAACTGGAAAAGATAGTCACACGGGATCGACCCCGATGCCGATGCGCAAGAACGCAGGTCTTGGGATGGCGCGTATTTTAGACAAAGTAGATGAGATCGCATGGTCGCACAAACCCCATGCGGTTGGCGCGGCTGGGCATATTGATGTGTATCCCAACTCGCGCAATGTGATTCCGGGGAAGGTGGTTTTTACTGTCGATTTCCGCTCTCCTGACTTGGCAGTGATCGAAGATATGGAAGCGCGCTTGCGGGTAGATGCGCAAGCGATATGCGACGAAATGGGCTTGACTGTGGCGTTTGAAAAGGTTGGTGGTTTCGACCCTGTGACCTTTGATGAGACTTGTGTTTCTGCGGTGCGCGCCGCTGCGGAAAGGCTTGGGTACTCCCATATGAACCTGATTTCTGGCGCTGGGCATGACGCCTGCTGGATCAACAAATGTGCGCCAACCGCGATGGTTATGTGCCCTTGCGTGGATGGTTTATCACACAACGAAGCGGAAGAGATTTCGCGCGAATGGGCAAGTGCGGGGACCGACGTGCTGATGCACGCAGTTCTGGAGACAGCGCAGATTGTTGAATGAGGAGGGGGCCAGCCCTCATCGCGCAAGCGCGACTCCCCCGGAGTTTATCTGGAAAGATGAAGATATTTAGAAAGGCGTAGTAAGATGGGTACGAAAGTTATCAAAGGCGGCATGGTCTGCACGGCGGATCGCACATGGAAAGCCGATGTGTTGATCGAGGGTGAAGTGATCAAGCAGATCGGTGAAGATCTGAAAGGCGACGAATACATCGATGCCGAGGGTGCTTATGTGATCCCCGGTGGAATTGATCCACATACCCATCTTGAAATGCCGTTTATGGGAACGACTGCCGCCGAGACGTTCGAGACCGGAACCTGGGCCGCCGCGACCGGCGGAACGACGATGATCGTAGATTTCTGCCTGCCCGGTGAAGACGGTGATTTGAAAAATGCGATAAATGAGTGGCATCGTAAGTCCGCACCGCAGATTTGTAGCGATGTTGGCTATCATATGGCGATCACGGGTTGGGACGAGAATGTTTTCAACGGGATGAAAGACGCTGTTGATATGGGTGTAAATTCGTTCAAGCATTTCATGGCCTATAAGGGCGCGCTGATGATTGAGGACGATGAGATGTTTGCCTCGTTCAAGCGCTGCCGCGAGTTGGGCGCTTTGCCAATGGTGCATGCAGAAAACGGCGACTTGGTTGCCGAGATGCAGCAGAAATACTTCGATGAAGGCATAACAGGTCCCGAGGGCCACGCCTATTCGCGCCCACCCGAGTTTGAAGGCGAAGCTGCGAACCGTGCCATCACGATTGCCGATTGCGCAGGCACGCCTTTGTACATCGTGCATGTTTCTTGCGAACAGGCGCATGAAGCGATCCGGCGCGCACGGCAAAAGGGGATGCGGGTCTATGGTGAGCCGTTGATTCAGTTCCTGACGCTAGACGAAAGCGAGTACTTCAATACGGATTGGGACCATGCTGCACGCCGCGTGATGTCGCCGCCGTTTCGTAACAAGGAGCACCAAGATAGCCTTTGGGCTGGCTTGCAATCGGGTTCTTTACAAGTTGTCGCAACAGACCACGCAGCTTTCACCACAGAGCAAAAACGCGCAGGGCGTGATGATTTTCGCATCATTCCCAATGGCTCCAATGGTCTTGAAGAGCGCCTTGCCGTGCTATGGACCGAAGGAGTTGAAACGGGCCGCCTCACGCCGAACGAGTTTGTCGCGGCGACCTCGACCAACGTCGCGAAAATCCTCAACATATACCCCAAGAAGGGCGCGATTGTGGAAGGGGCTGATGCGGATATCGTGGTCTGGGATCCGAAAATCAGCAAGACGATCAGTCCAGCGAACCACCATTCCATCCTTGATTATAATGTCTTTGAGGGCTTCGATGTTACCGCACAAGCGCGCTATACGCTGAACCGAGGCGAAGTAATTTGGGCCTGGGGGCAGAACAGTCAGCCAAATCCGGGTCGTGGTCGTTTCATCCCGCGTCCTGCATTTGCGGCCCCCAATGTGGCCTTGAGTAAATGGAAGGAACTCAATTCTCCTAAAATGATCAAACGTGATCCAATGAACATTCCGGCAGGAATTTAAGAGCAAGGTCAGGCACTTGAGCAATAATACCATCATCAGCGCAAAGAATCTTAGCCTGACGTTTCAGACCAATGACGGCCCCGTTCATGCGCTTAAGGACGTATCACTTGATATTGAAAAGGGCGATTTTGTCAGCTTCATCGGTCCCTCCGGCTGCGGTAAAACCACCTTTTTAAGGGTTATGGCGGATTTGGAGCAGCCAACTGGGGGCTTAGTCACGGTGAACGGCGTGAGCCCTGAAGAGGCGCGAAAAGCACGGGGCTATGGATACGTATTCCAAGCCGCAGGACTTTACCCGTGGCGCACGATTGGTGGCAATATACGCCTGCCTTTGGAGATCATGGGGTATGACAAGGCGGATCAGGCGGAGCGCGTGAAGCGTGTTCTGGAGCTGGTTGAACTCGACGGATTTGAGAAGAAATTCCCTTGGCAGCTCTCCGGTGGCATGCAGCAACGCGCGTCAATTGCGCGGGCGTTGGCGTTTGACGCGGATATCTTGCTCATGGATGAACCCTTTGGGGCGCTTGATGAAATCGTACGCGATCACCTGAATGAGCAACTTCTCCAGCTTTGGGCGCGTACACAAAAAACCATCGCATTTGTCACCCATTCGATCCCAGAGGCGGTTTATCTCAGCACTAAAATCGTTGTGATGTCCCCACGCCCCGGGCGGATTGCTGATGTCATCGAAAGTACCCTGCCAAAAGAACGCCCGCTTGAAATTCGCGATAGCCCTGAGTTTATTGAAATTGCACACCGCGTGCGCGAAGGCCTCAGGGCAGGGCATAGCGATGAGTGATTTGACAATCAGACATGCGACGCGAGAAGACTTGCCTGCGCTGGGCGAGATTGTTTTTGCTTGGGAGCAGCGCACAGAGTGGATGCAAAGTGAAAACTATGCAGCGGAGATCGGGCGTTTCATAGAGACCGCTTTTGATGAGCGGATCATCCTTGTCGTTGGCGATCCTGCGATTGCCTACCTTGCGTTCGATCCAGAGAGACAGCGGATTGGTGGGCTTTATTCTTCAGTCTCCGGTAAGGGGATCGGCAAAGCGTTGATGGATAAGATCAAAGAGGGTCGTGATTTTCTGTGGCTCAATACTCATGAACCTAACCGTGCAGCGCAAAAATTCTATAAACGCGAAGGTTTTGAGGAGGTCTCGAACGAAGGGGCGGAGCCAGCCAACGGGGTCCCAGAACTGCGCATGGAGTGGCGCAGATGAGAAATCTTGTACCAGTTTTGACAGTCGTCGCAGCGCTTATTGTCCTTTGGTATGGAGCTGCCGTTTGGCTAAATACGCCTTGGGCCTACGACAAAGCGCAGCGCGCAGGGGTGGAGCTGAGCACGACCGAGCTGATCAAAGATACCTGGTCGCAGAAAAAGCCCAAACTGCCTGCACCGCACCAAGTGACACGTGAGATTTGGAAAACAACTGTCGAGAAGAAGATCACGTCGAAGCGCTCGCTTATCTATCATTCGTGGGTCACGCTTAGCGCGACACTTTTAGGTTTTGCACTGGGCACCGTGCTTGGCATTGCGCTTGCCGTTGGCATTGTTTTCAATCGCACCATGGATATGAGCGTGATGCCTTGGGTCATCACCTCACAAACCATTCCGATCCTTGCGATTGCGCCTATGATCATTGTGGTTCTGAACGCGGTTGGCATCCAAGGACTGCTGCCCAAAGCGATTATTTCGATGTATTTGTCCTTCTTTCCCGTCGTTGTCGGGATGGTCAAAGGGTTGCGTTCTCCTGATCACATGCAATTGGATCAAATGCGAACTTGGCACGCCTCTGCTGCACAGACGTTCTGGCGATTGCGCCTGCCTTCTTCGATGCCTTATCTCTTTACCTCGCTCAAGATCGCCATGGCAGCGGCGATTGTCGGCGCAATCGTGGGCGAACTGCCGACAGGCGCAGTGGCTGGCCTTGGCGCGAGATTGCTGGCGGGAAGTTATTATGGCCAGACGATCCAGATTTGGAGTGCCTTGCTCGTGGCCGCAGCGCTTGCCGCAACACTTGTTGCTATCATTGGACTAATTCAACGTATCGTGCTCAATAGAATGGGGATGGCGCAATGAGCTGGTTGATTGCAGGCGCGCTTCTCTGGGCGCTGGGGTGGTATGTGAACGTGCGTTTGGCGTCATTACCGAAATCACGTCTGACGTCACTGCTTGTTCCAATTATCTTTGGCGTGACGCTTATCATCATCTGGGAATGCATGGTGCGCGGCTTTGAAATCCAGCAAGTGCTCCTGCCCGCGCCATCGGTGATCGCTGCGCGTTTTGCCACGTCAACCTCAATCCTTTGGCAAGATTGGGTTCAAACCGTCCTCATGGGCATGATGAGCGGCTACATCATCGGGTGCTTGGCCGCCTTTGCAACGGCCCTTGCAGTGGACCGTTTCGCGTTTCTTCAACGTGGGCTTTTGCCCGTTGGCAACTTTGCGGCAGCGCTTCCGATAATCGGCATGGCACCCATCTTGGTGATGTGGTTCGGCTTTGACTGGCAGTCCAAAGCGGCAGTCGTCGTTGTGATGATCTTCTTCCCGATCCTAGTGAACACAGTGCAAGGTTTGGCCGCCAGTGATGCGATGCAGCGCGATTTGATGCGCACATATGCGGCGGGCTATTGGAAAACGCTTTTCAAATTGCGCTTGCCGATGGCCCTACCGTTCATTTTCAATGGCCTCAAAATCGCAACGACACTGGCACTCATCGGGGCAATCGTTGCGGAATTTTTCGGCTCGCCGATACGCGGTATGGGCTTTCGCATTTCTACCAGCGTCGGACAACTCGCGCTGGATCTGGTCTGGGCAGAGATCGTCGTCGCTGCGGTTACAGGATCGCTCTTTTATGGCGCGGTGGCACTGCTGGAACGCAAATGGACGTTTTGGCACCCCTCACAAAGAAGCTAACAAGATAACAAAACAACCAACAAGGAGAGTATTATGACACAATTTACAAAATGGATCAGTGCAGCAGCACTCGGTGCGATGGCCAGCATGGCACATGCGGCGGATGACCTTACGCTACAGCTGAAATGGGTGACGCAAGCACAGTTCGGCGGCTATTACGTTGCGCTCGATAAGGGCTTTTACGAAGAGGAGGGCCTGAACGTTACCATCAAGCCAGGCGGGCCTGACATCGCACCAACCCAGGTTCTTGCAGGCGGTGGCGCGGACGTCACGGTTGAGTGGATGCCAGCTGCTCTGGCCGCGCGTGAGAAGGGCCTGCCGATGGTGAACATTGCGCAACCTTTCAAATCATCAGGCATGATGCTTACTTGCCGCAAGGATGCAGGCATTTCCAGCACCGATGATTTCGCAGGCAAAACGCTTGGTGTTTGGTTCTTCGGGAACGAGTTTCCTTTCCTCAGCTGGATGAGCAAACTTGGCCTCAGCACCGAGGGTGGGGATGACGGCGTGACCGTGCTCAAACAAGGTTTCAACGTAGATCCGCTGCTGCAAAAGCAAGCGGCATGTGTGTCCACGATGACCTACAACGAATATTGGCAGGTTATTGATGCTGGGTTAACACCGGACGATTTGATGGTGTTCAAGTACGAAGATCAGGGCGTTGCGACGCTTGAGGATGGTCTTTACGTCCTCGAAGATGCGCTTGCAGATCCTGCGATGGAAGACAAGCTTGTGCGCTTCGTGCGCGCGTCTATGAAGGGTTGGAAGTACGCGGAAGCGAACCCTGATGAGGCAGCAGATATCGTGCTGGAGAACGATGCATCTGGCGCGCAAACAGAAGAGCACCAGCAGCGTATGATGCGCGAAATTGCGAAGCTGACAGCGGGTTCCAATGGGGCCTTGGTCGAGGCAGATTACCAGCGCACGGTTGAATCTTTGCTCTCTGGTGGGTCTGATCCAGTGATCACAAAAGCGCCTGAGGGTGCTTGGACACACGCGATTACGGACAAAGCGCTTAACTAATCAAACGTCGTCAAAATTTGAAAGGCCGCTCTTTTGGGCGGCCTTTTGCGTTCATTCACATTCAAGTGAAACTTTGTGTTTCACCTAGCTCCGTCTCGCGACCTCACGTTTAAACGTAAAGAAACGTGAAAGGGGACGCATGCACAGGTTATTCGCAATTCTACTGCTTGCAATAAGTGCGGGCCATGCCAGTGCACAGGCTTGTCCGCCCTTTTTTCGCTTCGTTGATTTCGGACTGAATGCGTCGGATGGAAAAGTATATCGCGGCGGGACATTGGTACGCGCAGAAGGTTTGGATGGCCGCGCGCTTTTATTGCGTGAGCAAACCCGCTGTCTCGCAATCACAGATATCGCAAAGGACGGCCCCGGCAATCCAATCCCAATCGTAACATATGTGGCGTATGATCCTGATTTAACCGGCATATCGTTGAACCAACTTAACCTAAGTGCAGTCAAAGACAGCCATATGACCGCGACGAACAAGTTGGAAAACCATCTCGATAATTTGTCCGCTGAAGGTGCCGAAATTACGCGTAGCGCGGATTTTCTGTGTGTGCGTACGCAGCCTCAAAACATCAGTTGTCAATTGACATCGCCGTATCCAAACTTGGCACCTTTGGTTATTTATTGCGATACGCTCAGTTGTGAAATGCCAGCGCTTGCGATCAAACAAAACATCATTGTTGATGCGAGTTGGTCGATCAAAAACCAACAGCCGCAAAGTGCTGAGAGTATTGGCCAAACAGCCATGACGCGGGTCTCGGAAATCTACGCTTTCCTAGGCCAGCTTTCCGCGGACTTCTAGAACGCAGGTTATGTGCTACGTCGAACTGAGCTTAAATAAGTGTCGCGATAATTGCGCGAAGCTGCTCAATTCCGTCACCCTTTTCGGAAGACGTTAGCACCATCTCAGGGAAGGCAGCTGGGTGTTTGGCCAACTCGCCGCGCACTTGATTCAAGACCTTTTCACGGTCCACTAGCTTCACCTTGTCAGCTTTCGTCAATACGCATTGGAACGTCACAGCACTGCTATCCAGTAGGCTCATGATCTCATGATCGACTTTCTTCACACCATGGCGCGCATCAATCAAAACAAATGCACGGCGCAGAGTTTGACGCCCTGACAGGTACTGTTTCAACAAGCGCTGCCATTTTTCAACCACAGGCAAAGGCGCGTTTGCGTAGCCATAGCCGGGTAGATCGACGAGATAGTGGCTCTCACCTGCGGTGAAAAAGTTTATCTCTTGCGTACGGCCAGGGGTATTGGAGGCACGCGCGAGTGCCTTGTGGCCCGTCAAAGCGTTGATCAGCGTTGATTTACCGACGTTGGAGCGGCCTGCAAAACAAACCTCCATGCGGTCTGCATCCGGCAGGCCGGACATCGCCACGACACCTTTGACGAATTCGGTCTGACCCGCAAAAAGCAAGCGCCCTTTTTCGTGGGAAAATTCGTCAGGCTCTTCGGCGATTGGAAATGGAAGTTGGCTCATATCAACTCTGCTTTGCTACCAAGCTCGATCAACCCACCTTGGATGACCTGAGCGCGGACGGAAAAATCTCGATGTCCAAAACTATCGAGCGCAGAGACAACATCTGCATCACGCACGCCAGTTTCTGGGTTAGTATTGGTCGCAGGGCACCGATCAGTGCGCTCAAGTGGGCGCAAAATAGCGCCGCCCACGCGAACATCTTTGCCCATCCATTCAAACTCTTCCCAAGCGGCGAGCCCATCAAGCCAGATATTCCCACGCCACCGGTGGACGGAGACATCCATGCCAAGCGCGCGTTCGACAGCACGATGCGATGCGATATTGCACAGCGTCACAGATGGGAAATCACTGTCGGTCATGCCACGGTTGGGGACCTTTACCATGCGTTTTGACTGTGCACGATCCTGCGGCATGATAGGGCGCACCCAATCCAGAAACTCAGCGATATCGTCATCGGGATTAAAGCTGATCTCGCCAAGCTTGGGATGGGTCAAGGTAACGATGCCCGCGTCGTCAAGCTTGGCTGTCATTGCCATCAGTTGTGGAACCTTGCTCACGCGATTGAAATTCGCACAAGGGACCCATTCAGAGCCGTCTGCCTTTGACGCCTCATGCGCAACGGCCCAAACGCGATCACCGGGCATTGTTTGCCCGGCGATCAATGTTGTTGCGGCTACGTTCTCCCGACCATGACTTTTGATCGGGTGACGCCAAAGGGATGTGACGGTTGCCATTACTCGGCTTTCGTTTTCCGCTTGAAACCAGCCTTGATGTTGCCAAACACATCCGGTTTCACCCCTTGGCTGCGCATAATCAAATACTGCTGCGTGAAGGTGATGGTGTTGTTGGCGATCCAGTAGACCACAAGGCCACTCGCAAACGTGCCAAGCATGAACATAAAGACCCACGGCATCCACGCAAAAATCATCGCTTGTGTCGGGTCAGTGGGTGCCGGATTAAGTTTCTGCTGCATCCACATCGAGATACCCAAAAGGATCGGCAAAATACCAAGCGAGAAGATCGCAAGGATTGACCCTGGCTCTGGTGGCATAAAGTTGAGCAGTCCAAAGAGGTTCAGAATAGAAGACGGATCCGGTGCAGAGAGATCTTCGATCCAGCCAAGCCATGGCGCGTGACGCAATTCAAGCGTTACGAAAATCACCTTGTAGAGCGAGAAGAAAATAGGGATCTGCAAAAGGATCGGCAAACAACCGGAAACAGGATTGACCTTCTCCTTCTTGTAGAGCGCCATCATTTCCTGTTGAAGCTTTTGCTTATCGTCACCAGCCTTTTCTTTGATGACTTCCATCTGCGGCTGCAGCGCTTTCATCCGCGCCATAGAGACGTTGGACTTATACGCCAGTGGGAAAAGGATTGCTTTGATCAGCAGTGTCAGACCGATAATCGCCCAACCCATGTTGCCAATCATCGCATTCAGATAATGTAAGACTGCAAAGATCGGCTTGGTGAGGAAGAAGAACCAACCCCAGTCAATACTATCCAGGAAGCGATCAACACCCGCTTTTTGATAGTTGCGGATCGTTTCCCATTCTTTCGCACCTGCAAAGAGTTGCGTGTTTGCCGTCGCCGTTTCACCGGGGGCCAGCTTCTGCGTAGGAAGAACCGCTTCGCTTTGATAGATATCGCGACGATCATCGTATTTTGCTGTGGCTTTGAACGCGCCAGCCTGAGGGATCAGCGTCGTCATCCAGTACTGGTCCGTAAAACCAATCCACCCTTGCTCGGAAACTTGCGTCACTTCTGCGCGCGCACCCTCGTTGGGGTTAATGTCAAAGTCTGGCATATCGGAGTAGTCAATCTCCGTCAGCTCGCCATCGGCCATCGCAACAAGACCCTCATGCAAGATGAAGAAATTCTTGAGGTCCTGTGGCTCACCGTGACGTGCAAGGATACCGTAAGGGGCAAGGCTGACAGTACCAGCGCTCACGTTTTCGACGCTTTGGGTGACAGAGAACATGAAGTCCTTGTCCACTGCGATCGTGCGTGTAAACTCTAACCCGCCGCCATTGTCCCATGTCAGTGTCACAGGAGAATCAACGCTCAGCGCGCGGCTGCCGTCAGCGCTCCAAATCGTGTTCGGGCCGGGAACTTCTTCGAAAGACAGTCCAGCGCCCGGTGCCCAGCCATAAAGCGCATAGTAAGGGTTTGATTGCCCAACAGGGGCGAGCAGATCAACAATCGGCGCACCTTCATCAAGGCTGACGCGGTAGTCTTTGAGCGCCAGCTCATCAATGCGACCACCCAAGAGCGAAATTGACCCTTTCAGGCGATCAGTCTCAACGGTGATGCGCGGGGCATCTGCAACAGGCTCAGCGGCTGCCTCATTTGTGGCACCGCCACTTGATGCAACTGCGTCACCAGAGGCGGTTGGCAGCACAGCTTGGCCTTCAGCGCTGGTCACAGCGGCGTTCGGATCAGCAGGAGTAGGCTCAGGTGGCGGGAACAAGACGAACCATACCAGAATTACAATGAAGCTGAGCGCTGTTGCGAGCATCAGGTTTTTGTTTTGATCATCCATGAAACAAGGTCGCCTCGAGTTAACCGCGTTAGCCTGCGTTCAACGATGTGCGCCGCAAAAGGTCAAGTGGATTCGCCCCATATCCTGCGCCGCTGCGACGTTGGGTTGCGCATAGACAGCGCTTTAACTGCGTTTTCGCCCAATTTCCGGTGTTATCAACTGTCGGTCTTGAAAACTGGCGATCCAATCCACTGTTTCATCCAGTGGCATCGGCTTGGCAATCCCGTACCCTTGGACATAGCGGCAACCGAGTTGTGCAAGGATTGATTGCTCGCCCAGTGTTTCGACCCCCTCAGCCAGACAAGCCAGATCCAAACGCTCTGCCATCATCAAAATAGTCGCAACCATTTTCTGCTGCTCGCTATCCAAATCAGCTTTTGCCACGAAGGAGCGATCAATCTTCAAACGATGCACAGGAAGACGGCGCAACGTCGAAATCGAAGAGTGTCCAGTGCCAAAATCATCCAGATCAATCTGACAGCCCAACTCTGCCAAGCGCGTCACGTTACGCACGATTATATCGTCGGCTTCACCGGCAATCACGCTTTCAAGCACCTCCACACACAGCCTTTGGGGCTCAATTTCAAAACGGTCCAGATCCCAAGCAATCTTTTCGTAGAGCATTGGATTTGCCAAATCCGAGTGGGAAAAATTAACACCAATCGTTTCGATCTTGAGGTCATGCGCGTCCCATGTTTGCAGCGCCGTCAAACTTTGCATCAGCATGATATCCGTCAACCGTTCCATCAATCCGTGCTGTTGAAGTACCGGCAGAACAGTCGCAGGGGAATGAATCTGCCCAGCATTATCTTGCCAGCGCGCCAAGGCCTCAAAGCCTGTAATTCGACCTGTATCCGTAGAAATTTGCGGCTGAAACCACGCGATTAAACTGGTGTCGATATCGCCATTCAAGTCTTGCAGATGGAAGGTCTGCGTTTGTGCGAATTTACTTGCTTTTGAAGGCGTGAAAGCTCGGATGGAGTTCGGTCCATTCAAGACGGCCTCGGTCAATGCACTTTGCGCTTGAGACAGCAAAACATGCGCACCTTTGAACGGCTTTTGCGCGATCGTGAAGCCGATTGAGCTGCTGAGATACAAACGATCATCGTCAACAAACAAAGGTTCATCAGCAATATCTTGCAACCGGTTCGCTTGGGCAATTGCGATTTCAAGGTTCATTTTCGCGCTCGGTGTTGTCACAAACGTCCAATGCAAAGGGCCTGTGCGAAAGACAATATCGCGGCTGCGCAAACAGCTGGCGTAGCGCGCTTGCAGCCTGTCTTGGATGTTCTGTAAACCCGCTTCACCAAGGCGGCGGGTCACATCGCTCGGATTATCAAGCTCCAAGCAAAACAGTGCCAAACGAGCGTCAGTTGCCGCTGCAAAAAGCATATCGTTGATCCGGTCCTCTAACTGATCAGCTTGCGTGGCGTGCTGATCGTTCTGAACGACGTCCTTCAGCGTATCTTTCTGGCCAAAGCTCCCCGAAAAGGCCCACAACAAGGGCAAAGCCACAGCAATGCCGATCAGGCCATTTTCTCCGAAAATTTGATAAACGACCCAAGACAGAGTGGGCAGTAAAGTAATCGCCAGTGAACGGCGCGCAAAGCGTGACAAAGAATTAAGAGTTGGAAACTTCAAATTTGTCGCTGACATTGTGGCGTCCTAAAATGAAAAAGCGTGCAGAGTGCTGTTGCTTGATGCCAATTTAGAAGCGACATTTCGTTAACATCGGCTGAGAATAAGCTTTGCATTTTTGATAGTTTTGAATGAGTCTCACAAAGCGCCTGTTTGGACAGTGTTGATCTTGAAAGTTTTGTGCAAATTTGCAGGGTCTTGATGCATCACCGCTCCATTGACACCCTCTAAAAATCGGCCCAAGTCTGAGAAGACCCAAAGTTACCCGAAAGGTGCCAGCATATGTCTATTCCTCAATCCGGTGGTGGACCGATCGAGCGGCACGAACAATTGGCCGAATATTTGGCTGAAGGATGTCGCCCTAAAAGCGAATGGCGCATTGGCACAGAGCACGAGAAATTTGGCTATCTGACCGATACACATGCTCCTTTGCCCTTTGAGGGCGAGCGTTCAATCGTTGCAGTGCTCGAAGGTCTTCGTGATCGGCATGGTTGGGCAGAAGTGCGTGAAGGCGGGCATCTGATCGGGCTTGAAAAAGACGGTGCAAACGTTTCGCTTGAACCGGGTGGTGCGCTTGAGTTGTCAGGGGCACCTTTGGAAACGATCCATGAAACATGTGATGAAGTGAACCAACACTTGCGCGAAGTGCGCGCAATTTCGGATGAAATTGGCGTCGGATTTATTGGACTTGGCGCGGCACCAGAGTGGCAACATGAAGAAATGCCTTTGATGCCCAAGGGCCGCTACAAGCTGATGAACAACTACATGGAAGAGGTTGGCACTATGGGAACGGCGATGATGCGTCGGACTTGTACTGTTCAAGTGAACCTCGACTTCGGCTCGGAAGCGGACATGGTGCAAAAGATGCGTGTGGCACTTGCGCTGCAGCCTGTGGCCACTGCTTTGTTTGCAAATTCACCCTTCTTCGAGGGTAAGATTAACAATCACAAAAGCTGGCGCAGCTTGATCTGGCGTAACCTTGATGATGCGCGCACAGGCATGCTGCCGTTTGTGTTTGATGAGGGGTTTGGTTTTGAGGCTTGGGTGCAATATGCGCTCGATGTTCCGATGTATTTTGTTTACCGCGATGGCAAGTATATCAACGCTTTGGGCATGTCGTTCCGTGATTTCCTAAATGGAAAACTGCCAGCTTTACCGGGTGAGACCCCTACACTGAGCGATTGGGCAGACCACTTAACCACAGCCTTCCCCGAAGCGCGTTTGAAGAAATTCATTGAAATGCGCGGTGCGGACGGCGGGCCTTGGCGCCGCCTTTGTGCGTTGCCCGCATTTTGGGTGGGATTGACCTATGATCAAACAGCGCTCGATGCGGCTTGGGATCTTGTTAAGGGATGGGACGCAGAGACCCGTGAAGCATTGCGCGTTGCGGCCTCCGTTGATGGTTTGCAGGCTGAAGTAAACGGCATCAAGATGCATGATCTTGCGCGCGAAGTGGTGGCGATTTCCCATGCCGGTTTGAAAGCGCGCGCGCGCGCTGGCTCAGGCGGAATGGTTCCCGATGAAACGCATTTCTTGAACGCGCTTCATGAAAGTATTGAAAGCGGACAAGTGCCTGCCGATGAATTGCTTGAGAAGTATCATCGCGAATGGGCAGGTGATCTGAGCAAAATCTACGGTGAATTCAGCTATTAACACGTGTGCTGATCGGCAAGGTTGCAAAAGTGTGAGTGCGAGTAATGGTTGACCCATGGTAAACTTACATGACAAGGTTTGCGCTAACGGAGCTTAGTTGCTCGTGTAACCAGTCTGAAGGACGCGTTTGTGCACCGGCTCGACGATATAATGTTTCAGATCCATGGTGCTGAAACGAGCCAAGCGCTCTGGGATGTTCTCGCATCGTATTTTCGTAGCATTGGCGTCGTAATGGCCAGTTACAATACGACCGAGAGTTTGGGCAAAGAGCCTGTAGTCCGCCTTGAAGGTTTCCCAGAGACCTGGACCTGCAAGTATATTGAAGAAAATCTCGTTCAGATCGACCCTGTTCCAGAGCTCGCGTCGCGGACGGCTAAGCCGTTTTACTGGCATGAACTCGATGACCTCGCCCCCTCAACTGAAGATGCGCAGCGCTATCTTCGACTGTTAAAACAGGCTGATATTGGCGATGGCTTGGTGTTCTATGTCTTTGGTCCTGCTATGCGAAACGCATACGTCGCGCTCGGGTTTGGGCCGGGCAAATTAGAACTTTCGCCAAAATCTATTTGGGCGATCCAATGTGTCGCGCAAGCGGGGCATTTGCGCGCCTGTGTGTTGCGCAACGGTGAAACAGCAGCAGTGGAGTTGACCAAGCGTGAACAAGAGATACTGCGTTGGCTTGCTCGGGGCAAAAGCAATTCTGTTATTGCTTCAATTCTGACAGTTTCACCGCACACGATCGATGCGCATGTGCGCCGTATCTATGCTAAATTAAAGGTGAATGATCGGACCAGTGCCGCAATCAGGGGCATTGGCAGCGGTTTCATAAAGATCTAGCCGCCTCACGTAAGTACGTGACAAGACATTATTCAGAATTTCTTTAGCTAGCCCCGAGTAACGATTGGGGTATTTGAGTATGTCGAAAGAGACAAAAAGCGCTGTCATGGCCGAACTAGAAGCTATGATAAACAGTGAAAATCTAAAGGACGATACTGTCCTAAAAGCACAATTAAATCTGGTTCTTGCATCAAAATTGATTGAGGCGGCGGGCTATGAAATTTCTCAGGTCAGCGCGTCGGAGTATACGTTACCTTTGGTACATCTAGCGGCTGAAGTCGAAGCAATCGCAAAAAAGCTTACGCATCCTTGAATTGATAGGATGATGTGCGGGCAAAGCCCGCGCTTAATAAGCATATTTTATAAATATGCAGATGCCTCCGGCGGGAGTTTTTTTGGGAAAAATGAAGCTTATTGCCGCTAAGTTGGCGCTTGGCTGAAAGAGCGATAAAGCGCGCAAAATGTTGCACCCCAAATGGCTGACATGAGACTGCCAAAACCGCCATATAGAACAAGAATGTCAGTGAGGTTGAACATGTTGGGTTTGAGCGACACTAAAGTGAGCAGCAAAACGAAAGCAATTGTATTGAGCGCGAGCGCGAGGAGCGTGATCTCAAACATGTCGGGCACGCGGCGTTTGAGATACCAATAGAAAGTGGGCCCAGCAAAGATCAGATAGAGAGGCCCGCCGAAATAAAGTGCGAAAACCGGGATCAAGAGGATAAAGAAGCCAAAGAACGCAACCATCAAAGGTGCCCCAATAAGAGCGCAGATGAATGCGACGGGTGGGACGGCAAAAGGGGCATTGTTTTGCTGAGGCACAAGCCGATTCAGCATAATGCTTATTTACCTATTTTGGGCTCTGTTCCGGCGCGCAGACGCGCAATATTGGCTTTGTGGCGCCAGAAAATCAGGATTGTCAGGAAGACCCCCAAAACAAACCCTTCAGGATATCCCAGCAGGGTCATCCAAAATGTCGAAGTGCCCGCCGCAGCAAGGGCTGCGAGAGATGAGATACGTTTGAGCGCGGCGGCCAGCAGCCAAGTTGCGCAGCTTGCTGCACCGACCGGGAAGCTGAGTGCAAGTAAGAGGCCGAGAAATGTTGCGACGCCTTTACCACCTTTGAACTTCAGCCAGATCGGGTAGCAATGGCCAATAAGCGCCATTAGGCCAGCCGCTTGCGCGGCATCTTCACCTGCCATTACGCGCGCTATAAGGGCTGCGACTGCGCCTTTGGCACCATCCAAAATGAGGGTCGCAAAGGCCGCGGGTTTAGAACCTGTGCGCAAAACATTTGTCGCCCCGATATTTCCCGAGCCAATATCGCGCAGATTTCCAAGGCCCATCGTCCGCGAGATCAGAATTCCAAAAGGAATGGAGCCAAACAGGTAGCCGAGAATGGCCCAGATCAGCAAAGCCGTTAAGCTGGTTTCGATAGCTGGCATCTATTCACTTTCAAACACGGGTTGGCCTGCAACGTAGGTTGCGATGACCTTACCTTGCATACGCGCACCGTCAAAGGGTGTGTTCTTGGATTTGCTGCGAAGGTTGAAGCGATCCATGATGAAAGGCGCATCAGGATCAAAAAGAACAAGGTCAGCAGGCGCACCAACACTTAAGCGGCCAGAGGAGAGGCCCAAGCGTTTCGCGGGTGCAAGGCTGAGTGCGCGCCACAGGGTTGGCAGGTCCATATGCTCATTGTGGATAAGACGCATCGCAGCGGGGAGCAGCGTTTCCATTGCGACCGCCCCTGATGCGGCTTCTTCAAAAGGTAGGCGTTTGCTTTCTTCATCTTGTGGCGTGTGCATCGACGAAATGAGATCAATCGTGCCAGTCGCAAGGGCTTCGATCACAGCGAGGCGATCATCCTCAGAACGAAGCGGGGGTTTTACCTTGAAGAAGGTGCGATAATCCGCGACGTCGAGTTCATTGAGGGTGAGGTGGTGGATTGAAACGCCTGCTGTAATGTCGAGGCCGTTGGCTTTAGCGCGCTCCAGAGCGGGCAGGGCGCGAGCAGTTGTAATTTGATCCACGTGATAGCGCGCGCCTGTCATTTCGATCAAAGCGATATCGCGATCAAGACCCATGCGTTCCGCCATAGGGGACACACCAGGCAAGCCACGAAGGGATGCGAATTTTCCAGACGTCACAGCAGCACCGTCGCTGAGCGTTGGTTCCTGAATATGCGCGATTACAAGTGCGCCAAGCGAGCGCGCGTAGGTCAAAGCACGACTGTAGACCTTTGTATCGCGCACAACATGGTCACAATCTGTAAAGGCGACGGCACCTGCGTCTTGCAGGAAACCAATCTCTGTCATTTCGCGTCCCTCGCGCCCTTTTGTCAGAGCAGCCATCACAAGCACATTGACGGGGGCGGCTTCATTGGCGCGGCGGCGGGCGAACTCCAGCACTTCGGGACTGTCAATTGCGGGCGATGTGTCTGGGCGTGTGACCATTGTGGTGACGCCCCCCGCAGCAGCAGCAAGACCAGCGCTGCGATAGCTTTCTTTGTGACGCTCACCGGGTTCGCAAACTTTTACGCCAATATCGATGATGCCAGGGGCAAGGCATTTGCCCTTGCAATCCACAACCGTTTCATCGCCGGAGGTTTCGCGGCGAAACCTATTTGCTTCAGTATCAATGGGTTGCGCAGAGTTTGACGAGATTAAACCTGAAGAAACACTTAACTCACCGACCGTATCAGTTCCGGTTTCAGGATCAATCAGTCGAGCGTTGATGAAGCGTGTGATCATTGTGAATTTTCCTGAACTTGCCGCATAAGTTTATGAACTTTGCGTCCGTCTTCGATGCGTTTGAACCCGTTTCGCACGTTCACGAAAAATACGCTGTCGGGAGGGCCAATCTTGAGCGTCAGATCTGTGTCTTGATCAATTTTGTGATCGACCAATAATTTGCCTTTGGTGGGATGGTCCGTGGCAATGAACGCGCGTTTGGAGCTGAGCGTGTAGTGTGTTTTAGAGCGCAGATAAGCATCCCAGAAGAGGTGTCCAATCGCATTGTAAAAACCGATAAAGAAGAACGGTACACCAAAAAGTGGGAAGATGTAGGGGAAGACGCCCCCAAAACCGGACGGGCCAAAGCCACTGGTAATGTTTAGCGCCATACCCATCCAAAACAGCGAAAAGCCCATAAAGAAAAGGCCCATCAGAGTGCTAATGACATCGATGTTTTGGAACGAAATCCCCGCGATTGGACGACCCTGCCAGAGGATGGTTTCATCCTCGTCCAGTATGCCGTCCCAGCCTGCAGGTGTTTGTGCGGTCATCTTATGCGATCCACACCAGCATGATGACAAAAAGTGCCAGCAAGATCAGCACGATCGAGGCGATGCGGCCTGACATTCTAGGGTCTTTGGGCTCTTGCATTAGTGTGCTCTCCTATGGGGTGATCCGGATGAACATTGAAATTGTTATCGCCACGATAAGCGCGAAAGCGGCCAAAATCCAAAACAGCACTTTGGTGTTGGACGGTCTGTCGGAAGGAGTCACGCCTGATACTGTGCCTTGTGCAGACGCGGTTTTCATCGGGGTCGATGTTGTGTCGAGAGGCACCTCGCCAAAGGTCGCGATCCAGCGCAACGGAGCTTTTGGGTTTAGCGTGACGGCCTGAGCCCCAAAGGCGGCAGAGCGGATGAGAACGACATCACCTTTGAGCGCCTTGATCTGGGGACGCATGGCTTCGATCTCTGAAGGTTCGATTCCCATGCCAAGCGCGAGATAGCCCTCTAATCCAAGTTCATCGAGGTCTTTGAGCGTAATCATGTCTACGTGCTTGGGATCGAGGTTTTCGACACCCAAGGCCGCGCAGAGTGCATCGTGATCAAACGCTTGCGCGGTTTCGATCGCGAAGAGCCGAACAACGCCGTGCTCAGTGGCTGTAATGCGCATTTGCGTGCTCATACCATGACACCTTTAGGTTGGCTGCGCCTGTTGCGGGCCAAAAGGTCCATCGCGGCCATACGCACTGCAACGCCCATTTCAACCTGTTCTTGGATCACAGAACGGTTGATGTCATCAGCAATGTCGCCGTCAATTTCGACGCCTCTGTTCATAGGGCCAGGATGCATAACGATGGCGTCGGGCTTGGCGTAGCTCAGCTTTTCTGCATCAAGCCCGTAGCGATGGTAATACTCCCGCTCAGACGGGATGAAGCCGCCATCCATACGTTCTTTTTGCAAGCGGAGCATCATAACAACATCGACGTCTTTGAGTCCCTCGCGCATATCTTCGAACACTTCGCAGCCGAACTCGTTTATTTGGCTTGGCATCAATGTGGGTGGGCCAATGAGACGCACGCGGTTTTCCATTTTGCCGAGCAACATGATGTTGGAGCGCGCGACACGTGAATGCGCAATATCACCGCAGATCGCGATGGAAAGACGGTGCAGACGACCTTTTGCGCGCCGAATTGTAAGCGCGTCCAGCAGAGCTTGGGTCGGGTGTTCATGACGGCCATCGCCAGCGTTTAGAACAGCGCAATTCACCTTTTGAGCGAGCAGATCAACCGCGCCTGAATGTGGATGTCGCACAACCAACAAATCGGGGTGCATCGCATTCAAAGTCATTGCCGTATCAATCAGGGTTTCGCCCTTTTTGATCGAACTGGCCTGCATTGCCATGTTCATCACGTCTGCGCCAAGGCGCTTGCCGGCGAGCTCAAAGCTGGCTTGCGTGCGTGTTGAATTCTCAAAGAACATGTTGACCTGAGTGAGGCCTTGCAACGCATCCGAATGCTTGTTTGGACCACGGCCTAGATCAACGTATTGATCCGCAAGGTCGAGCAGCGCCGTGATCTCTGACGGGTGCAGATGCTCGATCCCGAGCAGGTGAGCTTGGGTAAAAGACATAGCGCGGTCCCCTTTGGTTCGCCGCGTTATAGGCGCGGTGGTGCGTGCGGGCAAGATGGGGCGTTTCCTATCTTGTCCTTGCGGCATAGATTGAGTGCATGGAATCGGCAAATATCACTTCGCTAGACTATTACACAGCAAAGGCCATGCTTGAGTGGCAGGTGGAATTTGGTGTGGATGAAGCGATTTCAGAACAACCAGTTAACCGTTTCGAGGTAAAGCCAGAGCCTAAAAAAGCTGTGAAACCCGTTGCTGCACCTGCGGTTGAGGCAGGACCTGCGCCAGTTGCGCCGAGCGTTGATGGTGCTGCTTTGGCGCGAGATGCGGCGATGTCTGCGCAGACTGTAGCAGAGTTGAAGACTGTTTTGTCAGGCTTTGAGGCATGTGAGTTGAAACGCGGTGCGCGCAATCTTGTGTTTGAGGATGGCGTGATCGGGAGTCGCGTTATGGTGATTGGCGAGGCACCCAACCGTGATGAGGATCGTGAAGGAAAGCCTTTCGTCGGCGATATGGGACTTTTGCTCGACAATATGCTGAAGGCGGTAGGTCTTGGACGCAGTGAGAACGTTTACGTCACAAGTGCGATTCCCTGGCGTTTGCCGCGTGGCGGCGATGTGGGGGCAGATGATTTGGCAATGCTGCGCCCGTTTCTGGAACGTCATGTGGCGCTGGCCAAGCCTGATGTTTTAGTGCTCATGGGCAATATCGCGTGTCAGGCTGTGCTTGGAAAACGTGGCATTGCGCGGATGCGCGGACAATGGGCAGAGGCGATGGGACTACCCGTGATACCGATGTTGCATCCCGAGTATCTGTTGAACAACCCTTTGAAGAAGCGTGACGCTTGGGCGGATCTATTAGCGCTCAAGTCAAAGCTGGAAGAGACAACATGAGCCGTATTGACGAAAGCCGTACATTCATGCCCGTTCGCATCGCCGTTTTAACGGTGTCGGACACACGCGCAGCGTCGGATGATCGCTCTGGTGATGTGCTTGTACAGCGTTTGAGCGATGCAGGGCATATCCTTGCGGCGCGAACGATTATTCGCGACGAGCGCACCAAGATAGCAGATCAATTGCGCATTTGGTGTGCGGATGATGCGATTGATGTTGTGATTTCGACTGGCGGCACTGGGCTAACAGGGCGGGATGTCACTGTCGAAGCACACCGCGACGTCTATGAGAAAGAGATCGATGCGTTCGGCACAGTGTTCACCCATGTGAGTATGGCCAAAATCGGCACATCTGCAGTGCAAAGCCGCGCAACGGGCGGCGTTGCATTGGGAACGTATTTGTTTGCGCTGCCCGGAAGTCCAGGTGCTTGCAAAGACGCGTGGGACGAAATTTTGGCCTATCAGCTGGATTATCGGCACCGTCCCTGCAATTTCGTCGAAATAATGCCGCGTTTGGATGAACATTTGCGACGGAAATGAGCATCTCTGACGTATTACGCTAAATGTGATCAGATTTGTTTGGTTTGCCAAGTCAATCTGGGCAACTACGTTATTGATAAGTTTACGAAGGCGAAAACGGTATGAGATTTCTTCGACACAGCCTAGCGGGTTTGTTTTTGGTCGCCATGACCGGCGCATTGCTCGTCTATGCAGGCTCCATGGTTTACGGTGCTGTGCAAGCGCGGATGAGCGAAGAACCAAGGCCCTCTCGTGCCCGAGAGAGGGTCTTTTCCGTTACCGTTTTGCCTGCGAGCATTCAAAGTGTTGAGCCTATTTTGACTGCCTTTGGTCAAATAGAGAGCTCGCGTACGCTTGATCTTCGTGCAGGGGCGTCCGGCACAGTTTTATCATTGTCAGATAACTTCATCGAAGGCGGCAGCGTGAGCGCTGGGGAGCTTTTGGTGCAGATTGATCAAGCCGAAGCGCAAAGCGCGTTTGATCGTGCTGACAGTGACTTGAGCGATGCGATGCTTGAAGCGCGAGAAGCCAATCGGGCGATCGGTCTTGCTCAGGATGAACTTGATGCAGCACGCGAACAGGTTGCTTTGCGTGAAAAAGCGTTTGAGCGTCAGGAAGACTTGTCCAGACGCGGTGTCGGAACCGCCGCAGCGGTGGAATCCGCCGAACTTGCTGCGTCCTCCGCACGCCAAGCCGTGTTGTCGCGTCGTCAAGCGCTTGCGCAAGCAGAGGCCCGTATCGAGCAAGCCCAAACGCGCATCGCACGTGCTGAATTGGCCAAGGCCGACGCAACCAGACGGCTAGAAGATACCATCGTAACTGCAGAATTCTCAGGCGCTTTGAGCGATGTTGCCGCGTCACGGGGTGGTTTGGTAAATGCCAATGAACGGCTTGCGCGGTTGATTGATCCAGATGCGCTAGAGGTGGCATTTCGCTTATCGACAGCGCAATACGCGCGCCTGCTGGATGAGAATGGCAGTTTGAGCAATGCGCCTGTGTCGGTGGTCTTAGATGTTTTTGGTGCGGACCTTGTGGCTGAAGGGACATTGTCGCGCGACAGTGCCGCTGTGGGTGAAGGTCAGTCAGGTCGTTTGATTTTTGCCAAGCTTGCGAAAGCCCCCGGTTTTAAGCCTGGTGATTTTGTGCGCGTCGAAGTCACAGAACCTGAGGTGCGCGGTGTTGTGCGCTTACCTGCAACTGCACTAGGTGCGGATGGAAAAGTGCTTTTGATTGGTGAAGAGGACCGTCTAGAAGCGATGGACGTCACGCTCGTGCGTCGACAAGGCGACGATGTATTGGTGCGCGGACGCGGGTTGGTCGGGCGCAATGTTGTAAGTGCGCGCACACCTTTGTTGGGTGCTGGTATCAAAGTGAACCCACTTACCGCAGAGGGTGCAACAAAGATCGCAGAACCAGAAATGCTTGAGTTGAGCCAAGAGCGCCGCGATAAAATCCGGGCTTATATCGAGGCGAACAAGCGCATTCCCGAAGAAGCGAAAGCGCGTATTTTAGGACAGCTCGAAAAGCCAAAGGTCCCCGCACAGATGGTGCAGCGGATCGAAGGCCGGATGGGGGGATAAGCCATGGCGCGTGATCTTCCCAGTGGTGCGGGCGGCGCACTAAGTTACTTTGTGCGTCACAGAACGCTCGCAAACCTGCTCTTGGTCATCATGTTGGTGGCAGGTCTTGTTGCGATGCCCAAGATGCGCGCGCAGTTCTTTCCTGATGTTGTCTTAGATTCCGTTTCCGTGTCGGTCGCATGGGACGGCGCAGGTGCAGAAGATGTAGATGCAGCGATTGTGCAAGTGATGGAGCCTGCGCTTTTGTCTGTCGAAGGCGTCGATAGCTCCAGTGCGAGTAGCAACGAAGGCCGCGCATCGATTTCGTTAGAGTTTGAGCCTAACTGGGACATGGCGCGCGCGGCGGATGACGTGCAATCGGCGGTCGATCAAGTCACAGGCTTGCCGGATGAGGCGGAAGACCCTGTCGTGCGACGTGGTCAATGGCGTGATCGAGTGACGGATGTCGTGATCACCGGGCCTGTTGGCATTGAGCAATTGGCGCTTTTTGCTGATGAACTCAGCATTCGCCTATTTGGTGTTGGCGTGACCAGAACGACCATTCGCGGTGTTGCCGCTGCGCGAACGATTGTCGAAGTCCCCTCTGCCAATCTGATCTCAAACGATGTTGCGATGGCAGATATTGCTGCGGCAATCGCATCCGAAGTTGATGCTGACCCTGCTGGTGATGTCTCTGGCGGTACGGCGCGCGTGCGCACAGGTGTCGAAAAACGAACGCCTGAGCAAATCGCACAGATTGTTTTGCGCTCTAATGAAGATGGCTCAAAGCTGAGGATCGGCGATATCGCAGAGCTGCGCCAAGAAGGCGTTGACCGCGAAATTGGCTTTTTCGTTGATGATAATCCAGCGATGACCTTGCGCGTTGACCGGTCTGACAAAGGCGATGCCATCGCGATTCAAAGACAGGTCGAAGACGTCGCTGCCGCGATGCAAACAACGCTTCCTGATGGCGTGACGATTGAGCTTATTCGCACGCGTGCAGAGTATATTAGCGGGCGCTTGAACATTCTTATCGACAACGCGTTGACGGGCCTCGCGTTGGTGGTGCTGCTGCTGTTCCTATTCTTGAACGCGCGGACAGCATTTTGGGTCGCGGCAGGCATTCCTGTCGCCTTGTTTGCGGCGATTGCGATCATGTATTTGGGCGGTTTGACCATCAACATGATTTCGCTATTTGCGTTGATCATTACGCTAGGGATCGTGGTGGACGATGCGATTGTCGTCGGGGAACATGCAGATTACCGCGCACGCGAACTTAAAGAACCACCGGTCGTTGCTGCGGAAAATGCAGCGCGGCGCATGGCGATGCCCGTCTTTTCTGCAACTTTGACAACTGTGATTGCCTTCTTCGGCTTGGTTGCCGTCGGCGGGCGCTTTGGCGACTTAATCGCAGATATCCCATTTACCGTGATTGCTGTTTTGATCGCCTCATTGGCTGAGTGTTTCCTTATTCTGCCCAACCACATGAGCCACGCTTTGGCTCACAGTGTAAAAACACACTGGTATGACATGCCAAGTCGTGTTGTGAACAAAGGGTTCGAGTGGGTGCGGGATCAACTTTTCCGACCGTTTGTCGCGGGCGTGATCTGGGCGCGCTATGTTGTGATTGCAGGGGCAGTTGCTGTGTTGGCGAGCCAAGTTGTTTTGGTCATCAGTGGTGATGTTCAATGGCGGTTCTTTAATGCGCCGGAGCGCTCTTCTGTGACAGGCAACTTCTCCATGGTGGAGGGTGCGAGCCGCGAAGATACGTTAGCAATGATGCGCGAAATGCAACGCGCAACAAATGAGCTCGCCGCAGAATACGAGAAAGAGCACGGCACCAATCCGCTTGACTACGTGATGGCGACGATTGGCGGGTCGGCGGGCCGTGGCCTTGCGGGTTCTGATACCAAAGACAACGACTTGCTTGGGGGTATTTCGATTGAGCTGATCGACGCAGATTTACGCCCATATTCCAGCTTTTCGTTTGTGAGTGATCTACAAGATCAAGTGCGTCGTCACCCGTTGACAGAGAACCTGTCGTTCCGCTCATGGCGCTCTGGTCCGGGTGGATCAGGGCTTGATGTGGAGTTCTTTGGCGCTGATGCAGCGACTTTGAAGCGTGCTAGTGAAGCTTTACAGTCCGAACTTGCACGTTTCCCAGAAGTATCAGCTGTCGAAGACAACCTCGCTTACGACAAAGAAGAAGTGATCCTTGAGTTGACAGCACAGGGTCAGGCGCTGGGCTTTACGATTGATCAACTCGGGCGAGTGTTGCGGCATCGTTTGAACGGGATTGAAGCGGCAAGTTTTCCTGATGGCCCCCGTAGTGCAACCATTCGTGTGGAATTGCCCAGCGGCGAGCTTCGCGCTGATTTCCTTGATAGCACGTTGTTGCGTGGTAAATCTGGCGATTATGTCCCGCTGGCAGATATCGTGAGCGTCACGCAGCGCACGGGCTTTTCTACGGTACGACGTGAGAATGGCGTACGTTTGATTTCCGTAACCGGTGATATTTCTGAAGATGATCCAGCGCGCGCGAGCGAGATTGAGGATGCGTTGGAAGAACAAATCCTACCGCGCATTGCGTCTGAGCAGCAAGTTGAATGGCGTCTTTCCGGCCAATCAGAGCAAGAAGATGCCTTCTTGAGCGATGCGATGACGGGACTGATCTTGTCGCTTACCGGTATTTACCTTGTCCTGGCGTGGGTCTTTTCGAGCTGGACGCGACCAGTGGTTGTTATGGCCGTGATCCCGTTTGGTCTGGTTGGAACGATTTATGGCCATGCCGTTTGGGACATCCCGTTATCGATGTTCTCTATCGTTGGCCTTTTGGGAATGACCGGTATCATCATCAATGACTCGATTGTTTTGGTGACTACGATTGATGAATATGCCAAAGATCGCGGGTTGTTTCCTTCAATCATTGACGGGGTCGCAAACAGATTGCGTCCGGTCATGCTCACCACATTGACGACAGTTTTAGGGCTTTTGCCGTTGCTTTTTGAGCGGTCGAGCCAAGCGCAGTTCTTGAAGCCGACGGTTGTGACATTGGTCTACGGGCTTGGTTTTGGCATGTTCTTGGTTTTGTTAGTGGTGCCCTCATTCATTGCGATGCAGCATGACGTGCGCCGCCGCGTTGATGCTTTCAAGCGTGGGCTCGGGTTCCGCGCGAAAGGGCCAAGATTGGCGTTGCTCGGACTGTCTGGCGTGATCGCGCTATGGCTTGCAGCCACGCTTGGCTATGGCGCTATCAATGATGCGCTTTACCCACCGCTGGTTCAATTTTTGCCAAACTTGGCAGAGATGCCCACGATGCCGATTGCTTTCGTGATCTTTATGGCTGGATTGATCGTAACGGTAATGCTTGCCTATCTGGCCGCAATATTGGCGATGGTCCTGAACAAGCGACGCAATCAAGCACAAGCGTAAAGGCCTAACGGCCTTTACAGCCGACAATCTCAACTGCGCGCTGATCACTTAAAACAGTGATCCGCAAAGCACTGCGATTGATCATAAAGGGTGCGTCTTCAACATGCTGAATTTGCGTTTGCGCTGTAAGCGTATTGCCTGACCGGGTCATTTTAGGCTGCGCGATCCACAAAAGTGGATTTGCCGTTTCGATGATCATCGCTTCGCCTTTGCCGACACGGGGCAGATCCAATCTGGCTTGCAACGTAACGCCATCAGCGTCAGGTGAAATACGACAGCGCACATTTTGAGCACCCGCTTCGCTTCCGGAATAGGCGCGATCTGCCAACGATGCGGCGATGCGGCCATCCCGCGTATTGCTATCAGCAGGAAGACGCGCAGAAATATTGAGCGTTTTAGGAATGCAGATGTCTTTGCATACCCCGATCTCTATCTGCGCGTTGAGCTGAATGTCTTTGCCTTTGGTCTTAGGCGCGACCTGTAGCGGCAGAACGACATGATCATGATAGACGATCGAACGCAGTCCATTTTGTTCATAAATTTCAGGACGTGGCCAAACAATCTGAGCCGCTTTGAGATTACGCGAGTTGGACAGATCAAAGCTGGGTGGAATACCCGCATCCCCCGGTGTACGCCAATACGTGTGCCAACCTGTCTTGAGCTCAAAACGAATGCCGCTCATGTGGCTACCGTCAGCTTGGCGCCAACCTGTGATCAACCTCGCTTCAATAACATCATCGTAGTTTTGCGCTTGCGCAATAGGCGCAATCAGGATGCCGGTAAGAGTCGCGAGTATGGTATTTTTCATTTTCATTCGTCTTGGGTGCACCTTGCTGCGGTTATTGTCACGTCACTATATTGAGAGAATGTGTGAGAAATTTGGCAAATCGGTCAAAGTGACTTGCGCATTTGACAACATCCACCCATCTTTCAAATACTGAATTGGGATGTTTAACTTTATGAGACCCAGTGACTCTTCGTTAGATCTTGTTGGCAAGTGTTTGATTGCAATGCCAGATATGCCAGACGCCCGCTTTCAAAGTAGCGTTATTTTTATATGCGCGCACTCGGCGGAGGGGGCGATGGGCTTGATCGTGAACAAGTGCGTCGAAGATGTGAAATTGGCTGACCTGATGGACCAGCTTTCTATCCCCAAGGGTACCACACGCGCAGATTGGCCAATTTATTTTGGTGGTCCGGTAGAGCATGGCCGTGGTTTTGTGCTCCACAGTGCTGAATATCGCTCCGAGCTGTCGAGCATGGACACGGGTGAAGGTTTTGCAATGACGGCAACCATTGATATTTTGGAAGACATTGGTGCAGGAAATGGGCCTGAAAAAGCACTGATCGCTCTGGGCTATGCAGGGTGGGGACCAGGGCAGTTGGAGGGGGAATTGGCTAACAACGGATGGCTCGTTTCAGATGCTGGAAGCGACGTTATTTTTGACACCCCAGATAGCAAAAAATGGAGCGCCGCGCTGGGGGCAATCGGAATTGACCCAGCTATTTTATCAAGCAGCGGCGGGCGCGCTTAGCCTTTTGCGATGGCACTCACGTAATTGACGTGACCCATCTTGCGACCGGGCTTCACATCAGCCTTGCCGTATAGATGCAACGCTGCTTCGGCTTGCGTGGCGAGGCTTGGAACGCGGTCCATATCGTCACCAATCAGGTTTTCCATCACCACATCGCTATGGCGCTGCCCATTGCCAAGCGGCCAATCTGCAATTGCGCGGATATGCTGTTCGAACTGATCAACTGTACAGCCGTTTTGCGTCCAATGCCCCGAATTATGCACGCGCGGAGCGATCTCATTCACCACAAGCCCGGTGGGCGTGACGAAGAGTTCGACGCCTAAGACGCCAACATAATCCAGTTCATTCAAGATCCGGCCAGCAAGAATAACGGCGTCCATGCGTAGGCTGGATTTCACATTTG
Source organism: Planktotalea sp. (assembly GCF_965659345.1). Taxonomy (GTDB): domain Bacteria; phylum Pseudomonadota; class Alphaproteobacteria; order Rhodobacterales; family Rhodobacteraceae; genus Planktotalea. Next base: position 64,133 of record NZ_CBFHVK010000007.1, on the reverse strand, counting down.
CAGGTACCGTTGTTTTGCGTAAAATGCCGCCTTCGTGGACGTTTTCACCCGGGTCAAAACAAGCGACTTCGCCCGACGCACTGCGCGCAGCGATCACAGAAATCTCACAAGAAAAGTCAATGAAACCTTCAAGAACGGCGGGTGCGCCAGCCATATCAGCAAGCGCTTGCGCGGCATCATCTGCGCTTTTCAGTCGCGCCTGTCCTTTACCATCGTATCCAAAACGACGGGTCTTCAGGATCGAAGGCGTGCCGACTTTTTCAATAGCGGCTTGCATCGTTTCGGCGTCATCGACCACAGCATAGGGCGCAACGGACAATCCTAAACCGGAGAGAAAGTCCTTTTCCGTTATCCTATCTTGCGAAATGCGCAAAGCATCGCGACCCGGATGAATAGGGGCGAGCGCGCCTAGTAGATCAAGCGCGGAGGTTGGCACGTTTTCAAACTCATAGGTGATAACGTCGACTGCTTCACCAAATGCGCGAAGCGCTGCTTCGTCTTCATAACTGGCTGTTGTTACCTGTTCGGCGACATGGCCAGCAGGCGGGTTTGCACCGGGTTCATAGATATGCGTGCGAAAGCCAAGGCGTGCAGCTGCGACAGAGAGCATGCGACCTAGCTGACCACCCCCTAAAATTCCGATCACAGCGCCTTGGGCAAGGGGATTAGTCATCGACAGGTTCCTCAGCGATAGAAGCAGACAAAGCATCGCGCCACGTGTCAAGACGTGTGGCAAGTGCGGGATCAGTGGTCGCCAAAATTGCAGCCGCCATAAGACCAGCATTCGCTGCGCCAGCTGCCCCGATTGCCATGGTTGCAACGGGAAAGCCGCGCGGCATTTGCAAGATGGAGTATAGGCTATCCACCCCAGATAACGCTTTGGTTTGCACCGGAACACCAATCACAGGCACGCGGGTTTTGGACGCCATCATGCCAGGCAAATGTGCGGCACCACCAGCCCCCGCAATGATCACTTTCAAACCGCGCGACGCCGCGGTTTTACCGTAGTCCCAAAGACGGTCAGGTGTGCGGTGCGCGGAGACAATTTTGGTCTCATAAGGAACGCCCAATGCATCAAGCATTTCTGTGGCTTCTTTCATCGTGGGCCAATCAGACTGGCTGCCCATAATGATTCCGACTTCGATCTGTGTCATGCAATGTGCCCTCAAACAGTAAGCGGCGATCTATAAGCAAACTCTGCTTTTTTGCAAATGCTTAAGCGATGATATCGGGCGTCAAACGGTCTTCGATGATGGCGATCTTGTCTTTGAGCCGCAATTTGGAGCGTTTGAGACGTTGCAACGTGAATTGATCGGCCGTGCCTTTCTCAACAAGTGCGTGGATTGCATCGTCGAGATCTCGATGTTCGCGGCGCAGAACTTCAAGCTCAACACGCAAAACTTCGTTGGTTTTCATTGAGATATCTGTTGGCGCGTTCATTAAAGCGATTCCGGTGCAAAACTATTTAAGTGTTACCTGATTATAGCGTGCAAGACAGAAGACGCATAGCCCTTGCACTGCGCTTTGAAGCTTCCCATATTCTATTCAGACGCAGTTGCCAAAACGGGGCTGCACTGATGGACTGTCGCTTAGATGTAAGGACGAGCCGATGACAAAAATGACACTTGGGTCTTACCCACATATGCTTGGGTTTGAGCAGCTGGAACGCTTGGTGGAACGCACCGCGAAGTCCGGCAATGAAGGGTACCCTCCCTATAATATCGAACAAACCTGCGACACGTCTTATCGCATCACGCTTGCTGTGGCTGGCTTTGGCGAAGATGATCTGTCGATCACCGTTGAGGACCGGCAGTTGGTGATCCGAGGCAGACAATCAGACGACAGCGAAGGACGTATGTTCCTTCATCGTGGCATTGCTGCGCGGCAATTCCAGCGTAGTTTCGTGCTGGCAGATGGGGTCGAAGTGGGAGAGGCGTTGATGGAGAATGGATTGCTTCATGTCGACTTGACCCGCGCACGACCTGATACAGTTGTACAAACGATAAACATCAAAAAGGGGTAGATCATGACGGAAAATTTTGACTTCTCAAAAAGTAGTGATGAGCGGATTGTCTATGTGCGCTCGGTTGATGTGACAGATTTGCCTGTTGAAATGCAAAAACAGGCTGAAGGTACGGAGCAGCTTTATGCAGTGCATTCCGAAGATGGTGCGCGTTTGGCGATTGTTGCGGATCGCGACCTTGCGTTTGTGCTGGCCCGTCAGAATGACTACGCACCGCACGCGGTACACTAAATATGGCTGATTTTGCCGTCCATTGGGTCGATGCGTTCACGGATCGCCCCTTTGGCGGCAATGGATGCTCGGTGGTTCACCAAGCGGCGCATCTGGATGACGAGACGTGCTTGGCTTTTGTGCGCGAGACGTCCTTGGTGGAATGTACATTTTTAGGGCCGTCTGACGTTGCGGATGTGCGGGTGCGCTACTTCTTGGCGAGCCGAGAAATTCCGTTTGCGGGCCATCCGACCGTTGCATCCGTCGTGGCCGCCCATGCGGCGGGGACGGTTGGTACCGGCGATCTGACGCTTGAGACGCTGGCGGGCATTATTCCGGTTCATCTCAGCGACGACGGCAAACGTGTCACAATGCGCCAGAATGCCCCTGAATTTGGTGCCGAGGTTGATCCGGCTTTGGTCGCGAAAGCGATCGGGCTGACGAAAGCAGATATTATTGCGCCACCGCAACTCGTATCGACTGGCTTGCCCTTTGTGATCACGTTGCTTGAGGACCGCACAGCGCTGAGTTTGGCACGCCTGAACGCAAGCGCGATCGAGCGCATGAACGCGAGCATTGGCAGCGATGATGTTATGGAGCCGTTTTTGTGCACACTCGGGGGCTTTAGCAATGCTGGAGACACAGCCGCTCGGTTGTTAATGCTCCCGCCCAGTCCGCCTGAGGATCCGTTTACAGGATCTGCGACAGGTGCAATGGCGAGTTATCTCTGGAGCCGTGGTTTGATCGAAACGCCTGAGTTTGTGGCTGAGCAGGGTCACATGCTTGGACGTCCGGGCAGAGCAGATGTGGGCGTGATAGGTCCGCGCAATGCCATCGAAGCTGTCGAGGTCGCTGGGTCTGGGTATATCTTAATGAGCGGGACGCTTCATTTGTGAAGTAGAGCGAGGGGCCAGCCCCTCGCGCTCCCCGGGATATTTCTAGAGAGAGGAAGAGCGCGCGTTAGGCTTCGAAGTTTAAGAATGCGCGTAACGATGCTTCAAAGGCGCGGGGTTGTTCTGCGTGCAGCCAGTGGCCAGCGTCAGGGATCTTCGCGAATTTTACATTGTTGAAATGGGTCTTTATGCGCGCGCGATGTTCTGGTAGGACATAGTCTGAATTCGCACCTGATAGAAACAGCGTAAGGCCATCATAGGTTGCGTCAATGTCGGGAAAGCTCAGGACTTTGTCCATGTCGCGCTCAAGAGCATCCAGATTGTAGTGCCAGCGTTGATTTTTCACATCAAGCGATTGGGTAAAAAACGACTGAAGCGTCTTGTCCTCTACGTATTGAGCAAGTTGCGCGACAGCATCGGCGCGGCGGGTGACTTGGCTGAGATCAACGGCGCGCATGGCATCGATAAATTGCTGTTGTGAGTGCGTATACGAAACCGGAGCGATGTCTGCGATGAGCAACCGCGCGACTTGGCTCGGATTGGTAAGTGCAAGCATCATCGCAGCTTTGCCACCCATTGAATGCCCAACGAGGTCAACAACGCCGCCTTGTGCGGCAATGAGTTCTGAAAGATCGCTGGCCATATCCTCGTAGCTGTGGCTGTCAGCCCAAAAGCTGGTGCCATGATTGCGCATATCAGGCGCAATCACTGTGCGTGTTTCAGACATGCGTTTGGCGATCACATTCCAGTTGCGTGCGGAGCCGAATAGCCCATGTACGATCATAAGCGGTGGCTTGGTGGTGTCAGTGCCATGTATGAGATAGTGAAGCATGATATGAGGGTTAGCGTGAATTTCAGCCCTGTACCAGTCGGCTTTCCTTGAGGGCGCGTAGAGCTTTCGATAAACTGCAAACGTTGGAAGTGAGTCTATGCAAGCCGAACCTGATCTTGATGCGATAGAGCGAAAAGCGCTCGCCGCGCTGCACAAGCAGCTTGGTGTCAAAGCACGTGACTTGCCAAAGGGGATGAAGCGTGTTGGACGGCGTTTGCCACGCGATGCGCACCGCGCCGCCGAGGTGATTAGCACGGCAAAGGCCCATCTTTCACATCCCAAGCTTGGTCGGATGGTGGATCACCAGTCGGTCTTGATGGCCGAAACCGTGCTGCACGGTCATTTGGATAAGATTGACCCAAAAGAGCGGCGCAAGGATGCGCTATTGTCGATGTTGGGAACGCAGGCGTTTAACTTGATCGGGGTTGCTCTTCTGGTGATTGGTCTGATGGTTTGGCGTGACCTTTTGTAAGCGGGCTTGCGATAAGTGCGTCGCGCATGACAATCGTGACTGTCACAAAGCTCACGTAAAGCAGTAAGTACCAAGACCCCAGTTTCGCCAAACTCACAAGGCTGAGACCATCCGTGCCCGCATAGATCCAAGTGCCGGTGCCCGTGCCGACGTTTTCTGCCACCCATAAAAAGAAACTCGTAAGCAACGCAGCAAGTGGGAGAGGCATCCAATAGTCAGACTCTGCGATTTTGAACCATACGCGGGTGCGAATAAAAAGGATGATCGTAAGCGCAAAAAGCACATAACGCAGATCCCAGATGTAGTGATGCGTAAAGAAGTTAAGATAAATCGCTGTGCCAAGTGCGAAGCTCATCCAAAGGGGTGGATAGGGGGCAAAGCGCATATCAAAAATGCGGATGACTCGCGCAATGAAGGATCCGACAGAAGCATACATGAAGCCGGAAAACAGTGGTACGCCCCAAAGTTTCAAGATCGCTGGCTCAGGATAGGCCCAACTGCCGACGTTCACTTTGAAGATTTCCATCGCTGTGCCTGTCAGGTGGAACAATAAAATGACGCGCGCTTCTGCAAGGGTTTCGAGCTTCAATATCAAGAACAGCGCTTGCAATGTGATCGCGTAGATAACCAAAGCATCATAGCGTTTCACGGCCCACCCGTCGTTCCAAACCAGGTCTGATCCAATCAGACCAGCGAGCATGAGCGCGCCAAAGAGACAGGCCCAAGCTTGCTTCAGCGTGAACATCGCAAGTTCCGCGATCGGACGCGGTAGACGGCGGCGCATCGCATCGCCAAGACGGCGTTCAATATGTCGGGTCGTTTGAGCCATGCGCCTGTGTGACACGTGCAAGGTTTTGCTGGCAACGGGGTGCGCAATAAAAAAGGGCGCGTAAGGAAACGCGCCCTATGAATTTTTGCACAGGTTAACCAGCGATCAAAGGTTCGGGTACATCGGGAAACGCGCACAGAGCGCTTCGACTTCGCCTTTGACTTTAGCCTCAACTGCAGCGTTGCCATCTTCACCATTCGCGGCCAAACCGTCCACAACTTCGATGATCCAATCGGCAATCTGGCGAAACTCTGCTTCACCAAAGCCGCGCGTCGTACCAGCAGGAGAGCCAAGACGAATGCCAGAGGTTACTGTTGGCTTTTCAGGATCGAAAGGAACGCCATTCTTGTTGCACGTGATGTGCGCGCGACCCAAAGCTTTGTCGACGATGTTGCCTGTCACGCCTTTTGGACGCAGGTCTACAAGAACAACATGCGTGTCTGTGCCGTGTGTCACAGTGTCGAGACCGCCCTTGATCAACTGATCGCTCAAAGCTTGCGCATTCAAGATGACCTGTTTGATATAGGTCTTAAACTCTGGCTGTAGGGCTTCACCGAATGCGACTGCTTTAGCCGCGATTACGTGCATCAAAGGACCACCTTGAATGCCGGGGAAGATCGCGGAATTGAACTTCTTAGCGAGTGCTTCGTCATTCGTGACAATCATACCACCACGTGGACCGCGAAGTGTCTTGTGCGTTGTGGTCGTTGCAACATGGGCGTGTGGGAAGGGCGAAGGATGCTCGCCCGCGGCAACGAGACCGGCAAAGTGCGCCATGTCAACGTGGAGATACGCGCCAACCATGTCCGCAATTTCACGCATACGCTTAAAATCGATCTGGCGCGGGATAGCAGAGCCGCCGGCGATGATCATCTTTGGTTGATGCTCTTTCGCGAGCGCTTCGACCTGATCATAGTCCAGCAGGTTGTCTTGCTTGCGCACGCCATATTGGATTGCGTTGAACCATTTGCCTGATTGATTTGGCTTGGCACCATGTGTGAGGTGACCACCCGCGTCCAAGGACATGCCAAGGATTGTATCGCCGGGCTGCAAGAGGGCCTGAAACACGCCTTGGTTGGCCTGCGAGCCTGAGTTTGGCTGAACATTGGCAAATCCACAGCCAAACAATTCTTTTGCGCGCTCGATCGCAAGGTTTTCAGCGACATCGACATGCTGACAGCCGCCGTAATAGCGTCGGCCTGGATAGCCCTCAGCGTATTTGTTGGTCATCACTGACCCCTGCGCTTCCATGACCGCGGCAGAAACGATGTTTTCGGACGCGATCAATTCAATCTCGTCGCGCTGGCGGCCTAGCTCTGCAGTGATGGAGCCAAAGATTTCTGGATCGCGCTCAGACAGGCTTTGCGTGAAAAACGTGGTGTTTGAATTGCTCATTTTGAACTCCGGCAGGGTAACATTCATGATGTGACGTAGCCGTATAGGAAATTTGTTCAAGCTCAACCCGTATATGCGACGGATGTGCGAATTTCTACGCCATGACTGGTGGTTGCGCAGAACATGTGCTTGTTTAATTCCAAGCACAGTGAAGTAGGACGCCAGATGACTTTAAAGATCGCCTTTTTGGCCAGCGACACTGGCACAGCACAAGCAGCGCGCGGCGCCTTGGTCACGCGCTACGGCAATGTAGAAAAAGAGGCGGCAGATGTGATTGTCGCGCTTGGTGGGGATGGCTTTATGCTCTCCGTTTTGCATGCGTCACAGGACTTGCCTGCGCCCGTGTACGGGATGAACCGTGGCACCATTGGCTTTTTGATGAACGAATACAGCGAAAGCGACTTGCAAGAACGTTTGTCAGCTGCGGAAGAGGAAGTGATCAACCCACTCTCAATGCAGGCGCTTGATCGTCACGGAACCACTCATCGAGAACTTGCAATCAATGAAGTGTCCCTGCTGCGCGCGGGTCCGCAAGCGGCCAAGTTGCGTATCCACATTGATGGGCGCTTACGGATGCAAGAACTGGTTTGTGATGGCGCACTGCTCGCGACGCCTGCGGGCTCAACGGCGTATAATTATTCAGCCCACGGTCCAATTTTACCGATTGGCGCCGATGTTCTGGCGCTTACGGCAATGGCGGCTTTTAGGCCGCGTCGCTGGCGGGGGGCTTTGGTGCCCAAAGCTGCGAACGTGCGCTTCGAAGTGATTGAGCCTGACAAACGCCCTGTTATGGCAGATGCTGACGGGCGTTCGGTGAAAGATGTAATCAAAGTAGAAATCCGCTCGGAGCCGAGTATTGCGCACCGTATTTTGTTCGATCCAGGCCATGGCCTTGAAGAACGTCTTATCCGCGAACAATTCGTCTAGGCTAAGACAAAGAGTTCCCACCCCTAAAACTGCTTCATTTTTCCTTATAAACTCAAAACTCCAAGCCGTTAGGCTTGGAGCATCGCGAGGGCTTTAGCCCTCGCAAAACCTGTCGACAGCGAAAGCTGGCGTCACTTGGCGTAGCCGATACTTTGAAGTGCAACCTTGATTTCATCAAGGATCGCAGGGTCATCTATTGTTGCAGGCAACTTGAATGTCTCGCTATCGGCGATCTTTACCATGGTGCCGCGCAATATCTTGCCAGAGCGGGTTTTGGGCAAACGATCCACAACGACGGCAAGCTTGAACGCGGCCACAGGGCCAATTTTCTCACGAACGAGCTTCACGCATTCGGCGACGACGTCACTATCTTGTCGCCCCGCGCCAGAATTTAGGCATAAAAAACCAACAGGCATTTGGCCTTTTAACTGGTCCGTCACGCCAATCACCGCGCATTCGGCCACATCAGGATGCGCAGCCAGCACTTCTTCCATGCCTCCCGTCGACAAACGATGGCCCGCAACGTTAATTACGTCATCCGTGCGCGCCATGATGTAGAGATATCCGTCTTCATCAATCATCCCTGCATCGCCAGTCTCGTAATACCCCGGAAACTGCGTAAGATAACTTTTGCGAAACCGATCCTCTGCGTTCCACAGCGTCGGCAAGGTTCCTGGTGGCAATGGCAACTTCACAGCAATTGCACCCAGTTCGCCAGCTTTCATCTGATGGCCACCCTCATCGAGGACTTGCACATCATACCCCGGCATCGGCACAGAAGGGCTGCCGAGTTTGACAGGCATGTGCTCTATACCTATCGGATTTGCGGCAATGGCAAAGCCCGTCTCTGTCTGCCACCAGTGATCGATCACAGGCACATTCAACTGGTTCTGCGCCCATTCAATGGTGTCAGGATCGGCACGCTCCCCTGCGAGATACACGACATTTAAACAGGATAAATCGTATTTTTTGACAAATTCACCTTTCGGATCCTCGCGTTTAACGGCGCGAAATGCAGTCGGGGCGGTGAAAAAGCTTTTGACGTTATGTTCGGAAATGACGCGCCAAAAAGTACCTGCGTCAGGTGTGCCGACAGGCTTGCCTTCAAAGACAATCGTAGTGTTGCCATGAATAAGCGGCGCGTAACAGATATAGGAATGCCCAACGACCCAACCGACGTCTGACGCGGCCCAAAAGACCTCACCGGGGTCAACGTTGTAGACGTTTTTCATTGTCCAGTTAAGAGCAACTAGATGACCCGCCGTATGACGCACAACACCTTTGGGCGCACCGGTCGTGCCAGATGTATAAAGAATGTAGGCAGGATGATTGCCCTCAACAGGCAAGCACTCCGCCGGGGTGACGCCCTCTTGGAAGCCATGCCAATCTACATCGCGCGCACCCAGCGCAACGACCTCTTGCTCACGCTGCAGTATGACACAAAAGTCAGGTTTATGCGTTGAAAGCTCAATAGCTCCATCCAGAAGTGGCTTGTACTGAACAACCCGTCCCGGCTCCAATCCGCAAGACGCAGCGATAATGGCTTTTGGTGTTGCATCATCAATGCGTACTGCGAGTTCGTTTGCAGCAAAGCCGCCAAACACAACTGAATGGATCGCGCCAATGCGCGCGCAAGCGAGCATCGCGTCCAGTGCTTCGGGAACCATGGGCATATAAATAATAACGCGATCGCCTTTTTCGACGCCCTTGGCACGTAAAGCACCTGCAAGCGATGCGACGCGTGTTTGCAATTCTGCATATGTAGTTTTGCTGACAGAGTCGGTGATTGGGCTATCGTGAATGATTGCCACTTGATCACCACGTCCGTTTTCAACGTGGCGATCAACCGCGTTATAGCATGTGTTTACCTTGGTATCGACGAACCATTCGTAAAGCCCATCGCCCTTGTCTGTAAGTGCTTTGCTTGGCGCTTGATCCCAATCAATGGCCTTTGCGGCATCAAGCCAGAAGGCTTCAGGATCGTTTTGCCAGCTTGCGTAGACGTCTTTATAGGCCATGGGATGCTCCTTTTCGTGCTTTGCACAGGAGTTAGTCCGCTCAAAGCGCATAGGGCAAGTGTCTTGGCATCGCTGCGGACGCATTGACGCATATTATTTGCAATATTCGCAAACATCGCCCTGCAGATTTTTGCAAAGTTGTTTACTTTAGCGATATCAGCGGCGCATTTCACCAATATTGCAAATTTGCAAACCTCTCTATCCGTAGTTGGAAACAGGTGTTCCTGCGATGACACCCATGTTCAGCAAGCCACGCGCTGTAACGCCGGGCGTCACGATATGCGCACGATTGCCCATGCCCATCAGCAACGGTCCAACCTCCAAAGCAGCGGCTTTCATCTTCAAAACATTGCGCGTCGCAGATGCAGCATCACCGCTCCCAAAAACAAGGATATTTGCAGCGCCTGTTAAGCGGCCGCCGGGCAAAAGCTTGTCGCGCAAGCTGGCGTCAAGCGCGGCATCGACCTTCATTTCGCCTTCATAGGCAAAATCTGTTCCCAGTTCATCAAGAATAGCCATTGCAGCGCGGAGGCGTTTTCCAGGGCCATCGGCTTGTGTGCCAAACTGAGATTGCGAACAAAAGGCGAGCTTTGGCTCTAGTCCAAATCGACGCGCGTGGCGCGCAGCACCAAGGGCGGTTTGCGCAATCTGCTCTGGCGTTGGCTGGGTCCACACGTGTGTATCAGCCACGAACAATGGGCCATCTTCCAGAACCATCATGGAAAGAGCACCGTGGGGATTGTGCGTGTCATCGCCCAAAATTTGGTTCACATAGTTCAGATGCCAGCGATATTCGCCAAAGGTACCACAAATCATGCTGTCGGCCTCTTCGCGATGGACCATGACGGCTGCAATCGCGGTGGTATTTGTGCGCATGACCGCGCGCGCAATATCTGGCGTAACGCCTTGGCGCGCCATGATACCGTGATAGGTTTCCCAGTAATCGCGGTATCGTGGATCATTTTCAGGGTTCACGATGTTGAAGTCACGATCAGGACGAATGCTCAAACCTGCGCGTTCGCACCGTGCGATAATGACCTCTGGGCGACCGATTAAAATTGGCGTTTCGGTGGTTTCTTCCAAAATAGCCTGAGCCGCACGCAACACACGTTCGTCTTCACCTTCCGCGAACACGATGCGGCGGGTTTCTTTTGCTGCAGCTTCAAAAACAGGACGCATCAATAGGGCTGATTTAAAGACGGATTCGTTTAGTTTGTCGCGGTAAGCATTAAGATCCTCGACTGGTTTCGTCGCCACACCGGTTTCCATCGCGGCTTGTGCCACGGCTGATGATACTACAGCAGAAAGCCTCGGATCAAAGGGTTTGGGGATCAGATAATCGACGCCAAAAGTCAGCTGTTCTCCCTTGTATGCGGCCGCGGCTTCGGCGCTTGTTGTTGCACGCGCAAGCTCTGCGATGCCGGCGATACAGGCAAGTTGCATCTCATCGTTGATCTCTGTCGCACCCACGTCCAAGGCACCGCGAAAGATGAATGGAAAACAGAGCACGTTGTTAACCTGATTGGGGAAATCACTGCGTCCTGTTGCTATGATTGCGTCTGGCGCAACTGCGCGTGCCGCATCAGGCGCAATTTCGGGATTGGGGTTTGCAAGCGCGAAAATGATGGGCTTCTTGGTCATCTTCGCAACCATTTCAGGTTTGAGCACGTTAGGTCCAGATAGTCCCAAGAACATATCCGCCCCGTCGATCACGTCATCAAGCGTCCGCAGATCGCTTTTCTGCGCAAAGGCCGCTTTTTGCGGATTCATGTCCTCAGATCGACCCTCATAGACCAGTCCATGGATATCGCACAGCCAGACATTTTCGCGCTTCACGCCTAATTTGAGCAACATGTTCAAGCACGCAATGCCCGCCGCGCCACCACCTGTTGAAATGATCTTGATATCTTCGAACTTCTTGTCTGAAACGTGCAAAGCATTCGTTGCAGCGGCACCAACAACGATCGCAGTGCCATGCTGATCATCGTGAAAGACTGGAATATTCATCCGTTCACGACAAATTTGTTCAACGATGAAGCAATCAGGGGCTTTGATATCTTCCAGGTTGACCGCACCGAACGTAGGTTCGAGCGCGCAGACGATATCTGCGAGCTTTTCAGGGTCTTTTTCATCGACTTCGATGTCAAAGCAATCAATGCCTGCAAATTGTTTGAAAAGGACTGCTTTGCCCTCCATCACCGGTTTAGATGCAAGCGCGCCGATATTGCCTAAGCCCAGCACTGCAGTCCCGTTGGTGATGACGGCTACCAAATTGCCCCGCGCGGTGTAACGTGTTGCATCGCTTGGATTTTTGCTGATCTCGATGCAGGCTTCTGCGACGCCGGGGGAATAGGCGCGCGCCAGATCACGTCCATTTGCCAAGGGCTTTGTTGCGCGGATTTCGAGCTTTCCGGGCTTTGGGAATTCATGATAATCAAGCGCCGCTTTACGCACGGCTTCTTTTGCGAGCGCGGCTTCTCTTTCCAAATCGGCTTTCTTATCGGTCATCTTGGTCCCTTAATGCGTCAGGTGTAGGTTAGTTTGACGTTAAACTATATGCTTCAAGCTAAAAACACTAGGTCGGTTTGATACAGTTTTCTTGATATCTTGCAAATAGGTGGGCGCGTTGACACTCTAACAACACGCGCGAGCAAGAGACTCGCCCTGTGAAGGAAGATCAATGAGCGATATCAAAGCTGAAGTCTGTGGCCCTACCAGTGATATTCGCGCTGACATTGCGTATTTTACGAAGGAACTCGGCTTCAAGATGGACATGATCTATCCGGCAGACGACCCTCAAGTCGCAATTTTTTCCGGTCATGGCGTATCCTTACGGCTTGATCAACAGAGCGATGCTGCGCCTGTAAAACTTCGACTGCGCTGCGATGCTCCGGATGAAGTTGGGGGCACTGGTATACAAACCGCACCCGGTGGCACGCAGATCGAGATTGCTGAAATGCATGAGCCGTTGGTTTTACCACAAACGCTGCATTCCTTTGTCGTAAGGCGGCTTGCGGATCAGGCCCCTTGGGTTGTTGGGCGCGCTGGTATGCACTATCGCGATTTGATTCCTGATCGCCTAGGTGGGTCCATTATCGCGAGCCATATCCGTATCCCAGATGGCGGCCCAGTGCCGGACATGGTGCATTATCACACGGTCGGGTTTCAGTTGATCTTCTGTTATCGCGGCTGGGTCGATCTGGTCTACGAGGATCAAGGCGCGCCATTCCGTTTGCATGCGGGTAATTGCGTCATCCAACCACCTGAAATTCGTCATCGCGTTTTGTTCGCGTCAGACAACATTGAAGTGATCGAAATTGGTGTGCCAGCAGAGCACGTCACAACGATCGATCACGAAATGGAGCTGCCGAATGAAACAGTGAATCGAGAACGTGAATTCCAAGGTCAAAAGTTTGTGCATCACAAAGCAGATGAAGCGCAGTGGCGTGACTTTCGTCTAAGCGGCTTTGTCAGCCGTGACACGCTTATCGCGCAGAACACGCGGGATGTGGCTGGTGTGCATGTGGTGAAACGCGGCAAGGGCGCGCTTGAATGGGCCGCGCATGACAGTGATATTCACTTCACATTTGTGATGGACGGGACGATGACTTTAGAAGGTGAGGGCCGCGCGCCACATCAGCTGCAAGCGGGCGATGCTTTTGTAACGCCGCCGTCGATGTTGACACGGTATTCGGATGCATCAGACGATCTGGAGTTGCTTGAAGTTTCGCTGCCCGGAGTTTTCAATACTTGGGTGGGAGAGCCAACATGAATCTGAAAGACGCAGCAGCATCGGTGCGCGAAAATGCCCATGCGCCGTATTCTAATTTCAAAGTGGGCGCGGCTATTCGCACCGCTTCGGGCACTGTGTTTCAAGGCTGCAATGTTGAAAACGTTGCTTATCCTGAAGGGACCTGCGCCGAAGCGGGCGCAATCGCTGCAATGTGTGCCGCGGGAGAACGCGAGATCGCGGAAGTTTACGTGATTGCGCAAAGCCCTGCACCAGTTCCGCCCTGTGGCGGCTGCCGCCAAAAATTGTCAGAGTTTGCAACTGCTGACGTTGTTGTGACGCTTGCTACGACCGATGGCATTGAGAAACGTATGACCGTAGCAGAACTTTTGCCCGGTGCTTTCGATGCAAGCTTTATGGACAACGCTTAAGTGGACGCGCGTGCGATCATTGCAGCACTTCGACGTGGTGAGACGATAGAGCCAGATGCGTTGACCTGGTTCGCACGCGGGCTGGCGGATTATTCAGTAAGTGATGCGCAAGCCGGTGCATTTGCAATGGCTGTCTGTTTGCAAGGTCTGGGACAAGACGGGCGCGCGGCACTTACTTTGGCAATGCAAGCAAGTGGCAAAACGCTCGCGTGGGATTTGGATGGTCCTGTGCTCGACAAACACTCCACCGGCGGCGTGGGGGATTGCGTTTCACTGGTCTTGGCGCCTGCGCTGGCGGCGTGCGGGGCGTATGTGCCGATGATTTCTGGCCGTGGTCTTGGCCATACTGGCGGCACACTGGATAAGATGGAGAGCATTTCTGGCGTTTCGACGTCTGTCGATGAAGCGCAATTCAAACGCATCATTGGTCAAGCGGGATGCGCCATCGTGAGCGCAAGTGCGGATATCGCGCCAGCAGACAAACGCCTTTACGCAGTGCGTGACGTGACAGCGACAGTCGAAAGCCTTGATCTGATCACAGCGTCGATCTTGTCCAAAAAGCTGGCTGCGGGGTTGGATGGATTGGTGCTCGACGTCAAAGTCGGCTCTGGTGCGTTCATGAAAAGCACGGAAGACGCGCGCGCATTAGCGCAGGCTTTGGTGCAGACCGCCAATCTCGCTGGATGCCCGACCACCGCCCTTATTACTGATATGAACGCGCCGCTCGCACCCGCACTTGGCAACGCTTTGGAGATCGCGGAAGTGATGAAAGTGTTGCACGGTGCGGATCGCGGGCCGCTCTACGAACTTACCCTCGCGCTTGGAACGCAATTGCTATTCAGTGGCGGTCTTTTCGCAAGTGAGGACGCTGCCCGCGAAGCATTGAGCAATGTGATTGTAAGTGGCGCTGCAGCCGAACGGTTTGCAAAGATGATTGCTGCAATGGGGGGACCTTTGGGCTTTGTCGACAATCCGCAGCGCTACTTGCCCGAAGCGCCTGTCATCCGCGAAGTGACTGCGCTTGAGGACGGGTATGTCAGCGCGATTGAAGGTGAGGCGCTGGGACTTGCGGTTGTTGGCCTTGGCGGTGGACGTCAACGAGAGAGTGATTTGATTGATCCCGCAGTTGGCCTATCCGAAGTCGTCAGGTTGGGTGCTTTTGTCACAAAAGGGCAGCCCCTTGCGCGTATTCACGCTGCGCGTGAAGGGCAGGCAGATCGCGCGGCGCTGGCAATTCGTGGCGCGATTGCCCTTTCATCGAACCCACCCGCGAAACAAGGACTTGTGCATGAGGTGATCTACTGATGGCACGTGCGTTTTTGATTGTTCTCGACAGCGCCGGATGTGGCGGCGCACCGGATGCGGGCGATTTTTTCAATGGCGACTTGCCCGATACTGGCGCGAACACGCTGGGGCATATCATCAAGCATGTTGGCTTGCATGTACCGACTATGGATGCGCTGGGCCTTGGCGCGGCTATTCGTTTATCGACAGGGATCGACACACCGGGTTTGAGTGCAGAGCCAACGGCGCTTTGGGGCGTTGCGCGCGAAACCTCGATTGGGAAAGATACGCCCTCAGGGCATTGGGAGCTTGCGGGGCTACCGGTGCCATGGGAGTGGACGTACTTCCCAGATACCGTTCCAGCGTTTCCCGATGACATCACCAACGCACTGTGCAAAGCCGCAGGCACGAACGGCATCTTATGCAACGCTCATTCCAATGGCATCAAGGTGATCGACGAGCTTGGCGAAGAACATCTGCGCACAGGTTGGCCGATTTGTTATACCTCTGCGGATAGTGTTTTGCAGATTGCGGCACATGAAGGGGTGTTTGGCCGCGAGCGTCTTATGAAAATGTGCGCGGACGTTGCGCCATTGCTACATGAAAGGCGCGTGGGTCGCGTGATTGCGCGACCATTCATAGGAACATCGCGGGCGGATTTTGAGCGCACGCAGCACCGCAAAGACTTTGCCATCAAACCCCCAAAGACAGTCCTTACGAATTGGCTGCAAGCATCAGGTGGCAAAGTCCATGGTGTTGGAAAGATTGGCGATATTTTCTCCATGAGCGGCATCGACACCAGCGTGAAAGGTTCTGATGCGGATCTGATGCTTGCCTTAGACGGGTTGGCCGCACACGCGGATACGGGTGACTTTGTCTTCGCCAATCTGGTAGAGTTCGACACGAATTACGGACATCGCCGTGATGTGGCCGGCTACGGTGCAGCCCTTGAACTGTTTGATCTTTGGTTGGCGCAATTCCTACCGCGTTTACGTGAGGGTGATCTGCTTATACTCACCGCAGATCATGGCAATGACCCAAGCTGGGCAGGAACAGATCACACCCGCGAACAGGTGCCTGTCCTTGTGTATGGCGTAGGCGTAGGCGAAATCGGGATTTGCGGATTTAGCGATGTTGCCGCGTCGATTGCAGAGCATTTAGGTGTCACAGAGCGCGGCACCGGAAGGAGTTTCTTATGAGTGAGTTGAGCGAAGAACTGAGCGCCATCATTGATCTGCCGAAGGTTGAGTTACACACCCATTATGAAGGGGCCGCACCGCCCGCGTTCATTCGTGGGCTCGCACAGGAGAAAAAGGTCGATCTGTCAAAAATTTTCAATGATGACGGCTCTTATGCGTTCGAAGGGTTCGTGCCGTTCTTGCGCGTTTACGAGGCAGCGACGACCGTTTTGCAAACACCTGAAGACTTCAAACGCCTTGGGCTTGCCATACTGGAAGACGCGGCCAGCAATGGCGTCGTTTACATGGAGAGTTTTGTCAGCCCGGATTTTTGCGGTGGCGGGGATGTGACAGCGTGGCGCGAATACCTTGCCGCGATGGTTGAGGCCGCTGATGAAGCAGAGCGCGATTTCGGGATTGTGTCGCGGGGCATCGTCACCTGCATTCGTCACGAAGGACCTGATCAGGCGAAGACGGCGGCTCTGTGCGCGGCGGAAACTGTCGGTGAGTTTATTACGGGTTTTGGGATGGGCGGCGATGAGAACAAAGGCCATCAACGCGATTTCAAATACAGCTTTGATATGGCGCTTGAAGCAGGTTTGCGCCTGACGACACATGCGGGGGAATGGCGCGGACCTCAAGAAGTGCGCGACGCCGTGAATGATCTCGGTGTTGAGCGCGTCGGCCACGGCGTGCGCGCTGCGCAAGATCCCGCGCTTGTCGATGAGTTGGCAGAAAAGGGCATCGTGCTTGAGGTGTGCCCGGGCTCCAATGTCGCCCTCGGGGCTTATCCCGATTGGAAAAGCCACCCCATTGATATGCTGCGCCGTGCGGGCGTTAAAGTAACAGTGTCCACCGATGATCCGCCCTTCTTTCATACGACAATGCGTGATGAATACCTCAACCTTGCCAATACTTTTGGTTGGGATGCAGAGGTGTTTATGGCGATCGCAAAAGCATCGGCAAACGCCGCGTTCTGTGACGACGCGACCCGCGCAAAAATTCTAAAAACACTGGAGAGCTAACCCATGACAGAGCATCTGACCGTCGTTGATCACCCGCTCATTCAACACAAACTTACGCTCATGCGTGAGAAAGGCACATCCACGGCAGTGTTTCGTCAACTGCTGCGCGAGATTAGCCAGCTTTTGGCCTATGAAGTCACGCGCGGCCTGCCGATGACAACAAAACGCATTGAAACGCCCATGATGGAAATGGATGCGCCGACGTTAGATGGTAAGAAGCTCGCGCTGATTTCTATTTTGCGCGCGGGCAATGGTTTGCTGGATGGCGTTTTGGAACTGATCCCCTCAGCGCGGGTCGGATTTGTTGGGCTCTACCGTGATGAAGAGACGCTTCAGCCCGTGCAGTATTACTTCAAAGCGCCAGATGCGTTAGAAGATCGTTTGGTTATCGCCGTTGATCCGATGCTGGCCACGGGTAATTCATCGGTCGCGGCGATTGATCTGTTGAAAAAGGCGGGCGCAACCAACATTCGCTTCCTTTGTCTGCTTGCGGCACCCGAAGGGGTTGCAACCATGAAGGCAGCGCACCCTGATGTTCCTATCGTTACAGCTGCACTCGACGAAAAGCTGAACGAAGTTGGATATATCATGCCTGGACTAGGGGATGCGGGTGATCGCATGTTTGGCACTAAATAAAGGAAATTTTCCGCTCGTTACCACAACGTTAGCTAGACTCTGTCTCGAATCTGAGGCAATGATAATGCTCATCTGTGGGGGCAGAAAATGAACGTTAAAAGATTCGTATCGGTATCCGTGTTGGCCGCAACATGTGTGTTTTCCTTCAATACGCTAAACGCGCAAACGCTTGCGCGTGACAATGGTCCGGCGGAAATTCCACCGGCGTCTTTCACGGCAAGCCAATATGTCGACAGCAAAGGCTGCGTCTACATTCGTGCGGGCGTTGATGGCAACGTGAATTGGGTGCCGCGTGTCTCACGCTCACGTAAGGTTGTTTGCGGGCAAACACCAAGTCTTGGAGGATCGCGGACAGCCGCGGCTGCACCAGCTTCTGCTCCGGCGCGTGCGCCCGTTCAGATTGAAGCCACGCCAGCCCCTGTCGCTGTTGCACCAAAGTCTCCGACGCCGGTTGTGCGCGCAACGCGGAACACTGTGGCAAGTGTACTTGCGCCGCGCCCCGTGCGCACGGTCGCGTCCACACCTGTTGTGAAGCAGCGGATCGCACCAACGATGCAAACAACGCGTGCTCCACGTCCGAGCACATTCCGCCAAGATCCGCCGCGCATCCAAGCGGCACCTGTGCAAGCTCCCCAGCGTCGTGTCCAAGCCCAGCCGCGTATTGTGCGCGTTGCGCCAACTGCTCCAGTTGCGCAGCCCCGCCGTATCGTGACCAATACCCAGCGTACAACGATCGGATCACAAACGTGTCGTGGCGCGTCAGCGGTTAGCCAACAGTATATTGGCCGTACAGGAAACGCAGTGCGATGCGGCCCCCAGCAAGGGCCAATCGTTACACGTGCAGGCGATGTTCAAGGCGGCACTTTCCGTGCTGCCAATGGTCAAGTTTTGAACGCCGCAAACGTTAGCCCCAACGCAATTGTTGTGCCACGCCATGTTTACGAAAAGCAGCAAGCTGCGAAGCTCGCGACAGGTACGCCTAAGGGGTACAAAAATGCATGGCAGGATGACCGTCTAAACCAGCGTCGTGCACATCAGACACTTGGTGGCAAAGGCCAAATGGACCTCGTTTGGACGCAAACCGTCCCGCGCCGCTTGATCGTGCGTAGCTCTGGTCGTGATGTGACGCGTTCTTTCCCAGGGTTGCGTTATCCTTATACATCCGCAGCCCAGCAAAACGCAGCATGGAGCCAAGGCGTTCAGGTGATTTCCACCCAAGGTCAAGCGCCAGGACGTGTGCAAAAGCAGCGTGTCGTTCAGCAAAAAGCAGCACCTCGCAAACAGGTGCGTGTCTCCACAAGGACGAGCGCGCCGCGTAAGCCCGCTGCCGTTGTTGGCAAAAGCTATGTACAAGTTGGTACATTCGGTGTTGCAGCCAACGCGCAGAACACGGCAGCACGCATTCAGCGTATGGGTATGCCTGTCCGCATTGGTAAATTCTCACGTGGTGGCAAGGAAATGCGCATCGTGCTTGCAGGTCCCTTCCCATCTTCTGCACATGTAAATGGTGCGTTGCGCGCTGTGCATAATGCGGGGTTCCGCGACGCATTTGCGCGCAAGTAATCAAGCGCGCGACCGACGTTATCATCAGGCCTCGTATTCACTGCGGGGCCTTTTGTTTTGGTGTTTAAGTTGCCGTATGCGCTACAATATTGAGCAGCTTGCCACTTGGATCACGAAGGTAAAACCTTCGCACGCCCCAAGGTTCATCGGTTAAGGCATATTCAATGTTGAGCCCCATATCGCAGGCGCGTCGATAGGTTTGATCCACATCGCTTACTGCGATTGAAAGATCAGGGACAGGGGTGCCTGAGCCACCTTCACTTGCAATGGAAAGCTGGACAGGCATCATATTGTCAGTCGCTAGGGTTGTGATCCAACCCAAATCCATCACTGGTTTGAGATCAAAAAGCGTTTCATAGAACACCCGTATGTTCGCCAATGCCTCGCCTGATGCGCTGGCCGAAACGTTTGGTACAATTCGCCTGATCGCCACCTTCTCTAGCCTTCACAAATCGTCTGAAGGCGCACCCAAGATGCATCTGGCAGGACAGGCGTTGTTGCGACTCCTGCAAGGGGGTCACCCTCGATCAGCTCGAGTGTTCGCTCTCCCGTCACATCTAGCGCGTAACCATACGGACTTGATGGAATGCCCTGCGCCTCAAAGCGCGCAAGCATGGGGGTAATATCGACGGGTGTGGGTGCCTCGGTAAGCAGTTGTTTCGCATGCGTCTCTAGCGTGCCTTCGGGAAGGCGGCTCGTTGTGAGCAAACGCAATGTCGCCAGTGTGCCCGCGCTTTCGAGCACATGACGCAGCGGGTCGCGATCTGCGCGTCGCGTCTGCTCTGCAATAATGTAGCCAGCAAGCACATCGGGGCTTTCGTAGTCTTCGACCATTGTGCGGCTCAACAAGATGACGCCACCGGGAATATGAATTGCGTCCTTCACACCCGCGCGCATCACGGCGAGATAATTGGGCCCTTCGTCCGTTGTCATGCGCTGCGTCAAGTCGACCAAGGCTTGCGTGGCTGTCGCGCTGCTACAAGGAATGCCGGTCGAGCGTTGCATATGCGTCAAAAGGCTATTGCCAATTTCAGCGCGTTTCACAGGAGGGACGACTTTCAAAGCTTGGTCCACAATTGCATCTGGAAGCAAAAACGCAGCCGCAGCGGCACCGGTCGCGAGCAAGGCAACTGTAAGAATTCCACGAAGACGCCCTTTGCGCGGGCGTGCACGCTCAACGGCTTTACGCAGCTTTTCAATGGCACGGATCATTTCGTCTTCATCCGCGGCGATTTCAAGAGTTTCTGTCGTGTCGCCCTCAGGATGAAAAAGAGCAGGGCGCTTGCCTGGGTTCGCGCGTTCTATTGCGGCAAGGGACCAATGGGTTAGCGCCTGATCGCGCATGTCTTTGATTTGCAATGTCGCATCGCCAATGCACACAACAACATCCACGCGCTGCTTATCGGGCGAGGCACGCCAGAGGCCTGTGGCCTCCAGCCGATCATATTTGGTTATCGCTGTCATCTTGGGCGGGTCTGCTCTGCCTCTTGTTGTGTGCTTTCTAGCACGGCAGAGCAGGGTCGGGCAACGGGCCAGACTTTGCACGCCTAGCGCGGTGAAAATTTCAAAAAGATCCCACCCTTTGCGCGCAAAGCGGCCCCTGTTTCAAACTCAATTTCACCTTCTGTCGCGTTTTTGATGGTAAACGTGCGAACGATCTGCGCGAGCATGGTCACGACTTCAGCCATCACGAATGCTTGCCCCAAACAAACGCGTGCGCCACCACCGAAGGGCAAATAGCGAAAACGGTTCTGTTTGGCGAATACTTCAGGATCCAAGAAACGCTTTGGTATGAACGCATTGGGCTGATCCCAGAAGTCGGGATTGCGATGTAGTGCATAGATCGGAATGGTAATGGTCATGCCTTTCTTAACGGCGATGCCCGCGACATTTGCGTCTGCCACGCAATCGCGCACCATTTGTGGCGCAGGCGGATAAAGCCGCATCGCTTCATAAAACACAGCGCGTGTAAGGTGCAGCTTGTCGATATCCCCCGCGCTCACATCGCCAGAAGGGATGACAGTGTTGATTTCTGCGCGCACTTGCTGTTGAGTGTCGGGATCCAGAGCAAGCAAATAGAGCGCCCAAGCAACGCCAAGCGCAGTTGTTTCGCGACCGGCTCCGATTGAGCCAGCGATATTGTCGCGCAGCTGTTCTTTCGACATGACTTTGCCTGTTTCGGGATCTTTCGACTGAGCAAGCAGATGCAAAAGAGGCCCGCTGTTGTCGTCCTTGATCGCCTCTAGGCGTGCAGCGATTTCGGCGTGCATCGCAGCGGCTGGCTTATCAAGAATTGGTCCTAGAAAACGACGCGTCCAAGCCGGTAGGAAAAGCAAATCAGCATAATTAATGCGACCAGTCCTTTTGGTCAGCTCGGCCCCACAGTCTTGCAAAACCTTTGCGCTTTGCTGTGTGCTCAGACCGCCAAGCAAGCCCTCCAAGACAACGTCTTGGGCTGCATTACCAAGATCATGGGTGATTTCGCAGCGCGTGCCCGCTTTTGCGCGCCATGTCTGGCAAAGCGAGCGGCCCGCTTTGTTGGCCGCAGGAATGATAGCTTTGACCGATTTGGGGGTAAACACAGGCGCTGCTGCCCGTCTTTGCCAACGCCATTGCGCACCTGTGCTTGTCGCAATACCTGAGCGCCAAACAGGCCCAATAATGCGTCGCGAAAGATGGCTTTGCTCGAACTTATCAGACTGTGTGACAAGAATTTGCGAAATCGCTTCGGGCTTCATCACGAAGAGGAAGTTCTTTACGGGCGGCTGATAGCTGTCGCCTATGTACATTTCTTCGGGCCATGTCTCTAGAATGCAGCGAGCTGTTTGCTCTAGCAGCTTCAAAGACGTGCGGACTGATTTCGGAGGGGTGACAAAAGGCGGTGTAATTGTAGTCATGGTTGCTCTTTCGCGCAGGTGTTACTTGCGGCAAGTTAGCAACAAGCGCATGCGCGTTATAGAACGGAGACGACATTGCCCAAGCGACCACACTCTGAGTTTCTGCATCCCAGAGCGGACATGGCCCAGTGCATTCTAGGTGGGTTTGTACGCGATACCCGTGGCTGTGGTCTGCCTGCGGAACAGCGCTTTAATCACTTCGCATCCGTGCCGCTGTGCGCGTTGAGTTTGATGTTTGATGGCACGACGCGCATGATGCAAAGCGCTGCGCATTATGTGACGCCCAAGCACGCGCCGCAGATGCCTCGAATGTTGTTTAGCGGCGCACAAAGCCACCCAACGAGCAGTTGGAATGAAGGCGATATTCAGGGATTGATCATCGCCTTTTACCCCGATGCTTTGTCGGCTTTATTAGGGCTTCCGATGGAGCAGTTTCACGATAAATCCGTGCGCTTAAGCGCGCTGCCAGACAGCGCTGTACGTGACGTGATCGAGCGCGCCTTTCAAACAGGCGTTGCCAAGCGTGCGTTTGAAATGGTGCAAGAGGGTGTTGCTCCGATCTGGCAAGACGTTCGTCCAAGCCAAAGCCCCTTTGGCCGTATGATCAGCGATTGGAGCCGTTCGTTAATGCTGAATGCGGCTTTGTCGCCGTCAGGACGTAGCCTGCGCCAGATCCAAAGGCGCGTGAAAGCAGCAACTGGTGTGCCTTTGAAACGATTGCAGACCTATTCCAAAGCCGAAGAAGCCTTTGCGTTGGCTTTGCGCAATGGCAGTGATGACTTGGCGGGCATTGCAGCAGACGCTGGCTATTCGGATCAATCCCATATGGGACGCCAAGTGCGCGCGCAAACGGGGTTCACCCCGACACAATTGATGCGCGGTTTCGAGAGCGATGAAGCGTTCTGGAGTTATCGTTTGATGGGCGAGCGTTACTAGCTGCTCAACGATTTGCGCAACTCGAACTTTTGGATTTTGCCCGTGGAGGTCTTGGGAAGTTCTTGGAACACCACAGCTTTGGGCGTTTTGAAGCCAGCCAAGCTTTGGCGTGCATAGGCGATTAGGTCCGCCTCAGTAACGCTCGCTCCGGGAAGCAGTTCAACGAATGCGCAGGGCACTTCGCCCCATTTTTCATCGGGTTTGGCTACGACGGCACACAGCGAAACGGCAGGGTGCGCCATCAAAGTGCCCTCGACTTCAACGGAGCTGATATTTTCGCCACCTGAGATGATGATGTCTTTCGCGCGATCCGCGATTTGGATGTGTTGATCTGGGTGTTGCACGGCCAAATCGCCGGAATGGAAGTAGCCGCCGGCAAAAGCCTCTTCTGTCGCTTCGGGATTTTTCAGATATCCTTTCATAACCGAATTGCCACGGATCATGATCTCACCCTGATGGGTGCCATCCATCTCGACCTGGCTCATATCGGGGTCGAGCACCGTGATATCATCCATCATCGGCATCGCTACGCCTTGGCGCGCTTTGATGGCAGAGCGTTTGTCTTGCTCCAGCCCGTCCCATTCTGCACCGTCCCAAAGACATTCGGTGACGTGACCGTAAGTTTCGGTCAGCCCATAAACTTGGGTAATGTGAAAGCCCATCGTTTCAATCGCAGCCAAAGTAGCAGGGGCAGGCGGCGCACCTGCTGTGAAGACTTCGACAGTATGATCAAAAGCGCGGCGCTCTTCGGGCGCGGAATTGACCAGTGTGTTCAGCACGATGGGTGCACCTCCGAAATGCGTAACGCCTTCGTCAGCGATCGCATCATAGACGGCTTTGGCGCTGATATCGCGGCAAAACACAATGGTGCCACCAAGCATGGGCATCATCCAAGTGTGGTTCCAGCCATTGCAGTGAAACAGGGGCACGATTGTCAGATAGACAGGTGCAAGCGTGAGTTGCCAGCTGACAACTGTGCCCATGGTCATCAGATACGCGCCGCGATGGTGATAGACGACGCCTTTGGGTCGACCTGTGGTGCCGGATGTATAGTTCAGCGCAAGGCTTTCCCACTCATCCTCTGGCATGATCCAGTCAAAGGCAGGATCGCCGCTAGCGATAAGTGCTTCATAGGTCATATGGCGCCCAGTTGCGGGATAGCCCGCTGTGTCATCTGGTACTTCGATGATTTTGGGGCCTGCGCCCTCCATCTGATCAATCGCGGCTTCGGCAACCGGGAGGAATTGCGTATCCACGAGGACTGCTTTGGCTTCACCATGTTCAAAGATGTAGGCGATTGTGCCGACATCCAATCGCGTGTTGATCGTGTTCAGAACGGCCCCGCTTGCAGGCACGCCAAAATGGGCTTCTGCTTGCGCTGGGATGTTAGGCAGCAGCGTGGCGACCACATCGCCAGATGCAATACCGATCTGCGTCAAAGCAGATGCAAGTTGCGTGCATCGCTGATGATACTGGACATAATTCAAACGCTGCGCACCATAGACCACAGCCGTCTTTTTCGGGAATACTTTGGCAGCGCGGCGCAAATGAGAAAGAGGGGTAAGCGCACGATAATTCGCAGCACGCTTGTCTAATCCGGTTTCATCCTTCATCCATCCCATATGCGTATGCTCCTCCCAAGTGTCATGGCGCAAATTTCCGTTAAACTGGCAGCACTTTCGAAAGATGAAAAGAGCAATGACGCATCAACCCAAGCAAGCCGCGATGTTTATGGTGATCTCTATGCTCATCATTGGCTTAATCGACAATTATATTGCGGTGATTGCGCGCGACATAAGCCTTTGGCAGTTCCAGTTTTTGCGCGCGTGCATGGGTTTGCCGATGTTGGCGCTGGTTGCTTATTTCGGATTTGGCACGCTGCGGCCGATCCGGCTTTGGGCGGTGTTGTTGCGCAATGGGCTTATTGCGCTTGGAATGGTGTTCTACTTTGGCTCACTCGCGTTCATGCCGATTGCACAAGCTTTAGCAGGGCTGTTTACCGCGCCAATTTTCGTTCTGTTGATTAGCGTTTTCGCCTTTGGGGAGAAGGTTGGTGTCTTGCGGGTTTTTGCCGTTCTTTTTGGCTTTGCGGGGATTATTGTCGTGCTAGGGCCCAATGATGGGGGCATGACATGGCTGAATTTCCTGCCCGTCTTTGGCGGCTTGTTCTATGCGATGGGATCTGTGGCAACACAAAAGATCTGTGCAGATGAAAACACGCTGGTCATGCTCGCGGGTATTTTTGGGCTGCAAGGCGTCATTGGGGCTATCATGCTTACTGGCTTGGCGATTGCTGCGCCAGAGGCACCCGCCGGCAGTGATGGTTTCTTACTGCGTGGAATGATTTGGCCGACCTCTCTGACGTGGTGGTTGATTTTGATGCAAGCGATTGGGTCCCTTATTGGGGTTGGGTTTCTAGTGAAAGCCTATCAAAGCGCGGAACCCAGTTTTGTGACAGTGTTCGAGTATTCAATTTTCATCTTTGGTCCGTTCTTCGCCTATGTCCTCATGGGGCAAGGCATTACATTGAACCAACTCATCGGGATTGTGATGATCGCGGGGGCAGGGAGTTTGATTGCGTTGCGCTCCAAGAGCTAAGGGTGCAGGGTTTCGCGACAAAAGCCTGAAAGCAAAATGCTATGATCATTTCCAAAAGCCGCAATTACGTCTTTGTGCACATCCCGAAAACGGGCGGCACGGCGTTAACGCTCGCGTTGGAAGATCGCGCAGCAGCAGATGACATTATCATTGGCGACACTCCAAAAGCGAAGCGTCGAAAGAAAAGGCTCAACGCCTTAACCCCGAAAGGACGGCTTTGGAAACACTCTACCCTCGCTGATATAGATGGCATCTTGAGCCCTGAGGAACTGGAACAGATGTTTTGTGTCACCTTAGTGCGCAACCCATGGGATCGCGCGGTCAGCTACTATCATTGGCTGCGCGCGCAGACCTTTGAACATCGTGCAGTTGCACTGGCAAAGCAGGTAGAGTTTGAACCGTTTGTCCGAAATGAAATCACTGTTAAAGCGCTTCGGTCTTGGCCCGCTGCGGCGTATATGCGTGATATCACGGGTGTTGAGCGTTGCGCGAAATACATCCGTATAGAGCATTTCGAGGAAGATGTTACGCCGCTTGAAAGCCATCTTGGCTTTGCGCTGAAGATGCCTGTTGTGAACGTGTCTAAGCGGGCGAGAGACTACCGAATCTATTACAACGACTCACTTTCAGAGTTTGTTGGTGAGATTTGCGAAGATGATATTTTGCGATTCAATTATCAGTTTTAGGCGGTTACGGGGAAATTTTGGTAACCATTCCCCCTACTGCGTCCCGCTTTGTCGTCTGTGCAGAAACAGTGCCTTGTTTTCTCCGTTTTTCAGCCCTTTCGCAGCCTTTGCAGCGCTGTCTAACTCTAGATGCTGCTAAATCGTTCTGCTGCCCCTGGAACGATACATCTTTGGGAAACGAAAAAATGTTAGATTGGACTGCTCAGGCGCCAAAAAGTGCGCCACACCTTATACCTTCAGTTGAAGCGACTGGAATTCTTGTCGGAACTGCGATTGCCACATCCTTTGGTTGGCGACCTGTCGAAGCTATCTGCTGCGGTGACATGGTTTTGACCTTTGATCATGGTTTTCGCTCTGTTGTTGGTGTGCGCCGCGTTCTTCTCTGGGACGGTCGCGGAACTTGCCCAGCTGCGTTGCGCCCGGTGCGCATTGACGCAAATGTGCTTGATAACACGCAAGACGTCGTCGTTTTGCCTGAGCAAGGCATCATGGTTGAGAGCGACGCTGCCGTCGATCACCGCGGTGACCCGTTTGCGGTTCTGATGCCGCGCTCTATGGAAGCTTATGGTTTTGCAGACTGCGTCGAGCAAAGCCAACCTATTGAAGCCATCGTTCTTGAGTTTGAGGATGACGAGGTTGTTTACGGACAATCCGGGCTCCATTTTCACATCCCTGCGGCGGGTGACCTGTTTGAGGAAACGGATCCTGCCCTTCAGTATAAAGTGTTAAACACCGAAGAAACGTTTGAGGTTCTTGAGGACCTTAACGCAGCGCACCAGCAGCAATAACCGCTAATCTTCAATTCCCAATATGTGAAAAGGGCTCGCAATTGCGGGCCCTTTGCCGTTCTGAGTGATCGTTGTCTCTAGGTGCGGCTCAGCGCGCGGTGATCTGGATCACTTCATAAGGGTTCAGCGACACATTGATGACCGGAGACTGATAGGCGAAATCAGTTAGCTCAGCGCGCGTGTCATGTTCGTTCAAATAATACATATCACCATCAATCTGCACCGATAGCGCTTCAACGCGCCCTTCGCCGGGTTTCCAGTATTGGCCGTCGGAGGTCGCCCGATCATATCCAATTTGAACGCCCTCGGCAGAGCTGAAGTTGGGAATGATCTCTCTGAGGTCCACTGTAAAATTCTCTTGGGCGGTCGAGTTGCTGCCCAAGTAGAATACGAACTCGCCATCGCGCTCATAGGCTGCGATCTCCATACCGTTCTCGACGCTTGCAATATCGAGTTTGATAAGCTCCTTGCCGGGCAGAGCTTCGGACATAAGATCGAAAATCGCACCGCGCACTGTTTCAATCACTCGGCCCTGCGCGTCGGTTTCAACGACACCGTCATCATAAGGGCCGCCCAGATCGTTTGTCGTGTTGTGAACAATCGGCCAAACCTGTGCGCTGTCGACCCCCAGTTCGACCATATTTTCCACCATTTCCACATGGATCGCCATACTGCGCAAACCGTTACAAGGGCAGTTGCCCATTTTCAGGTTCCATTCGGTAATGTGAAAATCAAGGTCTTGGGTGAAGCGGCTTTGCCAAACATCGAAGTCCACATCCATGTACCTGATTTCGCTAGAAGTATTCTCGAAAGGGATTGGGGATTTGTTCCAATAGTAATGCTCAACAACCCCGTCAATTTCCGCAAGTGTTGTTGCGCTGAACTGGTCAATGATTGTGTTATTGGCCGCTGTTAGACGATCAATGAAACCAGCGCTGCTGCGCGAAGAAGCGAATTCTGACTGATTATAGGTCGATGCCATTTGAACAAGGATATCGGCTTCTTCGGCCCCTGCGGCGTCTATACCCCGAGCGAGCGCTTGCACCGCGATATTCGCGCGCTGGCCATATTCGGTCTCGCCCATGAAGGCCCAGTATTCATTTCCAATCTCAAAAGCTGAAATCTTGTCGCCATATTCTTGCATGACCAATCCCGCCCAGGTGTCTAGATCGTCACCATAGCTGGATAGCGGGGTTGTGGTGGGGATCGTCAAAATGACATCGGCATCAATGCCATCCATGAAAGCCGTCAGTTCTGGGCGTAAATCACCCTGAGCCGTCAACTGGGTGATATCAAGCGCATCCAAACCGTCCACATCCCCAGGGTCCATCTCTGCTTGGCCTGCTGGAAAACGGACACCGTCGACTTCAAAAGCATCCAACGCACTGTTGAAGGTTTCGGTTGGTATGCCCGCATCGGTGTGCACCGAATAGACCGCATTTGCACCGAACAATTCATCCGGCACGATCAGGCCGGTCCGTTCGATTTCATTACTCCCATCGGGTTCGATAGGTCTGATTGTGGCGTCCTCGTCATCAGCCTGAAGCGTTTCAACGGGTTCGGTTTCAAATGCAATGTCGTCGGAACCCGAAGAGTCGAACATCAACAGAAGCAACGGTAACAATAGAAGAATTGCAATGCCCATCTGAATGCTCCCACGTCTGCGTCGTCTGAACACTTTTAATGTGGGTTGATGGGGTCTTATGCTTCAAGCCTCTTAAGTGCAGACTTGAAACTGCAAATTTGCAGATAGTTGAGGTTATTGAATGAATTCTGCTTAATTTCAGTGAAAATCGACCAAATCAGGCCTTACCAAGACTGGTGCTGCCCAGAAAAACTACCTCTGAAAAGTAAATAGGGCGCACCGAAATGCGCCCTATTGTTCTGGATTTGAAGTCAATCAGGCCGCTGCGGCTTTTTCGTTGCCAAAGCGCCCGTAGAAGCTTTGGTTCTTCGCCGCCATTTCGCGCAGCAAATCGGGACATTTGAAACGCTGGCCGAACATTGCTTCCAGCTCGTCACAGCGCTCTGCTGCATAAGCAGATCCTAGCATATCGAGCCATGACAGCGGCCCACCGGACCAAGGAGCAAAGCCCCAACCCAAGATCGCGCCAACGTCGCCTTCACGAATGTCCATCAACACGCCTTCTTCCAAAGCGCGCACAGCTTCCAAACACTGTGAGAACATCAAACGGTGCTGAACGTCGATCAGGCTTGGCTGCTCCTCCGACACAGGGAACTTGTCACGCAGGCCACCCCAGATTCCGACACGCTTTCCTTTTTCGTCGTACTCATAATAACCAGCATTTGCCTTGCGACCCATGCGGCCCTGATCAAACAAGTAGAACAAAACATCGTCTGCCGCGCCTGCGTCATAGGCATTGCCAAGAGCTTCTTTTGTGGCTTTGGCGATCTTCACGCCAAGGTCAATCGATGTCTCATCATTGAGCTGCAAAGGACCCACAGGGAAGCCAAGCTGACGCGCGGCGTTGTCCACCAAAGCAGGCTCGACCCCTTCACCCACCATGCGCACACCTTCATTGATGTAGGGAATGATACAGCGGTTCGCATAGAAGAAGCGCGCATCATTCACAACGATGGGCGTCTTGCGGATCTGGCGCACATAATCGAGCGCTTTTGCAACGGCGCGATCCCCCGTTTCAGCCCCTTTGATGATTTCCACCAGCAACATTTTCTCAACGGGTGAGAAGAAGTGAATGCCAATGAACTGCTCAGGACGTTTTGACGCTTTGGCCAAGTCGCTGATTGGCAAGGTCGAGGTGTTGGACGCGAAGATGCAATCTTCTGGAATCACGGCTTCTACTTTCGCGGTAATCTCTGCCTTGACCTTTGGATCTTCAAAGACAGCCTCGATAATCAGGTCCGCACCTTCAAGTGCGTTCAAATCGGTGGTTGCCGTGATGAGGTTCAAAAGTGCTTCTTTCTTCTCGGGCGTTGCTTTCTTGCGCGCGATACCTTTGTCCATAAAGCTCGCGGAGTAGGCTTTACCCTTGTCTGCGCTTTCTTGATTTTGGTCGATCAAAACGACCTCCATTCCAGCTTGCGCAGAAACGAGCGCAATGCCCGCACCCATCATGCCCGCACCAAGAACGCCGATCTTTTTGACGCGCTGATCTGCGACGCCGTCTGGACGCACAGCGCCTTTCTCCAAAGCTTCTTTGTTCAAGAACAAAGACCGGATCATTGCGGACGATGATGGGTTCATCAGGATATTGGTGAACCAGCGCGCCTCGACCTTCAACGCTGTGTCGAACGGTACGAGTGCGCCCTCATAGACCGCGCTCAGCAAAGCTTTCGCCGCGGGAAATGCGCCTTGTGTCTTACCGTTCACCATCGCGGAAGCACCAACGAAAGTCATGAAACCAGCAGGATGATAAGGTGCGCCGCCAGGCATTTTGTAGCCCTTCGCGTCCCAAGGTTTCACGAGGTCCGCGTCTTTTGCGGAAAGGACCCAAGCGCGCGCATCAGCCATTGGATCAGCGCTGACTTCATCGATCATGCCAGCCGCTTTCGCCTTCGCAGGGTTGAGCAATTTGCCCTCAAGCAAGAAGGGTGATGCCGCCATAGCGCCCATTTTACGAACAAAACGTGTCGTGCCACCTGCACCAGGGAAAATACCAACCATGATTTCTGGCAGGCCGATCTTCGCCTTAGGATTGTCCGCGCAAAATGAGCGATGCGTGCAAAGTGGAAGTTCCAAACCAATCCCGACAGCCGTGCCTGGAAGCACCGAAGCAATCGGCTTGCCGCCTTTGTTAGTCTTTGGATCCATGCCCGCGCGCTCGATCTTTCGCATCAGTGTATGAATCTGCATGATACCTTCAAATAAACCCTTTGCGGCGTTTTCACCGGCTTGGGCTTTCATGTCGGCGAGCACATTCAAATCCATACCGCCCGCAAAGCTATCAGGCTTGCCTGATGTGATGATAATCCCTTTTACGGCCTCATCTGCCAACGCGTCGTCGATGTGCGCTTCTAAGTCTTCAAAACCTTGTTGGTTCATCACGTTCATGGTCTTGCCAACGGCATTCCATGTGATCGTTGCGATGCCCTCAGCATCTTTGATCATGGTAAAGTCGGTCATAGTTTAACTCCTGTTTCGAGGCGATCGGTTGAGGAAGAGATCATTAGGTTCTTGATCGTCATTCGGTCTTTCGAATTCGCACCGTTTTCTTGTGTTGCTTAGCTTGATTTGGGACTGTGTGAGCGCTTCATTCGGCTCTCTATCGCATGTGATGTTTGCAGCCCGTCCGAAACCTGCGGTCTCACATACGGATATTTTTGATTACTGAGGTTGTTCGTTACGTCGACGATACGCCACCGCCCGCGTATCTTTTGAATGCGCAGACGGGAATCAACGGGCTCTAGCACTTCGTTGCCGTTGCTTAAGAGATAACAGGTATGATATCCCTCGATCTGGTCACGACCGATCCGTTTTGCACTGTCCCCGATCCGGGTAATTTGATCGATGCCATGCTCCTCAGACAGCTCGGTTAACATCTCGAGGAACTGCCTAGTCTCGTCATGTGATTTAACGATACTATCGAGATCATCGAGGTGAACCATGTAGGGCACCGAGTGAAGATCACACCAAGCGTCCAAATCGCGTGACATGTTGCATTCGCTCATGCTGTCGATGAAATCTTGGTAGATGTGAAGGGCTTCACTTTCCCTCACTTGCTCTTCCAAGGCGTCCTTTTCCATTTGAATAACCGCCGGAGAACGAGGGCGAAGCAACGCTTCGTCCTCGGCTGCTGCTATCGGATCAGTGTGTGGGTTATGTGTTGCACTCATCTTCAGACGCGCTCAATAATTGTTGCTGCACCCATGCCAGATGCAATGCAAAGCGTAGCAAGACCAACACCTTTGCCTGTGCGCTCGAGCTCATCGAGAAGTGTGCCGATAATAATCGCACCGGTTGCGCCCAATGGATGACCCATCGCGATGGACCCGCCATTCACGTTGACCTTGTCATGATCCACATCGAACGCTTGCATAAAGCGCATCACGACCGAGGCGAAGGCTTCATTCACTTCGAACAAATCAATGTCAGAAATGGACATGCCGTTATCTGCAAGGATCTTTTCGGTCACCGGAACAGGGCCTGTCAGCATGATCGTTGGATCCGTGCCGATCTTCGCTGTCGAGCGGATCTTCGCGCGTGGCTTCAAACCATGCTTTTCGCCGAACTCTTTGTTGCCGATTAGAACCGCTGCGGCACCATCAACGATACCAGAAGAATTACCTGCGTGGTGAATATGGTTGATCCGTTCAAGGTGAGGGTATTTCATCAGCGCGATTTTGTCGAAACCAGGCATGACTTCACCCATGGCTTGGAACGCAGGGTTCAGCGAACCAAGGCTTTGCATATCCGTTTGCGGGCGCATGTATTCGTCATGCTCAAGGATCGGGATACCGTTTTGATCGTTGATTCCGATCACGGATTTGGCAAAACGGCCTTCGTCCCAAGCAACCTTGGCACGACGCTGGGATTCTACGGCAAGCGCATCGGCCTCGTCGCGCGTGAAGCCATATTCGGTTGCGATGATATCTGCAGAAATGCCCTGTGGCACAAAATACTGATCCATCGCAATGCTAGGATCAACTGCGATGGCAGCACCGTCACTGCCCATGGCAACGCGACCCATCATTTCAACGCCGCCCGCGATATAGGCATCACCTGCGCCACCTTTGACTTGGTTGGCGGCAAGGTTGACAGCTTCCATGCCAGACGCGCAGAAACGGTTGATGGCAAGGCCGGGAATGCGTTCATCTAGGTCAGATGCCAAAACAGCAGAGCGCGCAAGGCAGCCGCCTTGCTCCATCACCTGCGTGACATTCCCCCAGATCACATCCTCAACGGCATGACCTTCAAGATTGTTGCGAGACTTCACCGCATTCAATGTTTGAGCGCTCAAGCGTAGTGAAGTGACTTCATGCAACGCACCATCTTTTCGGCCTTTGCCACGCGGCGTGCGCAACGCGTCGTAAATGTAAGCTTCGGTCATAATCAGTCTCCTTTAAGCGCGATCAGCAGGGCTGCCGGGCATCAAATCGTAAGGGTGCTTCCAGCCTGGCGTTTGCTCAATCCGAGTGAGCCAAGCATCGATATGGGGCCAGTCCGCACGGTTGAAACCGTAGGGTTCTGGGTAAAAAAGGTAGCCGCAACAGGAAAGGTCGGCGATGGTCATAGACGTACCGACGATCCATTCTTTGTCCGCAAGATGATCGTTCAGGACAGCGTAGGCCGCTTGGAGCCTGCCTTGATTGAACCCGATGACTTCCTGCGGTCGTTTGTTTTCTGGCAAAAAGTTCATCAAAAAACGCGTCATGCCAGCGATGGAGGAGAGCTTGTGATTGTCCCATAAAACCCAACGCAACACTTCGCGCCGCTCCTCTGGTGTGGAACCGTTAAGCTTGCCGCTTAAGTGAACGATATAGTCCTGAATCGCACCTGATTGGGTGATTTTATAGTCGTGATCTGTGTCGATCAAAACGGGCGCTTCGCCCATTTCGTTGATGTTAGATTTGTACTCCGCAGTGCGTGTTTCACCGCCAAAGAAATCAACGTATTCAGGATCCCAGGACAGTCCTGACAATTCCAAAGTCAACGCGGCTTTGTAAGCGTTGCCGCTTTCGCCGAAACAATAGAGCTTTAGTGTCATATGAGTGGTCCTTTGTGAGAGAGTAGACTGGGTGTTTCACACCCCCAGACCCCCGTGGAGTTTTTCTAGAAAAATGAAGGGCGAAATTTACGCCTGATTAAGGTTAATGCGTTACAGGTGATTACGCATGGCAGACTGGAGAGTTGAGCCATGTGAAAAGTGAAGCCCCATCGCCCTGCGCTGTTGCCGCCTAGCGAGACTGCGAGACGGGTGATGGGGTCACTATGTTCGGCTTCATTTTTCAAAGTAAACTCCTCCCAGAGGGTCGCTTTCAACCAGTGGTAACGCCTATTTAAAGCTGCGCGATATCAGCTCTTTCATGATCTCATTGGTGCCACCATAAATGCGTTGAACGCGCGCATCGGTCCACATTTCCGCAACTGCGTATTCTTGCATAAATCCATAACCACCGTGAAGTTGCAGACATTCATCGAGCACTTCGCCTTGCGTGTCGGTCAACCAGTATTTTGCCATCGCAGCTTTTTCGACAGTGAGCTCACCTTTTAGATGCTCTGCGATACATTCATCAAGAAATGCGCGCGCAACGGCTGTTTTGGTTTGGCATTCTGCAAGCTTAAAGCGTGTGTTTTGAAATTGCATGATCGGACCACCAAACGCCTGACGCTCTTTGCAGTATTCAATTGTGCGCTCCACAGCACCTTCCATGGCACCAACCGCGCCACAGCCTATAATAAGGCGCTCTTGGGGAAGCTGCTGCATCATCTGATAGAAGCCTTGGTTCTCTTCACCGCCAAGGATATTTTCTGGTGGAATTTCGACATTGTCGAAGAACAGTTCAGACGTGTCCGCAGCGTGCGCACCGATCTTGTCAAGGTTTCGGCCACGCGCAAACCCTGTGGCGCCATCTGTCTCAACGATCACCAAGGATGTGCCTTTGGAGCCCTCGCTTGGATCGGTCTTTGCGGCAACAACGATGAGGTTGGCGTGTTGACCATTGGTGATAAAGGTTTTTTGTCCGGTAAGCCGGTATGAATTGCCCTCTTTGATCGCGCGTGTCTTGATCGCTTGGACATCCGAGCCGCCAGACGGTTCTGTCATCGCCAAAGCGCCGACCAGCTCACCGGAAATCATCTTAGGCAAAAGTCGCTTTTTTTGCTCTTCCGTACCGCACTGCAAAATATAATGCGCAACGATGCCGGAGTGGATGCCGTGGCCCCAACTCGCGAGATTGGCGCGTGAAGCTTCCTTTAGGATCACAGCTTCATGACCGAAATCGCCACCAAGGCCGCCGTACTCTTCGGGGATGGAGGGGCAAAGCAAACCAAGGTCGCCCGCTTCTTTCCAGGTCTCGATATCCATCTGGCCTTGTTTGCGCCATTTGTCGTATTTTGGTGCCCATTCGGTGTTGATGAAGTTCGATGTCATCTCAGCAAGCATTTTATGCTCGTCGGTCATCCAATGGCTCATACTCTTCTCCCCATTACCGCTTTCGCGCCTCGAGCTCTGCATTAAACAGCCGCAAGCGGTGCGGTAAATTCTCTGAATCTGTCACGCTGTCAAAATTCTCGAAAAGAAAAGACAGCGCCTCACCTTCGTCTAACCCTGCATCGCTTGAAAACTTTTTCAAACGGCGAAAACCATCTTCTGTCATCGCTGTCGAGAAGCGGCGCGTAAGGCGAAAACGTTTTGGCAATGCGTGTCCTTTGGTGGCCTGCGTGGTTTCCCACGCAGGTGGGTTATCAGAAGTTGGCTGCGTCCAACGCCATCACAGTATCCGCACCACTTTGGATTCGTGTCAAATGCAAAGCCGTCGCAGGCAATTGACGAGCCATATAATAACGCCCCGTGGTTAGCTTCGTCTCGTGGAACGCGACGTCGGATGTGCCACTGGCAAGGGCATCGCGCGATGCTTTTGCCATCCGCGCCCACATCAGACCAAGGCAAACATGTCCAAACATATGCATGAAGTCATTAGAGCCGGCCAAAGCGTGGTTGGGATTCTTCATGCCGTTTTGCATGAAATACATACCCGCTGCCTGAAGGTCTTTGGACGCCGCTTTTAAAGGGTCGATAAACTCAGCATCATATGCCTCATCCTGACCTGCGTTTTCTTTGCAGAAGGTCTTCACCATATCAAAGAAGGCCATGACATGCTTGCCGCCATCTTGCGCCAATTTGCGACCCACAAGATCAAGCGCTTGCACACCATTTGCGCCCTCATAGATCATCGCGATGCGTGCGTCGCGTGTGTACTGCGACATGCCCCATTCTTCGATGTAGCCGTGGCCACCGTAAACTTGCTGCGCTTTGACAGTCATGTCGTAGCCCTGATCCGTCAAGAACCCTTTAATAACAGGTGTGAGCAGGGACACGAGACCATCAGCATCCTTGTTATCTGAGCGATGTGCATCATCGATCATTGTCGCGCCCCACAACAGGAACGCGCGTGCGCCCTCTGTGAAGCTCTTTTGATCCATCAAGGAGCGACGAATGTCGGGATGTACGATCAGTGGGTCGGCAGGGCCATCGGGATTTTCAGTGCCTGTGACTGCACGGCCCTGAAGCCGGTCTTTTGCGTAATCAACCGCGTTCTGGTAGGCAGCATCTGCTTGCGCAAGTCCTTGCATACCGACGCCAAGTCGCGCTTCGTTCATCATGGTGAACATCGCCCGCATGCCTTTGTGCTCTTCGCCCAAAAGGTAGCCAGTCGCGTCATCATAGTTCATCACACAAGTGGAATTGCCGTGGATGCCCATTTTCTCTTCGATGGAGCCAACTGCAACACCGTTACGTGCACCCAAAGAGCCATCATCGTTCACATTGAACTTTGGCACGATAAACAAAGACACGCCTTTGATGCCTTCAGGGCCACCCTCAATCTTGGCCAAAACCAAGTGAATGATGTTTTCCGCCATGTCATGTTCACCAGAAGAGATGAATATCTTCTGACCTGTAATCTTGAAAGAACCGTCCTCTTGTGGAGCTGCTTTCGTGCGCATCAGGCCAAGGTCTGTACCGCAATGAGGTTCAGTGAGGTTCATTGTGCCCGTCCATTCGCAAGACACCATGTTGGGCAGATATTTGTCTTTCTGCGCGTCTGTGCCGTGCGCTAAAATTGCAGAAGCAGCACCGTGGGTCAGGCCCTGATACATCGTGAATGCTTGGTTCGAGGCAGAAAACAACTCGCCCACGGCAGTGCCGATAAGTGCTGGCATGTTCTGACCGCCATATTGCTCTGGCATATCCAGTCCCGGCCAACCGCCTTCTTTCACTTGTTCGAATGCAGCTTTGAACCCTGTTGGAGTGCGCACGACACCGTTTTCTAGCGTACAGCCTTCGGTGTCGCCAATCGTGTTCAGCGGTTGCAAGACGTCGGACGCGATTTTGCCCGCTTCTTCAAGAACGGCACCTGTAAAGTCTGCTTCCAGTTCGTCGTATCCCGGAATGCCAGTCTCGGTCGCTTTCAAAACGTCATGAATGATGAACTGAAGGTCTTTTGTTGGGGCTGTATAGCGAGGCATGGGCCACTCCCTGATAGGTCAAAAACTTTGGTTTCGTGTCTGGTGTCGCTGCTTAAATGGGTCGGGCAGCAATTGGTGAAAGTGGCCGGATTATTCGGCCGCTTTTCGCGCTTGGTTCATGGAGCTAACGATTTTATCGCCCCATTTGATTTGTTCACGTAGGTCATCGATTGCGCTGTCAAGCTCGTCGCGTTGACTGATCAAATCATTGAGCCGGTCATGCGCGATTTCGAGCGTGCGGTTCATTTGCGTGTGCTGCTGGTCACCCACGTGATAGAGGTCGAGCAATTGACGAATTTCTTCAAGGCTGAAGCCAAAGCGCTTCCCGCGTAGGATCAACTTTAGGCGGGCACGATCACGTTTGGTGAACAGGCGCTTTTGTCCATCCCGCTTGGGGAATAGCAGCTCTTTGGACTCATAAAATCGCAAAGTGCGCGGTGTTACATCGAATGCGTCGCACATTTCACGAATGGTCATTTGTGTTTCAGTCGTTTGCATAAATCTCTCACTCATCCTGGCGTTCTTAGCTCATCACCTAGGCGTTAGAATCATCGATACAACGATCGCCTAAGTTTACGTAGTAGGTACGTTACGTCAATTTCAGGTTTACGTAACTTACACCAGCGTAATGCAATGAATGTGTTAAAAAAGAACGGGGAACAACCTGAGGAATGCGTCAAAATCGCCTAAAGGTTGAACAGCAGTGAGTTTGAATCCGAGCTGAAGCGCCGCTATTTCAGCTTTTTTAACGTTTCGCCCCGTAGCGAACGCAATTCTTTAATAGCTTCGGCAAGTTGTAGCGCTTGGTCTTCCAGCTCTATCAATTGGCGATCTGCCATTTCAACAAAAGCAGTGCGCTGGGCGTCAGTGCCTTCATTTTCATAGATTTTTAGCCACTGACGAATTTCTTCGAGCTTGATGCCAAATTTACGGCCACGCAGAATTAGCGTCATGCGCGCGCATTCGCGGGCACTGTAGAATCGGGAACGGCCTTCACGTTCCGGCTCGAGCAACTCAATATACTCGTAATACCGTAACGTACGTGGCGTCACATCAAAGCGCGCGCACATTTCTTTAAAACTTAGCCTGATGTCGGACATTCTTAGTACTCCTGCCCCTAAGGTTAGGCTTGCTGCGCGGGAAGGGCAACCACTGGACTTGCCCCTCAGTGCAATTGACGCTCATAAAGGAGCAAGCCCGCGAGGAGTCGGATATGTCAGAGCGCAAAGCGGAATTTGCCAAACAGTTTATCAACGCAATTCCCCATGCCTCTGCGCTCGGGATGGAGTTGACACAAATCGGTGAGGGCAAAGCAGAAATTAGCATGCCCTATGATCTCAAGCTGGTGGGTGATCCAAAAACAGGGGTCATTCACGGCGGTGCAGTTTCGGCGCTGATGGATACCTGTGGCGGGGCCGCAGTGATGAGCCACCCTGATGCGCCAGCGGGTACAGCGACGATTGATTTGCGAATAGACTATATGCGCCCTGCGACGCCCGGCCATAGCATTCGCGCACAAGCGGAATGTCATCACATCACACGGTCCGTTGCATTTGTGCGCGCAGTTGCGCTTGATGAAGACGATGCCAATCCAGTCGCTATGGCAACTGGTACATTCACTGTGGAGGGACGCTAAGAATGGCGCGTAAACCTCCAGAGCCAGTACAGGATGTGAAAAAGCGCCGTGATGCGGCCTTAAGCGCTTTGGTCGGCGGCGTTCCCTACATCAAATTTTTGGGTATTCAGTTTGATCGACGTGGTGATGAACTCACGGCGCTTTTGCCATTTGATGAAAAGCTCATCGGCAACCCGTTTTTACCCGCTATTCATGGGGGCGTGACAGCAGCCTTTTTAGAGGTTAGCGCCATTATCGAGCTGAGTTGGTCGCTGTTGTGGGAAGATATTGAAAGCGGCGTCATCAGCTTGGAAGACTTGCAAGCGGGAACCTTGCCGCGGCTTCCAAAAACAATTGATTTCACGGTAGATTATATGCGCTCTGGTTTGCCGCGTGATGCGTATGCACGCGCGCGCGTCACCCGCGCCGGACGACGCTATGCGTCTGTGCAAGTCAAAGCGTGGCAAGACAATCATGATCGCCCTATCGCGCATGGTACAGCACATTTCTTGATGCCAAGGCGTGAAAGCGTTTGAGTGAACCGCTGCCGATAACACATAGGCGCGTGCTGACCGTTGCGCTGCCTGTTGTGCTCTCGAACGCGACGGTCCCGATCCTTGGAGCCGTAGACACAGGTGTCGTCGGCCAAATGGGCCAAGCCGCTCCTATTGGTGCCGTTGGAATTGGCGCAATTGCACTCACTGCGATCTATTGGATCTTCGGCTTTTTGCGCATGGGCACTGCCGGTTTTACCGCGCAAGCCCATGGGGCAGGGCGCACGGGCGAAGTGTCTGCGCTGTTGTCACGTGCAATGATCATCGCGCTAGGCGCAGGATTTATGATTGTTGCGCTGCAAATGCCGCTGATGTGGCTCGCCCTGCAAACGGCCCCGGCAAGCGAAGAGGTCGAAACGCTTGCAAGCACATATATTGTCATCCGTATTTATGGCGCGCCCGCCGCGATCGGGATCTATGCGCTCACTGGATGGATGATTGGTCTTGGCCGCACGCGCTCCGTCCTACTTGTGCAGTTATGGATGAACCTGTTGAACATCGGGCTCGATCTTTGGTTCGTGCTGGGGTTGGAGTGGGGTGTCGAAGGGGTTGCGATTGCAACGCTTATCGCGGAATGGAGTGGCTTGCTGCTGGGGCTTTGGCTGTGTCGGGATGTGCTGAAAACCCCCGCATGGAAAGACTGGCCTCGCGTCTTTGAGCGCGCGCAAATGATACGTTTTGCCCGTGTGAACAGTGATATTTTGATGCGGTCTGTCATGCTACAAGGTATCTTTATGAGCTTTGTCTTTTTGGGTGCGCGCTTTGGCGATGTGACGCTGGCTGCCAATCACGTGCTTTTGCAGTTTCTCGAAATCACTGCCTACGCGATGGATGGGTTTGCGATTGCTGCTGAAACTTTGGTCGGCCAAGCAATGGGTTCGCGCAGTGTTGCGCGGGTGCGGCGCGCGGCTTTGATGACGAGCTTTTGGGGCGCTGTGAGTGTCGTGATAACAGCCAGTGCATTTGCGCTCTTTGGTCCTTGGATTATTGATCTTATGACAACAGCACCTGATGTGCGGGTAGAGGCCCGGGCGTATTTACCCTACATGATTGCCGCGCCTTTGGTTGGATGCGCGGCTTGGATGCTTGACGGTATCTTTATCGGCGCGACGCGCAGTGCCGATATGCGCAATATGATGGCTGTGTCGGCGATCATTTACGTGATTGCTTTGATGATATTGATGCCTTTGATCGGCAATCATGGTCTATGGCTTGCCCTGCTGATTTCGTTCGTTGCGCGTGGCATCACGCTAGGATGGCGCTATCCATCGCTGGAGCGCGCAGCGGCTTAAAGCCAGTCGCTGCGCTTGCTGCCAATCGCATCTTTGACGTTCGCGTGCCCATCTTTTTCAAGCAGTTCGTCCAAGCCACGCACGATGTCACCCGCAAGCGAAAGCCCGCCATAAACAAGAGCTGTGTAGAGCTGGACCGCTGATGCGCCTGCACAAATTTTGGCATAAGCTTGCTGTGCGTTGCTGACACCGCCCACACCGATCAGGGGAAGCTTTCCATCTGTCAGGGACGACATTTTCGCCAAAACGCGTGTTGAGCTTTCAAACAAAGGCGCGCCAGAAAGGCCACCTGCTTGGTCTTTGTGAGCACTTTGCAAGCCCTCGCGAGAAAGCGTTGTGTTGGTGGTGATGATACCTTGCACACCTGTGACAAGTGCAACGTCAGCTATCTCTGCCAATTCCGCGTCGTTTAGATCGGGTGCGATCTTGAGGAAAACAGGGATTTGCCGCTCAAGCATAGCGCGCGCGTCCATGACGCCTTTCAAAAGCGCGGTGAGCGCGGCTGACCCTTGCAGGTCACGCAGTTTTTCGGTGTTTGGGGAACTGACGTTTACGGTCGCAAAGTCCACATGGGCACCACACTGACTAAGCACTGTTGCAAAGTCGCGCGCGCGGTCTTCACTGTCTTTATTCGCGCCAAGGTTCAAGCCAAGCACCATATCTTTGGGTCGTTGAGCCAGCCGCGCACCGATGGCGTCCATCCCTTGATTGTTGAAGCCAAAGCGATTGATCGCGGCTTTGTCCTCTGTCAGGCGAAACAGGCGGGGTTTTGCATTGCCGTCCTGCGGACGCGGGGTCGCAGCGCCGACTTCAACGAAGCCGAAACCGGATTTGCTTAGGCCGTTCAACGCTTCTGCGTTCTTATCAAACCCTGCGGCAAGGCCGATCGGATTGGCGAGCGGCAAGCCCGCAAGATCACATTTCAAACGTGGGCTGGTCATCTTACCAGGCGCGGGGGCGAGGCCGGTTTGCAAAGCTTTGATCGCAAGGCCATGCGCTTGCTCGGGATCCATCTTGCGCAGCGCTTTGAGGCCGACTTGTTCAATAAGACGCATCATCCGAAACTTGCTCCACCATCCGCGCCGCTAGTGCGGATCAAGCGCGATGTTGCGACAGCCGCTTGGCGATGCACGACGGCCAATTGGTAATCAGGCGCTGTGACCATTGCGAGGAAGGCATGCGCTGTTGGATAACGCGCGATGAACATGGCATCCCACTGTTCGTCTTCAGGTCCGATCAGCACGGTTTCAAATCCACCACGCCAAAGGATAGAGCCGCCAACACGTTCTAAAATGTGTGCAGTCTCAGCACCATAGTTGGCATAAGCTTCGGCACCGCTGAGATTTTTACCACTCAGCGCATGATCTTCGGGATACTCAGCGACGTCGCGAAAACGCACAAGGTTGAGCATTTCAATCGGCGCATTGCGATTGAGGCCTTTAAAAGCTTCGAACTGCGCGCGCGTTGGATCGAGGTGGATGTCGCTCATACGAGGCCTGCTGGAAAGGCATGTTTGCCATCAACCAACTCCAATGGTTGTGCCCACTCCACATCTTCCAAACGTAGCTCACGATAGAGGTGGGGAAATTCAGCGCCGCCGCGCGAGATTTCCCACTTGAGCGCGCTGCCCATCGCATTGGCGTCGCACCCGAGCAGGTACAGACCTTCAACACCTGCAAAGTGTTTGTCAGCGGTTTCCTGCGCCTGTGCAGCCGTGGAAAAATGAACGTAACCGTCGGCCACATCAATTGGCGCGCCTGTGGTGACTTTGTCGCGGCGAAGCTGCGCCCATTCGTCGGCGCGAAAGATTTTGTAAATTTTCATGGGGGCCGTGATGCGACAAGCGACCAGCTTGGTCAAGGATGGGTTTCAATTGCGCGCCAGAGCATGTCGAAATCTTCCCCGTTTTCAACACGGCGCACCAAGTCCTGTAGAACTCCGATGCCGTTTGTGTCGGCAACAGTTTTCACCAAGGTCCACGCGGCGCTATAATTTTGCTGCCACGTTTCGGCGCTATTAATTTCTCTCCATTCTTTTAAATTCCGCGCATTTTTGATGTGATCAGGCTTGGCAACAAAGCTCAACCGCGTGTCTTGCGAAATGTAGCTCGCCAGACCTTCATCAAACCATTGCGGGAATTTCGGATTGTAGATGTCGCTAAACCCCATGGTTCTGTGCAACTCAGAATGTGCGAGTTCATGAGTAATAATCGAAACATTCATTCCGCG
Organism: Planktotalea sp.; assembly: GCF_965659345.1. Taxonomy (GTDB): domain Bacteria; phylum Pseudomonadota; class Alphaproteobacteria; order Rhodobacterales; family Rhodobacteraceae; genus Planktotalea. The sequence continues at coordinate 20,925 of NZ_CBFHVK010000007.1, read as the reverse complement.
TGGGCCGATAAAATTTAGATGGAACCCATAGTTCAAGCCGCGCGCGAACAACCCGAACCGCTCGGCGCAGGCTGTCGTCGTGCAAAGTATATGGCGTGGGTTCGTGGTGAGAGGGCCAAAAAATTCGGCGGCTTGCAGTCGTGCGGCGCTCATCAAAGCCAAATGTGTCTGCGCTTTGTCAGGGGCGTCGCTGTATGTGTTTGGGGCAATTTTATGTAGGCCAAACAGATTCGGCGTTAAAGCACGGTGTGGACCGGGCAAGGCCGCATATGCCGCCGTCGCGCTAAGGATGAGTAGTGCAAGCGTAATCCGGATCCATCTAAACATGCCTAGAACTTGGGCAGGCTGCGCCCCCGTTTCAAGCTTTGCGCGACGTCCGCCTTTGACTCAACCGCACCAACGCGCTTTGATGCGACTCAAGAGTTCAACAAAAAAGGGATTTCAATATGCTCACGCGTTTATTCACTGGGGCGGCAAGCCTCGCACTGACCGCAGGGATCGCATCGGCGGATTATTCGCTGACGATTCTTCACACCAACGACTTTCACGCGCGCTTTGAGCCGATCAGCAAATATGACAGCGGCTGCGGCGAAGAAGACAATGCAGAAGGTAAATGCTTCGGCGGTTCCGCGCGTCTTGTAACAGCGGTTGCACAAGCGCGTGCGCGTACGAACAATTCCATCCTTGTGGATGGCGGGGATCAGTTCCAAGGCACTTTGTTTTACACCTACTACAAGGGCAAGCTTGCGGCCGAGATGATGAACAAGCTCGGCTATGATGCGATGACAGTGGGCAACCATGAATTCGACGATGGCCCAGAAGTTCTGCGCGGCTTTATGGATGCGGTGGATTTCCCTGTGTTGATGTCCAATGCGGATGTGAGCGGCGAAGAACTGCTTGCGGGCAAACTGGCGAAGTCCACAGTGATTGAACGCGGTGGTGAAAAGCTGGGCCTTATTGGTCTGACACCGCAAGACACGGATGAATTGGCCAGCCCGGGCCCGAATATCGTCTTCACCGATCCAGTGAATGCCGTGCAGGGCGAAGTCGACAAGCTGACAGAGATGGGCGTGAACAAGATTATCGTTCTGTCCCACTCCGGGTATAAGGTGGACCAAGCGGTTGCAGCCGGAACAACGGGTGTTGATGTGATTGTGGGTGGGCACTCGAACACATTGCTCTCTAACACCAATGAACGCGCCGAGGGGGCTTATCCAACGATGGTTGGTGAAACCGCAATCGTGCAAGCCTACGCTTATGGCAAGTTCTTGGGCGAATTGAATGTGACCTTCAATGATGCGGGCGAGATCACAGAGGCGAAAGGTGAGCCGATCATCGTTGATGGCACTGTGTCCGAAGATGCAGTGACAAAGGCGCGGATCATGGAAGCGGCGGCACCGCTTGAAGAGATCCGCAACAAAGTAGTGGCGCAAGCAGGTGCCGCGATTGAGGGCGACCGCTCAGTCTGTCGTGTGCAGGAATGTGAGATGGGTAACCTCGTTGCTGATGCCATGCTAGCACGTGTGAAAGATCAAGGCATCCAGATCGCTATCGCTAACTCAGGCGGCTTGCGCGCGTCCATTGATGCGGGTGATGTGACGATGGGCGAAGTGCTCACTGTGTTGCCGTTCCAAAACACGCTCTCTACGTTCAAAGTTTCGGGTGCGACATTGATGGCCGCGCTTGAAAATGGCGTGAGCCAGATAGAAGAGGTCAAAGGCCGCTTCCCGCAAGTGTCGGGGATGAGCTTTGCAGTGGATGCCTCAGCCGAGGTTGGTAGCCGGATCTCTGACGTGATGGTCGGTGGTGTGGCGCTTGATATGGGCAAGATGTACGGAGTGGTGTCCAACAACTATGTGCGCGGTGGTGGAGATGGGTACAAAATGTTCCGCGATGCGCAGGATGACTATGATTTTGGACCCGATGTTGCGGATGTGCTGGCGGAATATTTGGCTGAACAAGGCCCATATGCGCCCTACATCGATGGTCGTATCGGTTTGAAATAAAGCTTAGGGGGCGTAGCGCTTAGATGCTGCGCCCCTACTTTTCCCAGCGCGCGATTGCTGCGCGCATGCGCATGCCATACCGTCGCGCAGTCTCCAAATCTCCATCCGACAAAATCTTGGTGCCGCTTTTGGGGGCACTGGCTGTCACGCCAACCCAAGACCCATCCGTATTGATGCCTTCGTTCTCGGGCACAACAGGCGCGCCTGTTTCAGTGTTGCCGATCCAGATCATCCCCATTTGGGATGCAAAGATAAACAGGGACATCAAAGCATTGAGCTTGTCGCCCGAGGGGTGCATCGCGGTGGAAAAACCACCCGCCAGTTTGTCGCGCCATTGGCCTGTGTCCCAACGGCTGGCGGCTGTTTCGATGAATTGAACAAAAGTTGCGGGCAGGCCACCCATGTAGGTGGGTGCGCCCATGACGATTGCGCTGGCGTGATCGAGGGTGCTCCAGTCCGCTTCCGTCAGCGCCGTAACATCAAAGACCTGCCCGCGCCCCCCGTCTGCAATGGCTTGGGCCAGCGCTCGTGTATGGCCGTCTACCGAATATGTCACAATGCAAAGGGTCATACTTTTAGGCTTTCCTGAGTTTCGGGCGAGCATATTCTTTGAATAAGAATATGGAACGAGATTTTTCGAAAAAATCTCCTCGCGTGGCTTTGCAGATGGTATACGGTATTGCCATGTGTGGACGTTTAGCAGTGACCCTTCCCAATGATGCGATGGCGCAGCTCTTTGCGGCGCAGCCTTCCAATGATCTGCCCGACGTACCAAATTTTAATGTGTGCCCAACGACCCTAGTACATACGGTGCGTAGAGAAGATGGACGTCGTCAGCTCGCACCGATGCGCTGGGGCTTTATTCCACATTGGTATGAGTCACCGGCAGGTGGGCCACTGCTCATCAACGCGCGTGCTGAAACCATTGCTGATAAACCCGCGTTCAAAGCAGCGTGCCGCGCGCGACGCTGTCTTATTCCGGCAAGTGGGTTTTATGAATGGACCAAAGATCAAGAGGGCGGGCGCGATCCGTGGTACCTAAAGGCGCGGGATGGAGCGCCTTTGGCATTTGCTGGAATTTGGCAGGACTGGGAAATGAACGGGGACAGACACCGTACATGCGCGATTGTTACAACCGCTGCCAACACAAGTATCAGCGCAATTCATCATCGCATGCCCGTCATCCTAAGCACAGAAAACTGGCCGTTATGGTTGGGTGAGCAAGGAAAAGGCGCGGCACTGCTGATGCAGGCCGCGCCCGAAGAGTTGCTTACGTTTCATCGCGTGGATAGAGCGGTCAATTCAAACCGCGCGACCGGCGCGGATCTGATAGAACCGATTTCTACTTAGTTAGACGCCGTTGGCGCTGCACCGGAATCGTCTTCCTCGAATGCTTCGTCATCCAGACTGAGCGGTGCAAGATCGAATGACAGGCTGCCAGCTATTTCAGAATCTGACGCGAGCGCGAAATTCAGCTTTGTTTCAGGCGTGACGCTCAATAGGTAGCTCTGGCCTTCACTGATCTCACCGCTGTCCCAGGATGCATCACTCGAAACGACCTTTACCGTGCCGCCGTTGTTGTTCACAAATTTCACTTCATCGCCTGGAATCAGATATGTGATTTCTGGATAAAACGCGCCTTCTTCGATCTGGATATCATATTGTTCGGCACTCGCGCTTTGTGCAGCACACAGGCCAAGGGCCGCGATCGAAAACATTAGTGACTTGTACATGGCATAACTCCTTTTGCGCAGGGTGTGCGCGTGCGTTGCCAAATCCATAGGTTTGAGTCGTGGCAAGATTGAGGCAAAATAAGGCCGAAACCGTAACGGCTATCCTTGTTGTATGGCCGATGTTTTGAAGACATCGGGTTTTGTGTGCGCGAGCGTCTTGACCCTTGCGAGAGCCTGACTTATGTCACGCAGAGGTCGCGGGCGTTGTGTAATGGTTAAGACCTCAGTTTTCCAAACTGAAGATGAGGGTTCGATTCCCTCCGCCCGCTCCAAAAACTCCCACACAAACATTACGTCAAATAAGCGCATACAGCGTCCTCACGCTTGACCCGAGCGCCACTGTGAATTTAATGCGCGAAAATTTGCGCGATCGAGGACATCCATGGCGACCGATACGACTTCAAATACCAGCCAATTGGCCCCCAACCTGACTGAAGCCGAGCGCGCTAAATCTAAAGAACTCGCAACACTGCGAAGGTTGTGGCCGTTCCTTGCGCCCTACAAAATATTGGTTGTTTGCGCCGCAATGGCATTGACGTTGACGGCGATGGTGTCGCTCTTGCTGCCTTTGGCTGTGCGTCGCGTGGTGGACAATTTTGAAAGTGCGGCGGGCGGTTTGCTTGATCAATATTTTGCCTCTGCCTTGGGAATCACCGCGCTTTTGGCCGTGGGCACGGCGTTGCGCTACGCGTTGGTGACGCGCTTGGGCGAACGTGTTGTTGCAGACATCCGCAAAGCGGTTTTTGATCGTGTGATCTCCATGAGCCCAGAGTTTTATGAAAAGATTATGACCGGCGAGGTATTGAGCCGGATCACCACGGATACAACGCTGATCCTGTCTGTCATCGGCTCTTCGATATCGGTGGCGCTACGCAATGTACTGATCTTCATCGGCGGCTTGATTTTGATGCTGTTCACATCGGCCAAGTTAACGGGCCTTGTCTTGTTGTTGGTGCCAGCTGTCATCGTCCCGATTCTGGTCATGGGGCGCAGGTTGCGCGTGCTCAGCCGTGAAAACCAAGATTGGATCGCTGCATCCTCCGGAAACGCGTCTGAAACGCTTGGATCGGTCCAAACCGTACAAGCGTTCACCCACGAAACTCAAAGCCAATTCCAGTTTTCTGATTTCACGGAAAAGAGTTTTGACGCCGCGCGCCGACGCATCACAGTGCGCGCCTTTCTAACGATGATCGTTATCTTTCTTGTCTTTTCTGGCGTCGTCGGGGTGCTTTGGATCGGCGCGCGTGATGTGCGCGCAGATTTGATGACGACGGGCGCATTGGTGCAATTCGTGATTTACGCGGTCATGGTGGCCGGTGCGGTTGCAGCGCTGTCTGAAATTTGGAGCGAATTGCAACGCGCCGCAGGCGCAACCGAGCGTTTGGTCGAACTGCTGGATGCAGAAGATACGGTGACAGACCCAGCGCAACCGCTTGATTTGGCAACGCCTGTACGCGGTGAAATCGCGTTTGAAAACGTCTCGTTCCGCTATCCGACACGTCCCGAAACAGCGGCGTTGGATGACGTCACGCTGAACATCAACGCAGGCGAAACCGTTGCCTTCGTTGGCCCGTCAGGTGCGGGTAAAACGACCATCATCCAAATGATCCAACGCTTTTATGATCCGCAATCAGGTGTGATCCGTCTTGATGGGGTGCCGCTGGTGCAGATGGAGCGCGAGGCGTTTCGCAAGCATATTTCATTGGTGCCGCAAGATCCTGTGATCTTTGCCGCCTCCGCACGTGAAAACATCCGCTTTGGTCGTCCGGATGCGACAGATGCTGAAGTCGAATCTGCAGCGAAGGCTGCTGCTGCCTATGACTTTATCGACGCTCTGCCGGACAAGTTTGACAGCTATGTAGGCGAACGGGGGGTGATGCTCTCAGGGGGGCAAAAGCAGCGTATTGCGATTGCACGCGCCATTTTGCGCGATGCCCCTGTTTTGTTGTTGGATGAAGCGACAAGCGCGCTTGATGCGGAAAGTGAACGTGCGGTTCAGCTTGCGGTCGATGAGTTGGCGCAAGGACGGACGACCCTGATCGTGGCACACCGATTAGCGACTGTGAAAAAGGCGGATCGCATTGTTGTGCTTGAAGCAGGGCGTGTCGTCGCTGTCGGCACACATGATGCGTTGGTTGCTGAGGGCGGGCTTTATGCGCGCCTCGCACGCCTTCAATTTACGGCCGGCGCTGACGACATCTAATTCCCTCTTGCGCAGCGCAAGCTGGCGCGCGAAAGTCCGCGCATCTTATCAAGAAGGATTATTAAGATGGGTTTGTGGAGTTTTGCAAAAGACGCCGGCAAGAAACTATTTGGCGGTGACGATGCTGAGCCGTCTGTTGACGAGCTGAAGAAAGAAGTCGCTGATTTGGGTCTTGAGGCAGAAGGTCTCGATCTTCAGGTTGAGGGCGACAAAGTGCGCGTTGCAGGTGTTGGTGCGGTTAGCCCGTCCATCCGCGAGAAGATCATTTTGGCGGTTGGCAACGTGACGGGTATTGGCGCTGTTGAGACGGATGACGCAGATGATGGCGATGCCGCACCTGTGTTCCATACCGTTGAAAAAGGCGACACGCTTTGGGCGGTCGCGGAAAAAGCGTTGGGCAATGGTTCAAAGTACACTGCGATCTTTGAGGCGAACAAGCCTATGCTCACGCATCCTGACAAAATCTACCCAGGTCAGGTTCTGCGGATCCCGCAGGAAGGTGTTGAAGCGTAAACACGCTTTGTCGCTAAAACATTTGAGGGAGTGGTTTTGCCGCTCCCTTTTTTATTTGAGAAGGTCTTGGGTCAAGGCAAGCAATCTGGCCATGCGCGCATCATGTTTCTTGCCGCTCACCAAGCCACCCGTGGGTGCCGTAAACACAAATACTTGCTCAACTTCTGGTACGACAACAATCGCTTGCCCACCATAGCCTTCCGCAAATTGCGCATCGTATCCCGCTAGATTTGTCAGCCACCAACCATAACTGTAATCGATGCCCGTACGCCCTGTGTCACTGCGCTGGGGTTGCCTTGATTGAGTGACCCAGCTTTTAGGGATGATATCTTTGCCGTTAAAGCGGCCGTCATTCAAATAGACCTCGCCAAACCGAAGCATATCTTTGGGATGCAGGCGCATTTCACTACCGGTAAAGACATCACCGTCGCTGTTCTTGATCCATCCATCTAACTGGATCTCCATCGCGTCGAGCACGTCGTTTTGCAAAAGTGTCGCGACATCGCTGCCACGGCGCTCGGCCAGTGCAAGGCCAGCAAGATGGTATTGAAGCGTGTTATAGTTGAACCGCGCACCAGAGCGCGCCTCGCTGGGCAGTTGCAGCGCGCGGCACCCCCAATTTGGGGCAGCGTAAATATCGCTCGAGACATTTTCGGTGAACGTGAAGCCCGCAGTCATGTTCAACAAAGTATCAAAGTTGAGCGGTTGTAGTGCGTCAGGCACAGCACACCCCGCAAACGAAGCAATGAGCGCATTTAGATCTAGCGTTGTGTCAACGCCAACGAGCGCGGAAAACAAAGCTTTTGAAACGGATTTAACGTTCACAGCGTTCGTTCTCGCGGCATCAGTTGCATACCATTCCGATACGCTTTGATCAGGATGCAGCCAAAGAAAGGACGTAAAGCCAGCCTCTTTTAATGAGCGTTCTACCGAGCTGTTTGCAAGAGCTTTGGTTTGATAGTGGGGGACGCGAAGGTCGTTGCGTTTTACACGCTCGATCGTCGTTTCATATGCGATAACGTCGACCATTCGTGCGCAAGCGCCAAGGCCAGACAAGGCCAACCAAAGAAATAGTAAAGCGTACCGCATGGGCAAAGTTTAGACAGATCGAGTTGTTTGGCAAAGTTGATCAGGGCTTTGAGACGCAATTTAAACCAATTGACGCGAATTTCTCAACGTAAAGCTCAAAACTACGTTTGGGAATGCTTGCGTTTGCGGCGTTGCATACTCATCTTAGCTCAGTGCGCATTAAGTTGCGCGTTAGGGACATTGGTTCAGGGGAGGAGTAACCATGGGATTTGCATCCATTGCAGACAAGAAGGCTTTAGAGGCACAAATGCCATGGGCAGAACGTGACGTACCCGTCACGCTGCATCAATTGCTCAGCAAAACGGCTGGAAAATTTCCAGCTCGCCCAGCTGTAACCTACCAACTCTTCTCTGGTCCAAAAGACCCTGCCGAAACGCTAAGCTGGTCCGAGTTGCTCGACAAGACTGTGCAAACGGCCAATTTGTTGCGCAAGCTCGGCGTGGGTGAAAAAGATGTCGTTGCCTATGTTCTGCCAAACGCAAATGAAACGATATTGGCGCTTTTGGGCGGGATGGTCGCAGGGATCGTAAACCCGATTAACCCGCTACTTGAAGCAGATCAGATCGCCGCAATCTTGCGCGAAACCAACGCCAAGGTTGTTGTTACGCTTAAGGCGTTTCCTAAGACGGACGTTGCCCAGAAAACTGCTGAAGCGGTCCGTCATGCACCCAATGTTAAGACAGTTCTGGAAGTCGATCTGAACCGGTATCTGACACCGCCTAAAAGCTGGATTGTGCCGCTGGTTCGTCCAAAGAACCCTGTCTCGCACCACGCCAAAGTCATGAGCTTTGTGAAAGAAGTTGCCAAACAGAACACAACACTTGATTTCCCTGATAGCAAAGGGGACCGCGTTGCTGCGTACTTCCACACGGGTGGCACGACAGGCATGCCCAAGGTCGCGCAGCACACGTATAATGGGATGATTTATAACGGTTGGCTCGGACATGAGTTGCTCTACACGGAAAAGGACAATGTGATCTGCCCGCTGCCGCTGTTCCACGTGTTCGCGGTGCACGTTATCTTGATGTCCGCGATTTCGAGCGGCGCACATGTGGTTTTCCCAACGCCGCAAGGGTATCGGGGCGAAGGTGTGTTTGATAACTTCTGGAAGTTGATTGAACGCTGGGAGATCAGTTTTATCATCACTGTCCCAACCGCAATTTCGGCGTTGATGCAGCGTCCTGTTGATGCGGATGTGAGCACTGTGAAGAACGCTTTCTCCGGTTCCGCGCCATTACCTTTGGAGCTGTTCAAACGCTTCGAAGCGGCGACAGGTGTGCAGATTGTTGAGGGCTATGGTCTTACTGAAGCGACCTGCTTGACCTCGATCAATCCTGTGGACGGCGAAAAGAAAGTCGGCTCAATCGGGATAACCTTCCCTTACACAGACGTTAAAATCCTGAAAGACACGCCCGACGGGCCAATTGAATGTGCGCCCGAAGAAGTGGGCGAGATTTGCATTTCTAGTCCCGGTGTGATGGTCGGCGCGACCTACACGGAAGAGGACAAGAACGTTAATCTTTATCACGGTGAGTACTTGCGCACGGGCGACCTAGGTCGTTTCGACGAGGATGAGTACCTCTGGATCACAGGCCGTGCAAAGGATCTTATCATTCGTGGCGGTCACAACATTGATCCGGCTGAGATTGAAGAAGCGCTTTTGGGTCACGAGGCTGTCGCATTTGCGGGCGCGATTGGTCAGCCTGACGCACATGCAGGTGAGGTGCCTTGTGCCTTCGTTGAGCTGGTTGCTGGGGCGAAAGTCACTGAGAAAGAGTTGCTGGAGTTCTGTAAGTCGCAGGTCCATGAGCGCGCAGCGCAGCCCAAGCACATGACCATTCTGGAAGAACTGCCCAAGACGGCTGTGGGCAAGGTCTTCAAGCCTGACTTGCGTAAAGACGCGATCACACGTGTTTACAATGAGGCGCTTGAGACGGCTGGTCTGGAGGCGCGGGTAGTCTCTGTTGTGGACGACAAAAAGCGCGGGCTTGTCGCGCAGCTGTCAGCCAGTTCAGAGGATGACAGCGCCGTAACAGACGTGCTTGGCGCGTTCGTGCGCCCTTGGGAACGTGCTTAGAGCGCGTTGCGAATTTTCCGTAAAATTCGCTTTCCGACCCAAGGGTCGGGAGTTTATCTGGAAAAATGAAGCAATGCGTCAGTCTTTTGGGGCTGGCGCGCCTCCTTCAAATGCGTTTCCGTTAACGTAGTCACAGGGCTCTTCTTGCATTTGCAGGTGGAGCCCGTTTCCCGTGTAGGGGTTGGCACGTGCGAGTGCTTCGTCGATGTCGATGCCAAGCCCCGGCGTCGAAGGCGGCGTTATAAAGCCGTCTTCAACTTTGATTGCCCCTTTGATCAAAGCATCGTGGAACGGTGTTTCAATCGTTTCGGCCATCAAGATGTTAGGTATGGACGCGGCAAGGTGGATGTTCGCGGCCCATTCCACAGGCCCAGCATACAGGTGCGGCGCCATTTGCGCGTTGAAGACTTCTGCGATGGCTGCGGTTTTTTTCATTTCCCAGATGCCACCTGCACGACCCAAAGCAGGTTGCAAGATTTCTGCAGCACCCGCGCGCAAAACAGTTGCGAATTCCGACTTCGTTGTCATGCGTTCACCCGTTGCGACAGGGATGCGCACATTTCTTGCAACGCGGGCCATGTCCTCAACGTGATCGGGGGGTGTGGGTTCTTCGAACCAAAGCGGCGAGTAGGGTTCAAGCGCTTGGCCAAGTCGGATTGCACCGGCTGTATTGAATTGCCCATGCGTTCCAAAAAGCAGGTCGGCCTTGTCGCCCACGGCCTCGCGGATGGCTTTGCAAAAGGCGACAGACTGGGAAATATCGCTCATCGCAGGCATATGTCCGCCGCGCAGTGTGTAGGGACCTGCGGGGTCGAATTTGACCGCTGTATATCCGCGCGCAACGGCATCAGCCGCGCCTTCAGCGGCCAGCTCTGGTGACGTCCAGAACTCCGTCATGTCATGGTGTGGGAGGGGATAGAGGTAGGTATAGGCGCGAATGCGGTCGTTCATCTTGCCGCCGAGCAGCGCGTAAACAGGGCGCTCGCGCGCTTTGCCAAGAATGTCCCAGCATGCGATCTCAAGGCCGGAGAAGGCGCCCATCACAGTCAAATCAGGACGTTGCGTAAAGCCAGAAGAATAGGCACGGCGGAACATCAACTCGATGTTTTCAGGGTTCTCACCTTGCATATGCCGCTCGAACACATCCTCGATGACGGGGCGCATCGCCTCTGGCCCGATGGAGGAGGCATAGCATTCGCCCCAACCCGTTATCCCCGTATCGGTCGTGACTTTGACGAGGATCCAATAGCGCCCGCCCCAACCTGGAGCAGGGGGGGCGGTGACGATGATATCGAGGTCTTGCAGCTTCATTTGAACATAATCACATTGCGCTTTGCTGATCCGGATTTGGTGTCTTCAATGGCTTCGTTAATTTGATCAAGGGACCAGCGACCAGAAATCAACTCATCCAGTTTCAGCCGTCCTTGGCTATACATATCGACCATCCAAGGGATGTCGCGTTGAATCACTGCATCGCCCATTTTTGAACCGATCATGGATTGGCCAACGGCTGCGAAGTTTGCAGCCTCGTATTCGGATTTTGCCCCCGTCGCAGGCATGCCGACCATGATCACCTTGCCACCATAGGCTAAATACCGCGCGGCATCTGTGTATGCGGCGGCAGCACCTACGGTGACGATGACGGCATCAGCCCCGCGTCCCATCGCATTTTTTGCGTCGCGCCAAGGCTTGTCAGACGTCGCAAGGACGCCGTCCGTCGCCCCGAATTCGCGCGCGATGGCGAGTTTTTCTTCGCTCATATCTACTGCAATGATACGTCGTGCACCTGCGATACGCGCGCCTTGAATAGCGTTCAATCCGACACCGCCAGCGCCAATCACCACGACGTCCTGACCAGCTGTAAGTTTGGCCGCGTTCACCACTGCGCCCACGCCTGTAATCACCCCGCACGCAAGCAAGGCTGCAGCATCTTTGGGGATATCAGGTGCGATTTTGACGACTTGCCGCTGATCCACGACAACTTTTTCGGCAAATGCACCGCAGGCCATAGCTTGGTGAAGCTTGCCGCCATCGGCTGTTTTCAAGGGACCGTGATCGCCATCATAGGGTGTTTCGCACAACGTTGGTGCACCGCCTGCGCAACACACGCAGTTTCCGCAAGCACGGATCAAGGTGACGACGACGCTGTCGCCTTCGGACAACCCGGTTACACCGGCACCGAGGTTGGTGATGATCCCTGCCGCTTCATGACCGTAGACTGCTGGTAGCGAGCCACCCCAAGCGCCGCCCGCATATGAAATGTCGGAATGACAGATCGCGCAAGCGTCGAGGGTGACCTCGATCTCGCCCATTTCGGGTGCGCGCAGTTGGACGTCGTCGACGCTAAGGGGTTTTCCAAATTCGTGGCAAACGGCGGCTTTGATAGTGGTCATGTTTCTCTCCCAAACTTGCGCTCAACGTTTGACCAAGACTGGCAGACCCACAAGTCTGTTTCCGACATTCAGCTCAATTTATGACGTCACGGAAGCGCGACGACGCATTTGGAAAATCACCACAGAGATCACCATCAACACGCCCGCAATGATAAACGGCGCACCGGGCAGATAGATCGGCGTCTCTGGTCCGGTGAAATAGGCGAAGCTGCGTGTCATCACGAGCGGCGCGATAATCGCGGCGAGTGAATTGACGGAGGTTAGCACACCTTGCAACTCTCCTTGTGCATCATCGCTCACGCGTCGTGACATGATCCCTTGCAGTGCTGGCATCCCGATCGCGCCAAGCGCGGCGAAGGGGATACACCACAGTAAAACGTTGCCCGAATAGATTGCGGCAATCAAAAACAGCGCAACCGCTTCAAGGATCAGGCCGATAATGACGGTTCTGCGGTGTCCAAACCGTTTGATCGAGGGTCTGACGAGCAAGCCCTGAACCAATGCGAAGGATATGCCGAAAATCGCCAGTGAAAGGCCGATGATACCGGGTGACCAACCGAAGCGTTCCGCTGTGAAAAAGGACCAAACCGCCGGATACACGACGCTGGACACTTGGTAGAAGAAGTAAACTAAGAGCAATGCGCCAAGTCCCGGAAAACTGCCGATAGATTTGAACGCGCCGAAAGGGTTTGCGCGTTTCCATTTGAAAGGACGTCGCGTTGCGTCTGTCACGCTTTCTTTCAGAACGAACCAACCGAAGGTGGCGTTGGTCAGGGCGAGAACGGCAGCTGCCCAAAACGGCGCACGGGTGCCAAATTCAGCCAGGAGCCCGCCAATCACAGGGCCAAGGACGAAGCCAATGCCAAACCCCGCTCCGATAAGGCCAAAGTTGGCGGCTTTCTGATCAGGCTCGGATACATCGGCGATGTAGGCCGCGGCGGTCGCGTGTGTGGCCGCGGTAATGCCCCCGATAAGACGCCCGATCAGTAAAAGCCAAATCGTCCCGGCAAGTGCCATCAATACATAATCGAACGCCATAATAACAAGCGAAACCACCAGAAAAGGTTTGCGCCCATATTGATCGCTGAGTGAGCCGACGATAGGCCCAAAGAGGAATTGCATGACCGCAAAAGCGGTGGCGAGAATACCGCCCCAAATCGCAGCGTCGCCTAATCCACCACCGTCCACTTCGCGCAACAGATCGGGCATGACCGGCATGATGAGGCCAATGCCCATTGCGTCGATTGCGACGGTTGCGACGACGAAAAAGATGGGTAGGCGGGACGTCATGGCAAGACCTGTCAAGTTTACTTGACACCTGAATACCCTTCTTGAGGGTGATAGCAAGCTTGGCGTTGACCTTAGCTTGGTTTAGGCGAAACCTATCAAAGTATTATAGACTTGATTGGAGACTTAGCCATGGCCGCATATGATCCAGAGCGTGAAGGCGCGAAGATGTCTTTCGCAAAGGACATGAGCTATATTGATTATTTGTCGCTGGATCCCATTCTTGGATCACAAAACCTTCAATCGAACGCGCATGATGAGATGCTTTTCATCATTCAGCACCAAACATCTGAGTTGTGGATGCGGCTGGCTTTGCATGAACTGGCAACTGCGCGTGATCATCTTGCCAAAGGTGACTTCCCGCCAGTGTTCAAAATGCTGACCAGAGTTGCCCGCATCTTTGAGCAACTTAACAACGCTTGGGATGTTCTGCGCACGATGACGCCAAGTGAGTACACACAGTTTCGGGACGACTTAGGGGCGTCTTCCGGCTTTCAGTCGCATCAGTATCGGTTGATCGAGTTTATTTTGGGCAACCGAAATCGCGCGATGATGAAGGTTCATGAGCACCGTGTCGAGCTACATCACATGCTTGGCCAAGAGATGGAGCGGCACTCGCTCTATCATGTGGCGCTCGAGCGGCTCGCGCAGGAATTGGGCGTGACGTTCTCGCCAGACGCCTTTTGTCTCGATCAACCTCACAAAGCGCAGGCAGAGGTTATGGATGCGTGGACAGTCGTTTATAAAGATCCTCGCGCGCATTGGTCGCTCTATGAGCTTGCGGAAAAGCTTGTCGATCTCGAGGATTATTTCCGTCGTTGGCGGTTCAACCATGTCACGACTGTTGAGCGGATTATCGGCTTCAAGCGCGGCACAGGGGGCACATCCGGCGTGAAATACTTGCGCCGCATGCTTGAGGTCGAGCTGTTTCCAGAATTGTGGAACATGCGCGGACAGCTCTAGCGTGCCATAGGCATATCCGGAAAACGACAAAGCCCCACCGCAGGGGCAGGGCTTTGTTCGTATCTACATAAAGCGGGTTTAAACCGCTTTCTTAAGCGCCGCGCCCAGATCGGTTTTCTCCCACGAGAAACCGCCATCCGCCTCTGGCTCACGGCCGAAGTGACCATAGGCTGCGGTGCGTTCATAGATTGGGCGGTTCATGCCAAGATGCTCACGGATACCGCGTGGGGTAAGGTCCATGCACTGATCAATCGCGCGCTCAATCGCGGCGTCTGCCACTTGGCCTGTGCCGAACGTGTCGCAATAAATCGACAGCGGCTTGGACACGCCAATCGCATAAGACAGCTGGATCGTGCAGCGTTCGGCCATGCCCGCGGCAACCACGTTCTTCGCGAGGTAGCGCGCAACATAGGCTGCGGAACGGTCGACTTTGGTTGGATCTTTACCAGAAAACGCACCGCCACCGTGAGGGGCCGCGCCGCCATATGTGTCCACGATAATCTTGCGACCTGTCAAACCAGCGTCGCCATCAGGTCCGCCAATAACAAACTTTCCTGTTGGGTTTACATGCCACGCGGTTGCGTCGCTGACCCATCCATTTGGAAGAACCTCAAGGATATAAGGTTCAACAACCGCGCGGACATCAGCAGACGTCATGTTTTCATCAAGGTGCTGTGTGGATAGAACGATAGAGGAAACGCCAACTGGCTTGCCGTTTTTGTATACCACAGACAGCTGGCTTTTCGCATCAGGGCCAAGCGTAGGCTCTGTGCCATTCTTACGCACTTCAGCGAGGCGACGCAAAATTGCGTGGCTGTATTGAATGGGGGCCGGCATAAGCGCGTCGGTTTCATTGGTCGCGTAACCGAACATAATGCCCTGATCGCCAGCGCCTTCTTCTTTGTCAGCGCTACTGTCGACGCCTTGTGCGATGTGCGCAGATTGTTCGTGCAAGAGGTTGGTGATCTTGACGGTTTCGTGGTGAAACTTTTCCTGCTCGTAGCCAATATCTTTGATGCAAGCGCGCGCGATACTGTCGATTTTGCCCATGTATTCTTTGAGTTTGGATTGATCAGCAAGGCCAACTTCGCCACCAATAACAACCCGGTTGGTTGTGGCGAATGTTTCCGCGGCAACGCGCGCTTCGGGCTCTTCGCTGAGGAAAGCATCAAGAACTGCGTCAGAGATGCGGTCGCACACTTTATCTGGATGCCCCTCAGAAACGGATTCCGAGGTGAAGGTGTAATTTTGACGTGACATGTATAGTGCTCCAGTAGGGTTCGTCCGTCACGTCAGGAAGCCGTTGTGACGGTCATATAATGGGCAAGGCCCGTGTGTGTCTTAGTCACTCTTTCACGGAACGGTAAGGCAAAAGTGTGGCACAAAGCAGAAAGAGTAAGGCTAATAATGCGAGATTGTCTCCAAATCTTGCATAAAGCGTGCGCTCTAGTTTCGGGGGTAGCGCGGTATCTATGTACCCGTCCGTTCCAAGTAGCAAGCTTTGTAAGATGCGCCCATGCGCATCAATCGATGCACTAATCCCAGTGTTCGCACTACGCACTAAGGGCAAACCCTGCTCAATCGCGCGAAATCGCGCTTGCACAAGGTGCTGTTGCGGGCCGGACCATGTGCCAAACCATGCATCATTGGTGACATGCAAAAGGAAACGGGGTCGCCCCTCAGAACTGTTCATTTGATGGGGAAATACGGCTTCATAACAGATGAGTGCGAGGGCTTTTCCCAACGAACCAAGGTCTATCAGTTCTGGACCCATGCCCGCAGTAAAGCCACCAAATGTTTCCGTTAAAGTACTCATTCCTAGGCGACTTAACAGAGCTTCCAGCGGAAGATACTCACCAAAAGGGACAAGATGATGTTTGTCGTAGATGTGCTGAATGTCACCAGACCCGTCGAGATGTACAAGGCTGTTATAAGCACGCAGCCCTTCGTGACGCTGCGCGCCAAATAGTACGGGTGTGTCATGCGCCGCCGTTGAAATCGCACTCAACATACGCTCAGCGTTGTTCAGCCACGTAGGTAGCGATGTTTCGGGCCATATAATCAGGTCAGGGTTGGGAACAGCTTTGCTGGCGTCGATAAGACGCGTGAAAAAGATGGGCGCGAAGGCTGGGTCCCACTTTTGATGCTGTGGCGCGTTGGGCTGGATTAGACGAATGGTTGGAGCATCTTGAGCGATTTCGGGCGCGCTCGAGAGACGTGCTAAGCCGAGAGATGCGAGGAGGGCGAAACCAAAACCTGCAAGGGCGGTTCCTTTGCGGGTGCACCACAGAACAGGCAAAGCGGCGAGCGTTAAAGTCAACGCGCCGAGGCCGTGAGGCCCGACCCAAGCTGCGATTTGTGCGATGGGCGTGTCGATCCAAGCATAGGCGTTAAGTCCCCAAGGAAAGCCCGTGAACATCGTACTACGCGCATATTCTGCAAGCGGCCAAAGTGCGAGAATCGTGGCAGGTTTACCAAAGCGCGCCGCGAGCCAGAAAGGCGCGGCCCAAAACAGCGCAAGCCCACCCGCCATACCAATCAAAGCGAAGGGGGCCATCCAACCTGTCAGGGCAATATCAACCAAGAAGGGTTCAACGATCCAAAGTAAAGACACGGCGAAATAGCTCGCGCCAATGCTCCAGCCGGTCCATCCGGCGCGGCGTGGGCAGTCAGATGATTTGAGTAACCAAACAGACAGCACAAAGCCAGCAACCACAAAAGGCCAAAGGCCCAAAGGCGCTTGAGCGGCAGCAAAACAAAGCCCTGCAAGGATGCAAAGCACAAAGTGTTGCCGCTTCGGGGTCATCGATTACTCTGCAGGTGGTGGCGCAAGACGCACGCGCAGGCGCTTGATACGGCGCGGATCTGCATCGATGACTTCGAATTCGTAGCCCGCTGGATGGCGCACCACCTCACCGCGCGCGGGAACATGGCCTGCAAGCATAAAGACAAGCCCGCCCAGCGTTTCGATTTCTTCGGCATCGATTTCATCGTCTTCGGTTAGATGAATGCCAATTGCGTCTTCAAACTCATCAAGGGGTGTTTTGGCTTGCGCCAAATACTGCCCAGACTTTTCAAGAGTCCAAAGATCGGCTTCCTCTGTGTCGTGTTCATCCTCGATTTCACCGATGACTTGTTCGATCAAATCTTCGATTGTGACTAATCCATCGACACCACCGTATTCATCAATAACAAGTGCCATGTGCCGACGTTCTGTTTGCATCTTGGTGAGCAAAATACCGATTGGCATGGAGGGTGGCACAAAAAGAAGCGGGCGCAGCATAGCGGTGAGATCGAAAGCTGTTGTCGAGCTGTTAAAGCCATGAAGCAGTGCGAAGTCCTTCAAATGCGCAAAGCCGAGTGGCGTGTCCAGCGTGCCGTCATAGACGGGCAAGCGGGTCAGTCCACTTTCGCGAAAAACCGCGAGTAGCTCATCTTTGCTTGCGGTATTGGCGACAGATGTGATGTCCGCTTTTGGGATGGCCACATCTTCGATGCGCATACGACGCAGATTGATCATCCCGTGTGGTTGCGTGCGTGCTGGCACGGGGGCAGCGGCCTGTTCAGGGGTGCCGTCTTGGGACGGGCTTAGCGCGGATATCACGCGTGAGAAAAAGCCGTTTTCGGTCTGAGCCGAGATCTGCTCATTTGGTGTGGTTTGCTCGTGTTCAAGCTGCGCGCTTTGCGCTGCGATAGAGGAGCCGTCTTTGTCGCCCATGGCGCGCTGTATTCCTTATAAGTGGCAACGTCTTTTGCGCTGCAATGCGTTAATATGGGGTATCTATGCCTAAGGTGCCAAGTATCAACACCTCTGTTTCTTCCATCAAAGTGGCATCGAGGTCACGAATATGATCGTAACCAAGCAAATGTAGGACCCCATGGATGACTAAATGGGTCACATGATCGCTCATGGCCTTACCTGCGTCGCGCGATTCCCGCTCGCAGGTGTCATAGCTTATGGCTATATCTCCGAGTTCCGCATCCATCGGGAGAGCGGGTGTGTGAGGGACCCCGCCGTCTTCGTCACTTGCGCGTTCCTGCGACGGCCATGACAACACATTGGTCGGGGTGGGCTTGTCCCTGAACTGTGTATTGAGATCGGCAATGCGGGCGTCGTCGCAAGCAAGGATAGCAATTTCAAAAGCATTAGTGTCGAGACAGAGATGCGCGAGTGTTCGCTGCGCAGCAGTTTCAGCAAGTGCCGAAAAATCTATGCTTTGCCAGCGGGCGTCTTCGATAATGGTGTCTATCAGCATGTGTTCATGGCTGGGGGCCAGCCCCCAGACCCCCGGAGTTTATTTGGAAAAATGAAGACATTTAGCTTTTCTTGCGAGCAAGCATTGCTTCGTGATCAGCTTCATAGGCTTCGATAATTGCGGCGACCAGCGGATGGCGCACGACATCTTTGGAGGTGAAGTAGTTAAAACTGATAGAAGGGATGCTGTTAAGCAAACGTTCCGCATCTGCCAATCCCGAGGGCACGCCACGGGGAAGGTCGATTTGAGTGCGATCGCCGGTGATGACCATGCGAGAGCCTTCGCCAAGGCGGGTCAAAAACATTTTCATCTGCATCGTTGTGGCGTTTTGCGCTTCATCAAGGACGACGAACGCGTTGGAGAGCGTGCGACCCCGCATGAAAGCGAGTGGTGCAATCTCGATGCGTTTGTCTTCTAGTAATTTAGTTAGCTGTTTGGCAGGCAAAAAGTCGTTCAAAGCATCATAGAGGGGCTGCATGTAGGGGTCGACTTTGTCCTTCATGTCACCTGGCAAATAGCCCAGTTTCTCACCTGCTTCTACTGCAGGGCGAGAAAGGATGATCTTGTCCACATGCCCACCAATGAACATTGAGACCCCAACTGCAACGGCGATGTATGTTTTGCCTGTCCCTGCGGGGCCGATGCCAAACGCAAGCTCATTGTCAAACAGTGCTTTTGTGTAGGCTTTTTGAGCATCTGTTCGCGGTTCGACAAGTTTTTTGCGCGTTTTGATCTCGACCACGTCATTCACGGCGGGCGACTGCGGGCTTTCGTCAGCGGATGGCGCGCGTGGGGCAAGACCCATGCGCAATTCACGATCGATATCTGCGGGCTCTACGCTTTTTCCTGCTTCAAGGCGCGCATAGAGCGTGCCGAGAACTTCGATTGCGGCTGCGCGCGCATCGGCTTGGCCCATGATGACCAAGCGATTGCCGCGCCGAATGATTTGTACGTCTGATCCTGTTTCGACCTGAGCAAGATTTTTGTCATATTCACCGCATAAATCGATCAGCAGACGATTATCTGGGAAATCCAACATGGCTTCTGCCGCGGTCGGAAGGTCTGGAGATAGATCAACAGTGCTCACTCATTAGGTTCCTTATTCGTTATCATGCAACAGTTAGGTCGATGCGCGACGAAAAAAACCGCAGGTGTGAAACCTGCGGCTTAATTTTTAGCTTTTGATGTCGTCGTGATCAAAGATCACTTCGCGAACAAGTCTGTCGCACCACCGCGCCATGGGCCGGTTGCAACATTCGCAGGCGCTGCACCGGAGCAGACCGGCTTGCCGTACTTGTCGAGACGTGCGGAGAGGTATCCCTCGAAGCCGTCGTCGATGATCCAGTTGTCACAACCATTTGGGTCGACCCAGATACCAGCAATCAATGTGCTGAGATCCTTCTTGTCTGTACCAAAGTCAGTGCCTTTGTCTGGGCTTCGACCGCCGCCTTCACAGGCTGCGAGACCAGCAACAGCGACAAGCGCGAGAGAGAGTTTTGCAAATTTCATGTGTCTATCCCTCAGCGAATGCAGATGATTTCAACGCGGCGGTTCTTGGACATGCCGACGCTTGATTTGTTTGATGCGATTGGCATGCGCTCACCGTAGCCACGTACGTCAACGACACGTGCGCCAACACTGCTTGCAATGCTCGCGATTGTTGCTGCGCGGTTGTAAGACAGACGCATGTTATAATCGTCGGATGCGCGGCTATCTGTGTGCCCTGCAATTACGAAGGCTGATGCGCTTGCGCTTCTGAAAAAGTTCGCAACGCTGTCACGGCCAGAGCGGCTGATGCTGTGGCTGTTGGTTGCAAAGAACTGATCAGAGTTCATCACACCACATACATTTCCACGGCGACACACTGGAATACCTTGGCGGCTGACATGAGGCGTCATGTAGCCCTTCACACCATCGTCCATCACCCAGTGCTCGCACCCATCTGGATCAACCCAGATGTTTGGAATGTAACGCTCGCCCAATACAGTGCGTGTGTTTCCTGTTGCAGCGCCTTGAATGGCAGTCGCGACGCCTTGAGTATTTCCGTATTGCTGGGTGCCGTACTGCTGGGTGCCGTACTGCTGTGCTGCGGCTGAAGAACTGAGAGCGAAGGCACTCAAACTAACAATCGCGGCGCATTTTGTAACGGTACCAAGTGCTTTGGAAAGTAAATTTACCACAGCTTTCGTCCTTCGTCCTAAATCCCCCCAGAGCGCCACCAAATAAGCGGTGTTGTCACTCTGCATCCCACTAGATGTTGCCATCATAACAAATCCTAGCACCGTGTGAAGCTTAATGTGCCGAGAATAAGGCAGATTAGCGCCTGAAAAGGCTTTGTTGCACAAATCGGTCTGAGGCCGATCTCCCCCTTACCCCAGACGGATTTAGCCTACAGCCACGGTACT
>NZ_CBFHVK010000006.1:0-200672 GCF_965659345.1 Planktotalea sp. | reverse complement strand
CTGCTCATGTCCGCGAGCTATCACGCTGGATTCACACAGTGAATCCTACAGTGCCCGATTTGTGCAACAAAGCCATTCGAGATGAGAAGTCTAAGTCAACGAAAAGCAGATCTTGGGAGATTGCATACCGTTTTTTTGGGATCAACAGACGCTGGTTTCGACCGCTTCTTTATGTTTTTCAAGCGATCTGGCTTAGCACGTCCTTAGCCTTGTCAACGCTCACGTCATCTGCAACGACAAGCGCCTTAGCGACAACGTCAATGGCTTGACCCTTAGCGCCAGCAGTGATCGCTATGTTGCGGGCGTGTAGCGCCATATGGCCTTTTTGGATGCCTTCGGTGGATAACGCTCGTAGCGCCGCCATGTTCTGGGCGAGGCCAACAGCAACTGTAACTTCGGCCAATTCCGTCGCCGAAGTTACGGCCATCAAACGCAAAGACGCTTGCGACGCCGGATGCGTTTTCGTCGCACCTCCGACAATTCCTAAAGCCATCGGTAGTTCGAGAGAGCCAACAAGGTTTCCACTCGACGCCACCTCCCAACGCGACAACGCTGTATAACGCCCCGATCTTGCGGCCCATGCGTGAGCACCCGCTTCCACAGCACGCCAGTCGTTTCCAGTCGCTACAACAACCGGATCAATTCCGTTCATGATCCCCTTGTTGTGAGTCGCCGCACGGTAGGGATCGACAATGGCCAATGCGCAAGCTTCTGTAATGCCTCGTGCTACCTCTGTGCCATCTAGTGTTTCAGTGCTCAGCGCAGCTGGTGTGATCGACACTCTTGCACGAACAAGTCGCTTGTCTGCAAGATTTGATAGAATGCGTAATCGGACATTGCCGCCGGTGATTTCTTCGACTTTTGGCGCAATCATTTCCGCCATTGTATTGACCGTATTCGCGCCCATTGCGTCGCGCACATCAACCAACAGGTGAAGCACGACCATGGGGCCAATAGGTGTATCGTCAAAAACATGTACTTCGATGTCAGTGCACCCGCCTCCAAGCCCGATGAGCACCTTGTCACGCGAGTTTGCTAAGGCGATCAAGGCGTCAGAGGATTCAAGAATGCGCATGCGTGCGCCGTGCGGATCTGCAAGATCAAGGATTTGAACCTGCGCACGCATAATCGGCCTAGTGCTGGAGGTGGAGAAGCCCCCACAACCACGGGCAATCTTGGCCATGTTAGACGCTGCCGCAACGACTGAGGGCTCTTCAACAGCCATAGGAACCAAGTAATCACGGCCATTCACAGTGAAATTAGTTGCAACGCCCAAGGGTATTTCAAATTTTCCTATGACATTTTCAATCATGCCGTTTGCAAGCTCAATGGGCAGTGCATCTATGCCGCTAAGTGCTTTTTGATCTGCGTCGCTTATCCCTGTCATCTCAGTGAGGTTTGCCAGACGATCCTTGGGGTCGAGATTGCGAAACCCATCAAGTCTTGAGGAAACGAAAGCTCTTGAACGGGCTCGATTTTCCGACATTATGTTCTCCTGACAGTTAGGGAAAGATATTCTTCTTTACGAGTTTGATCCAGACGGCCCGTTGGATTCTAACGTAAGTTATCGATGTCCAGAGTTGAGCTCAGGTTTTCATGCAAATGCGTATTTGCCGCCTTTTTCGATTGCGCGCTTATAGGCCGGCCGAGATTGAATATGATCAACGAATGCCGTGAGCTTAGGATACCGGTTGCTGCGGTTCTGACGTACCGCTATTTCCGCCGGAAAGCTCAGCATGATATCCGCCGCCGACAATTCGTCCTGCACGAAGTGACATGACGGGCGCAGCAGCCCTTCCATATAGTCAAAATGACTTTCCAGCTGATGTTTGATCCGCGGCGCAAGCGGCTCTCCGGCTCCCCCTAGTTTTCCGACATAAAGCTGCAACAGTATCGGGATCATAGCCGAGCCTTCGGCAAAATGCATCATTTCCAGATGCCGTATGTGCGCATCTGTGTCTTTGTTTGGGATCATGTGCGGCCCGTAACAAGCACACAAATACTCAACAATCGCGCCGCTTTCAGTGATCAGCCGCCCATCAACCTCGATCATCGGCGATTTGCCCAATGGATGTAGGGCGATCAGTGATGGAGGCGCAAGATTGGTCACATCATCACGCTGATGGACCTCAATCGTGTAAGCGACGCCGAGTTCTTCAAGCAGCCAAAGGATGCGCTGTGAGCGAGAATTATTCAGATGATGGACCGTGATCATGAAAATCTCTTTCTTTAAACATCATGGAAGTTTGGCTTGCTTAACACCAAAGCACCAGAAGCACGTTGGGTAACAAGTAGCGGGCCTGATCATCACCCCTCGCGGGGTCATTCTAGGCATAAAGGCTGCGCGTGTTGCAGCCCTTTGATGAAAGAACAATGAAAAGTGGCTTTGAGCCTTTCTTGCCCGATGTTTTCCCGCAGCATTCTTGCATTAAGTGGAGTTTCCGCTGGTAGCCAACGGCCCATACTGCCGGTTATGTGGGACGCTTACAGTTGATTGTTTGGACGTCGGAAATACGTTGATCAGTGAGAGCTTAGCCGGAAGGTATCGATGCGGAAGAACCAGTTGTCCACCGAGATTCGGCAATTGATGCCGCTAAAAATCGTGGCGTTCTCGGCCCATTCCGGACATTTGAGGGAAGGCTACTTCAATTAGCCGCCTTCCCGAAACCCACCGTTGGTGCAGGGCCTAGAATAGTTGAATTCTTAGTCTGGTCTTTATCCGGCAAAGGCACGCGCCAAAACCATGCCTAGGCGTCGCGCAAACTCAGGCGGATCAGACGGCGTTTCGCCTTCGACGATGCGCGCCTGATCAAGCAGCAAATGCGCAGCATCTTTGAGCAAACTGTCTTCGCTCGCTCCATCGCCCTGCGCGCGCTCTACCAGTTTAGTGATCAATGCATGGCCCGCGTTCAGTTCGAGCACCTTCGGTGCGCCGTGCTCCAAATGACCGTGGCGTTTGAGTAGGCGTTCAAGGTTAACATCTATGTCGCCGTCATCAGCAATTAGGCAGACCGGACTATCTGTCAAACGCTTGGACGGTCGGACGTCTTTAACCGCTTCGCCTAACTCATCCTTGATGGCAGCGATTAGCACGGACAGATCCGCTTCGTCAGCTAAATCATCTTCCTTGTTGTCTGCGGTGACCTTATCCAGATCCGCCGCGCCGCGCGTGATGGATTTGAAAGATCTGCCATCAAATTCGGTGATGTGCTGCAGCCAGAATTCATCCACATGGTCAGAGAGCAGCAGCACCTCAACCCCTTTTGCTTTGAACCCTTCCAGATGTGGTGATTGTGCCAGTTTGGCAGCATCATCACCGGCAATGTAATAGATCGCCTCTTGCCCTTCTTTCATGCGCGTCACGTAATCGGCCAAACTGCTCAGCGACCCTTCACCAGTAGAGGCAAAGCGGCAGATTTCCAGAATGCGATCACGCAAGGCGGCTTCTTCGACAAGGCCTTCTTTCAGCACAGCACCAAAATTACCCCAGAATTGAGCATAGTCTTCCGGTGTCTTGTTGGCTTTCTTCTTTAACTCGCTCAGCACCTTCTTGCTGATCTGCGTCTTGATCTTGGCAAGCTTTGGGTCGCTTTGCAGCATTTCTCGAGAAACATTCAATGACAGGTCCTGACTATCCACTACACCGCGCAAAAAGCGCAGGTAGGCAGGGATCAAATCCACTGTGGCCTCCGTGATAAATACCCGATTGACGTGAAGTTTGATGTGGCTTTTGCGCTCAGGCTCAAACAGGTCAAATGGTTGGGTACTCGGTACAAACACGAGGCTAGTGTGGTTCAGCGTACCTTCAACTTTATT
Organism: Planktotalea sp.; assembly: GCF_965659345.1. Taxonomy (GTDB): domain Bacteria; phylum Pseudomonadota; class Alphaproteobacteria; order Rhodobacterales; family Rhodobacteraceae; genus Planktotalea. The sequence continues at coordinate 196,856 of NZ_CBFHVK010000006.1, read as the reverse complement.
GTGTAGCACATGCCAAGGCGTATCAAATGCATGGGACGTCTGGCGGTAAAACTCGGCATATTGCTCCTCTGTGATGTCCTTGGCTGGAAGCGTCCAGAGCGCCTCCGCCGCGTTCAGAGTCTCTTCGTCCAGTTTGACAGGAAAGCTGATATGCTCCGAGTAGGTTTTGATGATATGCCGGATGCGGGCCTCTTCAGCGAATTCCCTAGCGTCTTTCTTTAGGTGCAGCGTGACCGTGGTGCCCGTACCCGCACGCTCGGCAGATTGGATGGAAAACTCACCCTTGCCATCAGACGACCAAAGCCAGCCTTCAGTTTCTCCCGCCTTGCGCGTTAGGACGTCCACTGTGCTGGCCACCATGAACGCCGAGTAAAAGCCAACGCAAACTGGCCGATCAAACCGGGCTTGTCGTTGTCGTCGGCTTTGAGCGCTTCGATGAAAGCACTGGTGCCAGACTTGGCGATGGTGCCCAATGTAGCCAGCAGATCGGCGTGGTTCATGCCGATACCGTTGTCCGAGATTGAAAGCGTCTTTTTCTGGGTGTCAATTTCCAGCGAGATCGCGAAATCCTCAGCGGGAGAAATCGATGCATCTGTCTGAGCGGCATAGCGGAGCTTGTCGCAGGCATCCGACGCGTTAGAGACCAGTTCACGCAGAAACACCTCGCGGTTGGAATAAAGAGATCCTGCGACGATTTCCAAGAGCTGACCCACTTCGGTCTGGAAGGAAAAAGTCTCTTTCTCAAAGGTCTCTGTCATGACTTGTACTTTCAATCTTCGGCCGCGTGACAAATGGTAATTTGTCGTGCCAGTTTCAACTGTTGGAAAAAATATCTCTCGACAGGTAGACAACGTCAACCGGACATCTTCGCAAATGGAAGTGATGGAGAGTCAGCTGTATTTACTTAATGACGGCCCGGAGCCGACCTTAAACCTTATCCGTCAATGCTGCGGCCGCAGCCTGCATTGCCGGCATTCGCCATGTGAGCGTGGCCTACGCTTAAGGCGGGAGTATAGGGCAAGCAAGAATTGATGTCGCATCGCTACTCACATACCTGATTTCCTGCCGGGATTTGGTAGACAAAAGGTGAAAAAGTCGTCCCGTAAATGTCTTCATAGATCACATGAACTTCGACCCCGGTCGCCAGTTCCTCTAAGCAGGCAGCATAGTTTTTCGTTTGAGTGGACTTATATTCATATCGTGCCATCTCGATTTGTTCTCCCGCAGAGATTGCTGAAGTTGTATCGATTCGAACCATGAAGACAGGGTCAAAAACCCGCACTAGAGGCCCATCTGCAAAGTGCGATTTTGGAAATAGTCGTTCGGTAACTTCACCATCAGGATGGTGAAATCGCACTTGTTTTACCAACATCGGCCCAAGTCCCCGGTTTCTTAAATTCAATCTGAAGTCTTCAATCCTGTGAAAATACGAGATGTCAGGGATTGGTTGTACGGAAAGACGTCGGTCTGACGCATCACGAACTAAGGTGATCACAGATACAACTAGTGCGCAAAAGGAGGTGAGCGCTGCAGCGAAGGCGATCCAGTCGGTACTTTTTCGAGCAGTCATGCAGCACTCCAGAAAATTGAGATTGGTCTAGTGCTAAGAACAACACTAGAAGTCAAAAACTTCAATCGAAAGTTCGGCCCAATGCGGATGAGGTGGGTGGCTCCTGCTCCACCGGCATCGAATGTGCCAAAGTGCAGTTATCATCAACTGTTAGGAAAGGAGCCACCCAATGACAGTTAAGACAGTAGGCCTAGATCACTGACCGGCAGGGCATTGCGTAGCAATGTCCCGAGAGGGATGGCCAAGGATGTTTTTCAAGTTCACGGTATTTCGGAAAGTGGGAGCGTGATCTTCAACAGGGCCATAAAGCGTGCGAAGCTTTTGGCGTTCTTTGAGACGCTGCCACCTTGTACGGTCGGAATGGAGGCCTGTGGATCAGCGCACCATTGGGGTCGCACTTTGCGTCAGCTTGGCCATGACGTTAAGCTGATGCCTGCGAACTACGTGAAGCCCTACGTAAAGCGTGGCAAAACCGATGCAGTGGACGCGGAGGCCATTTGCGAAGCTGTCAGGCGTCCGACGATGCGCTTTGTCGAGATCAAGACCGAGGATCAACAGGCTATTCTATCGATCCACCGCACGCGGGATCTGGCAGTCCGGCAGCGCACCCAGCTGGCCAACATGATCCGCAGCCTGTTGCGCGAGTTCGGACACATTCTGCCCATTAGGATCGAAGCAGTTACGGCCTTCGCGAAGCGCCACCTGGGCGGTGATCACCCGGACATGCCCGAGATCGCAAACGGGATGCTCGGTATCCAGTGCTACCAATTCATCGGTTTGAATGAGCGCGTCGAAGGCTACTCAAAGATGATCGAACAACATGCTCTGCTAAATGCTGATGCGCGCAGATTGATGCGCATGCCAGGAATTGGGCCAATAACGGCATCGGCCATTGTCGCCACGATCGGGGACGCAAAACAATTCCGCACCGGGCGCGATCTGGCGGCTTGGCTGGGGCTGACCCCACTTAATAAGTCCAGTGGCGGCAAGGAGCGATTGGGCAAGATCACAAAGGCTGGCGACCGCTACATTCGCAAGCTGCTGGTCGTGGGCATGACGTCTCGCGCTGTGATGGCGAAACGTTCGCCAGAGAAGGTCGATCTGTGGACAGCCAAGATCATCGCCAACAAACCGTTCCGGCTGGCAACAGTCGCGATGGCAAACAAGGCAGCGCGTTCCATCTGGGCGATGCTGACGAAGAAACAGGAATACAGGCAGCCCGCGTTCTAATCGCGCCATCTGTCTACGAGATGCAAGACGTTGAAGTGATGATGCGGAATTAAATCAACCAAGAGCGGATACTCCGGGAATGGCTGCGGCCCTCTGAGGTCGATAAGCCGATTGGAACCTTGCTCGCGGAATTCATCAGGGCCAGTGGAGGCAATGCCAAAACATAAACAGGCCGCACAGACGACAGTACTGACGAAAAGCCCGCGAATATCACCAGAAAACACTTGCAATGCAGGAGCCACCCACAGAGGCCATTCAACCATTGATCGCCTTGCTGCGGTGCGGCCCGTCAGACCGGCCATTCGCTGCAACCGCGAAATCAAGACGGTCGCGAATTCACAAGTTGCGGACGAAGCAGTTGTCGAAACTTTTGGTTTAAACGGCCGCTATCCTCGCCTTCCGCCTTTCGCCAGTCGCAATAGAGCAACGACAAGAATAAGACCAACGCCGTAGCCTGCGATGCGCGGCACCATTTTGTTAAGCTAAAAGGTTTTGCGCTCAGGTCATACGTTTGGTCGTCAACATATTACCTCAAAACGCCAGAAAACCCATCTGGTCCAGCCAAGAAGTCCTGGAAACTTCTTACCTTGGCAGGTAGATAGCTACGATCAGCGTAAATCGCCTGAATATGCAATTTCGGCCATTCAGCCATGGGCAACACGACCTCAAGTCGGCCGTCTTTCAAATCATCCTGAGCGGCCCAGTTCGGAAGCATGGCCAAGCCCATACCTGCAACAGCCGCTTGGTGAAGAATGCTTTCGTTAGAGCTGGTCAAAATTGGCCGAAGCTTAATATCCATCCCTTTTTCCCCACCAAATTTTATGCGCCCGTCCGCTGCAACTTGAGAGTAAGCAAGCATAGGGGCGTTGTTTAGATCGTCTGGGGTTTCGGGGCGGCCAAAGCTGTCCAGAAAAGCTGGTGCCGCCACCATCTGAAACGTGACATCTGCTAGTTTTCGCGCGATCAGCCCATCGTCCAGTTTGAACGCAACACGCAGCGCCAGATCGATCCCCTCTTCAACCATGTTGATCTTGCGGCCACTCAGGTCGATGTCAAACGTGACATGCGGGTTTTGCTGATGATATGCATTCAAGATTTTAGCAAAGGCCGGATTGGACATCCAAACAGGCATCGACATTCTGAGCGTACCACGCGGCGAAAGGCTGTCTGTTGTCAATTGCGCCTCAGCTTCGGCCAAGCCATCAAGCAAAGGGCGGATCGTCTGCAAATACTGCGCACCAGCTTCGGTCAGGCTCACGTTGCGGCTATTGCGATTGAGCAAGCGCGCCCCGACGCGGGCTTCGACATGTTTGACGTGTTTGCTGGTCATCGCAGGCGAGATGTTGAGCCGGTCCGCGACGGCAGAGAAGTTCTTGTGCTCTGCGACTTCAGCAAAAACACGCAGGCTTAATAATGTGTCCATAATCAACTCTCAGTAAATGTTGCTTCAATAGATACCCTAATGATGTCGCAAAGAGAAACAGTTATTCCTGTTCTCATCACAACGCGCTGCAGAAGCGATTTTTTGGAAAGAGAACGACATGACAACGATTGACACAAACCCCGTACAGACCAGCAAGGGCTGGAATATTGGCCTTTGGGTCGCCCAAGCCTTATTGGCCGCAATGTTCTTGATGGCAGGCGCGACGAAGCTGATGTCCGGATCAGCCGAATTGGTCGCGATGGGCATGGGCTGGGCCGAAAACGCACCCTTCCTGCTGATTAAATTCATTGGCCTTGCCGAGGTCGCAGGCGGTTTGGGTCTGATCCTACCTGCCGCCACACGCATTATGCCTCACCTTACGAAATGGGCTGCAGCTGGTCTGTGTGTCATCATGGTCTTGGCAGCAGGCGTACACATCTTCCGCGGTGAATTCGAGGTAGTGCCGGTTAACCTGGTTCTGTTTGCACTGGCCGCTTTTGTGATCTGGGGCCGCACGAACAAGGCACCGATCGCACCACGCGCTTAATCCACCCCTAAGCGCCCCGGTTTCTCCCGCCGGGGCGCACTTTCCTTTGCAAAAGGTTGCCTTCCCATGCTCAATACTGCGCTTGCCGCCGACACGAACCTTTCCCCGCAAACTGACCGCCTGTCTTGGGGGCAGGTCGAACTTCGGGTGACCGACCTTGATCGCGCGGTTGCGTTCTGGACTTCAGCCTTGGGGCTGATCCAACGCGATCACTCAGCGCCCGGCGTTGCACTTGGAACAAAAGATAGCACGCTGATCATCCTTCGCCCCGGTGCACAAACCCCCGTCAAAGCGCCCTTCACGGGTATGTATCACGTCGCTATCGGCGTGCGCAGTCAGGTCGAGTTTTCACGCATGCTTGCCCGTTTGATACAAATGAATGTGCAGGTCGGGCCGACGGATCACTTAATGGCGAAATCGCTATACTTCCATGATCCTGATGGTCTGGAGATTGAGATCACCTATGAGACACCCGAGCGGTTCAGCCATTTTGGAGATATGTCCAAGGGCCTGACTTTGTACGATGTTGACGGCAACGCCCATTCTGGACGTGGACCGCTGGATGTGAGGGCCGAACTGGCCCATGCAGCGGGCGCAGATCCAATGGTACCGATGGCAGACGACAGCTACCTCGCGCATCTGCACTTCAAGGTGCCAGCACTGGAGCCCGCATTGGACTGGTTCGAAACCCTTGGATTTGAACGCCACCTGACGCTGGACGCTTGGGGCTTTGCCGATATGGGCGCGGGTGCGCCCAACACGCACCGTTTGGCCATGAATATCTGGGCCGGGCCAAACCGCCCGCCTATGCCACAAGATATGGCTGGATTGGTGCACTACGAGTTGTTCACACATGGTGAAGACGTCGCCTCACCACATCTGCAACAAGACGGCGATATCTTTCGCGGAACCGACCCCGCAGGCGTCGCAGTGAGCGTTCGCGCTGCCAAATAGGAGAGCATTATGACAGATACCCCGACATCCTACCGCCCCGCACAGATCATTTTGCACTGGGTCGTTTTCGCCGCCATTTGGGTGCAATGGCTTTTCAACGAGCCGATGAAACGCACCATCGAGGCCATGCAAACAGGCACCACACCCGAAGGCAACGATATGACAATGGCGTTGGTTCATGTGGGCTTTGGATCGACGATCCTGCTGGCCGTGCTCGCGCGGCTCTATCTGCGCTATCGCTACGGCGCGCCGGGTCACGCCCCTGGCACATCCCCGATGCAGGCCAAGATTGCCACTCTTGTTCACTGGTCGCTTTATGGCACGTTGATTGCCATGGTGGTTACAGGTGGGATGACGTGGAACGGTGTCGCCGATTTGGGCTATGTGCATTGGCTTTTGAATATCGTGCTTTTTGCCTTAATCACCGCCCATGCCGCCGCCGCCCTTTTCAACCAGTTCGTCCGCAAGGACGGCACACTGGCGCGCATGATCCCCGCCCTCAAAAAATAAAATATCGCCCGAGCCGCGACGAAAATTCATAGCACGGGCCTATCACCCCAACACCCACATTGGATTGGACCTCGATATGCAACGTTTCTTTGCAGCAACCTCACCATACTTCACATGGGCAGTGTTGGCTTCTCTTGGGGTCATGATGACCTTCACGGCGCTGACATCAACGGATCCGAAGATCTTCAACCAACTTGTGCACCCATCTGGTGAAACCTCCGCAAGGCTGTTGATTGTGACGATGATGGCGACCCCTTTGGCGATGCTGCTGAAAGGATGGCGAGGGCCGCAATGGCTCAAACGCAACCGCCGTTATCTGGGCGTTGCGTCATTTGGCTATGCGTTGCTGCACACGATTTTCTACCTGCTTGATAAGGCGTCACTGACCATAGTGGTCGATGAACTGCCACGCCTCTACATCTGGACGGGCTGGGTCGCGTTCATCATTTTCGTACCACTTGCGATGACGTCGATGGACTATTTCGTGCGCAAGATGGGGACATGGTGGAAATGGTTGCAACGCTGGACCTATGCCGCCGCCGTGCTGACACTAGTCCATTGGGCCGCACTGCATAACTGGAATGGCGCCGCACCCGCCCTTGTCCACTTTGGCCCGCTGATCGCACTTGAAGCCTACCGCGTCTGGTACTGGTATCTGCGTCCACGGCCCGCAGCTGCATAGCGACTGCCGTTCGCAATATGCTTAGATGCCGATCTTCTCAGCGATGGTTAAAGCTGAGCCTCCCCCTTTGAAGTGGTCCGCCCCTATAGTTAGGAAAGCGGAGGACCAGAGATGGCGATAAAGAGACCTAAGCCTGAAGAGATTGTCGCGATCTGTGGTTCAGATCACCGTTTGTGTCGCGGCACACATACAGTAAATGAAGGAGTTTCCAATGCTGTCCATTTTACGTCATCCAACCGTCCAAGTCTGCGGCGTTGCGCTAGCTGCCTCGGCCTTCAATAGCATGGTCTATTTTTTGATCCGCGAGCAAATGGATCCCGTTGCAGCGATGAATTTGACGGACGAGTATCGGCATTTCATCGAAATCCGGCCAACCTGGGAACTGATCGCCGCGCACCTGACTTATGTCACTGGCATCTTGGCGGTGCCGTTTCTTTTGCTGCGCCGCAAGCCCGCTGTCTGGCTATTTGCGATTTCAACTGTCGCCGCTGGGGTTACCTTGGCTCCGACATTCATCTTGGGCCCTTTCGTAATCGGAGTTATCATGTTGATCGTAACCTTCGCGGCTGCTTTATTTACATGGTTCTCTAGCAAGATAATCAAAGGTTGACCGGAGCAGCATCTGGGGCCAGCCCTGCCCTGAGCAGGCGGTTGGTTTTGCTTGGCTTGTCGGGTACCGCTTTGGCCGCCTGCGCGGGTAACCTTCCGAATATGCCCGCATAGTATTTTGGTACACAAACCGACCCTTAAGAGGCATCGCGGTTCGACGCGCGATTTTCAAGTGATCTTTGGGAGCGCCACCTTCATGCGCCGTCCATGAGCAGCGCGCCAAACATCTTAGCGCTTTCTGGTGGCGGCGAAGATGACACGGGCGCGCGTTGACGACGAAAGCCAGCGCTGTCGGGGTGGGCATCTCTATATGTTGATCAACAACACCCTAAGACCGGCTCCCCAGCATGTTGCACGGACCGTCATTGGCATCTCGCAACATGCTTTGACCCTCATGGTTCGTTCAAGTGCTGCCGCCACCGTGGACGCGGCACATTACTTCATCCAGCAAGCAGGCTTGGAGCTGTCAGTTGCGTCAATCGCCGCCGATGCAGATATCGACTTTGACCCGTCAGAGCGGTTTTCTCAGGCATATATGCAATCCGTGTTCGCGCATGGCTTTGAGCGCGCGACGCAAAACAGGGCATGGTTTAAGATGGGTTAGCACATTGTCCGCCCCACTTTGACCTGTTCCGCGGAACCTGAGCGGCCGCAGAGTCAAGTGTCGGCAAGCAATCATGCGTCAATACATCTTGTTTCCGATCGCTAATCAGAGGTCCATCCTCGGTTTTTCAATTTACAAAAGGCTGCCAACTTCAAAAAGCTGTTGGGCGTACGATTTTCCGCAGTTGAAAAGCGGCCATTAGTTACAAGAACGGTTAGGTCAATTTGCTCCGCTCCTCAATGGACGGTTCCGATTGCGGCGAAAGACGGTTTGAGTCTCACGCCTCAAAATGGCTTTAATGACCGGTCTGGATACAGCGGCTGCGACGCAGCGATCAGTGTTCAGCGCCTGCAAGCAATTGCTGCGTCAGCAAACACCACGAAGGGCAATAACCGCAAAGTCCACGTCTTTCGAGTTTTTGCAAGGCGCAGCGAAAGGGCGGTTTAGGTTTCACCATTTTCTACCCGATTGAAGGGCTGGTTTGGTGAAAATCGCTGCGTCGCCGAAGTTTCCGTGCTGCGCGAGCGAGCAAATGCTGCGTGAGCAATAGCAGCGGATGCAAAAGGCGGGTTTGTCCGCGCAGCAGACCTTGGAGACACGTGCAGCTAAGGTCCGCAGTGAGCCCAAACTTCCCGATGCTGCAAGTCGAACGAATGTCCACAATGCGGACAAAGTGAGCTTTCTCTAGGCCTAGATTCAGGTCTGCTTAAGGATGAAACAACTGTTTGGGTTTGAGGTTTCAGAGGCAGCGGCTGATTTCGCCTGAGTAGTTTCGATTCAACGCCTTTGGCGACATTTCCTGAGAGACGAGCTGGACCACGAATCTTCCCATTACTGCTCTGTTCTACGAAGCAAGCCGATTGCCGTCCTTTTAGCCGCTTACCAGGTCAGTCTTGGCGACCTATCAACTGGGTCAAAGCTTCAAGACATTTTCGTGGTGCGTTTCGGGTGCGTCCCCGTTCCGATAGAACCGCATAAAAACCGCGTTCGTAGCTTATGTAGTCTTCGTGTGCCTGAACCAACCGACCTGCAGACAGATAGGACTCCACCAAATGGCGCGCGCCAAGTGCCAGACCCTGGCCTGCAGCACAGGATTCGAGAAGATAGATGTAGTTGTCAAATCTGCGCGGTGCTGTTGAGGGTAGCTCTGCGTCATAAGATCGGAACCAATCGTGCCAACTTGCCCACCCTCGGTTGGGCAAAGACATGTCGAGCAAGGGAAGATCAGGCCAGTGCCCCGGATGTTTGGCCAATGCTGCCGCATTTTGCGTTTTGAACTCCGGCGAACACACAGGCTTCACCGCTTCGGAAAACAACAAGACATAGTCTTCTGATGGAATGCCGGTGACGTCATAATCAAAACGGATGTCAATTTGCGGGTCCAGATGTGCGTCCAGCGTTGCGTATTCCGCCGTCATGATGCGTACCTGTCCCTGATCACCGATCGCAGATTGCAAGGCATTGAACACTGGCATGATTAGCAAATGCGATATCGCATGTGTGCAGCCAATGATCACCGGCGCTTCGACGTCCCAATTTGCCACCTGCTCCATACCGTCGAGAATACTGTCCAGCCCCTGACCAATACGACGGGCTAGATGCTTGCCCTGCTCGGTCAACCGAACCCGCTGCTTGCTGCGCTCAAACAAGGACGCACACAGAATGGCCTCAAGGTCGGAGATATGGCGGCTGATCGAGGATTGTGACGTATTCAACTCACGCGCAGCGGCGGTGAAGCTTTCCAATCGTGCGCTGGCCTCGAAGGCCATAAGGCAGCGGACGGACGGCAAATGTATGGACGGCTTAATCATAGCATTTTTGATATCAACTTATGCGCATTGTGCAATATTCATGCGCCAAAGCACGCCGTAGGATAGCGTTAATCGTATCTTCTATTCGGTAGGTCTGCCTATGTCATCTTCTGAAATTGACGCATCTCAACTGGTTGCAGGTGCGCCTGCTGGCGAAAGCCGGGAATGGAATTGGCACCCTGCGTTGCCGATCGACACATCCCCCGTTTTCGAAGCGCCGCCACGGCCCTTTGCTTCGCTCAAATGGTACCTGAGCGCTTGGCTACCGATCTCGGAGCTGGCGATCTATGTGCTGATCGCCATCGCCGTTTGGATGTGGCTGCAGCCCGCGCCAGAACTCACTCAATCCCTAGAATTCGGATGGATTGCAGCCGTTTGGCTGCGCAACATCGTGATGTTCACGCTGATCGCGACAGCCCTACACCTGTGGCTGTACACTTGGAAGAAACAAGGCGACGCGCTGCGATATGACCGGCGGGGGCCAACGGCGAATGCACGCCTCTATGCCTTCGGCAGCCAGCTTTGGGACAACGTGACCTATGCCCTGCTCAGCGGTGTGACGATCTGGACGGTCTACGAAGTTGGCATGTGGTGGGGATATGCGAATGGATGGCTGCCCGCCGTCACACTGGCCGGAAGCCCTGTCTGGTTCGTTGCGTGGTTTGTACTGATCGGGATCTGGTATTCCTTCCACTTCTACTGCGTGCATCGGTTACTGCATTGGGGACCGATGTACCGCCGCTTCCATTCCGTGCACCACCGCAACATTGCGGTTGGCCCATGGTCGGGCTTTTCGATGCACCCGGTTGAGCATGTGTTTTACATGTCGTCGCTGCTGATCCATCTGGTGGTGCCGTCGCACCCGGTTCACATGCTGTTTCACTTGTATTGGCTGACGCTGGCCACGGCGACGTCCCATTCGGGATATGACGCCTTGATCCTTGGAAAGAACGCCCGGCTGGAGATGGGCAACTTCTTTCACCAACTTCATCACCGATACTTCGAGTGCAATTACGGAAACTCGGAAATGCCATGGGATCGCTGGTTCGGATCCTTTCATGACGGGACAGCGGATGGGCTGGCAAAGGTGCGGGCCCGTAAAAAGCCAATCTCACTTAGGAAATAGCCAATGACACAACGCGTTCTCGTGACCGCAGGCGCGGCGGGCATTGGCCGGGCGATTGCAGAGAAATTTCTGAGTGACGGTGCGCAGGTGGCCATTTGCGATGTCGATCAAGAGCAGCTTGACGCGATGGCGGTAGAGCATCCGCAGTTGATCACGAAGCGCGCTGACGTGACCAATGAGGCGGAAATGGATGCCTTCCTTCAAGGGCTGGAGGCAGACTGGCAGGGCGTTGATGTCGTTTGCGCCAACGCAGGCACGGGCGGCCCGGCCGGGCGGATCGAAACGCTAGGTTATGCGGAATGGCAGACCTGCGTGGCCACGAACCTGCACGGCAGCTTTTTGACCTGCCGGTGGGCGGCGCGTTTGATGCGTGCGCAGGGGAGCGGGCTGATCTGCCTGACGTCTTCCACTGCCGGGCAAATGGGCTATCCCCTGCGTAGCCCTTATGCAGCGGCTAAGTGGGCCATCGTTGGCCTGACAAAAACGCTGGCAATGGAGCTGGGTGAGGCGGGCGTGCGTGTGAACGCCATCTGCCCTGGTGCTGTCACCGGTCCGCGCATGGACCGCGTCATCGCCAATGAGGCCCAAGCGCGTGGGCAAGATGAGGAGGAGGTGCGCCTAAGCTATGTCAAAGGTGTCTCGATGAAAACCTGGGTCACAGCACAGGATATTGCCAACACCATCAGCTTTCTGGCGTCACCCGCTGGTGCCAAAATCTCCGGCCAGATTCTGGCTGTCGACGGCCATACCGAAACGCTGGCACCCTGATAGGAACGGATAATGGCGCTCAAGAAAATCTACACATTTGGCGGCGAACCAGCCCAGCGACATTTGACTGTGGCCGATTTCATTCAGCTCCGGGGGACCTGTAAGTTCACCTCCACAGTACCCGGCACAGAGGAAGAAGCCATGGCCTGTGCCGAAGCCGGAATTGACCACCTTTCGATCTGGGACACGATGACGCCGATCATCCGCGCAGGCGCGCCCAATGCGTTCATCAGCGCGACCCTGCCTATGACGCAATACGCAACAAAAGACGAAATCCTGCGTGCTGCGATCAAAGCAGCCGAGGCTGGAGCGGATGCAATTCAAACCCCGCGCAGCCTTGAGGTCGTCGAGATGCTGGTCAAGGAGGGCTTGTCTGTTCAGGGGCATCTCGGGCTGGTGCCACGGCGCTCAACCCAGGTTGGAGGTCTGCGCATTATTGGTAAGACGGCGCAAGAAGCGCTCGAATTGCTCGAGGATTTCCGGCGCTTGGAAGAGGCTGGTGCCTTTGCGGTCGAGGTGGAATGTGTTGCAGACAACGCCCTGGAAGCAGTCCGACATCATTCTAAACTTGTGACCCACTCGATTGGGGCCGGGTCTGCTGGCGACGTCATATTGCTGTACCTCGAAGATATTTGTGGTGATGTTGAAAATCCGCCGCGCCATGCACGCGCCTTTGGAGACCTGCGCTCGATCCGTAAAGAGCTTTCAAACGAAAGACTTCGCGCGCTCCAGTACTTCAAGAATGCGGTTTTAGACGGCACCTTCCCCGGAGCACTAGAGTCTGTTTCCATGCCTGAAAACGAGCACTTTGCACTGCAAGAAGCACTAGCAAAACGTACGCCCGTGCACAGTTGACGTACGGACGTGGGTGACCGTCTGACGTAGGGTCCTTCCAAACTTGCCGACAAGCCTGCCGCTGATAGTCCAGTGTGTAGGACAATAAACGGCCATTCGTTGACTACGCAGCATCGGTTGCAATGGGCTCACTGCCGCCATTAGATCGGTCGCAGGGTTTTCGCATCAGGGGCGTACCTTCACCGACATGGACGGCCCATAGGAGACATTCACAGCCTACTTGCGATGCTGTGGTCGCAGCCCGCTTTACGGTCATTACCTGCAAGTGCAAATTCTGAAGCATTGAGAATTTTCATTATTCGAGCTTTCCCGACCTTGATGTTTGGACAAGCTACTATTACCGCATCTGTTCGCTTTTTCGGCAGCTAACTTTTTGCAGTGCCTCGAACTTCAACAAACCAGCCATTCCAATCCGTGCTCTCATGCCAAATCTAAACTGTCCTTTCACTACGAAGAAATCAAACATCACTGGATTTGGGGCAAAGTGAACCCTCGGCTAAACGCTTTCGCTGATGCAACAACATTCTTCAAAACAAATAATAGATCGACAATCGTAATTCGCAGCTTTCGGGAAACGATGTCTGCTTGAAGAGTTCTTGGTGCAAATCCAAACGTGATCCATGCAGCTGCGTCGACTAATAGGATAATGCACAAGCCGTATAAACTGAAACTCTGGCCACCGATCACCCTAATTAGACTTGGGACGACGATTTAGACACCAAACTGAATTAAGTTTTCAGCAAAGTTGTTTGAAATAATCAGTGGCACCCGGCCAATGATCCGCTCTTTGCTCCAAACTTTGCGCTTATGGTAGATAAGAGAAATTTTGCTCAGTTGCACCTTTTGCATTGTGCGAAAAGTCTCTTGTTAGCAGGCCGCTTGTGAAGGTTGTGGGGGCATTAGCGTCCGCGAAAACGCGTGGGGCCAAGTCAAAAACAAGATCGCTGGATTTTCAATGGCGTTGCTCTTTATCGTCTGGACAAGCGTTTCTGCTGTGCATTTCGCGACCACCTGATTGCTGCGTTGCGCATTCGAAACAATGTCGATTTCGACGTGTTGTGCCAGCGAAGCGCCCATCAAGCCTTGGGCTATATCCACCGCAGTCCCAACACCCATGTAAACCGCAACGCGCATACCGGGCCGCATCGACGTCATCCAATCAGGCAGTTTCCCAGCTTGCGCAGACTGCCCTGTTGCCAACATCAGTGTATCGCATGTACCGCGTTCCGTCAGGAAACCACCCAAGGCCGCAGATGCCGCGCTGGCTGCGGTTACACCGGGAACAACTTCATAAGCTATGCCTGCCTCGCTCAACGCATCCGCTTCTTCAGCGCCGCGCGCGAAAACGCCGGGGTCACCACATTTCAAGCGAACAACACGCTTGCCTTGTTTCGCTGCGGCAACGATCACACCAGAAATCTTGTCTTGCGGCCAATGATGGCACCCTGGGGCTTTGCCAACGTAAACGCGTTCTGCATCGCGGCGCGCAAGATCAAGGATTTCAGGATCAACGAGGCGGTCGTAGTAGATGATATCTGCCTCTTGCAAACGCTGCACACCACGGAGCGTGATCAAGTCTTTTGATCCGGGCCCTGCTCCTACAAGCGCAACTGAGCCCACAGTGTCATCGCCAAAATTTGCAGTATCAATCGCTTGTTTAATCATCTGAGCTGCTTCGCGCTCAGATCCCTTTGCGTGTTTGTCGCGGACCGAACCGGAGAACACCCAACGCCATAGATCTCGACGTTGGCGCGGTTCTAATCGCAAGCTTGCGCGGTCACGCAAGCGTCCAGCCAAAGCGGCCAGATCGCCAAGGCGCGGCTCTAAGAGTTGCTCCATTTTCGTCTTGATCTGACGTGCGAGAACTGGCGCAGTACCTTCGGTTCCAATTGCCACTACAACGGGTGATCGATCCACAATCGACGGCGTGATCACATCACACAAATGCGGCTGATCGACGACATTCACCGTAGCCCCCACCCCTTTGGCAAGCATATGAAGGCAAGCATCCGTTGCAGGGCATCCGGTTGCCACAAAAACCAAGGCGCTGTCGTCAAAATCAGCTGTGCCAATCGGACCTTTTCGCCATTCCACACGACCTTGCGCATGAAGATCAGACAATTCGGGGTCAAGGGATGGCGCAAGTAAAATGATCGCGGCGTCAGTCTTTAAGATCAAGCGACACTTCTGAGCAGCTTGTTCGCCGCCACCGGCGATAATGACGCGCCTGCCTTGCATTTGAAGGAACATTGGGAAGGTTTTCATCCTGCTCTCCTTTTGTCTTGATGTCTTGTGGCCCAAAGACTTTTAGCGAGTTCTGTCGCTTGTTCGATTGTAGCTGCAGCATTCAAAGACCAAAGCGCCAAGGCGGCTGTCCCGATCACGGTTGCTGTGGCAAAGTCGCTCTCGTCTCCGCCACTCCAAAGAGCAGCCAAATCAACAGGTTGATCGGGATCATGCAGACGGCGGGTCACATCGATATCGGCTGGGACGACCTCGTTCAGCTCAACGCCATTGCGGAACCCGAACACCGCTGTGTCCTTGGCAGGATGGCGTTCAAATTCACCGCCGCCACCCTTTATGATGGTCAGGTTTTGATCCCCTAGCAAGGTGGCCGCACGCGATTGCAAACCGCGATAGGATGGATGAAATACGCCTTGAACAGAGACACGCGCACCGCTTGGGTTCCACATGCGCAGCACAGTGTTTATGCAACTGCGCAGTCCGAATGTGTCGCGCAAACGCAAAAGGTTGAACGCAGGTTCGCTTAAATGTTCCAGCGGGTAATAGGCCAGCCTATCCCCCTCAAGGTCTAATGCGACAAGTGCTGCGCGCGGATCGGCGACGCTCCCTTGATGTGAATTCCAGCCATGTAACGCGACTTTGTAACCGGCTTGTGAAACCAATTTTGCGGACAAAAGGAACAACGGCGCACCGCGCGTGCGTCCCGCTGCATAACACGGCCAATCAAGATCAGCTTGTGGGATACGGCTGCTGCTTGAGCGCAAGGCCGCAGTGAAACCCGCGATCTCGGCGTCCGTTTCACCGCGCAGGCGCAGCACCATCAGCAAAGCGCCCAGCGCTTCGGGCGCCGCTTCGCCCGATAGGATGATGCCCATAGCGCTCATCGCCTCCGCTTGGGTCAGAGCGCGCGCGCGACCTTTGCCTTGGGCGACAATGCGAACATAGGACGCGAGCGTCATTCGGCTGCCATTGGCAGTTGCACCTGCTCTAACAACGCCCCGAGCTCAGGTTTGCATGATCCACAATTTGTGCCTGCACATGTCGCCGCACCGAGCCCGTCAATGCTCAAAGCACCACCCGCAATCGCCGCGCGCAGGGTGTTCACACCTACGTTCATGCAGGCGCATATCGTAACACCCGGATCAGGTTGATCAGCGCCGCTGCGCCCCGCCAAAGCCTGAAGTGCGGGGGCATCCGTTCCAATCAGCGAAATGACCGTATTGCGAGCAAGCGAAACGGGATCGGGGCTGATGAAAAAGACGCCCACAAGCCTGTTGCCTTCATGAAACGCAAGCCGCGTCGCTTGGCTGTTTCTGTCGTGCAGCTCACTCGCCGTGGCCTTGGGCAAAGACAGTGATTTGCGCGCAAATGCCTCCCAATCCTGAGGCTGCTCCAGACCTGCAAATTCACCTTGCCAGCCCGTCAAAGACCGCGCAATCGCTGCATACTCCCCGACTAGGTTCATTTGCTTGGCGCTCGCAGCGAAAGCAAACCAGTTCGCGTCGAACTTGCGCGCATTGACTGTGTTATTCTTGGTCGCTGGTTGGCCTGAAATGGGGTCAAGCACAGGCGCTGTGAGCGTATTGATCAAGCCTGTGTTGCTTTGTTGGCGAGTCCAGTGCATTGGCGCGCAAATCTGGCCAAGTGCTGCCTGATCAGTGATGCGCGCACGCAGAACCGCTCGGCCTTGGGCGTTTGACAGCGCAATCAAATCCCCGACCTCAACGCCCAACTTGGCGGCATCTTTGGGATGAATTTCAGCGTAGGGTTCAGCAAGATGACTGCCCAGTTTGGGAGCTTTGCCACTACGGCTCATCGTATGCCATTGATCGCGATTGCGCCCTGTATTCAGAGTAAAGCCGTCGCACGCGCTGAGTTCAGGCGCACAGACTGGCAGCATTTTGGCTTTGCCATCTGCATGAAAGAACTGACCATCGGCAAAGAAACGTGTGTTGTCTTTGGGCCATTGTGTTGGGATCAAATTGGCGTAATCAACATCCGCGAATATGCTAAGATCAAGATCGCGGCCAAAGTCTTGCGCGGCCGCTGACAGCGCAACATACTCGGCAAAAACTTCGGCGGGAGTTTCAAACGCGAACGCCTCGCCCCATCCCATGCGCACGCCAACATCGCACAGCGTTTTCCAATCAGGGCGCGCTTCGCCCGGTGCGGGCAGGAATGCGCGCTGTCGAGAAATGCGTCGCTCTGAGTTGGTGACTGTGCCGTCTTTTTCGCCCCAAGCGGTTGCAGGCAAAAGCACATCCGCCAGATCGCCCGTATCCGTGCGCGCCATGATGTCGGAGACAGCCACGAAGGGTACATTTGCAATTGCATTCGCCACGTTCTCTGCATCTGGCAGACTGACAGCAGGGTTCGTTGACATGACCCACAAGGCTTTGATCTGTCCATCTGCGCAGGCCTTGAACATATCCACAGCCTTTAGGCCCGCCTGCGTACACATGGTCGGGCTTTGCCAAAACTCTTGAACTCGCGCGCGGTGAGCTGCGTTTTCAATATCAAGGTGATTGGCGAGCATATTGGCAAGCCCACCGACCTCACGCCCCCCCATCGCATTGGGTTGACCTGTCACAGAAAACGGACCGCAGCCAACTTTACCAATGCGACCCGTCGCGAGATGGCAATTCAGGATCGCATTGACCTTGTCGGTACCATTGCGCGATTGATTGACGCCTTGGGAATAAACCGTGACGACTTTCTTTGTGCCGGCCCAGAGGTGATTAAATTGAGTGAGTTCCGCTTGGCTTAACCCGCTGTCCAAAGGATCATCAAGGCGCGCTTGTGTAATAGCAGGCAAAGCGCCGTTTACATGCTGTGCGACGTAGCTCTGATCAAGCTGATCCGTGTCAGCCAAATACGCGAGCAAACCATTGAAAAGCGCGACATCCCCATCCGGCGCGATGCGCAAATGATGATCGGCAAGCGCCGTTGTCGCCGTTTTGCGCGGATCTACGTTGACCACTTTCATCGACGGACGCGCAGCTTTTGCAGCTGCGATGCGTTGATGCAAAACAGGGTGGCACCATGCAAGGTTCGATCCAACCAAGACGATCAAATCCGCTTCTTCGAGATCTTCATAAGTGCCCGGAACAGTGTCGGTGCCAAACGCACGTTTGTGCCCCGCGACGGATGAGGCCATGCAAAGACGCGAATTTGTGTCGATATTTGCGGAGCCGATGAACCCCTTCATCAGCTTGTTTGCGATGTAGTAATCTTCCGTCAGGATTTGACCAGAGACATAAAAGGCAACGCTGTCTGGTCCATGATCTCGAATAGCCGTGCTAAACTTTGCGGCCATAAGGTCCAACGCTTCGTCCCAACCTGCATCACGCCCCGCGATCTGGGGGCGCAACAATCGTCCTTCAAGATCAATGGTGTCGCCTAAAGCAGAGCCTTTCGAACAAAGCCGGCCATAGTTCGCAGGATGCTCTGGATCACCTTCAATATTGCCGCCCGCATCCGCGAGAACACCGCAGCCAACACCGCAATACGGACATGTGGTGCGCGTCAAAGTCATGCGACGGCCCTTTGCGTCAGAAACTGCGCGTCTAGCAAGATGCGCCCGTCCTCAACCTTGGCTGGATAGGTCGCAACTTGCCCTTCGTCCGCGCCTTGCACCGTGCCCGTTTCGAGCGAGATAACCCAGTTGTGCAAAGGGCATGTTACGGCGTTGCCATGTACAATCCCTTCCGCCAGAGGCCCTTGCTTGTGCGGGCACGCATTGTCGAGCGCGAAGACTTCATCTTTGACCGTTCGAAACACTGCGACACATCCATGCACGGTTTTAACCAACCGTGCTCCACGTTGTGGGACGGCATCTAAGGCCGCGATATCGATCCAAGTGCTCATTCCGCGGCCTCCAAAGTTAGGTTTGCAAGTGGCTGATACGTCTCGGCTTTTTCAACGTGTTGCGCCCATGGATCTTTGCGATAGATTGTTTGAGACAGCTCAAAGCGAGAGACGAGTGCCGCGCGGGTTTCCAAATCAGCAACCTGTTCTTGAATCCATTCAAGGCCAACTTTCCCCATCCATTTATAGATGCGGTCCAGATATTTGGCGTTTTCGCGGTAGGACTGCGTGACAGCTTTGACGACGTCCATGACCTCTTGCTCGGACGTGACCTGACAGAGCAATTCGGTTTCACGCACGTCCATACCAGCCGCGCCGCCGATGCTGATCTGATAGCCGCTGTCGACACAGACAATTCCGATATCTTTGCAAGTGGCCTCTGCACAATTACGCGGACACCCCGACACTCCAAGTTTCAATTTATGAGGTGTCCAAGATCCCCAAAGCGCTTTCTCAAGCTTGATCCCAAGGCCTGTGCTGTCCTGTGTGCCAAAACGGCAATGATCGGTGCCAACACAGGTTTTTACCGTGCGCAGACCTTTGGAATAAGCGTGGCCAGAAACCATGCCCGCCTTGTTCAAATCATCCCAGATCGCGGGCAAATCCTCGCCTTTGACACCCAGTAAATCGATGCGCTGTCCGCCTGTGACTTTGACAGTCGGAACCGCGAATTTGTCAGCCGCATCCGCAATCGCGCGCAGCTCTTTCGGCGTGGTAATCCCACCCCACATGCGTGGCACGACGCTGAAAGTGCCGTCCTTCTGGATGTTGGCGTGTTTGCGTTCGTTAATGAAACGCGACTGTGGATCGTCTTGATACTCAAGTGGCCAATCAGCAAGCAGATAGAAATTCAATGCAGGACGGCAAACGTGGCAGCCACAGGATGTTTTCCAACCGCATTCCTGCCAAACCGCAGGCATCGATTTCAATTCCTGAGATTTGATCATGCGCCGCACGTCTTCGTGGGTCATGTCGGTGCAACCACACACTGTCGCTGCCGCTGGTATAACAAAGTCATCACCTAAAGTGACGGCCAAGACCTGCTCAACAAGACCGGTGCATGTGCCACAAGACCCCGACGCTTTGGTCGTTGCGCGAATGGCGGCCAGATCCGTCGATCCTGCTGCGATTGCATCTTCGATTTCGCCTTTGCAAATGCCGTTGCAGCCACAGATTTCCGCATCACGCGGCAACGCTGCAACGGCTGAGAGCGGGTCCGAGGGGGCACCGCCTTGATAGGCTGGACCAAAGATCAAAGTCTCGCGCATGTCTGCGATATCAGTCTTGTCGCGGATCAGTCCAAAGAACCAATTGCTGTCGGCTGTATCACCATACATGACCGCGCCAACGACGGTGTTATTTTCTAGCACAAGGCGACGATAAACACCGCGGGCTGGATCACGGAAGACGATATCTTCGCGCCCTTCTGCTTCGGCAAAATCACCTGCACTGAACAAATCACATCCTGTAACTTTCAGCTTGGTCGATAGCTCTTTTTGAACGAACTGCGCCTCTTCCCCGAGCAGGGTTTTCGCAACCACTTTCGCCTGATCATAGAGCGGGGCAACAAGGCCAAAGATCGCGCCATCATGTTCAACGCATTCGCCCACTGCGAGGATGCTTTCATCCGAAGTGCGCATTTGGTCGTCCACATGGATGCCTTTGCCAACAGCCAAACCAGCGTCCTGCGCGAGTTTTATGTTGGGGCGAATGCCCACGGCCATGACCAAAAGATCGCAGGGCAATTCTGTGCCATCATCCAGCAACAGCGCTTTGACTTTACCGTTCTCGCCGAGGATCTCCTTGGAGTTGGCAGAGCATTTCACGGTGATCCCTTTGTCGATCAAAGCCTTGCGCAATAGATAACCCGCTGCTTCGTCCAATTGACGCTCCATGAGGTGACCCATGATATGGATCACAGTCACATTAACGCCGCGTGCTGCCATGCCTGCGGCAGCCTCTAGACCAAGTAATCCTCCCCCGATGACGACAGCTTTGTGATCAGACCCTAGGTCCATCATGCGCTGCGTATCTTCAAGGTCGCGGTAGGCAATGACACCTTCCAAATCGTAACCCGGCAATGGGATGATAAAGGGGTTCGAGCCTGTTCCGAAGAGCAGTTTATCATACTCTAGTATATCACCATTTTCGGCCGTCACGGTCTTGGCCGCACGATCTACGCTTAAGATCTTCTCGCCGAACCGGCAGTCGACGCCATTCTCTTCATACCAATCAGACGTATGAATAACGATTTCCTCGTAGGTCTTGTCACCAGACAAAACGGGCGAGAGCATGATGCGGTCATAGTTGCCACGCGGTTCTGCATTGAAGAGCGTGACGTCGTAATCGCCGCCTGCCTTTTTTAATTGCTCCAACGCGCGGCCAGAGGCCATGCCAGCGCCGATGATGATCAATTTTTGAGCCATTATTTTGCCGCCACTGCTGGTTTCGTAAGGGGTTTTGGTTTGGGCTTTGCGCCGTGCTCGTATTCCTCAAGGAAATCGAGAACTTCTGCGCGATACTTGTAGTAATCAGGATGCTCTAGAAGCGCCTTGCGGGTCCGCGGGCGTGGCAGTTTCACATCTGTGATCTTGCCAATGGTCGCTTGCGGTCCGTTGGTCATCATCACGACGCGATCCGCGAGCAGGATTGCTTCGTCCACATCATGCGTAACACACACGGCAGTGACTTTGGTGCGTGACCAGACTTCCATCAGAACCTCTTGCAGCTCCCAACGTGTGAGGCTGTCGAGCATGCCGAAAGGTTCATCAAGCAGCAGGAGTTTGGGCGACAAGGCAAAAGCGCGCGCGATGCCGACACGTTGCTTCATACCGTTGGACATGGATGCCGCTTGCTTGTCCATACTGTCCGCAAGGCCGACGCGTTCAAGGTAATACTCGATCACATCCTGACGCTCGGCAAGGCTGGCTTTTGGATAAACCTTGTGAACCCCAATGGCGACGTTTTCCTTGGCAGACAGCCATGGAAACAGATTAGGCGATTGAAACACAACTGCGCGTTCGGGATCAGCGCCTTCGACGTTCCAACCGTCAAGACGGATCGCCCCTTTAGAGATCGGATTAAGGCCCGCAGCCATTGTTAGGACCGTAGATTTACCGCAACCCGAATGGCCGATGAGGCTAATGAATTCGCCCTTGTTCACTTTGAGGTCGAAGTCCTCAACAACAGTCAACGGACCCTTTGGGGTCGGATAGACTTTGTCGAGTTGCGAAAATGTCAGATAGCGCTCTTCAAGACCGCCCTTTTGCGCCTCTACGACAGCGGCTGGGACTGTATGGATAGGCGTGACATCCGGTAGGTTTCGCGACCCTTCCACTTTCGCCGCGATGCCGACATCCATCAAATAGTTGGTGACTTTGACGCGCAGTGCTTTGAACGTGGCGTCGTCATTCATCGCGCCGCGATCACGCGGGCGCGGAATGTTAACGGGGACTGGATCGGCTAGAGTGCCATCTGGGTTTAGCGGAATAATGCGATCCGCAAGCAAAATTGCTTCATCCACATCGTTAGTGATCAAAATGCAGGTTTTCTTATCCGTTTCCCAGATATCAAGGATCTCATCAGCCAGATTGGCGCGCGTCAGAGCATCCAAAGCACTCAGCGGCTCATCAAGCAAAAGCATCTCAGGGTTCATCGCAAGTGCGCGTGCAACAGACACACGCTGACGCATTCCCCCAGACAGTTCAGCAGGGCGACGCGTCGTTGCATGCGACAGACCTACCATTCCAACGTAATGATCAATTTTCTCTTGCCGCTCATCTTTGCTGAGTTTTGGAAAGACCGCATCGACGGCAAGGCCCACATTGCCCCCAACGGTCAGCCAAGGCATGAGAGAGTAGCTTTGAAAGACCAAGCCGCGTTCTGGACCGGGGCCAGTGATAGGCGCGCCCTTGAAGGTGACGCTGCCTTGATCAGGCATTTCGAGCCCTGCAATCAAGTTCATCAAAGTGGATTTCCCTGTGCCGGAAAATCCAAGGATCGCGACGAACTCCCCCTCTTTGATATCAAGGTTAATACCTTTGAGGACATCCATGCGGGCCGTGCCCTGACCAAAGCTTTTGGAGACGTTATCGAATTTTAGAATGCTCATGACGACCTACCTGTTCTCTGTGAAGGTGAACATGGATTGCAGCGCGAACATCACCCGATCGAGGAGGAAGCCGATGATCCCGATCGTGAACACGGCGACCATGATCTTGGCGAGCGATTGAGACGAGCCGTTTTGGAATTCATCCCAAACGAATTTACCAAGACCGGGGTTTTGCGCGAGCATTTCAGCAGCAATTAGAACCATCCAACCGACACCGAGCGAGAGGCGCAAGCCAGTGAAGATCAGCGGCAAAGCAGATGGCAGAACCAGCTTGGTGATCTTGGAATAAGTGCTCATTTTCAGAACTTTGGAGACGCTCACGAGGTCCTTATCGATGGAAGACACGCCAAGGGCGGTGTTGATTAACGTGGGCCAAAGCGAGCAAAGCGTCACGGTGATTGCGGAAACGAGGAAGGATTTGGTGAACAAACCATCGTTGCCCGCATAGACCGCGGAAACCACCATTGTGACAATGGGGAGCCACGCAAGCGGGCTGACAGGTTTGAAGACCTGAATGATCGGATTGATCGCGGCGTTTGCGGTTGCTGAGAGACCCGCAGTGATGCCAAGCGGAATGGCGATCAAGGAGCCGATGAAAAAACCGAAGAAGACCGTTTTGATCGACGTCCAGATTTGCGCATAGTAGGTCGGTTTCCCTGTATAAACACGCTGCTTAACCTTATCCTCTTTACCGTCTGCGATTAGCTTGGCATTGCGCTCGTCTTGGCGCACATAGAAGGCCGCTTCTTTCTCGCGCTCACGCACAGCATCAGCGTTTAAGCTCACGGCTTGTTGCCATACCTGAACCGGACCCGGGATCGCACCAAGCGATGTTTGAACCGTGGGTGCCAATGCCGCCCAACCAGCGATAAAGACTGCAATCGCCAATACTGGCACGCCGAGCAAACGCCAGATTTCTGATACTTGCGCCTTTGGATTATCCCCAGCCGCCGCTTTTAGAATAGGTGTGAGCCACGCCATGCCCAGCACTTTGAACCATGCATCTGCTTTGTTGATCCGCGTGAAAAGACGCGTGCGCCTTGCTTCTGCTTCAAGTGTATCTGGGTCAATGACAGTCATTTCGACACCTTCGATTTAGAATTGGGAAAAGGTGCTCACCGCATCTGAATACGGTGAGCAGAGGTCTTAGTTGACGACTTCGGAGCCTTTGATCATCTGATTACCTTTCAGGCCGATGGGCAGGCTCTCAAGATAGGCGTTGGGCGTGCGACCATCGTAGGCGATGCCGTCGATGATATCGCTCGCGGGCGTCGGGGCTTTGAAGCCATCGCTGTCCCAAGGGAAGTCCGCCTCATCGACCAAGCCATCGTCCACCAGCGAGCGCGCAGCGGTGAGGTAGATGTCAGGGCGATAGACCGACTTGGCTGTTTCAAAGAACCACTCGTCGGACTTCGGTTCAGCGATTTGACCCCAGCGACGCATCTGGCTCAGGTACCAAATCGCATCAGAATAGAACGGGTAAGTCGCGTCATACCGAAAGAACACGTTGAAATCCGGCGCAGGGCGCACATCGCCTTTCTCGAATTCAAAGAAACCCGTCATAGAATTGGCGATGACTTCTGCATCCGCGCCCACATACTCAGAGCGCGACAAAATCTCGACAGCTGCTTCACGGTTGGCGTTGTCATTTTCGTCAAGCCAGATCGCGGCGCGGATCAGCGCTTTGGTCAGGGCAGTTGTTGTGTTCGGGTTCTCTTCGGCGAACTCTTTGGTGATCCCAAAGACCTTTTCAGGATTGTTCTTCCACATGTCATAATCAGTGACGACCGGAACACCGATGCCTTTAAAAACGGCCTGTTGGTTCCATGGCTCGCCCACGGAGTAGCCATTGATCGTGCCTGCTTCCATCGTTGACGGCATCTGCGGTGGAGGTGTCACCGAGAGAAACACATCCGCACCGATCTGACCGCTTACGTCCTCAGGCGAGTAATAACCCGGCTGCAACCCACCAGCGGCAAGCCAGTAACGGATCTCGTAGTTGTGTGTGGAGACGGGGAAAACCATGCCCATGTTGAAGGGCTCACCGCGGTCTTTGTATTCTTCAACCACCGGAACCATCGCTTCGGCGCTGATTGGGTGCTGTGGACGACCGTCGTCCATCGTTGGAACATTTGGCTTCATCTGCTCCCAAATGTCGTTCGACACTGTGATCGCGTTACCGTTCAGATCCATCGAGAAAGGTGTGATGATATGTGCTTTGGTGCCGTAGCCGATTGTCGCGGCGAGAGGCTGACCCGCGAGCATGTGTGCACCGTCAAGATTGCCGTCGATCACGCCGTCCAAAAGCACTTTCCAGTTCGCTTGCGCTTCGAGCGTGACAAACAAACCTTCGTCTTCAAAATAACCGTTTTCATAAGCAATGGCCAAAGGGGCCATGTCGGTTAGTTTAATGAACCCAAAGGTGAGTTCATCCTTCTCCAAATCAAGCAGTTCGGCCATGGCAGGACTAGCGATTAAGGCGGTGGAGGCGAGGAGCCATTTGAGAGTATTCATCTTTTTATCCCTGTAGAAATGCAAAAAGCCGCACGATTCACGTATGCAGAGGGGAGGTGTGCATACATCAATCGAGCGGCTTTGCTCTTGAATTCGTTAGCAGACAGCATCGTCAGCTTAGTTAGGCATCTTTGCCTAGGGGTCACTTTGCAACGCACTTTCAGATGTTACCAGCAGGTTAAGTTGCTATCGCAGCATTTTTTGCTGCAACGCAGAAACTTGCTTACTAATTAGGCAATTGAGACCCACTAAAGTCGAAAATCGCGCCATCAAAGAAGCGATCTGGCCCTAGAATCATCTCGCCGTTAAGCGAAGAGACTGCTGTTGGAACGCTCAAAGCTCCTTCAATTTTCTCAGACGCTCCCGGTAAATCACTGCCAATCGGCATCAATGCAGCGCGATAAAGATCAGAGCGGAAACACGCACGCGCGGGTTCAAGGACGCTTTGGGGGTCCAACCCGTGCAATCGCGCAAGTGCATCACCAATGAAGGCCGCCTGCGAGCGCCAAGGAAAATTCGCGGCATTCTTATGAAAGCTAAGAAAGCCCTGTGACGTTTGCGCACGATCATCAAGCTTGGTCGCTATCCGATTGCTGAGAGCCGGCTCAATCGCATGATCAGGTAGATCAAGGTGATGCGAGCGTGCAAGGATCTCGGTGGCAAGCGCAATGTTCTCGGGCTGATCAAGCCAATGCGTTGCACGATAAATTGCTCGGATCATCGATGCGCAAGTTTCCTTATTGGCCTCGGCCCACTCATTGCGCACGCCCAGAACCTTTTCAGGTGCAAACTGCCATATGCTTGAAGATGGCAGGATTAAAGTCGCAGCACTTTGCTGTACAGCAACAGAGCCCCAAGGTTCGCCGACACAAAACATATCCAGCGCGCCATTTTTAACGGCATCCGCCATACGTGGCGGTGGCACTGTGACAATCTCTATCCGCTCTGCTGCGTAATCAGGCGATTGTGTCAGCCAGCGCTCTAGTAAAATACGGTGCATCGAAAATGGAAAGGGCACGCCAATACGCAATTGTTTTCTCTGCGTTGCAAACAACGCTTTAGACGTTGCTTTCGGGTCGTCAAAACCGTTGTGCCATCGCGTTGCGCCCATCGCTTGAGCCAAACTGTCTGAAACGCCAATGACAGTACCGTTGATTGAAAGGACCATCAGTGCGTCGATCTTTGACGGCATCCCACCGAGTTCGAGCGACATAGCGACGGGCATAGGTGAGAGCATATGTGCGAATTCAATTTGCCCAAACGCCAGCATATCGCGCAGAGCAGACCAAGACGGCTGTTTCAATAAGCACAGATCAAGACCCTCTTGAGACGCAAATCTAAGCTCTTTGGCAATCACCAACGGCGCGCAGTCTACAAGTGGTAAATATCCACATTTTACCTGCATCCCATTCACTGCAAAAGTTCCGCTGCTGTAACCAATGCAGAGGCGACTTCTATGACCTTTCGCCCTTGATCCATCGCAGTCTTGCGCATCAGCCCATATGCCTCATCTTCTGAAATTTTTCGTGCGCGCATTAACAATCCTTTGGCGCGATCAATCGTTTTGCGGTCTGTAAGAGCTTGCTTTGCTGCATTTAACTCCGATTGCATTTTTGCGGTCATCTGGAACCTCGCAATCGCTGTTTCGAGCACTGGCTTGATGCGATCTTTTTGCAGACCGTTCACAACATAAGCGCTCAAGCCCGCTGAAATTGCCGCTTGTGTCATCCCTTCATCCGAGTGATCGACGAACATCGCGACAGGGCGACTGCGCGCGCTCGAAACAAGGCTGAGATGTTCCAACGTATCGCGATCCGGGTTAACAAGATCGATCAACACAATATCTGGATTATACTGCTTCATGATACGCTCCAATGTGGTTGATGTCGCGATCACAAAGACGTCCGGCCAACCGCCATCTTTAAGAGCGTCAATAATCTCGCACGCACGACTTTTGTCTGGCTCAACGACAAGTATTTTCAATGAAGTGTCCACTCGAAGACCCATGTGCAACTTCGGTAGTACTTACTAGTTTTTTTGAAGGCACCGAACGGATTTGAGTGTTGAATGCTACGAAAAATCGCTTTTAGCCAACATTGCGCCTAATTTTTCCGCAGAGTTCAAAGTGATGATAACTTAACGTTTTTTTGTCTGCGGCAAGCGTTTTAATATTTTTTTCTGTATCAACAATCGATTAACTGCAAAGCTGTGTTCACAGCCAGGCAAACTTAAGGACTGCTTCCCCTTACCCTACGAAAATTTACTTTTGCCAGCAGGTAACAACTGACAACTGCAACCATGATAAGGAGGCCGTGCGCCTTTTGATGCACTTTTGATCCGAGTCGCACCAGGCGATTTTCAAATCTGTCGCGACTAAATCTTTGGAACATAATGCCGCCTATCTCGTGCAGTATGTCTTGTTCTTGTAGTATTTGCGTTGCCCCATTTAGACACAACCGACGTTTAGCCCGCGTGAGACTATTAGGTCTATGAATTCAGCCGACGACAACACTCAAGCAGTCTGTGCTATTGTCAGTTAAATCAGCTTGGCAAGCTTTGAGTACATCAAAAACTAAAAAGAGTCGAAAATTTGATTGAGATATTCATCGGAAAATCGCGAAATCTCAACGCCTGCTTTCTGATAAATTACAAGCTTGTCTTGCACCTGCGGCGAACGTCCGGTTTCCGCCATCTGTGTCAATTTTTTCACTTTCTGACTGGACTGTTACGCACTTCCGAGCGGTACTGTTCCTGCGCGCGGCACCTATTCGCGCGCCGCTCAGCAAGGCTGGGCTCTTCTCAGTAGCAGCGGGATGTTTCCGTTGATCATCTGAGGAGACGAACATGACACTTTCGACAAAACCGCGCGCGACGAAGAAAGCGCAATTGATCA
Source organism: Planktotalea sp. (assembly GCF_965659345.1). Lineage (GTDB taxonomy): Bacteria > Pseudomonadota > Alphaproteobacteria > Rhodobacterales > Rhodobacteraceae > Planktotalea. The sequence goes on along the minus strand of NZ_CBFHVK010000006.1, from coordinate 168,538 downwards.
AGCTATTGGGGACCAAGGCTGGCGGCGATATCGCGACCTTGAGCGACAAGCTGGGCTGGCAGCATCATACGACACGGGCGGCGATGAGCGGGCTTCGCAAAGACGGATTTACCATCATCGCTAGCAAGCCCTCAGGTGGTGGGTTGGCCAAGTATCGCATTCATTCGGAACTTGCTGCTGTGCCGGAGGCGTCGCATGGGGCGTGATCCAAATCCAGAGCGGCCGGCAGCTTTGAGCGATTGGGCTACCGTATTTGGGACCCCTCCTCCGCCCTATTTGTCGGTTAGCTTCATGCAGCGCGCGGCGGGATATCAAGTGCAGTGTAAGAAGAGCGGTGGGCTTCCAGCGTCTACGCGGAGGGCCTTGCAGCAGATCGCAACGGGCGATGAGCCTAAGTCAGCCATTGCACCCACACTGAGCCCTGGCGCGCATCTTGTGCGCGAATGGAATGGGCGGACCTATCAGGTGCATGTTGTTGAAGGAGGGTTTGAGATGGACGGCAAGACATGGCGGTCTTTGTCCGCCATCGCCAAGCACATCACAGGGGCGACCTGGTCGGGGCCGCGCTTCTTTGGACTGAACGCTAAAGTTAAGTCATCGCAATGAAGAAGCTGCGCTGCGCCATCTATACACGAAAGTCCTCTGAGGATGGATTGGAGCAAGAGTTCAACTCGCTAGACGCACAACGCGAAGCCTGCGCGGCTTACATATCCAGCCAGAAGCACGAAGGTTGGGTGCTGCTGCCGGAACACTATGACGATGGCGGCTTGTCTGGTGGCTCGCTAGAGCGCCCTGCCCTGCGTCAGCTCTTGCAAGACATTGCAGACGGGCGTGTTGATCAGATCGTCGTCTATAAGATCGACAGGTTAACGCGATCGCTCGCGGACTTCTCCAAGATCGTGGATACGCTTGATGAAGCAGAAGCGTCTTTTGTCTCTGTCACGCAATCCTTTAACACGGCCACAAGCATGGGACGCCTGACGCTGAACATGTTGCTGTCATTTGCCCAGTTCGAACGGGAAGTGACCGCTGAACGCATCCGCGACAAGATTGCCGCCTCCAAGCGCAGGGGGCTCTGGATGGGTGGGCTGGTGCCGCTTGGGTATGACGCAGATGGAAGGACGCTTAAGATCAATGAGGCTGAAGCGGCGACGGTGCGCAGGCTCTACGATCTGTATCAGGAGCATGGAACTGTACGAGGCGTGAAGGCAGCTGCAGATAAACTTAGACTGCGCAGCAAGCAACGATGCACGGCGTCTGGCAAACGCGCAGGCGGCGTTCCCTTCGATCGCGGTCATATCCATCAGATCCTCACCAACCCTCTCTATGCTGGTCGGATCAAGCACAAGACGCTTGTACACGAAGGACAGCATGAAGCGATCATCACACCAGAGCGTTGGGATCGCATTCAAACAATGCTGCAGGACGGTGCGAGCAAAAACAGGGCTCGCAAGACCGCAAAGCAAAGCTCACTGCTCTGCGGTAAGATCTATGATGAGACGGGGGATCGGCTGACACCATCGCACAGCAAGACGAAGACTGGCACTCGGCTTCGCTACTACGTCTCGCATCGGTTGATCAAAGACAGCGGCGCAAAGAACAAGGATGGTTGGCGATTGCCTGCTGCCGAACTGGAGAGCAAGGTCGCCCATGTGATCGCCAAGCACCTAAAAGCTCCGTCATTCTTTGGATCGCTCTTTCCAGATGCAACTGCTGCTGAAATTGCAGATGCCAAGCTCAAAATTGATGGCACCGGTGACAGGGTTACTTCATGGCTTGAACTTATCAAGCGCATCGATCTGAAAGCTGGCGAGCTGAACATTTGCTTAGACCAAGAGCAAACTTCCAAGTTGTTAGATTGCAATTTGGATGACCAAACCCAAGATCCACTCACCATCAAAGCCCCCTTCCAGATCCGTAAACGCGGTGTGGAAACAAAGCTGATCTTTGCAGATGCGCCAGGCCAGCGTGACGAGACATTGATCAAAAATATCGCAAAGGCTCATCACTGGTTCGAACAGATCAAGGCAGGCAAGACGTTCTCTCAAATCGCAGCAAGTCATCAAACTTCGAAACGACGCGTCCAGCAGATGATCGAACTCGCGTTCCTCGCACCGGACATCATCCGCGATGTTATGGATGGCACGCAGCCGTTTGGGCTCACATCTGATTGGTGTCTGCGACACGCCATCCCAATAAACTGGGCTGAGCAACGCGCATTGATCGTGACTCTTTGAGCCCCCACCTCAACCTCGTATCGCCGAAATGCCGACCTCAGACTGATGGCATATCTGCGCCTAGTTCAGGTCCACGTTCCAGTCTGCATTACAAACCCAACGGCGTAACCCACGGATAAGTCATCACTATTTCGCGCCACACTCGCATCGGCAATATCATAGGAAGGTACTGGCTGGGCGGATCGGATTCGAAAACACGGTACACTCTTGTTTCTAACCCATTGAAAACACGCCACAAATTGAGCGTGGAAATTGGGCCAGACCGTTGATTTTGCACAATAATTCAGCTTCCACATTTGCCCTAATATTCGAAATCAGAGCGTGATTTGCAGCCGTGTTAATTGCGAGAAGTCAAGTCCATCAGGAGTGGCTCACCATCGCTTTTACTCAACCTCGTATCGCCGAAATGCCAGTCTCAGACTGATGGCATATCTGCGCCCAATTCAGAGCCATGTTCCAGTCTGCATTACAAACCCAACGGTGTAACCCACGGATAACACGACACTATCTGACATCAGTCTCGCATCGGATATGTCAGAGAAAGGTGCTGGCTGGGATGGTAGGATTCGAACCTACGGTACACTGTACCAAAAACAGTTGCCTTACCACTTGGCTACATCCCAACGTGCGTCGCTATCTAAGCCGCGCGCGCGCGACGATCAAGTGCCTATTTACAAAAAATGCACTTATTCTTCAGGCGCTTCACGACGCAGCAGATCGCTGTCTTCTGTCTCTTCGCGCTCTGCTTGCACAATCTGCTCAAGCGCTGCGTCTGTGACGGCATCAACATCCATAGACACTTGGCTTTCCTCACGAATATCCGCGTCCCGCGCGAGCTCTTTGTACATTCCATCGGTCACACTTTCTTCGGCAGAGGCCAGCTTGGCCAAAGACGGTGAAAGAACGCGGTAGGTCGGTTCGGGCATTTGCACATCCGCTTTTTCCAACGCGAGCTTAACAAGGCGAATCGATTCACCGCGCGCAGCAACCAAGGAGGACTTGTGTTGCTCAATCCAACCAGTGCAGGTGATCGAAATTGTGCTGTCACCAATCTCATCGATCCAAACCGCAGGCGCAGGTGTTCCCAAAACGAATGGCAGCTCTTGCAGCTTTTCCAAAGCGATCCGCTGCGCATCGACGAAATCCGTTTCAGGCGCGAGGCCAAGCGAGAATTTGAAACGGCGCTCATCATTACGCGAAAAGTTAACGATACGGCTTTTGAAGACGGTCGCATTCGGAATGCGAATGTGGTTGCCATCAAAGCTCAGTAAGATCGTCGCGCGCGAGGTCAGGCGAATGACTTTGCCTGTGTCCCCACCAATTTCTATTGTGTCATTGGGACGAAACGGTTGACGGATGGAGAGCATGATAGACGCGATGAAATTCTCAACTGTATCTTTCACCGCAAAACCGATGGCGAGACCGATGATACCGGCAGCACCCAAAATAGTCGAAAGCAGCGCCGTCGCGCCCATGATATCCAACGCGACGACCAAGCCACCGACCATAAATCCAAGTCGCAGGATTTGACGATAGATGTCCGCAATAAAAGCATTCGGGGCGAGCCTATTCCAAGGTTGGCGCATACGAGCGATGAAAAACCCAACAAAGACGATAATAATGAATGCCAAAAGTGCAACCGAGGCCAAAGGCACGAACGCGATCACTTGTGCCATGCGCGCGCGGAAACGTTCTACTGCGGGGTTGAGGCGCTTAACGACATCGGTCGTCTCGGTCACGCTATTTTCAATCGCAACCACGCCTTGGACACGGCCCGCTAACTCATTCAATCGCGCAATTTTTTCACTGTCGAGCGTCGTGCCCCGCATCGTGACAATGCCAGAGGTGACCGTGACCGTTACATCTTCATACCCATCAAGTTCAGACAAGATATCCCGAATTCGTACAGCGATCGCCGCGTCTTGAGACGCGCTATCTTCGACAGCGATGGCCCCATCAGGTTGATTTTCGCTTTGAGCAGAAAGTGAAAACGGCAGTGTAAGAAAAAGCAGGAAAAGCAAAATGCGCATAAGAGATCTCAATAAAAATTATTATAATGCGTAATCGTAGCCTGCATCGCCGTATAAGGAAAACCCCCTATCGCGGGGGGGCGGGGCGCGCTATGAGGGGCTCAAATCGAAACCTGCTCAGGAAACTGCCCAATGTCCTTTGATCGCTCCGTAAAAATTGCACCTTCCATCCTTTCTGCTGACTTTGCCAATTTCGGTGCGGAAATCGAGGCAGTGGAAGCACAAGGCGCGGACTGGATCCACGTTGACGTGATGGATGGACACTTTGTTCCAAACCTCAGCTTTGGTGCGACGACATGCGCAGCGATCCGACCACACATCAAAACGGTCATGGACGTGCATCTGATGATTTCACCTGTCGATGCCTACATCGATGGGTTTGCGCAGGCCGGTGCAGATTTTATCACGGCCCATGTGGAGGCAGGCCCGCATATTCACCGCACCTTGCAAGCTATTCGTGGCGCTGGTGCTAAAGCAGGCGTTGCATTGAACCCCGGGACACCCGCAAGTGCGGTTGAGCATCTCTTGGACATCTGCGACTTGGTCTGCGTAATGACCGTGAACCCGGGCTTTGGTGGCCAAAAGTTCATTCCGCTTGCCCCAAAAATCGCTGAGCTGCGTGCGATGATCGGGGACCGCCCCGTTCATATCGAAATTGACGGTGGTGTGACACCAGACACAGCGAAGCTTTGCGTGGACGCGGGTGCTGATGTGCTTGTGGCAGGCTCAGCTGTGTTCAAAGGCGGCTCAGTGAGCAACCCTGCACCATACGGCGACAATATTCGCGCGATCCGAGCGAGCGTTGCATGATACGTCTGATTGCCGCCTTTGCGCTCTTGCTTGGAACAGCCTGTGCTGGCGATGAAAGCCTTGCTAAATATGGGGCATCCGACAAAGTTTGGGTTTTGACAGAAATAGACGGAAAAGCGTTTGCTGCCCGCGCAACCATGGAATTTGACAACGCAAGCTGGATCAAAGGACAAGCTCCTTGCAACCGTTATTCAGTGAAGCAGAAAGCGCCCTACCCTTGGTTTGAAGTTGGCCCGACAATGGTTACGAAAATGGCCTGTCCCAATTTGGCAGACGAGAACGCGTTCTTCAAAGCGCTGACCGCGATGACCTTGTCTGAAGTCGGCAATGAGACTTTGATCCTGTCAAACGACGACGGCGCGACGATGGTGTTTAAGTCGAAGTAACCTGACGCGAGAACAGATCAACGTAACGCCCTCGCGCCTCTGGCAGGGGGCGATTTCCGAGGGTTGGAGCAAGTTTTTCGCTCAGGAAAAAACCCGTTGTTCTGAGCGCTTGCTCAATTTCTGCATCGCTTCCTGTCCCCTCGTCTTTCAGGATTGGTGGCAACGCAAGCAGCTTGTTCACCCAAGGCCCTGCCACCTGCTCACTCACGGCACGCCCGGTACGGGGGGAAATGTAAATGAGGTTTTCATTGGTTCCCGTAACCGCACACGCCCTAAGATCAAGACCCATGCCAGTCGCCTCTAGCAAAGCAATTTCAAACCGCAAATACGCCAGTGGCCAGACTTCATGTTGTCCAAGCAAATCGAGCAATTGTTCACTTTGTTTGTAGAGCTTTGGATTAGCTTCGCGCTCAGGCAATGCAAACGCAAGTAATGCGGTCACAGCGTTCAAACCTGCAAGTGACAACCGATCCCCAAGCGCCGCCGCTGCACGAGAGCGCAAAGGCTCCACCGTGTAGCTGCCAAGGTGGTCTTCAAGCCGCGCGCGCCAGCTGACATCAAGTTGCGCACCGGGTTGCAAAATCGGGGCAATCTTGCGTGACGTGCCACCTCGCACAATTCCTGAATGCCGGCCATGTTCCACCGTAAACACATCAATAATAGCGCTGGTTTCACCGTGACGGCGCACAGAGAGAAGAATTCCCTGATCGCGCCATTCCATCTATTGTAACCCCTGCTCACCAAGCAATGTACGGCCTTGACGATCCTCGACCTCGATCACCCAAACATCGCTATCAAACTGGCGTTGCTTGGCGATAGAGGCGTCTACATCCCGCTCATCCCCCTCACTCAAGACCGCCCAAACACGGGTGTCTTCCAGAAGGTCATAGCTACGCTGGAAAAGCTGTGCTTTGCCGTCCAACGTGGCCGACTTCACAAGAACTGCGCCAGCAGTATCATCGCCATGCGCCACGACAAAAGCCGCGATATCATTCACCCGCAGGCGGGTCAGATAGGCATCCACCCAAAACCGCGTGGTGAGGCGGGTCATGAGTTCCCGTCTTTGAAGTTCAGGCCCATTTCGTCGTAGCGTTCGCTTTCTTCCAGCCAGTTAGGACGCACTTTGACCTGCAAAAACAAATGCACTTTGCGGCCCAAAAATTCGACCAGCTCTTCGCGCGCCGCTTTGCCGACAGCTTTGATTGTCTCGCCTTTGTTGCCAAGGACGATCCCTTTGTGGCCATCGCGCATGACGTAAATCAGTTGATCAATCTTGCACGATCCATCTTTGCGTTCTTCCCAAGCTTCAGTCTCAACCGTCAGCTGATAAGGAAGCTCTTGGTGCAGCCGCAACGTCAACTTTTCACGGGTCATTTCGGCCGCGATCATCCGTAGCGGCAGATCAGCAATTTGATCCTCTGGGTATAGCCACGCCCCCTCAGGCACTTCGCCTGCAAGCCATTCTTTCAGCGCGTCAACGCCGTGACCACGCTCAGCTGAGATCATAAAGGTCGCCACGAAGGGATAGGCTTCGTTCATCTTTTCAGACAATTCGAGCAACGCTTCGGACTTGATCCGGTCAATCTTGTTAATCGCCAATGCAATCTTGCGGCTTTCGCCAAAGTCTTGCAGCCCTTCCAGAATGCGTTCGACGCCTTCGGTTATGCCGCGATTGGCTTCGATCATCAGGACAACAACATCCGCATCGGCGGCTCCGCCCCAAGCGGCCGCGACCATGGCACGGTCTAGGCGACGTGTAGGTTTGAACAAACCGGGCGTGTCCACGAAGACGAGTTGCGATGCCCCTTCAAGTGCGACGCCACGAATGCGCGCGCGCGTGGTTTGAACCTTATGGGTCACAATAGACACTTTCGCGCCAACCATGCGGTTCGTGAGCGTAGATTTGCCTGCGTTCGGTTCCCCGATCAGCGCAACAAAGCCCGCACGAGTTTGCCTATCAGTCATCTGCCATCATCCTTGCCAGCAGGGACTTTGCCGCTGCTTGTTCCGCGAGCCGTTTTGATCCGGCTTCAGCGCTTGCGATCTCGCCATTTTCAAGCCGCGCTTCGATTGTAAAATGTGGGGCGTGATCCGGTCCAGACCGTGCCGTTTCTACGTAGGCTGGCGGCGCGAACCCACGCGACTGTGCCCATTCTTGCAGACTGGTTTTCGGGTCGCGCGCGTCCGCTTCAACGCTTGTGATCCGCTTGCCCCAAAGCCGCAGGATCAAAGCTTGAGCCGCATCAAACCCGCCATCAACATAGACCGCTGCGATCAGCGCCTCCATGCCATCACCAAGCAACGCCAATTTACGACGTCCACCGCTTTTCATTTCTGAACGGCCCAGACGAAGCACATCGCCAAGCCCAATCTCACGCGCAACATCTGCGCAAGTTTCCTTGCGCACAAGTGCGTTGTAGCGCGGCGCAAGCTGACCTTCAGAGGCTTTCACATCTGCGCCAAGGAGCGCTTCAGCCATAACCAAACCAAGGACACGGTCCCCAAGGAATTCAAGACGCTGATTGTCCCCGCGCGAAGGCGAGGACATGGAGGAATGGGTCACAGCTTCGGTCAGCAGCTCGCCCTGCTCAAAGCGGTACTCGATCCGCTTTTGCAACGCCTGAAGATCTGCCGACAGCTTCATTAGATCAATCGACTGCTTTGAAGAAACGATCAGACCGCCATGTCCAGAAGAACAGCATGGAGCGACCAGCGGATGAGAACATCACACGATCCGCACGACCAATCAGGTTCTCGTAGGGCACAAATCCAACACCACCGGCAGCGTTCGGCACGCGGCTATCAGAAGAGTTGTCACGGTTATCACCCATGAAGAAGTAATTGCCCTCAGGAACCGTATAAACCGGCGTATCATCAGAACGTTGAGTGCCAATGTTCAAGATTGAATGCTGCACACCATTGGGCAGCGTTTCAGTAAACTGTTCTTTGTTGCATGTGCCGCCCTCGCCCACAGGGCCATTGGCGCAGCGCGGGCGCAAACGATGCGGCCCCTGCGCAGCAGCAACTTCTTCGAAGATACCTGCAGGTTCTTGCGGTGCCGCTTCACCGTTGATGAACACAACGCCACCTTTGACCTGCACTTTGTCGCCCGGCATACCGATCAAGCGCTTCACGAAATCACGGCCGGAGACTGGGTGACGAAACACAACAACATCACCGCGCTCAGGCTCACCACCGAAGAGACGTGTGTTGTCACCATCTGCGAAACCGCAAAAGCTCTTTGCATCCAGATTGATACCAAACCGCGGGATAATCACCGATGGGCAAGACGCGTAGGAGTAGCCATAGGCCATCTTGTTCACGAACAGGAAATCACCGATCAAAAGCGTGTTTTTCATCGACCCCGATGGAATCCAGAAGGGCTGAAAAAATATCGTGCGGAACACGCCTGCGATGAGCAGCGCATACACAATAGTTTTGATCGTCTCGATGACTGGATTGCCTTTTTTTTCGGCTTCGGCCATGTGCTTCTCTCCAATTCGCAGGTGCACGCTACATGAGGGGCGCATGGCTTTATGTCAACCGCACGGATGGGCGCTGTACAACGCTATTTTGCCGCGATGGGCCGCGCCTCGATCACAACAAAGGCCTGCGCCCACGGGTGATCATCTGTCAACGTGACGTGAAGCACAGCTTCGTATCCGTCCGGTGTCATCTCTTGCACGCGTTTCGCTGCCCAGCCCGTCACATGCATCACCGGCTGACCACTGCGTAAATTGGTGACTGACATGTCCTTCCAAGCGATCCCCATTGCCAATCCAGTTCCAAGCGCCTTGGAGCATGCTTCCTTCGCAGCCCAGCGTTTGGCATAGGTGCCTGCCACATCTTTACGACGCTCTGCTTTGGCTTGCTCAACATCAGTGAACACACGGTTCTTGAAGCGATCGCCGAAACGCTCAAGCGTGCCAGCGATACGCTCAATATTTGCAAGATCAGTGCCGATACCTAGGATCATAGATCAGATCGCCTTGGTCGTAAGAATTTTTAAGCTCGCCGCGCCAAACAGCATACCAAATCCAATCTCGAAACCGCGCCGCGCGCGTCGATACCGCTCAACGAGCCAAGAATTGGAAAACAAAATACCATAGCCGATGAAAACCACCGTTGAAACGCAGATCAGCTGTGAGAACAAAACCAACAAATCAGAGGTCGCAGCGTCTTTGGGAAGTGCAATTGCATAGATTGCCCCCCATCCAAGTATTGCTTTGGGGTTGGTAAGGTGGATCGCAAGGCTTTTGGCAAACACGCGTTTTAAGCCACCTTTCAACGCGGCCTGTTCTTTTGCGGCGCTGCCCTGCCATGCGGAGCGAAAGGACTTCAACGCCAAGTAGCCTAAATACAGCGCGCCAATGTACTTTAGCGCGAGAAATAGCCAAGCGTTGGTCAGCATCACTGCACCCATCCCAAGTGCGGACGCGATCCCCCAAAATGCCGACCCGCACACAATACCAAAGCCAGAAACAACACCCGCTATACGACCGCGAGACATCGCTGTACCGCTAATCGTCAAAGTCGCAGGGCCTGGTGACCCGCCCCCGAGCCCCCAAGCCAGCAACAGCGCTGCGAGCTCCCAGCCCGTCATGGACGCGCTAAATCAAGCACACGACGCATTTCCTCTATCGCTGGACCAAGCCCGCGAAACACTGCTTCGCCGATGATGAAATGTCCGATGTTTACTTCTTGCACTTGTGGCAATTGCGCGACGGGCGTGACGTCTTCATAGGTCAGACCGTGCCCTGCATGTACTTCAAGACCAAGCTCGTGGGCATAGGCGGCCATTTCCGTCATTGCCGCGAGCTCGCGATCGCGGGTCTCAAAATCGCCCTCAGCAAACGCATCGCAATAGGCACCGGTGTGCAATTCGATCACCTCAGCACCAATGCGATGGGCACTGTCGATCTGCTTCTTATCGGCTGCGATAAAAATCGAAACGCGTGATCCTGCTTCGCGCAAGGGTGCGATAAAGTGGGCAAGATTGTTTTCGTCTTGGGCAACGTTCAAGCCACCCTCGGTCGTGCGTTCTTCGCGCTTTTCAGGCACCAGACACACGGCATGCGGTTTATGGCGCAACGCGATTGCCTGCATCTCATCCGTTGCGGCCATTTCAAAATTAAGCGGGATGCTCAACGCTTCCATCAGAGCATCGATATCCGCATCGCGAATATGACGGCGATCTTCACGAAGGTGCGCCGTAATGCCGTCTGCACCCGCCTCTTGTGCCACTAAGGCTGCACGGACAGGGTCGGGCAAAGCACCGCCGCGTGCATTCCTAAGAGTTGCAACGTGATCGATATTAACGCCTAAGCGCAAAGGGAGTTTTTGAGCCATGTGAAGCCCTCCGAATTAAACTTGAGTAGCAGAGTAAAGCGATGGGCCGCTAAGGCCAGTGCGATCTAGCTTTTTTCCGCGGCTTTCTTGGCGCTCTTTTCTGCGGCCTTTTCTTTCAAACGTGCAAGACGCGCTTTGAGCACGCCTTTGTTGCGGCGTTTTTGATAGGCTCGGATGACCGGCACCGACAAGTAGTAACACACCAAACCCGACAGCACGCCCGGTATCAAAGAGCCGATCATATAGGGGTAAAACACATCGTTATAAAACTCGATCAACCCCGCCCATTCCGGTGTCTTATTGTTAAACAGTGCTTTGAAATTGAACCATAAATCGTGGCTAGCGCTGTAGAACATTTCACCAAGGCCGTGACGCACACGATCTGCATCTACGTTCATACCGGTCAACCAATAGCCCGTTTTAAGAGAAGAATAGGCAATCGGCACAAAGGTTAAAGGGTTGCCAAAAAACGTGGCGAGGATCGAGGCAAACAAATTGCCGTTTATGATGCGCGCAAGCAGAACCGAGACGACAAAGTGCAATCCAAAAAACGGCGTGAAAGATGTAAAAACACCGGCGAAAATGCCACGCGCAATGCGTTCTGGCGAATCTGGCAGTCGGCGCACGCGGTGCTTCACGTAGTGGAACGCGCGCGTCCATCCACCCTTGGGGTAGATGACTTCCCAGATCGCTCTGAGCCAGTTGCGTCTATCCCGGCGTTTGAAAACCAAGGTGCGATCCTATCTCGGTGACGCTTTTGTCTGCGTCATTTGGATTTTGATGACGCGCCACTTCTGCCACATCATCTTCGGCTGAAAGGACTGAAATGATAGAATGCAAATGCTCCGCATCACGTAAGTCCACGCTCAAGAGCAAACGGTAGAAGTCCGGCTTGCGATCCGTAAACGCAAGATCTGAGATATTGGCTCCTTGCTCGCCAATCAATGTGCAAATCCGTCCCATTACCCCTGCGTCATTGCCTATCGTTACGTCAAGTCGCGCCGCGTGAATTGGGGGATGCGTGCCTGCCTGCCAATGTAGATCGATCCAACGCTGGTTCTGATCCTCAAACTGGCTCAGCGCTTGGCAGTCGATTGCATGCACAACAACGCCGCGCCCGCGCTGGGTAATACCAACGATCCGCTCACCAGGAAGCGGCTGACAACAAAGCGCGCGCTCATGAGCCTGGCGATGCTCAAGGCCGATAACAGCCCGAGCACTGTCGATATTCGCGTCAGTTTTTTCCACAAGCTCTGGATAGACCGCACGCACGACTTCATTTGCGGTAATCATGCTCGCCCCAAGTTCAGCAAGCACGTCTTTGGAAGCCCCAAGCCGGAGCGTTTTTGCAGCTGTCCTCAGCGCTTTATCTGTCGCTTTGCGTCCTACGTTTTCAAACGCCGCGCGCGCGAGTTCGCCCCCGAGCTTGATAAAACGATCACGATCTTGTTCGCGCAAAGAGCGACGGATCGCGGTTTTGGCCTTTCCCGTCGCAGCAATGTCCAGCCAGTTAAACTGCGGCAGCTGTCCTTCCGCAGTCACAATCTCTACGGATTGACCGTTCTTCAAACGCGTCCAAAGTGGCACGCGCAATCCATCAACCTTTGCGCCAACGCAGGCACTGCCGATGCGCGTGTGAATTGCGTAAGCAAAATCAAGCGGCGTCGCTCCGCGTGGCAGCTTCACGACCTCGCCCTTGGGGGTGAAACAAAAGACCTGATCGGAATACATCTCAAGCTTAACGGCCTCGAGGAAATCCTCGTGATCATCCTCTGCGCCAAACTGTTCGTTCAGGCTTGCCACCCATTTTACGGGGTCTACCGCAAAGGGGTTTTGAGAGCGGATTCCATCGCGGTAAGACCAATGCGCCGCAACACCCGCTTCGGCCACATCGTTCATTTGCTGTGTGCGGATTTGCACCTCAACGCGTTTCCCATCACGCCCTGAAACAGTCGTGTGAATAGAGCGATAGCCATTCGTCTTAGGCTGACTGATATAATCTTTGAAGCGACCAGGCACAGCGAACCAGCGCTGGTGGATAATACCTAATGCGCGATAACAGTCCTCTTCGCTTTGCGTGATGATGCGAAAGCCATAGATGTCAGAGAGGCGGGAAAACCCTTGCTCTTTTTCCTGCATCTTACGCCAGATCGAATAAGGCTTTTTGGCACGCCCATAGATCTGCGCTTCGATCTGATGTTCACCTAATTCTTTGCGCATATCGCCAGTGATCTTGTGGATCACATCGCCAGTTTCTTTCTGCAAGCGGATAAAGCGGCGAATGATCGATGCGCGCCCTTCGGGATTTAGAACTTTGAACGCGAGGTCCTCAAGCTCTTCGCGCATCCAGTGCATACCCATGCGCCCCGCGAGGGGGGCGTAAATGTCCATAGTTTCACGCGCTTTTACGACTTGCTTTTCAGGCTTCATTGCTTTGATCGTACGCATATTATGCAACCGATCCGACAGCTTTACCAAGATAACCCTTAGGTCTTTGGCCATCGCAACAAACAATTTACGAAAATTCTCGGCTTGCTTGGTTTCACTGGAGCTGAGCTGCAAATTTGTGAGCTTTGTCACGCCATCCACAAGCTTGGCGATGTCATCGCCGAACATGTCAGCGACCTCACCATAGGTGGACTTCGTGTCTTCAATCGTGTCGTGCAACAGCGCTGTGATCAGCGTGGCATCGTCAAGTTTTTGATCCGCTAGAATACTAGCCACAGCGATAGGATGTGTGAAATAGGGTTCGCCCGAATGACGGTACTGACCTTCGTGCATGCGCTCGCCATAGGCAAACGCATCCCTAATCAACTTTTCATTTGTCTTCGGGTTGTAGGTGCGGACTGTGGCAAGCAGCGCATCGGGGGACATCAGATCAGTGGTGTGGTCATCCATCTAGTGCCTTACGCGCGTAAGTGACTTAGCCTTGCCCTTGTGCTTCCATCAAAGCGCGAAGCAACTTCTCTTCGGACATATCGTCTTCTACAGGCTTGTCCGCTTCTGCACCCATGAGAAGCGCCATTGCGTCTTCTTCAGGCTCATCGACTTCGATCTGGGTCTGATTGCTTTCAATCAAACGCTCGCGCAAATCATCTGCCAACTGCGTCTCGTCTGCGATTTCACGCAATGAAACGACGGGGTTTTTGTCATTGTCACGCTCTACCGTGATTGCACCACCCGCTGAAATTTCGCGTGCACGGTGTGCCGCAAGCATAACGAGATCAAACCGGTTAGGTACCTTGTCGACGCAATCTTCTACTGTAACTCGGGCCATGATGCTCTCCGATTTGATGTGGTGCTAGAAACCACGCCTTCTAGACCTCAAAACTAGGCTTGACAAGCAGATATTCAAGGGCGTGCTGACACTACAGTGGCACAACCTCAGCAAGATCTTGCTGAGGTAAGCGCGACAAAAGTTGCTCAAGCGTTTCACCTAAAACAGGATGCGGCCAATGGCGCGCGATATCAACCAACGGGACAAGTACAAACGCGCGGTCTTGCAGCCTTGGATGCGGTAATATCAATCTATCGGGTGCCGCTTGGGCTTGCAAAGCAGGGTCTAGCGCCCGCCACCTATGATATTCAGCTTCATCTGGTAGCACGTCGTCCCCTACCCCAATCAGATCAAGATCAAGCGTGCGCTGCCCCCAACGTTGGACCCGCTCACGGCCAAACTGTGCTTCAATCTCATGCAGCCGCTCGAGCGATTGCGACGGGAAAAGTGCCGTGCGCACAACCAAAGCAGCGTTCACATAGTCGGGTCCCGCTCCAGCTGGAAAACAGGGAGTACTAAAGAATCGACTCACAGCGCGAAGGTCGAAGCCACTGTCGGATATTGCTTTAATCGCATGGCTAAGATTTTGTGTAAGTGGCTCGCCGTTCGCAGATACATTTGCCCCCAAAGCGACAAGCTGCAAACGACCGTCTTTCCGTAGTGTGCCCATATTTTTCGCGCTCTTCACTCTTGCCTCAAACTCAAGATGGACCTAACTTACAGTCCGGATCCGCCGCAAATTTATTTTTATACCACTCACACACTCACGGCATGGCGGATCTGACCTGAAAGGACAATTATGTTTTATAAAGACGAACGGCTCGCGCTGTTCATCGATGGGTCGAACTTATACGCAGCAGCCAAAGCGCTTGGGTTCGACATCGATTATAAACTTTTGCGGCAAGAATTTATGCGCCGCGGAAAAATGTTACGCGCGTTCTATTACACAGCATTATTGGAAAACGATGAGTACTCCCCGATCCGACCTTTGGTCGATTGGCTGAACTACAACGGCTTCACAATGGTGACCAAGCAGGCCAAGGAATATACGGACAGCCAAGGGCGTCGCAAAGTAAAAGGCAACATGGACATCGAACTCACAGTCGATGCTATGGAGCTTGCACCACGCGTCGATCACATCGTTCTTTTCTCAGGTGATGGCGATTTCCGACCACTCATCGAGAGCCTGCAACGTCAAGGCGTGCGCGTTTCTGTGGTCTCAACGATCCGTAGTCAGCCACCAATGATTTCTGACGAGTTGCGCCGCCAAGCAGACAACTTCATTGAGCTTGATGAGCTAAAGGACGTGTTGGGACGTCCCCCGCGCGAGCCGATGATCGAAAGAGAACCGGTCGCAGCAGCAGCCAACTAATCACATCAAAAGCCGGAGCACATCGCTTCGGCTTTTGCATTTGTAGCGATTTGTTCCACTGGACCACAGCGCCGTCCCACGCTACCTCTTGAGAAACCAAAACGCTTTGCTTTTCTCGATGGAGTTTTAGATGACCGCTAAGCCGCTAACCCTGTATCTTGCTGCGCCGCGTGGGTTCTGCGCAGGCGTAGATCGCGCCATTAAAATTGTTGAAATGGCGCTGGAGAAATGGGGCGCACCGGTGTTTGTGCGCCACGAAATAGTACACAATAAATTCGTTGTTGATGCCCTGCGCGATAAGGGGGCTGTTTTTGTCGAAGAATTGGACGAATGCCCTGATGACCGTCCGGTCATTTTTTCGGCGCACGGTGTGCCAAAATCCGTCCCAGCCCATGCCGCAAAACGCGAAATGCTGTTTGTCGATGCCACCTGCCCTCTGGTAAGCAAAGTGCACATCGAAGCAGAACGCCATAGCGCGAACGGGCTTCAGCTTGTCATGATCGGCCATGAAGGTCACCCAGAGACCGTCGGCACAATGGGGCAACTCCCCGAGGGTGAAGTTCTGTTGGTTGAAGAAGCCAGCGATGTCGCGACACTTGAAGTACGCGACCCTGAAAAGCTTGCATTTGTTACGCAAACCACGCTCTCTGTAGATGACACTGCTGATGTCGTAGCCGCGCTACAAGAGCGTTTTCCAGCGATCCAAGGACCGCATAAGGAAGACATCTGCTACGCCACGACGAACCGCCAAGAGTCAGTCAAAGCAATGGCTGCGAAAACAAATGCAATGCTTGTCGTAGGCGCGCCAAATTCATCAAACTCAAAGCGTCTGGTTGAAGTCGGTGCGAAAGCGGGATGTAGCTATTCCCAACTTGTCCAGCGCGCGACAGATATTGATTGGCGCGCACTAGAAGGGATCGATAGCATCGGCATTACCGCCGGAGCCTCTGCGCCAGATGTTTTGATCACTGAAGTGATTGATGCCTTCAAAGCGAAATACGATGTCACTGTTGAAGTCGTTGAAACAGCGAAAGAAAACGTAGAATTCAAAGTCCCACGCGTTTTGCGTGAAGCATCATGATACCCCGCGCACCGCTTGTTTTAGGGTTGGCGGGCACGATCCCATTCATCTGGGGTGCAATCACAACCGCCCTGCCCGATTTCGCACTCGTGAGCGCGCAATTGATTGGTCCGCGTTTTGTCGGGCCATATGTGCAGCTCTTTTATGGCGCAGTCATCTTAGCATTCATGTCTGGCGTGCTTTGGGGGTTCGCGACAAAAGCGGACGGCAACCAAGCGGCCACTGGCTACGCGCTTTCTGTACTGCCTGCTCTTTGGGCGTTCTTCATGACAGGTGGCGGCCCAACAAGCGCGGGGATTTACCTGATCGCTGGCTTTGTAGGTCTACTCGCGCTCGATTGGATGTTCAGCAAATGGGGCCTCACGCCTGAATGGTGGATGCCATTACGTATACTGCTCAGCGGGATCGTCATCATATCTTTGCTTATCGGAGTACTTTTGGGATGAGTGATCAAGAAACTCTTGAAGTCTACAACGCCAAAGCGGGTGAATACGCAGAGCTGACGAGCAATGACGCATATGGCGCAGATTTCACAGCTTTTTTAAAAAACGTTGATGCAGGTGGTCGGATCCTCGATCTTGGTTGCGGCCCCGGGCACTTCGCCAAACTCATGGCACAAGCTGGATTTGAGGTTGATGCAACAGACGCCTCTGTCGAAATGGTCAAACTGGCAAGCGCGCATGATGGCGTGACCGCGCGGTGTAAGACGTTTGATCAACTGAACGCAACGGACCACTACGATGGCGTTTTCGCTAATTTCAGCCTTCTTCACGCCCGACGTGATGCGGTTGAAGGGCACATAGAACAAATCGTACGAGCACTTAAATCAGATGGCGTCTTTCATATCGCTATGAAAGCAGGAATTGGCGAAAAGCGGGATCGTATCGGGCGCAAATACTCCTATTTCAGCGCAGATGAGTTAGAAGACATGCTCACCCAAACGGGGCTAACGATAATCTATCGCAATCAAGGGACCGACAAAGGTATGGATGGGTCAATGGCCGATTGGGTGTCTTTGCAAGGTAGGAAACAATAACATGCCGAATTTGATAGCCTATACAGACGGCGCATGTAGCGGTAATCCCGGCCCTGGCGGTTGGGGCGTTCTGATGCGAGCGATGCAGGGGGACGAAATTCTCAAACAGCGCGAGCTTAGCGGCGGCGCTGAGCTTACGACAAACAATCAAATGGAATTGATGGCCGCTATTTCCGCGCTTGAAGTGCTGGAGCGCGCTTCTGAACTGACCATCGTGACCGATAGCACATACGTCAAAAACGGTGTGACGGGTTGGATCCTTGGTTGGAAGAAAAACGGCTGGAAAACCGCCGCAAAGAAACCAGTGAAGAACGTAGAACTCTGGCAGCGTTTAGATAAAGCACAAGCGCGCCACACTGTGAACTGGGAATGGGTCAAAGGACACGCAGGTCATCCTGAAAATGAACGCGCGGATGAATTGGCACGCGCTGGCATGGCCCCATTTAAGAAAAGCGGATGAGCCTACTTGCCTTGCTCGATTACAGCTCTGTTTTCATCTTTGCGCTGACGGGCGCATTGGTGGCGTCACGCGCGCAGCTCGATCTTGTTGGCTTTGCATTTCTTGCTGCCTTAACAGGGATCGGTGGCGGCACGGTGCGTGATGTTCTTTTGGATAGAAACCCGATTTTCTGGATTGAGCAGCCCGCTTACCTTGCGATCACAACGCTCGCCGCGCTCTTTGTTTTCTTCACCGCGCATCTGGTTGAAAGCCGCTATCAACTGTTGATTTGGCTCGATGCACTTGCCCTTGGGATCGCTGTGGCCGCTGGGGTCGGCGTTGCGTTAGCGCTTGATCAACCTGCGATTATTACGGTTCTGATGGGGATCGTTACCGGCTGCCTTGGCGGTCTGATGCGCGATGTGGTGTGTAACGAGGTCCCCTTGGTTCTGAAACAAGGGGAGCTTTACGTCAGCGCTGCCTTTATTGGGGCGTCCTCAGCGGTCTTGGTCAGCTCGATGGGTTTGCAAACGTTCGGTGTTTTATGCGCTGCGATCGCTGTCACTGTGATCTTGCGCGCTGGCTCATTAGCGTTTGGGTGGCGTCTGCCGATTTACAAACACGAACCGCCCAAGCGCTAAGCCGCTACTTTCGCCAATGCGTCGGCACAATGATGAGTGCGCCGATCGAAGCAAGAATGGCATCAACGCCCGGCGAGCCGAAACCAACCCGAAACATGATCGAAACGAAGTAAAATAGAAATGCGCCACCGATACAGATGATGATCGAGGGCAGATAGCCATTGTGAGTGAAGCCACTCTTTTCAGAGATATATCCAACAATCCCCGCGATCACGACCGTTCCGAAAAGTGCCAAAAACATCTGTTTATCCTTCCCCGAACTGGGTGCCTTTGGGCACAGGGGTGCCGCGCAAAAACTCTTGCGCATCTTGCGCGCCTTTACCAGCCTTTTGGGCGCGTGTGATCTGAACCGCACCCGTTGCGCAAGCGATTGTGAAAGTGTCATCAATCGCCTGACCGGCAGTCCCAGCCGCATCAACCTGTCTGCTCGCCAGAAGCTTAACTCGTGCGCTATCCAGCATGGTCCAAGCCCCCGGAGAGGGGGAAAGCCCCCGAATTAAACGATCAATTTCTTCGGCACCTTTAGCCCAATCCACCTGCGCTTCGGCCTTGTCGATCTTGCTTGCGTAAGTCACGCCATCCTCGGGCTGTGCATCCGGAACGAGTTGATCAAGCTGGCCCAAGGCATCACAGACAAGCCGCGCACCCAATGCGCTCAAGCGGTCATGCAACGCCCCTGTTGTTTCTTCGACGTCAATCTCAAGCGCGTCACGCAGCAGGACTGGCCCTGTGTCCAAACCCGCCTCCATTTGCATAATACAAACACCCGTTTGCGCATCACCCGCCATAATCGCGCGGTGGATCGGCGCCGCTCCGCGCCAGCGCGGCAGGAGTGATGCATGGATGTTCAAACAGCCGCGTTCTGGTGCGTCCAAGATCACCTGCGGTAGGATCAATCCATAGGCGACAACCACCGCAACATCTGCGTTCAAAGTTTCAAACGCTGCCTGCTCATCTGCATTTTTCAGAGAAACCGGATGTCGCACATCCAAACCCAACTCCAACGCGCGCGCGTGAACAGGCGTTGGCCGCTCTTTTTTCCCACGTCCTGCGGGGCGCGGAGGTTGGCAATAGACGGCTGCAATTTCGTGACCCGCCTCAATCAACGCGTTCAAGACCGGTACGGAAAAGTCCGGCGTGCCCATAAAGACAATTCTCATAGCTTGCGCGCCTTCTTTAACAGCATGTCACGCTTCATTCGGCTGAGGTGGTCGAAATACATTTTACCGTTCAAGTGATCAATCTGGTGCTGCACAGATGTTGCCCAAAGACCTACAAAGTCGCGACGATCCAAAATGCCCTTATCGTTAAGGAATTTCACCGTCACTGCGCGGGGCCGTTTGATAAGGGCTGACACACCCGGCAAGTTCGGACTAGCCTCATCATGTTCGCGCAACTCCAAAGACGCATGCAGGATTACAGGGTTCGCCATGCGAATAACTTTGCCACGCTCCTGCGAGGCATCCACAATCGCGAGACGCTGCATCACACCAATCTGCGGCGCGCCCATGCCAACACCGGGCATCGCTTCCATCGTATCAATCAAATCATCCCAAACCGCGCGCACTTCATCGGTGATTTCACTCACCTCACGCGCCGGGGTCCGCAAACGTTTATCAGGCCAAGGAATGCATTTGCGCACGCTCATGTTAATAGACTTTCATATTCGCGTTCCAAAGCGACGCGCGCATCCGTTTCTAGATGATCAAAGATCACACGACCCTCTAGATGATCCATCTCATGTTGGGCACAGATCGCTGCGAACCCCTCTAAACGCGCCGTCACCATAGCCCCGTTCAAATCAGTATAGCGCAGCTCGATTTCATTCGGTCGCGTCACATCTGCCGCAACTCCTTTGATAGACAAACACGCTTCTTCATTCGTGCTAGGCACATCACCCAACGGCAAAATACTGGGATTAATGCACACCAGAGGGCTCATCTCGCCCTCTTTCCAAGTGGCGTCCATGACAAACAACCGCTGCATCACACCAACTTGCGGCGCGGCCAATCCCCGCCCGGGCGCGTCATACATCGTCTCAAACATATCGCCGATCAGATTTTCTAATGCAGCATCCAGCGCCGCAACTGGTGTACAGACCTCGCGCAGGCGTGCATCCGGCCACATGACAATCGGCAGAACGCTCATCCGCGGGCCAATTCGCGTTTCAGCTTTTGCATCTTTCGGGTGATCATCTGGCGTTTCAGTGGTTTGAGGTAGTCGATAAACAACTTACCGTCCAAATGATCAATCTCGTGCTGCACACAAGTCGCCCAGAGCCCATCCATATCACGCTCTTGCAGATTGCCATCCAGATCGAGCCACTCCACACGCACCTCTTTCGGGCGTGTCACATCGGCATATTGATCCGGAATGGACAGACACCCTTCGTCATAGACGTTCGTCTCATCAGATGCAGCAATCACGCGTGGGTTCACCATGACCAAAGGTTCCGGCGCGGCCCCTTCTTCTTTGACGCAATCAAGCACGATCATGCGATCCAACACACCCACTTGCGGCGCAGCAAGGCCAATGCCGGGGGCCGTGTACATCGTTTCAAGCATATCATCCGCAAAGCTACGCAATTCGTCCGAAATATCGGGCACGGCAGCACAAACCTTTTTGAGGCGCGGGTCGGGGTGGATCAAAATCTTAAGCTTCATAAAGCAGCATTTAATCTAGCAGCGCACGCACGGCAACAGGCCTTGCAGATTTGGCTCAGTTCGGTAGCGTCCTAGTTAACCAATTAGGAGCAACCCCATGAGTTTCGACGAAATCATCGACCGTTTTGGCACACATTCTGTAAAATGGGATGCGATGGAGGCAATTTACGGCGTCCCTGCAAGCGATGGTATTTCGATGTGGGTGGCTGACATGGATTTTCGCCCGCCTAAATGCGTCTCCGATGCAGTCGCAAGAATGCACGAACATGGTGTTTATGGCTACTACGGCAATGATGCACCCTACCGTGACGCCATTTGTTGGTGGATGAAAACGCGCCATGGCTGGGACGTAGATCCTGCTGGTATCTTCACCACACATGGGCTCGTTAATGGTACAGCCATGTGCGTTGATGCTTTTACCAATCCGGGCGAAGGCGTTGTTTTGTTCACCCCCGTTTATCACGCGTTTGCAAAGATTATTCATGCAGCGGGCCGCGATGTTGTCGAATGCGAGATGAGCAATGTGAATGGCCGCTACGAGCTGGATTTCGACGCTTATGATGCTCAGATGACGGGCGAGGAAACGATGCTTGTTTTCTGCTCCCCGCATAACCCTTCGGGCCGCGTTTGGAGTAAAGGAGAGCTTCAAGCTGTCGCCGCATTTGCCAAACGCCACGAATTGATCCTCGTATCAGACGAGATCCATCATGATCTTGTGTTTGAAGGCAATACGCACATCCCGATGGCGAATATCGCAGGTATTGAAGATCGTCTTGTGATGATGACCGCCAGCACGAAGACCTTCAATATTGCTGGATCGCACTCTGGCAATGTCATCATCGCCGACCCTGATTTGCGCGCGCGCTTTGCTGCGCGGATGATGGCGATGGGGCTTAGCCCGAACTCCTTTGGCTTGTTTATGGCCGAAGCCGCATACAGCGCGGAGGGCGCGGCATGGGTTGATGATCTGGTTCAGTACCTTGATGGCAATCGCAAAGTCTTTGATGCAGGGGTGAATGCTATTCCGGGTTTGAAATCTATGGAGATGCAATCCACTTATCTCGCTTGGGTCGACTTCGAAGACACAGGTATGAGCCGCGAAGAATTCACCCAAAGGGTAGAGCAGAACGCGCGGATTGCGGCTAATCACGGACCAACCTTCGGCAAAGGCGGAGAGAGTTTTTTGCGCTTTAATTTCGCCACGCCACGCGCACGTGTCGTAGAGGCGGTAGAGCGCTTGCAAAAGGCATTTGGAGATTTGCAGTAGCACAGAATTGCGCTTATTGGCCACTTTAACCAGCCTCAAATTCGGATCGAAAACCTATGAGCACTCCTAAGAGCATCATCATCTCCAGTGATCACGCGGATATTAAATTGCGCCAAACCATTGCAGCACATGTGGAAGCACAAGGGCATACTGTGCTCGATATTGGTCCGACAACATCTGAGAGCACGCATTACCCCAAACATGGCCAAGCGGCCGCTGCACGTGTTGCATCGGGAGAATTTGAGCTTGGCATACTTTTGTGCGGAACAGGCCAAGGCATTATGATGGCAGCGAACAAAGTCGAAGGTATCCGTTGTGGTGTATGCTCGGACACATTTTCCGCCCGCATGATACGTCAACACAACGACGCAAACATGCTCTCAATGGGCGCGCGTGTGATTGGTGAGGGGATCGCCCTTGATATCGTTGACGCATTCTTAAGCGCCGACTTCGAGGGCGGTCGCCACGCAACACGCGTGGCTATGATCGAAGGCGAGAGCGCCGTTTAATCAATTGGTTCGTCCAACACGGCCCCTTCAACAGGTCGCAAAACATGCGGCATGCTTGGGTCATAAAGCGCTGAATCTTTGAAATCGCGGATGTTCCCAAGCACAGGTCCCACAAGCGTCAACGCCGTGCGCGTAATCTTCTCGGCGCGCACTTTTTTGTGGATATCTTTCAAAGTGCCACGAATGAACATCTCATCTGGCCAGCCGACACGGTAGGCCACGACGACAGGGCAGTCCTCGCCATAGTGCGGGCCCAAAACGCGTACGATTTCACGCAGGTTTCGCACACCCAGATGGATCGCAAGTGTTGCGCCCGTCGCTGCGAAGTTCTCTAGCGTTTCTTTCGGCGGCATCGATGTGCTTTTCATCGACACACGTGTAAGCACG
The DNA here is from genome assembly GCF_965659345.1 of Planktotalea sp. Lineage (GTDB taxonomy): Bacteria > Pseudomonadota > Alphaproteobacteria > Rhodobacterales > Rhodobacteraceae > Planktotalea. The sequence continues at coordinate 145,054 of NZ_CBFHVK010000006.1, read as the reverse complement.
ATGGATTGCGCCACTTCCGGCACTGTCAATTCTTGCCCCAACGCCGCTGCGGCCGCAGCATACGCGGGAACGCCGGGAATAATCTGATAATCAATTCCGTCAGCACGCAAACGTCGAATTTGCTCTGCAATCGCACCGTACAAAGACGGATCACCCGAATGCACGCGCGCCACATCCTCGCCGCGCCCATGCGCCGCAACAATTTCACCATGCGTGTCATCAAGCGTCATAGCCGCCGTATCCATCACAATTGCACCATCCGGTGCACCGGCAACCACCTCTTCAGGGACCAAAGATCCCGCAAATAAACACACAGGACATTCCGCAATCAAACGCTGCGCTTTCAACGTTAGTAGCTCTGGATCACCCGGACCTGCACCAATAAAATAAACGGTCATTGCTTCATCTTTCCAAATAAACTCAGATTACGACGCTTGCTGACTAAGATCGCCGTCAATCTTGCGCGCATAGCCTCGTGGCGTGTACATTCGCGGACCGGTTCCAAGCTGGGCAAGCTTGGAATTGCTCGAGCCGATCAGGACCACTGTCAACATATCAACCTCATCCACTTCCAACTCGTCCAGTCGACGATACCGCACATTTTCTTCTGGCCGCCCCAAGGACGATGCCAACATGACGGGAGTGTCACTTGGGCGATGCTTCAGCAGAATTTCGCGCGCTTCCGCCAGCAAGGTTCTGCGCGTCTTCGAAACGGGATTGTAAAAGGCGATCACGAAATCGCCCTCTGCCGCAGCTTTCAAACGGCGCAAAATGTCGTCACGCGGCGTCAACAAATCTGAGAGCGAAATCGCACAGAAGTCATGCCCCAAAGGAGCCCCAGCGCGCGCAGCCGCACCCTGCAACGCAGAAACACCGGGCGAGCAAACAACCTCAACACGGCGCGCTGCATTGCTGACCCCCATCTCATCTGGTGCGCGATCCATCAATTCAAATACCAGCGCGCCCATCGCGTAAATTCCCGCATCTCCCGAGCACACCAATGCGACATTCTTGCCCTGCCCTGCTTGTTCTAACGCATAGCGACAGCGCGCTTCCTCGCCACCAAGTGGGAAGTCAGACCGCTCCTTGCCAATCGCCAATGGTCCAAGCAGATCGATGTAAAGTCCATACCCGACAAGTTCTTCAGCCTCTGCAACAAGACGCGAAACTTCGGGCGTACGCCAGCTCGCTTGGCCAGGACCAATCCCAACAATGGACAATGTTCCGCGCGCGCGGCCTTTCAGGTCTACCAGAGGCGCAACAGCCTCACCTAAAGCTACGGTCACATTCGCCGCCTTGCGTTTCGAGACGCGCAAAGAACCTTGTGTCCCGACCATCGCCAAAGCCGCCGCCTCGCTTACGCCGTGACACCCGACTTCTGCAAAAACCACCTCAGAAGGGTTCTCCAATCGCGGGGTCTCTTCCTCCAACTGTGCTGCCGTGAAAAGCCGTAAAGGCTTGCTAAGCCGCTTTGCAGTCTCGATCATCGCTGGCTCATCGCCTTTCAGATCAATGGAGGCCACAGCTGCAATCGCACCTGCCGCCACACCCGCCTCTGCCAAGACTTTCTCAACCTGTTCCCACATTTCATCGGGATCTGCATTTCGCGCACAGCCAAGGCCAAGCACGAAGTTTTGTGGATGATAGACAAGTTCCGCTTCAGATCCCTGCACAGGCGCATCTGTCACGTTCAAAACCACGCCAGCGTCACCATCTTGAAGATCAAATATATTCTGACCCTCAATGCGAAGGCCCGAACCACCGAGCATTGCGGCCATTGCGGATTTTGCGTCTTCTGGATTTGCCAAAGCATATCCCAAGGGTGGCTCATCCAATGCCACACCCATTGCAACATCACCAGCAGTCGTGACAGCAGCGACACCGCCCAGCGCTTCAGAAATTTCGCGCGCCAAGCGATTTGCGCCACGATGCCCACCAAGCAAGGGAACGACAACAGACCCATCATCGTTAACCGAAACAACCGGCGGTTCTGCGCGTTTGTCCGAAAGCAAAGGCGCGACACCGCGAATCAAGATCCCACTTGCACACACGCCCACAATAGGGACGCCTGCCGCGAAAAGATCTCTTGCATGATCAAGCGCGTTGGCAAAGAATGCGTCCGCCTGCGCAACGCGACCTTCGCGCCCGTGCACCTGAGCATCAATCGATTTGGCCACGCGGTGCGCAGTTTCTTCACCAGAGCGCGAGAGCGCCAAAACAACGGGTCTTATAGCCACGGATCGGCTCCTTTGGTCAGCAAAATCATCGAAAAATAGGGCGCTTTCACAGGTGCGTCAGCAAGGGGCAACACCACTTCTTCCGGCAGGCTCGCGCGTTCAACATATACCGCATGAGACGTAAGGCCGAGGTCTTCAATCACACCTCTGATTTTCGCGAGATGTCGTCCGACTTTCATAATAGCAACGCTTTCAGCACCTTCGATACGTGCACGCAATTCAGCTTCGGGCAACGGTCCGGGTAAAACGGTTAAGCGCTCGTTGCGCGCCGCCAAAGGCATCCCCGCGCGCGCGGCGCAGGTCGTAATCGAGGTGACACCTGGCACAACCTCAACCTCAAAACGCTCGGACAAGCGCGCAAATAGATACATGAAAGAGCCATAGAAAAATGGATCTCCCTCGCACAGACAAATTACATCATCACCAGATTCAAGCGCCAGCGCAATCGCTGCAGCACCTTTGTCATAAGCCGCTTGCGCAGGTGCGCGCTCCACGCTCATAGGCACGTCCATCACAATTTCACGCGCAGCACTTGGGATTACATCCGCCGCGATGGAGCGCGCGAAACTCGCCGCACCCGCAAGCGCTGGATAGGCCACAACACGCGCGCCTGAAATCAAGCGGTGCGCGCGAAGGGTCATCAATTCGGGATCGCCCGGCCCAAGGCCAACGCCATAAAGTTTACCGCTCATCGTTTGATCAAGCTCCATTGCGTTACGGGCATCAAAGGACGCCATCCCGTCAGCGCACCCACAGGTTCTGCGCGGTTCACCTGTAGCTTCACCAACTGTCCGCCATGTTTCTTGTGCAAGCCAATCAGCACAGCTTCGCTTTCTAACGTGACCGCATTTGCAACCAAACGCCCCAAAGGACGCAGTGCTGTCCAAGCGGCCTCAAACGTTTCAGCCGACAAACCGCCGCCAATAAAGACGGCATCCGGCGCGTCCAAACCGCTTAATGCTTCTGGCACTTTACCATCAATCAATTCCAGCTTCGGTGCACCCAACGCCAATGCGTTCGCCGCGGCCATCGCCCGTCTGTCTGCACGCGGCTCAATTCCGATTGCGCGCGCGTATCGTGCAGCGCGCATCCATTCCACCGCTACCGATCCGCAACCGGTGCCAATATCCCATAACAAAGCGCCGCGCATCGGCATGAGCTTGGCCAAAGTCGCTGCACGCACTTCCTGCTTCGTCATTGTGCCATCACTTTGAAAAAGATCATCCGACAGCCCCGGCACGCGCGGCAAGAGGGCGGCGTCAGGAGCCGCGATACACTCGACGGCCATCGTATTGAACGCCGGAACCTCATGCGCCCAATCGCACGCGATACCCTCAAAGCGTTGCTCATCCTTGCCACCCATCGCCGCAAGAACTGTCAGTTTACTTTGTCCAAACCCGCGATCACTTAGAAAACGCGCTATCTGCGCAGGTGTTTCTGCACCAGTCGTCAAGATAAGCAAGCGAATATCAGGCTGGATATAGGCGATCATTTGCTCCACAGGGCGACCATGCACTGTCAACGTTTCGACATCCGGCATTGACCAACCCATACGCGCTGCGGCCAACTGGAATGCGCTCAACTGTGGATGATAAATGATCTCGCTTGGATCAATCGCCCGCCCAATGCGTGCACCCACAGAAAACCACAAAGGATCACCCGTAGCCAAAACAACAACGCGCTTGCCGCGATAGCTTTCAAGCACATCGATCAAAGCATCAAAAGGGGATGGCCAAGCCACGCGCTTGGCTTGAACACTTTCGCTCAACCGGTGATGGCGGTCGCCACCAATGATGATCTGCGCCGCTTCCACAACAGCACGCGTTGCAGGGACAAGACCGTCCATGCCATCTTCACCAATTCCCACGATATGAAGCCAGGGTTCAGACATTGTCTTCCTCTCTCCAAAAATATCCCCGCCGGAGGCATTCAATTTTTATGGAAAAATTGCTCATCGCTCTTCAGGCAGTCCAGCCGCCAACGCATTCACTGCTGAAGACGCAATCGCAGACCCTCCACGACGACCGCGCAACGCGATAAATTCGCATCCTCTTGGGCGCGCGGCAAGTTCTGCTTTGCTTTCCGCAGCTCCTACAAAACCAACAGGGAATCCAAGAATAACCGCTGGTTTGGGTGCCCCTGCATCAATCATCTCCAGCAAATGAAATAGCGCCGTCGGTGCATTGCCAACAGCCACCACAGCTCCGTCTAAATGCGGCTCCCACAATTCAACTGCCGCGGCAGAGCGCGTATTGCCGATCGCTTTCGCGTGCTCTGGTGTGCGGGCGTCATTAAGGGTGACAATAACATCATTATTGTTTGGCAAATAACGGCGAATGATCCCCGCTCCAACCATTTCGCAATCACACAGCACGGGCGCGCCCGCTTTCAATGCACGGTGTCCCGCCAAATAGGCCCCTTGAGAATAGGCAATCCTGTCAGCAATCTCGACCATCCCGCAGGCATGGATCAAACGCACCGCAAGGCTTTGCATACCGCTGTCAAAGCGATCGAGGTTCGCCTCGTCTCTCACAGTTGCAAAGCTTTGGCGATAAATCGCAGCAGGATCTTTTTCGTAAGGTCTCACGAACCTTTCCGCGCGCTTTCTGGACCGTGCGGGTGCTTGGCATGCGGGTATTCAGCATGGTGGTGATGGTCATGGCCATGGTCATCCCCATCTTCGCCGTGATGGCGATGGTGATGCGCATGCTCTTCTTGCATTTTCAGTCGGCACATCCCAGTGCAGAATGTGTCGCACAATTTACAATCAGCAACGTTGGATCCCGGTGCCGAAGCGCCCTGCCCTTCGACATGGTGATGATGGCTTTCTTGAACTGCACCCACCTCGGCCTCAAATCCCAAGACCTGTGTACGGTATTTGCACATCACACAGGTAGGTGGTGGGACAGAGGCAAACGCCGGATGCTCACGATCCTCTGGTTTGATGTGGCGGTGCTCGCCATTGTCAAAAGCAAGAACCTGTTCACGAAACGCACAAATCCCGCAATTGGGGGGTGGTACAGCCCCCAACTGCTCGCTCACACGCTCGGCGAAAGTTTCCAAAACCTTTGGGTGATCCCCAAGATAACCAGCTTTGACAAACGTAATATCAGGATGCTGAGCAGCCACCTGATCCGTGAAACCATAGATACGATCGATCAAAATTCCGCTAAACAAAAAATACGGAAAGACGATGATCCGCTTATATCCAAGCTTGGTCGCGTGCTGTAGGCAAGGCTCAACTAAGGGGAACGTCACACCAGAATAGCCAACCTCAAGCCAGCCAAATCCCATGCCTTCTTGCAGCATACGCGCAATCTTGGCGACATTGCCATTGGCGTCAGGGTCGGATGCGCCGCGTCCAATCACAACCAAACATGTGTCCTGCAGCGCAACTTCCCCATGCTCAGCGTTAGCCGCGTCAACGGCGTCGCGGATGCGACCACCCGCGGCAGCGACCATTTTGGGGTCAACCCCAAGTTCGCGTCCGTAAGACACTTCAATACCGTGCTTTGCCGCATAGGTGTTCAGAACCGTTGGAATATCATTCTTGGAGTGCATCGCCGCAAACAGCATGCCCGGTACGGCCAAAATCTTGTCACACCCCGCTTCGCGCAGCTTGTCTAATCCGTCACGGATCACAGGGTTCGCAAACTCAAGATAGCCATATTCCATTTGCCAATCACTGGGCAAAAACGGCGGCAATTTCTCTGCCAGCGTAGAAAATTCATCCACTGCGGATTGGCTACGCGAACCATGGCCACAAATCATCACACCGATCTTGCTCATGCCCTCAAGCCTCCTGCAATTCTTCTTCGTGTTCAGCGTCATCATCAACGCTGTCACCGTCCTTTTTGCCCTTTGCCGCGGCCCATGCGCCCAGCGCTATCGCAGCGCCAATCGCAGCGGCACCAAGCCAATGCCCATGCCCGGCAACTTCCGCCAAATGACCCACATGTGCGAGCGCACCATCGGCCCAAAGCAAAGCGGTCAAAGTTGTTAGAGCGAGTTTCATCAGGCATCTCCATATCTCAGTAGCGCCGAAATGGGAGAGCTTGCGAGACAGTCACTCGCATTTACCACTGACGGGTCCGTTCCCTATTTGGGTCAACGTATGCGTCACACCTATCCGGCCCATTGGGCGTCGTTCATCGCGCTTATAGAACTGCACGCGCAGCCTTTCAAACGGATTCGCGCCTCAATAGGGCTTAGCTGCGACGTCGCTCAAACCAGCGCTCTGGCGTCGCAACACCATCGATCACCTCGTTGGTGTCATGCGTATGCTGAAATGGCGTGCGCGCAAGCAATGCGAGCGCCGCTTTGTTCTGCGCATGTGTTATCGCGATGATACGACGGATCTTTGTTTGCGAGAAAAGCCAGGCGCAAACCATCTCAACGGCTTCAAAGCCGATGCTCTTACCTTGCACATCGCGCGACAGTGTAATTCCCAGCTCTGCCTCATTCTCATCACCTGAGATATGAACGCCAATATCACCTACGAGCGTATCAGCCTCACGCAGGGCAATTCCTAACTGCGTCCATTGACCACCACTTAGCAAAGCCACGCTTTCCATGTGGTCCAAAAAATCTAAGGCTTCTGCTTCATTCATCGCATCCCAGCCTTGGAACTTTGCGACGTCAGCATCACTCCGATAGGCTACAAAAGGCACCACATCCTGTTTGGAAAGGCGTCGCAGTGTCAGGCGTTCTGTTTGTGCAAGCGCCATGAGACCCTCCTTTGTTCAATAGGTATCTGTGCAACATTGCACGACCTCTGCGCGCGCTTCGAGCTTTGTGCGAAAAGCTAAGTGAACTACATGCGGTACAACACAACGCAAAAGGACGACGCAAATGGGTTTGCTCATTGACGGAGAATGGCACGATCAGTGGTATGATACAAAGGCATCAGGTGGTGCATTTGTACGTTCCACCGCGAAATTTCGCAATTGGATCACCAAAGACGGCAGCGCGGGCCCTTCGGGTGACGGCGGTTTTCCTGCGGAATTTGGTCGCTATCATCTCTATGTCAGCCATGCGTGCCCCTGGGCGCACCGCACACTGATCTTTCGCGCACTCAAAGGGCTGAAAGAGCATATTTCTGTCTCTGTTGTGCATCCTGATATGCTCTCCGATGGATGGACCTTTGAAACAGATGCGCACGGTGCAACAGGCGATACGCTATACGGATTGCCGTTTGCGCGGGATATTTACACCAAGGCTGATCCGAAGATTTCAGGTCGCGTCACTGTGCCAATCCTTTGGGATAAACAGCGCGAAACCGTTGTTTCAAACGAATCTTCCGAAATCATACGCATGTTCAACTCTGCTTTTGATGAGCTGACAGGCAACACGGATGATTACTGGCCCGAAGAGATGCGAGACAACATCGAAGAGATCAACGCGCGCATTTACGACACGATCAACAACGGTGTTTACAAATCCGGTTTCGCGACCACGCAAGACGCCTATGACGATGCGGTTGGACCTTTGTTTGATAGTCTCGAGTGGGTGGAGCACATCTTGAGCGAAAATCGCTACCTCATGGGCGCGCGCTTGACGGAAGCGGATTGGCGATTGTTCACCACCCTCGTGCGCTTTGATCCAGTGTATCATTTACACTTCAAGTGTAATCGCAAACGGATCATCGATTACCCTAATTTATGGGCTCATACGCGCGAACTGTATCAGATCAAAGGCGTCGCAGAGACGGTGAATATGCAGCACATCGTACGCCACTATCATTATTCACATGACACGATTAACCCTAACCGGATTATCCCGACAAACCCTGAGCTTGATTTCCTAGAGCCACATGGGCGCGGTTAATCGCCACTCGCGTAATGCTGAACCATCGTCGCCAGATCTTCTGGCGGCGTTGCACTTTGTACAAATGCACAGGCGTTTGAACTAAGCTGAAAAATCGAACCGTCCGAAAAGAACGACGTGTTGGTCACAAAGATGATACGCGCATCTGGTCTGCGGTAACTGGCATAGTCTGCAATCGCCAATGCCTGTCCATCTGCCAAAATCAAATCCAGAATAATCATGTCAAAGTCTTGCGCGCTTAGGGCCCCGAAAGCTTGCGTTTGGTTGCCAGCAAGGATGACCTGCATCCCGCGTCGCTCCAAGCACGCTTTCCAGAGTCCCCCAAGATCGGGCTGACTTTCAACTATTAACACGTCCATTCTGATGCACCGTTTCGTAAAGGTTCGGTTAACTCAGGTGTCGCTCTCAAGACTTAACATTGCGTTAACAGCTGTGCGCGCTCAACAAATTATTCATAAATTCGTTTAGAAAACCTTGCAGAATGGGCGTGTTTCCGCTTGAACCAGCGCGCAAGGCCCTCAGACCATAAAGGCGTATCTGTGATGACCACTTGGATTACCGTTTGCGACACCTGCAAACACGATGATTGGAATGCGGAAACGCAGCCTCAGACCGACGGCGAGTTGCTCGCAGAAGCAGTTGAGAAAGCTGCAAATGGAGCTGATGGTGTCAAAACGCGCCGTGTGTCCTGCTTGATGGGATGCTCACATAGCTGCAATATCGCAATCCAAGCACCCGGCAAACTCGCCTATACGCTCGGTAAATTCGACAGCTCTGAAGACGCGGCAATGGGTATCGTCGAGTATGCCAGCAAACACGCCGCATCAGACACAGGCCAAGTTCCATTTCGCGAATGGCCAAAGGCAATCAAGGGGCACTTTATCACACGCCACCCCCCTCTTCCTGATAGCGAATGAACGACACACCGCGCGATCACGGTGGTGGGCTCGATGCCGCTGCGATGCACTATGGCGGCGCACGCAGCGATTGGATCGACCTCTCGACAGGGATAAACCCTGTGCCCTACGCGGTGGGCGAGTTTACGCAAAACGATTGGAGCGCACTTCCCGATGCGGCGGCGTTTGACGCTTTAATAATCGCCGCGCGAAGCTTTTGGAATGTTGCCGAGGGCGCCGCGATTTTGCCTGCACCGGGTGCATCTGCGTTGATCGCGCGCGTCCCAGCACTTAGCCCTTGCGCACGCGTCGGTATTCCCAAGCCTACTTACAACGAGCATGCAGCCGCGTTTGTCGCTCAAGGTTGGCAGATTTCTGACGATGCACCAAGCGCACGCGTGCTCGTGCATCCGAACAATCCCGACGGACGTTTGTGGCGCGCAACTGACGCTGATTCACCACTAACCATCATCGACGAAAGCTTTTGTGATATTGCGCCGGAAGCCAGCCTGATTCACCTTGCAGAGCGTGAGGGCACCATAATTCTAAAGAGTTTCGGAAAATTTTGGGGCCTCGCGGGGTTACGTCTGGGTTTTGCAATCGGCGATCCCAAGCTCATCGCGCGCCTTGGTGATTTCATTGGCCCTTGGGCTGTGAGCGGACCTGCTTTGCGCACTGGGGCGCGGGCCTTGAACGATACAACCTGGGCAGAGCACACCCGTGCGCGCCTTGGTGCAGACGCGACACGACTTGACGCTTTGATGCGCGCGCATGGTGCAAATGTCGTCGGCGGGACCTCCTTGTTCCGCCTTTATGACGTGGGCGACGCTGCCGCCTGGCAAGACAAACTCGCAAAGTCTCATATTTGGTCGCGCGTTTTTCCTTACTCTGACAATTGGCTCCGTCTCGGACTGCCCGCGCCTGATCAATGGTTGCGATTAAGCACGGCACTTTCTGCACCATGAGCACCGCTGGCGTTCTCTTGCTTGCGCTTATCCTAGATGCAGCACTGGGCGAGCCACGCTGGCTTTGGTCTCGCTTACCGCATCCGGCGGTACTGATGGGCAACTTGATCGGTTGGTGCGACAAGACATTCAACACTGGCGACTTGCTACGCATTAAAGGAACACTTGTGATGCTCTCGCTGGGTGTCTTGTCATTGTTGCTTGGCGCGATCTTATCGGCCTTTGGTTGGGCAGTTGAAATGATCATCGCTGCAATGCTCCTCGCACAGAAATCACTTGTTGAGCATGTAGGCGCAGTCGCGAAAGCCTTGCGACACTCCACTGACGCGGGGCGTGCATCAGTGGCAATGATTGTCGGACGTGATACCGCTGAGATGGACGAACCAGCCATCGCGCGCAGCGCCATTGAAAGCGCCGCAGAGAACCTCTCTGACGGGGTCATCGCTCCAGCATTTTGGTTCTTGATTGGCGGGCTTCCCCTTCTTCTTCTGTATAAAATAACAAATACCGCCGACAGTATGATCGGCTATCGCACCCCACGGCATGAAGCCTTTGGCTGGGCGGCTGCGCGCTTTGACGATCTGTTAAACTTGATCCCCGCCCGATTAAGCGCAATTTTGATTGCACTGCCTTTTGGGCTTTTGGGCAAGCTGGCGGACATCCGTAAAGAAGCGCGCAAGCATCGCTCGCCCAATGCAGGCTGGCCTGAAGCGGCTATGGCACGCGCGCTGGGTGTCGCAGTTTCTGGCCCACGCAGCTACGAAGGTGCGCTTCGTGATTTTCCGTTCGTCAATGAAAGCGGCCGCAAAAGCCTAAGCGCCAATGACATTGAAGCCGCGTGCCGTGCGCTCTGGGTCACATGGGGTGTTTTTGCAGCTTTGGTGTTTGCGCTCTGGCTTGTCGGTTTCTAAGCTACGGTCAATATATCCAAAGGACATTTTCAACATGTTTTCACGCTTTTCATCTGTCGCGCTCGTAGCACTTCTGGCAGCTTCACCGGCCCTTGCTCAATCATGCGGCGGATCATTCAGCAATTTCGTCAGCGCGCTCAAGACTGAAGCTGTTCAACGCGGGCATGAGCGCGCCACTGTTGATCGCTTTTTCGCATCCGCACGCCAAGATCCAGCCGTTCTAAAAGCCGATCGCGCGCAAGGCGTCTTTCAACTGCCCTTCGTGGATTTCTCGCGCCGCTTGATCAGTCAGAACCGGATCAACAAAGGCCGCTCGATGGGGCAGACATACAATTCAATCTTTGACCGGATTGAACGTGAATACGGTGTTTCGCGTGGTGTTCTGCTGGCCTTCTGGGCGTTTGAGACTGACTACGGCAGCTTTCAGGGCGACTTTAACACCGCCAATGCTTTGATAACACTCGCGCATGATTGCCGACGCCCAGAATTGTTTCGTCCGCAAATATTTTCTGCGCTTGAGCTGTTTGAGAAGGGCGATTTCGATCCTTCACGCACCACAGGGGCTTGGGCGGGTGAAATCGGCATGGTCCAAATGCTTCCCGCTGATATCATTGAGAACGGCATGGACGGTGATGGAGACGGACGTGTGTCGCTCAAAACCTCCGCGCCAGATGCTCTGGTGTCGGGCGGCAAAATGCTCAGCACATTGGGCTGGCGCAAAGGCGAGCCTTGGTTGCAGGAAGTCACACTCCCTTCTGATTTTGATTGGTCCAAGACAGGTTTGAACCATTCCGCAGATGCGGCCACTTGGCAAACGATGGGCGTGCGTCCACGTAGTGGTAAACTTACTGCGGGCTTGAACAGCTCAATCATCCTGCCCCAAGGGCGCAAAGGCCCCGCGTTCATAGCGTACCCGAATTTCCGCGTTTATTTTGAATGGAACCAAAGCTTTACCTACGTTTTGACAGCGGCCTATTTCGCCAATCGGCTAGAGGGCGCACAGGTCTATAACGCAGGGACACCGGATGTAGGCTTGGATGGTGCTCAGATGAAAAGCTTGCAAACCAAGCTGGCCGCGCGCGGCTACGATGTCGGCAAGATTGACGGGATTCTGGGCGCGAACACACGCGCGGCAGTGCAAGACATTCAAAAGAAGATGGGACTGCCTGCGGACGCATGGCCAACCCCTGCGTTGCTCAACAAGCTCTTACGCATATTCGTCAAAGAGATACGCGCGCCTTTTGTTGAGGCGCGCAGAGCCGTTAGTTTACTGTTGTCAGCTGAACTTTCTTTGCATTGCCAAAGGCCGTCGCTTTGTCGCCTTCATCGTCCTCAAACAAGCTGCCTTCTTTAACGCCCGGCAATTTAGCAAATTCTTCCATAAGCTTTTTAGGGAAAAGATGGCTGCCGATATTTTCGAAGCCCGGCAATTGCGACAACAAATTAGATGTAGACATCGTACACTGCGAAGAGCCAACCGGCCCTAAAGTGCGGGCGAGTGCAAAAGCTTTCTCTGCAACTTCGGGAGCCACCACAACCTCTTGCGTCACCACATGAAATGTTTCGCGAGCATGCGCGCCTTTATAGGTCTGATAGACCTCAGGGTTCACACCGTAAATAACATCATTGCGCTCTGGGATTTGCGAATGCGCGAATGAACCAGCAGGATCCCAAATCACCCGTTGTGAAGCGTTGATCATCAAAGATGTATGCGCACCCCCGCCAGAGCGGTTAGAGATCATCGTCATCAAGGTTAACGTCGCAGGACCGGGTTCACGATACGCCATGCGTGCGACCATTTCGTCGGGGGCCCAGACTTGTTTTCCAGCACAGCCCATCAGAGCCATTGGCAATAAAATACAAATCAGAAATTTGCGCATGATAGACGCCCCCCAGCGAACAAAACCGCGCTTCTTTCAAAGCGCAGCTTTCAAAGATCAGCCGTTAACGAGAGCGGCAAAAATCAGAATGCCGATAGAGACAACAGCGCCCCAAGTGACATATTTAATGAAACCATCGAAAGTTTTTTCCTGTACAGATGTGTCCATGCTACCGTGTTTATGTTCAGCCATTGTCATGCTCCTCGCTTAGTCGGTTTGCCGCTGGTTAGCCGATTCCGACGCGCCTGTCACCTAGGACGAACCGGCGCACCCCTAAAATCTATGTTAAATTTACTTTATCGTTGGCGAGCTTGAAACCAATGCGGTTGGGTGCTTCTGCCTCTACCTCTTTTGGCAAAGCACGCAACATCACATTCAGCTGGCTCACATGCTGCACAAGCTGGGTTTTACCACCCGCTGGATCAGACCCATAGAAGGTCACGATGTCAGGATCGAAAAAGCCCATGCCCTCAATCTTGAGCACACCTGCATCGCCGCCGGTAAAGCCCATCGCAACTTCATGCTCGTTATCAAGTTGCTCTTCAAAGTTCTGAATATAGAGGATCAGTCGCTCATAGGCCCACTCTGCTGGGCTCTTTGCTTTTGCAGGCTTATCGCCCAAGCCTTCTGTGCGCTCATCGCGCCCTTTGGTATCATCAGTATGCTTTTCAAAGCGACGCGGGAGCGCGTCGTTCTCTGCCGCTTCAGCAGCGGTTTTGATTTGATCGTTCATTTTGCTCTCTCCCCCCCAAAGCAGCGCGTTTTACTCTGCGCGGCGATAGACCCACGCGCCATCTTCGCGTTTGACGCGCGTCGCGCGCCCTTCGAGCCAAAGGTGCTGCACATGAGCAATAGATTCAACCAGTGCGAGGCCATATTCGGCAGGACCAATCTTGCGTTTGAACAAGACAGAGAAACATTCACCCGCTGTACAGGGCGTTTCTAGATGCGCCTCTAGCCGCGCAAGTGCGGAGTGATGATTGTCGATCAATTGACGCATCCGGATCGGCAAACCCGTAAACGGCAGCTTATGTCCGCCCAAAACAAGGTGATCGGCGCGCGCAAGGATATTCAATCGCTCACAAGCTTCCAACCAATCGCCGACCGGATCCGCGTCAGGTTCCGTTGCATAAACACCAATATTGGAACTGATGGACGACAGGATTTGATCGCCAGCGATCACCAGATTGTCATCGCATGACCAGAGCGTGGCGTGTTCTGGGGCATGTCCATTGCCCATATGCACATCCCAGTCACGCCCACCGACGCGAATCGTGTCGCCCTGTTTGATCCGCCGATAGCCAAGCGGCAGCGGTGCAACAACGTCTGAAAAATTGAATGGACGCTCGCTCGCGCGTTGTTTGATGATGTCTTCATCCATGCCCGCACTACGCCAGAACGCGACAGTTTCAGAGGTAGCGACTTCTTGCGTATCAAGCTGCAACATGCGCCCCATCAGCCATGCGGTGCGCGTCGTCCAAAGTTCTGCGCCATGTTCGCTTTGAAACCATCCCGCAAGTCCGATGTGATCTGGGTGATGGTGCGTGACAATAACCCGAGAGATTGGCTTGCCTTGTAAGGGGCCAGCCATAATCTCGGCCCAAATCCCGCGGCTTTTGCGACTGTCAAATCCTGTATCCACAATCGTCCAACTGTCCCCCTCATCGAGCGCGTAGACGTTGACGTGATCCAGCTTCATTGGCAAAGGCAGACGCATCCAAAGGACGCCATCGGCGACTTCAATCGCTTCAGCACCGCTTGGCGGTGTCTCCCAAGGGTAGCGCAGTGCGAGTGCTTCTTCGTTCATACGCCGGCCAATTCATCAGCACTGAGCGCAAAAAGGTCTTTATCGCCAACCTGCGCTTCGGCGAGCAGGCTGATATGTTCAGGCAACAAACGTGACATATAGATATTTGCGAGCTTTGTACGCGGGCCAATGCCATTTTCGGCACTCGCAGCTCTAAGATGCGCGTAGCCGCCAATCACCCGCGCGAAGGCTGTCAAATACGCGTGCGCCCCTGCAAACCTTGCGTTTAACTCACTTTGCTCAAGCATCCATTCCGTCGCCTCGCGCAGGGCTTCCACTGCTTCCCAAAGGGGCGAGCCAAGTGTCGGACATGCATGTCGCGCACTTTCAGTAAACTCGGCGATCTCATCGAGCAGCGCAAATGCTGCGTCACCGCCGTCCATGAGTTTGCGTGCAACAAGGTCCATGCCTTGGATCCCGTTTGTACCCTCATAAATTGCCGTGACACGCACGTCGCGGTAAAACTGTGCAGCACCTGTTTCTTCGATGAAGCCCATGCCGCCGTGCACTTGAACGCCCATTTCTGCGACGCGCATACCTGTTTCTGTGCCAAAAGTTTTTGCGATAGGCGTCAAGAGCGCAGCGCGCGCGCCCCACGCAGCATCGCCAGTCGCTTTTTCTAGATCAATCGCCACCGCGCACATTAATGCAATCGAGCGCGCTGCGAAGACATCCGCCTTCATCACAGACAACATCCGGCGCACATCCGCATGATCAATGATCGTGCCGCGCCCAACTTCTGACAAGCTACGCCCTTGCTTGCGTTCGGATGCGTAAGTCATGGCCTGCTGAAGCGCGGCTTCTGCAATACCAATTCCTTGCCCACCCACGCCAAGACGCGCGTTGTTCATCATGGTGAACATGGCGCGCATTCCGCCACCTTCTTCACCTACAAGCCACCCTTTGGCACCCTCATACTGCATCACCGCAGTCGGGCTACCGTGCAAACCCAATTTATGCTCAAGGCTCACGACTTTCAGCGTATTGCCGACACCTGCTTTACCGGCCTCGGTTGGGATAAACTTTGGCACCAGAAAAAGGCTAATGCCTTTGGTCCCAGACACGCTCCCCGGCAACCGCGCCAGCACAAGATGGCAGATGTTATCTGCCACATCATGATCGCCCCAAGTGATATAGATCTTTTGACCCGACACGCTGTAAGTGCCATCGCCGTTCGGCTCTGCTTTTGACGTCAGCGCGCCGACGTCACTGCCCGCTTGGGGCTCCGTGAGGTTCATCGTCCCCGTCCATTCACCAGAAATCAGCTTGGGAAGATACAGCGCTTTAATCTCGTCAGATGCATGATGTTCCAAGGCTTCAATCTGGCCCTGAGACATGAGTGGCGCGAGTTGCAACGCCATACATGCGCTGGACATCATTTCATTCACTGCCGTCGTCATTGTCATAGGCAGGCCCATGCCGCCATGTTCTGCACTCGCGGACATGCCGACCCAGCCACCAGACGCAATCGCTTTGAAGCCTTCTGCAAAACCCGGTGTTGTGCGCACAATTCCATTCTCTAGGCGCGCTGGTGTCAGATCACCTTTGCGGTTGAGTGGGGCGATTTTTTCTTCACATAAACGCGCTGCTTCACCAAGAATAGCGGCCGCCATTTCAGATCCGGTGTCTTCAAACAGCGCATGCGCGGTGACTTCATCAAAGCCAACCACATGATCAAACATAAACTGATATTCAGCGACTGGGGCACGATAGGACATTTAAGCCAACTTTCTTCTTACCAATTTACAAGCGCACACTTGAACCGTATTCCTGCGCAGGCCTATGCGAGCTTACAAATCCCCATGCAAGCCCCGCAATCGAAACGCAACGTCAATGCAAGGACCGTACAGTGTGACCGAGCGGCTTAAACCCACTTCTGCGCACATGCTGCGCGCTACCGATCTGCTGAAAAGCGGGTCGCTTGTCGCCTTCCCCACAGAAACGGTCTACGGACTGGGCGCAGATGCGCGCAACGGTCGTGCAGTCGCAGAGATCTATGCGGCCAAAGGACGACCAAGCTTCAACCCTTTGATAGTACATGTCGCAAACAGTGATGCGGCACAGATCTATGGCGTTTGGAACGAGACGGCACAGCGCCTTGCGGATACATTTTGGCCCGGCCCCTTGTCCATGGTGCTGCCCCTGCGCGCAGATGCTGGACTAAGCGAGCTTGTCACGGCAGGCCTAAATAGCGTCGCGCTCCGTGTCCCTGCGGGAAAAGTAGCCCAAGAGCTTATGCAGCGCTTTGAGGGTCCCATCGCTGCACCGTCTGCAAACCCGTCTGGCCGGATCAGTCCGACGACCGCGGCACATGTGCTTGCAGGTTTGGATGGAAAAATTAGCGCTGTTCTTGATGGCGGTGCCTGTTCTGTCGGGCTGGAATCAACGATCATCGGCTTAACCGGCGCACCCACGCTTTTGCGTGCTGGTGGCGTTGCACGTGAAGATATTGAACACGTCTTAGGCACTTCTTTGAAAAGCGCCCAAAGTGGCGAAATCACAGCCCCCGGTCAAATCGCATCACATTACGCCCCAAAAGCACGCGTGCGCCTTAACGCATCGCGTTGGGAGCTTGGCGAGAAGACCCTTGGGTTCGGCCCTATGGAATGTGATTTGAACCTCTCCGAAACGGGTGATCTGGTCGAAGCGGCGGCAAGTTTGTTCGGGTGTTTGCACAAGCTTGATGAGATGACTGGCACGCAGATTGCCGTTGCGCCCATTCCAAAATCTGGCCTTGGTGCGGCGATCAACGATCGCTTGAACCGTGCGGCAGCGCCACGCTAAGCGGCCAACAACCGCTCTGCGAATGTGCCTTGCAAATGGGTGATCCGACCTGAGCAAATAGTAGCGGCGATCCGACCTGTCGCCACCTCTTCCACTAAAAGGTCAGCCCGTTTTCCTGCCTCAAGGTGACCACGGTCATTCAGACCCAATATGCGCGCTGGTCCGCTCGACAAAAGCGCCCAGCCTTGCGCGAAACTACACGCGCCTTGCGTAACCAATTTGCCGATTGATTGTCGCAACGCAGGATAATGATAGTCAGAAGCAAGCGCGTCACATAGACCATCACGGATCAAATCAACCGCAGACACATTGCCCGCATGACTGCCCCCTCGCATCACATTCGGAGCACCTAGAATGATAGAGCCTTGTGTATCTCGCGCGGCTTGAGCCGCTTCTAAGGTCTCAGGGAACTCGGCAATCTGCGCGCCCATCGCGCAGAATTGCGCACGGTCCGCAACCGTGTGATCATCATGGCTGCCCAAAAGACACCCCTGTTCTGTCAACTGCGCTGCAAACTCGGCCAAGGCCACAGGCACATCACCGCGTCTATCATGGAGCGCTTTCATTAAGGCGAGATGCGCTTCAGGACTACGACCACTTTTCAAAGCTGTACCTGTCAGGCGAGGCGGCTTGCGCCCTTCTTCCAAGCGCTTGTGCGGGATATGATCGTTAAAGACGACATAGCCAATGTCATGCTGCGCGATAAGCGCGAGCATGTCGGCGTACTCATCCATCATATGCGTTTCAATCCGCAATTGAGCGCGCATATCGGTGAGTTGTTCATCGCGTGTGACGCTTAAAGCGTTGAGAAACTTACGAGCGAATTCCGGCGCGCGTAGCCCCCCCTCCCAGCTGTAAAACTGCGCCATGATGGCAGTTGTAATCCCGTTGCTCGCCAGATCAGCCTCAGCAGATGCGATACCTGCACGCATATCCGTCATCGCGCCGCGACGTGGCGCCAAATGTCGTTCAAACCCGTCGCCATGGATATCAACGATACCTGGCAAAATGCGAAAACCCCTTGCGTCAACGCGCCGTTTGAAAGTCGTCTCAACGACTTGACCATTGCTGATTGAAAGCGTGCCTTGCTCCAGCACTTCGCCGCGTAAGAGTTCACCGCCCTCTAGCGTAAATTCAACGGTTTTCATCGCTATCTGCCAATTCCTGAATGGCCGTCGACACCACGTCGCGCCAATCCAGATCTGGATCAAACGCTCCGTTTTCAAGGAATAGAACTGTTTCTCCGATCACGCGGAAATTGTTCATCATAAAGGTGTGGGTCACAGGCAAGGTCATATGCGCCTTCATACCCTCTAACTTGGTCGATTCAACCGAGACTTTACCATCATCTGGCCCCTCGAGCATCGCGGAAAAGATCGGGTTCAACGACTGAGTCCCTGCGATAATGCCCAGTTCGAAATCTGCTGGCGGTAAACGCTTGGGCAAACTGTTCTCGCCTGTGCCAAGCTGAAGACCCGCAGGACCATTGAACCAGCCAAATGATTCAAAATCGCCCAGCACATCGACGACTTCACTGCCTTTGTTAGGTGGTGCCAGCATGACAACGCGCCCTAAATTCGGTGGATGCTGATCCTTGAGCCACTCACGCAGCAAGATGCCGCCCATCGAGTGGGTCACAAAATGCACCGTTTGATCGCCACACTCAGCGACCGCTTCTGGCAAGGTGATTTCCACAAGCGCTTGCACGCGCGCTTTGGTCGACGGATACCCCGGACGCACGACATCAAAGCCACGTTCACGCAGCACTTCCTCCATGATCGCAAACGAGGATTCCGTGCGCGCAAGGCCATGCAACAACACCACGCATTCCGCCGCAGCGGAAATCGGGCAAAGAGCAAAAGCAAGGGCGTATCTAAACATATCTCTTAGATAGGGACTTTGCTTGGCTTACTAAAGAGCTTTATCCGCGGTGGCGGTTACGTGCTTGTCCGTAGATCGTAAGACCTACGCCAAACAGCACCAAACCTGTTGCAGACACAAAGCGTAGTGACAGAACTTCGCCCAGCAATACCGCGCCACCCAATGCCGCGATCACGGGAACCGTCAGCTGCGCAACTGCTGCGGTGGGCATACTAAGCAACGGTAGAACTTTATACCAAAGCGCATACCCCATCCCAGACGTCACAGCGCCAGAGAGCATCGCAAGCAATGCTCCGCTTGTGCTGATGCTATCGGGCATCATAATCCAAGCGATGACCGCAACAGGCGCAGCCAGAACAAATGCCAACGTCGTTGCCCCCAAAGGATCAGTGCTACGCGCACCAGCCATTGTGTAAAGCGTCCAACCAAGCGCGGAGAGCACCATCAACGTGCTGCCAAAAAGGTCAATTTCAGAGGCTTCATCAGGCCAAAGCAGGTAACACAGCCCCGCAAACGCAAGGCTCGCGCCAAGCCAGCTCAACACGCCGATTTTCTGCCCCCTTATCAATGTGATTGAAAAGGCAATGACTTGCACACTGCCAAACAGGATCAGCGCCCCCGCCCCTGTCGGCAAGGTGATATAGGCATATGAAAACGCGATCGCATAAAGCGTCAGCATACCAGCGCTCCAAAACGCATGCTTCGCGATTTTAGGCCATTCTTGCCCACGCAAGGTCACTAACAAAGCAAGCATTCCCGCTCCAGACATAAGACGAACAGCAGCAAAACTAGAAGGCCCCGTCTCCCCGGGCGAGAGCGCAAGGCGCGTAAGGATCGAGTTAAACGCAAAGGCCGTCATAGTCAGCGCGACCAACCCGAATAGTTTCATATCAGTGACATCCCAACGGCCAATAAGGCCGAGATAAACAAGACTTTCAGAAGCCCTAAGTGCAGTCGCAGTAATAAGATCGCAGCGATAAGGCTAAGACCCAAAGCGCCCCAATCGAGGCTTGCCAAATCAGGTGCCCAGCCAAATTGAACACGCTCTACCTTCGTGAATATGACATTCATCGCGAACCATATCGAGAGGTTTGCAATCACACCTACGACAGCCGCCGTGATCGCTGATAGCGCTCCGTTTAGACGCGGTTGCGCCGACATCCACGCGATGTAAGGCGCGCCTGCGAAGATCCACAAGAAGCACGGCACGAAGGTCACCCATAGCGTGATGATCGCCGCGAGCACCGCCAAGCCTGCCCCACCTGCATTATAGCCAGCAAGAAACCCCACAAACTCTGTCACAAGAATCAAAGGACCTGGCGTTGTTTCCGCCAAGCCCAACCCGTCGATCATGTCTGCGGCACTGATCCAACCAAGGTTCTGCACCACTTCCTGCCCCATAAAGGCAAGCACGGCGTAAGCTCCGCCGAATGTGACCGTTGCGAGCTTCGAGAAAAAGAGTGCGAGCTGGAACAAAAAGTCTTGGCCGATGACAAATCCGAGCACGAGGATAGGCAGCCACCAAATTGCGAGCCAAAGCGCGATAGTCGTTATAGTTTGCGCCGCGGGCACGCTTGGTGTTGGGACATGTTCGGCCTTTGGTGTGGTGAGGTAGCCAATCAAAGCTGCGACACCGATCACGGCGGGGAACGGCAGTGCAAAGACGAAGATCGCGATGAAACTCGCCAAGGCCAACGCCCAATGGAGCGGCAGCTTAAACGCGCGCTTCGCGACTTTGATCAGCGCCTCTAAAACAATTGCGAGTACCGCTGCCTTCACGCCTAAGAACAACGTTTGCACAAGGGGTACATCCCCATAGCTGACGTAAATGGCGGCCAGTGCAAGTATGACCAAGGCCCCCGGCACAACGAACAAAAGCCCAGCGATTAACCCACCAAGCGTGCCGCGCAAGCGCCAACCAGAGTATGTCGCAAGTTGCATTGCTTCTGGTCCGGGTAAGAGCATGCAAAAGGATAAGCCAGACAGGAATTCCTGCTCACTCAACCATTTGCGCCCATCAACCAGCTCTTTGTGCATCAAAGCGATTTGCGCTGCAGGTCCACCAAAAGACAGGCAGCCGATCTTGCCAAAGGTGATGAATAAATCTTTGAGGGAGGTCATTTGGCACCCCCATGCGCAGCCCAGTCATGGGTTTCACCCTGCGCATCGCGCGCCCAACGATAGAGTGCATCGTAGAGCGGCAGCGCTGCGCCCAATTGCTCCAGATCATCGCGATACATCCGCGAAAGGCCTAGGGACAGCGCGAGCAAACCCGCGGCTTCTGGGGCATGCGCGTCGGGTGTTCCATCTGCGGCGCGGATTATCTTCGCCATCGCGCTCAGCGTTGGCATCGTTAGCTGAAACTTTTCTAAAAGCGCATCAAAGCTGCACGCTCCTTCGCTATGGCTGAGTTCTGCGCCCTCTACATCAAATGGGATCGCATCAAACTTATCTGCCACGGCGAGCACCTCAGACGGCGCAACAAACAAGAAACGCGCATCAGGGTCGATAAAGCGACGAATGAGCCAAGGACAGGCAATGCGATCAATCTTTGGGCGATGCCGAGTGACCCAAAGCGCACCACGCGCAGGCAACACAGAAGCGGGCAAGAGCGGCCCACCGAAATCGCGCCACCCGAAAATGCCACCTTCTAGAACTTCAGCATCAATCCCATGCGTGCGCAAAAGCGCCATCGCTCCTTGGGAGAGCTTTTTGCCCTTCTGGCAAATCACAACAACCTTGCGATCCTTTAGGTCAGGCACAAGTGTTTCAATATGCTTGAAGGGATGGCGAACAGCGGTCGGGATCAAACGAGGGTCTTCATTGAAATCATCATCAATGCAGATATCGATCAACACAGGCGCCTCAGGCGTCCCGATAAGCCGTGCGAGCTGCGCAGGTGTGATAGTATGTGGAGCGGTCATGTCGCGTCCTCCCGTACTTTGGGGGTGAATTTGGACGCGAAACTTAGGCCTCAGCCTCACGGGGTGTTCGCAGACCCCTCAATCATCAGAGTGTGAGAGCCGGGCCAGAATGTCAATTGCGTGCTTCTTTGAAGGACACCAGCTTGTTTTGCGCGCTGTCCCAAAGATCAAGACGCGCACAACGGAAACTTTCACGCAATGTCATGCGACCACGGTGCACAAGTTCCTCATTGTCGCGCAACACATCTGTGAGCCGATAAAATGGGATTCGGCTATAAAGATGATGCACGTGATGAATGCCGATATTGGCTGTGAACCAGCGCAAAACAACCGGTAAATCATAGTGTGAGCTGCCCTCTAGCGCCGCTTCATGCAGCTGCCAATCCTCATTGGTTTTCCAATGGGTTTCTTCAAACTGGTGCTGCACATAAAACAGCCAAACGCCAACAGATGCGGCAAGCAAAACCGTCGGGAGCGTGACAAATACCAGCGCTTGCCAGCCACCAAAGAACACGATCAAAAATCCGATAAAGGCCATCGCCGCATTCGTACCCATTGCAGAAATCCAGTACTGCTTACCTTGGTTCATAAGGCCCAAAGGTAAACGGTTTTGCAGCATGAACAGATAGCTTGGACCTAGGCCAAACATCACCAAAGGGTGACGATACAGGCGATACTTAAGGCGCCCCATTTTCGAACGCGCGTTATATTCATCAACCGTCAGTGTCATCACGTCACCAATCCCGCGATGATCAAGATCACCCGCATGGCTGTGATGGATCGAATGAGTGCGACGCCAAACGTCGTAAGGCGTGAAGGTAAATACACCTAAAATACGCCCAACCCAGTCGCTTAAAGTACGATTGTCAAAGAAGGACCCATGTCCACAATCATGCTGAATGCAAAACATCCGCAATAGAAACGCACCATTTAAAAGCGCGACAGCAAAAGCAGCAATATAGCTAAAATTAGCTATCCAAAGTGCCATCGCCCAAAGCGCGATGAAGGGTATAACGCTCACACCCAACTCAAAGCTACTGCGGAGCGTATCGGGTTCACGATACTTTGCTAAAACTGGCACCCATTCGCGGGCATCTTTTTGATTGTGCGTTCGAAAATCTGTCGACATGCTCTGCTCTTTTGTTGGCTAAGTTTCCGATACGGCAAGCGACATAATTTAGCAAACCCAAACAGAAAATCGTTGTCAAAACGCTGTGATTATTTGATAGGCATTTAAGCTTGAAACGAATGTGGAAAGAAACTGTTCACGCAGCTTCGCTTGCCACGCACCAACAAAAGGCGCAGGCTCAATTGGCAAGGTTGAACTAGCATCGGTTCAATGAGTACGCCCGCTGGAGGCCGATGTGTCGATTGACCCTAATCCACAAATTACACGTTGGCACCTTGCGCTTAGAATTATTGCCATTGGTCTTTTCTATGCAGCCTTGATCACAGGTGGCGCTTATTTTGGGAGCGTTATCAAAGACCTCGCCAATATCGAGTTCTCAACGATACATATGCCAAACTTGCATTTGATGATCGCAATTACCGCGTTTGTCTTTGCCCTTACCTCCGCGCTGCCATTTGTACCAGGTGCTGAAATTGGGATAGGCATGCTGGTCTTGCTTGGCGGAACGTATGCGCCACTCGTCTACGCCTGTATGCTTTGTGCATTGATGATCGCGTTTTTGGTGGGCCGCTTTATTCCGATGCATCTCCTTGCCAAAGGGTCCGCATGGCTCAATTTGACGCGTGTTTCCCACCTTCTCGAAAAGATGGCAGATCAGCCGGCAAAATTACGGCTTCAATTTCTGTTGGACACAACGCCAAACCGATTAACGCCGTTTTTGCTGCGCTACCGCTATCTTGCATTGGTTATTTTACTCAACACCCCTGGAAACTCACTGATAGGCGGTGGTGGCGGCATAGCCTTGATTGCGGGGCTTTCTGGCTTGTTCAAGTGGTACTATTTCGCCATGGCCATGGCATTGGCGATCGCACCGATACCGATTGCCTTTTATGTGTTGTCATAACAAACTCCGAAAAACTCCAGACAAAATGATAGGAGAGACGCATTTCACGTGCTGAGCGCCTTTTGAACCTCATGGATGAGTTTCGCAGTCATCGCCGTCCCGTTGCGGGGACTGAATTGGCGGAGCGTTTGAACGTTTCAATCCGAACGCTCTACCGTGATATCGCTTCCTTGCGTGCGCTTGGGGCGGTCATCGAAGGCGAACCGGGTGTTGGCTACATGCTGCAATCTGGCTTTTTACTACCACCCATCATGTTCACCGTTGAAGAGGTCGACGCGCTTGTGCTTGGCTCCCTCTGGGTCGCCGACAAGGCGGATCGCCCAATGGCAGAAGCCGCCCGCAAAGCCATGGCACGGCTGACTGCCGTTATGCCAGTTGAGCTCACTGACAGGGTAGAAGCGAAGTATCTAGAGGTTATGCCAAGCAGGCATGCGACATCTGAAGACGTTGATGTGTCCGCCCTACGGCGCGCTATTCATAAAGAGCATAAAGTTAAAATTGCCTACGCTGATGCGCGTGGAAATACCAGCGAACGCATTATCTGGCCCTTCTTTATTAGCTATCTCGAAGGGGGTCGACTTATCTCTGCCTGGTGTGAGATGCGCGAAGAGATACGGCATTTTCGCACAGATCGAATGCAATCCCTCTCCGAGATGGAGGCACGATATCCGCGTCGTCGGCATGATCTGATCAAAGAATGGCGAGAGTTGGAATCGGCCGAAATGCCAAAAGGTAAACAGCGCTAATCACTACTGCCACTTTCTGACAGTCCCTATCGGTAGAGATGTTCTTGTAAACATTCAAACACAGATAGGACATCACATGGAAAACGCACAGATCAACGCAGTTATCGAAGCAAACAACGCAGCCGTAGGCGCAGGAGACATGGACGCGATTATTGCAACCTTTGAGGAAAATGGCGTTTTGGTAGGCCAGCCGGGCATGACAGCGCAGGGTAGTCCAGCTTTGCGCGAAGCATTTGCAGGTTTCATGGCGATCAATCCCCAGATCACGGTTCATAGCCATGAGGTTATTCAAGCGGGTAATATCGCGCTGCATTCGTCAACTTGGACGATGCGTGGCCAAACTCCGGATGGGCATTCAATCGAGGAAAACGGATTTTCCACTGTAGTGCTGCGCCGTCAAAGCAATGGGGAATGGCTCATGGTCATCGACAATCCCTTTGGCAATCATTTGGTTGAGCAAGGCTAAAATGAAATGAAACAAGGGTCACTTCAAAGTGGCCCTTGTGTCTAACCCGTGCGACGCGCCAGCCAAATTGTGTGATCCCCACAGCTGGCATCTTTTTCCCGATGAGTAATCAGCGAAAACCCATGCTCAACAAGCAGCGCGCGGTACTCTTCATTATCCAAACTGGCGTAGTATATTGGCTCACCCGCTAACTCGCCGGTGACTTCGCCAAATTCAGTCCCGCTCGTAAACATCAACGCAGCGCGCGGACTTGTATGACTTTGAAACACTTTGAACATGCCGCGCTGCTCATCTGGGCTCAGATGAAACGAGCTGTTCCAGGCAATAACACCGTCAAATTTTTGCGACAAATCAAGATCGCGCATATCGAGTGCAAACCAGTTTGCAGCTGGCAAGGCGTTTTTCGCAGTCTCAATAAACGCGCAAGCACCGTCCACACCAGTCACTGACGCACCTTGCTCCAAAAAATAACGGGCAATCGGGTCACCATTCCCGCACCCAAGATCAAGGATCGTTGGTGTTTGAGGCAGGACACCCAAAAACCTATCAAGCCAAGGTTTTTCGAACAAAGACTTCGAACGCAACTGCTGCCAATGCGATGCGTAGCGATTGTAGCTATCTATTACCTTGGTGCTGCGAGAAGTCATTTGCGCACCTTGCAAGCACAAATCGTGAGATACAAACGAAAAGGGGCCGCTCGAAGGCGACCCCGAATCTAGTTCCGGTAAGGGAGCTGATTTAGCAATTCAACAAAGTTGAATGTGCTTACATCATGCCGCCCATGCCGCCCATGCCGCCCATGTCAGGCATGCCGCCGCCAGCAACGCCACCCTTCTCAGGCTTGTCCGCAACCATTGCTTCGGTTGTGATCAGCAAGGAACCAACGGATGCTGCGTCCTGAAGCGCTGTACGCACAACTTTTGCAGGGTCAATCACGCCAAACTTGAACATGTCGCCATACTCTTCTGTCTGTGCGTTGAAGCCGAATGTCAGGTCATCGCTCTCACGGATTTTGCCCGCAACAACCGCGCCGTCAACACCAGCGTTCTCAGCGATCTGGCGCAAAGGCGCTTCGATTGCTTTGCGAACGATGTTGATACCAACAGTCTGATCGTTGTTTGCACCCTCAAGGCCGTCGAGTGCTTTTGCACCCTGAACCAGAGCAACACCACCACCAACAACAACACCTTCTTGAACCGCGGCGCGGGTCGCGTTCAGTGCATCGTCAACGCGGTCTTTACGCTCTTTGACTTCGATTTCTGTCATGCCGCCAACGCGGATAACAGCAACACCGCCTGCGAGTTTCGCAACACGCTCTTGCAGCTTTTCACGATCGTAGTCAGACGCTGTTTCGTCGATCTGGCCACGGATCTGAGCAACACGTGCTTCGATCTCTGCCTTCTCGCCGTTGCCGTCAACGATTGTTGTCTCGTCTTTTGTGATCTGGATTTTCTTGGCTGTGCCAAGCATGTCCATCGTCACGTTCTCGAGCTTCATGCCGAGATCTTCGGAGATAACCTGACCGCCTGTAAGGATCGCGATGTCCTGAAGCATTGCTTTGCGGCGATCGCCGAAACCAGGTGCTTTGACAGCTGCGATTTTCAGACCGCCGCGCAGTTTGTTCACAACGAGAGTTGCAAGCGCTTCGCCTTCAACATCTTCTGCAATGATCAAAAGTGGCTTCTGGGACTGGATCACAGATTCCAAGAGCGGAACCATTGCCTGCAAAGAAGACAGTTTCTTCTCGTGCAGCAAGATCATGCAGTCTTCAAGCTCTGCTGTCATCTTGTCAGGGTTTGTCACGAAGTAAGGGGACAGGTAACCGCGGTCGAACTGCATGCCTTCAACAACGTCTGTCTCTGTCTCGAGGCCTTTGTTCTCTTCAACAGTGATAACGCCTTCGTTGCCGACTTTCTGCATCGCGTCTGCGATCTGACGACCGATTTCAGCTTCGCCGTTTGCAGAGATCGTGCCGACCTGAGCAACTTCATCGGAGTCGGACACTGGGCGTGCTGCCGCTTGGATCGCTTCAACCACTTTGGATGTCGCGAGGTCGATGCCGCGCTTGAGATCCATTGGGTTCATGCCAGCTGCAACGGATTTCAGACCTTCGCGAACGATCGCTTGTGCCAGAACTGTTGCAGTTGTTGTGCCGTCGCCCGCTTCGTCGTTTGTACGCGAGGCAACTTCTTTAACCATCTGCGCGCCCATGTTCTCGAACTTGTCTTCAAGCTCGATCTCTTTAGCGACAGACACACCGTCTTTCGTGATGCGCGGCGCGCCGAAGGACTTGTCCAGAAGGACGTTACGACCCTTTGGGCCAAGTGTAACTTTGACAGCGTCAGCCAGAATGTTGACGCCGTTCAGCATCTTATTACGGGCGTCTGTGTCGAATTTGACGTCTTTAGCAGCCATTGTGAATGCTCCTATTTAAATTGGTGTAAAAGCGAAAAGGGCTGTCAATTAAGACAGGATACCTAGAATATCGCTCTCTTTCATCATCAGCAGCTCTTCGCCGTCGACAGAAACTTCTGTGCCGGACCATTTGCCGAACAACACGCGATCGCCGTCTTTTACAGCCATCTCGATCAGCTCGCCGCTGTCTTTACGTGCACCGTCGCCACAAGCGACGATGACGCCCTCAGCAGGCTTTTCTTTTGCGCTATCGGGGATGATCAATCCGCCAGCAGTTTTTTCTTCGCCTTCTGTACGGCGAACCAACACGCGGTCGTGAAGCGGTTTCAATGCCATCTTTGCAGCTCCTTAAGCTCAAAGGGTTTCAATTCTTGCCCCTCTTGAGAGAGGCGTTAGCACTCGTAGTCCCTGAGTGCTAACGACGCATAAGTAGGAATGGTTTTGAGATGAGTCAACAGGCAGAATTGAAAGAATTTTGCAGATCGAAGGATACACCATCTTTTTCGCTTGTTTGCGCAAAATGACAGGTTCGAAATGAGTTTATCTTGAAAAATGAAGCAGCACACGCAGGCAAAAGCTGGGCGCGTTAACCTTTGCAAACGTAAAGGTTAACGCGATAAATTCATGCCGCGAGGCCACGCCCTTTCAACAAAGCGTCCACGCCCGGCATACGGCCACGGAAAGCTAAGTAGAGCTCCTTTGCATCTTTTGATCCACCAGAGCTAAGCACAGTGTCCGCGAGGCGTTTGGCTGTTTGAGTATCGAATGGATCACCGATTTCCTCAAACGCTTCGAACGCATCTGCATCCATCACCTCTGACCACATATAGCTGTAATAGCCGCTGGAATATCCGTCGCCAGCAAAGACATGGGCAAATTGCGGTGTAGCGTGGCGCATACCAATTGCGTGGGGCATGCCAATACTTTCTAGAACTTGCGCTTGTTTTTGCATCGGGTCAGCAGGCGCATCGCCAACGTGGAATGCCAAGTCTACCAAGGCAGATGCGACATATTCCACTGTCGCAAAACCCATATCATAGGTCGCGGCACCCAGTACTTTGTCGAGCAATTCTTGTGGCATCGGCTCACCTGTATCTGCGTGCGTGGCAAATTCTGACAAGACCTCCGGAACCTCTAGCCAGTGTTCATAAAGCTGGCTTGGAAGTTCTACAAAATCACGTGCGACCGAGGTGCCAGAAACGCTTTCATACTCCACGTCGGAGAGCATTTGATGCAACGCATGGCCGAACTCATGGAACAAAGTGCGCGCATCATCATAGCTGAGAAGTGCCGGCTTGCCAGCGGATGGCTTCGCAAAGTTACACACGTTAATAACAATCGGCGTTTGACGCTTTGGCTTGCGCGCTTGCGCCCGCATCGCAGAGCACCACGCACCGGATCGTTTTGAGCCCCGCGCGAAATAATCGCCGATGAACAACGCTATGTGTTCACCTTTTTTGGTGACCTCCCAAACGCGGCAATCCTCGTGATAAAGAGGAAGATCCAATTCCTTAAACTCAAGGCCGAAAAGACGGGACGCACAGGAAAAACTGGCATCTATCATGCGTTCCAACTGAAGGTATGGCTTCAGAATTGCTTCGTCTAGATCATGCTCGGCCTTGCGGCGTGCCTCAGAATAATAGCGCCAATCCCATGGTTCCAGCGGGCCTTCAAAACCATCTTTATGAAGCAAGTTCTCCAGTATCGCTGCATCCTTGTTTGCCTGTGCTTTCGCGGGCTCCCAAACTTGCATCAACAGATCACGCACAGCGTCAGGCGTACCTGCCATCTCCGTTTCAAGCTTGTAATGCGCAAAGTCTGGATAGCCGAGCAACTTGGCCCGCGTTTCGCGCAGCTTCAACGTCTCACCGGCTATACCACGATTGTCAGTTTCGCCGCCATTGGCCCCGCGTGCAGCCCATGCATTATAAGCCTTTTCGCGCAAATCACGACGCGGACTAAATTGCAAAAATGGTACGATCAAGGACCGCGACAGGGTCACAACTGGGCCACCAGCATCCTTGTCAGTTCCCGCGGCTTGCGCCGCGTCCTGAACAAACTCAGGCAGTTCGGCCAGTGCCTCTTCGGATAGCGGCATAACCCAGTCCGATTCATCCTTGAGCAGGTTCTGCACAAACTCCGTCCCGAGCACCGCGAGGCGCGACTTCACCTTGGTCATTGTCGCGTCATTATCGCCTGTCAGCGCGGCCCCTGCCCGCACAAATCCTCGGTGCGTGAGCATCAAAACGCGCGCTTGTTCTTCATTAAGATCAAGAGTGTCGCGCGCAGCCCAAAGGGTTTCAACGCGCGCAAACAAAGCGGCATTGCCATTTATCGCTGAACTATGTGCAGAGAGCTTGGGTGAGAAGTCGCGCTGTAATTCTTGCCGCTTCGGATTGCTGTCAGCACCTGCAATTGTGTAAAAAACCGACAGCACATTGCCAAGCATCTCGCCCGCACCTTCCATTGCTTCGATCGTATTCTCGAAGGTGGGAGCAACTGGATTCTGCGCTATCGCATCAATCTCTGCCAGATGTGCTGCTAACGCCTCCTCTAGCGCCGGGGCGAAGTCATCATCACTGATCTCTGCAAACGGTGCGATTTGAAACGGCGTTGTCCAATCTTGGAGCAGGGGGTTTGTCATGATACTCTCCTTTTATGCACACCTAGGGCGCGCAGACAGGAGTTTCTAGGGTCAGCTGTGCTTGTTACGCAAATGCGCTTCCAAGCGGCGTAACAAAAGTGACAAGGTCACTGTCATGAACAGATACACCAAGGCAACGACATTGTAGGTTTCAAAGTAGCGAAAGTTGCCCGCAGCCGTCACCTTGCCAAGCTGGGTGACATCCAGCACCCCCAAGACAGAGACCAGCGAGCTGTCTTTGATCATAGCGATAAAATCATTGCCTAATGGCGGCAGGATCATCCGGATGGCTTGAGGAAAAACGATAAACCTGAAGCGCTGCCAGCGACTAAGACCGAGAGAATTCGCAGCCTCGATCTGGCCTGGATCAACCGCCAACAGACCTGCCCGAAAAACCTCTGCGATAAAGGCGGAGTAGCCAATCATAAGTGCAATTGTCGCACGCCAAAGCAGTGAAAAGTCGCGCATGCGGATCGGATCAAGCCCAATTGCATCACCCAGATAGTTGCGCAACGCCACGAGCGCGGGAGCAAGCACAAAGGCAACATAGAGCAACAACACCATCATCGGTATGCCGCGCACAATTTCCACGTAGAACCGCGTAATTTGGCGCACAATCAAATACTTCGACATGGAGCCAAGTGCGAGCAAAAGCCCGAGGACAGACGCCAAAGCAAATCCAACAAGCGTTACAAATACTGTGATTTTCACACCCTTGCTCAGCGTTCCAAGGATTTGTGAATGCAGTTCATCCGTAAAGATCTGAAAAAGGAAAAACGCCCCAATCGCACCAGCCGCCAAAAGCCACCAGGGGAAATCATTATCCTGCTGAGGAGTAGGAATCATTTGAGGGATATCGCCTGCAAAAAAGGCGCTTTCAAACGAAGCGCCTTTTGGAAGTTCAGCTTAGCCACCCAATTTATAATCGAGGAACCATTTTTTGTTCAGCGCATCGATTGTGCCATCGCTTGTCATATCTGCAATCGCGGCGTTTATCGATTCAACCAGATCGCTGCCTTTGGGGAAAATAAAACCGAAGTCTTCTGTGCCCAACTTTTCCCCGATGATCTTCAGCCCACCATCAGAGGCGTCCACATACCCATTGCCAGCAGTACCGTCCGTCAGAACCAGGTCAACATCGCCCGTGCGCAGCGCTTGGACTGTTGCACCGAAGGTTTCCATTAACTGAATACGCGGGTTGGCTTCATTGCCATCAAGCACATCATAAACACCCACGTAAAACGGTGTGGTGCCGGGCTGCGCGGCCATCAGCAAATCATCATTGGCCGCGAAACTTGCAGCATCCACAAAACGCTCTTCATCGCCACGCACCATCATGACCATTTCTGACGTCATATATTTGTCAGAGAAATCGACCTTCTCCTTACGATCTTCACGGATCGTTATCCCGGTCATACCGACATCAAACTGACCACTCGACACTGCGGGGATCATCGCGTCCCAAGAAATATTTTCGTAGACCACCGTGATTTTGATGCGCTCGGCGATCTCGGCAACCGCGTCATACTCCCAGCCGATCGCATTACCGGTCCCCGGCTCAATGAACTGCAGCGGAGGATATGCGTTCTCAGTAACAAAGACGACTTCGCGCCCGTCCAAATTGGGCAAATGCCCACCAGCTGTGGCGACATTTGCGATCGCTGCAAAGCCAAGTGCCGCCAAAAGTGTTGCGCGTTTCATAGTGATCTCCTTACTTAAGTTGATAGTACTATGGCGCGTCCTCTGGATTCCTTCAATGGCTACAAATCGGGCAATCAGCGCGCGGCTTCAGCGTCATTTTACGGGTCTCGCCATAAAGACCGTCATATATAAGCATCTCATTGCGCAATACGTGCCCTGCCCCCGTTATGAGCTTAATCGCCTCTTGCGCCATCATCGCGCCAATGACACCGGGCAAGGGCCCAATAACCCCCGCTTGCGCACAAGATGGTGCGAGCTCTGGCGCAGGTGCGCTCGGAAAAATACATTGATAGCAAGGGGTTCCGCCCTGTGGGTCGAACACACTTAACTGCCCTTCCCATTGGCTTAAGGCACCGGAAATCAATGGCTTTCCAGAACGCACAGCCGCCTCATTCACCAAATATCTCGTTTCAAAATTATCGGTCCCATCAAGGATCAAATCATATTCGTCGAACAACTCATCTGCGATATCTTTGCTCAAACGACGATGGTAGGGGCGCACCTCGATATGCGGGTTTTGCGCGAGCATGGCGTTTTGTGCGGAAAAGACTTTGGGCACACCAATATCGGCGTCGCGGTGAATGACCTGCCTTTGCAAGTTGGCGTTCTCAACCTCGTCATCATCAATGACGCCAATCAAACCAACACCGGCTGCCGCCAAATATTGCAACGCAGGCGCACCAAGCCCACCTGCCCCGATCACCAGCATTTTCGCGTTCTTTAGCTTCTTTTGCCCAGGCCCACCAACCTCGCGCAGCACGATATGGCGCGCGTATCGATCAAGCTCTGTCGCGGAAAAACTGCCAGTTTGGGGCGTTTCTGTCTCTGGCTTAGTCTCAATGCGCGCGCGCAACCGAACCAAGATAGCGCGATACGCGACGACCAGTGCGGCAAAACCACCAAGTAAGAGATAGGGCTCTGCATTGCCGCCAAATGCGGCGCGCAACGCGTGCTCTTCGGGAAAGATCAGTAGTATCCCAACGATTGCCACAAACAGAATTAAGATCAACGCCCAGCGCTGCCCTTTGGGTGCCCCCATCAAGGCACCAAGGCCATACATTGCAGCTGAAATCGCCAAAAACAAAAGCATCAAATGCGTCCCGTTGACCCAAAACCAGCAGAGCCGCGCTCTGTCTCGCCCAAGGTTTGCACCAATTCGAAATCTGCTTGAATCACTGGCGCGACAATCATCTGCGCGATACGCGCGCCATGCTCAATTTCAAACGCTTCCGCCCCCGCGTTCATCACAATCACCCCCAAAGGACCACGATAGTCACTATCAATAGTCCCAGGCGTGTTGGGCAATGTAATACCATGCTTCAACGCCAATCCCGAACGGGGTCGGAGCTGAACTTCAAACCCAGACGGGACAGAAAGCCTTAATCCTGTTGGCACTAATGCGCGCGCGCCTGATTGCAAAACGACAGACCCACGATCCGCAAAATTCGCACGAATATCCGCGCCCGCCGCGCCGGAACTCGCATAAAAAGGCAAGCCCAAAGACGTATCAGCCCCTTCATCCCACATGATTTCAATGCGCATCGAAGAGACCCTTCATTTTTCCAGATAAACTCAAATCCAACGGTCTCAAACGGCCAAAGCCTCAGCAATCTTTAGCGCCAAACGATCTGCTACAGCCTGTTTACCCATGCGTGGCCAATCCTCCGATCCACTCTCAGAGATTAAGGTGACGTCATTCTCGCTGCCGCCCATGATCCCAGTCGCCGGCGAAACATCATTGGCGACAATCCAATCACATCCTTTGCGCTTGCGCTTGGCCGTCGCGTTCGCAATCACGTCGTCCGTTTCCGCGGCAAACCCAACAACCAAAGCAGGCCGGCCAACGTCCATTTGACTAACCTGAGCCAGAATATCGGGATTTTCCGCAAACTCTAGAACAGGCAATTTTCCGTTCTTTTTCTTAATCTTGGACTCGCTCGACGATGCAACGCGCCAGTCAGCCACAGCGGCTGCGAACACGCCCGCATCCACGGGCAGAGCCGCTTCAACAGCATTCTGCATCTCCAAAGCACTTTGCACCTTAACAACCTCAACACCCTTCGGTGGAGCAACATCTGCAGGACCGGTTACAAACACGATCTCAGCGCCCAGCTTCACCAATGCCGCTGCAAGCGCTGTCCCCTGCGCGCCAGAGGAGCGGTTCGCGATGTAGCGAACAGGGTCAATCGGCTCATGAGTTGGACCAGAAGTCACCAAAAGCCGCTTGCCCGTCAAAGGGCCATTCCCAAACTGCGCTTCGATAGCTGCAACAATTTCCAAAGGCTCTGCCATGCGTCCGGGGCCATATTCACCGCAAGCCATATCACCCTCATTGGGCCCTACAAAACGCACACCATCCGCTTTCAATGTCGCGACATTGCGTTGAGTTGCTGGATGGTCCCACATACGCACATTCATTGATGGCGCGACAAGCACGGGCGTGTCTGTGGCAAGAAGCAGGGTCGAGGCCAAATCATCTGCACGTCCCTGGGCCATCTTCGCCATCAAATCTGCGGTACCGGGAGCTACCACTAACAAGTCAGCGGATCGTGATAATTGGATGTGCCCCATCTCTGCCTCTTTGGTGAGGTCAAACAAATCACTGTGCACTTCGGTCCCCGCCAGAGCGGAAACAGACAAGGGCGTGACAAACTCGCTCCCCGCGCGCGTCAAAACCGGCGTCACTGAAGCGCCGCGTTCTCGCAACCTTCTAATTAGATCGAGCGATTTGTAAGCGGCAATTCCACCACCTATGATCAATAAGATATGTTTAGAGTTTAGCATGCGCGCGCCTTCAAATGTGTTGCCACCAAGCTAAGCGGCGCGCGCAGGCTCTACAAGTGCGCTCTTCTTAAGCGAGGAAGGCCTGAACTTCGCCGCTTGCTGCCTCCAATGACTTACGCATCTTTTGGAATGCCGCGGCTTCCAACTGACGAATTCGTTCTTTGGACAATCCCAACTCGTTACCAAGGCTTTCCAAAGTACGCGGCTCATCCAGCAATTTGCGTTCGCGCACAATGAACCGCTCACGCTCATTCAAAGCATTCATCGCGCCGAGCAGCCATTCGCGTAGTTGCGCTGTGTCATGCTCGTTCTCAACGATCTCTTCGGCTTGCGCGCCGTCATCCTCAAGTGCGTCAATCCATTCGCGACCTTCGTCTTCGACTGATTGGGTTGCGTTCAAAGAGAAATCAGAACCTGACAAACGACCGTGCATCATTTCAACGTCATTCATAGGCACGCCAATTTCCGTCGAAATCAGCTGATGTAGCTGATGGCGGTCTAGTTCTTCGCCGCGCTGCATTGCTTCGCGCTCAAGACGCGCTTGCACACGGCGCATGTTAAAGAACAATGATTTTTGTGAGGAGGTAGAGCCTGTGCGCACCATAGACCAGTTGCGCATCACGTGATCCTGAATGGACGCTTTGATCCACCAAACCGCATATGTCGAGAAACGTACACCGCGGTCCGGATCAAACTTATCTGCGGCTTTCATCAAACCTAAACCCGCCTCTTGGATCAGGTCGTTCATCGGTGCTCCATACCGGCGGAACTTTGAAGCCATGGAAATCGCCAAGCGCATGTATGCATTGATTAAGCGATGAAGTGACGCCTCGCAGCGCTCATCGCGCCAAGCATATGCAAGTTTCAATTCAGTTTCAGCGTCAAGCATTTCTGCCTTCATCGCTTTTCGTGAAAACCGTGCGTCGCCTGCGTTGTCCAGTGCCATCTTGTTCCCCCTTAAACTGTATCTGCATCGCCATTGGTTTCAATCGCGAGTTATTCAAGTTACGCACAGGAAACGAAACCGGATCACACGGAGTGTTAAAAAATGTCTAACAATCTCACTTTAGTGATTGGTGGCGCTGCATCTGGGAAGTCTGCATATGCGGAGAACCTTGTTGTAAATACTCATAAAAGTCGTGTTTATTTGGCCACCGCACGCGTGCTTGACGGGGAAATGGAACAAAAAGTTGCGCGACACAAAGAAATGCGTGGGGCCGGCTGGGAAACACTGGAAACGCCGCTGACACCAGAAAAAATCTTGTTGCAACGCACAGCATCCGAAGTCGTCCTTCTTGATTGCGCAACGATGTGGTTGATGAACCATCTTATGGATGAGACTGATCTGAATGCAGCCGAAACGGCTTTAATCGCAGGACTAAGGGCTAGCAAGGCTGACTGCGTTATCGTTACGAACGAGCTTGGTCTTGGCATTGTCCCCGCCGACGCACTTTCACGCCGGTTTCGCCAGAAACAAGGCGAGCTGAATCAACACTTGGCAGCTGCGGCAGATACGGTCGTCAATATTGTTGCTGGCTTGCCCAATGTTTTGAAGGGAGCTCTTTAAATGCAGCGTCTATTCCTAGTGCGCCACGGACCTACCCATGCCAAAGGCATGATTGGCTGGACTGATCTACCCGCAGACCTTTCCGACACTGCAGCGTTACAAAGGCTTGATGCATACCTTCCCAACGATGCGCGGATCGTATCATCCGATCTGATCAGAACAATCGAAACCGCCAATGCTATCGAAAAAAGGCGAACGCGCCTTCCCCATGACCCTTCCCTGCGCGAAATGCACTTTGGCGATTGGGAAAACCTTGGCTTCAAAGATGTCTCTGCACATTCACCAGACCAAGTGCGCGCGTTTTATGAACAGCCCGGCGATATCGCACCGCCAAATGGGGAAAGCTGGAATCAAGTGCGCGCACGTGTCTCGCCCACCATTGACAATTTACTTGCGGAGTATCGCAGTGACCTGATTGTCGTTTGTCATTTTGGAGTTGTCTTAAGTCAGCTCCAGCGCGCAACGGGGCTTCAAAGCTATGAAACTTTTGCGCAAAAAATCGACAATCTTTCAATCACGGAAGTGATCGTCAAGGACGGAACATGGCACACCGGCGTCATCAATCACTGTCCGTGATGCAACGCGCCACAAATTCTTGTTTGATCAGTCCGTAATCTCACACTTACGATCTGCTGCATGAATTATGATCTTTATATTGGCGATTACGCCTACTCGAGCTGGTCCCTTCGCGGGTGGCTACTTGTTCACCGTTTTGGGCTGACTGCGCGAAAAACCATGATCCCTTTTATTAAAAAAGACGTTGCTGAACAAATGGCACAGGTTGGCACCGCGCGCACAGTCCCAACGCTGGTCTGCGATGACGGTGCTGTCATCTCCGAGTCTGCGGCGATCGCTGAAGAACTCGCCGTGCGCCACCCAGAGGCTGGCATTTGGCCCAGCGATCCTGTTGCCCGGGCAACGGCACGCACCTTGCTAGCAGAAATGGCAAGCGGCTTCACAGCCCTACGAAACGATTGCCCGATGAGCCTGCGCGTTTGCTACTCCGACGCTTCCCCTTCTGACACGGTCCTCGCGGATCTTGCACGACTCGAACAAATTTGGAGCCACGCACGCGCCCAGCGCACATCTGACGGCCCTTGGTTATTCGGCGACTATTCGGCAGCGGATGCCTTCTTTGCGCCAGTCGCAGGACGCATTGCTGGATACTCCTTACCCATTGGCGAACACGGTGCTGCTTATGTCGCCGCGCATCTTGCAGATCCCGCCTTTCGGCGTTGGCGCGCGATGGGTCTTGTACATGGCCCCGATCTGCCATGGTATCGAAAGGACTATCCCCAAACTGATTGGCCAGGCCCAACACCAAGGGCCGCCATAGCAGTTGAAACAGGCCCTAGTGAAAACGACGCATGCCCTTACTCTGGCAAAGCACCAACACATTTCATGCAAATGGACGGCCGCACCTTCGGTTTCTGCAATCCGTTTTGCCGCGATAAAACAGTTGCCGACCCAGAGGCTTGGCCCGCATTCATGGCGCTGGTGTAGGTTTCAGTTAACTCTTCCTAAAGGGTTTCTCCGTTACGCCATTGTGGTTAACCGGAGAAACCCAAATGGTCGCACACGCCTACACTGTCGCGTTTGAAGGCGTAAGTGCTCGCTCTGTTGAAGTTCAATGCGCTGTCACTCCGGGACTGCCCGCATTTTCTATCGTTGGGTTGCCCGACAAAGCTGTTTCCGAAGCACGCGACCGCGTTCGCGCCGCACTTTCTTCGTTGTCCATCGCTCTACCTTCCAAGCGTATCACGATTAACCTCTCCCCTGCAGACTTACCTAAAGAGGGGTCACACTTCGATCTCCCCATCGCCATGGCATTGCTTGCTGCGCTAGACATCTTACCGACTGATGAGGTTGAGCGCACAATTTCGCTAGGTGAGCTGTCCTTAGACGGAGCTTTGGTTCCCGTCGTCGGAGCCCTTCCCGCCGCAATGACCGCGGCACGCGAAGAACGAACGCTCTTGTGCCCTGCTGCCTCCGGTGCTGAAGCGGCTTGGGTCGGCGCTGCCCAAGTTATCGCAGCGAAAACTCTTGCTGATGTGATCCGTCATTTTACAGGTCAAAGCCCACTGCCACCCGCAGAACCGGGGACAGTTTCCGACTTAGGAAACAGGAAAGATTTGCGAGACGTAAAAGGGCAAGAACGCGCCAAACGCGCGCTCGAAATTGCAGCGGCCGGACGTCATCATCTCCTCTTGGTGGGCACGCCCGGTTCGGGTAAATCGATGCTGGCCGCGCGCCTTCCCGGTCTGTTGCCTCCGCTTAGTCCAATGGAAGCGCTAGAAACTTCTATGATACATTCGCTCTCTGGTTTGTTGGATGAGGGGGGTATTTCACGCACGCGCCCTTTTCGCGAACCCCATCATACCGCCTCCATGGCAGCAATTATCGGCGGTGGCCGCAGTGCAAAACCGGGGGAAGTGTCGCTCGCGCACAATGGCGTTTTGTTTATGGACGAGTTTCCTGAATTCCCACGCCAAGTCTTGGAAACGCTCCGCCAACCCATCGAAACTGGCGAAGTCATGATTGCCCGCGCAAATGCGCATATCAAATACCCTTGTCGCTTTATGCTCGTTGCAGCGGCCAATCCATGCCGCTGTGGCTATGCATTTGATCCAGCGCGTGCCTGCTCAAAAATGCCACTTTGCGCACAAGACTATATGGGCAGAATTTCGGGACCGCTGATGGATCGCTTTGATTTACGCATAGAAGTCCCACCTGTGCACTTTACCGATCTAGACCTGCCGAATTCGGGTGAAAAAAGCAGCGACATTGCGCAGCGCGTCAACGCAGCCCGCATGGTGCAAGACGCAAGATACGAAGGACACGACTGGATGCGCACCAACGCAGATGCAGACGGGGAAGTCTTGAAAGAAACCACCGCGCTATGTGCTGAAGGCAAAGCACTTTTGACGAAAGGTGCTGAACGGTTTGGGCTCAGCGCGCGCGGATATCACCGCATTTTAAGGGTAGCGCGGACGATTTCTGATCTTGATGACAGTCCAAGTATTGCCCCCGCACATGTTGCAGAGGCGTTGAGTTTTCGTCTGTCGAGTTTTGAAACCGCGTGATTATGCGCGCTTCGCCTCTATGGCTTGCCAGATCTTTTCCGCAATGTTCACGCCGTCAAAGCGTTCGAGCTCTTGGATACCCGTAGGCGACGTCACATTAATTTCTGTTAAATAGTCGCCAATCACGTCGATCCCGACAAAAACCTGACCTTTCTCGCGCAGCAGCGGGCCGATACGCGCGCAAATCTCTAGATCGCGCTCAGTCAAACCAACTTTTTCAGGACGACCCCCAACATGCATGTTCGAGCGTGTTTCTCCTTTGGCGGGTACGCGATTGATGGCACCAACAGGTTCGCCATCCACAAGGATCACACGCTTATCCCCATTGGAAACATCCGGCAGGAATTTCTGCACGATCAGCGGCTCTCGGCTAAAGCCTGTGAAAAGTTCGTGCAGCGACGTTAAGTTGCGATCATTTGCATCAAGCCTGAAAACGCCCGCGCCGCCGTTGCCGTAAAGCGGCTTTAAAATCACATCATTATGCTTCGCTTTGAACGCTTTAATGGTGTCCAAATCGCGCGCGATCGTTGTCGGTGGTGTCAGATCAGGAAAATCAAGAACCAATAGCTTTTCGGGATAGTTACGCACCCAAAAAGGATCGTTCACGACAAGCGTTTGAGGGTGCAAACGATCCAAAATATGCGTCGTCGTAATGTAGTTCATATCGAAAGGGGGGTCTTGGCGCAGCCAGATCACATCCATCTCAGAAAGATCGACTTCACGTTCTTGCCCGAAATGCACATGATCACCTTGGATG
This sequence comes from Planktotalea sp., assembly GCF_965659345.1. Classification (GTDB taxonomy): domain Bacteria; phylum Pseudomonadota; class Alphaproteobacteria; order Rhodobacterales; family Rhodobacteraceae; genus Planktotalea. Next base: position 104,747 of record NZ_CBFHVK010000006.1, on the reverse strand, counting down.
CGTTGAACTGTGAAATCGTGCCCACGCGCCGTCACGCGACCTTCTTGGTAAGCAAGTTGGTCCGGCGCGTAATAAAAGAGCTCATGCCCTCTCGATTGTGCTTCTTCAGCCAAACGAAACGAGCTGTCCGCATCGATGTTTACGTCTGCGATCGGGTCCATTTGAAATGCGATTTTCATGTGTGCGCCTTTGGTCAGTTCCCCATCTACATGGAGCAGCGCATCAGTCGGTGCAATGGCAAGTCGTCAGAAATCCCCAATCGCGTTTTCTAAAATATGCACTTCACCAAAGCCATTCACAAACGCAGCATCAACACGCATTGGTGTCAGGGCCCCCCTTGGTTGTGTGCCTAGGTATTCTTCTGCAGCGAGACATATACGCTGTTGCTGACGCGCTGAAATGCGTCGCGCAGCATCTGAAAAATTGCGCGCTTTTTTAACTTCGACAAAAATGACTTCGTCGCCGTCGTTGAAGATGAGATCTATTTCACCTGCTTTGCTGCGCCAGCGTTGCGCTACAAGACTATGCCCGCGTCGCGTATAATCTGCAGCAACCTGTAATTCAGCATTTGCACCTGCAAGATGTGCCAATTTACCCGTCAGTGTCTTGTTCATTTTCGCGATCCAACCCGAGCGCCATCTGATAAACTTTTCTGCGCGGCAAGCCATGCGCGCCTGCCACCACATCAGAAGCATCGCGCACCGACATACGTGTCAGCGCATCCCGCAAATCAGCTTCTAGATCAGAAGCATTAACAGTTGATTGACCCGCGCGATCAACAATCACGACAATTTCGCCTTTTACTGGCTTTTCCTTCAGAGACTGGGCCAACTCGCTCAATGAGCCACGTCTGACTTCTTCAAATTTCTTGGTCAATTCGCGGCACACAGCTGCTGCGCGATCCCCTAAAACACGCTCACAATCCAAGAGCATCGCCGCGACCCGTTTAGGCGATTCGTAAAAAACCAACGTCGCAGGGACTTCTCGAAGAGCTTCAATCGCGGAAATCCGCGCAGATTTTGAGTTTGGCAGAAACCCTGCAAACAAAAATTTGTCAGTCGGCAATCCGGCCAACGTCAAAGCCGTCGCAATTGCAGTCGGTCCCGGGGCTGAGGTAACAAGATACCCTTCTTCAGACGCTTGCTTGGATAGATCATATCCTGGGTCCGCAATAAGCGGGGTACCTGCCTCGCTCGCATAGGCAACAGAGCGGCCCTCAGCCAAGTATTGCATGAGTTTAGGCCGCGCGCGCGCACCGTTGTGATCGTGATAAGACAACAACGGGCGATCCCCCAATGCGATACCATGTATGTCCATCAGGCGACGCAAGGTGCGCGTATCTTCAGCCGCCAAAACATCGGCCGATGCGAGGACATCAAGTGCGCGCAAAGTGATGTCGCGCGCCGTCCCAATTGGCGTTGCAACGAAGTATAAGCCTGCGGCCAAATTGACTGTCTTTGCATTCACCTCTGGACCCGCCTTTCGTGACGTTTATTATGCCCGCCGAAGGTGCGGCGCAGATGAGCGACCGTACGACAGGGGGTTACTTAACTATGTTTGCTTTTTTGGGCACTGCCCGCAAGGCGCTGAAGCGCGGTGTTATTTTGTCCGGTGCACTGGCATTGGCGGCCTGTCAACCACTTGCACAAGTGGGTGGCGCAATAACAGGGGGCGGTGCAGGTCCAACGATTGATACGTCCGCTCCTGTCCCTGTTGCGCTTTTGGTTCCAAAATCCAGCAGCGGCGCCGCGCCCGTTGGAAAGTCACTTGAGGACGCGGCGCGCTTGGCGATTGCGGATCTGACGAGCGTGAAGATTGATTTGCGTGTTTACGATACGGCGGGTTCAACAGAACAAGCGGCAGCGCAAGCTCAAAAAGCTGTGGCAGATGGCGCACAGATCATTTTGGGGCCGTTGTTCGCTGATGCTGCAAATGCTGCAGGCGTCGCAGTTGCGGAAGCAAACGTTAATATCTTGAGCTTCTCCAACAACACATCCATCGCGGGTGGCAACGTCTTTGTCCTCGGGCCAACCTTTGAGAACTCGGCGAATCGCATAATGGAATTTGCGAAACGTCAGGGCAAATCCAAAGTTGTTATCGCGCACCCCAACAACATCGAAGGGCAATTCGGTCGTAATGCAGTGCAGCAGGCGGCAGTACGTCATGGCATGGAAGTTGCGTCCGTAAACGGGTTTGAATTTAGCCAGCCCGGTGTCGTCGCTGTTGTTCCACAGATCAAAGCAGCAATGTCCAGCACAGGTGCGGATACCTTGATGCTGACCTCTAATTCAGCGGGTGCTTTGCCCTTGCTTGCGCAAATGCTGCCAGAAGCGGGTGTCAGCCCAAGCAGTGTTCAATATACAGGTTTAGGCCGCTGGGACGTCCCAGCACAAACGCGCGAATTGCCAGGGTTGCAAAATGGCTGGTTCACAATGCCTGACCAAGCGCAAATCCAGAACTTTGAAGCACGCTACACCCAAGCTTATGGGACTGCGCCGCATCAGCTCGCAGGGCTTGCATATGACGGTATAGCGGCCATCGGCGCATTGGTCGAAGCGGGCAATCGTAAAGCTTTGACCGCAGGTGCCCTGACGCAAGGGGCAGGATTTCAAGGTGTTGGCGGCGCCTTCCGTATGCGCCCGAATGGAACAAACGAGCGCGCCCTTTCAGTTGCAATGGTGCGAGACAAACAGGTGGTGATCATTGACCCAGCGCCAGTCAAATTCGCGGGTCCAGGATTCTGAGCGTAACGTGAAAATAATACTCCCAGCGCCGGATGATCTGATTTGTCCGGCGCACGAAATTTTTGATCAAACCACTATTGTGGCTGAGATCAACCAAGACATTGCAGAGAGTGCGTCTGCATTGGACACGCGAAAAGCTGTGGTCACGCACTTAAACGCGGCTCGGGATGCCGGGATGAAAACCATCGCAAATCGTTTTGCGGCTGAGCCCTTTTTAGCGCGGCGGATGACGCGCTCATACACGTATCTTACCGATTGCTTGGTCAAAATTGCCTTTGAAGTCTCGACGCAAGTTTTGCATCCCCTGCCTAACCCTACAGAGCAAGAACGTATCGCCGTAATTGCTGTCGGCGGCTATGGTCGCGGCGAGATGGCGCCGCAATCAGATGTCGATTTGTTGTTCATCACGCCCTACAAAATCACGCCTTGGGCAGAAAGCGTGATTGAATCAATGCTCTATGTCCTTTGGGATTTGCGATTGAAAGTCGGTCACGCCAGCCGGACAATCCCTGACTGCGTTCGCCTTGGTCGCGAAGACTACACCATCCGCACAGCGATGCTTGAGCACCGTTATTTGATCGGCGATGGACCTTTGGCAGAACAACTCGAAACGCGCTTGTGGGAGGACCTTTTCTCTGGCTCATCGCGCGAATTCATCGAAGCAAAGTTGGAAGAGCGCGAGCAACGCCACAACAAGCAAGGTGGCCAGCGTTATGTGGTGGAGCCAAATGTCAAAGAGGGCAAAGGCGGCCTGCGCGATTTGCAATCATTGTTTTGGATCGCGAAGTATGTGCATGGCGTACAAGACGTCGCTGATTTGGTCCCTGTCGGGGTCTTTACAGACGAGGATTTAGCAACCTTTGAGGCAGCGGAGAACTTTCTTTGGGCCGTACGCGGACATTTGCACCTCATAGCGCGCCGCCCGATGGAGCAACTTACCTTCGATTTGCAGGTCGAAGTGGCCACAAAATTAGGATACCAAGACGCGCGTGGGCGGCGTGATGTTGAGATCTTTATGCAAGACTTCTTTCGCCATGCAACGGCTGTTGGCGATCTGACCCGTATCTTTTTGACAAAACTCGAAGCCACACACGCCAAAAGTGAACCTTTGTTGGAACGCATTTTCCGTCGTCGGCCCAAGATGAAAGAAGGCTATATCGTCATTCACGGACGTCTTGCGATTGCTGATCCTGATACGTTTTTGAACAACAAGCTCAACATCCTACGCCTTTTTGAGGAAGCGTTGCGAACAGGCATGTTGATCCACCCAGATGCGATGCTCTTAATCAAAGCGAACCTTCATTTGATCGACGACGCAATGCGCAACGATCCAGAAGCACGTCGCATTTTTCTGGATCTGATGCTCAAGCATGGCAATCCAGAACGTGCATTGCGACGCATGAACGAGCTGGGTGTTTTAGGCGCGTTCATTCCTGAATTTGAAGTCATCGTCGCAATGATGCAGTTCAACATGTATCACCACTACACCGTGGATGAGCATACGATTCAGTGCATTCGCAACTTGTTTGAAATTGAAACTGGTGCGCTCGAAGAAGAGCTGCCTGTGTCAACCGAAATTCTGACGCGGGACATCAATCGCAAAGTTCTCTACGTCGCCATGCTTTTGCACGATATCGGCAAAGGTCGCCAAGAAGACCACTCAATCCTAGGTGCGCAAATCGCGCGCAAAGCCGCACCACGCCTTGGATTAAACAAGGCAGATACTGAAACCGTGGAATGGCTCGTGCGCAATCATCTTTTGATGTCGGACATGGCCCAAAAGCGCGACATCGCAGATCCACGAACGGTGCGCGGTTTTGCAAAAGCTGTGAAGGACGTCAAAAGGCTCGACCTGCTTACAGTTCTGACGGTCTGTGATATTCGTGGTGTTGGGCCCGACACGTGGAACAACTGGAAAGCAGTTTTGATTCGTGCGCTCTATCGTCAGACGCGCCATGCTCTGGAAAATGGCCTAGAAGACCTAAACCGCGAACAACGCGGCGCTGATGCAAAGCGCGCGCTTCGCGCGGCACTTAACGATTGGCCAAAGAAAGATCTCAAGGTCGAGACTACGCGCCATTATCCGCCCTATTGGCAAGGTCTTCACGTTACGGCACACATCATCTTTGCACGTCTGTTGCGTGACATCGAAGCGGGTAAGATCGGCATCGATATTCACCCTGATGAGGATCGCGACGCGACCCGCGTGTGCTTTGCGCTAGAGGATCATCCAGGTATTTTCTCTCGCCTGTCAGGTGCTCTTGCGCTTGTTGGGGCAAATGTCGTGGATGCGAGGACCTTTACGTCTAACGACGGATACGCGACCGCTGTGTTCTGGATCCAAGACGGCGATGATGGTCCTTATGAAAAAGCCCGTATTCCACGCCTCAAGAAGATGATCGAGAAGACGTTAAGCGGCGAAGTCGTGGCACAAGATGCAATTTTGGATCGTGACAAGATCAAAAAGCGCGAGCGTGCCTTCAGGGTTCCGACCCACATCATCTTTGATAACGAGGGTTCAGAGATCTACACAATCATTGAAGTCGATACGCGCGACCGACCCGGCTTGTTGCATGATCTGACCCGCTGTTTGGCAAACATGAATGTCTATATTTCGTCGGCGGTCATTGCGACATACGGCGAGCAGGTCGTCGATACGTTCTACGTCAAGGATATGTTCGGTCTGAAATTTCACGCCGTAAGCAAACAACGCACGCTTGAACGCAAGCTGCGCGAAGCGATTTCACAAGGCGCCGAGCGGGCCAAGAACGCATGAGCACGTCAAAGATAATTTCCGGCGTTTTTACAGTCGGGGTTTGGACACTACTCAGCCGCGTTCTGGGATTTCTGCGCGATGCGTTAATCCTGTCCTACCTTGGCACAGGTCCCGCCTATCAAGCGTTTGTTGTTGCTTTCCGCCTGCCCAACATGTTTCGCCGCTTCTTTGCAGAAGGTGCGTTCAATCTTGCGTTTGTACCGATGTTTTCCAAGCGTTTGGAAGCGGATGACCAACCTAACGCTTTTGCCAATGAAGCGTTCTCAGGCCTCGCGACTGTTCTGATCGGCCTCACAGTCATCGCTCAAATCTTCATGCCTTGGCTGGTCTATGCCTTGGCAAGCGGCTTTTCAGGTACTGAAACCTTCGATTTGTCTGTGATTTTCGGCCGTATCGCGTTTCCCTATATTTTGTTCATCTCGCTTGCAGCACTTGCGTCCGGCGTTCTGAATGCATCGGGGCGCTTCGCCGCAGCCGCTGCCGCGCCTGTTTTGCTTAACGTTTTGTTGGTCTCAGCCATTATAGCCGCCGCGCTATCAGGCTTGGATGTCGCCTATGCTTTGATCTGGATGATCCCCTTCGCAGGCTTTGCACAGTTGGTGCTGGTCTGGGTCGCTGCGAAACGTGCAGGCATCACTTTGAAGCTACAGCGCCCACGTTTCACACCCGACATGAAACACCTTACTAAGATCGCGATCCCTGCTGCAATGGCGGGTGGTGTGATGCAGATTAATTTGCTCGTCGGGCAACAAGTCGCGAGCTACTTTGATCGCGCCGTCGGCTGGCTTTTCGCGGCTGATCGACTTTATCAGCTTCCGCTTGGTGTTGTTGGCATTGCGGTTGGTATCGTGCTTTTGCCAGACCTTTCACGTCGTTTGCAATCTGGTGATGAGGCTGGTGCGAAGGATGCGTTTTCGCGCGCAACTGAAATCTCGCTTGCCCTTACCATTCCTGCCTCTGTCGCGCTTATGGTCATTTCACTTCCTCTCGTGCGTGTGCTGTTTGAACGCGGTGCTATGACGACGGACGACAGCGCCGCAATCGCGGTAGCGGTTGCAATCTATGGTCTTGGCCTCCCAGCCTTTGTTTTACAAAAAACGCTACAGCCCTTGTTCTATGCGCGCGAAGACACGAAATCCCCGTTCCGATTTGCTATTGTTGCGATGTTTGTGAATGCAGTCCTTGCCTTTGGCCTCGCGCCCTACATCGGCTGGATAGCCCCTGCGATTGCGACAACTTTTGCGGGCTGGGTCATGGTGCTTTGCCTCGCACTTGGTACGCGCCCGATGGGGGATGTCGCGCGTTTTGATGCACAACTCAGACACCGTATTTGGCGTATTTGCCTAGCATCGGGTGCCATGGGCTTTATCCTTTGGAGCATGAGCGCATCGATGTCGACATTCCTTGGCATGGCAGGATGGCGCTATCTCGCGCTCGCTGTTCTCGTCACGATCGGGATCGGCAGCTATTTCGTAATCGCGCATTTCATCGGTGCGATCCGTCTATCTGAGCTCAAAGGCACCATGCGCAGAGGACGTTAATCGCGGTGCATCTTTTCGCGCAAACGCGCAAAGCCGCCTGGACTGACGAGAAACGAAAGCGCGAAGCCCGTTACAAAGCCTACGACATCCGCGAGCCAATCATTCTGCACGCCAAAAAGCAGTCCAAAGATCAGCTGGATACCCATCAAAAAGCCGATAAGCGTGAAAGCCTGCACTTGTTGCGCGCCCATCTGCCCAAGCCTTAGCCAAAGCAAATATGTAAACGCGCCAATGAGCCCATAAACACCCGGGAAACCACCAATGAGAGGCGCTTGATCATCAAGCAGAACCGCATAGGCAAGCGCACCGACAATGCCGGACACAATGAACACCGCAAGCGTTGCAAACCCTGTGAAAACTTCTCCCACCATCTTGCCAAGAGCCAAGAGCATCACACAGACAAAAAGCGCATGCATAAAACTGCCATGCACAAACATGTAGCTGACAAAACGGATCAAATGCTCAGTTGGCCATTCACCGTTATTCCACATCCAATCGAAAATAGGACCCGAGAATGCATAGGTCTGAAGCGCCTCTAAACGCCAACCAATGCCACCTGCCCCGCCAATCAACCCGCGCGACGCAAGCGAGAAGATCGCTTCGATGCCGATAATCATGAGAAAGAGCGCCACCACAACGGGTGGCAACGGATTCACCGGAGAGATAATCTCCGGCTCTTGGTCGTGATCTTCGTTCATTAGCCTTGGCCTGCTCAACTTGACGATACTGCCCCTCCTAGGTAAGCCAGCCAGACCTTTAATTCCAGATGGAGATTTTTATGACAGAGGTGGTCCACACACCCCGTGTCTTTTCAGGCATACAGCCTTCAGGCGGCCTGACCCTTGGCAACTATCTTGGCGCGATCAAGCGCTTTGTTGATATGCAAGAAAGCGGCATCGAGACGCTGTATTGCATGGTCGACCTGCATGCCATCACCGTCTGGCAAGACCCCGCCGATCTGCGCCACAACACCCGCGAATTGGCCGCTGGCTATATTGCTGCGGGTCTGGACCCGAGCAAATCCATCCTGTTCAATCAATCGCAAGTGAGCGCGCACGCAGAGCTTGGCTGGCTCTTTAGTTGCATCGCGCGCATGGGTTGGATGAAGCGCATGACGCAGTTCAAGGACAAAGCAGGTAAGAACGCAGAGAATGCGTCGCTTGGCCTCTTTGGTTATCCAGCGCTTATGGCGGCTGACATTTTGATTTATCACTCCACGCATGTGCCAGTGGGCGAGGATCAAAAGCAGCATTTGGAGCTCACACGCGATGTTGCAGCAAAGTTCAATCACGACTTCGGTGTGGATTTCTTTCCAATGACCGAGCCTGTGATTGAGGGTGCCGCGACCCGTGTGATGTCGCTGCGCGATGGATCCAAAAAGATGTCAAAGTCTGATCCTTCTGATGCGTCACGCATCAATATGACGGATGATGCCGAAACAATTTCCAAAAAGATCCGCAAGGCGAAGACTGATCCAGATGCATTGCCGTCTGAAGCAGAGGGTCTCAAAGAGCGTCCAGAAGCACGCAATCTCGTAAACATTTTTGCTGCGTTGTCTGATCTGGAAGTGGATGCAGTGCTGCGCGATGTTGGCGGGAAACAGTTTTCCGAATTCAAACCGATGTTGGTTGATCTTGCGGTTGAGAAATTGTCCCCGATCAGCACCGAAATGGCGCGTTTGATGAATGATCCGGCAGAGATTGATCGTACCTTGGGAGAAGGGGCTGCGCGCGCGCGCGCGATTGCAAACCCCATCCTTGAGAAGACCTATGACATCGTGGGCATGATCCGCTCTTGACCTTATTGTGCGCCCAAGGGCGCTCTTTGTAAGCTCTGCCTTAAGGGGCAGAGCGATTTGCCTCCGGCGGGGATATTTTTAGAGAGAGGAAGACCATGGCGACTGGTACTCAGATCCGGACTTTTTATGAAGGCGTGTGGCATGATGAGGACGTGAGAGTCATGCGTGCGGCGGACCATGGCTCTTGGCTGGGAACCACTGTGTTTGATGGCGCGCGCTTTGTAAATGGACGCGCGCCTGATCTTGAAAAGCACCTTGCGCGGGTTAACGATTCTGCCAATGCGTTGATGATCACGCCGACGGTTTCTACCGCAGACATGCTTGAAATGGTGCGCGATGGCTTGCGCGCGTATTCGCCGGAAGATGCGGTCTATATTCGCCCGATGTACTGGGCGCTTCATGGGGATGACCTAGGCATCGTGCCGCGCGCCAATGAGACCGGTTTCGCGATTTCTCTGGAGGCAATCCCGATGGCACCGGCTAGCGCATCCACGACATTGTGTACCACGCGGTTCCGCCGACCCGTCCAAGAAGACAATGTTGTCAATGCCAAAGCGGGCTGCTTGTACCCCAACAACGCGCGCATGCTCACCGAAGCGCGCAGCAAAGGGTTTGGCAATGCTTTGGTCGCTGATGTGATGGGTAATGTGGCTGAAACAGCGACAGCGAATGTCTTTATGGTGCGCGACGGCGAAGTATTTACACCGATTGCCAACGGCACGTTCTTGTCCGGCATCACCCGCGCACGCCATATTGAGAACTTTACGCAAGATGGCGTCAAAGTTCATGAAAAAGTTCTGACTTTTGCGGATTTTGAGGCGGCAGATGAAGTCTTTATCACCGGAAATATGAGCAAGATTACACCTGTTACGGCATTTGAAGATCGCCAATATCAGGTCGGCCCGATGACCAAACGCGCACGCGAAATGTATTGGGATTGGGCCGCGTCGACGCCACTATAAGCGTCTAAACGAAACTCTCTTTGTTACAAAAGCTTTGCTTAACCATCATATTGTTGAAACTTAACAGGCGTACCGCGCTCCTATCGACAACTTACCGATAGGAGAGCCAGATGGCCCGTGACGAGATTTCATTCGACGAATACGACGAACACATCAACCCTGCCCCAGAAACAACTGATTTCGACGGTGTTGTCGAGACCGCGCTCAGCCGTCGTGGTTTTCTTGGCGGCGTTATGGCTTTTGGTGCAGGTACGTTTGTGCTTGGCACCACGGCCCTTAGCACACCTGCCAGCGCCAGTGTGGACCGCTTCGGATTTGAACAGGTCTCCGCGAATACGCTTGATACGATCACAGTCCCCGATGGTTTTGAGTGGAAGCCTGTTGCGCTTTGGGGAGATCCGCTTTGGTCAGACGTTCCTGAGTTTGATGAAGCAACGCGCGGCACAGCTGCAACGCAAGCGCGTGCATTTGGCGACAACAACGATGGCATGTCCGTATTCAACCAACATGGCAAAACCGTCATGGTCGTGAACAATGAATACACCAACCGCAAACTGCTTTGGGGCAATCGCCCGGATGCAAAACCTGCAAACAGCGATGACATCGAAAAAGGCATGATGGCGCATGGTGTATCAGTGTTCCAAGTCGCGCCAAAGGGTGACGGCTGGACGATCATGAAAGACAGCGACCTCAACCGCCGCATCACACCGCGCACTGAAATGGAGCTCACCGGTCCTGCCGCTGGTCACGAATTGATGAAGACGGCAGCAGACCCGACAGGCACCAAAACGCTTGGCACGTGGAACAACTGTGGCAATGGCGAAACGCCTTGGGGCACGTATCTGGCGTGCGAAGAGAATTTCAACGGTTACTTCTCTGCCGCGGACGAAGCGCACAGCGTCAGCACAGAGTTGAAGCGCTATGGCGTTTCCTCCAACGATTGGGGTTATGGCTGGGCACAGGTTGATGAGCGCTTTGATGTCTCCAAGAACCCGAACGAGCCAAACCGCGCAGGCTATGTCGTTGAGATTGATCCATTTGATCCAACATCGACGCCAAAAAAGCGTACTGCCCTTGGCCGTTTCAAACATGAAAACGCCGAAGTCGTAATCGCCGCAAATGGCCGTGTCGTGGTTTACATGGGCGACGATGAGCGCGGCGAGTATCTTTATCGCTTCGTGTCCAACGGTATCTACACACCAACGGGCAGCACCGAAGGGTTGCTCGACGATGGTACACTTTACGTGGCCAAGTTTAATGAGGACATGACAGGCGAATGGCTGGAATTGACACCGGACACCACAGGGATGAGCCAAGCAGAGATCTGCATCCACACGCGCATGGCAGCGTCCAAAGTCGGCGCGACAACGATGGATCGCCCAGAATGGGTTGCGGCCAACCCTGCAAAAGCGGAGGCTTATGTCGCTTTGACCAACAACAAGAACCGCGGCGTAAAACCGAATGCGGGCGGGGATGATACTTCTGCGAACGCGGTAAACCCACGCGTGGAAAACCACTATGGTCAGATTGCACGTTGGGTCCCTGATGCAGCAGATCACACAGCAAACGGCTTTATGTGGGATCTCTATGCGCTGGCAGGCAATCCAGAGGTCCACGATGACGTCTATGGCGGCTCTGACAACATCAATGCCGGTAATATGTTCAACTCACCCGATGGATTGGTCTTTGACAGCAATGGTCTGCTCTGGATCCAGACCGATGGTAACTACAGTGACGCAGACGGTTTTGCGGGCATGGGCAACAACCAGATGTTGGTTGGTGACACTGTGACGGGTGAAATTCGCCGCTTTCTTGTTGGTCCCAAGGAGTGCGAAGTGACTGGCATGTGCTGGGCCCCTGATCGCCGCACCATGTTTGTTGGCATCCAGCACCCTGGTGAAAAGTCGGGCAGCAATTTCCCACATGGCGGTGATGCGCTGGCGCGTTCTGGCGTTTTCGCAATTTCGCGCACGGACGGTGCCATTATTGGTTAAGCGTCATAAAGCTGAAACAAACCTAAGGTAACCTGCCCTCATAAGCCCCATGTTTTCCCAACGACGGGGATTTTAGAGCAAATTGTTTCAAAAGTTCTACCTCAGAGGCTCCCCAGTCTCTGAGGTTTTTATTTTTCTCTGAAGTTATTTTTAGCGACACACATCGCTCAGACTGAGACGCGAAACCCGTTGCACCGCTGGAATGCTTGCGGCATGGTAAAACTCTGCTTGCAGGGAGCAACGACATGCGGAAATTTTTGGTAGTCCTCGATGATAGCCGCGAATGCTTGAACGCAATGCGCTTTGCAGCGATGCGCGCGGCGCATACGGGCGGCGGCGTGGAGATCTTGTCTGTTATTCCACCAGATGAATTCAACCACTGGATTGGCGTCGGCGATATTATGCGCGAAGAAGCGCGAGAGCGTATTCACGCGCATTTCGAAGTGTTTGCAAAGTGGATGCGCGACAAGCAAGGGGTCGATCCTGAGCTGGTCATTCGTGAAGGCGATCCAGTCGAACAGATCCTTGCCCAATGTCGTGATGATGGTGAAGTCGGAGTTTTGGTACTTGGTGCGAGCCCCGACAAAAAAGGCCCCGGCCCTTTGGTGACGCAACTGACTAAAAACTCAGGCACTCTTGATATTCCAATCACAATTGTACCGGGCGATTTGAGCAAAGAACGGCTTGAAGCGATTACTTAAAGCATGAGCCAACATATTTCAGCGGTGGCCTTGGTGGTGCCTGACTATGATGCGGGTATTGCGTTTTATGTTGGAAAACTCGGATTTGAACTTATTGAGGACACCCAACTGTCCACGACGAAACGCTGGGTGCTTATCGCTCCGAAAGGTGCACAAACACGCTTGTTGCTTGCGCAAGCTGACGGGCCGGAGCAAAGCGCTGCTATTGGTCATCAAACTGGTGGCAGGGTTGGTTTTTTCCTACATACCGATGACTTTGTAGCCGATCACGCGCGTATGCTTTCAGCTGGCGTCCATTTTGAAGAGGCCCCACGTCATGAACCTTATGGCAGCGTTGCCGTGTTTCAGGACCCTTTCGGCAATCGTTGGGACTTGCTCCAGCTCAAACGCTAGTTTAGAATACTTCTAAGTATTGATATTGCGCCCCGTGCGTCACATATCTAGCGAAGATCGACGGAGAGACGCCCATGTTCATTCAGACAGAATCCACGCCTAACCCAGCCACGTTGAAATTTCTGCCCGGTCAAACGGTTCTTGAAATGGGCACAGCCGATTTCCCAAGTGTTGTTGGCGCTGATGTATCTCCGCTTGCAGCACGCATTTTCGGTGTTGAAGGTGTAAGCGGCGTGTTCTTTGGCACAGACTTTGTCACTGTCACCAAAGCAGATAGTGTCGAATGGGATCACATTAAGCCAGCGTTGCTTGGCGCGATCATGGAGCACTTCCAATCCGGCGCAGCCGTAATGGCAGGCGATGGCGCACAGCCAAATTCTGGCCACGCAGAGCACACAGGCGAAGACGGTGAAATTGTTGGGCAAATCAAGGAACTTCTTGATAGCCGTGTTCGCCCAGCAGTTGCACAAGATGGTGGCGACATCACCTTCCACGGTTTTGAACGCGGCATCGTGTATTTGCACATGCAAGGCGCGTGCGCAGGCTGTCCTTCCTCCACTTTGACTTTGAAAATGGGCATCGAAAACCTTTTGCGCCATTACATCCCCGAAGTTACCGAAGTGCGCCCCGTCGCTGTTTAAGCAGTGCCCCGCATGATCGTTCTAGGCTTTGACACAAGCGCTGCGCATGTTGCGGCTGCGCTTTTTAGGGACGGCGAGATAGTTGCAGAAACTCGCGAAGTCATGTTGCGCGGACAAGCTGAACGATTGATGGTTTTGCTTGAGGAAATATTGGACTCCCAGCGTATCACGTGGCGCGATCTGGACGCGATTGGTGTTGGCGTCGGCCCTGGCAATTTCACAGGTATCCGGGTCGCCGTGAGCGCGGCGCGCGGACTTGCTTTTGGACTGGGCGTTCCTGCGATTGGCATCAACCGTTTTGAGGTTATTGAAAGCGGGCTGACCCGCTCTGGCATCCCCAGCGTGCATGCACCGCAAGACAAGGTGTATGTCAAAGATGCCAAGGGGGAGCAGCGATTGCTGTTAGCTCAGGATGCTAACGCGTTGGGCGAAAAGTTGAGTTTCGAACCCGAGGGGTTCAACCCAGCACCTACAATTGCAAGGCTCGCAGCAAAGCAGATCCACGAGACACATGCGCGCCCTGCACCGCTCTATATCAAGTCGGCAGATGCCGCCCCCGCGCGCGACGCGCCGCCACAGATCATCCCATGACCCCGCTAGACCTCGCAGAGTTGCACGCTAGGGCGAGTGATTCACCTTGGAATGAGCAAAGTTTCAAAGAACTGCTCGCACAAGATGGCGCAATTCTAGCTGCGCGCCCAAATGCGTTTGCTATGGGCCGTGTCACGCTTGATGAGGCTGAATTGCTTCAAATCGCAACAGACCCTGCATATCAACGCCAAGGATTTGGCAAAGAAGTGCTGGCCGCGTTCGAAGATATGGCACACAAAGCCAAATGCGCGCGCCTGTTGCTGGAGGTATCTGTCCTCAACGTCCCAGCCATTGGCTTATATACAAGCGCTGGCTGGCGACGTGATGGGACGCGCGCAAAGTACTACCGCCTAAAAAACGGGCAGCGCGTCGATGCTTTTCTAATGTCAAAAAGTATCTGAATAACCGGGGCGTTGCCCTTCTTACACTGACGCTAAGTCAAGGTCTTCTGACCTTAAACGCCAACCAATAACAGTAAGAATCGGTTGACCCCGTCCGCCCTGTAAGCCCTAATCCCGCTATGAGCGCGCGAAGTTTCGCGCACGGTGTGGTTTGACCTATCTTAGACCCAACACCCTCACACAAAAACAACTGGGAGACTTCAATGTCTGTAATGCACAAAATTTTGGGTGGCACAGCTGCTCTGGCACTTTCTGCCGGAGCACTCGTTGCTGAGCCTGCAATGATCTTCGACCTTGGCGGCAAGTTCGACAAATCCTTTAACGAGTCTGCCTTCACAGGCGCACAACGTTGGGCGGAAGAGACAGGCGGCACATTCCGCGAGATCGAACTTCAGTCCGAAGCACAGCGTGAGCAAGCGCTGCGCCGTTTCGCAGAAGCGGGTGCAAACCCTATCGTAATGACAGGTTTCGCATTCGGCAACGTGTTGTCTGAAGTTGCACCAGACTACCCTGACACAAAATTCGCGATCATCGACATGGTTGTCGATCAGCCAAACGTCCGCTCTGTTGTCTTCAACGAGCATGAGGGCTCTTACCTAGTAGGCATGATGGCTGCGATGGCGTCGAAGTCCGACACCGTTGGCTTCATCGGCGGCATGGACATTCCATTGATCCGCAAGTTTGCATGCGGCTACGCGCAAGGCGTGAAGGCGGCGAACGCGGACGCGACAGTTGTGGCGAACATGACAGGCACGACACCTGCGGCATGGAATGACCCAGTAAAAGGTTCTGAGCTGACGAAGGCACAGATCAGCCAAGGCGCGGACGTTGTTTATGCAGCGGCTGGCGGCACGGGCGTTGGTGTTCTTCAAACAGCGGCTGACGAGGGCATCTTGTCCATCGGCGTGGATAGCAACCAAAACTATCTGCACCCGGGCAAAGTCCTCACATCCATGATGAAGCGCGTAGACAACGCTGTATATCAGGCGATGAAAGACGGCCCAGAGATGGAAACAGGTTTCAACGTAATGGGCATCGCAAATGGCGGTATCGGCTACGCGATGGATGACAACAACGCATCGCTCGTGACTGCTGAAATGCAGGCGATGGTTGATGACGCCGCTGCGAAGATTTCTTCGGGTGAGCTGATGGTCCACGACTACATGTCCGACGACAGCTGCCCAGCGCTAAGCTTCTAAGCTTAACGCACACACAAGACGAGAAAGGCCGCGCACAAAAGTGGCGCGGCCTTTTTGATTTGTAAGAGATTGGGACGGATCCGATGAGTGAGAGCATAACAACATTTTTCGACGCTTGGGGCATGGCAGATGACGCGCCCCGCGCTGAAGCGATTGCCGCGGCATTTTCTAAGAACGGCACTTATGCTGACCCCCGCGCGCCAGAACCGCTTCAGGGCCCAGAGGCGATTGCAGGTTACGTCAATATGTTTAGCGCAGGTGCACCCGGCTGGACGGCCAAAGTTACGAACTTAAGCTCAACCGGATCGAGCCACCGCGCAACTGTCGCTTTCGGCGGCATGGGGCCAGATGGCAAAGAAATGGTACAACATGGGCAGTACTTCGCAGATATCGAAGGTGACAAGATCACGCGCATGGTCGGTTTTGTTGGAACCGGAGTGCCTGAGTGATGACGGCTGCCACCAACGTTTCCCCTGCGATTGAACTCAAAGGTATCTCCAAAGCCTTTGGTCCGGTTCAGGCCAACAAAGATATCTCGATCCGCGTCATGCCCGGCACTATTCACGGAATAATTGGCGAAAATGGCGCGGGCAAATCGACACTTATGTCTATTTTGTATGGTTTTTATAAAGCGGACAAAGGTGAAATCTTTATTGGTGGCAAAAAGACACTGATCCCAGACAGCCAAGCGGCAATTGCAGCAGGTATTGGGATGGTGTTTCAACACTTCAAGCTGGTTGAAAACTTCACAGTACTTGAGAACATTATTCTTGGCGCGGAAGACGGCGCGATGCTGCGTCCATCCTTGGCCAAAGCGCGCCAGTCTTTGACAGATTTGGCAGCGGAGTACGGTTTGGATGTTGACCCCGATGCAATTGTTGAAAATCTAAGCGTAGGCCATCAACAGCGTGTCGAAATCCTCAAAGCGCTCTATCGCCAAGCGGATATCCTGATCTTGGATGAACCGACAGGCGTGTTGACCCCTGCCGAGGCGGATCAGTTATTCCGTATCCTCAATCGCCTCCGTGAAGAGGGAAAAACCATCATCCTAATCACCCATAAACTACGTGAAATTATGGACACGACCGACACTGTGAGTGTCATGCGCCGTGGTGAAATGACTGCAACAGTCAAAACATCCGAGACCTCGCCTGCTGGTTTGGCGGAGTTGATGGTCGGACGTAAGGTCTTGTTGCAAGTGGATAAAGTTCCAGCGACGCCAAAAGAGACGGTTTTGGAGGTCGAGAACTTGCGCGTTGTGGATGAAAAAGGTGTTGAGCGGCTGAAAGGTATTTCGCTGGACGTGAAAGCGGGCGAAATTCTTGGCATTGCAGGCGTTGCTGGCAACGGCCAATCCGAACTGCTTGAAGTGCTGGGCGGCATCACCTCTGGGACTGGCTTTATTCGCGTGAATGGTCAGGAAATTGATCTCACGGGCAAATCCTCAGATGGCCAATCGCGGCGCGCGCGCGGCATTGCCCATGTGCCGGAGGACCGTCAACGCGAAGGGCTGATCATGGATTACATGGCTTGGGAAAACACAGCCTTCGGCTATCATCACGACCCTGCGTATCAATCCGGCATCTTGATGAACAACGCCGCGATCCGTTTGGATACGGAAGAGAAAATGCAGCGCTTTGATGTGCGCCCACCTAATCCAAAGCTGACAGCTAAAAATTTCTCTGGTGGCAATCAGCAAAAGATCGTCCTTGCGCGTGAGATCGAGCGAAACCCTGATCTATTGCTGATCGGCCAGCCAACACGCGGCGTCGACATCGGTGCGATTGAATTTATCCACCAACAGATCGTTGCGTTGCGCGATCAGGGCAAAGCCATTTTGCTCGTCTCTGTTGAACTTGATGAGATCTTCGCGCTCTCAGATCGCATTGCGGTGATGTTCGACGGTCAGCTTATGGGCTTCCGTGACCCTGCGAAGACAGATGAAAAAGAACTGGGCCTGATGATGGCCGGCGTCGTTGAAGAGGAAGCTGCATAATGGAAAAGATGCCAGCATGGGCCGACGCGGTCCTCGTTCCGATTATTTCGCTTTTGCTTGCTGCGATCCTTTCAGCGCTTGTGATTATCGGCATCGGTGAAGACCCTGTCGCTGCGGTTAAACTGATGGTTCAGGGTTCCCTTGGCAGCACATATGGCTGGGGCTACACGCTTTATTACGCGACAAACTTTATGTTCACAGGCCTTGCCGTTGCCGTCGCGTTTCATGCCCGCATGTTCAATATTGGTGGTGAAGGGCAAGCGATGTTGGGCGGGCTTGGCGTTGCCATTGTCTGTCTTTACATACCTTGGCCGCACTGGTCGCTGGCGCTTATCTTTGCGACACTATCCGCCGCTGCATTCGGTGCTGCATGGGCGTTTTTACCAGCCTACCTTCAAGCAAAACGCGGCAGTCATATCGTTATTACAACGATCATGTTCAACTTCATTGCAGCAGCTCTACTTAACTATTTATTGGTCAATGTGATGCGTCCGAAAGGATCTATGGATCCCGCAACCGCCAAGTTCCCTGAGGCAACGCATCTACCTACCTTGCACGATATGTTATCGCCATTCGGGATCGCGTTTTCCAAGGCCGCACCCGCAAATGTCTCACTGATTGTCGCAATACTCGCCTGTATCGCTGTCTATTTCCTAATCTGGCGCACGCGTTTGGGTTATGAAATTCGCGCCTTTGGGCACTCTGAATCAGGTGCAAAATACGCGGGGATCAGCCCGGTCAAAATCACAGTTGTTGCCATGCTGATCTCTGGTGGTTTGGCCGGTATGATGGCAATCAACAACGTGATGGGCGAAGGCGAGCGTTTGATCATGAACTCGACAGAAGGCGCGGGTTTCATCGGTATCGCCGTGGCGCTTATGGGCCGCTCACATCCATTTGGGGTCTTCCTCGCTGCAATCTTGTTTGGCTTTTTATACCAAGGCGGCGCAGAGTTGGCCCTCTGGACCACCATTCCACGCGAGTTGATCGTCGTAATCCAAGCGCTTGTGATCCTGTTCACAGGTGCGCTCGACAACATGGTGCGTATGCCGCTTGAGAAACTATTCCTCGCTTTGCGCAAGGGAGACGCATGATGGATTTTATGACAATTATCCAAGTGCTCGACAGCACTGTGCGCCTTGCCACGCCATTGCTTCTCGCTTGTCTTGCGGGTCTGTTTTCTGAACGCGCTGGCATCTTTGACATCGGACTTGAGGGTAAAATGCTCGCGGCTGCCTTCTTTTCAGCGGCAATCGCTGCGATGACAGGCTCTGTCTGGTTGGGTTTACTGGCTGGTATTACTGCTTCGCTATTCTTATCCGGCATTCATGGTCTTGCCTCCATTACATTTCGTGGCAACCAGCTTATTTCTGGCGTCGCAATCAATTTCCTTGCCGCCGGCATGACCGTGCTTATTGCGCAAAGCTGGTTCAAACAGGGCGGGCGTACCCCCTCTTTGATGAGTGAGGGACGGTTTAATCCAATCGAGCTCCCCTTTGCCGAAGCGCTCAGCGAAGTGCCCTTCATTGGACCGATCTATGGGGAGCTGATTTCGGGCCACTCCATCCTTGTCTATGTCGCGCTTGCTGCTGTGCCTGCAACGTGGTGGATACTCTACCGCACACGTTTTGGCCTACGCCTGCGCGCTGTGGGTGAGAACCCTGCAGCCGTTGATACCGCTGGCGTTTCGGTTGTCGGACTGCGCTTTGCTGCGGTTGCCATTTGCGGTGTACTTTGTGGCATTGCAGGCGCTTATCTAGCGACAGGCCTACAAGCGGGTTTCGTTAAAGATATGACCGCCGGTCGCGGCTTTATCGCGCTGGCAGCTTTGATCTTCGCCAAATGGCGCCCTTGGTATGCGCTAAGTGCCTGCCTGCTCTTCGGGTTTTTGCAGGCGATCGCGCTGCGCTATCAGAATATTGATCTCGGCGCGTTTACGGTCCCTGTGCAAGTCATGGACGCGCTTCCCTACATCCTGACAGTCGTAATCCTCGCTGGTTTTGTTGGAAAAGCGGTTCCACCACGCGCCGGTGGTGAGCCTTATGTGAAAGAACGTTGATAGGTCCAGTTCTGTAAAAATTATCAGTCCTAACGCTAGTGAGCCGTTGAGCCACTTGCCAAGCGCTGATCCATGGGTTTAAGGAGCCTCATGCAAATATACCTGCCCATAGCCGAAGTTTCGGTAAACGCGTTTCTCCTTTTGGGTCTCGGCGGAATTGTGGGTATCTTATCGGGAATGTTTGGCGTTGGTGGCGGCTTTTTGATGACGCCTTTGCTGTTCTTTATCGGCATTCCGCCTGCGGTTGCTGTTGCGACAGAAGCCAACCAAATTGTTGCATCTTCATTTTCTGGCGTGCTTGCCCATGTAAAACGGAAATCCGTTGATTTCAGGATGGGAACCGTTTTGCTCATTGGCGGCCTTGTGGGCGCAGCTTTGGGTGTCTTCGTTTTTAACTATCTGAAAAGCCTCGGACAAGTCGACCTACTCGTCAAACTCTGCTACGTTCTTTTCCTTGGTATCATCGGCGCTTTGATGTTCGTCGAAAGCCTGAACGCCATTCGCAAATCCAAAAAGCCCAGCAAAGCGCCAAAGCGCAAGCAACGCGGCTGGATCCACGCGCTTCCGTTCAAGATGCGCTTTCGCACTTCTGGGCTGTATATTTCGGTCATTCCCCCGTTAATCGTTGGCGTCGCGGTTGGTGTCTTGGCGGCGATAATGGGCGTTGGTGGTGGCTTCATTATGGTTCCGGCGATGATCTATCTGCTTGGCATGCCAACCAAGGTTGTTGTTGGCACATCACTTTTCCAGATCATTTTTGTGACCGCTTTTACGACCCTTCTGCATGCGACTACGAACTTCACCGTTGATATGGTGCTTGCAGTACTCTTGCTTGTTGGTGGCGTATTCGGCGCTCAAGTAGGCACCCGGATCGGAACCAAACTCAAAGCAGAGCAGCTGCGCATCTTGCTCGCAATTATGGTTCTTGCCGTTTGTGGCAAGCTCGCCTTCGATCTTCTTGTGATGCCATCAGAGCTGTATTCCCTTGGCGCAGCAGGTGGCCACTGATGCTGCGCTTGCTTACGCTCTTTTTAGCACTCGCGCTTCCTGTAAAAGCAGAAGAAGTCGTGCTTGGCATGTCGCAAACTGAAGTCGCGATTACTGCAAATTTTGATGGGTCCGAGATCCTTATCTTCGGTGCCGTAAAACGTGAGGAAGCCATTCCTGAAGGCGACCCACTGCAAGTTATTGTCGCAATTCAAGGCCCTTCAGAACCGCTAACTGTTCGACGAAAAGAAAAACGCTTTGGGATTTGGGTCAACACAGAGTCTGTTGAAGTTGATGCCGCACCAAGCTTTTATGCTGTCGCGACCAGTGCTCCGTTTGACCAAGTGCTCAGCTCAACCGAAGATTTACGCTATAAAATTTCTATTCCAAGCGCGATCCGATCAGTCGGTGCGCCAATGACCGTCGCTGATTCACAAAGCTTTACCGAAGCCGTGATACGCGTCCGCAAAGCCAACAGGCTCTTTCAATTGCTTGAAGGGGATGTTGAGTTTTCTCAAGAA
This sequence comes from Planktotalea sp., assembly GCF_965659345.1. GTDB lineage: Bacteria > Pseudomonadota > Alphaproteobacteria > Rhodobacterales > Rhodobacteraceae > Planktotalea. The sequence continues at coordinate 83,443 of NZ_CBFHVK010000006.1, read as the reverse complement.
ACGCTTTTCAAAACGTCGATCGCGATGCCCGCAAACCTGACTGAGGGTGAATACCAAACCCGCATTTACCTAACGCGTTCAGGCGAAGTCGTGTCAGAATATGAAACAATCATCGATGTGCGCAAAGTCGGGCTAGAGCGTTGGCTCTACACCCTTTCGCGCCAACAGCCCCTGATGTACGGCTTGCTGTCGCTTGCTATTGCGATTTTCTCTGGCTGGGCCGCGTCCGCCATCTTTACTGCGCTGCGACGCAACTAAGCTTCATTTTTCCAGATAAACTCCGGGGGAGTCGGCTCTGCCGACGGGGGCTGGCCCCCTATCCACGCCCAATAAAGGGCATCTTTGTTGCCATAATGGTCATAAACTGAACATTCGCTTCAGGCGGCAAGTTCGCCATATGCAAAACTGCACGTGCTGCTTCGCCGACATCCATTGATGGTAAAGGCTCAAGCCCGTTCTTGGCACGCCGCTCATCTAGATCCGTCACCAGAGCCGTACGCGCATTGCCGATATCTATCTGTCCACACGCAATGTCATGCTCACGCCCATCCAAAGACAACGTCTTGGTCATACCCGTTATCGCGTGCTTTGTTGCTGTATAGGAAATTGAATTTTCACGCGGACTATGCGCCGAAATAGACCCATTGTTAATAATCCGGCCACCTTTTGGATCTTGCTTTTTCATTTGTGCATAGGCTGCTTGCGCTGCAAGGAACATGCCGTGTAAATTAACGTCAACCACTGCGCGCCAATCCGCAAAGCTGATTTCATCAATTTCAGCCTGTTTGCCAAACATTCCAGCATTGTTGAACAAAACATCCAAGCGGCCAGCAACATCCACAAAGCCTGCGACCGCCTCTTTGACCGCTTGCTCATCCGTGACATCCGCTGGCAGGGCCACAGCCGTATCATAGCGTGACGCGACATCTTCCAGCAGTTCTTCGCGCCGTGCCAAGAGTCCAACACGCCAGCCCTCATTCAAAAAAAGCTCAGCTGTCGCCAAGCCAATGCCGGAACTCGCACCCGTTATCAAAATGCTCTTCATATCTCTTCACTCTCCAAAGTCAGTGGTGCTGCGGGCGTGGCACGTAAGTCATCTACACGCAAAGCCCCAGTCGGGCGTGACAAACGGTTGCGTGTCACCCAAATCAAACGCTCCTGCGCCCGTGTAATTGCAACATAAGCCAAGCGCTTCCACAAAGGCTGGCCCGCTTCAACACGCCCCATACGCGCCGCGACGAATAAATCAGGCGAAAACACCTGAACGGTGTCCCATTGGCTGCCCTGCGCTTTATGGATGGTAACTGCTGCACCGTGCAAAAACGTTGCCCCCATGCGGGCAGCGAAAGGAATGAACGGTTCTTCCTCATCCGGCATTTCTATTTTCACGATCGACGCAGCGGAGACTTGTGGATCCTCGGCACCCATAACGTGCAGTCGCGAAAAGCCCGGTTTTCGCCCAGGCCCAAGATAGATCACCTGAGCCCCTTTGATCAGTCCGCGCGCTTCGAGATCAAGGCGCTTCTTGCGGTGCTTCAATGGCAGCTCAATACCATCACAAATCAACGGCTCGCCCTCAAGCAGCGCATCATCAGGTGCGCCGTGAACTGAGCGAAAGGCGTTGATCAACCTGATCCGCGTCGCATTGCGCCAAACCAAAACGGGTGAACGCGCCATTAGATCCACTTCGACCCGCTGGCCCCAAACGACACGATCATCTTTGCGCGCGGCCTCTTCCACCATCTGCTCAAAACTTTGAAAATCAAGCTTCGGATCTGCAAGCGCGTGGGCGAGATCAAGGATCGGGTTGTCAGCATCTTGACGGTGAATGCGGCTCAGTTCCAACTTGCGTGGACCCGTTAGACCATCAAATACCATGGCGCCCGATTGGTTAACCGGTGCAAGTTGCGCAGGATCACCAAACAGGACAAGTGTCGGAAAAATCTCTTTAAGATCGTTGAATTGCTTCTCATCCAACATCGAAGACTCGTCGACAAAGCCGATATCCAACGGGTCCTCGCGCCGCTTCCAGCCTGTGATAAAATCTGAGCCGCGCAGACCAGCAGTCGCCAGTGCACCCGGGACTGATTTGTTGAGCTGATAGAACTCCATCGCGCGGTCCAGCGCTTCATCAGTCAACCCTTCGATACTTGGACGTTCGCCATGACCCGCAAGCCATTCTGCGACCTTTTCATATTCAGGGTCATAGACGGGTGTATAAAGAATGCGATGGATCGTCGTCGCGGGAACACCGCGCATGCGAAGTACGAAAGCCGCTTTGTTGGTCGGGGCCAATATCGCAAGCGTGCGTTTGTCTTTCTTTTTTCGGCTCTCAAATTCGCCTGAAACAATGCCAACACCCGCAGCTTCAAGCGCTTTATAAAGTTCTGCCAAAAGTAGTGTTTTACCTGACCCCGCTTTACCAATCAAAGCCATCACGCTTTGGTCCGGTCCTTGCGGTGGCATGAGCAGGGAGTCCTCTAGATCAATGCCAGCAGACCGCAACATTTCGGTCACCGCATCAAAGGCGGCCGCTTGATCATCAGAAAGAGTAAGAGCGGGTAATGTCATGGGGCGCAAGGTATCTGCGCCCCTAACAAATCACCAGCGCTGGTTTCTTCACTTATGCACTTTGTGCCAATGCGAGCTGCTCGCGCCCGAAGGCGCGCTCAAACCATAAACGCGAAAGAGCAGGCGAAATCCCAGCTTTTTGAGCGACGCGCACCCTTGCTTCATCGGTGAAGGACCACAATCCGACACTGATCTTTGCACGTCCGTCACCGGTGCTCCCCAACACCTCAGGGCTCGCTCCAATCATGCGGTAAATGCGGACCATCCGCGCGTCAAAAACACCCACAAAATGGCGGACATCAAAGTTTTCCATAATCTCACCCCCCGCAAGCATAAGCGCTGCGGCCGTGCGGGGCTGCGCTGAGCGAGAGAGACAAAATCGCGTACATTCCCAGATTTCTGGGCTACGCACATCACCACCACCCAAAATATCTGAAAAATGTTCATTCACCATGGTGCGCCCTGTACTTGGCAACATGCGCATAGATCCACCATGCAAGCCGTCGGCTTGTTGAGAGATGACATAGAGCGGGTTCAAATCATCATACTCATCACGCTCAAAACCCGCGTCATCAACAGTAATGTCCCAACCTAAACGCGTCTTGAACTGATCCGCACGGTCGCGAAACATCGAGTTCTTTAGCTCAGGCAACGCCTCTAGCTCTTTGGCATATAGATATCTGATCATTGTCTTCATCCCCATCTGTGTGATGGAAACGATGGCCTTGTCGGCTTTAACCGATGTAAACAAAGCGCGCGATGACTTGCCTTTTAAACAACAATCAATCCACGGCTCATCGCGCGGGCAACGGCATGGGTTGTATTCACCGCGCCCAGTTTAAAGCGTGCTGATTCAATATAGACACGCAGCGTATGTTCCGAGATTTCCATGGTGTCTGCAGCTTTGGCTCGATTAAACCCCATGGCAAGAAACGTCATGGCATCGATTTCACGAGGGGAAAGCGTACGCGAGGCGGGAGGCACCCGTTCAGGCTCAAATTCCAGAGCCTTTTGATTAAAGAAATGCGCAATCAATATCAGCGGTCGTCGGTTCAGGTTCTTAAAGATCTGCCATTCATCATCAGAGCAAGAATGGGACGCTGTAAAGAGCGCATATTGCCCATTTGGTCCCCGCATCGGAATGGAAAAGCCCTGATTGCCAACCCCGTGCTCTATCGCTTCTCTGCGAAACACGCGCGCTTGCTTTGACGACCAATCTAATCGTTTCCAATCAACAGGATGAAACCGCTGATAACAGCCAAGAATAACCGGATCGATCCGCAAATAATCTTGTTCTAAGTAACGCGCGACCCAATCAGGCGAATAGGTGCCACAACCGTATTGATCCCCTTGGCTGTTCACCCAATGATAGACCATATGATCAACACGGTACGCTTCGCATAGGTCGACTATAACTGATTGAAGATCTTCAAGCCCTGCTGCGCGTTCGAGCGCGGCTAGGTTGCTGTCCACATCCACTTGGTGCCAATTTTGAGCCAAGGATTGGCCTTTCCATCATCATGTCCAACTCTGCAGATGCAACGCTATGGGTGCTATCGAGTTCCCGCTCTAGCGCCGAAAGGCCATTGAGAGACGCGAACTTTTTCAGATCTGTCAGAACGTCCAATATCCAATTGTTATTCATGATTATGATTCTCGCTATTAGGGGTTAATGAAAAGTTAACACAACCTTAGCATGAGTGGATTAATAAGAGGTAGTCACGGAAAACAACTCCCCAGAAATAGTGAGGACGGCATTTTCAATGCATTGGAAGCATTGAAACGAACCCTTCAAAGCAAAACACCCGCGAGCACAAAAGTGATTCGCGGGCGCTACTGTTTCTCAAATGGAAACAAGATTGCGCTATTTAGCGTTTAATGCATCTTCAAATGTGCGCAAACCAGTCTTTGGGGATTGCACAAGAACAGACATATTGCCTGGCTTATGCTCATTGCGAAGCATTTTCATATGCGCCGCCGGCAACGCGTCCCACTCGAAAACTTCTGACATGCATGGGTCAAGACGACGCTCAACCATCAGGTGGTTCGCAGCAGAAGCTTGCTTGAGATGGGCGAAGTGACTGCCTTGCAAACGCTTCTGGTGCATCCACATGTAACGCACGTCAAACGTACAGTTAAAGCCGGTGGTGCCCGCGCAAATCACGACCATCCCACCCTTTTTACATACGAGGGATGATACCGGGAATGTGCTTTCGCCAGGATGTTCAAACACCATGTCCACATTCACGCCTTTACCCGTGATATCCCAAATTGCCTTGCCGAACTTGCGTGCTTCTTTGAACCACGTGGCATATTCAGGCGTGTTTACTGTTGGCAGCTGTCCCCAACAGTTGAAATCCTTGCGATTGATCGCGCCCTTGGCACCAAGACCCATAACGAAGTCGCGCTTGTCCTCATCCGAGATAACCGCGATCGCATTTGCACCCGCTGTATTGATCAACTGGATCGCATAAGACCCAAGGCCACCAGAGGCACCCCAAACCAGAACGTTCTGGCCCGGTTTCAGATCATGTGGCTCATGACCGAACAACATCCGGTAGGCAGTCGCGAGTGTAAGCGTGTAGCATGCGCTTTCCTCCCACGTCAGATGCTTTGGACGCGGCATCAACTGTTGCGCTTGAACATTCGTGAACTGCGCGAAAGAGCCATCAGGCGTCTCATAGCCCCAGATGCGCTGAGACGTGGAGAACATTGGGTCGCCGCCATTGCAGTGTTCATCATCGCCATCGTCTTGATTGCAATGCACAACCACTTCATCGCCAATCTTCCAGCGCTTTACCTTGTCACCTACCGCCCAAACGATACCCGCAGCATCAGAACCCGCGATGTGGAACGGCTGACCATGCCCATCAAACGGAGAGATCGGCTGACCAAGAGCAGCCCAAACTCCATTATAGTTCACACCCGCTGCCATAACGAGGACCAGCACTTCGTGGCTATCAAGCGTGGGAACATCAACCACCTCTTGCTGCATGGCCGTGTCCGGCTCTCCGTGACGTTCGCGGCGGATGGCCCACGCATACATCGACTTTGGAACATATCCGAGCGGTGGCATCTCACCCATCTCATACAGGTCCTTTTCAGGTGCATCGTAAGCGATAATCCCAGTTTCAGTATCCAAAGCCATGTCGGCCTCCCTTAATTTCAAATTGCCGCAACGCAGAATCGTCGCCTCCAAGATTGACTAGAGGCGTCAAAGCAATAATGCAACTCTAGAAAGTCATTTTTTGTAATTTTATAACCCAGCAGCCGCAGCATTATGCTGCACGCGCATCTTTACGATTTGAGATGCTCGATACTGTTGGCGTAATAGCGCAGCGCAAAACGCTGCTTCTCATCGACCACGATGAGATCACCTTCGTTGCGCAAAATGCGCCGTTCGTTGAGATGTTTGAGAGCAATTTCGGCACTGTATTCTATCTCACCGCGCGGCATATGCACATGCGCGCTTTTCATCTTGCCAAGCTCTTCTTGCATCAAGCCCGCCAAATCCGCTTTGGAAATGCTGTCGCGGTCTTGCATTACGGAGGCAAGCAAAGGAACCGGAACAACAGGAACGATTTCTGCAATATGAGCCATTAGCTCCTTTGCGAGCACTTCGGCATCTGGTGCGCCACACTTATGAACATGCGCACGCAAAGACACCGGCGGGCCAAAGCTCACGGCGGCATATCCAAAGCGGTGAAATCTACCGCTCAGACGAAGCCAAAGCTGTTTCACGAAAAAGCCCGCGACCACACTAATCCGCGCTCGAAAGCGCCGTGTTCCAGCTGCATCGGCTGCCATGAGAATGCGATCTTCCAACACCCGATCATAGTTCAATGCGACAGGAACGAAGAGCACTTCGCGTCCGTCTTTTTCGTACCCATCCGTAATGTATTTCAACAAACCTAACTTTGGTGCTGCAAGTCTACCATCCAAAGACAAGCCACCCTCTGGGAACATCGCTTGTGTGACACCTGCTTGCGTCGCCAAATGTACGTAGCGCGCCAAAACACGGCGATATAAGTCACCGCGCGATTTACGACGTATAAAATAAGCACCCATCGCCTTGATCAAACGACTAAGCGGCCAAACACGCGCCCATTCGCCAACAGCATAAGCCAGCGCAGAACGCTCTGCCGCTAGATAGGTCACCAGCACATAGTCCATGTTCGAGCGATGGTTCATCACGAACACAACTGTAGCATCCTTATCAAGCGCGCTTAGTCCGGCATCATCATGATACCCAAGCCGCACACGATAAAGCGCATTGCTCAAGCCTCTGGCCAAACGAATAGCAAAGCCGAAATAGGCTGTCGCACTAAAGGACGGCACAATCTCACGCGCATACTTGCGCGCTTGCTCGAATGCTACATTTTCAGGCACGCCATTGCGGCGCGCATGATCCGCAATCGCTTGGCTCACATCAGGATCATAGATCAAACGTTGGATCATGTCGTAACGCCGTGCCAATTTGAACGGCTCAATCGGACGCTCCAGCCGCTTATTGACGCGTTTAACGACACGCTCCATGCGACGGCGAAAAAACCAGCGCACGGATGGGAACAGAAAATGCGATGCAAACGTAACAACCGCAAAAAGCAGGATCAGGCCAAACAGCCAAACAGGAATTTCCACAGTTTGCATCATCGCGCGACCCTTGCAGCAAGGAGGCGGAGGGTAAATATGTTTATTAGCGCTGTATGAGGATTGAGAAGATATGTCTGCCTTTCGCATCACATCAGGTTTCACCGAAAACGAACGAGAAGTCGTTGCCGCACTTTATTGGGAAGCGTTTTCGCGAAAACTAACTTTGGGGCTTGGACCAAACACCAAAGGCATCGCCTTCCTTGCGCGCGTTGCTGACCCACGTTTTGCACTTTGCGCACGCAACGATTATGACGTTTTGCTTGGCATCGCGGGTTTCAAGACTGCACAGGGCGGGCTTATTGGCGGCGGTTTCTCCGATCTCAGCGCTGTTTATGGCATTCTAAGTGCAAGCTGGCGCGCTGTGTTGCTCTCTTTCCTTGAGCGTGATCTTGAGGACCGCTCTCTCTTGATGGATGGGATTTGCGTAACCAAGCAAGCGCGCGGCATGGGGCTTGGTACCGCTTTGCTGCGCGCAATCAAGGACGAAGGCCGTGCGCGCGACTGCTCTGATGTGCGCCTTGATGTGATCGACAGCAATCCTCGCGCAAAAGCACTCTATAAGCGCGAAGGATTTGTTACGGGCAAGACCACATCGCTAGGACCGCTCAAACATCTGTTTGGATTTAGCAGCGCAACCGAAATGCGCTACACGCTCTGAAACGCACCCCCAAATGCCGCGACGCAGCGAATTGACACTTGCGCAAAATTGCAGATATACAAGCTCAAACGTAATATAATTACCAAGATGATTCATGAGGGCCGATATGACCAACACATCCAACGCTGTGAAAAAAGATCGCCCTTGGCTCATCCGAACATATGCAGGCCATTCGACGGCCAAAGCCTCTAACGCGCTCTATCGTGGCAACTTGGCGAAGGGCCAGACAGGTCTGTCTGTCGCCTTCGATCTGCCGACGCAAACGGGCTATGACAGCGATCACGTCCTCGCGCGCGGCGAAGTTGGTAAGGTCGGTGTACCAGTATGCCACTTGGGTGACATGCGCACTTTGTTTGATCAGATTCCTCTAGAGGACATGAACACATCGATGACAATCAACGCGACAGCCCCTTGGTTGCTTGCACTTTATGTCGCCGCCGCAGAGGAACAGGGTGCTGATACGTCAAAGCTGCAAGGCACCGTGCAAAATGACCTGATCAAGGAATACCTCTCGCGCGGCACCTATATTTGCCCGCCAAAACCTTCGCTCAAGATGATCGCAGATGTGGCTGAGTATTGCTACACGAACATCCCCAAATGGAACCCGATGAACGTGTGTTCCTATCACTTGCAAGAGGCTGGTGCGACGCCAGAGCAAGAGCTGGCGTTTGCCCTCGCGACGGCCACTGCCGTTCTGGATGAATTGCGCCCGCGCGTCCCTGCTGAGGATTTTCCGACGCTCGTCGGTCGTATCTCTTTCTTCGTGAACGCGGGTATCCGTTTCGTCACTGAAATGTGCAAAATGCGCGCTTTCGTTGATCTATGGGATGAGATTTGCCTTGAGCGCTACGGCGTACAAGACCCAAAGATGCGCCGCTTTCGCTATGGCGTTCAGGTCAACTCACTTGGCTTGACCGAGCAGCAGCCGGAAAACAACGTCTACCGTATCTTGCTGGAAATGCTCGCTGTGACCCTGTCAAAAAACGCCCGTGCGCGTGCGGTGCAATTGCCCGCATGGAACGAAGCGCTCGGCCTGCCACGTCCGTGGGATCAGCAATGGTCCATGCGGATGCAACAGATCCTTGCATATGAAACTGACCTGCTGGAATTTGACGATCTCTTCGATCAAAATCCAGCGGTAGACCGCAAGGTTGAAGAACTGAAATCTGGCGCGCGCGCTGAACTTGCCAACCTTGGGTCAATGGGTGGTGCGATTGACGCGATCGATTACATGAAATCGCGCCTTGTTGATTCCAACGCGGATCGCTTGAACAAGATCGAGCGCAATGAGACCATCGTTGTGGGCGTGAACAAATGGCAACAGGGTGAGCAATCACCACTTCAAACTGAGGACGGCGGCATCATGGTTGTCGATCCTGCCGTAGAAGATGAACAAATCACACGGCTTGAGCAATGGCGCGCGAACCGCGATGACGCCGCCGTTCAAAACGCTCTTGCGGCCTTGCGAGAGGCTGCGCGCAAAGGCGAAAACGTCATGCCTGCCTCTATTGAGGCTGCGAAAGCTGGGGTGACGACGGGCGAATGGGCGGCGCAAATGCGCACGGTTCACGGCGAGTATCGTGGACCAACTGGCGTTTCTGCGTCCGTGTCAAACAAGACCGAAGGCCTTGATGATATCCGCGATGCCGTAAATGTCGTAAGCGATAAGTTGGGTCGACGTTTGAAGTTCCTCGTTGGCAAACCGGGCCTTGATGGGCATTCTAATGGCTCTGAGCAGATTGCATTCCGCGCACGCGATTGCGGCATGGATATTGAATATGATGGCATCCGCCTCACCCCTGAGGAACTTGTTGCATCCGCTTTGGAAACCCGCGCGCATGTCGTTGGCTTATCAATCTTGTCGGGCAGTCATATTCCATTGGTTGAGGACATGATGAAACGCATGCGCGAAGCAGGTCTTGGCGACATCCCTGTTATCGTTGGCGGGATCATCCCTGATGATGATGCAGAACGCTTGCGCGCAATGGGTGTGGCCCGCGTTTACACGCCAAAAGACTTTGAACTGAACGCAATCATGAAAGACATCGTTACACTGGCTGATCCTGCAGCGATTGCTGCTGAGTGATTGACCCTTTCGCGCGGCGGCCCTACCGTCGCGTGCATGAACACATCTCTTAAAATACGCCCGCTTGAACAAACCGATGAGGCAGATTGGCGCCGACTTTGGACCGCTTATCTCGAGTTCTATGAAAGCTCGGTCAACGAAGACGTCTATGTCACTACTTTTGAACGGCTTATCGACCCTGCGAACACACAGCAATGCGGCGCGCTTGCGCTCTTTGAGGATCGCCCCATAGGGCTCGTCCACTGGATTTATCATCCACATAATTGGAGGATAGAGGACGTTATATATCTCCAGGATCTCTACGCTGATCCCTCCGTACGCGGCATAGGTGTTGGGCGTGCCTTGATCGAACATGTCTATGATGTCGCTGATCAAGGCCAAACACCAACTGTCTATTGGATGACCCAAGAATTCAACACAACCGCGCGTCAGCTATATGATCGCATCGCAAGCAAAACCGTTTTTGTGCAATACAAACGCTAGGATCCCCTCATGACCATTCATATCGGCGCAAAGCCTGACCAGATCGCTGAAACCGTGCTTATGCCGGGCGATCCATATCGCGCAAAATGGGCGGCTGAGACCTTTCTGGAGGGTGCGGAACTCGTCAATGAAGTGCGTGGGATGCTTGGCTTTACTGGCACTTGGAAAGGAAATCGCGTCACGATCCAAGGAAGCGGGATGGGCATGCCATCTTTATCGATCTACGCGAACGAACTTCTGAAAGATTACGGCGCAAAGACGCTTATTCGCATCGGATCATGTGGCGCAATGCAGCCCTACGTCGGAATTCGCGACGTCATTATCGCAATGACCTCATCCACCCTCTCCACTCCTTCACTCGGCTTTTTCAAAGAGTTGAACTACGCGCCTTGTGCCGATTGGGGCCTGCTACGCGCAGCAGTGACTGCGGCGGAAGCGAAAGGCACGAAAACTCATGTGGGCGGCATTTATTCTGCAGATGTTTTCTATGATGAGCGCCCAGATCTGAACGAGCAAATGACGCGCCACGGCATCTTGGGTGTCGAGATGGAAGCAGCCGAGCTCTACACGCTCGCCGCCCGCTACGATGCGCGCGCGCTGGCTGTCTTAACCGTGTCGGATCACTTGATCACAGGCGACGCACTCCCCTCCAAGGATCGCGAAAGCAGTTTTGGCGAGATGGTTGAGATCGCTTTAGAAGCGGCCTTCGCCTAGCGACCATGTGTGCCGTCGTACCCATTGGGTTGCGGCGGCTCCCACCCTTCGAGCGCACCTTCACGCGGTTTAAACACTTCAACCAAAAGCGGATGGCACTGCGCTTCATCGCTAGAATGCTCAGCTGAGCAATCCCCACCGGGACAAGCGCTCAACGCGCCAAGCAGGTCGATTTCAGCGAATAGTTCTAAATAATCGCCCGTCCGCACTGGGCTGGCTTTCATGAAATACTGCCCAGTGTCGCGCGTAAATCCTGTGCACATAAAGACGTTTAAAACGTCATGCACATGCGGCTCCGCCTCGTTCAAAGGTACTCCCAAATGATTCGCAAGCGCGCGCGTCAGATTGGAATGACAGCAGTGATGATAGTGGGTTCCAGACAATAAATTGCCCGTATACGGATCACAACGCGTTCCAATCACGTCGTGAACAGAGCCGCCATAAGGATCAATTCCATACCAGCCCAGCGTATCTGTCGTCACAGTCGCCATCGGGCGCAGTTTTGGAAAAGAACTCCACATACTCTCGCCCTTGGTAATATGCGTCCCATGCAGAGCGCGGGTTTTTCCTGTGTAAAACCGCTCTGTTAAGTCATTTGCATTCCACAGGTTCAGATCACCAACTTGAGGCCCCTCAGGGCAGGACATGCGAAAGAAATGGCCCGCAGGTATATCAAACGTACGCGCATCGCGTGCAGGCACAAGGGTTTCACTGATTTTCGTCGCACCCTCACGCGCATCGGTGTAAAGGGTCATGTCGCGGCGCGGCAAACCATCGACAGGATAACAAATGACGGGTTCAATATTCCATCGCGCTTCAGCGTCGCTAGGTTGGTTTGGCATTTTGCTCTCCTTGTCTTCGGGCATAAGAAAACCCGCCGCACCAGAGTACGACGGGCTGTTCTGACTTTTCTAGAAAAATCGCGCGCTTAAACGGTACGCTCAACCATCATTTTCTTGATTTCTGCGATTGCCAGCGCTGGGTTTAGCCCCTTCGGGCATGTCTTTGCGCAGTTCATGATCGTGTGACAACGATAGAGTTTGAATGGATCTTCGAGTTCATCCAAACGCTCGCCCGTCGCCTCATCACGGCTATCAATGATCCAGCGATACGCATGCAGCAATGCTGCTGGCCCAAGATAACGATCACCATTCCACCAATACGATGGGCAGGACGTTGAGCAACATGCGCACATCACACATTCATACAAGCCATCAAGCTTCTTGCGATCCCCAATGGATTGCTTCCACTCTTTCGCAGGGCGATTTGTCTTCGTCTCAAGCCACGGCATGATAGATGCGTGCTGAGCATAGAAATGAGTCAGATCGGGGATCAAATCCTTCACCACAGGCATATGCGGCAGCGGGTAAATTTTCACGTCACCCTTCACTTCATCCATACCGTAAATACAGGCCAGCGTGTTGATGCCGTCGATGTTCATCGCGCAAGAGCCACAAATCCCTTCACGGCAGGAGCGACGGAACGTCAACGTCGGATCAATCTCGTTTTTGATCTTGATCAACGCGTCCAAAATCATCGGGCCGCAATTGTCCATGTCGACCCAATACGTATCAACAGACGGATTTTTGCCATCATCAGGGTTCCAGCGATAAATCTGGAACTTGCGGATATTATTCGCACCCTGCGGCTTTGGCCAAGTTTTGCCAGTCGTCATACGGGAATTCTTGGGGAGGGTCAGTTGTACCATCGTCTCACTCCTTTACAGAAACAGGCCTAGGCCGTTTTTGGAAATGCATTGCACCGTTTCAGGGCGCGATGCGATTGTCGTTACAGTTTCGACGGTCTCGGGCGTGACACCCGTTGCGCCCGCCTTTGCGATGTCGAAAATTTCAAAGCGCGATGCATTATCAATCACACAATCGGTCACAGGTGCAGCGTTCACCCCTGGAAACCTTTGAGCAACCACACCGTTCACAACACCTTTTGCAGTGTTGCGCGCAACTGTATCGGCTGCATCATTCGCTTGCACGCAAGCGCCAAGCGAAACAGCGACAGACAATGCTATCAAGACACGCATTAGAACGTCCGCTCTTTAGGTGCGATCTTCGTCAACCTAATACCGCCTTGTGCTTCGGACGTCAGCGGGTCTGTCACAACTGGCCGGTGGCTCAAGGCAACGTCCTTGCCATCGACGCGGCTGATCGTGTGCACTCGCCAGTTTTCATCATCGCGTGTCGCGTAATCCTCATGCGCGTGTGCACCGCGGCTTTCTTTGCGTGCTTCAGCACCGACAATCGTCGCCAAAGCATTCGGCATCAAGTTTGTCAGTTCCAGCGTTTCCATCAAGTCAGAGTTCCACACAAGTGAGCGATCCGTCACTTTGAGGTCATCTACTTTTGCGGCAACGTTCGTCATCTTTTCAACGCCTTCTTTAAGCGTCTTATCCGTGCGGAAGACTGCTGCGTCTTCTTGCATGGTTTTCTGCATCTCAAGGCGCAACTCTGCCGTCGGTGTAGCACCATTGGCGTTGCGCAAACCATCAAAACGGTCAAACGCGTAGTCAACAGAGGCTTGGTTCAGTGTCGCACTTCCTGCATCTGCATCCACGACCTTACCCGCGCGAATTGCAGCCGCACGGCCAAAGACGACCAGGTCAATAAGCGAGTTAGAACCAAGACGGTTCGCACCGTGAACAGAGGCACACCCTGCTTCGCCAACAGCCATAAGACCCGGCACAACAGCATTGGGATCTTTCGCAGTCGGGTTCAACACCTCACCAAAGTAGTTCGTAGGAATGCCGCCCATGTTGTAGTGAACCGTCGGCAGAACTGGGATCGGTTCTTTGTTGACGTTTACACCCGCGAAAATCTTGGCACTCTCTGAGATACCCGGCAGGCGCTCTGCGAGAGCATCAGCAGGGAGATGCGACAGGTTCAGGTGAATATGATCCCCACCCGAGCCAACGCCGCGTCCTTCGCGGATCTCCATCGTCATGCAACGTGACACGTAATCGCGCGGCGCGAGGTCTTTGTAGTTGGGCGCGTAACGCTCCATGAAACGCTCGCCTTCAGAGTTGGTGAGATAACCGCCCTCCCCACGTGCACCTTCGGTGATGAGACAGCCAGAACCGTAAATGCCCGTCGGGTGGAACTGCACGAACTCCATATCCTGTAGCGCAAGACCCTGACGCGCAACCATGCCGCCGCCGTCGCCCGTGCAAGTGTGCGCAGAGGTGGCTGAGAAATAGGCACGGCCATAGCCACCTGTCGCTAGCACAACCATCTTCGCGTTGAAGACATGCATCGTGCCGTCGTCGAGCTTCCAGCAGACAACGCCTTGGCATTGGCCGTCTTCGGACATGATCAGATCAATCGCGAAATACTCAATATAGAATTCCGCGTTGTTCTTTAGGGACTGACCGTAAAGCGTATGCAGAATGGCGTGACCTGTGCGGTCCGCAGCAGCGCATGTGCGCTGAACGGGAGGGCCTTCGCCAAATTCTGTCGTGTGACCACCGAAAGGACGTTGATAAATTTTGCCCTCTTCCGTGCGCGAGAAGGGCACGCCGTAGTGCTCAAGCTCATAAACCGCTTTGGGCGCTTCGCGCGCAAGGTATTCCATCGCGTCTGTGTCACCCAGCCAATCAGAGCCTTTGACAGTGTCATACATATGCCACTGCCAGTTATCAGGCCCCATGTTGGACAAGGACGCGGCAATGCCGCCCTGCGCCGCGACTGTGTGCGAACGTGTTGGGAACACTTTGGTTACGCAAGCGGTGCGCAAACCCTGCTCTGCCATGCCAAGCGTCGCGCGCAAACCAGCGCCACCAGCGCCAACCACCACAACATCATAGTCGTGGGTTTCATATTCATAAGCTGCCATCTGGGATGCTCCGAAACTTAAAGGGCGAGTTTAGCGATAGCGAAAATGCCAACCGCTGCTGCGCCGTAGCTGAGGCATGTGAGGAGAATGATGAGGACTTTCTGCATGAGACCATGCACGTAGTCTTCAATCAGCACCTGCGCGCCGTCATTGAAATGTTTGAACCCAACAAGGATCGTCAATGCTGCAACAATCGCTGGGAAGGGTCGCGCGAAGTACGCTGTGACCTCTGCGTAGCTGGACCCAAGGATCCCGCCAAAGGTGAAGATGAACATCGGCACGAGAAAGAGCAAAGCGACAGAGCTTACCTTCATCGACCAAAAGTGATGTGTCCCAGATTTTGCGCTGCCCATACCGGTTGCGCGTTTACGGTCTGTTAAGAATGCCATGTCTCGCGCTCCCTTAAATGATGATGACTGTGAGAAGCGTCAGCACGATAGAGCCGCCGATAACCGCGTAGCCCATCTTTTCTGCTGTTTCGATCTCAAGGCCAATCGCATTGTCCCAGATCAAGTGACGCACACCTGCAAGCGTGTGATACCACATGCCAAGGAGCGAGAAGAACAGGACCAAATCGCCGAACCAGCTGGTCAGGAAGCCGTTTGCAACTGCGAAGTAACTTTCCGATGTTGCAGCGGCCAAAAACCACCAAACAATCAGTAGCGCAGCAATGAGCATCGCATTGCCTGTGATCCGTGTGAGAATGGAAGTCATCGACGTCAATTGCGGACGATAGATAGATAGATGCGGTGAGAGCGGGCGATTGCCCCTGTTCACATCAGCCATGGCTGTTTCCTTTTCGTGTCCCTTACGTCTGTTTTAGCGTATTATTCGCTGCTGTCACCTAACAGGGGATAAACAACGCGCGGTAAATTGGCACAATTTGCAGAAATTTCCAAATTTGTGATCACACGCAAAGTTTGCGTGATCACAAATTTCTAATTTACCCCAAGCTGAGTCGCAACATCATCAAGCCAGCCTACGAGTTCACGACACATTGTAATGCTCTGTGCATCCAGATCGTAAAACGCATTCGCCTCGCCGCAGCCTTCAATTTTGACCGATATATCACGCGGCCATTTGAATTCAGCGTTCAACGCTTTGATTTCCTGTGCAATCATCGGCATCTCAGCCTCGCCGCCGAGCACTAACTGGCCTGTGAAACCGGCATGCGCACTCATATCATCCAGCACCGCATGCCAACTGTCAGCAGCCAGCGCAAATTCGTCTTCGCAACCGTCCGCACGCTCCTGAGGCAACTCCAAATCCTGCGCGAACTCTTCGCGCCCGTCGGGATCAGCGCCATAAAACAAGCAAACCGTGTTGAAATATCGCTGTTCATCCGGCCCATGCGTGTCCCAGAACGCAGGTTCGTTTTGCGCTTCCGCCCAGAACAAACTCGCACTGTCATAAGCAATCACTTCAGCATCATCGCTTTCATAAAGCGCATCAATCAGAAGGATCGACAATGAATCCGCGGCATCTTCCTCTTGGCCAAAGATCGGAACGTCCATTTGATGGATCACCGCATGCCCAAGTTCATGGTAAAAGATAGCGAGCAAGTTGTTTTCGGTAAAATCTGCCAGCGCCGGCAGTGGGAAAAGTGCCAAAGACAAAATACATGCGCGGATCACTTTGGCATCACCGCCCAGTAATCGAGATCCAGTAGAACCTGCGGCATGTATTTGCCATTTTCCTGCTTCAACTGAAATGCAGCATCACCCTTATAGGCCACCAAACGCATCCGCACTGCACCTACACCCGGCGCATCTGTATCCGCTTTGTCGAGCACCTCAGACCACGCGCGCACCGTGTCCCCACTGAAACATGGGTTTGCATGCGCGCCGCCATTTAGCCCAACAATCATCTGCGCATTTGCCAAACCATTGAACGACAATGCACGCGCCATCGAAATCACGTGACCGCCGTAAATCAAGCGCTGTCCGTCATCACGATGCGTCGCATCAAAATGCACTTTCGCTGTATTTTGCCAAAGACGCGTCGCCATCATGTGCTCCGCTTCTTCGATCGTAACGCCATCCACGTGATCAATCTTCTCGCCAATTCTATAGTCATCCCAGCGATGCGGCTCACCAGAAAGTGTCGTATCGTAGTTGGTGAAATCAAGCCCATCTGGGATAACAAGATCTGAGATGTCTAAAGTGCCCTTTAGCTCTGGGACGACAGTTTCAGGTGCGGGCGCATGTTCATCGCGTTTGCGTACCATGACCCAGCGCACGAATTGCATGACGGGTTCATCATTTTGATTAACCCCAGACGTGCGCACATAAACCACTCCGGTCTTACCACTAGAGTTCTGTTTAAGACCAATCACCTCAGACACAGAACGCAGCGTATCACCCGCATAAACAGGCTTTAGCCAACGACCCTCTGCATAACCAAGATTGGCAACAGCATTTAGCGAAATATCAGGAACGGACTTTCCGAAAACCACATGAAATGCAGCCAAATCATCGAGCGGGGATTCAGGTAGCCCGCTCGCCCGCGCGAAGGTATCGGATGAATAAAGCGCGTGGCGTGCAGGATAAAGCGCGTGATAAAGCGCGCGCTCACCACCTGACACAGTGCGCGGCACCGCATGGTGGATCACATCACCAATAGCATAATCTTCGAAAAAGCGGCCCGCGTTGGTTTTGAGCATCATTGAGCCCCTAATTTCATCTCTGATGTGTACTCGGCATCGACATCCTTAGTCACTGCCTGACCGCAGCGCATGATGCCTTTAACAGGATCGAACGTTTGCGTAGGCGAGCCATAGAGCACCCACCCCTTCGCCAAAGCATCGCTAACTTTGTGGCAAAACGCGGATGTGTCGTCCTCGCTGAGGAAGCGGTAAATCTTACTCATGTCCTAGCCCCCGAACGGTGAGACGCCCAAAAGCGCATGAATCACTGTAATCACGATAAAAGAGACAACAGTAATAATGATCAGCAGCTTGTCCTTCTTGGGATCACCGGGCTCGGGGCGCACCCACTCTTGGCTGCGGTTGATCAAAATAACCGACAGAACCGCCCAAACCAACATACCGCCGAACAAAACGATTGAGGCGAGATCACCATTTACTAATA
This sequence comes from Planktotalea sp., assembly GCF_965659345.1. Classification (GTDB taxonomy): domain Bacteria; phylum Pseudomonadota; class Alphaproteobacteria; order Rhodobacterales; family Rhodobacteraceae; genus Planktotalea. Next base: position 65,346 of record NZ_CBFHVK010000006.1, on the reverse strand, counting down.
AATGCGCGATCGCCCAGATTTTCACGGCCGTCAGCTGCGGATGGCGCATCTTGCCGCGCAAACGACCTGTTGTCGCGCTCATGCCAAAGACGAACAAAGCCACCAACATCAAAAGGTTATTGATATGTGTGAGAAAAGCAGGTGGCGACCAAACCGGAATAAACTCAGCCCAGCGGTAGCCAAAGATCATCAACAACAAGCCAAGCACGATCCCGATAGTGACAAGACCTTTCCCTTTTTCTCCAAGCTTCGCGCGATGCGCGGGCATCAGACGTTTGTAAAAATGGGCAAGGCTCCACAGGATCAGTCCGAGAATTAAAAGGGTCATGGCTGGCTATTCCTTTGTTAGCGCGTCTATCGCTTTCGCTTTTGCCAGTATTTCACGTGCGCTTGCAACGTGTAGGTTTTCCACAATCCGTCCATCTACAACCGCAACGCCTTGGCCGGCGGCTTCAATCTCTTCGAATGCTGCGATCTGGCGCTCTGCCAATTCAATCTCGTCGGCACTTGGCGCGAAAGCGTCGTTGGTGACAGCCACCTGTGCAGGATGGATCAGTGTTTTGCCGTCAAACCCCATGTCACGCCCCTGCTCGCACTCGGCTTTCAGGCCTTCATCATCTTTGAACGCATTATAGACGCCATCGACGATAACCAGCCCTTCAGCTTTGGCCGCAAGGAGGCAAAGTTGAAGCGACGTAAGCATAGGCATACGATCTGCGCGCGCACGGCATTGCAATTCCTTCGCAAGGTCATTGGTGCCCATGACCATACCCTCAAGCTTTGAATGAGACGCGATTGCGCTGGCGTTTAGCATACCACGCGGCGTTTCCATCATCGCCCAGATTGCCAAATCACCGGTGATCGCTGCCAGCGCGTCAAGATCCGCGGGGCTTGCAACTTTCGGCAACAGAACGGCATCTGCGCCCATGTCTGTAACAGCCTTGGCGTCATCCGCACCCCATTTTGTGTCGAAGCCGTTGATCCGAACGATTTTGAAACGCGCGCCGTATCCCCCTTGATCAAGCGCTTCCTTCAAAGTTGCACGCGCTGCGACCTTTTCATCGATCGTAACCGCGTCCTCTAAGTCAAAAATGATAGCATCGACATGCAATCCACGAGCCTTATCCAAAGCACGCGGCTTGGATGCAGGGATGTAAAGAACGGAACGAAACGGGCGCTGACGCAAATCCATGGGAAGGTCCTGTCTGTAGGCTTGTAATAAAGTTGCGTGACGATGCGCATTTATTTTCATTTCATTCAAGCTGAAAATGCCGCGACGCAGCGAAAAAGGCTAAAATCCACTCTAGTGCGTGCAGAACGTACGGTACTTTAACCTTATCTATACAAGTGCTCAGGCATGCTGGTTTTCATCGATCTTACTAAAGCGTTCTTAGTCCCTCCCAGTTAGGGGCGCTTTGTGAGATCGGGCTTATGACCAAATTGGCGCGCCTCCTCTCACGCTTAGGACGCGAAATCAGCGCCATTTTCAAAAGGATGACGCTATGAATAAACAAATGATTATTGGTGCGCTCGGATTTGGAATTCTCGCACTCGCAGCCACAACCGGCTTTGCCTAAAACACGCGAAACTGCGCACCCCGCGACATTGTGGTGGAGCGATTGGCCAGCAAATACGGCGAAGCGCGTCAATCTATCGGGATTGGCGCGAACAACTCTGTCGTTGAAACGTTTTCTTCGCAAGAAACCGGATCTTGGACGATCACGGTGACAATGACCAACGGCACCACTTGTTTGGTTGCATCGGGGCAAAGCTTTGAAGCCGTGCTCGAAGTTTTGCCAACCGCAGGCAACGATGCTTAAGTCAACGCGTCAAAGATCAATTTGGTGCCTGTGATCGCCAAAAATACATAAGTTATGGCATAAAACAGATTTTCAGGCACCAAATAATGCGCCTTTACGCCAAGCCACGCCCCAAGCAAAGCAAAGGGCGCGAGGACCAAATCTACCAACAGTAAATCTAGCGTAAAGATGCCTAGAAACGCGTAGGCTGCCGCCTTCAGGCCATTCACAATCCAGAAAACCAGCACAGTGTTGGCTTGGTATTCTGTTTTGCTTAATTTCAGTGACAACATGTAAATCGCAACAGGTGGCCCACCTGCGTGGCTGACAAAACTGGTGAAACCAGCCGCTGTCCCGGCAAGCAGTCCGGCTTTGTCACTGAGCGGACGCTCGGAGATCTTGATCAAACCACGCGCTTTTGCAGATTGCCAAATGACGAACAACAAAGACATTGCGCCGATCAAAAAACGGATCACATCATCATTCGCAACGCGATAGAGCAACGCGCCGATAATGATCCCAGGAAGCCCACCTAAGATCAAGAGCTTTGCGGACGGCCAATGCCACTTGCGCCAATAGGGCCCTAAAGTGGCGACATCAATCAGCATTAGCAGCGGCAACATCAGACCCAACGCCTGTCCAGGTGGCAAAATCAGTGCAAGAATCGACGCGGATGCAAACGCCGCTCCAGAGCCAAATCCACCTTTGGATATCCCAGCAAAGACGACTGCAGGGGCTGCGATTGCAAAAAAGCTCAAATCCCAGATCACTGCCCTGCCTTTCATTTTTCTTGATCTACTATGGCTTTAGCCGCCATTGCTTGCTCTTTCCAGCCTACACAATTTCAACGCTGCAGCGCAGCACACTTGCGCGAGCGCGCAGAAAGCACTAGCCATGCGCCAAATTTAACGGACCGGAGAGAGATCCATGGCCAGACCTAAGATAGCACTGATCGGTGCAGGACAAATTGGTGGCACACTCGCACACCTTGCAGCGTTGAAAGAGTTGGGCGACATCGTCCTCTTCGATATTTCCGAAGGCACGCCTGAAGGCAAAGCCCTCGACATCGCAGAATCAGGCCCTTCCGAGGGTTTCGACGCCGCAATGTCCGGCACGCAGTCCTATGAGGATATCGCAGGTGCAGACGTTTGCATCGTGACAGCTGGCGTTCCGCGCAAGCCCGGCATGAGCCGCGATGACCTGCTTGGCATCAACCTCAAGGTTATGAAATCCGTCGGCGAAGGCATCCGCGATCACGCGCCAAACGCATTCGTCATCTGCATCACCAACCCGCTCGACGCGATGGTTTGGGCGTTGCGCGAATTCTCTGGCCTACCACATGAAAAAGTGTGTGGCATGGCGGGTGTTCTGGATAGCGCGCGCTTCCGTCACTTCCTTTCAGTCGAATTTGGTGTTTCCATGCGCGACGTCACTGCCTTTGTTTTGGGCGGTCACGGCGACACGATGGTCCCACTTGAGCGCTATTCTACTGTTGCGGGCATTCCTTTGCCTGACCTCGTTGAAATGGGTTGGACAACTCAAGACAAACTCGATGCAATCGTTCAGCGCACCCGTGACGGCGGCGCAGAAATTGTTGGCTTGTTGAAAACAGGCTCTGCTTTCTACGCACCTGCAACATCCGCGATCGAGATGGCCGAAGCCTTCCTGAAAGATCAAAAGCGCGTTTTGCCGTGTGCGGCCTATGTTGACGGGGCTTACGGCCTTGATGGTTTCTACGTTGGCGTGCCGACCGTAATCGGTGCCGGCGGCGTTGAAAAAGTTGTCAACATCAACATGAACAAAGATGAGCAGGCGATGTTCGATAAATCCGTCGACGCCGTCAAAGGTCTCGTCTCTGCATGTAAAGAGATCGATCCTTCACTCGCATAAGATCTCCCAACAAACGACGACAATTGCCTCAGAGGTTTCCTCTGGGGCTTTTTTATGTGCGATGAGTCGTTCCGATAGGTTTCGTTGCGAAACCTTCTTCGTATGAAATTTTTGTGATCACAGAAAATTTGCGTGTGATCACAAATGTGCGAAATATCGTACTCACCGCATTTTATCGTTTAATCTAGCCTTAATACACAGACTATAGAGGGCAGCAATAGAAGCAAGACGGGACCGTTTCTCATGAACATCCACGAATACCAAGCCAAGGCACTGCTCAAGAGCTACGGCGCGCCAGTTTCAGATGGCCGCGCTGTGCTCAAAGCGGAAGATGCGAAGACAGCCGCCGGCGAGATGGACGGCCCGCTTTGGGTTGTCAAAGCGCAGATCCACGCAGGTGGTCGCGGCAAAGGCACCTTCAAGGAAGCCGACGCAGGCGAAAAAGGCGGTGTACGCCTTGCTTTCTCAGCAACGGAGGCTGCCGAAGAAGCCAAGAAGATGCTTGGCCGTACACTGGTTACACATCAGACTGGTCCTGCGGGCAAACAAGTGAACCGCATTTATATTGAAGATGGTTCTGATATCGAAGCGGAGCTCTACCTCGCGCTGCTCGTTGATCGTCAAACATCCCGCATCTCTTTTGTCTGCTCTACAGAAGGTGGCATGGACATCGAAGAAGTGGCCGCATCCACACCTGAAAAGATCATCAGCTTTTCGGTTGATCCGGCAACAGGTTATCAAGCGTTCCACGGTCGCCGCATTGCATTCGAACTCGGCCTTAAAGGCGCGCAAGTGAAACAGTGCGTTAAGCTGATGGGTCAACTTTACCAAGCCTTCGTAGAAAAAGATATGGAACAGCTAGAGATCAACCCGTTGATCGTTCTTGAAGGTTCCGGCGATCTTAAGGTTCTCGACGCAAAAGTTGGTTTCGACGGCAACGCTTTGTACCGCCACGCGGACATCATGGCATTGCGCGATGAAACAGAAGAAGACAGCAAAGAGCTTGAAGCGTCCAAATATGACCTCAACTACATCGCACTTGATGGTGAGATCGGCTGCATGGTCAACGGTGCCGGTCTTGCGATGGCAACGATGGACATCATCAAACTCTACGGTGCAGAGCCTGCGAACTTCCTAGATGTTGGTGGCGGTGCAACGAAAGAGAAAGTGACAGAGGCATTCAAAATCATCACCTCGGATCCACAGGTCAAAGGCATTCTCGTGAACATCTTTGGCGGTATCATGCGCTGCGATGTAATCGCAGAAGGCGTTGTCGCTGCGGTGAAAGAAGTCGGCTTGAAGGTCCCGCTTGTTGTGCGACTAGAGGGTACGAACGTGGAAGAAGGCAAAGCCATCATCAACAACTCAGACGTCGACGTTATCGCGGCGGATGATCTTAAAGACGGTGCTCAGAAAATCGTCAAAGCTGTAAAGGGATAGAACATTATGACACGTATTATTGTAGCAATCGCACTTATCGGTTCTTTGACGGCATGCGGCATGTCGCGTGACACGACGAACTTGCCGGTACGCAATGGCCCGCAAACGCAAAACCCCAACTTGCCCTTTGATCCAAACCAACCAAACGGTGAAATGATCAACTCTCCTCGCACAACGTTCGGTGTGAACAACAACGGCTTTATCGGCTAAGCGTCTATCAGCTGCGAAAGAACCGCCCAAAGCGGGGTATGAAGGGAAACACTTTGCTTCAAAAAAGCATCATCACACTTGCAAGCATCTTCTTTGCAAGTGTCGCTGCGGCAGGCACAACCGTGCCCTCCAAAGCGATGCGTGGTTTTGCGAGCCATTGTTTCTCTCCTTTTTTGACGGCTGATAAGGCGGCGGCACGTCTTGGAATAGATGGTGTTCGCTGGGAGTTTTACGATCTAGATCCGTTTTCCAGCGTGGCACCATCTCCAGTAGATGGGCGCGCTGCAACCGACGGCACAGATAGACGATGCGAAGTGGCCTTTGACGGCGATCACGCGGTTCAAGCCGCAAAAACCGCTGTCGACGCGCTTACGGAGCAAGGAATAGTTACCCCAGCCGCGCTCCCAAGTTTCTTTCAATCAACCACAGGGACTGAGGTGCTCGCTGCGCGCCAGCTCAACCCCCGCCGCATAGCAGTTGTCCACGTCGGGACCCGTGAAGGGTCCAACGGCATCGAAACATTCATGACAGTGGAGCGGCTTTTGCCCTCCGAACTCAAAGATTAAGGAGCCAGAAAATGGCAGTCCTCGTAGACGAAAACACAAAAGTCATCTGTCAGGGTCTTACCGGCTCGCAAGGCACGTTCCACTCCGAACAGGCGATCGAGTACGGCACGAAAATGGTTGGCGGCGTGACACCCGGCAAAGGGGGCAGCACACATTTGAACCTGCCTGTTTTCAATTCCGTGCACGAAGCCAAGCACGTGACAGAAGCCAATGCGTCAGTGATTTACGTCCCACCCCCCTTCGCGGCGGATTCCATTCTGGAAGCCATCGACGCGGAAATGGAGCTGATCGTTTGCATCACAGAGGGCATTCCAGTTCTGGACATGATGCGCGTACAGCGCGCGCTTGAAGGTAGCAGAAGCCGCCTGATCGGCCCCAACTGCCCAGGCGTTATCACGCCAGATGCGTGCAAAATTGGCATTATGCCGGGCCATATTCACAAGCGCGGCTCTTGCGGTGTTGTCTCGCGCTCCGGAACGCTGACCTATGAAGCGGTTAAGCAGACAACAGATCTTGGCCTTGGTCAGTCCTCTGCTGTTGGTATTGGCGGCGACCCCATCAAAGGCACAGAGCATATCGACGTGCTCGAGATGTTCTTGGCTGATCCTGAGACGACCAGCATCATCATGATCGGTGAAATCGGCGGCTCTGCTGAAGAAGAAGCAGCCCAGTTCCTTGCGGATGAAAAGAAGAAGGGTCGTTGGAAGCCAACAGCTGGTTTCATCGCGGGCCGCACAGCCCCTCCCGGCCGCCGCATGGGCCACGCTGGCGCGATTGTTGCGGGCGGCAAAGGCGGCGCTGAGGACAAGATCGAAGCGATGCGCTCTGCTGGTATCGTTGTCGCAGATAGCCCAGCAACACTTGGCGAAGCCGTGATCGAAGCGATCGGTTAACCAACAAGTACCAAACGCTTGGGCCAATTGGCCCAAGCCTACAAAAGTTTTGGCCCTACTCAGGGCTGCATTCAGGAAACGGCCCCCGATGGGAGAGCAAGAATGACCGACCAATCATCGAACGATCAGTTTCACGCGTCCAGCTTTATGCAAGGCCACAATGCCGAGTATCTTGAACAGCTCTATGCGCAATACGCGAATGACCCGAACGCGGTTGATGCGGCGTGGCAGGACTTCTTTGCTCAGCTTGGCGACACCGACCTTGACGTAAAGGCGGAGGCAGCTGGCCCCTCTTGGGCACGCGCCGACTGGCCACCAATGCCAAATGACGATCTGACGGCGGCGCTTGATGGCCAATGGCCAGCGCAGCCGGAGACCAAGGCCGCGGGCGACAAGATCAAGGCCAAGGCCGCAAGTGCGGGTGTTGAGGTCAGTGACGATAGCATCAAGCGCGCCGTTCTAGATTCCATTCGTGCGCTTATGTTGATCCGTGCTTACCGCATCCGTGGTCACCTCGCTGCGGATCTGGACCCACTTGGCATGCGCGAAGCCAGCAAACATCCCGAGCTAGACGCAAAATCCTATGGCTTCACCGAAGCGGACATGGATCGCCCGATTTTCATCGACAACGTGTTGGGACTGCAAATCGCCTCCATGCGTCAGATCGTAGACATCGTGAAGCGCACCTATTGCGGCACATTTGCGCTGCAATACATGCATATTTCAGATCCTGAACAGGCAAGTTGGCTCAAAGAGCGCATCGAGGGTCTCGGCAAAGAGATCCAGTTTTCGCGCGAGGGTCGCAAAGCGATCCTGAACAAGATGGTGGAAGCCGAGGGCTTTGAGAAGTTTCTTCATGTCAAATATATGGGCACCAAGCGCTTCGGCCTTGATGGCGGCGAAAGCTTGATTCCTGCGATGGAACAAATCATCAAACGTGGCGGCGCATTGGGTGTCCAAGATATCGTGATCGGCATGCCGCACCGTGGCCGTTTGTCTGTTTTGGCAAATGTGATGAGCAAGCCTTACCGCGCCATTTTCAACGAATTCCAAGGTGGTAGCTTCAAGCCAGAAGACGTCGACGGTTCGGGCGATGTGAAATATCACCTCGGAGCGAGTTCAGATCGCGAATTTGATGGCAACAGCGTACACCTGTCTTTGACGGCGAACCCCTCGCACCTTGAAGCAGTAAACCCTGTGGTGATCGGTAAAGTTCGCGCGAAGCAGGACCAGCTCAACGATGAAGAGCGCACCAAAGTGATGCCAATCCTGCTTCACGGTGATGCGGCCTTTGCGGGTCAGGGCGTCGTGGCAGAGTGCTTCGCCCTTTCCGGCCTGCGCGGTCACAAGACCGGCGGTACCATGCATATCGTCGTGAACAACCAGATCGGCTTCACCACCGCACCGCATTTCTCACGCTCTTCACCATACCCGACAGACAATGCGCTGGTTGTGGAGTCACCAATTTTCCATGTGAATGGCGACGATCCGGAAGCTGTTGTGCACGCGGCGAAAGTTGCGACTGAATTCCGTCAAAAGTTCCACAAAGATGTCGTCATCGATATCATTTGCTACCGCCGCTTTGGTCACAATGAAGGGGATGAACCGATGTTCACGAACCCCGTCATGTATAAAAAGATCAAAACCCATAAAACCACACTGAGCCTGTATACAGAGCGCTTGGTGAAAGACGGTCTCATCCCTGAGGGAGAGATCGAGGATATGAAAACCGCGTTTCAAGCGCATCTTAATGATGAATTTGAAGCTGGCAAAAACTACAAACCGAACAAGGCCGACTGGCTTGATGGCAAGTGGTCCCATCTCGATCGTATGAAAGAGAAAAAGTACCAACGCGGCAAAACTTCAATCACACCAGAGACACTTGCGCAGCTTGGAACCGCGCTGACACGCGTACCTGATGGGTTTCCAATGCATAAAACGGTTGGCCGTTTGCTTGATGCGAAGTCCAAGATGTTTGAAAGCGGCGAAGGCTTTGATTGGGCAACTGGTGAATCCTTAGCCTTTGGATCGCTTCTTACAGAAGGTATGGCCGTGCGTTTGTCTGGCCAGGACAGCACACGCGGAACTTTCTCGCAGCGTCACTCGGGCTTGGTGAACCAAGAAACTGAAGAGCGTTATTACCCGCTGAACAATATCCGCGAAGGTCAGGCCCGCTATGAAGTCATCGACTCGATGCTTTCGGAGTATGCGGTTCTTGGGTTTGAGTACGGCTACTCGATGGCCGAACCAAATGCGCTGACACTTTGGGAAGCACAGTTTGGCGATTTCGCCAATGGCGCGCAGATTATGTTTGATCAGTTCATCAGTTCTGGTGAATCCAAATGGTTGCGCATGTCGGGTCTTGTTGTTCTGCTGCCTCACGGTTTCGAGGGCCAAGGTCCAGAGCACTCTTCCGCGAGATTAGAGCGCTTTTTGCAAATGTGTGGTCAGGACAACTGGATCGTTGCAAATTGCACGACACCTGCGAACTATTTCCACATCCTGCGCCGACAGCTACATAGATCGTTCCGTAAACCGCTGGTCTTGATGACGCCCAAGTCGTTGTTGCGTCACAAACTGGCTGTCAGCAAGGCCGACGAGTTCACAACAGGTTCCAGCTTCCACCGTGTTCTCTGGGATGACGCACAATATGGTAACTCAGACACAAAATTGGTTGCGGATGACAAGATCAAGCGCGTCGTGATGTGCTCTGGCAAGGTCTATTACGATCTGCTGGAAGAACGTGACGCGCGCGGTATCGATGACGTCTACATCATGCGTTTTGAGCAGTTCTATCCTTTCCCCGCAAACTCTGCGGTGAAAGAATTGGGCCGTTTCACCAATGCGGATATGGTATGGTGTCAAGAAGAACCCAAAAACCAAGGTGGCTGGACCTTTATGGAGCCGAACCTTGAATGGGTGCTATCGCGCATCGAAGCAAAACATCAGCGACCTGTATTTGCAGGTCGCTCGGCAAGCGCCTCTCCTGCGACAGGTTTGGCCAGCATACACAAAGAACAACAAGCAGCTCTGATTGACGAAGCGCTGACACTGGAAGGGAAGTAACCCATGAGCACTGAAATTCGCGTTCCAACACTGGGCGAGTCGGTCACAGAGGCAACTGTCGCCACATGGTTCAAAAAGCCCGGCGATAGAATTGCTGTAGATGAAATGCTTTGCGAGCTTGAAACAGACAAAGTCACAGTAGAGGTCCCTGCCACGGCAGCGGGCGTCATGGGCGACATCATCGCCGCAGAGGGTGAAACTGTTGGTGTAGACGCGTTGTTGGCAACGATTGTCGAAGGCTCTGGTGCAGCAAGCGCTCCTGCCAAAGCAGACAAAGCACCGGCCAAGGCGGAAAGTGAGAGCACCGAAAGTGTAGATGTCATGGTCCCAACTTTGGGCGAGTCAGTGACAGAAGCGACAGTAAGCACTTGGTTCAAAAAGGTCGGCGATACAGTCGCGCAGGACGAAATGCTGTGTGAGCTGGAAACCGATAAGGTGTCCGTCGAAGTCCCCGCACCGGCATCTGGCGTTCTCTCAAAAATTGTCGCGCCTGAGGGCACTACCGTCGATGCCTCTGCAAAACTTGCCGTTATTGGTGGCGCAGTTGCCAGCGCAAGTGATGCCCCATCCGCTCCAGCAGCTGAAACAGGTGGCAACAGCGGCAAAGACGTTGAAGATGCGCCATCCGCAAAGAAAGCAATGGCTCAAGCAGGTGTGTCTCGCGATGCAGTGACCGGCTCAGGCCGCGATGGCCGCATCATGAAAGAGGACGTCGCCAAAGCACTTGCTGCGGCACCTGCCCCAAGCGCTGCGCCGGCAAGCGCACCGCGCGCACCTGTCACGGCCGACGATGCTTCGCGCGAAGAACGCGTAAAGATGACTCGCCTGCGCCAAACAATTGCGCGACGCTTGAAAGAAAGCCAGAACACAGCAGCAATGCTCACCACCTACAATGAGGTCGATATGACCGAAGTGATGGCGCTGCGCAAAGAGTACAAAGAGCTGTTCGAAAAGAAACACGGCACGAAGCTTGGCTTCATGTCCTTCTTCACCAAAGCCTGCTGCCACGCTCTGCGTGAAGTGCCTGAAGTGAATGCCGAAATTGATGGCACTGACGTGGTTTACAAAAACTTCGTCCACATGGGTATTGCCGCTGGCACGCCGACTGGTCTTGTTGTTCCGGTCATTCGTGACGCAGATTCCATGTCCTTCGCAGACATCGAAAAAGCGATCTCGGAAAAAGGTAAACGCGCGCGCGACGGCAAACTCTCAATGGCAGAAATGCAGGGTGGGACGTTCACCATTTCCAATGGCGGCGTATACGGCTCTCTCATGTCTTCGCCTATTTTGAACCCGCCGCAGTCGGGCATCCTTGGCATGCACAAGATCCAGGATCGTCCTATGGCGATCAATGGTGAAGTCGTGATCCGCCCAATGATGTATCTCGCCCTGTCCTACGATCACCGTATCGTTGATGGCAAAGGCGCGGTCACCTTCCTTGTTCGTGTGAAAGAAGCACTGGAAGATCCGCGCCGCCTGCTTATGGATCTGTGATCCAACCCGATGGCCTACCTGCAACCCAAAACGCTAACCTGCCCAAGCTGCAGTTTTAGCGCTGAGGTGAAATGGGTCGTCGGTGTCGGACCAAATAGCAAACCCGGAGAGACGCCCTATCGGCGTCTCCATCATATTGCGCCGTTCACACGTGATCCCGAGGATCGGAATATTTTGATCTGTCCTGAGTGCAAAGCAATTGTCACATGAGCCCTACTGAGAAAACATGCGTGGTCGCTTGTATGCGCAACGAAGGGCTCTTTATCGTTGAATGGGTCGCATATCACCGCGTCATCGGCTTTGACGACGTGGTGATCTGTTCCAACGATTGTACTGATGGTTCTGATATTTTGCTCGACGCGCTTCAAGCAGTCGGGGCACTCACGCATTTGCGCCACACAGTACCTGCAAACAGCACCCCACAAGACAGCGGTATCCGCACTGCATTTTCGCATCTTGCGGAAACCGACGTTGAATGGCTCGCCCATATAGACGCCGACGAGTTCATCAACATCGGGCTCGGGGACGGCAACGTTTCAGATTTACTCAACAGCGCCGGCGACGGCGACGTAATCGCACTACCTTGGTGGGCTTATGGCGACAATCATCACACCGCTTGGCCCGGCGATGTGTTAAGTCAGTTCACCCAAGCGGAAGATCACCCTTCTGAAAAGCGCGTGAAGTTTAAATCCATGTTTCGCTTTCGCAAATTTAGCCATGCGAACGATCACATGCCAATCGGCACTAAAAAGCCTGTCCCTGACGTACGCTCCGCTCTTGGCGCACGCTTGAGTGATGAAGGGCTCTATGATCAAAAGCGCTCTAAGTATCGCCCGCTTGATCTTGCACTCAAGCCAAAGGCAGCTTGCATAAACCATTACGCAGTCCCGTCGCGTGACGTCTACTTGATGAAGAACGACCGCGGTGATGGGCAAGGTAAAACAACTGACAAATACCATCTTGGATCGCGCTGGCATCAGATCGCCAACCAAAATTCGAAACGAAACACGTCGATCCAACGCCACCTCGCAGCCACTCAAGAAGAAATAAAACGCCTGCGCGCCTTTCCAGACATCGCAAGAGCCGAACACGCCTGCCAAGACTGGTTCAATACGCGCAGCAAGGCTATTCTCACAGCTGATCAAATCAGAAAATGGTCAAAACCAAACGCAAGGAATGCAAAAACATGACACCTGAACTCATGGCTCTCACGCTCGCTGCACTCCTGCAAGTCCTGCAGTTTTGCGCATATTCGGTGGCTTCCATCATGCAAGTTGGGGTGAACAAGGCTGCTGGCCCACGCGACAAGGCCATTGTGCTGACAGGCACCGCTGGCCGTCTGCAACGCGCGATGAACAACCACTTTGAAGGCCTCATCCTCTTCACTATCGCTGTCGTCGTCATCACATACACTGACCAATCTGACAGCAAAACTATGCTCTTCGCCTTCACATATCTCGGGGCGCGTATTCTATACGTCCCCGCCTACGTCTTCGGGCTCGCGCCATGGCGCTCGCTCATCTGGGTCATTGGACTGGCTGCGACCGTTGCCATGCTCATTTCGGCCCTGATTTGACTCTTCATTTTTCCAAATAAACTCTGGGGGAGACTCGGCGCGCCGAGACGGGGGCAAAGCCCCCCTCCCAAAACAAAAAGGATCCATCATGTCTGACTATGACGTTATCATCATCGGTTCTGGTCCCGGCGGCTATGTCTGTGCGATCCGTTGCGCACAACTTGGCCTAAAAACAGCGTGTGTTGAGGGGCGCGATACGCTCGGCGGCACATGTTTAAACGTTGGCTGTATCCCGTCCAAAGCGCTCTTGCACGCGTCACACCAGCTGCACGAAGCCGAACATAACTTCGCTAAAATGGGGCTCAAAGGCAAAACGCCGTCCGTCGACTGGACACAAATGCTCGCCTACAAAGACGAGGTAATCGAGGGCAACACTAAAGGGATCGAATTCCTGTTCAAAAAGAACAAGATCGACTGGCTCAAAGGCTGGGGCAGCATTCCTGAAGCAGGCAAAGTCAAAGTCGGTGATGAGACGCATAGCGCGAAAAACATCATCATCGCATCTGGATCAGAACCCTCCTCACTGCCAGGGATCGAAGTCGATGAAAAGATCGTCGTCAGCTCAACAGGCGCGCTTGAACTGGGCAAGATTCCAAAGAAGATGGTTGTAATCGGCGCAGGTGTCATCGGACTTGAGCTAGGCTCTGTCTATGCACGTCTCGGCGCTGATGTGAGCGTCGTTGAGTTCCTCGACACAATCACACCTGGCATGGACGCCGAGGTGCAAAAATCTTTCAAACGCATCCTTGAAAAGCAGGGGCTGAAATTCGTGCTTGGTGCCGCCGTTAAAGGCGTTAGCACCAACAAGACCAAAGCCAAGGTCACCTATAAACTGCGCAAAGACGACAGTGAACATGTGATCGACGCGGACACTGTGCTTGTGGCAACAGGGCGCCGCCCCTTTACCGACGGTCTGGGTCTTGAAGCACTGGGCGTTGACATGTCAGAGCGCGGCCAAATTAAAACGGGCGGCGATTGGCAAACCAATGTCAAAGGGATCTATGCCATTGGCGATGCTATTGACGGTCCAATGCTCGCACATAAAGCCGAAGACGAAGGCATGGCCGCCGCTGAGCAAGTCGCAGGCAAACATGGGCATGTGAACTACGGTGTTATTCCAGGTGTGATCTACACCCACCCAGAGGTCGCTAATGTTGGCAAGACAGAGCAAGAGCTGAAGGAAGCTGGCGTAAACTATAAAGTTGGTAAGTTTTCCTTCATGGGCAATGGCCGTGCAAAAGCGAACTTTGCCGCAGATGGCTTTGTAAAAATCCTAGCGGATAAGGACACAGACCGCATTTTGGGGGCGCATATCATTGGGCCAAGCGCAGGTGATCTTATTCATGAGGTCTGCGTTGCGATGGAATTTGGTGCCTCTGCAGAAGATCTCGCCATGACCTGTCACGCGCATCCCACCTATTCAGAGGCCGTGCGCGAAGCCGCGCTCGCCTGTGGTGATGGTGCAATCCACGCCTAAAAAACGATTGATTTTTCGACAAACGTCGGGCTCTTAAATATCGAAACCCGCTTCGCGCATCAAAGCATTGGAGCGGGTTTCAACACGTTCTTCCAAAACGCGCATAAATTCACTGCGTTCCAAGCCCGCTTCAATCGGTTCCAAAAATTCAACAACCGCGACACCGGGCTTGCGATAAATACCGGTCTTTGGCCAAAAAACACCCACATTGGTTGCGACGGGATAACAAGTCTGTCCCATCTGCTCATAAAGCACGCCTGTACCAACCTTATAGGGCAACTGTGAACCCGGCGCGACGCGGGTCCCTTGGCTGTAAATGATCAACTGACCTGCTTCGAGCAATCCCGCTTTCACGTCTTTGACCATCTTTTCGATAGCCGCGCCACGTTTGCCGCGATCAACTGCGATACAGTTTAGAAGCTTGGCATACTGACCAATCACGGGCGTCCACAAAATCTGCTTTTTCATAATAAACTTGCCAGCAGGAATCGCTGTAAAAATCATCATGATATCAAGAAAGCTCTGGTGTTTCGCCGCAACTAGCCCCGGCTCTGTCGGGGGTGTCCCACGTACTTCGACCTTTAAGCCGACCATCCAACTGGCCGTCCAAAACACCCAACTGCTATAGCTTTTGCAGCACGCGCGCGCGCCACGCTTAGAGAACAATGCCCACGGCGCGAACAAAAGCCCGATGATCGGCATCATGAAATAGATCTGTCCAACAAACAGGAGTGAGCGTAACCATTGCACCGGGTTCTTCTTCTCGCTCATGTAAGGCTCCTAAGCGTATTGTGCGCTGCCAGGCGGGTCGCAAAGAATGCAACGACCGCGGCTAAGATGGGTATCAAGATCAGCAAAAACCAATGCGCGCCCTGTAGGCCAAGTCCCGTCAAAAAGCCACCTTCTTCAGAGGCGCTCGGTAAAAGCAAAAGCGCAAACGCCCCAAACAAAGTACCACCCGCAGCCCCTGCAAGTGCGCGAAGGGTGAAACGGCGCATAAACGCCTGAGCAATATAGCTGTCGCGCGCGCCAACCAGACGCATCACTGCGATCACTTGCGCGTTGGCTGCGAGCGCTGCGTTGGCCGCCAATGTTATCATGGCACCCGTGGCAAGGGCGATCAGGACGATCGAAACCCAACCCAGCAAGCGCAATGAACTGGCCGCTGATACAAGCGGGCCGCGCCAACGTCCGTGATTGTCAAGCACCGCACCCGGCACTTCCCCCGCAAGGCGTAAACGCAAGCCATCCCCATCGAAACCTTTCACTGTTTCGATCACTTCGATCATCTGCGGCAACGGCAATGCATCAAGCGGCAGTTCTGGGCCGAACCAAGGAGCAAGCAACGCACGTTGCTCATCCAAAGAAAGTGCGCGCGCCGATTCAACGCCTTCAGTCGTGCGTAGGACGTTCAAGGCCGCTTCTGTTTGTGCCGCCATTTGCTCAGCAGGTGCGGAAATACGCACAGTTGCGCTCCGCGCCAGTTCATCACTCCAAAGATCCGCGAGCCGCCCTGCAGCAAGGGAAAGAGCCAAAGCAAAAACTACCAAAAAAGCCATCGCAGCAGCACTGAACACTGTAAGCCGTACAGTAAAACCGGTCGGCGGCACGGCTTTTTCAGCCTGTGCGTCGCCTATCGCGAAATCAATGACCGAGCGAAGCACACTCATAAGTCTGCCCCCGCAAGCTGCAAGCGACGCTCTGAAATGCGCAGCACGCGCGCTTGCACGTGGTTTTTGGCAGCTCGGATCAAGCCCAAATCATGGGTCGCGATCATGATCGTTTTGCCCATGCGGTTGAGTTCAATCAGCAATGTCAAAAGCCTTTGTGACATTTCCCAGTCCACGTTTCCTGTCGGTTCATCCGCCAAAATGACATCCGGCGACATGATCAAAGCGCGTGCAAGGGCTGCGCGTTGACGCTCACCACCTGACAATTCCGGCGGTAGCGCGTCTGCACGAGACGTAAGGCCAACCCACCCCATCAGTTCCTTTAGATTTGCGTCATCATCAAGCGCTTCATGGCCGCTTACCGTTAAAGGCAATGCAAGGTTTTCGCGCAAAGTGAGATGGTCAAGAAATTGGCAATCTTGATGCACAACGCCAACGCGACGCCGCGCCAGAGCAATGTCATCACGGCTCATTTGACGTACGTCTTCCTCAAAAATCCGCACAACGCCGGATGAAGGCACCAAAGCGCCGTAGCACAATTTCAAAAACGTCGTTTTGCCAGAGCCTGACGGGCCCGTCAAAAAGTGAAACGACCCCGGTGCGAGGCGCAATGAGACCTCATTGAAAAGCTCTCCGCCGCTGTAGCTATGAGCCACCCTTTCGAACTCGATCAACTTTCGACCTTTCTGACGCATCACTTCCGCGCGCATATCGGAGCGCGAAATAATTAACCTGTTGTGCCTGAGCTTGCCGTTGGTTTCAATCACCTGTCTGCGCAGATGATTTATGAGCGCAGCACTGCTTGTTTGATTGGGATTTACGATATCTTAAGGAAGGCATAAGGTACCCTCAACGATGGCCTTTGTCAGGCTAATGAATGCGCCGAGAAGGCAAGGTAGTATTATGCGTTTGATTTGTCCAAATTGCGGAGCTCAATATGAGGTTCCAACGGAAGTCATCCCCACAGAGGGGCGTGATGTGCAGTGTTCCGCCTGCTCGAACACGTGGTTTCAAGCGCATCCAGATCATGACGCGGCCTTGGCAGATGAAGTGGATCGGCCAAGTGTTGAACCTGTCGCGCCGCCACCTGAACCAGAGCCGCAGCCAGAACCACAGCCGCAAATGCCAACATTGGAAAAACGCGAACTTGATCCAAATGTTTCAGACGTCTTACGCCAAGAGGCAGAGTTCGAAGCACAAGCACGCGCAGCTGAGCAAGGCGGCGGATTAGAGAGCCAACCTGAGCTTGGACTAGAGAGCCAGCCTGAGGACGAAGGTGAACGCCGCGCTCGCGAAGCACGCGAACGTATGGCTCGCATGCGCGGAGAACCTGTTCCCGCAGAAGTCGCTGTTGCCGCCGTAACCGCCACCGCTGGCTCGCGCCGTGATTTGCTCCCTGATATCGAAGAAATCAACTCAACGCTGCGCTCCTCCGGTGAGCGCCGCAGACCCGCAGAAGCAACAGATGCGGATCTGCCGGGTACGTCGCCCAAGGTTCGCCGCAAAGGGCACGGTTTCCGTCGCGGATTCTTTAGTATGATCGCTTTGGCAGCGCTATCGATTGGCGCTTATGTTTTCGGCCCCAAAATAAGCGAAATGATACCCGCTGCAGAGCCGCTGATTGCGCAATATAGCAATGGGATCGAAAGCCTGCGCGACGTGCTAGGCACGTCCGTCGACAAAGGTTTGGCATGGCTTGATCAGATGGCGTCTGAAAACCTCTAGGCTAAGGCCTTAAAATCTGTCCAAAAGGCGACGCAAGTAATCACGCTCTTCCTCAGGACGCAGGCTTTCGCCGCTACGCTTGCGAATTTCATCAAGCAACTCACGTGCGCGTCGGTACACGTCTTCGCCTTGTAGCAATCCTTGGTCCGTGCCAGCCTGACCATTCGCTCCGGGACTACGCCCGAGCGGGTCGCGTTGTTCGCCACCTTCACGCCCGTCAGCTGTGCCTTGCTGACCCTCACGGCCTTCGGCCTCTGCCATTGCCTCGCCCAGATTCTGCATGCCTTCGCGAAGCGCATCCATGGCCTCTGCCTGACGGTCTATCGCTTCAGGCAAGTCATCACGCTCTAACGCGTCGCCCGCCCCGCGCATGGCCTCCTCAGCCCGTCGCAAGGCATCGCGCGCAGCATCGCCTGCTTCGGACCCTGCCCCCGGGAGGGAGCCGCGTTGGCGCTCTACTTCGCGGCGCAGCTCATTTTGACGTTGTGCAAGCCCTTGACCTTGCCCTTCAGCTTGTTGGCCTTCTTGACCCTGACCAGCTTGACCCTCGCCTTGGCCCTGACCTTCTCCACCTTGTCCTTCGTGGGATTCGCCGCGACCTTGGCCGCCATTGCGACCTTCATTTCCTTGGCTCTCACCCGCTTGCGCATTCGGATTGTACTGTTCTTGCAGGTCACGAAACGCCTGATCTGACAGTCCTTGCTGATCGCGCAACGTCTCTGCAAGACCTTCCATGGCTTGCTGACCCTCCGATTGCTGACCTTGTCCCTGCTGGCCCTCCGCGATTTGCATGTTCTCCATCATCTCTTGGAGCTCTTGCAGCGCTTGTTCGGCTTCGGCCATGCGGCCTTGTTCCATCAGCTCTTGAATGCGATCCATCATCTCTTGCAGATCGTTCTGCGTCATTTGCATCGCGTCGTCTTGCGCACCCGGTTGACGTTGCTGAGGCTCACCATTTCGCGCAGCTTCGCGTTGCAATTGATTGATGTAGTTCTCATTTGCGCGGCGCAATTCATCCATCAGTTCTGCGATTTCCTCATCGCTTGCGCCATTTTTCATCGCCTCTGACAAACGCTCCTGCGCACGCCGCATCCGCTCTAGAGCATCTTCTACGTCACCGTCTTCAATAAACAGAGCGAGGTCCCAAAGGGCTTGCGCCGCTTCGTCACGTGTCTCGGGTGTAAATGCATCATAGGCAACTTGCGTCTCTATCCGACGTAGAATGACACGCAACTTGAGGTAAGCGGTTTCAGAGCGAAAGACATCATCAGGACGATGCGAAATTGCACGCAACATTTGTGCCGTGCGTGCACCGTTCGTCTTTGACCACAGTAACCACTGGCGTTGTTCAACCAAAGCCCTCGCCATTGGATCAAAGAAGCGTCGCCCCGGTAGCTCCATATGATAATCATAAGGCTCAGACGTTTGTCCTTTTGCATCTTGAACAGCCATCGAAAGAGTAACGGGCAAGTTCGCGAAAGGGTGTTCAGAAAAATCACCAAATAGCGTTTCACTAAAGTCGCTACGATCGCCCGCAATCGGCAAAGGCAAATCAAGCACAATGCTCTCGCGCGGTTCAGGGTCTGCTTCAAACCCGTAGCGTCGTGTGATTGCCGCTAGATCAAGCGTTATCTCTGCGTTGCCCGCTATCACTTCGTAATCATCGGACGCTGCAAAAGGCAGGGTCATCATTCCATCAGCGCCACGCTCTGGAGCAGCTGTAACTTCTACCTCCGGGGCACTGTCGGGCGTCACAGAGATGTCCCAACTACGCCCGTTTGGTCCTGCTATTTCTAATGTTCCACTGGTCTGCGCGATAAAATTCTGTTCAGGGTCCGCCGCGCTGCCTGTGTTTTCCAATCGCTGCGAGACGGTCTCTGCAACTGTAAGAGCACCAATCTCACCATAGAGCCGTAAGGAAATTCGGCTGCCTTCAGGAACAACGAATTGACCGTCTTGATCGTTCAAGTAAAGGCTCGGCTTACCCGTATATGCGGGCGGCTCTACCCAACCTTCCCACACGGGACCGCTCGCCAGATCTGCTGTCCCTTGCGCGATATCCGTAACCGTGCCGACCCGCCAAAGCGAGCCAAACAAAAGTGCAACCCCCAAGAACAAGGCTGCGACAAAGCGCAGAGCATATGGGTCCTTAGCTGCCAAACGCACGTTTGGCTGAACCGCTTTTGCATTCGCAGCACGCTCAGCCATACGCGCTTGGTGCGCACGCCAAACAGCGGCAGACGCTTCATCTTCAGGACCAATTGCTTGACTGTCGATCAAAGCTTGGATCGGTCGTCCTTTGAGACTGCTATCAAGGCGGGCGAGCGCATCCATTCGACTTGGCAATCGAAATTTGATGAATCCGCGCACAAGAAAGTAAAGCGCTGCGATGCTCGACAGGACGGCAACGCTCCACACCACTTCGATCGGGAAGCTTTCATGCCACCCCAGCATCAACGCGGCAAGCACAGCAATCACAACGCTCCAAAGAGGCCAGAGCGCGCGCGCAGCACGCTCTGCGATCATTCCGGCCCACGTCATAAAAAGCGGGCCGCGCAAACGCGCGATCACTTTGGAATGCTGAGATGGTTCAATACTCATTCAGGGCTCCCTGCTCTTTCGCGCAGGGCGCGCGTCAAAGCCACTCAGGGATGGTATCTCGATTTATCATTTCGTCAAAGGTAGGGCGTGCCCGAATGACAGCAAATTGATCACCTTTCACCAAAACTTCGGGAATAAGTGGTCGCGTATTGTACTCAGACGACATCACAGCGCCATATGCGCCAGCTGAGCGAAACGCGACAAGATCACCCGCTTTGAGCGGTGGCATTTCACGCCCTTTCGCAAACGTATCACCACTTTCGCAAACAGGCCCGACAATGTCGTAGGGCTGTGGCAACACCCCTGCTGCGGGCTCAATCACTGGAATGATATCGTGATACGCCTCATACATTGCAGGTCGGATCAAATCGTTCATCGCCCCGTCAATAATAAGAAATTTGCGATCTTCGCCAGATTTCACATAGATGACCTCACTGACCATCATACCGGCATTGCCAGCAATCAGGCGCCCAGGTTCAATCTCAATCTCACAGCCCAAATGACCCACGCATTTCTTGATCAGCGCTCCGTAATCCGTTGGTGACGGCGGCGCTTCATTCGAGCGCGTGTAGGGAATGCCAAGGCCACCCCCCAGATCCAAACGGGTGATTTCGTGACCATCGGCACGAAGTTGCTCAGTCAGCTCCGCAACTTTATTATAGGCGGCCTCAAACGGTGCTAAATCAGTCAGCTGGCTGCCGATATGTACATCGATTCCGATCACTTTGAGACCAGGCAAAGATGCCGCCAAAGCATAGACTTCGCGCGCTCGACTGATTGGGATACCGAATTTGTTCTCCGATTTTCCAGTCGCAATTTTCGCATGGGTCTTTGCATCAACGTCGGGATTCACGCGAATAGTAATCGGTGCTTCCAAGCCCAAATCCGTGGCGATCTCGGAAATGACCTTCATTTCCGGCTCGCTCTCTACGTTGAACTGACGAATGCCACCGCTCAGTGCAGTGTGCACTTCTTCGCGCGTTTTGCCTATCCCAGAGAAAACAATGCGCTCGCCAGGCACACCCGCAGCTTTCGCGCGCGCATATTCGCCACCAGACACAACATCCATACCCGCACCCAAAGCAGCAAGGGTCTTCAAAATC
Source organism: Planktotalea sp. (assembly GCF_965659345.1). Taxonomy (GTDB): domain Bacteria; phylum Pseudomonadota; class Alphaproteobacteria; order Rhodobacterales; family Rhodobacteraceae; genus Planktotalea. The sequence goes on along the minus strand of NZ_CBFHVK010000006.1, from coordinate 43,836 downwards.
GCTTGATTAGAGGCCGCTTTCATCGCGTAACACACAAGGTGCTCCATCCCGTTTAGCGCATCATCAAACAGCTTGAAGTGACGCTCCAGCGTCGCTGTGGAATAGACATAAAAGGGCGTGCCAACACTGGCGGCGATCTCGCTCAGCGGCACATCTTCGGCGTACAAAGCGCCGTCTCTATAAAGAAAGTGATCCATGCGCGGGGAAGTAGCTTCAAAAGCGCTCGCTTTCAATCTTTAACCACCACACTGCTTCATCTTTCTAGATAAACTCCGGGGGAGTCTCAGCTTGCTGAGGCGGGGGCTGGCCCCCTTCTGGCTTAGACTACAGGACGCGAGCGCAAGAAGAGATAGAGCGGCAAGCCACAACTCACCCCAATGCAAAACGTCGCGGGGATAGCAATCAATGCCCCCCAATTACGCCGCGTGAAAACCTCTGCCAAAATCCAGATCGTTAACGTGATCGCAGCAATCGTCAGATCCCAAACAAGTCCAGAACTCGCAGCATTGGCGTGCCATGCATCCACCATATTCATGATGCTCCAGCCTTCAGTTTGAAACCACTGCACGAAATAATACATCGGATGGATCGCGCCCCACACGGCAAGCGCCAAGTAAATCATGCGTAAAACTGACATTTCAGCGTTCCTTTCGTTACTCTGCTTCGCCCAACTCATCCACGATTTGATCGCCTTTCGCCGCAACCTCGGCCGCTTTGTCTTCAAGACGCTCTTTTAGCGGTTTTGTGGGCTTGCTTGGCATCCCATCTGCACCACAGCTCACCAGTAAAAAGAGCGCCATGATTCCTGAGAGAAGACGGATCATGCCAAAACCTCGCGCCATCGCGCAATTTGGTAACGGACTTGATCCGGTGCCGTCCCGCCAAAGGAGGTCCGTGACGCGACCGACGCATCAACTGTCAAAACGCTGAAAACGTCTTGTGTGATTTCACTGTGAACGCTTTGCATCTGGGCCAGCGTTAAATCAGGCAAATCGCAATTTTCCTTTTCAGCCATTGCAACCAAAGACCCCGTCACATGATGCGCATCGCGAAAAGGCATGTTGAGCGCACGCACGCACCAATCTGCCAAATCAGTCGCTGTTGAAAACCCTGATCCCGCAGCGGCGGCAAGACTGTCACGGTTCGCGCTCATATCACGTACCATTCCGTCCATAGCCGCAAGTGCCAGCATCCAATTGTCCGCCGCATCAAAGACCTGCTCTTTGTCTTCCTGCATGTCCTTTGAATACGCCAAAGGCAGACCTTTCATCACAATCATCAGCGCAGTATTGGCACCAAAAATCCGGCCAATCTTGGCACGTATCAGTTCCGCAGCATCAGGATTTTTCTTCTGCGGCATAATCGAGGATCCCGTCGAAAAACGATCTGACAAAGTCACAAAGCGGAACTGCGCAGAAGACCAAATCACCAACTCCTCAGCCAAACGGCTTAGGTGCACGGCGCAAATCGACGCGGTGCTTAAGAATTCCAATGCAAAATCCCGATCGCTTACTGCGTCCAAAGAATTCGCAGAAGGACGATCAAACCCAAGTGCGTGCGCAGTCGCATCGCGATCAATAGGGAAGGATGTTCCAGCCAACGCAGCGGCCCCCAAAGGACTTTCATTCATTCGCGCGCGCGCGTCTCGCACACGAGACAGATCGCGCCCTAGCATCTCGACATAGGCCATCATATGATGACCCCAAGTCACAGGCTGCGCAGTCTGCAAATGGGTAAAACCGGGCATCACCCAGTCTGCCCCAGCTTCAGCTTGACCAAGCAAACCCTCGATCAAGGAAAGTATCGCCCCCTCTGCGGCATCAAGCTGGTCGCGCACCCAAAGTTTGAAATCAGTCGCGACCTGATCATTTCGCGAACGCGCTGTATGCAAACGCCCCGCAGGCTCGCCCACAATCTCTTTCAAACGCGCTTCAACATTCATGTGAATGTCTTCAAGCGCTGCGGAATATTCAAAGGTCCCAGCTTCAATTTCTGACAAGACCGTGAGCAGGCCTTCCCGAATGGTCTCAGCGTCGGTATCTGTGATAATGCCTTGTGCAGCGAGCATGCTCGCATGAGCGCGCGAGCCGTCGATGTCCTGACGCGCCATTCGCTTGTCAAACCCGATTGAGGCGTTAATTGCCTCCATAATCGCATCGGGTCCGGCAGCGAAACGGCCGCCCCACATCGCGTTGGAAGAAGATTTGGTCATGTGCCTACCCTTGGAGGGAAAATGAAAAAAGCTGTTGCTGCGCTGATGTATACCGCTCTGTTGATGGGTGCAAACCTTGCGCCACAAATTGTTCACGCTGATTTAAGTGAGATCGCAGCAATGCGCGAGGGCGATATGAAAAAGCTCAACTTCCATACAGAGCCGAAAGCCACCTCCGACACCCCATATGTAAAAGACGATGGCAGTGAGGGCACACTCGCCGATCACAAAGGGCGCGTCGTGCTATTAAATTTCTGGGCAACGTGGTGCGCACCGTGCCGAAAAGAAATGCCGATGCTGTCAGAGCTGCAAACAGAACTCGGCGGTGATGATTTTGAAGTCGTCACATTGGCCACGGGCCGCAACACGCCCCCAGCGATGAAGAATTTTTTTAAAGAAATCAACGTTGACAACCTGCCACTACACCGCGATCCAAAGCAAAAAATAGCGCGCGATATGGCTGTGCTTGGTTTGCCAATTACTGTTATTCTTGATCGCGACGGCGCTGAGATAGCGCGTTTGCGCGGTGATGCCGATTGGGCGTCAGACAACGCCAAAGAAATCTTGCGCGCTGTCATCGCGGAGAAAGAGTAAAGCCTTCACGTTTCCTAGAAAACTCCGGAGTTTGAGGCAGCGCCTCAAAAGGTTCATCAAATTTTGATGAACAAAACCTGCGCGCCCCTCTTCGGGGCGCACAATGTCGTTACGCAGCTTGATGTGCCAAGATTGCCGCTTCGGATTGTGACAAAATACGGCGCGCATACCCGCCATAACTGTTCGGGTCAGCTTCAATGCCACTATTCACGTCTGACAACCGCGCCAAGTCCGCTTCAGGAATGGTCGACAGCGCTGTAGAGGCAGGATGGAAACTTTCCGTTTCTACGCCGTTCGCCAACACGATTTCATGTTTGGGAAGCATCAAGTGAATGTAGGTTACCTCTTTCACCTGTGTATCCCGCATCACACTGGACCCGTTCACCAAGTCTTTCGCGGCAACCAGCACTTCTGATGTGTTAAACAAATCTCTCGCGATCGCGCCTTTCACCAACATGCGGTGGTTTGGCGAAACCAAGAACTCTTGATCAGGCTTTTCCAACTGAAACGCGCCGGCGCGAATGCGGATAGGGCGCAGTTCTGGCATAGCAAACAGACGTGCCCCAGTCATGCGTCGTGATCCAATCCACTCAATAGATTGCGCCCCGCTATCGCGCGTTTGGAGTTGATCGCCTTCACACAGCTCTTCTACCACACGTGGCCCTGATGGCGTATCGATCATCGTCCCCGGCGTGAAACAAATCACACCGCCGGATGATACAGACACCATGTCCTGCCCACGGATATCAATCGTGTGGTGAACGACCCATAAATCAACGTTCTTGGGTGGCATCTCGTCAAGGAACATCAAAAGCGGTGCCTTGCTGCCCGCCACATCAATTACCGTCAAAGTATAGCTTTGTGCCCCATCAGTGACCACGAAACTACTGTCCCGGATCGGATGCTCTACCTCGACACTCTGTAAGTTCTTCTCATCCGTCAGCGCAGCGCCAACCAGCTTGCGCACCATTTTTGCTGCGCGTTTGCGAATACTCGCATCGCCGTCTGCCTCATCCAATCGCAACAGCTCCGCAGGTCCGTCAACGCGCACTGCGTCTCCGGTCCAGCTCCAAGCCGTACCAACATCCAAGGACTGCAGTGGAACAGCCCCCATACCGTCTAACTTTGTTTGCGACCATGAAATGACAAACGTGCCTCGAAAGCCCGTTTTCATACTCTAGTCCTGCCTCGTTCGTCTTTTTTTATTACCAAAAGGTTAACAAACGAAATTTAAGCTGGAAAGAATATTCTCAATTGCACCTAGAGATTGTGGCTAGAATGTCTCAGAACTTCAAACCGAGCCTGATTGAGCCAACAACCTGTTCATCCGATTGGGTTGTAAATTCCCGACCCAAATAGGTCACGCCAAAGAAGCCATGGGTATTCTTGCGTTGCCAATGTACGCCCGCGCGCGCGCGGTCGCGACGGTCTGTTAATGTCAGACCAAGAGACGCAGGTAGATACACGCTTTCGCCTACAAAGGCCGTATCCACGCCGACAACAAAAGACAGACCAGCACCATCTGATAAGATCGTGCGGTAGCGTTGCCCAGTGATGCTATCACGAACCATCAGATCTCCGCGCGTCAGCTCGCCGATCTCGAAATCCACACCAGCGCGGATAAGGTTTTCAACGCCCACGCGACCTTCAACAAATGGGCGCAATCGGGAGCGGACACCAACATCAAAAGGCTTGCTAAATTCGACAACAGCGCCTGGGTAGGTCTTGTTTGCAATCTGATTTGCGCGCGTTCCGGCTGACAAAGGTGCAACGCCAAGCCCATCATGAAGCGCGGTTTGAAACTGGTCCAAACGCGTCTGTGGACCCACAACGACCAGCTCGCCACCATAGGAGACATCGAACCCAGCATGTTGATAATGCGTGTGTAATCCGAGACTTAGAGATCCTGCAAAGGGCCTATCACCTGCAAAAGGTGTGACAAGATCATCCGGCGCTTTAACGTCTGCCTGCAATCGGAATTCGAGAATTTCACCAGCGCGGTCTGGCAGTGAGCCATTCCAAGCTTTGCCCAAAATACGGCTCGAGACATAAGAACCGGTTTGGCCACGATCCTTCAAATCACCAAGAAAATCATTTGTGATGAGTCGCCCATACCCAAGCTGCACCACATCTTGTGCGGCAACAATCGTAGGCAACAAGACTGCGCAGGAAACACTAAAGCTGCGCAAGATATGCGTGAGACTTCGAAAATTTTTCATCGCAATTTCGTTCCTCTAGACCGCCCATGCCTTACCCGTTTGCCGTGCATGGAGCGAGTCATCAAACATGTTTTGACTGAGCAGGTTACACGTTGTGTCAATTCAGCCGCGCATCACGCCGACCAAAACACAGAGCTATTCTCTAGGTACTAATAATGTCTGAAATTTGACAAGAAGCGCCTTTTGTTGATCCTAAACTGGCAGTGCCGTCGTTTTGAATACGGTCCTTAACGCGAACGAACTTTGCATCTGCGCGACACCGGGAAGCCGAGCAAGGTACTGACGATGAATGCGCGCAAAATCCTCCGTATCCTCCGCTACAACCTTAAGTAGGTAATCCGCTGAACCTGCCATCAGGTGGCATTCCAACACATCAGGAATGCGTGCGACTGATTTTTCGAAAGCATCAAGCACATCATCTGCCTGGCCACGAAGTGTAATTTCTACGAAAACCGTCGAAGGAACACCGATTTTACGAGCATCAAGTAACGCGACATAGTCACGAATATACCCATCAGCCTCTAAATGCTGAACGCGCCTGTGACATGCCGAGGGCGAAAGATTCACCTCTTCAGAGAGCGCCGCGTTCGACATGCGCCCGCTTTTCTGCAAGGCTCGGAGTATACGCTTATCTGTTGTGTCCAAGCTCATAAGATCAATTTCCTTGCGAATTCTGTTAAGTCGTTCGAAGAATCTTGCGAACTTATACCCTATCATAGGCATACTTTCACAACACTTTCCGCTTCTTCCTTGGCATCTTCGATCCAAATCGTACAGGGAGGAGATGCGAAATGAAGATTGGGTGCCCAAAAGAGATCAAACCACAGGAATACCGCGTTGGAATGACCCCAAACGCGGCGCATGAAGCTGTCGTACATGGTCATAGTGTGTTGGTGCAGACATGTGCAGGCGTCGGTGCGGGTTTCACGGATGAAGACTACATTGCAGCCGGCGCAGAAATAGCGGGCACCGCAAGCGACGTCTTTGCCAAAGCGGATATGATCGTGAAAGTAAAAGAGCCTCAAGCAAATGAGCGCAAGATGCTGCGCGAGGGCCAGCTCCTGTTTACGTACCTACATCTTGCCCCTGATCCGGAGCAAACAAAGGATCTGCTCGCGTCTGGCTGCACGGCGATTGCTTATGAAACAGTGACGGATCGCAGCGGTGGTTTACCTTTGCTTGCCCCGATGTCGGAGGTTGCGGGTCGTCTCGCTCCGCAGGTTGGCGCATGGACGCTGCAAAAGGCAAACGGCGGGCGCGGTGTTTTGATGGGCGGCGTCCCTGGCGTTGGTCCTGCGCGTGTCGCTGTCATTGGCGGTGGCGTTGTTGGAACACATGCTGCGCGTATTGCGGCTGGAATGGGTGCAGATGTAACCGTACTGGACCGTTCTTTACCGCGTATGCGATATCTTGATGACGTTTATGGCGGCACATTCAAGACCAGCTATGCCAGTGCGGGCAACACCGCTGAATTGGTCGCACAAGCGGATATGGTTATTGGAGCCGTTCTTATCCCTGGCGCAGCTGCCCCAAAGCTCGTTACCCGCGAACAGCTTTCAAGCATGAAGCAAGGTGCGGCTATCGTAGATGTCGCGATTGACCAAGGCGGGTGCTTTGAGACGTCCAAAGCGACAACGCATGATGACCCGATCTACGATGTGGATGGCATTATGCACTACTGTGTTGCCAATATGCCTGGTGCTGTGGCGCGCACGTCTACGATTGCACTTGGTAATGCAACGATGCCTTTCATGCTCGCACTTGCCGATAAAGGCTGGAAACAGGCCTGCGCGGATGACCCTCATCTGTTGGAAGGGCTAAATGTTCATGCGGGTCAATTAACCTATTTTGCCGTTGGCAAGGCCCTTGGTTTGGATGTGATTTCACCCCAACTGGCAATTAAATAAAGAAAAAGGGCGGCTCAAACAGGAGCCGCCCTTTCAAAACTGTTATAACATTAGCTTACTTCTTCAAAGCCGCAAGAATGTCCGCGAGCAACTCTTCCTGAGTTGGGCCTGCTGGTGCTGGCTCTGGTGCTGGCTCTTCCGCCTTCTTTGTTTTGTTCACAGCTTTAACAAGCATGAACACAACAAATGCGATGATGAGGAAGTTGATGATCGCCATGATAAAACGGCCCCAAGCAAAGACTGCTGCGCCTGCTTCTTCCGCTTCTGTGATCGAGCCATACTCGCCCTCACCCAACAACGTGTACTGACCCGCAAAATCGATGCCGCCCATAAAGAGGCTGATAATCGGGTTGATCAAATCACCCACAAGCGATGTCACGATTGCCGTGAACGCCGCACCAATGATGATACCAACCGCCATGTCCATGACATTGCCCTTGGCGATGAAATCTTTGAATTCTTTAATCATTTTAAGTCCCTTTATTTCCGTTACCCTAGTCGTGCGCTTTTCTTTTTTTGTGTTTTCGCAGATCACATATGTTGATTTCGCACAGACTTGTCACTGTTTTAATGGGAAAACGCGCCTATGTTCGTCAAAATCAGAAGGAGACGAATTATGACCTCGCTAAACGAATTTGGGATTACCCAGCGCTGGCCCGCTAAAGATCCCAGCATTATTCAACTTTATTCATTTCCAACGCCCAACGGTGTGAAAGTATCCATTGCACTTGAAGAAATGGGATTGGCCTACGAACCGCATCTGGTCACACTGTCAGACGTAGACGTCAAAAGTGACGCTTTTTTATCTTTGAATCCAAACAACAAGATCCCAGCCATTGTTGATCCAAATGGACCTGATGGCACGCCTATCGGGCTCTTCGAAAGCGGTGCAATACTTTTGTATCTGGCTGAGAAAACAGGAAAGCTCATCGGCTCTAGTGCAACAGATAAGGCCAAAATCGCGCAGTGGTTGATGTTCCAAATGGGCGGACTCGGCCCGATGTTTGGTCAACTTGGCTTCTTTTACAAGTTTGCAGGTGCACAGATCGAAGATCCGCGCCCGCGTCAGCGCTACATAGACGAAGGCAAACGCCTTTTGGCCGTCGTTGACAAACAGCTCGAAGGTCAAGACTGGATCGCTGGCGACTACTCCATCGCAGATATCGCCATCGCACCTTGGCTAGGTTCGCTTGAATTTTATGGCGCGCGCGATGTGCTTGGTTGGGAAGATCACAAAAATGCTGTGGCGTATCTAAAACGTTTCCTCAACAGGCCCGCCGTTCAAAAAGGCAGGGCCACCCCTGCCCGCCCAACTTAACCGGGTAGCTTGCTCGTAAGAACATAGCGCAAAATATCAGCGACTTGTTGCGGCTCTTTGCAAACGGCAAGGGCCGCAGCATCAACTTCTTTAAGTGCGTGCTGATGTTCATCTTGATGCAGAATAATCAGTGATTTGCCTAGCGCCGCTGCATAACCCGCATCAAACGCCGCGTTCCACTGTTTGTACTTCTCACCAAACCGCACGACCACAACGTCGGAATCACTGATACCCTTGCGCGTGCGAATGGCATTCATCTGCGCGCCTTTATGATCATGCCAAAACTTGTTTGGCTCTTCACCAAGGATCGCAACGCCGCAATCATCACTCGCAGCATGATCCGTTACTGGCGCAGAAAACGACACATCAAGACCCTTCGAGCCTTCAATGATTTGCTCGCGCCAATCCGTGTGTATCTCACCTGACAAATAGACTTTTAGCATCTCGTTTTCCTCTCTCAAAAAATATCCCCGCCGGAGGCATCGAAACTTTTAAGTTCGCTACCCTCGTAGAACCCCGCCCGTTGCTTTGCTGACTTTTTCGATGATCTTCGCACCAACTGCTTCGATCTCCGCCTCTTTCAAGGTCGCCTCAGACGGTTGCAAACGCACTGTCACTGCGATGGACTTTTTGCCCTCACCAAGTGACCCACCGATAAACTCATCAAACACACGCACGTCTTCAATCAGCGATTTATCTGCGCCCGCAGCCGCATTTACCAACGTCAACGCTTCAACATCTGCGTCCACGACAAAGGCAAAGTCACGCTCGACCGCTTGCAGATCACGCAGAACCAAAGCAGGACGCGTCGCACTTTTCTTCTTTGGCAAAGGCACTTCAGCAGGCCAGATCGTAAAGCCCATTGCAGGCCCTTTGACGTTCATTGCGGCCAGAACACGCGGGTGGATTTCACCAAATACGCCCATGACTTTTTTAGGACCCAAACAAATCTTGCCGTGACGCCCGGGATGCCACCATTCCTCTGCGCCGCGCAGAATTTGCACTTTCGCTGGAGCACCAATTGCTGCCAAGATCGCTTCTGCATCGGCCTTCACATCAAATACATCGACACCGCGAGCCGCGCCATGCACATCTTTGGGCCCTGTCCGCCCGACAATCAAACCCGAAACCTGAACATGCTGTTCGCCCGGCTCCCCACCATGAAACGCGGTGCCCACTTCGAACAAAGCTTGATCCATCGCCCCGCGCGCCTGATTGCGCGCAGCCGCCTGAAGCAAACCGGGCAGTAGTGCCGGACGCATATGGCTCATTTCAGAACTGATTGGATTGGCCAACATTGTCGCGTCAGACCCACCACCAAACAACGCGGCAGAGGGTTGATCAGTAAAACTATAGGTGACGCATTCATTGTACCCGAGTGCAGCTGCAGTGCGCCGCGCCGCGCGTTCGCGCAGTTGAGCAGGCGACAGGATCGCGCGCGTGACGCCATCGTGCAAACGCGGCAAAGGCTTACCTACTAGACCTGTGAGGGATTCAATGCGCGCAACCTCTTCAACCAGATCTGCTTCGCCTTGCACGTCAGGACGCCAACTTGGAACGGCCGCCATATCGCCATCCATCACAAAGCCGAGCGACTCCAAAATAGTCCTCTGACGATCTGCCGCAATTTCCATCCCAACCAAGGATGAGCAACGATCCGTATCTAGCTTATAGCTGCGCGATACATCCGGCACCGCGCCCGCTTGGATCAGCTGAGACGCTTCACCACCGGCATGATCTACGATCATGCGCACCGCATGCTCTAAGCCAACAGGTGTGAATGCAGGATCAACGCCACGCTCAAAGCGGTAGCGCGCGTCGGAATTGATTTTCAAAGCACGACCCGTGTAGGCAATCTGAATCGGATCCCAATAGGCGCTTTCCACAAAGACATTGACCGTCTCTTCGGTGCATCCGCTTTCTAAACCACCCATCACACCCGCGATGCTTTCTACGCCATTGTCATCCGAGATGACCATATGACCAGAGTGCAGGGTGTATTCCTTGTCATCAAGCGCAACGATGGTTTCGCCACCCTTGGCACGATGCACACGCAGGTTGCCTTTGACCTTGTCCATATCAAAAACGTGCAAAGGACGGTTTTGATCGTAAGTGAAGAAATTAGTGACATCCACAAGGAAGCTGATCGGACGTAAGCCAATCGCACGCAGTGCATCTTGTAGCCACGCAGGGGATGGTCCGTTCTTAACACCTGTGATCACACGACCACAAAAGACCGGGCATCCGTCCAAAGTATCGTCCTCAATGACGACCGACAGCTCAGATGCCACCGTCGCAGGCACCGGATCAACCTCATTTGTCTTCATCACGCCAAGCCCGCGCGCAGCCAGATCACGCGCAATACCACGCACGCCCAAAGCATCAGGACGGTTCGGCGTAATCGCGATTTCGATCATCGGATCAACCTTGCTCGGATCATTCTGCGAGAGCCAATCCACAAACAACTCACCGACTTCGCCAGAGGGCAGCTCGATAATGCCGTCATGCTCTTCGCTGAGTTCCAACTCGCGCTCGGACGCCATCATGCCGTGACTTTCAACGCCGCGAATATTGCCAACCGAGAGCGTTACATCAATGCCAGGCACGTAATCGCCGGGCTTGCACAGAACGACTGTGATCCCCTCACGTGCATTCGGTGCACCGCACACGATCTGCTGAAGACCTTCGTTCGTCTCCACTTGGCATACACGCAGACGATCCGCGTCGGGATGCTGTTCAGCTGATTTCACCTTTGCCAAAGTAAAGGATTTCAGAGCATCCGCAGGGTTGCTTACCTCTTCCACTTCGAGACCAAGATCAGTCAAAGCATAAAGAATACCATCAAGCGTCGCATCTGTTTCCAGATGATGCTTTAGCCAGGACAGTGTGAATTTCATCGCGTCGTTTCCTGTTACCTAAGGCCCAGCGCTTCACGCGCCAAAGCCTGCCAATCTGTATCAATGCCCTCAGGCACTTGCACCCAATCCTTGAATGGTCTGCCTTTGCCTGATGGGTCAAACTGCACGGCCTCCGGATGGGACGCATAAATTTCTTGAACGCGCGTTGCGCCCAGTTTGAAGACCATGCTGTCTTGATAAAACGACAACACAGGTTTGGCCCCGCCAAGCTTCGCACAAGGCTTCCCGAACATCTGCGTGATTTCGAGGCTTGGGGCCTCAGCGCGCATCTCGTCGATGAAGTCTGCGAAAACTGGGGGGATTGCAGCCATTACAGCCCCGTTGCCAAATTCGGCTGTTGCAAGCTCGCAAACCCATAGTGGCGCAACCAACGCAGGTCTGAATCAAAGAACGCGCGAAGATCGGGGATGCCGTATTTCAACATCGCCATGCGATCGATCCCCATGCCGAAGGCAAAACCCTGCCACTCAGCCGGATCAATGCCGCCTGCTTGCAGAACCTTGGGGTGCACCATGCCAGAGCCGAGCACTTCGAGCCAATCATCGCCCTCGCCCACTTTGACAGAGCCGTTTTCCCAGCGACACTGGATGTCCACCTCTGCGGAGGGTTCCGTAAACGGGAAATGCGAGGCGCGGAAACGGGTTTTAACTTCTGTGCCGAAGAAGACAGAAAAGAACTCTTCCAACGTCCATTTCAGGTTCGCCATGGAGATGTCCTTGTCGATGGCCAACCCCTCGACCTGATTGAACATCGGCGTGTGCGTTTGATCGTAGTCAGCGCGGTAGACGCGACCCGGGCAAATGATACGGCACGGCGCGCCGTTGGCTTCCATGTGACGGATTTGAACAGGTGACGTGTGCGTGCGCAAAACGTGTGGCGGACGGTTATCGCCTTCTGCACGGTGCGTGTAGAACGTGTCCATCTCTGCGCGCGCGGGGTGATGGCCAGGGATGTTCAAAGCATCAAAATTATACCAATCACTTTCAATCTGTGGGCCTTCGGCGACGGAAAAGCCAAGATCTGCAAGAATCGCGATGACCTCTTCTGTGACTTGGGAGATGGGATGGATAGACCCTTGAGGGCGCTCACGTGCTGGCAGCGTTACATCGAGCCATTCGCCTTTGAGACGTTCGTCCAAGGCAGCATTCGCCAAAGCAGTCTTCTTCGCTGAAAGAGCCGAGTTAATCTCATCCTTCAAGGCGTTCAACTTCGGGCCTGCGATCTGACGCTCTTCCGCGCTCATCTTGCCGAGCGAACGCATCTGCAGGCTGATCTCGCCCTTTTTGCCGACCGCTTGCACGCGCAAATCTTCCAACGTGCTTTCATCGGACGCAGCCGCGATCAAACCAACGTATTTCTCTCTTAGATCATCCATCACGGACCTCGCCTACTGTGTTACTGCGTGAGTTACCCGCTTGACCCAGCGCGCGCAAGCGACAGGGGCGCACAGATGCCGCAGTCTGTTTAATAAAATCGCATAAGTTCTGCCCAATTTCGCCACTTTCTTGCCGCGAGCCCTGCCCCAAACGCGCGGCAAGTAGGGTCAAGGTCCGCTGCTGGACCTTCATTGATAAGCCAAGATAAGGGGATAGAACCTATGAAACTCGTTTTTGCTCTCACCGCGGCAACACTCACTTTCGGCGCTGTAACTGCGGACGCGCAAGTCGCGCCACGTAGCTTCAATACACAGGCTTTGGCGCAGACTGGCCAGTGGTATATCGCACCAAACGGTTGTTCCTACACACGCACGCAAGCGCCAGGCCAGAGCGTTGTCTGGATGCTTATTCAGAACCCACATCACATTGGTGGACGCACTGCGACAGCAGCCTGCCCACGTATGCTGCGCGGCTAAACGAGGGCTTTCTGGAAACGTCAGAGTTCAAGTTCAAAAGGGGCTGCAAGCGTGTCGAGAAAGATCATCGCAGTGCGCAGGCCTTAAGTTCTCGGCCACGAAATCCACGCAAGATTGCTAAAGTCCCGTTTGTTTAGACACAAACGAAAAAGGCCCCAACCGATTGGTTGAGGCCCTCTATACTTTAGATCGCTTTAGTGCTTACGCGGCCATTGCTGCTTTCGCCTGATCTACGATTGCTGCGAACGCTTCTGGCTCGTGCACTGCGAGGTCCGCGAGAACCTTACGGTCCACTTCGATACCTGCCAGTGTCAGACCATTGATAAAGCGGCTGTATGTCAACGCCTCGTCGTGGCTACGCACAGCAGCGTTGATACGCTGGATCCACAATGCACGGAAGCTACGCTTACGATTCTTGCGGTCGCGTGTCGCGTATTGGTTCGCCTTATCGACGGCCTGTGCTGCGACTTTGAATGTATTTTTACGGCGTCCGTAGTAGCCTTTGGCTGCTTTGACGACTTTACGGTGACGGGCGTGGGTTACTGTACCACCTTTAACGCGTGACATCTCTCAAATCTCCTTAGCGAGCGTAGGGCATCATCGACTTGACGATTTTCTCGTCAGCAGCCGCGAGTGTGGTTGTACCACGTGCATTGCGAAGGAATTTGTTCGTGCGCTTGATCATGCCGTGCTGTTTTCCGGCCTGAGCTGCGACCACGCGGCCACTGGCCGTTGTTTTGAACCGCTTTTTGCAGCTCGACTTTGTCTTCATCTTAGGCATTTCCGTCTCCTCTTTCGGGTCGGTAGAAACGCGCGCACTCGGCATGCCAAATTAGCCGGACGCGCGGATTAGAGATCGCCGTTTAGGACAGGCCATTAGATTCCGCAAGAGTTAAGTTTAACCAACGAGATCGCGGACAACCTTCATGAAAACATCCGGGATTTGATCCATCGTATATCCACCCGGCTTTTCCATAACGGCCCAAGCAATCAGGCCGCCCCCCATTAGAACCATTAGCGATGCTGCGCGTGGTGCTCGGCTATCAGAAAACGCAGACACAATCGCGGGAATTGAAAACCCCGCAATGACGATTCCTAAGACCAAAGCAAGATCATAACTCATATCGCACTCCTAAACGTATCGTTTAAGGATGCTACTCTGGATCAGAGGCGTAAATCAAACGTTCGTCACAGGGTGCTACACGAAGAATGTTCGTCGTCCCCGGAACGTTGAACGGTACACCGGCAGTCACAACGATCTGATCAGTCTTTTCAGCGAAACCACCGGCGCGCGCAGCACGCGCTGAGGCGACAACAGCGCCTTTAAAGCGGTTGAATTCATCAGTCATCACGCAAAGCGTGCCCCACGTCAGCGCAAGCCGGCGCGCTGTGCTGCGTTGGGACGTCATCGCGATAATAGGAACACGTGGACGTTCACGCGCGGTCAAAAGCGCCGTCGTACCGCTTTGGGTAAAGCAACAAATTGCTTTGATCTCTGTAGTTTCCGCAATCTCGCGCGCAGCGGCAACGATACCATCAGCAACAGATGTCCGGCTCGCAGAGCGCGACGCTTCCATCACTTCCGTAAACGTCGGATCGCTTTCCACCTCTTGCGCGACGTTATCCATGGTTGAAACTGCTTCAACCGGGTAGTCGCCTGCGGCACTCTCTGCGCTAAGCATGATCGCGTCTGCGCCTTCATAGATCGCCGTCGCAACGTCAGAAACTTCGGCGCGCGTGGGCATTGGGCTTTCAATCATAGACTCAAGCATTTGTGTCGCAACGATCACAGGCTTTGCCGCCGCACGACACTTCCGAACAAGGCGCTTTTGAATTGGCGGAACGTTCTGAACAGGAAGCTCAACACCTAGATCGCCACGCGCGACCATGATGCCATCAGACGCATCGAGGATCTCTTCGAAACTACTAACCGCAGAAGGCTTTTCAATCTTCGACAGAACAGATGCACGCCCTTTCACAAGGTCACGCGCGTCCCAGACGTCTTTGGCGCGCTGGACAAATGACAAAGCGAGCCAATCAACACCAAGCTCACAAACGAACTCGAGATCGGCGAGGTCTTTCTCGGACAATGCCGCCAAAGGCAGAACCACATCAGGAACATTTACGCCTTTGCGATTAGAAATCGTACCACCAATGACAACTTCGCAATCTGCAAAGTCAGCGCCGCACTCTTTTACCTTCAAGCGAATCTTGCCGTCGTTCACCAACAACGAAGCACCTTCTTCAAGAGCTGCGAAGATCTCGGGATGCGGAAGTGTCACGCGCGTCACATCACCGGGTGCTTCATCCAGATCAAGACGGAAGTCAGCGCCTATTTCCAACTCCTCAGAGCCGTTTTTGAACTCGCCCACGCGCAGCTTCGGCCCTTGTAGGTCCGCAAGAATCGCGATCGGGCTATCCAAGTCTTCTTCAACCTTGCGAATAGCTGCGTGCAATTCAGCAATTTTTTCGTGACTTCCGTGGCTCATATTAAGACGAAACACATCTGCGCCCGCTTCATGCAACTTACGGATCATCTCGTAATTGTCAGAGGCTGGCCCCAGCGTTGCTACGATTTTTACACTGCGTTCGCGTTTCATATCTTTCTTCCATTCCACTTCGGCGTCACACGACCTTCACTTTTCGTCCAAAAGTGTTATCGCTAACAATTCGTGTCGCTTATTGCGCATTTCAGATCGCTCGGCAACTATCCTGTTATCTAATTCGGCTAGGAAACAGATTTGTGACTTACCAGCCTTTCTTTGAATTTGGCGCGACGCGCAAGAGCAGATGGACTGTTTCAAGCGATCATGCCGCCAATACCGTGCCCGCGTTCGTGAATGGTGGTGATCTCGGCATAAGCGCGCAAGATATGAACCGTCATATCGCCTACGATATTGGCGCGGCGGGGGTTGCGCAAGAATTAGGCGTTTTGCTTGATGGTCCTGTGATTTGTTCAAATTTCTCAAGGCTTGTGATTGATCCCAATCGCGGCAGTGATGACCCAACTTTGTTAATGAAACTTTACGACGGCACGATAATTCCCGCGAACCGCCACGCTGGGCCTGAGGAACTAGAGGAACGCATGGCTGCGTGCTACCGTCCTTATCACACTGCGCTCAGCGCCTTAATGACACGGCGTGATGATCCCGTGTTGCTTTCAATCCATTCTTTCACGCCCCAACTGAAAGGACGCCCCAAACGCCCTTGGGAGATCGGGGTTCTTTATGCAGATGATGATCGTCTTGCACAGGCCTTGATGGAGATTTTGAAGGCCGAAAAGGACCTGTCGATTGGCGACAATGAACCTTATTCCGGACATCTTCCCGGCGATGCGGTGGACACGCATGCGCTGCGACATGGGCACCTTAATGTCCTGATCGAGCTACGCAATGACCTGATCGAAACTGAAGCGCAGCAAAAAGCATGGGCGCAAAGACTAGCGCCATTGCTTGAACGCGCGCTTTCTGACGTGGTCGCTTAAAAAAGGATGAACGCGCGCAACGACTTTTTAACAGGTATTGGTCTGCGACTTCTTGCGACCTTTTTGATGACAGCTATGTCTGCTGCTGTACGCGTGACGGCGGACACTGTGCCGCTTGGGCAATTGATCTTTTGGCGCTCTTTTTTAGCCTTGTTCCCAATCTGCCTATACATGGTGTGGTGGCGTGAATTTCCGAGTGCGCTGCGCACCAAACATCCCCGTCTGCATGTCACGCGCAGTTTGCTTGGCATATTTGCCATGGCGATGTTTTTCACAGCACTTGCATATCTGCCTTTGGCCAACGCACAGGCGCTTGGCTATCTCGCGCCTATCCTTGTTCTTCCACTTGCTGCATTTTTGTTGAAAGAAAAACTCACGGTACACATTTTTGGCGCGGTATTTTTTGGCTTTACAGGTGTTCTTTTTTTGCTTTGGGATGCGTTCACACTGCCGAGCGAAGGCGCTTTGATCGGCGTCGCGGCTGGTTTGATCTTTGCGTTCACAATGGCCTTTGTCAGGGTCCACACCAAGACCATGACCCAAACGGAAAGCAGCGCATCAATTGCTTTTTATCTTGCTTTGGTCGGATCAGTTGTTGGACTTGCAACGATTGCGTTCGGCTGGATCACATTAAGCACTACGATGTTTGGCTGGCTTGCGCTGGCAGGATTTTTGGGTGGCATCGGGCATATTGTTGCAAATGAAGCGACAGCACGCGCGCCTGTAAGCACCCTTGCACCGTTTGATTTTGCGGGTTTGATTTGGGCGCTTGGCTTTGACGTGATCTTATTTTCCACCGTGCCCGGTCCCATGGGGTTGATCGGCGTCTTCGCAATCACGTTTGCCGCATTGATGGTGACCTTTTTAGGGCCTAGCACATCTAAACCCGTTGAACATTAACGACAGCACGCGCGGTTTAGCGCTTGATCCAAGCCAGCGTGGACCACATGTTGCTTCAAAGTCGTATAGATAGGAGCCTGCCCAATGGACGCACAAACGCAACTCGAACTTGAAGCTGCCGCGTTTCGCCGTCTGCGCGATCACTTGGCGAAGCGCACGGATGTTCAAAACATTGATATGATGAATCTAACTGGCTTTTGCCGCAACTGCCTATCGCGCTGGTATCAAGAAGCTGCGAATGAGCGCGGGATCGAGATGAGCAAAGATGAAGGGCGAGAAGCGTTCTACGGCATGCCCTTTGCAGAGTGGCGCGCGAAGTACCAAGCAGACGCATCCGATGCGCAGAAAGCTGCTTTTGAAGTGTCACACAAGGACGCGAGCTAACGCGTATTGCTCTGCGAGAGTGTCCCGCAGAGCAACGCATTTAATAGACGTCGCCGCCTTCAACGCGTTTAGAGAATTCTGTTTCTTTGCCTGCCGCAAGCAGCTTGGCTTGGGCAATCCATTCATCTCGGCTGACACGGCCTTTGAACCCTTCAAGGTTCGCATTGACCCACGCTTCTTCTGCCGGAGTCCAAGCCGCTATTTGATCAAAGTGGAAGAAGCCAAGTGCATTGCACATCTTTTCCATCTTCGGCCCAATGCCTTTGATTTGCTTGAGGTCGTCCGCAACGCCACCGCGCGCTGCATCTAGGGTCGCAGGCTTTACGCCTTCGTTCTCTCCCTCGATCACACCGTCGCTGTCATAATCGACCGCCGCATTTTCCTCAGCTGCTTCGACCTGCTCGACCTCAGCTTGGACCCCCTCAACCTGAGGAGACTCCGCAGATTGAACCCGAGACTCCGCAACATCGGCTTCTAGCGCAGCGATACGTGCGTCTTTATCAGAATGCTTGGCTTTGCAAGCGTCCAGTTCACGACGAAGACGATCTGCTTCGCTCGTATCAACCGTAACCGCACTGCGGCGCCCCCAAATCAACCAGCCAACGAACAGCCCCAGAAGTGCTGCCAAAAGGATCAGCACGACCATTTCACTTACCAAAAAGCCCCATTCACGAAACATACTCTTATCCTTTCAAAACTTATTGTTGCGTCCAACGCACTGTCGTGCGGCGGTTGGCGGCGCGGCCTGCTTCGGTCGCGTTGTCTGCTATTGGTTTACTGGGGCCAAAACCCACCGCCGAAATCGCTTCGCGCGGGACACCGCGTGCAATCATAGCTTCACCGACGACGACCGCGCGTGCGGCGCTCAATTCATAGTTCCCAGACCCTGTATTGTCGGTGTGCCCGCCAAGCTCGACCGCCAACCCTGCACCAACACAGCGCGCCATGATCGACGCAAGCGCATTGATCGCACGTTGACTACGAGGGCCAAGATCAGTGGATCCGCTCAGGAAATTGATCTTCGTGGTTGCGAGCAATTTGTCCGCCTCACTCGCGCAATTGGCAAGCGAAGGTCTAAACTCTGCTTTGGGCAACCAAGAACCAAACTGAAATTGCTCTGTGATCCCCGTCGCGGCATTTACCCGCTCTGCGCCTCTTTGCACGCTACTGTTGGCCGGTTTGAAATCCAGAGTTGCGGTGTCCGCAAAATCCGTCGCTAGGGCATCAGTAACAAGCGAAACGTTCACGCCCGGCGTCGTGACGCCAGCCACTGATGTCCCGCTTTCACCCACATTTACAGATGCGCTGTCGAACTCAGGGAGCCAATCTTTCAGCCTGCCCAGCGCGGCAAGCAAAGTGCTTGGGTTGCCATCCATCGCGTTTGTGACGTCGCCGCTGATATTGCTCACGCCCAGCGCTCCACCGATTTGGGCAAGATCCAAACCATTCGGCAATTTGCCATCAACGTTCACACCTTCAGATGCGTCGTAGTTGATCGTGTAGGCGATTGGCGCGCCGTCATCGCGGGTTTCGATATCATTTTGCAACGTGTAGCCATCAGGCAAAGCAATGGAACCGATCAAAGCATCGCGATCACTTGGCTGATCCACAAGACCCGTCAACCGCAAGGCCTGTCCAGTCAAAGAAACAGAGCCTTCGTCCATTTGCGTCAAAGCACCAAGACCCGCGCCAATCGCAGCTTCCCACCGCTCTGGTGCGCCAGATGCAAGCGTTAAGCCCTCCACGCCCGCAGCGCCGGTGTCCATCAAAACACTGCGCATCGCTTCGCTTGGTACATTTCCTTGCAGAAGCGTTTGTCCATCTTTCCGGGTCGCCGCGATTGTGTAGGGATCGGCACTTGGCAAAACGTCAATTTCGTCAAGTACGACCCGACGGCCTTCAACCGCATTCAACACGCTGAGCAATGCGTCACGTTCGGCTTCGCTGTCTGCCAAACCTGTCACACGAATGTCGCGGCCCTCTACGCTTGTTTCAATGCCGTGCACAGCACCCGCAACCGCGGCCGTCGCCCGCTCCGAAATCGCGTTTTGCATATCGAGCGCATGATCTTTCGCGCCCCAATATCCTAAACCACCAACACCCGCTGCCAGCACCACTATGCCAAGAAATTTCCGCATCACCGCACCTACTTTTTGTTCAATATAATCGCTAGATTACAAATTTTTCTGAGTGCTACAAACTGGATCAGCGGACCTCTGCGCAAGGGGAAAGCGCGCTAACAAAACGCAAAACGCCCGCGCAATGCTAGACAAGACGCGGGCGTTTCACTAAATAAAAAAGCTTAGATCGCTTTCTTAAGGCTTTCTTCAAGGTAAATTTCGCGCAAACGCGGCGCGACGGAGCCAACCTGACCATCGCCAAGTGACACATCGTCGATCTCCACCACAGGCATCACAAACGTAGATGCTGAGGTGATGAAGGCCTCATCCGCCTCTTTTGCTTCGTCGATGGTGAAGTTGCGCTCTTCCACTTCCATCTGCGCTTCACGAGCAAAACGCAAAACCGCAGCGCGTGTGATGCCATGCAAAATTTCATTCGACAAAGCGCGCGTAATGATCTTGTTACCTTTGACGATATAAGCGTTGTTCGATGTGCCTTCGGTTACGAAACCATCTTCAACCATCCAAGCATCATCTTTGCCTGCTTTTTTGGCCATCATCTTACCCATGCTCGGATATAGCAGCTGCACCGTTTTGATGTCGCGACGCCCCCAACGCTCATCATCAATAGAGATCACTTTAATCCCTTTTTGCGCGGTCGGAGCATTGGCGAGACCCGGTTTATTCTGCGTGAAAAGTACGATTGTTTGTGGCGTTGTCTCCGGGTCAGGGAAGACAAAATCACGATCATCAGGCGCGCCGCGTGTGATCTGAAGGTAGATCAAGCCCTCATCAATCTCATTCGCGCGCACAAGTTCGCGGTGTACCTCAAGCAAGTCTTCCTTTGAGATTGGATTGTTCATATCCAGTTCATCAAGCGAGCGTTGAAGCCGCACAGCGTGGCCGTCGAAATCAATCAGCTTACCCTCAAGCACAGAGGTCACTTCGTACACGCCATCAGCCATAAGAAAGCCGCGATCAAAGATGGAAATCTTTGCTTCGTTTTCCGGAAGGTATTCGCCGTTTACATATACAGTGCGGGTCATTTCGGTCTCCTTTAACCCCAAAGGGCAGGTTTAGGGGGGTGGACGCCATCAGCATCAAACTCAAGAGGTGTCGCACGGTCTTCGGCCAGTAAGAGCGGGCCGTCAAGGTCTGTAAAAAGCGCACCCTGCGCCAACAGCGTCGCAGGGGCCATCGCAAGTGAAGATCCGACCATACAACCCACCATAACACCGTAGCCCTGCGCCAAAGCGTCTTGCTTCAAAGCAAGTGCTTCAGTCAGACCACCGGTCTTGTCCAGCTTGATATTTGCCACATCGTATTTGCCCTTTAGCTTGGGCAGGCTGGCGCGGTCATGACAGCTTTCATCGGCGCACACAGGCAACGGGCGCTCTATCTCGCTCAGCATATCATCCTCACCAGCGGGGAGCGGTTGCTCGACCAGCTCAACCCCAAGGCCGACAAGATGCGGGGCGAGCTCGGCATAAACCTCCGCGGTCCAACCCTCGTTCGCGTCAATGATAATCCGCGATTTAGGCGCACCACGACGAACCGCTTCAAGGCGGGGCATATCATCGGGTGTGCCGAGCTTGATCTTGAGCAAAGGTCGCGCCGCATTTTCAGCAGCTTGGATTTGCATTTTCTCTGGCGTGTCGAGCGACAGTGTAAACGCCGTGATCTCTGGGCCAGGCTTGCCAAGGCCAGCCAGCTCCCAAACAGGTTTCCCAGCTTGTTTGGCTTGCAAATCCCAAAGCGCGCAATCAACGGCGTTGCGCGCCGCACCTGGCTCAAGCAGATCATACAAAGATTGTCGATTGAAATCCTCAGGAAGCGCGCGAATTTGCGCCTCGACGCTTTCCAGCGTTTCACCGTAGCGCGCATATGGCACACATTCGCCCCAACCGGACACATGGCCATCGGTCAGACACACTGTGAGAACTTTAGCCTCCGTGCGGGAGCCACGCGAGATGGTGAACACCTGCGCAAGTTTGAACACGTCATGCGTGACGTCGATGTGCATGAAGACTTCCTTTAAATCGTGTCTGCGTGCACTGGCAAACCAATGCACGCTATAGGCATCAGATCGCGGCGAGCGCGTCAACCAGGCGATCTGCACCATGGCGATATGGATCAACCGTTGGCAAGCCCATACGCTCTTCTGTTTCCTTCAAATAGGCGTTGGCTTCATCCTTGGACATATGCTGTGTGTTCACCGAAATGCCAACGATTTTGCATGCGGGGTTACCCACTTGCGCCAAAGGCAATGCTGTGTCGCGCAGTGTTTCAAGCGATGGTGGCGTGAAGGTTGGCAAGCCACGCATATGCGTGCGTGTTGGCTCGTGACATAGGATCAAGGCATCTGGCTGACCGCCATGAACCAAGGCCATGGTGACGCCAGAGTAGGAAACGTGGAACAAGCTGCCCTGCCCCTCGATCATATCCCAGTGATCTTCATCATTGTCCGGTGTTAGGTACTCGACCGCACCCGCCATAAAGTCCGCGACAACAGCGTCGAGCGGAACACCATGACCTGTGATCAAGATACCTGTTTGACCTGTTGCGCGAAATGTCGATTTAAGCCCACGTTCTTGCATGACTTTGTCCATGGCCAGTGCCGTGTACATTTTACCTGCGGAACAATCCGTACCGACTGCCAAGCAACGCTTGCCTGTCCGCTTTACACCGTTTGCGATGGGATACCCAACCGTTGGAACACGCACGTCATGCAACGTTGTACCGGCAACCTGTGCCGCGGCCACCAGATCGCCCTCATCGCGCAAAAGATTATGCAGGCCAGATGCCAGATCATAGCCCATTTCGATCGCGGCGATCAGCACTTCTTTCCAAGCTTGGCTAATAATGCCACCACGGTTCGCGACACCAATCACTAGCGTTTTGGCACCGGCGGCTTTCGCTTCCTCCAAGGTCATCTCGGTCAAACCAACATCTGTCCCACAACCGGGCAAACGCATTTGTCCGACGCAATTCTCTGGGCGCCAGTCTTTGATACCTTGCGCAACCTTTGCAGAAAGCTGATCAGGCGCATCGCCCAAAAACAATAGATATGGTGTTTCGATCATGATGGTCTCCTTGGAATCAGGTGTTGCATCACTTTTGAAGCGTATTGCTTGCGATTTTCTCTCGATTGCACGTACTTTTGAATCAATTTTCGAATTTTATTGCGCAAAATACCTAATTCATCGACGAAAGTTTCAATTTTATCTCTTGCTACACAAGAATCCAGCCAACTCTGCATTGCAGCAAACACAATGCAGTCGCAGAAAATATCTTGCACTGAACTCGGTAACGAAATAACTCAGCACCCAAGAAAAACGTAATTAAATTACTCGAAAGAATCATCATGAGCTTCCGCATCCAACCTACTCCTGTCGCCCGCCCCAATCGCTGCCAGCTTTTTGGGCCAGGATCGCGCCCTGCGATCTTTGAAAAGATGGCGGGCAGCGCTGCTGATGTGATCAACCTCGATCTTGAGGATTCAGTTGCGCCATCAGACAAAGACAGCGCTCGTGAGAATGTGATTAACGCGATCAGTGAAGTTGATTGGGGCAACAAGACGCTTTCCGTGCGCATCAACGGACTTGATTCACCTTATTGGTATCGTGATGTTGTTGATCTTCTTGAAAAAGGCGGCGAGCGTCTTGATCAGATCATGATCCCAAAGGTCGGCTGCGCGGCTGATATCTATGCAGTCGATGCACTCGTGACCTCTATCGAAGCTGCGATGGGGCGCAAAAAGCCAATTGCGTTTGAAATCATTATTGAGAGCGCCGCCGGTATATCGCACGTTGAAGAAATTGCTGCTGCTTCGTCACGCTTGCAAGCGATGAGCCTAGGCGCGGCTGATTTCGCTGCTTCCATGGGTATGGCGACAACTGGCATTGGTGGCACACAAGCCGGGTATTACATGCACCATGAGGGCGCGAATTATTGGTCTGACCCTTGGCATTGGGCGCAAGCGGCTATCGTTGCAGCCTGCCGCACACATGGAGTTTTGCCCGTCGATGGGCCGTATGGTGACTTTTCTGACGAGGAAGGCTTCCGAGCCCAAGCGTTGCGCTCAGCCACGCTGGGCATGGTTGGCAAATGGGCCATCCACCCCAAGCAAGTTGCCCTGTCAAATGAGGTCTTCACCCCATCCGAAGCAGCCGTGACCGAGGCTCGCGAAATTCTTGAAGCCATGGAAACGGCAAAAGCCAACGGCGAAGGCGCAACAGTGTACAAGGGCCGCTTGGTGGACATCGCGTCAATCAAGCAAGCCGAAGTCATCGTGCGCCAATCTGAAATGATCGCGGGTTAGCCTTCAGCGCAGATCTCAAAGCTGTCTGCAAGACCTTGTAGCAAAGCTGCATAAAGTTCGGGGCCGGGCGAAAGTCTGGCCCCGATTGCATCTAGCTGACCCAATTTTACATCAGTGCCTTCGATCACAACCTTGACGAGCTTGTCGTTTTGCTGTGGCTCGGTGAAGACACAAGCGACGTTGCGGTCCTTCAAAACATCTTGAGCTTTAGCAATCCGAGCAGGGCTTGGTGCACTTGCATCGCCCAGCGCAATGCCACCTGCGAAGTCCAACTCGAACCGACGATCAAAATATTGAAATGCGTCGTGTAGAACGAGATAGGGCTTGCCTTTCACGGGTTCTAGCTGCGCGCGGATAGCATCTGTAAGCACGTCGATTTCTTTGGCAGCCGTTTGCGCATTGTCGCGATAGATTTTCGCATTCGCCGGGTCTTGCTTCGAGAGCGTGTCAGCAATTTGGCTCAGCCAGCTCTTTGCGTTCTCAGGGTCAAGCCAACCGTGTGGATCAAGGCCTTCGTCACTATGATCATCGCCATGGGCTGCGTCATGCGCGTCAGCATGATCGTCGCTATGCTCATCCGCGTGATCCTCGCCTTCATGCTCATCGTGACCATGTTCGTCATGACCATCATCGTCGTTGTCATCGCCATGGCCGTGGTCATGCTCGTGATCATGATCTCCACCCGACTCGCGGTACTCAAAATGTACAAGGGAATCTTCCGTCATAACCTCAACAACCAAGGCATTATTCGCAAGCGTCTCGAGCGGCGTCATGATCCAAGGCGTTAATCCTTGGCTCGTGAAGAACACCACGTCCGCGTTTTCGAGTGCCGATGCTTGAGACGGGCGTAGCGCATAGGAATGCGGCGATGCCGTCGTTTCAATCAACAATGTTGGCTCTTCAACATTCTCCATTACCTTGGCGACAAGCGAATGGAGCGGTGCAATATCCGCTACAACACGTGGCGCATCTGCATAAGCAGACGTGGCAAAGAACAAGGCGGTAGCAAGTGCGATGGGTCTCGACATAAGTAAGCGTATCCATTTACAGTTTGCGGATGTATGTTATATCATAACACCAAAGGTCAACCATATATCTGACTCATCGAAGGCATGCCCATGGATCCTATTGGATTTTCTAAACACGATCACACCCATTGTATCGCGGACAATCTCGCACAGATCGAAGCGCATTGTGCGAAAGCAGGGCTGCAACTTACGCCAGTGCGCAAGCGTGTGGTCGAAATTTTGCTACACCAGCACCGTGCGCTCGGAGCGTATGATATTCTAGACCGTTTGCGCGCCGAAGGACTTGGCTCGCAACCCCCTGTCGCTTATCGCGCTTTGGATTTTCTAGTGAGCCATGGGTTTGCCCACAAAATCGAACGGCTGAACGCGTTTGTCGCCTGTGCGCATCCAGGTGAAGTTCATGATCCGGCCTTTTTGATCTGTCGCAAATGCGATGGCGTTGCCGAGGCACAAACCAAAGCAAATGCAGGACAATTGGGATCGAGTGCAAAACTCGCTGGGTTTCAAATCGAACGCGCAGTTGTAGAGGCAGAGGGCATCTGCCCGAACTGCACATCGGACGTCGCCCCATGAGTTTGATCAGCGCTAAAGGCATGGGTGTCAGCCACGGCAAAAACCATGTTTTGAAAAACGTAACACTTGAAATCAAGTCAGGTGAAATCGTTACAATCGTCGGGCCAAACGGGTCAGGAAAGTCAACACTGTTGCGCGCGCTTATTGGGGCCGCCAAACTTTCCAAAGGCACGCTCACGCGCAAGGAAAACTTGCGGATCGGCTACGTGCCTCAAAAGTTGCACATCGATCAAACCCTACCTATAAGCGTGTCGCGGTTTCTCTCGTTGCCCAACAAAGTTTCAGACGAAACGTCGCGCGCCGCGCTCGCTCAAGCAGGTGTTGGCAACCTAGCGCAACGCCAGATGAGTGACCTTTCAGGGGGCCAATTCCAACGAGTCTTGCTCGCACGTGCTTTGCTCGGAAATCCAGAACTTTTAATCTTGGATGAAGCGACACAAGGTCTCGATCAACCGGGCTCCGCATCGTTTTATCGACAGATTGAGAGTTTACGCGAAACGCTCGGCTGCGCGGTGCTCATGGTGAGCCATGAATTGCATGTGGTTATGGCGGCATCTGATCGGGTCATTTGCCTAAACGGCCATGTTTGCTGCGAAGGCGCACCCGAAGTTGTTGCGTCCGCGCCTGAATATCGCGCCTTGTTTGGGTCTGGCACGCAAGGGGCTTTGGCGCTTTACCGTCATGATCATGACCATCACCACGATCACCAGCACGATCATCATGACCATTCCCATGATCACGAACAGTCCGAGGACGCGTGATGGACTTTCTAGACAGTTTTCTCGTGCGCGCAACGCTTGCGGGACTTGGCGTTGCGTTGGCCGCCGCCCCCTTGGGGTGCTTCGTTGTGTGGCGTCGTATGGCCTATTTCGGCGAAGCAACTGCACATGCCTCAATCCTCGGGATCGCACTCGCGCTTGCCTTTTCCACCTCGATCTTTGGGGGCGTTCTTGTTGTCGCTTTATTGATGGGGTGGACCGTATCAACCCTATCAGGGCGCGGCTACGCGATGGATACGTTACTTGGTGTTATGGCCCACTCAGCTTTGGCGGTTGGTCTCGTCGCGGTCTCATTCTTGCAAGGAGTACGCATCGATTTGATGGCCTATCTCTTTGGTGACATCCTTGCTGTCTCACGGATTGATCTTGCCATTATTTGGGGCGGCGCGGCACTTGTGATGTTGATGCTTTGGTGGCGCTGGTCTGCGCTGCTCACAGCAACGCTAAGCACAGATCTCGCTTTCGCAGCGGGGATAGAGCCACGGCGCGAACAGATGGTTCTGACCATCGCGCTCGCCCTTGTCGTCGCCGTTGCTATTAAAGTCGTCGGCGTGCTTTTAATCGCTGCGCTTTTGATCATTCCCGCAGCTGCTGCGCGCCCATTTGCACAGACCCCTGAACGCATGGCGTTTCTCGCGGCGGCGATTGGCGGTTTCTCTGCCCTCGCGGGTCTACGTGCCGCGTATATTTTTGACACGCCCACAGGCCCAACGATTGTCTGTGTTGCGGCCGCTTGCTTTGTCCTTGGCAGCCTGTTCAACCTGTTACGATCCCCTAGCTCTGGATAGATCATGGGCAAAATTAACATTGACCACCTTCAAAGCTGGCAAGGCCAAAGTGAAACCCGCGATGACCTGATAGCAACATTTCCAGCGAACGCCTTAGCAGCAACTCTGGATCGCGATGAGAGCTATGAGACCGGCGATCCGCTTCCTCTGCTCTGGCATTGGCTGCATTTTCTGCCAATCCATAAGTTGAGTGACTGCGGCTATGATGGTCATGCGAAACTTGGGACATTTTTGCCCCCAGTTCCATTGCCACGCCGGATGTGGGCAGGCAGTCGATTGAACTTTCACGCCCCGATCAAAATTGGCGCAAACGCGCGTCGACATTCAAGCGTACGCAGTGTGACTCACAAATCTGGGCGCAGCGGTGATCTGGTTTTTGTCACCGTTGTGCATGAGGTCATTGAAGACCGCTCAATCTGCGTAAGTGAAGTGCAAGACATCGTTTATCGCGCCCTGCCAAGTCCTGACGCACCCATACCCACACCAAAGCAAGCCCCTCAATTCAGCGATTTTTCGAGAACGATTCATCCAGACCCAATACTTCTGTTCCGCTACTCAGCTCTCACCTTCAATGGGCATCGCATTCATTATGATCATCCCTTTTGTACGAGTACCGAGGGGTATGACGGTATCGTTGTGCATGGGCCTTTACTAGCAACGTTGATGATGGACCTTCTACGCAGGCAATACCCCGACACGGATGTTGCTCAGTTCGAATTCCGCGCGCTTGCACCTGTATTTGATAACCAGTGTTTCACTGTTCACGGAAAGCTTGTGAAAGATCATAAGATCGAACTATGGATCGCACGACAAGACGGCGCTTTGGCCATGCAAGGCACGGCGACAATAAAAAGTGACTTCCAATAAGGTATCCACACAAAACGATAGCGCAATGCGGGACGAAGACGCGCGCACCCTTGCGAACTTGCGAAGATTAGGCTTCAAATTACACGCAACATACGCGTGAAAATCGTATGGTTTGATCTAAGGAAACCCAATGAACACATTAACAACAACAGCTGCTGAAATGGTCGCCAAAGCACGCGCTGAAATTGATGAAATTGAAACATCAACGCTTATTGGTATGCTCGATGATCCAAACTTTGTTGTAGTAGACATACGGGATGTGCGCGAACGTCAGCGCAGTGGCTTTATCCCTGGCAGCTTTCACGCGCCGCGCGGTATGATCGAATTTTGGGTCGATCCCGACAGCCCCTATTTCAAACCGATCTTCGGCGAAGACAAAAATTTCGTCTTTCATTGCGCATCTGGCTGGCGGTCTGCTTTGACATGTCAAACCCTGAAGAACATGGGGTTTCAAGCCGCGCATCTACGCGAAGGGTTTAGCACTTGGGAAGCACAAGGCGGACCCGTCGAGCGCGTTGAATGAACTCGTTTCAGGCACCCAAAAGAACCAGTTACGACGTTGTAATCATCGGCGGCGCGATGATGGGGTCATCAACCGCTTGGTTCTTGTCAAACACGCCAGACTTCAACGGCTCTTGCCTCGTCGTTGAGATGGACAGCAGCTATATAAACACCTCTACCGCGCATACGAATTCTTGCATGCGTCAGCAGTTTTCCAACGAGTTGAATGTGCGCATCTCGCAGTTTGCCGCTGATTTCGTGAAAAATCTTCGCAAATACATGGGCGGTGACACACGCGTGCCAGAACTCGGCATTCAAAACTACGGCTACATGTATCTTGCAGACAACGACACCTTTGCCAAAACGCTACGTGAGAACCAGAAAGTGCAACGCGCGGCGGGCGCAGAGACCGAACTGCTTACCGCCGATCAGATCAAAGCACGCTATCCCTTTTATAACGTGGATGATGTCTTGCTTGGCTCCATCAACCGAAAAGATGAAGGGTATTGGGACGGTGGCACTGTGTTCGACTGGTGGCGCAGGTCAGCAAAAGACAACGGGGTTGAATATGTCACCAACCGCGCTGTCGCGATGGATGTCGATGGCGGCAAAGTACGCTCAATCACACTAGAGACGGGCGAAGTTATTTCTTGCGGACAGGTGGTGAATGCCTCTGGCCCACGCGGTGCTTTGACCGCGCAAATGGCGGGCATCCAGCTCCCCGTTGAACCGCGCAAGCGCTTTACTTGGATCTTCAGCGCGGAACAGCCATTGGATCAAGAGCTCCCCCTGACCATTGATCCTTCGGGCGTTCATGTCCGGCAGGACGGGCCGAAAACCTATTTGGCCGGCGGAGCACCCGAACCTGACGATGACGTCGCTGTTGATCCCAATGATTTTGGAATGGACCATGGCCGCTGGGAAAACCATGTCTGGCCAATTATTGCGACACGCATCCCCCAGTTTGCGGCAATCAAAGTCGTCACTGAATGGGCGGGGCATTACGCTTATAATACGCTTGATCAAAACGCAGTCATTGGCGCGCATCCCGAAATCAGCAACTTTATCTTTCTCAACGGTTTTTCAGGGCATGGTTTACAACAAAGCCCTGCAATGGGCCGCGCTACGGCTGAGCTGTTGGTTTATGGCGACTACCGCACGCTTGATATGGCACCTTTTGGGTTTGAACGCATTGTCGCTGGTCGTTCCTTTGAGGAGAAAGCGATCATCTGAGCAGATGAGTTAAAAGTATCAAAAATTGTCGTCGTCTGCCGCAATGCATACAACGGTATACTGTAGACGACTCTGTATTGATCCTCTAAAGACAGGCCAACTCCCTGACTAATGAGGTTTTCATGTCTGATATCATCTACACCAAAGTCGACGAAGCACCGGAACTTGCATCTGCATCCTTCCTGCCGATCATCCAGAAATTCGCCGCAGCTGCTGGCGTATCTGTTGGCACCAAAGACATTTCTTTGGCTGGACGCATTTTGGCGACCTTCCCCGAAGCTTTGAGCGCAGAGCAGCAGCAATCAGACGACCTCACAGAGCTTGGCCGCTTGGTAAAAACGCCAGACGCAAACGTGATCAAACTGCCAAACATCTCTGCGTCTGTCCCGCAGTTGGTGGAAGCTGTGAAAGAACTGCAATCGCAAGGCTACGCGCTGCCGGATTATCCAGAAGCGCCTGAAAGTGATGCAGATAAAGCTGTGCGCGCGAAATACGACAGCATCAAAGGGTCTGCCGTGAACCCAGTTTTGCGTGAAGGCAACTCTGATCGTCGCGCTGCGAAAGCTGTGAAAAGCTACGCGCAGAACAATCCGCACCGCATGGGCAAGTGGACAAGTGACAGCAAGACACGCGTATCTTCCATGTCTGGCGGCGACTTCTTCTCGAACGAAACGTCTGCGACATTGAAAGCTGAAACAGGCGCAAAGATCGTGCTTGAGACCGCAACGGGCGAAACAGTGCTCAAGGACGGCCTGTCCTACCCAGCAGGTACAGTCGTAGATGCAACCTTCATGAGCGCGGCAGCACTTGACGCATTCCTCGCCGAGGAAATCTCAAGCACGCAAGACGACGGCACGCTGTTTTCCTTGCACATGAAAGCGACGATGATGAAGGTCTCCGACCCAATCATCTTCGGTCATGCGGTCAAAGTCTTTCTCAAGCCGGTCTTCGACATTTATGGCGCAGAAATGGCCGACCTTGGCGTGAATCCGAACTCCGGCCTTGGTGACCTGCTTGAGCGCGTGAAAGACAAGCCAGAAATTATGTCTGCAATAGATGCGTGCATGTCCAAACGCCCACCCATGTACATGGTCGACAGTGACAAAGGCATTACCAACCTTCACGTCCCGTCGGACGTGATTATCGACGCGTCTATGCCAGCGTTGATCCGTGCAGGCGGCAAAGGTTGGGGCCCGGATGGGAAAGAAAGCGACACGAACTGCGTTATTCCTGACAACTCATACGCGCCTGTTTATGACGAATCCGTTAAGTTCTTCAAAGAAAACGGCGCGCTGAACCCGGCAACTGCAGGCACAGTACAAAACATCGGCCTGATGGCACAAAAGGCGGAAGAGTACGGCTCGCACCCGACAACATTTGAGATGCCAGCAGCGGGGACGGTCAAAATGATCCTCGACGATGGCACTGTTTTGCATGAGCACAAAGTCGAAGAAAACGACATTTGGCGTTCTGCCTCCGCACGCAAAGCACCGATTGAAGATTGGGTGAACCTCGCGATTTCGCGTCAAAAGGCGGAAGGCTGCGAAGCGATCTTCTGGCTCGACGCAAACCGCGCGCATGACGCAGAGCTGATCGCTTATGTGATCCCAATCCTCGAAGCAGCAGGCGTTGCAGACAAGTTCAAGATCATGGCCCCACGTGAAGCAACACGTGCTTCGCTGGAGACGATCACAAAGGGTGAAAACTCCATCGCGATCACGGGCAACGTACTACGTGACTACCTGACCGACCTCTTCCCCATTCTTGAGCTTGCGACTTCCGCAAAAATGCTCTCCATCGTGAAGCTAATGAACGGCGGCGGTCTGTTTGAAACAGGTGCTGGCGGTTCTGCTCCAAAGCACGTGCAGCAGTTGATGGAAGAAAACCACTTGCGTTGGGATAGCCTTGGCGAGTTCTGTGCCTTAGGGGAAAGCTTGAAGTTCCTTGCAGATGCCAAAGGTAACGGCAAAGCACGTGTACTGGGTCTTGCGGTAGAAGCCGCGACGCAGGGTATCCTCGACAACGGCAACTCGCCTTCGCGCAAAGTGGGTGAGCCCGACAACCGCGACAGCCACTACTGGTTCGCGCGGTATTGGGCAGAAGCCCTTGCAGCACAAAGCGATGACGCTGATCTTGCAGCGCATTTTGCACCAATCGCAGAGGCGCTTGTATCTGGCGAAGCAGCAATCTTGTCCGAACTGGCAGGCGCGCAAGGTCCCGCTGTTGATCTGGGTGGCTACTATCACGGTGATGCGGCGAAAACCGCAGCCGTTATGCGCCCCTCCGTAACGTTGAACGCGATCATCGGATAAAACACTTAGCCGCGTGCGGAACATTTCGCGCGCGGCTTTTCTTTACGCCAGCTTAACCTCTGGCAACTGGCGCGCTGCTACAGCGCTGATCACCAGCATCACAGCCGCGACGCCCAAACATGCCGCCAGTCCACCGAGCTGATAGCTTAGCCCGGACATTACGGTACCCAAGAGCCGCCCTGTTGCATTGGCCATATAGTAAAACCCTACGTCCAACGTCACGCGGTCTGCCGTTGTAAAGCGCAAGATCAAATAAGAATGCAGTGCTGAATTCAGCGCAAGCAAGGCTGCGAAGATGAACAGTCCGATGATCAGTAAGACTGTGAGAGATGACATTTGCATCCACACAAAAACCGCTAGCACCATTGGTACAAGCGCAAGGCTGATCACCAACCCAGCGGCGCTTTGCACTGGCAACCCGCTCAGCAATTTTGGCGCGATCCCTTGAATGACCCCATAAAAGATCACCCAAGCCGCCATGAAAGTGCCAATCATGAAAAAGGCGGCTTTGTTACCCTCAAGCGTACCGTCTGACCAAACCGAATAGAAGTAAATCGGGATGCCAACGACGAACCACACATCACGCGCACCAAATAGGAATACCCGCGCAAGACTGAGCCAATTCACCGCTGCGTTCTTTGAAAAAACAGCGCTGAACTTCACGCCTTTCATGCCCTTGGGTAGCCCTTCAGGCATGCGCAGAATTACCAGCAAAAAGAGAAGTGCGAGTACGAAGGTCATTGCATAAATCGCCCCTTGGAACCCAAGTATCGCGAGCAAAGCAGCCCCTAACAGAAAGCCGAAACCTTTCACCGCATTCTTTGACCCAGTCAGCAATGCGACCCACTTGAAAAGACTGTCACCCTCGTCCGGTGCAAGGAGCTTTACAGCCGATTTGCTACTCATCTTTGCGAGATCTTTCGCAACTCCCGACAGCCCTTGAACACACATCACAAACACCACAGATGCAGTGATGCTCCACGTTGGATCAAGCTGCGCCAGCGCAATCAGCGCGATGATTTGCAAACCCAGCCCTGCATAAAGCGTAAACGTCAGCCCAAATCGCGCAGCAAGCCAGCCAGCACATAGGTTGGTGACAACGCCCGCGATTTCATAAAGCACAAAGAGATAGGCAAGCTGAACCGGCGAAAAACCAAGCGTGTGAAAATGCAAAAGCACCAACATCCGCAAGGCCCCATCCGTGAGCATGAAGGCCCAATATGCGCCGGTCACGACAAGATAGGCAGCAAAACCTGCAGGTCTGCTCACGGCCTCATCACAGGGCATCGCCCACCATGCGCGCCACATCAATCAAGCGGTTCGCATAGCCCCACTCATTGTCATACCAAGCGTAAATCTTAACCTGCGTGCCATTCACGACCATCGTCGAAAGCGCATCAACGATGGTACTGCGTGGATCGTTTACATAATCAGCCGAGACAAGCGGACGCGTCTCATATCCAAGAATACCCTCAAGCGCACCCTCAGCGGCCTCTTTGAAAAATGCGTTTACCTCATCTTCGGTTGTAGCGCGCTCGACTTCAAAAACACAATCGGTGATCGAAGCATTTAGCAAAGGGACGCGTACGGCATGACCGTTCAGCTTTCCTTTAAGCTCTGGATAAATCAGCGTGATCGCGGTCGCAGACCCTGTGGTCGTTGGAATCAATGAATTCAACGCTGAACGCGCACGCCGCAAGTCTTTCGCAGGGCGATCCACGATAGTTTGGGTATTAGTGACATCATGAATTGTGGTGATCGAGCCATGTTTGATGCCTAAGTTCTCATGGATGACCTTGACCACAGGCGCAAGGCAATTGGTTGTACACGATGCCGCTGTAATGATGTTTTGCGTGTTCGCATTGTAATCATGATTGTTCACACCATAGACGATATTCGCGGCATTGCCGTCTTTCACAGGGGCGGACACGATGACTTTCTTCACGCCCGCTTTGAAATAGGGGGCGAGCTTGGCTTCGCTCTTGAAAGCACCTGTGCAATCAATCATGACATCGACCCCTGCAAGCGGCAGTTCTTCAAGGTTTCGCGCATTGCAGAGCGGAAACGTCGTTCCGTTGATGCTTATGGTGTCTTCGTCGTGACTAAATTCAGCATCCCAACGCCCATGGACTGTGTCAAACTCCAGCAAATGTGCGTGCATTTCAGGGTCGCCCACCGCATCGTTGAGAAAAGCGATTTTTGCGCCACTCTCGATAAGAGGGCGTAGGGCTAGTTTTCCGATTCGACCGAGGCCATTGATTGCGTATGTTGTCATGAGCTTCCCCTAACCAATGATTGTAACAGACGAATGACGGTGCGTGATATCACGCACCTTACGGCGATTCATCTGTTCTTAAACATGATCTTCCACAAAGGAAGCATGTCCAATTACTTACGCCCTCACAGTCCCGGCGCAACGGTCTTCTTCACCGTTGGTCTTCGCGCGCAAGACTCAGATACGCTGTTGCGCGAAATTCACCTGTTACGCAGCGCGGTTGCGCGTACACTTCGCGAACGGCCAGTGACTGTGAACGCATGGGTCGTTCTGCCTGATCATATGCATTGCATTTGGACTTTGCCTGCGGACGATCATGACTATTCGACACGATGGCGGATCATCAAATCCCGATTTTCGCGCAATCTGGCGAAAGGACCTCTTCGTGCAAGCGATATTAAACGGCAAGAGCGCGGAATATGGAACAGGCGGTTCTGGGAGCATCACATACGTTCAAAAACCGACTTTAATGCACATATGGAGCACTGTTGGATGGATCCTGTGCGTCATGGTTATGTGCAACGCCCAGAACACTGGGAGTTCACTTCATTTGCAAAGTTGAGAAAAGTGTCGGCGTAAGGTGCGTGATATCACGCACCTTACCTGTCACCCTACGGCTTTACGTAGGCAAAACCATCTTCTTGCAGTTCGATCAATCGCACCACGCCGGAGGGCACCATGTTGGCTTCGTCCAGCAGCGCGATATCTTCGCCCTTCTTCTTAGACATCTTTCGATGCGTGTTGCCACAAGCTGCAAAACTCAGGTTATCCATTTCTAACGACATCGTCGCGATACGATCTGCAACTGGCGATTTACCATCGATCAACATGTTCAGGCCCGGACCATAGGTCACCACCTCAACTTCAACGGTATCTCCTTTCGACTGATAGTAGTTCGTCAGATTTTGCACGTTGTTGAGCGCGATATTCATAACCGCTGGGTCGTTCTCGTTCACGTGTACCGCAACTTTGTGTACCATTCCTTCAGCAAACAAAGCGCCAGCGCTAAGCGACATTGCAATCGCTATTCCAAGTATAGTTTTCATTGATAGTCCTCCCATGAGGGCTACGAACCTAGGCGAACATGCTTGGTCAAATCAAGCGCGCGAGATCAGCTATCCATCTTCAGCGCAGAAATAAACGCTTCCTGCGGGATATCGACCTTGCCGAATTGACGCATCTTCTTCTTACCCGCCTTCTGCTTTTCCAGAAGTTTCTTCTTGCGGGTCGCATCGCCGCCATAGCACTTGGCCGTCACGTCCTTGCGCATCGCAGACAATGTCTCGCGCGCAATAACCTTGCCGCCAATCGCTGCTTGAATCGGGATTTTGAACATATGGCGCGGGATCAAGTCTTTCAGCTTTTCAACCATCGCCCGCCCGCGCATTTCTGCGCGATCACGGTGCACCATCGTTGAAAGCGCATCCACAGGTTCATCGTTCACAAGGATCGACATCTTTACCAGATGATCCTGACGATAGCCGGTCATCTGATAA
The DNA here is from genome assembly GCF_965659345.1 of Planktotalea sp. Taxonomy (GTDB): domain Bacteria; phylum Pseudomonadota; class Alphaproteobacteria; order Rhodobacterales; family Rhodobacteraceae; genus Planktotalea. The sequence goes on along the minus strand of NZ_CBFHVK010000006.1, from coordinate 7,755 downwards.
TCAAACGACGCGTAGCCCTTGGTCACAGACTTCAAGCGATCGTAAAAATCAAAAACCACCTCATTCAAAGGTAGATCATAGACAACCATCGCACGCGTACCTGCATAGGTCAGGTCCTCTTGAATGCCGCGACGATCCTGACACAGCTTCAAAACATCACCAAGGTACTCATCGGGAACAAGAATCGTCGCCTTGATGCGCGGTTCTTGCATGTGATCAACGAACGTCAAATCCGGCATATCCGCAGGGTTATGCAACTCCTGCATCGTACCGTCTTTCATGTGGATATGATAAATCACAGATGGTGCAGTCGTGATCAGCTCGATATTGTACTCACGCTCGATACGGTCGCGAATGACCTCAAGGTGCAACAAGCCAAGGAAACCACAACGAAAGCCGAAACCAAGGGCGGCGGAGGTTTCCATCTCAAATGAAAAGCTCGCGTCATTCAGAGCAAGCTTGTCGATAGCGTCGCGCAAATCCTCAAACTCAGCACTATCCACAGGGAAAAGACCACAGAAAACAACTGGCTGAGCAGGCTTAAAGCCTGGCAAAGCGTCGTCTGTACCCTTTTTCTCATGGGTGATCGTGTCACCCACACGCGTGTCGCGCACTTGCTTGATCGACGCCGTCAGAAAACCCATCTCGCCGGGTCCAAGTTCAGCGATTTCTTCGCGTTGGGGTTTGAACACGCCAATGCGATCTACGTGATGAACCGAATTGTTAGACAGCATCTTGATGCGCTCGCCCTTTTTCAGCACGCCATCAATAATGCGCACCAGAACAATCACGCCCAGATAGGCATCATACCAACTATCGACCAGCATGGCCTTTAGCGGCGCATCACGCTCGCCTGTCGGAGCCGGCAGGCGGGTGACAATCGCTTCAAGCGTTTCGTGAATGCCCTGCCCCGTCTTCGCGGAAACTTGGATAGCGTCAGTCGCATCAATGCCGATCACATCTTCGATCTGCTCAGCAACGCGGTCACAGTCAGACGCGGGCAAATCAATTTTGTTCAGGATCGGAACAATCTCATGATCCGCATCAATCGCATGATACACATTCGCGAGCGTCTGCGCCTCGACCCCTTGCGAACTGTCCACAACCAAGAGCGAGCCCTCAACCGCGCGCATGGAGCGTGACACCTCATAGGCGAAATCCACGTGGCCAGGCGTGTCGATCAGGTTCAGGACATAATCCTCGCCATCATCCGCCTTATAGTCGATGCGAACCGTGTTGGCTTTGATGGTAATACCGCGCTCACGCTCGATATCCATGCTGTCAAGCATTTGCTCTTGCATGTCACGATCCTTCACTGTGCCCGTCTCTTGAATGAGGCGGTCAGCGAGGGTGGATTTCCCGTGGTCAATATGCGCCACGATGGAGAAATTACGGATTTTGCTCAGCTCTGTCATAGCTCGGATATGAGTTGGTTTTACGCCTTGGTCAAGGTGGCGAATGTGTCGCGCTTTATGGAGAGGGTTGGCAAAGCTTTGCCTATGTAGGGTCGGAATTGAATCTTAACTGTTTTTGCGCTATGTTTGGGCCGAGAGTAATCGGCATGTGAGACGTTGGGCACAAGATCCAAGCCCATGCCGGCAAATAGGCAGACCATATGAAACACATTATTTTGTCGCTCGCTTTGGCGGGTATACTAGCCCCTGTAGTCCCAACGCCCGTAGACGCAGGTACAATCACGCGCGCATGTATGAAATCTGACCGCAAAGCCGCGAATCGCAGGCTATGCAGTTGCATCCAGAAAGCAGCGCGCGGCACGTTGAGTTCTTCTGACCAACGTTTGGCAGCGACGTTTTTCAAAGACCCGCACAGAAGTCAGGAAATCCGTCAATCTGACCGCTCCAGTCATGAAGTTTTTTGGAAGCGCTACAAAAAATTTGGCCAACGTGCACAGCAGATGTGTTCTTAATATCTAACACATGAGCAAGATCGTCATTCTCACCGGTGCTGGCATTTCTGCGGAAAGCGGGCTTGGCACATTTCGTGACGAGGGCGGCCTTTGGGCCCAACACCGGATCGAAGATGTTGCAACGCCCGAAGGCTTCGCGCGCGATCCGGACTTGGTGCATGAATTTTATAACGCACGACGTGCGCAATCGCGCGCGGCACAGCCCAATGCAGCTCATTTTGCCTTGGCCAAGCTGCAAAAAGAGCATCGTGGCGATATCGTTCTCGTCACTCAAAACGTTGACAGCTTGCACGAAGCGGCAGGCGCACAAAATGTTTGCCATATGCACGGGTTTCTAGACGGCGCGCTTTGTTCCAGCTGTGATACCCGTTGGCCTGCTCCGCCTGTGATGAGCAAAACACGGCAATGTCCGTCCTGTAACGCCCAAACAACGCGTCCTGATATCGTGTGGTTCGGTGAGATGCCGTATCACATGGAAACGATCTACCACCATTTGAGCGAAGCGGATCTTTTCGTGGCAATCGGCACGTCTGGTAACGTCTACCCTGCTGCAGGCTTCGTACAAGAAGCAGCACTATCCGGTGCAGACACGCTCGAACTCAACCTCGAAGCCAGCGCAACAATCTCTCAATTCGCGCAGGCCGAGTTTGGCAAGGCAAGCGAGATCGTTCCAAACTGGGTTGAAACGATCTTAAGGTAATGCAGACCGCTATTTATCGGCGCTATGGCCAGTATGATCCATATCGCCATGCTTCATAGCACCGTGATCCTGCCGCTCCGAATCAACTGGGATTTGAACAATCATTTCGCCAGCCTTTTCAAAAGTAAGAGTCACTTGCACGCTTTCACCCTGAACCATGGTCTGCGTCAAACCCATAAACATCACATGATCGCCACCGCGCGCCAATGAATGCATACCACCAGCGGGGATAACAAAGCCGTCTTCGACTTCCATCATTTTCATCACGCCATCGCCCATATCTTTGTGCGTGTGAAGCTCAACACGTTTGGCAATATCTGCGGACGCACTGATCAAGCGATCCTCTTCATCACTGTGGTTCATAATCTGCATAAACGCAGCGCCTGACTTAGCGCCTGCCATAGCCGTGCGCGCATAGGCGTCTTTGATCATTATGTCGCCCGCATACGCAGGAAACGCTAGGTTCGCCGTCACAATGAGGGCCAAAAATTTGGAACTGAGGGACATTGGGTCTCTCCTTATCTGTCTGAAGGATTAAAATAGTTGGTTTAATCCAAGACAGGCGGTGCCCTTGCGTTCGGAACAGCCCGCCGAAGAGCAGCCTGTTTCCGACCATGCTCTTTCGAACGTAATTCGAACCAAACCCCTTGCGCAGACATGCTCAAAGCAGCAGGTGCCACCGCGACGATCAACGACAGCGCATATTCCGGACAAATCTGTGGCGCGCCTGTGGGTATACCATCTGCGTCGACAAAGATCATCATCGGGCCAGCGCCCGTGCAAATCACCATCTGACCCGTCGCGTCTGGCATCGTGCGCGCAGCCGCGGCGCTTTGCGCTGTCAGCGCAATAAGAGCGACTAAGAAGGCACGGATGATATGAGAAGCGCGTGTCATGTTGGAAGGATTAAACGCTCATTAAAGCGACTTCAACGGACAAAAAGAAGCGCCCCGCAACATCAGTTGCGAGGCGCTAAAATCTTTACAATGTGAAACGCTTAGGCAGCTGCAGCTTGCGCCTTTGCAATCTCTTTTTTCACTTTCAACGCGCCGTCAGACAGTTCGCTGTCCTTGGACTTTGCAAAGAACTGGTCAAGACCACCGCGGTGATCGACCGTGCGCAAAGCCGCTGCACAAATCTTGAGCTTGATACCACGACCTAGAATTTCGGACTGTAGCGTCACATCATTCAGGTTTGGCAAAAACCGACGGCGTGTACGGTTCTTAGCGTGGCTTACGTTGTTGCCCGTCATCGGGCCTTTTCCGGTCAGTTCGCAACGGCGCGACATGGGCGTATCCTCGTGTTCGTGCGGTCTAAGCGTATCTTAGAAACGCAAAATGGGGCGCAGCTCTCGCAGGCGCAAATTAATCTCTGCGCGGTATTAGGTCGATAAGCGTGAGCCGTCAAGCGATTCACTCCCCCTTCCCCTTCATCTTTCCAAATAAACTCCGGGGGAGTCTCAGCTGGCTGAGACGGGGGCTGGCCCCCACCTCGCGCATAATGTTCGGTATGCGACTTATTTTCGTAGCAATTCTTGCATTTGTTGTGCTGCAAACGCCGATGTAACATCGCCGCATGCGACTGCAGACCCTAGATCATCCATCGCGTCGCGCAACGCACCTGCTTGTGACAATCGCGCCAGCAAACTTTGGCGCACCTCCTCTTCAAACCAGAACCGCGCTTGCTCTGCGCGCGTGTGCTCGAAAAAGCCATTGTCGCGCCGCCATTCGATCAATGCATTCATTTCATCCCAAGCTTGGTCTAACCCGTTTTCTTCTAACGCAGAGACCGCCAAGGCCTTTGGAAAATCGCTCGGATCCTGCGCGCGCTTGCGCAAAAGGCGCAACGCACCTGCGTAATCTGCCATCGTACGGGTCGCTGCGGCTTTCAAATCACCGTCGGCTTTATTAATCAAAATCAGATCAGCCATCTCCATGATCCCACGCTTTACACCTTGCAACTCATCGCCACCGGCAGGGGCTAACAACAAGACGAACAAGTCTGCCATTTGCGCCACAACCGTTTCAGATTGCCCAACCCCCACAGTTTCAATGAGAACCACATCAAAACCAGCAGCCTCACACACCGCAACGGCTTCACGAGAACGGCGCGCAACACCGCCCAAATGGGTTTGCGACGGGGAAGGACGGATAAACGCAGCCGCTTCACGTGACAATCGATCCATTCGGGTCTTATCCCCCAAGATGGACCCGCCAGAGCGTGTGGAACTAGGATCAACCGCCAAAACGGCGACGCGCAAGCCTTTGTCAATCAAGCTCATGCCAAAGCTCTCGATGAACGTGGATTTGCCCACACCAGGTGTCCCTGACAGACCAATCCGCAAAGCCTGCTTGCCATCTTGCGCAAGCTTTTCCAGCAACTCAGCTGCTTCAACACGATGATCCGCCCGCGCACTTTCAACAAGCGTGATTGCCCGCGCAAGACCGCGCCGTTCACCGTTTTGAACTGACTGAGCCAGCGCTTGAATATCCATCGGGAACCTCTTGAAAATCTGACCTCGGTTTTCAACGAGCAAGCAAGCGTTGTCTAGCCCTTCGCTTTGAACGATACGTAGGCCATGCAAGGTAACCTACCCATAGATGACGTCCTTCCCGCGCTCTTAGAGGCGCTTGAGACCCATGGACGCGCCGTGCTGCAAGCGCCGCCCGGAGCTGGTAAAACCACGCGAGTTCCTCTCGCTGTGCTGCAAACAGCTAAGTTCGGCGGTAAAATCATTATGCTCGAGCCTCGCCGCCTTGCCGCGCGCGCCGCAGCGGAACGGCTTGCCAGTCAACTCAACGAACCTGTCGGGCAAACCGTCGGCTATGCGATGCGCGGAGAGCGCAAGACAACCGCGATGACACGTATCGAGGTCGTCACTGAAGGAATTCTCACGCGAATGATCCAATCCGATCCCGAACTGACGGGTATTGATTGCGTGATCTTTGATGAATTTCATGAACGCTCGCTGAATGCCGATCTCGGTCTCGCCTTGTGTATCGAGTGCCGTACAGCCTTGCGCGAAGACCTTGCGCTCATTGTAATGTCTGCCACGCTTGATGCTGCCCCTGTCGCCGAACTTCTCGATGCCGCGCCAATTATTACGTCCGAGGGGCGCGACTTTCCGGTCGAGCAGATTTTTCTGCCGCGTCCACCCTCGAAAGAACGCCGCATAGAGACACATATGAGCGATCTCATATCCCAAGCCTTGAACGAAACCGACGGTAGCATTCTCGCCTTTCTTCCAGGTGAGGGCGAAATTCGCAGAACTCAAAGCCTGCTCGCTGCACGTATCGCAAGCGACACGACCCTGCGTCCGCTCTTTGGCGCGATGAAGTTCCAAGATCAGCGCGCAGCGATCCAGCCAGAAACGGACGGACGACGCAAAGTCGTGCTTGCAACCTCCATCGCGGAAACCTCGCTTACGATTGAGGGCATCACCACTGTTGTTGATAGTGGCTTGGCCCGTCGAGCGCGCTTTGATGCAGGAACTGGGATGTCGCGCCTTGTGACCGAACGTGCCTCTCGGGCGGAAGCCACCCAGCGTGCGGGTCGCGCCGGCCGCCTTGGCCCCGGCACGGCATACAAGCTTTGGGCGAAAGGGGAAAACGGAACGCTACCTTCTTTTGCGCCCGCTGAAATCGAAACAGCCGATCTGACCGGTCTTGCGCTTGAGCTCGCACTTTGGGGCGCGCCGCCAGAAGACTTGCCCTTTCTGACCCCACCAAACCGGATCACATTGGGCGAAGCACAAACACTGTTGCAAACGCTTGGTGCGCTCGATCGAGACCTGCGCATCACAGCACATGGCAACGCGCTTGCACGCATGCCGCTACACCCCCGTTTGGGCCACATGCTGAGTGTCGCTGGCAAACAAGCAGCAACCCTTGCGGTCATTTTGAATGAGCGTGATCCGCTCGGGCGCGGCTCGGGGTGCGATCTGTCTTTGCGTCTGCGCGCCTTAATTGATCGTCGCGTACCAAAGGAGTATGCGAACCGCATAACGCAAGAAGTAAAACGCTTGAGCAAGCTTGCACCGAATGCGCCACAAGGCTCTCTCAATCTTGGTGCGATGGCCGCCCTCGCCTATCCTGATCGCATCGGTCAAAGACGCAAGGGGGATGCACCGCGCTATGTGCTTTCGGGCGGCAAAGGCGCTGTGATGGAAGAGAGTGACGTTCTTGGAAATACCCCCTTCATTGTTGTTACGGATACGGACGGCAATCCGCGCGAAGCACGCATCAGGCAAGCCGCACAAGTGGATCTAGCGGATATTCGAGAGCTATACAGCGACCAGATCGCTTGGATTGAAGAGTGCGCATGGTCCAAACGCGAGCGTCGCGTGATTGCTTATCAGCGCGAAAAGCTGGGCGCGCTGATTTTGGATGAGCGTCTTTGGAAAGACGCGCCAGATCAAGCGATTGCTCATGCAATGCTAGATGGTGTTCGCGCGTTAGGATTGACGTTTTCCGCTGCAGCACAACGCTTTCGCACACGTGTTGATCTGATGCGTCAAACGGGTGAAGACTTCCCTGATCTCAGTGAAACCGCACTTTTGGACAGTATTGAGCATTGGCTGTTGCCCTTTCTTTCTAACATCAGGAACGCGGCGCAACTCAAAGCATTGGATTTGCTTGACCCCTTGAAATCGCTTCTCACTTGGGAGCAACAACAACGCCTCGACAAAGCCGCGCCTTCACATGTGGAAACGCCCCTTGGGCGACGTGTTCCCGTCGATTACGAATATGGCACTCCTGAAATAGCGCTGCGCTTGCAAGAGATGTTTGGCACCACGGTCCACCCTATCGTTGCAGGCCAAGCATTGCGCGTTACGCTACTTTCTCCTGCGGGGCGACCTGTTCAAACCACCACAGATATTCCTGCGTTTTGGGACACGTCATACGCAGATGTGCGCAAAGATATGCGCGGGCGCTATCCGCGTCATCCTTGGCCTGAAAACCCGCGCGAGGCTGATCCGACCTTGCGTGCCAAACGCCGGTCTCGCTGAAAGTTGAACAAATTCAACCGTCTGTTAAGATAGTATGCATAATAATGGCTTTGTTGCACAAATCGGGCACTGTAGGATTCACTGTGTGAATCCAGCGTGATAGCTCGCGGACATGAGCAG